>NZ_CP113068.1:4800000-6000000 GCF_026625885.1 Roseateles sp. SL47 | reverse complement strand
TTGTGGCGCCATTGCTGGTTGGGCGGACCGAGTGCAGTGTCCTGTGCCACCCATTCGCGCAGAAGCGCATCCTGGCGCTGCTGAAAGGCCTCGAGATAATGACCGTGCAACCCTCCTTGCTCCAGATCCAGGGCATGGGCGGCCGTAACAAAGGCGGCGCCGGTGGCCAGACAGGTGACCAGCGCAGCGGACAGGTCCTTCAAGACGGACTTGCGCACTTCCAGGGGGATGTCGTTGCGCCACAGCCGCTGGCAGACCAGGTCCATGCACCGTTTGGCTTCCCCATACAGCAGCGGCATCCGGTCGCCCGCAAAGTCTTCGCCGTAGCGCCGTTGAAGCCTGATGCGGAAGTGCTCCAGATGGTCACAGATCCACTCTGCTTCGACCCTGGTGAAGTGGCTGTGAGCGAAGTCCCGACACTCGTTCAACCGCAGCAGCCACTGTTCGTGGGTCTGCTGGAATTCAGGGGAATCTCGAAAGTGGTGATAGGCCGCCGAGCTATCGTTCAGGGGACCGGTATAGGAGAGGGAGGGTGCCCCACCCCCGGACGCCCCGGACGCCCCGGACGCCTCGAAAAAGGGGGAGCGCGGGGGTGTCGGTGGCGGGTCGAGCGCTGTGCTGGGGTACAGCTCGGGCAACGCATCAATGAAGCCGGTGACGGACGGGCGGAACATGCCACTGAGTGGGTGCTTCGGTCGGGCTGCCCCACCCCCGTATAAGCCAATCTTTGGGTGCTCACCGACTTGTTCAGGCCGGTGACGCCTGCGAGCAAAGAAAAAAGCCCGACTTGCGGGGCAAGTCGGGCAAAGGCGCGGGACACCGCCTGGACGTCTGCGCGAGGCAGGACGTGGAGCTGCGGCGTAGCGAATACAGCGCACGGGCGCCGGAACGGGCAGCTTCAGGGAAGCTGCGTCCAGGGCGCGTCTGAAGGGGGGGGCTCAGGCGGGGCCGTGAGGCACCGCGAGCCGGTCCGCTGGCCGGGACCGGCTTCCGGGACGCCAGGGCGTGGTGGAGTCGGTGGGGGCGTGGCGGCGTGTCGTCATGGGTTGAATCTTCGCAGCGGGAGCTGGGCCTGTCCGCCGGAGAACCGGGGGCAAATCCAGCCAAACAAGTGGACGAATTTCACGGCCAATTCCGAAGATTGGCCAAGGATTGGCCTCCACTGTCATCGGGCGGGAGTGGGGTGGCCCGCCAGTGATGCGAGGTCTGGTTGGACTTCAATAACCCACACCCGCCGACGTGTGCGAAGGTCGCCTTTCACGGGCGGCAGGCAGATGTATGCATGAATCAGATCGCGCATCCACATGAATGTCAGTGCTGCATATGCGTTGGACGAAGCTGACTTAACAAGGTGTAAAGCCTCGCGACACATCGGCATTGAAAGACGGCAGAACCGTTATTCTCAAGACCGCTCAACGCAGAGTGAAGCGACACATCACAACAACCACGGGGACATCGCCGCAGCCTTTGGTCTGCATCTTTCATGTCCCCTGCTTGTGAGTGCAATGCCTGTTCCGGCGTCAGTCATCCGTTCCATTGATTGTTTGAAACACTGGTACCGCTGCAATGGTGTGGTGGTGCCATTGAAGGTGTGCATCGGCCCCTTGCCCGGCAGTGGCGCCTTTGTCGCGCAATGGTCCAGCGCCCATGGGGACGCCCAGCCCCGCGACATCCTTCCCCATCCCAATTTCCTGCGGCTGTCCGTCATGCTGGAGCCGCTCGAATCGCGGGTCTGGGCCGGTGACCGGCCGGTGTGGGGCGGCATCATTGGTGCCCATCATTTCCGTATCTGCGGGCCGGACGAGCACGGCCGCTGGACGCAGTTGAGCCGCTGCGACATTGCCAACATCTTTCTGCCGCTGGACACCGTTCGCCGATTCGCACGCCTGGCGGGCCTGGACGATGCGCAGTGGCCGATGGTGGCCGCCTTCACCCAGGACCGACGTGTGGCTGAGCTTACCCGGCAGATGCTGGAGGCCTCGGCGGATCCGCACCCGCTGGGCCTGCACTACTGCGACGGCCTCATGACGGCGCTGATCGCGTATTTGCTGCAGCGATATGCGGCACCGACGCCCGCGTCCACGCCCATGCCCACGTCCACATACGTGGCCTGCGGCCTGCAAGGAGGGCCTTTGCGTCGAGTGCTGGCCCTGATCCGCGAACAGTCGGGCCGTGACCTCTATGTGAATGAACTTGCCGCGCAATGCGGCATGAGCGAATCGCACTTTTCCCGCGAGTTCAAGCGGGCGGTGGGCATGCCGCCCCATCAGTACCTGCTGCAACAACGGCTGACCCAGGCGCAAGAGGCCTTGTCCGGGACCGATGAGCGCATTGGAGACATTGCGCTGAATCTCGGCTTCACCGATACCAGCCATTTCTCGCGTCTTTTTGCGCAACGCTTTGGTCAGACACCCACGCAATTCCGCCGCGCGCAGCGCACGGAAGTGCAGCGCTGAACCAACACTGCCGTTCACGCAGGCTTGGTGATTTCCCTGCAATCAGCAGGTGCCACAGCGGCTTTCTACAAACGCGGCGGTTTTCTCTGGGCGCCATTCGAGGGTGCATTACAGAATTTTTAAAACGGTGACCGGCCGGCACCTTTTGTTCTGTTTTCTTCTCCTTCTCTTTCTGTCCAGGAATACCCATGCGACTCCGTCATCGAATGACCGCTCTTGCCATGCTGATGCCCATGGCACCGTTGTATGCGCAGACTGCCGCCGGCACCGTTGCCAACCAGCAGCTGGAGAAGGTGGAAATCACCGGTTCCATGATCAAGCGCACCGACAAGGAAACCTCGGCGCCGGTGACGGTGATCACGCGGCAGGACATCGAGCGCAGCGGCGCCACTTCCGTGGAGCAGTTGCTGCGCAACGTCTCGGCGGTGTCCGCAGACGGCCAGCAAGATCTGAGCTCCGGCAACGGCTGGGCGTCCGGCTCGTCGTCGCTGTCCATGCGCGGCCTGGGTTCCGCCTCCACCCTGACCCTGCTGAACGGCCGCCGCATGGCCCCGGCCGCTGCCATCGACCCGAACACCGGGCAGGGCACGATGTTCAACGTCAGCTCGATCCCGATGTCCGCCATCGACCGGATCGAAGTCCTGAAGGACGGCGCCTCCGCGCTGTATGGCTCCGACGCCCTGGCCGGTGTGATCAACATCATCCTGAAGCGCGACTACACCGGGCAGGCGATTGAAGTGGCCGCGGCCCAGCGCGGCGACGGCCTGTTCAAGACCCACAGCGGCAATGTGTCGTTCGGACGCGGCAACGTCGCCACGGACGGCTACAACCTCTTTGGTGTGCTGGATGTCTATCAGCGCGATGCCGTGGCCATCACCGAAGACCTGAACCTGGCGGACCAGAACACCCTGGGCTCGCTGTACGGCCGCAACAGCCTCAACAGCACCTATTCGAATCCGGGCAACTTCTACACCTACAAGAATGGTGCGACCGGCTCCTTCAAGGGCATGGCCAATGACTGCCCGGACAATCAGGAATACACCAGCGGCACCACCACCACCTGCCGCTATGGCGCTTACGGCAAGGACCTCTATTACGTGTCCGGCCAGAAGCGGGTGTCCGGCCTGCTGCGCGGCAGTCTGAACCTGGACAACGGCGCGCAGATCACGGCCGAGCTGCTGGCCTCGCGTACCCGCAGCCGTTATGACTCCGCCTCCTACACCATTGGCGAAACCTCGACCACCTGGGGGGACGCTGCCGGCAATTCCGTCAGTTATGCCGGCCTGGTGCTGCCGGGCAACCATCCCGACAACCCGACCAACGCCGCCACCGCAGACAACCCGGTCTTCGGCTACACCTCGCCGACCGCCCTGGGCCTGCGTTATCGGTTCACCGACATTCCGCGCTACACCATCAACACCACCGACAACCTGCGGCTGGTGGTGAGCTCGCAGTTTGAATGGAAGGGCTGGGATTTTGATGCGGGCTTCCTGCACCACTGGCAGGACAAGAGCGAAGATCGTTACGGCTTCATCAGCGCCTCCGCCCTGACCGACGCCGTGGCCAACCAGACCTACCGTTTTGGTGGCACCAACAGCGCCGAAGTGCTGAGTGCCCTGTCGCCCAAGCTGAACAACACCGGCACGGCCCAGACCACCTCGCTGGACCTGCGCGGTTCGCGCGAGCTGGGCCGGCTGGCGGGTGGCCCGCTGATGCTGGGTGTGGGCGGTGAAGTCCGTCGCGAAACCTTCAAGGTGTCGGCGGATGACAAGATCGCTTCGGGCGACATCATCGGTCTGGGCATCTCCCAGGCCAATGGCTCGCGCACCGTGGCCGCTGCCTATGCGGAACTGCAGGCGCCGCTGCTGAAAGATCTGGAAACGCAGACCGCCGCCCGCATCGAGCACTACAACGATTTCGGCTCCGCCCTCACCGGCAAGGTGGGCGCCAAGTACAAGGTGGTGGATTCGCTGGCCCTGCGTGCCACGTATGCCAACGGCTTCCGGGCCCCGTCGCTGTCGCAGATCACCAAGTCCACCGTGTTTGCCTTCACCACGGTGCAGGACCCGGTGCTGTGCCCGGTGGTCAGCAGCAGCAACTCCTACTGCACGCAGTCGGTCTCCAGCGTGATCTCGTCGAACTCGAACCTCAAGCCGGAGCAGTCCAACTCGCTGACGGTGGGTTTGATCTTCAATCCGACCAACTGGATGGAGATGACCCTGGACGCCTACTCCATCATCGTGCGTAACGTGGTGGACCGTCTGAGTGCTCAGGAGGTGGTGGACCGTGCCGACGAGTTCCCCGGTGCGGTGATCCGCAATTCGGAAGGTGAAATCACCCAGGTGATCCGCCAATACCGGAACATGTCGCGCAAACAGACCAAGGGCGTGGACTGGGAAACCAAGTTCAAGTGGCGTCTGGACGGCGGCCACGACCTGCGCCTGACCTTCAACGGCACCCGCGTGCTCAGCCAGAAGGAACAGACCGAGGCCGGCAGCGAAGTGCTGGACTATGTGGGTTACTACGGCACGCCGGCCCTGAAGCTCAATGCGTCGATCAACTATGGTTATGGCGACTGGAACACCGGTTTGTCGCTGAACTACAAGGGCTCGATGAAGGCCTACGACCCGGATGGCAGCTGCAGCGCCACGGCGACGGCCGCCGGCCGGTATGACCTGTGCAATCTGGGTGGCATGAGCACCGTGGACTGGTCGATGAGCTACAGCGGCTTCAAGAACTGGACCTTGTCGGGTGTGGTGAACAACCTCTTCGACAAGGCCCCGCCGACGGATGTGTACTCGTCCAGCTACTACTCGGTGGGCTACAACCCCAGCCTCTATGACATCCGTGGCCGGGTGTTCAACGTGCGGGCTCGTTACGAGTTCTGATGGCCTGACCCTCGGGTGAGTCGGGGCAGCGTCTACGGGCGCTGCCCCGTTTCCATTTGGGGCTGCACACAGACAACTTCGGTGGGGCGCATCAAGGCCTCCAACTGGTCTTGCAGTGTGTCTGCCTCCTCCTCGCTCAGCAGACGGTCGATGCGTGCCGCCTCGACCGCCGATGCCACCGCCCGGATGTGGGCGTCTGAGCCGGCGGCACGGAGATGGTTCAGCAGGTCCGGCGCCCCCGGTTCCCCCAGCATCAAGGTTTTCCAGCGTTCCAGCGGGATCCACCGCTGGGCAGCGGCGTCCCGCAACGCGGCAAGCAGGTGACGGAGGAGGTCCGCATTGGGTTGCAGGATTGCCGTTCCCAGGCAGGAAGCCGGAAATGTCGCTGCGCCTTGCAGCAGCCCGGCGAGCAGGTCGGCAGGCAGGCGGTTCGCCTGGGCCTGGGTCAGCAGGCCATTCAGATAGCTGTAGACCTCCTGCTCCCGACCGTCCTGGATGGCTTCGATCAGGGGCGGTAACGGCCATTGGTCGAGGCCGAGCAGGCGGCCCAATTGGGCGCTGCCAATCAGCGCTGTTTCACAAGCCCTGGCATACAGACGCACCAGCAAACTGACGTGCGTCGGGCGCGGACGCTCCACCATGGCAACGCGCAAGGCCGTGCGGGTCAGGGCGGGGGGGGCCGAGGCACGCGCCGCCAGCAGATCTTCGACATGCGCTGATCCCACTGCGCCCGCAGCGTTGGCAGACGCGAGCAGGTCGAGCCAGGCATCAAAGGCCCTTTCACACAGGAGCTCTGGCTCTGCAGCCGCATGGATCAGCGGCTCGCCGTCGCGATTCTTGGCCCCGATCAGCTGGCTCACATGGTCTCGCGACAGCACACCGGCTCGGTAGGCGTTGAGGATCGCCGCCTTCCAGACCGGAAGGCAGGGACAGTCGGGGCGCTGGAGCATCAGCGCCAAGGCGGTGTTGCCGTCGGGACGCTGCCCGTGCAGATCCTCGACCAGCCAGGAGGTCGGCATTTGCAGGGTGCTGAATGCCCCCATGATCTGATCCAGAAACACCGCCAGCGTCTCCGGATGCCGACCTTCGATGGCGTCGAGGCTGGCGGAGCTGCGGATGCCGGAGTTGCAAGCCACCATCTCGGTCGCGTGTGCAAGCGTCAGACAGCGTTTGGCATGGAGATTCAGCACCAAGGGGAAGAACCATTGCAGCACCTCGGTCCGGCCCTGCTTGATGGCAGCCCGACAACCGGCTGGCGTGTGATGCCCCTGCAGCAATCGGGGCAGATGGTTCCAGACGATGCCGCCTCGATCCACCAGTTTCAGCAGGGTGTCGCCGAACACCCGCAGCGCCTTGACATGCCCATCGCCCATGGCCGACTGCATGGAGGCCCGCAGGAATGTCCCCATTTGGTCGGGCGTCACGCGTCCTAGCGCTTGGGCCGTCAGGAGCAGGGTCATGACACTTTGGAGCCAGGCCCCCTGGCCTCGGGTGAGGCAGGCGTTCACCAGCGTGGCCCCCCGGGCCGGGGCAAAGAGCTCCTGCATGGAGCCTGGGCTCCAGGCGTGCAACATGGGGATCACCCGCCCCAACCAGAACTCGAACGCATCGGCGTGGCCCGCCTCCGCTGCATCCCGCAACACCGAAGCGCCGCCCGCCAGCGAGAGCCAGTGCTGGGTGGAACGTTGGGGTTGCTGGCGGTAGAGAAGCTTGAGGCAGGCGCCCATGCCCAACTGGCTCAGGGCAGGGAGGAGCAGGCGCAACATGGCATCATCCACCGCCGTCTGGTGCTTCAGCCACTGGTGTGTGTGCTCCGGCCCCATGCGTCGAAGCAGATCCAGCGTGACGGAGGGGCTGTCCAGCCATTGGGGACTGAAGCTGCGCAAGTCTGCCGGCGGGTGGTTGGCCACCGCGACGCGGAGCAGACGCCGCCACACCTTGTCCCTGGGCGCTTGGTCCGGCCAGGCCTGCACATGCGCCAGGCCAACGGAGGACAGTTCAGGTTCAGGATTCTGCGGCAGTTGTTCTGACACGTGGAAGAGGCGGTGGTCCAGATGCCGGAGCTGCCATCTGCCTTCATGGCCCTGACCCTGCATCAGGATGCTGGGGGGCCGATGGACCAGGACGCCCAGGTCAGTCAATGACCGAAGCAGATCCATGGCCACCAGGGACCGATCGGTGCGCCAATGCGTCTGGCTGGTGTCGGCATCCATGCTCAGCAGGCTGGTGTATCGCACCCCGGGAAAGCTGGCGTTCAGGTGATGGATCGCCTGATGGATGACGGGCATGTATTCATTCAGATCTGCATCGGCCGGCAGTTGACGCACGAGCGGGGGCAGGCGGTCCATCAGCTGTTGGAGACAACGCTCTGCCAGGTCTTCCAGCAACCGGCCCGGTGCCAGTTTCTTCTCCAGGAAGTCCGCACAGTCCTGAAGCTGGGACCGTGACCATGGGCGTACGCCGGACAGGCTGGCCGGGTCGCGCAGGTGCCCGCCCGGCAGGCCGAGTTCCAGCCGCAGGCGATTGACCTCATGCACCTCCATCCGGTCCATCCAGTCGAAGGACGTTCTGGCTCGTGCCGCCACGACGAACTCGCGCAGCAAGGCATTGATGCGCTCGTTGAGCACGCCGAAGAACAGGCTGCGAAGCCCGCCTTCGCGCTGATCCAGGGCATCGGCCGCCTCCTTGAAGGCGGGATAGGCCGCCTGGCAGGCGCGGACCGAGCTGGCCAGCTCACGCAGGGCCGTTTTGCGCTGATGCAGAGCGATATCCGCTTGCGCCAGACTGAGGCAAAACCGGTCGAATTCCCGTTTGCCGCACCCGAACAGCAAACGGAGGTGGTTGGCGAAATACGTGGCGCCGTAGTCTTCCAGCAGGTGCCGTTTGAAGATCCTGAATTTATCGATGATGGCGTTAGCCTCTGGCCGGCTGAAGTGCTGGGCCGCAAAACGCTCGCAGTCATCGACACGCTCCTGCAACTGCTGCCACACCTGCATGAAAGCGGGCGTCTCGCGAAAGCGTTCAAAGGCCTGTCGGGTGCCCTCGAGACGGTCGCCCTCGAAGGACACCCAATGCTCGGGCGGCGTGGGGGGCACATCCGCGCGGGGCGGGGGCTCGAAGGCGACTGGCTCGTAAAGATGGCGAACTCGCTCAACAAAGGCGGGTCCGGAAGGCGTGAACATACCGTGGAGGGGGGCGGTGAGGGGGCGTGTGGGCTTGGGTCAGGTCTTGTGCGGCGGTGCTTGCGGGGCGGCTTCCGACTCTGTGACGCCCAGGTTCTGAAGCACGATCTGCGTCATGTCCTCCGTCAGCGCAGCGGCATCGCAGAGCCTGTGAAGCCGCTGGTGCAGGTGCTCTCGCCAGCTGGGGTCGATGGCCGGGAGGCGGGGTGCGCGCGGCATTGGCGTTGAGGGGCCGTCGCTGGACGTCTGGGCAGGCGGATGCAGCGGAAGCTGTTGGCGGACGTCTTCTCCGGAGAAGAGGCCCTGTTCCACCCCGTTGATCAGGAATCCGATGACGATCAGCAGGCATTCGATCCGGCCGGTTTCGCGCAGCCAGGTGGTGACGAGCTTGGGCGTGCCCCCGTCCATCAGGGGGTGCAGCGAACAGAGCCCCTGAGTGGCGGGCAGGCGGCCTCGGCGGATGGCCTCCAGCTGATGGCTGAGATACACCGCGAGCGTGGTGGCATGGTGGCCCTTCATGGCATTCAAGACACCTTGGTGGTCCCGCAGCAGCAACATCAGCGCACCATCGACCAGCTCGTGCTTGTCCTCCTTGTCGGCGGCCCAGGTCAGGAGCAGTTGCAGGCATTCCTGATGCCCGCCGGTCAGGAGCCGCTCGATCACGCCCGACTGCGACACGCTGAGCAGCGTGAGGCTGTGGCAGAGCAGGTAGGGCTTGGTCAAGATGTCCTTGATGACGGGGAGGCGTGCTCTTTGCGCGGCTGCCGCCATCAAGGCTGCACGATCCGCCACGAAATAGTTGGACTGCGCGGCGAGCCAGAGCCGCTCCGTCTCTCCGTCCATGCGTGCCAGCAGCAGATGGGCGGTGTCTTCGCCCTTCAGGAACCGCGCTGGAAATGCCGGCAGATCTTCCGGACGTGCGGCCCGCAGGGTGGTGTGGGTCAGTTGGCGCTCTGTCATCGATGGGAGGTGACTGAGCCCTTGGTCGTGCAGGTGCTTGGGCTGTACCGAGGTGCGCCACGCGTCCGACTGGCCCTTGATCCGTTCGCTGATGTAGAAGAGCTGATCGTCGAGGGCTTGAAGCGACCACTGGCTGTCGCGGGTGGTCCCCTCCCAGAGTTGGGTGGGGCGCCGAGGGCGGGTGATACCGAGTGCGGTGAGGCTTTGCAGCAAGTCCACCGCAATCAGGGACGCGTCCGATCGCAGCCGAACCTGGTCGGTGCTCAGGTCGGACTCCAGCACGCTGTGCAGACCCACGCCGGGATATTGGCGGCTCAGTTCGCCGTGTACACGCCGTAGCTCCGGCATGTGGTGGTTGAGGTCGTGCGAGACGGCCGCGCTCGCCGCGCCGGACAAGTGAGCCATGAACGCGCCCTGGAAGCGCTCGGCAAGGTCCAGCGCCAGGACGGCGGGCTTCAGGTTGTCCATGATCAGGTCGCCGATGGTGTTCAGGCTTGCATCCACGCGTGGGGCATCCTCGACATCAAGAGGGTAGAGCGCCAGGGAAGACGGTGGCGTCGGGATCTTGAGCTCGCGCCTGATCCAGGCCGCCACGGTACGCTCCAGGATTCGGAGTTCCGGAAGCTCGTCGGCGACGAACTCTTCGTACAGATCCCGCAGCACGGCGTCGGTGCGGAGATCCCTCACGGCCGCAAATTCTCCGCGCAGGCCGCCAAGGTCCTGCGCCAGTGCTCCTTCGGCCTGGGCGATGGCGAGCGCCGGATTGCAATGGCAGAGGTCGTGCGCCAGGTCTTGCAGCACCGCGCGGGCATGGTGCAAGTCCAGTGGCTGACGTCGCAGATGGAGGCAGAGCTGGTCCAGGGCGCGCTTGCCGGGCCCGTAAAATTCGGCGAGCCTGTTCGTCGGCCAGCGTGCACAGCCCTGGGGGGTCAAAAGGCCGCGGAGTGTCGCGAACGCATCGGTGATGCGCTGCCCTTCCTTGGCGCTGCCATGTTGGGTGGCGAAGGTTTCGCAATCGCGCAGACGTTCCAGGCATTGGTCATGAACCTGCTGGAATTGCGTCGAGCGAAGGAAGGTGGTGAGGTCTTTCTGGACGTCATCAGAGGTCGGCTGGAAGGACAGCCAGTGGTCCGGCGCCGTGGGCGCCTGCGCGGGGGGCAGCGGCTCGAAGGCGGCTGGGCCGTAGAGCGCGCTCATGCGCTCGGCCATGGGAGGGACGGAGGTCGCAAACATCCGCCTCAGTCATCCGATGCTGCTTCGCTGGTTCCGCTGCAGCCGTCCGAATGAAAAAAGCCCGGCGCGTCAGCGGCCGGGCTTTTCTTTCGGACGGCGGGTGTCCGGGTTTCACAGCAAGCGATCAGCGGACTTCCATGCCGAACGTGTTGGCGATGAACGCCAGGATGTCGGCCCGCTCCTCGATGATCTTCGAGGTGGGCTTGCCGGCGCCGTGGCCGGCCTGCGTCTCGATGCGGATCAGCTTGGGCGCTGCACCGGTGTTGGCCGCTTGCAGCGTGGCGGTGTATTTGAAGCTGTGGGCGGGCACCACACGGTCGTCATGGTCGCCGGTGGTCACCAGCACGGCCGGATAGCGCTTGTTGTTCTGGATGGTGTGCAGCGGCGAATACTTGATCAGCCATTGGAAGTCTTCCGGCTTGTCCGAGGTGCCATAGTCCGACACCCAGGCCCAGCCGATGGTGAACTTCTGGAAGCGCAGCATGTCCATCACACCCACCTGCGGCACGGCCGCGCCGAACAGGTCGGGGCGCTGGTTCAACACCGCGCCCACCAGCAGGCCGCCGTTGGAGCCACCATTGATGGCCAGGCGGGCCGGGCGGGTGTACTGGTTCTGCACCAGCCATTCCCCGGCGGCAATGAAGTCGTCAAAGACATTCTGCTTGCGCTCCTTGGTGCCGGCCTCATGCCAGGAGGCGCCATATTCACCGCCGCCACGCAGCACCGCCAGCACATACACGCCGCCCATCTTCATCCAGGTGGCGGCGGTGATGTTGTAGCCGGGCGTCATCGGCACATTGAAGCCGCCGTAGGCATACAGCAACGTCGGGTTGTTGCCGTCCAGCTTCAGGCCCTTGCGATGGGCGATGAAGACAGGCAGGCGTGTGCCGTCCTTGCTGGTGACAAAGGCTCGCTTCATCTCGAACTGATCGGCCTGGAAGGCGGTCTTGGGACGCTTGAACAGTTCGGTCTTGCCGGTGGTGGCATCCAGGCGATGGATCTCGCCCGGGGCCGTCAGGCTGGTGAAGCTGAAGAAGGTTTCACTGTCCTTCCACTTGCCGCCGAAGCCGGCGGCCGTGCCGATGCCGGGCAGGCGGATGTCGCGGATGTGTTTGCCGTTGGCGCCGAATTCACGCACCAGCGTCGAAGCATCGGCCAGATAGCTCAGCAGCAGGCGACCACCCACACCATTGGCGCTGACCATGGCTTCCTTGCCTTCCGGCACCAGCGTGGTCCAGGCCTTGGGGTCCGGCACGCGCCAGTCCTTGCCCAGGTCCACGGCGATCAGGCGGCCACGCGGCGCGTCCTTGTCGGTCTTGAGGATCAGGCGTTGGCCGTCCAGCACCACGGGCTGGTATTCGGCGTCAAACGCCAGGGTCAAGGGCACCGGCTTGGCACCGGCATATCCGCCCTGGTCGTCCAGCGGCAGCAGCATCAGGCCGTTCTTGCGGCCCGAGCCGGTCCAGATGTTGATGATGGCCAGGCGGCCATCATCGGTCACATCGGCGCCGAAGCCCCACTGCTTCTCTTCCTGGTTCTCGGCCACCAGCACATCATCGGCCTGCGCCGTGCCCAGGCGGTGGTAATAGAGCTTCTGGTAGTAGTTGGCGCCGGTCAGGGCCTCGCCGGCCTTGGGGGCGTCGTAACGGGCGTAGAAGAAGCCCTTGCCGTCCGGTGTCCACGAGGCGGACGAGAACTTCACCCATTCGATGGTGTCGGGCAGGTCCTGGCCGGTCTGCAGGTCGCGGACCTTCCAGGTCTGCCAGTCCGAACCGGCGCCGGCAATGCCGTAGGCCAGCAGCCGGCCGTCCTGCGAGACCGCTGTGCCGGAGAGCGCCACCGTGCCGTCCTTGGACAGCGTGTTGGGGTCCAGGGCGATCTGCGGGGTGTCCTTCAGCGAGCGCGCGGTGTAGAGCACCGATTGCTGCTGCAGGCCGTCATTGCGGGTCCAGAAGTAGCGGCCACCTTCCTTGAAGGGCACACCGAACTTTTCGAAGTTGTAGAGCTCGGTGTAGAGCTTGCGGGTGGGCAGGCGCTGCGGCATGGCCTGCAGGAACTTGTCGGTCACCGCATTCTGGGCTTGCACCCAGGCCTTGGTCTCCGGGCTGTTGTCGTCTTCCAGCCAGCGATAGGGGTCCTGGACGATGGTGCCGTGGTAGTTGTCGGACTGCTCGACCTTGCGGGTGACCGGGTAGGTCAGCGGCGCGGCCGTGGGGGTGCTGGCGGAAGCGGTGGCGGCACTCGCCGCAGGCGCGCTCTGGGCATGGCCCGACAGGCTGGTGCACAGCCCCAGCGCGAGGGCAGCGCCCAGGGAAAGACGGGAAGTCATGGAGGGAAACTCCTCGGGTCGGTGAGACAACGGATGAGACATCGACGCCCCACGGCCTTGTGGGCGGGGGCGGTCGCGGTGGGGGCATTGTGCCCAGTCCCGATGGGCATGACTTCGGTCATTCAGGGGAAGTACCGAGGCGGCGCCGATGAGCGCGGGTCAGGGCGCCTGAAGCAGGTCAAACAAGGTACGGGCGACGACCTGGGTGGCGCGCTTCAGATCGTCCAGTGCCAGCCGCTCATCCGCCCGCTTGGCATGGGACTCCAGCACCGTGCGGGGGCCGGCGCCATAGATGGCCGCAGGGATGCCGTGTTCCCCATAGAGGCGCACGTCGGTGTAGAGCGGTGTGCCGGAAGTGGGAATGGGCTCGCCGAACACCGCCTGCCCGTGCCGCTGCAGTGCCTCCACCAGCGGCTGGTTGCCTGGCAACGGCTGCAGGGCGCGGGCCAGCAGCAGGCGGCGGATGTCCATCGTGATGCCCGGCAACCGGGCAGCGGTCTGCGCGATCACATCGCGGATCTCCTGCTCCACCACGACCGGGTCTTCCTCCGGGATCATGCGGCGGTCCAGTTTCAGCACTACCTTGCCGGGCACGACGTTGGTGTTGGTGCCGCCTTCGATGCGGCCGACATTCAGATAGGGATGGGAGATGCCCGGCACCTTCGACGTGATGCCGCGATACACCGCATTACGCGCATACAGCGCCTGCAGCAGCGTCACTGCGGCTTGCAGTGCGTCCACACCGGTGTCCGGGATGGCGGCATGCGCCATCTTGCCGTGCACCGTGACTTCCATCTGCAGGCAGCCGTTGTGCGCGGTCACCACCTGATAGCTGAAGCCAGCGGCCAGCAGCAGGTCCGGGCAGGTGAGGCCCTGCTTCAGCAGCCAGCCAGGGCCGAGTTCACCGCCGAATTCCTCATCGTAGGTGAAGTGCAGTTCCACGCCGCCACGCAGCGGCAGGCTCAGGGCCTCCAGCGCCCGCAGCGCAAAGGTGTAGGTGGCGAAGTCGCTTTTGCTCACCGCCGCAGCGCGGCCATAGAGCTGGCCCTGCACCACGTCGCCGCCGTAGGGGTCGTGAGTCCAGCCCTCGCCGGGTGGCACCACGTCGCCATGGGCATTCAGGGCCACCACCGGGCCACCCTCGGCATAACGGCGCCGGACGATGAGGTTGGTCAGCGAGGTGAGGCCGTAATCCCGCACCTCGGCTTCCGGCACTGCGTGGCGTTCCGCCGGCAGGCCCATGGCAGCAAGCAGCTCGGCGGTGCGCTCCGCATGGGGGGCGTTGTTGCCGGGCGGTGTGTCGGTCGGAACGCGGACCAGGGCCTGCAGGTAGGCCACCTCCTCATTGAAATGGTCTTCGATCCAGGCGTCCAGGGTTTCGTAAGGGGTCATGGCGTCACAGGCCTTCCAGCAGCGCCAGGAAAGCCTGGACGCAGAGTTCGGTGTCGTCGGTGGTGACCGACTCCAGGGGGTTGTGGCTGATGCCCAGATTCAGGCCACGCTGGAACAGCATGGCTTGTGGCATCAGTTCATGCAGCTTCATGGCGTCGTGGCCGGCGCCCGAGGGCATGCGGTGAACGGGCAGGCCCAGGGTCTGCACCGCGTGTTCCCAACGCTGCTGCCAGTCCGCCGCACTGGGGGCGGCGGCAGCGATCATGGTGCGCTGCAACTGCACGCTCACCCCGCGGCGCTGGGCGATGGCGTCCAGGCCGGTGCGTACGTCGTCGTCCAGCGCGTCGCGTGCTTCGTTGGTGGTGGCCCGCAGGTCCAGGCTGAACAAGCAACGGCCAGGGATGACGTTGATGGAGCCGGCCGGCACCTGCAACTGTCCGACTGTCCCCACCACGTCCGGCACCGACGAGGCCCGCTGCTCCACCAGCAGAATCAACTCCGCCACGGCGGCCGCAGCGTCACGGCGGCGATCCATCGGTGTGGTGCCCGCATGGGAGGCCAGGCCGCGAATGTCCCCGAGGTAGCGAACGCCCCCATTGATGGAGGTGACAACACCCAGCGGCAGGTCCAGCTCGGTCAGCACCGGGCCCTGCTCGATGTGGACCTCGACGAAACCGAGATAGCGAGACGGGTCGCGGCGCAGCGCCTCGATGGCCGCCATCGTGCCGGGGAGCCCGGCGCGCTGCATGGCCTCGCGCATGGGGATGCCGTCGGCATCACGTTGTTCCAGCCAGGCGGGATCAAACTGACCGGTGAGCGCGCTGGATCCGAGGAAGGTGGCGTGATAGCGCTGACCTTCCTCTTCGGCAAAACCGACCACTTCAATGCCATGGGACAGGCGCCGCCCCTGGCGATGCAGCTCGCGCACGCAGGCCATCGGCACCAGGATGCCCAGACGACCGTCGTATTTGCCGCCATTGCGAACGGTGTCGTAATGGCTGCCGGTGAGCAGGCGGGACGCCTGCGGCGAGAGGCCGTGGTAGACGCCCACCACGTTGCCCACGGCATCCAGCGTCACCTCATCGAAACCGGCGTCCCGCATCCAGTCCATCAACTGCGCGGCGGCGGCCTGGTGCGCGTCGGTGAGATAGGTGACGGTCAACTGGCCCTGTTCCGCAAAGCCTGGATCGGAGAACCGGGCCAGCGATTCCGCCCAGTCCCACACCTGTTCTCCCAGCTCCGGGCGCACGCCGAAGCGGTCGTTCAGCCGGATCTCCGCAATGCGATGGATGTTGCGCAGGCATTCGGCGCGTTCCACCTCTGGATGGGCCAGCAGGCGCCGGGCAAACGTGTCGATGATCTGCTGGCGGGACAGGCCCAGGCCGCGAGGCCCTCGCACCGCCAGGATGAAAGGCCAGCCGAAACGTGCGTTGTAGTCGGCATTGAGCTGCTGCAGCCGGGTGAATTCTTCCGGTGTGCAGTGGGTCAGGCCGGCCTTGCCCTGCTCGTTGCTGGATTCGGCGGTGAGGCTGTTGTCCACCATGGCCTTGCCAGCCAGCTCAGGGTGGGCGCGGATCAGGCCCAGTTGCTCGTCCGGCGTGGCGGCGCGCACCACCTCGGCCATGGCGAGCTTGAGCGCAGCCAGACTGGGGAAACCGCCGGCAGGGCGGCGGTCATACGCCCGTTCGGCGATCCAGGGGGAGTGCTCGTAGATGCCGTCCAGGGCCGCGACAAACGCGTCGCAGTCGGCCTGGGCCAACTGCAACCACAGGGCATTCGCCGCAAGCGGGTCGGCAGGGGCCGTCGGCGCCGCCGGGATGGCCGGTGTTGGCGGGGCTATCGACGCCTGTATGTGGGGAGGGGTGGAACGGCTCATGGTGGGCGGCGGGGCTCAGCCCCAGACAAAAGCGGTGGAGGGGTCGAACGGATGGGTCTGGCGCCAGTGGCGGGCAATGTCCACGCGGCGGGTGATCCAGACCCGGTCATGTTTTTCGATGTGATCGAGAAAGCGCTGCAGCGCCTTCATGCGGCCCGGCCGGCCGAGCAGGCGGCAGTGCATGCCGATGCTCATCATCTTGGGGGCTTCATCGCCCTCGGCGTACAGCACATCAAAACTGTCGCGCAGATACTCGAAGAACTCGTCCCCATGGCTGAAGCCCTGCGGCAACGCAAAGCGCATGTCGTTGCAATCCAGGGTGTAGGGCACCACCAGATGCGGGGCCAGCGTGCCATCGGTCTTGCGCACCTGCAGCCAGAAGGGGAGGTCGTCGCCGTAGTAGTCGCTGTCGTATTCAAAGCCGCCGTAGTCCGCCACCAGGCGGCGGGTGTGGGGGCTGTCGCGTCCGGTGTACCAGCCGGCGGCGCGCTCGCCGGTGAGGCGCTGGATGATGTCCATGCCGATGTCCATGTGCTGGCGTTCGGTGGACTCGTCCATCGACTGGTAGTGGATCCAGCGCCAGCCGTGGCACGCGATCTCGTGATTGAGCTGCACAAAGGCCTGGGTGAGCTCCGGATGCCGCTCCAGCGCCATCGACACGCCGAACACGGTCAGCGGCAGGGCGCGCTTTTCGAATTCACGCAGCAGGCGCCAGACACCCGCCCGGGACCCGTATTCATAGATGCCCTCCATGCTCAGATGGCGGGCCGGATAGGCGGCTGGATTGAACATCTCGGAGAGGAACTGCTCGCTGCCGGCGTCCCCATGCAGGACCGAGTTCTCGCCGCCTTCTTCGTAGTTGAGCACGAACTGCACGGCGATGCGGGCCTGGCCGGGCCACTGGGCATGGGGGGGATGCTCGCCATAACCGACGAGGTCACGCGGGTAGGCCGGAGAGCGCTGCGGGGCAAAGAAGGGCTTGGGCGAGGTCATGGCGTGGGGTGAGGGGGCGTTCGTGGTGTTCTCAGGAGGCGCGGGCCTTGCGAGGGCGCCGCAGCACGGACTTCAGATCCTGCACCCGGGGATTGAGGCGCAGGTTCGCCTCCACATTGCCGAGATGGGTGTCCAACAGCTTCAGCACCGCGCGCTTGTCGCGGGCCTCCAGGGCATCCACGATGGCTTCATGCTCGGCCTGGGATTCGGCGGCGGAATGCGAGCTCTGGTACATCAGCGCGATCAGGGAACTGCGCGAGAGCAGATCGGTGAGGATCTGCGCCAGCACCGCATTGCCCTGCATGCGTGCCAGCACCACATGGAAGTCGGCCAGCAGCCGGGTGCGGCCCGGCACGTCGGTGCGGCTGACCGCCTCGCGTTCCTGCTTCAGATGGGAGCGCAGCTGGCGCACCTGCGCGGGGGTGATGTGCTGGCAGAGGTCGGCCAGCATCGCGGCTTCCAGCATCTTGCGCACCTCAAAGACCTGCCGTGCCTCTTCCACGCTCGGCTGGGCCACAAACGCGCCGCGTGCGGGTTCGAGTTTCACCAGCCGGTCCCGGCTGAGCTGGTTCAGGGCCTGCCGGACCAGGGTGCGGGAGCACTGGAAGATGTCGGCGATTTGCTGTTCCACCAGCTTGGTGCCGGGCATCAGCCGGCGCTCCACGATGGCCTGGGTGATGGCGGCGGTGATCTGTTCCGTCACGGAGCTGCCCGCAGGCAACTCGGCCAACGGGCTGGACGGCTGAAGGGGCGATTCGCTCATTGTGCTCCGGAGTGTATACACTTTGGGTGATCAACAGCCTGGGGCGCCGATCTGCGCCGACCTCCGATGGGAAAGCTCACCACCCATGTGCTGGACACCATGCATGGCGCACCTGCGGCCGGCATGGCGGTCCGCCTGTTCCGCCTGGACGCCGATGGCCACGCGCACCTGCTCAAGGACCTGCGCCTGAATGACGATGGGCGGGCCGAGGGGCCGCTGCTGGAGGGGGCGGGTCTGCTGCCGGGCCGTTATCGGCTTGTGTTCGGTGTGGCAGCCTACTTCACCGGGCGAGGGGTGACGCTGCCGCAGCCGCCGTTCCTGGATGAAGTCCCGCTGGACTTCGGCATGGCCGACGCATCGGCGCACTATCACGTGCCCTTGCTGGCCAGTCCCTGGTCCTATTCCACCTACCGGGGCAGTTGAGGTGACCCTGCGCCCGTGGCAGACCCTGGCCCTGCGGCTGGCGCGAGCACCGGCGGTGCTGGTGCGTGTGGCGCAGCTGGAGGGCAGCGGGCCGCGCGAGGTGGGGGCCTGGATGGCGGTGACCCCGTCGGATGTTGTGGGCACCATTGGCGGAGGCCAACTGGAGTTCGATGCCCTGGACAGGGCGCGCCCGCGCTGGCGGCGGGGCGGGTGCTGGAGCCTCGGCAGCGATGCGCGCTGGGGCCCAGCCTGGGCCAATGCTGTGGTGGCGTGGTGTGGCTGGACTACGAATGGCTGGACGCCAGCGCGATTGCCGGCCTGGCGGAGCGCCTGGGCAGCCAGCAGGACTGGCCGGCGGTGGCCTTGTTTGGGGGCGGCCATGTGGGCCATGCCATCATGACGCTGCTGGCGCGGTTGCCGGTACGGGTGCACTGGATCGACAGCCGAGAAGGCATCTTCCCGGAGCCGTTGCCGGACAACGTCCGGGCGGAACAGTCCGAGCCGGTGCAGGGCGCGGTGGCGTCGCTGGAGCCGGGCTCGCGGGTGCTCATCATGAGCTTCAGCCATGCGGAGGACCTGGACATCCTCGCGGCATGCCTGCGGCGCCAGCGGCAGCAGCACGACCTGGCGTCCATCGGCCTGATCGGCAGCAAAAGCAAATGGGCGACCTTTCGCCACCGGCTGGAAGCGCGTGGTGTCACCGAAGACGAACTCGCGCGGGTGATCTGCCCCATCGGATTGCCCGGCATTCACGGCAAGCAGCCGGAGGTGGTGGCCTTGTCGGTGGTGGCGCAATTGATGATGGATCCGCCCGAGGGCTGAGGGCCTCTCCGCGCTGATCAAGGCCGTTCAAGGTTCTTCCAGGCCGTTCAAGATCGTGGAGAGCTATGCCACGCCCTTGAACGTGGTGAGGCCGACGTCTTCCGTCTTCCCGTCTCCACCGCGCGACGCTTTTGGGGTTGGCCCTCCTCGGTCGGTGTCCGGATCTGTATACACTTTGCTCACGTCGCCGCGGCGCCTGGAACACAAGCGCGACGCTCGGCCGGACTACAGCGCCCGCAGTGGTGGTCCGGTGTCTGCTGAATGTGTCTGATGGACAGTTATCTGCTGGACTGGGCCAACCTGCTGCTGCGCTGGTTGCACGTTGTTGTGGCGATTGCCTGGATTGGGGCTTCGTTCTATTTCGTCTGGCTGGACAACCATCTGGTGCCGCCTGTGGCCGGCGATCTGCGGGCCAAGGGGGTGGACGGTGAGCTCTGGGCGGTTCATGGGGGCGGCTTCTACAACCCGCAGAAGTACAGGGTGGCGCCGGCCCATCTGCCGCAGCATCTGCACTGGTTCTACTGGGAGAGCTACTGGACGTGGATGAGCGGTTTTGCGCTCTTTGCGCTGCTCTATCTCTTGAATGCCGACACCTACCTCATCGACAAGCGGGTGCATGACTGGAGCGCGCCGGCGGCGGTGACGGGGGCCTTGTGCTTCCTGGCGGGCGGCTGGTTGCTGTACGACCAGATCTGCCGCCACTTCGGACGCCAGGCGGATGGCAGCATCGGCCATGACGGGCGGGTGCTGGGTCTGGTGGCGGTGGTGATCGGGGTGGCGGCTTGGGGCGCCTGCCAGCTGTTTGCCGGGCGGGCGGCCTTTGTCATCGTCGGCGCCATGATCGCCACCATGATGACGGCCAATGTCTTCTTCTGGATCATCCCCGGCCAGAAGCAGGTCATTGAGGACATGCGGGCAGGGCGCCCGGTGGACCCGATCTTCGGTCAGCGCGGCAAGCAGCGCAGCGTACACAACACCTACTTCACGCTGCCGGTGCTCATTGCCATGTTGTCCAACCATTACGGCATGCTCTACAGCCATGCGTGGAACTGGTTGGTGCTGATCGCGTTGATGTTGGTGGGGGCCTTGGTGCGCACCTGGTTCGTCAGGCGTCACAAGGGGGTGAATGCCTGGCCACTGCTGGTGCTGGTGGGGGCCCTGCTGCTGGCGCTCATGCTGGCGCTGGCGCCGTCGCGCAGTGTGGAGGGGGGCCTGGCGGTGCCTGGCCGTGCTGGGGCTTCTGCACAGGCAAATGCGGCTCAGGCCGCTGGTGCGGCCTCTGCGGCCCCTGCGGGCGTGGCCCCGGGGGTGCCCACTTTCGAGCAGGTGCAGGCCATTGTTCACAATCGATGCCAGGCCTGCCACAACGCAGCGCTGGCACCGAAGCGCATCCAGTTGCACACGCCGGAGCTGGTTGAGCAGCACGCGCAGGACATCTACCAGCAAGCGGTGGTGCAACGCGCGATGCCCTTGAACAATGCCACGGGCATCACCGAAGAGGAGCGCGCCACACTGGGCCGCTGGTTCAAGGCGCGTTGACGGCGCCTTCCTGCGACGTTCCGGTCACACCCGGAAGCGCCCCACCTGCTCCACCAGCCGGTGGGCCTGCTCCCGCAGGCTTTCCGCGGCGGCGGTGCTCTCTTCCACCAGCGCCGCATTCTGCTGAGTGCCCTGGTCGAGCTGGGCGACCGCACCATTGATCCGCGTCACGCCCTGCGCCTGCTCATGCGCAGCGGTTGAAATCTCGCCGATGATGTCGGTCACACGCCGCACGCTGGTCACGATGGCCTTCATCGCGGCACCGGTGTCGCTCACCAGACGGGCGCCCGACTCCACACGTTCGCCGCTGGCGGTGATCAGACCCTTGATCTGCTTGGCGGCTTCCGCGCTGCGCTGCGCCAACTGACGCACTTCCGAGGCGACCACCGCGAAACCGCGGCCTTGTTCGCCTGCACGAGCGGCTTCCACGGCGGCGTTCAGCGCCAGGATGTTGGTCTGGAAGGCGATCGAATCGATGGTGCCGATGATGTCGCTGATCTGGCGGCTGGCGCTGCTGATCTCGTCCATCGTGTTCACCACCTGCTGCACCACGGCGCCACCGCGCTGGGCGGCCTGGTCCGACTCACCCACCAGCTGATGTGCCTGCTGCGCCGAAGCGGCGGTCTGGCTCATGGAGCCGGCCAATTCTTCCAGGGCGGAAGCCGTCTCCTGCAGATGGCTGGCCGACTGCTCGGTCCGCGACGACAGGTCGCGGCTGCCGGCGGCCACTTCCGCGCTGGCGGTGCCGATGCTGTCGCTGGCGTGCCGCACTTCGGTGATGGTGCTGGCCAGTTGCTGGCGCATCTGCTCCACGCTGGCAGCCAGGGCGCCCATGTCGTCCTGCTGGTTCACACGCACCGGATGCGTCAGATCACCGGCCGCCACGGCGGCCACGGCACGGTTGAGCTGGGCCATCGGCTGGCCCACCCAGCGGCCCAGCAGCCACGTCACGCCCAGGCCCAGCATCACCACAGCCAGCAGCATCAGGCCCCACAGTGCCCACAGCGTGTTGTAGTGCGATGCCAGGGCGGTGGAACGCGAGGCCTCGGCCACGACCCACCAGCCGGTCGCCTTGGAGCGTTGCGCCACGGCGAATGCGTCCTGGTGGTCCGTGTTGTAGACGCCGGGAATTTCTTCCAGCACGCCATCCTTGTCTTCGGCCAGACGTTTCACCAGGGCTTGGGCGACCTCGGGCTTGAGGACGTCCGCGAGCTTCTTGCCCTTGGCGGTCGGATGGCCGCGCAGTTGGGCGTCTTCCGGGGTCTTGCCCGGGTCCAGCAGATACAGGCCGCCGGTCTCGAACAGCTTCACGGCGCCGGCCAACTGCACCAGTTCCTCCTGCAGGCCGCGCATGTCAAAGCCGATGAACAGAATGCCGACGATCTTGCCGCCGGCATCCTTCACCGGCGTATAGCGGGTCATGTAGGGCACGCCGAACAGCGTGGCGGGGCCCACGTAGGTCTCACCGGCGCTCACCTTGGCGTAGGGCGTGCCGGCGGTATCCAGCAAGGTGCCCATGGCGCGCGAGCCGTCCTGCTTCTTCAGCGAGGTGGTGATGCGGATGAAATCGGTGCCCTTGCGGGCGAAGATCGTGGCCACGCCGCCGGTGCGGTGGGTGAAGTTGTCGGGCAAATCCAGGTTGCCGTTGATCTTGCGCCCGTCATGCGAGAGTTCCCCCTCACCGTCCAGCACGAACTTGCCGTCCGGCAGATCGGCTGCCAGCACGTCATACAGACGGTTGGCCGAGTCGCGGGCGGTGCGGTCCAGGGCGTCGGCCACGCGTGCCACGGAAGCGGCCTCGCTGGCCATGTAGTCGTCCGTGCGCGCACGCGCCTGGTTGGTCAGCACCCAGGACAGGGCGCCGCAGATCACCACCAACATGGCGGCAATACCAAGGCTGGCCAATAGGGAAACACGACGGGCAACCGTCGTGCGGACAGGAGAATTTGGGTTCATAGCGGGCGATCACCAACGAGGGCGGAAACGAGGGGACTGGGTTCGTCTCTCCTACGCCTTATTGCTTTGTTTTTGGCGCAGATCAAACTGTAAGCTTCTGATGAGCGATTAGCGATCGTTTTACCGACATGTCGCGGGAATAACCTCTTGCTATTTCGCATTCACGTGAAGTAATGCGCGGCGGTGAGGGCAGCGATATCCGAGCTGTCAGAGGTCCGCAAGGCGGGAGGGCGTTGCTCTTGACAACACTGTACGGTAGGGAGCCCGGCCTGTCAGTTTCGATGGCCGGTCCCAAGCAAAGCGCGTGGGTGGGACGCTTGGGGGGGGCACCACGGAGCCCCGTTGGATGCGGCCCGAGTCAGTCGGCCGTGATCCCCCGGCTGCGGATCAGTGCATGCCACTGGGCGGTTTCCTGTTGGATGAATCGCACCAGGGCGGCGCCATCGGTGGGGGCGACCTCCAGCCCGAACTCTTCCAGCCTAGCCTTGAGATCCGGCTGCCCCAGCGCCTTGAGCACCTCCGAGGTCAACCGGTGGGTGATGGCGTCCGGAGTTCCCTTGGGCACAAAGAGCCCTTGCCAGGCGCTCACGTCGACACCTCGGACGCCGGACTCTTCGAATGTCGGCACGTCGGGCCATGCCGCCACGCGCCGGCTCGACAGGACGGCCAGCGCCTTGAGCTTGCCGCTGCGCAGATGGGGCAGGGCCGCCGCAGTGTCCAGAATGCCCATGGGCACCACACCGCCGATGAGGTCCTGCGTGGTGAAGGCGGTTCCCCGGTAGGGCACATGCACGATGTAGCTCTGGGTCCGGTCCTTCAGCAACTCCATGGCCAGGTGGTGGGGGCTGCCCACGCCCGGTGAGGCGTAGCTGTACTTGCCGGGCTGCGCCTGCACCTGGCGCAGCCACTCCTGCACCGACCCGAAGCCGGCTTGTGGATTCACCACCAGCAGCAGCGGGAAGCGCGCCATGAAGGCGACCGGCGTGAAGTCCGACGGGGCGTAGGGCAGCTTCTTGTAGAGCGCCCCGTTGAACACCATCGCGCCGTTGTCGCCGGTGAGCAGGGTGTAGCCGTCCGGCGGCGACTTCGCGGCGTTGTCGGTCCCGATCACACCGGCCGCGCCGGGGCGGTTGTCGATGATGATGGTCTGGCCCACAGCACGCCCCAGGGCCGGGGCCAACTGTCGAGCCAGGAAATCCGACCCGCCACCCGCTGGATAAGCCACCACCCAGCGAATGGGCTTGGCCGGCCAGGTCTCGGCATGCACGATCGCGGGGGCGCTGGCCATCAGGCCGGCCGAGGCCACCCCCAGCCGCTGACCCAGCCATTGACCCAGCCCTCGCGCAGTGGCGGACTGAGAGCCCAGATGGGCGGCACTGCCCAGCAACAGCGATCGGCGGCGGGCATCGGGCTGGCGGACGGCCATGGAGTCTCCTTCTTCGGCTCAGATAGAGTCGAGCGGATCTTAGCCAGCGGCCCTGGCCGCTTTCCCCCATGGAACACCCTGATTGCCCCCTCTGCCGCGATGCTGGCGGACACCTGGTGGCCAGCGCTGCGCGCTGGCGTGTCATTCGTGCTGCCGAGCCCGACTTCCCGGCTTTCTATCGCGTCATCTGGACCGATCACGTGGCCGAATTCAGCGATCTCACACCGCTCGACCGTGAGGCGTGCATGGCGGTGGTGCTGGCGGTGGAGCAGGCGCTGCGGCAGCATCTGACCCCGACCAAGATCAATCTGGCCACGCTGGGCAATGTGGTGCCCCACCTGCATTGGCATGTGATTGCGCGATTCGACTGGGACAGCCACTTCCCCAACCCGGTGTGGGGCGAGCGTCGCCGCACCCTGCCGCAGGACGCCGCGTCACGTCTGCCGATCTCCCTGTCTGCCCTGGATGCCCATGTGCGCGAGGCCGTGAGCGGGCTGGGCTGATCACTCGGACAGCAAGGCCACCGAGCGGCTCCGACCGTTGCCACCGTCGGACGTGGGTTCATTCACAAACTGCAGTTGCATCACATACAGCTTGTCCGTTCCTTCGGTCTGGCAGCTCATCTGTCGTACGGCGCGCCGGATGTCGCTGCGGTACTCGAAGGGGCCACCCACCTGGCGAATTTCATCAATGGACGCCCCGGACAACCGGAAGGTGACGGTGGTGATGCCTTCACTGCGATGCCGGGCTTGAGGCAGGCTGAGCACCTGGGACAGATAGGCCTCCACACCTGGGCAGGTGGCGCGGACATTGGTGTACACCGGCTCGTTGCCCCGGCGGGCATGGACGGTGACGCGGTCCAGATCCAACGGTGCGGCGTGCGCCAGGCTGGTGACGACGCCGGCACACAGGCCGACGAGCATCATGACCAGAGACGCCAGCGAAGGCCGGGCGGATGGGGACGGGGCGCGAACGGGGTTCATGCGTGACTCCTGACTGGCTGCATTCATGCGCACACACGGTGCGCGGTGACGGTGACTGACCCAGTCAGCTTAGGAAGTCGGTTTGCATCGGCCAAACGGGAAGCGACCAACCGGCGCTGCAAAGGGTTGCACTGCAGGGCGGTGGCGACGAACTGCAAATCCAGTGGATGAGCCGAGGGGGCGACGCAAGGCGTTTGATGCCTGACGGAGGGGCGTCATGGCTTCCTGCATGGGTGAGAAGTCATGATCACAGCACCCTCAATTCAAGCCATTCAAAGTTCCGCCCGAACCACAGACACTTCAAGGACGCGACAGCGGCGCCCAAACGGGCCGGCGTTCACGTTCTGGCATTGAAACCAGCTGAGAATGCATGAGCCGGGTATCGGTCGGGTATCGGTCGGGTATCGGCTCGGGCATCGGCCAGGCATGAGCCAGGCAAGAGCCGAAATGGTCGCGAACCGCCCCCGGTCTGTCTTCAATGTGCTGTCTTCAGCCTGTCATGTAGGAGTGTCTGCGGATGTCTGCTGTACCCATGATCACCCGACCCTTGTCCCCACGGCGTGGACTGGAAGGGGCTTCTCTTCCGGTTCCTGCAAACTCTGCTGCAAGTGCATCGGCCCCTGCCAGACATGGCCGTCATACCGTTGCTGCCCGCACTGCCCGTCATGGCCACAATGGCGCTCCGCGCCACTGGCTGCCGCAGGCGCTGACGTTGGCTGTGCTGCTTGCGTGTGGGGTGTCCGCCGGTTGGGCGCAGCGCTCCGGGGGCGAGACGGCTGCAGCACCATCAACGCCATCAGCCACAACAACGACGGCCGCACCAACGACGGCCGCACCAACGACGGCCAAGGCTATCCGCGTCGGGCAGGCCACGTTCGTCCGTGAGCTGGGCGGCATTTCCGAATACCGTCTCCCCAACGGCCTGCAGGTGCTGCTCTTCCCGGATGATGCGCAGAGCACCACCACGGTCAACATCACCTACCGGGTGGGCAGCCGTCACGAGTCCCCTGGCGAATACGGCATGGCGCATCTGCTGGAGCATCTGATGTTCAAGGGCACACCGCGGCATCGGGATCTGGCGGAGGTCTTTGCGCGGCGCGGCATGCGTTTTAATGGCACCACCACCAGCGACCGCACCAACTACTTCTCCAACTTCAATGCGGACCCGGTCACGCTCGACTTTGCGTTGAGCCTGGAGGCGGACCGCATGCTCAACAGCTTCATTGCCAAGTCCGACCTGGACAAGGAAATGACGGTTGTGCGCAACGAATTCGAGCGAGGGGAGAACGAGCCGTTTGAGGTGTTGAGCAAGCGGGTGCAGGCGGCGGCTTACGACTGGCACAACTATGGCCACGACACCATCGGCCCCAAGAGCGACATCGAAAACGTTCCCATTGACAAGCTGCAGGCGTTCTACAAGCGTTACTACCGTCCGGACAATGCAACGCTGATGGTGGCGGGGCGTTTTGATGCCAAGGCCACGCTGGCCCGCATCAGCCAGTTGTTCAGCCCGCTGCGCAATCCGGCCACGCCCGTCCCGCGCCCCTACACGGTGGAGCCGCCGCAAGACGGTGAGCGCACGGTCGTGGTCCGGCGGGTCGGGGGCCAACCCATCCTCCTGGCTTACTACCATGTGCCGGCCATGGCGCATCCGGACAGTGCACCCCTGCTTGTGCTGGGGTTGATGCTGTCGCTGCAGCCGAGTGGTCAGCTCTACAAGGAACTGGTGGAGCCCAAGCTGGCGCTGGCCGCAGGGCTGACCGGCCTGGGAGCTGCGGACCCGGGTGGCATCCGGGCCTATGCCGTGCTGCCGCCGGATGCCGACAAGGCGGCGGTGGAGCAGCGGCTCCTGGACATTGTGGAAGGCCGCAGCAACAAGCCGTTTGAAGCATCTGAACTGACGCGTGTTCGCGAACTGGCGCTGATGTCGTACCGGGATCAGATGAAAAACCCAGAGGCGCTGATCCAGCAGATCTCCAGCCTGGGCGCCACGGACTGGCGTCTGCTCTTCCAACTGATGGAAGACCTGCCCAAAGTGACATTGGCGGATGTGGAGCGGGTGCGCCAGGCTTACCTGCGCCCCGCCAACCGGACGCTGGGCCGGTACTTGCCGGCCGCTCAGGCCGAACGTGTGGAGATTCCGGCTGCGCCGCCGCTGGAGGCTCGCCTGGCCGGTCTGCAAGGCCCACCCAAGGTGGAGGAGGGGGAACGATTTGACCCCACCCCGGAGCACCTGTTGGCGCGCACCGTCACACGGCGACTGCCCTCCGGCATGGAGCTCAATACCCTCTCCAAACGCACCCGCGGCAACACCGTGCAATTGGAAATGCAGCTGCGCTGGGGCGAACGCAACGAAACCTTTCAGCGCAAGGGGACGGACCTGGTGGCTCGCCTGATGGACGAAGGAACGCCCACCTTGTCGAAGCAGGCGTTGCAGGACCGTTTGGTGCAACTGCGAGCCAATCTGAGCATCAGCAGCGGCGACCAGGGCGCGACATTGCGGATCTCGGCGGAGAAAGATTCCCTGCTGGAAGTCCTCAAGATGGCGGCGGATCTCATGCAGCACCCGCTGCTTCCGCAGGCCGCCTTTGATCGCGCGCAGAAAGCCGGGCAGGCCGGGCTGGAGGCGCAGCGTCAGGAACTGGAGACGCTGCGTCAGCAGGCGGTGCGTGAGCACTACAACCGCGCGCGGGGCGTGAAGCTGGGGGATCCGGACTACCTGATGACCACAGACGAGCAGGTGGCGCAGCTCAAGTCCACCACGCTGGAAGACATCAAGAACTTCCACGCACGCTATTGGTCCGCCAATCAGGCTCGGGTGGCGGTGGTGGGGGCGGTGCCCGAAGGGCTCGACACGGCGTTGGACCAGCTGTTTGGCCACTGGAAGAAGCCGGACGCGCCGGCGTATGTCCGTGATGTTCCCAAGGCGGACCAGATTCCGGCAGCGCGTTTTGACGCCATTGCGCGCGACAAGGCCAATGCGGAGATGCGCTGGCGCCTGGACTTTGCGCTCAACGACCGTGACCCGGACTACCTGCCGCTGATGGTGGCGGCGCACATCCTGGGTGGAGGTTCCTTGGAGAACCGCCTCTCAGTCAGTGTGCGGCAGAAGGCGGGCCTGAGCTACGGGGTGCGCGCTTCCATGTGGGCACCGCACTTTGGGGACGATGCCGACCTGATCATTGGGGGCACTTTCGCGCCGCAGAACCGCGAGCAAGTGCTGGCACTGGTGAAGCAGGAGCTGGAGCGCATGGGTCGCGACGGCATTACCGAAGCTGAGCTGAATCGAACCAAGACCGATCTGCTGGAAGGCTTGCGCCAGAGCCGGGCTGATGATGCCCGCCTGAGCGATGTGCTCCTGACCATGTCCGACCAGGGCGAAACCTGGAAGACGGCAGCGGAGCGTGAAGCGAAGCTTCGTGCGCTCACGGTGGCACAGGTCAACGAAGCTTGGCGCAAGCGAATCAAGGTCGACGGTTTTGTCATCTCCACGGTTGGCGACTTCAAGGACAAGGCCCCCTAAGCAATATCCGCCGGACCCACCGTCAGGCCCACCACCAGACCAATCACCACAACAAGCACCACACGAAGCACCACACGAAGCACTGGGCCAGTGATAGGGCACGGTGGATGTGAAGCTGCTTGCCCTTGGCTGTGGGTGTGGTGTGGGAGGAGCCGAGGAGCGGAGGGAGTCGGGGGGCGCGCGGAGCGCGCATCAATAACTAGCTAGAGGGACCGGCTGTTTGAGCGAAGCGAGCCGAAGGTGAGCGAAGCGAGTTGGGCCCGCCCCGACTCCTGAGCACCGGAGGGGAGTCTTGAGGGCTGGAGGCCCTCAAGACCTCCGGACTCGCCACAGCCAAGGGCAAGCGGCGGCCACTGCTTCAAGCCATCCCTTGATGCCGCAACAAGGCGTCAATCTTGGGCTCCCGCCCACGAAATGCCTTGAAGTTATCCATCGCATCCCGGACGCTTCCCATGGAGAGGATTTCCTCCAGATACCGCCGCCCGGTGTCCGGATTGAAAACGCCTTCTTCCTCAAACGCGCTCCAGCAATCTGCCGAGAGCACTTCCGCCCATTTATAGCTGTAATAGCCAGCCGCATACCCCCCCGCAAAGATGTGGGAGAAGCTGTGCTGGAAGCGATTGAATTCGGGCGGCGGGTTGACGGACACCTCGGCCCGAACTTCATTCAGCAGGTCTTGAATGCGCGTTTCCGAGCCGGGCTCTGCATGCAGCCGCATATCGAAGAGTGCGAACTCGATCTGCCGCAGCGTCTGCAAACCGGCCTGGAAGTTCTTCGCCGCCAGCATTTTGTCGAACAACTCGCGGGGCAATGAAGCGCCGGTATCCACGTGGCCGGACAACTGCTGGACAACTTCCCACTCCCAGCAGAAGTTCTCCATGAACTGACTGGGCAGCTCCACCGCATCCCATTCCACGCCGGAGATCCCGGACACCCCCAACTCTGCCACCCGTGTCAGCAGATGGTGCAAGCCGTGGCCGCACTCGTGGAAGAGGGTGATCACATCGTCATGGGTCAACAGGGCGGGTTTGCCGTCTGCGCCCTGCGGGAAGTTGCACACCAGATGGGCCACTGGAATCTGCTCGGTGCTACTACTGCTGCTGCTGCCGCTGCTGCTTTTGGCCAGATCCGGACGGCTCCAACGGCTGCGCACTTCGTCCATCCAGGCACCGGGCCGCTTGCCATTACGAGCGAACAGGTCCAGATACACCTGCCCGATCAATTGACCGTCGCGGCGCAGCTCGCAGAATTGAACGCTCTCATGCCACACCGATGCTTGAGCGGGCACCAACTGCACGCCGAACAACCGGTCCACGATGCGGAACAAACCTTCCAGCACCCGCGGCAAGGTCAGATACTGCCGAACCTCCTGATCCGAAAACGCGTACCGCGCCTCCTTCAGCTTCTCCGACACATAGGCCAGATCCCAGGCTTCGAGGGCCGGCATCTGCAAGGCCGCCTTGGCAAAGTCTCTCAGCTCGTCCAGATCCCGCTGCGCATACGGCTTGGCGCGTGCGGCCAGATCCCGCAGGAAATCCATCACCTGCGCGGGTGAGGTGGCCATTTTGGGCACCAGCGAGGCTTCCGCGAAATTATTGAAGCCCAACAGCAGCGATTCTTCCTGACGAAGCGCCAGCAACTCCTGCATCAACGGGCTGTTGTCGAATTCTGGCTTCTCCGCCAGCTCGCTCGCGCGGGTCACGTAGGCGCGGTAGAGCCGCTCCCGCAGCGACCGGTCTTCGGCATATTGCATCACCGGCATGTATACCGGGAAGTGCAGTGTCAGCTTGAAGCCCTCACGCCCATCCTTCTCCGCCGCTGCCCGTGCATTCGCCTGCACGTCTGGCGGCACGCCCTGCATCTCCTGCGCGGTCGCAAACAGGCTCCAGCTGTCGGTGGCATCCATCACATGCTCGGAGAATGCTTGCGCAATCTCCGCGCTGCGCTCCTGGATTTTGGCGAACCGCTCCTTGGCCTCCCCGGACAACTCCGCACCCGACAGCACAAAGTCCCGAATGGCATGCTTGAGCAGTTGCCGGCGCTCCGCGCTCAGCCCCTGGCCGCCCGCGATGGCTTTGTATTTGGCATACAGCGCTTCATTCGCGCCCAGCCCGGTATAGAACTCGGTCACGGCGGGCAGTACCGCGTTGTACGCCTCCCGCAGCGCGGGTGTGTTGGCTACCGCATTCAAATGACCCACAGCCCCCCAGGCGGTACCCAGCCGCTCAGTGGCGACGTTCAGCACGCGGGACAGGGTTTCGTAGTCGGCCGGCGCATCCGGCGCTGTTACCTGGGCCAGCGCTTGCCGGGCCTCTTCCAGCAACTCGCTGATGGCCGGTTGAATGTGGCCCGGCTGAATGGCCGCGAAATCAGGCAGCGGCGCGGTGGAGAGCAGGGGGTTGGGCGCCGTAACGGAAACAACGGCGGGGGAAGCAGCATTGACGTCCATGCAATCCTCTGGAAACTGATGGCAGGCGAAGGTTCAAGTGTCTCAGCCTTTCGACGGGCTTCGACCCTGTGGTTTCTATCGCATCCGTTGAAGGACGCTATCGACCTGCAACTGTCTCACCTGAGGGCGCCAAGAGCCGCTTCAAGCCACGTGCCACCACCCCCTGAATCGGGGTCGACCCTTGGGGGGCTGGTTTCAACGTGGCCTCAGCCCTGGAGAGCGGCCGCCCGTTCGGCGGATTCAATCGTATTGACCAGCAGCATCGTGATGGTCATCGGGCCCACACCGCCGGGCACCGGCGTGATCCAGCCGGCCACTTCACTCACGCCGGCAAAGTCCACATCGCCGCACAGCTTGCCGTCATCGGTGCGGTTCATGCCCACATCCAGCACCACCGCGCCCGGCTTCACCATGTCCGCCGTCAGCACATTGCGCTTGCCCACCGCGGCCACCACGATGTCCGCTTGGCGGGTGAAATGCGCCAGATCTGGCGTCGCGCTGTGGCAGACCGTCACCGTGGCGTTCGCCTGCAGCAGCAGCAGGGCCATCGGCTTGCCGACGATGTTGCTGCGGCCAATCACCACGGCATGCTTGCCCTTGATGTCGTAGCCGATGTACTCCAGCATTTTCATGCAGCCGTACGGCGTGCAGGGCTTGAAGCCGTCCTGCCCCACCATCAGTGCGCCCGCGCTGGCCACATGGAAGCCATCCACGTCCTTCTCCGGCGCAATCGCTTCAATCACCTTGTGGGCGTCAATGTGCGCGGGCAGCGGCAATTGCACCAGGATGCCGTGAATCGAGGGGTCTTGATTCAGGGCATCCACCCGTGCCAGCAGCTCGGCCTCCGACAGCGTGGCCTCGTACTTCTCCAGCACCGAATGCATCCCGGCGTCTTCACAGGCCTTCACCTTGTTGCGCACGTACACCTGGCTGGCCGGGTTGTCTCCCACCAGCACCACGGCCAGCCCGGGCTTCAAGCCTCGGGCGGTGAGCGCGGCGGCGCGGGTGGCCACCTCGCCACGCAGCTTCTTGGACAGGGCGTTGCCGTCGATCAGTTGTGCGGTCATGCGAAAACTCCAGGGACTCCAGAAAGCAAAAGAGGCCGCTGATGCAGCGGCCTCGGGAAACAGGGGGCGGGCTCAGCCGGCCTTGGCCGTCGCGCCCAGCGCGATCTTCAGCAGGTCTGCCACCGTGTTGGCATTGAGCTTCTCCATGATGTTGGCGCGGTGCGCCTCCACCGTCTTGATGCTGATGCCGAGATCGTCCGCAATCTGCTTGTTCAGGCGGCCGGCCACGATGCGTTCCAGCACCTGCGCCTCACGGGTGGTCAGGCGCGACAGCAGGGCATCGCGGCTGGCGGCTTCCTGCTGGGTGGCGAAGGCGCCACGCGCCTGGTCCAGCATGCGCTCCACCAGGTTGAGCAGCTCTTCTTCCTTGAAGGGCTTCTCGATGAAATCAACAGCGCCCTTCTTCATCGTCTGCACCGCCATCGGCACATCGCCGTGACCGGTGATGAAGACGATGGGCAGCGGGCTCTTGCGTTCCAGCAGTTTGTCCTGCAGGTCCAGGCCACTCATGCCGTCCATACGGATGTCGGCAATGAGGCAGGCCACTTCGCGAGGGTCATAACGGCTCAGGAATGACTCTGCGGAGTCATAACACTTCACCCGGTAATCCTTGCCTTCCAGCAGCCACTGGAGGGAATCTCGCACGGCCTCATCATCGTCCACAACGTAGACAGTACCCTTCTTCGGAATCAAGCTCATGGTGTAGCGGCGGTGTTGTGAGCAGTCCCTTCGTCCTTGTCATGGATTTTTTCATGCAAGGTGGGCTCGGGTCGCGGAATATCCACGGGGATCGTGAATGCGAAACGGCACCCGACGATGGCTGCCCCATTGTATAAGTTCTCGGCCCGTATCCTGCCCTGATGCGACTCGATGATGGACCGGCATAACCCTAGGCCGATGCCCAGTCCGTCAGCTTTTGTCGAGAAAAAGGCCTCGTACATCCGCTCGATCACCTCTTCGGGCAGGCCAGGGCCCATGTCGGTCACCGAAAATTCGATGTTGGCCCCTAATTCGGCGGTGTGTTTGGGCACCACCCGCAGCTCGATATGGCGGCGCGATGGGGGCAGCGCGGCGTTGTCAATGGCCTCCGCAGCGTTCTTCAGCAGATTCAGCAGCACCTGCTCGATCAGGATCGGGTCCACCCGCATCACCGGCAGCCGCTGCGCCACATAGGTGTGGATCTGCACATTGCGGCGGCGCAGTTCAATCCCGGCCAGTTCCACCGAGTCTTCCACGATGGAAGCGGCAAACGCGGGCTGCCGCTGCGGTTCGCTCTTCTTCACGAAGGCGCGGATGCGATGGATGATCTGGCCGGCCCGCTGCGCCTGCTTGGCGGTCTTCTCCAGCGCCGCCATCAGGTCTTCCTTGCGGATGTTGTCGCTGCGCACGCGCGACAGCATCCCATTGCAGTAATTGCTGATGGCGGTCAGCGGTTGGTTCAGCTCATGGGCCACGCTCGACGCCATCTCGCCCATCGTGATCAACCGGCTCGTCACCTGCGCCTTCTCGGCCTGCTGCTGCTGCTGCGCCTCTGCATGGCGACGGGCAGTGATGTCGGTGGCAATCAGCATCTGGGCCAGGCGGCCATCCGTCCACTGCAGATAGCGCGCCCGCACGTCAAACCACATGTCCAGTTGGGCGATGAACACCTCGCGGGAATCCGCACCGATTTCGGTCAGGTGCTGCGCCGGCAGGTTGTTGAAGTCATCAGCGTCCTCATCCGGCTCGTCCTTCGTTGCGGTAATGCCCAACTGCGAACCCGCCAGCATGGCATGGCCCTTCGGGTCCGCGCCGAACCACAGCCGGTAACTACGGTTGGCGAACAGCAACTCCCCCTGCTGCACGGACAGCACCGACACCGCCGCATCCAGCCCTTCCAGCACGGTGGTGAAGCGCTCATGCGACGCGGACAGCTGGTCTCGCACCCGCTTGGCCTCGGTGATGTTGGTCATCGAGGTCATCCAGCCGTTCTGCTTGCCTTTCGGATCAATCAGCGGCGACACATACATGCGGGCGTCGAAGATGCTGCCGTCCTTGCGCATCACCTTCACTTCCGAACCGCCCGCCGGGCTGCGCCCCTGCATCTCCTGCTGCAGCAGACGCACGTTCTCTTCGTAGCGGTCCGGCGGCCAGTAAGGGAAGGGCGGTTTGCGGCCGATCAACTCCGTCTCGGAGAAACCGGTCATCGCGCAGAAAGCGGGGTTCACATAGCTGATGCGGGTTTCCAGGTCCATGGCCCGCATGCCGGTGAGCATGGAGTTTTCCATCGCCCGCCGGAAATTCGTCTCCGCCGCGAGCGCGTTTTGCACATGGGCGCGCCGACGCATGTGCTTCCACGTCCCCAGCAACATCCAGACGGTCAGCACCGACAGCGCCATCACCATCCAGAACAAGGTGTTGGAGATCAGGCCGATGGAGGTCCGGTAGCCCTGGCCACGCAGCACCAGGCCCGGGGCCGGCGCCATCGGCACCTCGTAATAGATGGGGGCGCGCGTCAAGCGCCGGCCCGGCATCGGTGTGACCGTACTGGCCACCACCTGCTCCCGCGGGTCCAGCACCGCCATCGCATGGCGGTTGGTCACTTCCGACGGGATGGAATACCGCACCAGGGCCTCCACCGCATATTCGGCCACCAGCACGCCGCCAAAGCCGTTGCGGTCGCTCAGCGGCAACTGCAACTGGAAGACGATGGTGTTGTTGGCATCCGGGAAGGGGCCCGAATACACCCGCAGACGCCGGTCACGCGCCGCCTGGAAGGCCTTCTCCGGTTCGTTGCTGGCATGGCCATTGGGCATGGACGGGTCGCCGCCCTCCAGCGTCATCAGCGAATCCGCCTGGTCGCCGATGGCGGCCACGCTGGCGCGCCGCTCGCGCCGCTGGTTGACCCAGGAGATGTGGGTGATCTCCGGCCGGTTGCGGGCAATCGTCATGGCCCGCTGGCTGAACTCCAGCGGGTCCATGGCCCGGGTGGTGATGTCCCGCTGCAGCAGGATCAACTGGTCCTCGTTGTCGATCAGCCGTGAGCGGATCAGCTGCTGCGCCATCTCGGTATCGCGCTTCACCGCCTCGGCCTCGCGTTCGATTTCCTCGTTCCGGAGGTACCAGAAGGCCGACACGATCGCCGCCAGGAACAACAGCACCGACAGCAGCGGGCCCAGCGTGGCGAAGCGGTCCTGGCGGGAGGGCGACTGCCGTCGCCACCAGGTGGACACCAGGCGTTTGGCGGGGGTCAGGGCGCGGCGCAGAAAGCCTTGGACAGCGAGGCGAGACAACATGGGCCGGATTATCCGGGCCGCGAATGGCCCTCCCGGAGCTGGCGTCTCGGGGCATTCCCTGATCGTGTACAGCGTGCGGCGACCCTCGCGCAGCACCGCCGGATCTGTCTTCACATTTCATAATGAGAAATGGCGTCGCGCTATTTGGAAAATTGCCGGCTTATGCGAAACTCCGCCGCCGTGGCTCCGCGAGCGCGGGGGGCATGGCGTGCGCCATGCCCTTGCAACCGATGGGCCCTCACTCTTTCGGCAGGTGCCTCGCCAGACGCATTTGCCTAAGCTTGACGTCTGGTCCGGCGTGCCGGACCCCGAAAACAGGAGACAAGACCATGTCCGCGCAGCCCCAGTCCTTCCTAGGCGCAGCCGCCAATGACACCGACGCACTCGAAACCAAGGAATGGCTGGACGCTCTGTCGGCCGTCATTGGGACCGAGGGTGGCGACCGTGCCCATTTCCTGCTGGAAACACTGATCGACCATGCCCGCCAGGCGGGTATCGACGTTCCGTTCTCGGCCAACACGGCCTACGTCAACACGATTCCGCCCGACCAGGAAGAGCGCTTCCCGGGCAACATCGACATGGAAGAGCGCCTGCGCGCCTACATGCGCTGGAACGCCATGGCCATGGTGGTGCGTGCCAACCGCCTGCATCCGGAAGACGGCGGCGACCTGGGCGGCCACATCTCCAGTTTTGCCTCGCTGGCCACCATGCTGGGCTGCGGCTTCAACCACTTCTGGCATGGCGACGACGGCGTGCACGGCGGTGACCTGCTGTACATCCAGGGCCACAGCGCCCCCGGCATCTATGCCCGCGCCTTCATGGAAGGCCGCATCACCGAAGACCAGCTGAACAACTTCCGCCAGGAAGTGGACGGCGAGGGCCTCTCCAGCTACCCGCATCCGAAGCTGATGCCCGAGTTCTGGCAGTTCCCCACCGTCTCGATGGGCCTGGGCCCCTTGATGGCCATCTACCAGGCGCGGTTCCTGAAGTACCTGCATGCCCGCGGCATTGCCGACACCTCCAAGCGCAAGGTCTGGGTGTTCCTGGGCGACGGCGAAATGGACGAGCCGGAATCGCTGGGCGCCATCGGCCTGGCCGCCCGCGAGAAGCTGGACAACCTGATCTTCGTCGTGAATTGCAACCTGCAGCGCCTGGACGGCCCGGTGCGTGGCAACGGCAAGATCATCCAGGAACTGGAAGGCGAATTCCGTGGCGCCGGCTGGAACGTCATCAAGCTGATCTGGGGCTCTTATTGGGACCCGCTGCTGGCCCGCGACAAGCAGGAGCTGCTGCGCAAGGTCATGATGGAAACGCTGGACGGCGACTATCAGGCTTACAAGGCCAATGACGGCGCCTTCGTGCGCAAGCACTTCTTCGGCAAGCATCCCGAGCTGCTGAAGATGGTCGAGAACATGAGCGACGAGGACATCTGGCGCCTCAACCGCGGTGGCCATGACCCGCAGAAGGTCTACGCGGCCTACCACCGCGCGGTCAACACCGTCGGCCAGCCCAGCGTGCTGCTGATCAAGACCGTCAAGGGCTACGGCATGGGCAAGATCGGTGAAGGCAAGAACACCGCTCACCAGACCAAGAAGCTGCAGGACGAGGACATCAAGGCCTTCCGCGACCGCTTCAACATCCCCATCCCCGACTCCGAACTGGCCAAGATCCCGTTCTACAAGCCGGCCGACGACACGCCGGAAATGCAGTATCTGCAGGAACGCCGCAAGGCCCTGGGCGGCTACCTGCCCAAGCGCCGTCCGCAGGCGGAAGAAGCCCTGAAGGTGCCTGAGCTGGCCACCTTCCAGGCCGTGCTGGACCCGACCGCTGAAGGCCGCGAGATCTCGACCACCCAGGCCTATGTCCGCTTCCTCACCACGCTGCTGCGTGACAAGGAACTGGGCCCGCGTACCGTGCCCATCCTGGTGGATGAGGCCCGTACCTTCGGCATGGAAGGCCTGTTCCGCCAGATCGGCATCTACAACCCCAAGGGTCAGCTCTACACCCCGGTCGACAAGGACCAGGTGATGTATTACCGCGAAGACGTCGCGGGCCAGATCCTGCAGGAAGGCATCAACGAAGCCGGTGGCATGGCCAGCTGGATTGCTGCCGCCACGTCGTATTCGACGAACAACCGGGTGATGATCCCGTTCTACGTCTACTACTCGATGTTCGGCTTCCAGCGCATCGGCGACCTGGCCTGGGCGGCCGGCGACATGCAGGCCCGCGGCTTCCTGCTGGGCGGCACGTCCGGCCGGACCACGCTGAACGGCGAAGGCCTGCAGCATGAGGACGGTCACAGCCACATCCTGGCGGGCACCATCCCCAACTGCGTCAGCTACGACCCGACCTTCGCCCACGAAGTGGCGGTGATCCTGCATGCCGGCCTGAAGCGCATGGTGGAGAACCAGGAGAACGTGTTCTTCTACATCACCCTGCTCAATGAGAACTACGCCATGCCTGGCCTGAAGGCCGGCACCGAAGAGCAGATCCTCAAGGGCATGTACCTGCTGGAAGACGCCGCGCAAAAGCCGCTGACCGTCAACCTGCTGGGCTCCGGCACCATCCTGCGCGAAAGCCAGGCGGCCAAGAAGCTGCTGGAAGAAGAGTGGGGCGTGGGCGCCAACGTCTGGAGCTGCCCGAGCTTCAACGAACTGGCCCGCGACGGCCAGAACGCCGAACGCTGGAACCTGCTGCATCCGACCGAGCTGGCCTGCGTGCCCTACGTCACCCAGCAGCTGAGCAAGGTGCAGGGGCCGGTGATCGCCTCCACCGACTACATGAAGAGCTACGCCGAGCAGATCCGCGCCTACATTCCGGCCGGCCGCAGCTACAAGGTGCTGGGCACGGACGGCTTTGGCCGCAGTGACTTCCGCTCCAAGCTGCGCGAGCACTTCGAGATCAACCGTCACTACATCGTGGTGGCGGCGCTCAAGAGCCTGGCCGATGAAGGCAAGATTCCGGCAGCCAAGGTGGCCGAAGCCATCAGCAAGTACGGCATCAAGGCTGACAAGATCAATCCGCTGTACGCCTGATCACGCCCAGCGCCGGCTTGTGCCGGCGCCGTCCGGCCCCTGAGCGCCGGACGGTGAACAGCATTCACAGCAATCGAAATTTCCCGGAGACATCCACATGGCATTGGTTGAGGTCAAGGTTCCCGATATCGGAGACTTCTCTGAAGTCGCGATCATCGAACTGCTGGTCAAGCCCGGCGACACGGTGAAGGCGGAGCAGAGCCTGATCACGGTGGAAAGCGACAAGGCATCGATGGAGATTCCCTCCTCGCATGCCGGCGTGGTGAAGGAACTCAAGGTCAAGCTGGGCGACAAGGTCGCCGAAGGCGCGGTCATCCTGGTGCTGGAGTCGGCGGATGCCGGCGCTGCCGCACCCGCACCCGCACCCGCACCCGCACCCGCTGCAGCCCCGGCTGCTGCTGCCGCAACGGCCCCGGCCCCGGCAGCCACCCCGGCGGCTTCGGCAGGTCCGGTCACGATCGTGATCCCTGACATCGGTGACTTCGATGAGGTCGCCGTCATTGAAGTGCTCGTCAAGGTGGGTGACACCGTCAAGGTGGAGCAGAGCCTGATCACCGTCGAGAGCGACAAGGCCTCGATGGAAATTCCCTCGTCGCATGCTGGCGTGGTCAAGGAACTGACGGTCAAGCTGGGGGACAAGGTCTCCAAGGGCTCGGCCATCGCGGTGATCGAAGCCACCGCTGGCGCCGCAGCAGCAGCCCCCGCAGCGGCCGCCGCAAGCGCACCGGCCCCTGCCGCATCGATGCCTGCGCCCGCAGCGGCAGCGGCCCCGGCCCCGGCCCCGGCCGACCGCCAGATGCCCACCGCCGCACTGCCCCCGCATGAGCCCAGCGCGCCCAAGGGTCAGCTGCCGCATGCATCACCCAGCATCCGCAAGCTGGCGCGTGAACTGGGCGTGCCGCTGGAAGAGGTCAAGGGTTCCGGTCCCAAGGGCCGCATCACCGAATCCGACGTGCAGGGCTTCGTCAAGGCGGTCATGGCTGGCGCGGTGCAGACCGTGGCCCAGAAGGCCGCTGCGCCCGCAGGCGGTTCCGGTGCTGCCTTCCCCGGCCTGCTGCCCTGGCCCAAGGTGGACTTCGAGAAGTTCGGCCCGGTCGAACGCAAGGACCTGTCGCGCATCAAGAAGATCAGCGGCGCCAACCTGCATCGCAACTGGGTCACCATTCCGCATGTCACCAACCATGAAGATGCGGACATCACCGACCTGGAAGCCTTCCGCGTTCAACTGAACAAGGAAAACGAGAAGTCCGGTGTCAAGGTCACGATGCTGGCCTTCATGATCAAGGCCACCGTCGCGGCCCTGAAGAAGTTCCCCGAGTTCAACGCATCGCTGGATGGCACGGGCGACAACGCCCAACTGGTGCTGAAGAACTACTTCCACATCGGTTTTGCCGCCGACACGCCCAACGGGCTGGTCGTGCCGGTGATTCGCGATGCTGACAAGAAGGGCATCTTCCAGATCAGCCAGGAAATGTCGGAGCTGGCCAAGAAGGCCCGCGACGGCAAGCTGTCGCCGGCCGAAATGACCGGTGGCTGCTTCTCCATCTCGTCGCTGGGCGGCATTGGGGGCACCTACTTCACGCCGATCATCAATGCGCCGGAAGTCGCGATCATGGGCGTGTGCAAGAGCGTCACCCGTCCGGTGTGGGATGGCAAGCAGTTCGTGCCTCGCCTGATCCTGCCGCTGTCGCTGAGCTGGGACCACCGCGTCATCGACGGCGCGGCGGCCGCCCGCTTCAACGTCTACTTCGCCCAACTGCTCGCGGATTTCCGCCGCATCGTCCTCTGAGGACACATGAGCTTCCGGCCCCGTCTCGGCGGGGCCGCAACATCTACGAAGAGAGACAGCTATGGCATTGGTAGAAGTCAAAGTCCCTGACATCGGCGATTTCAAGGACGTTGCGATCATCGAGGTCCTGGTCAAACCGGGCGACACCATCAAGGCCGAACAGAGCCTGGTGACCGTGGAAAGCGACAAGGCGTCGATGGAGATTCCGTCGTCGGCCTCAGGCGTGGTCAAGGAGCTGAAGGTCAAGCTGGGCGACAAGATCAACCAGGGAGACCTGCTGGTGACGCTGGAGAGTGACGCGGCCGCCGCACCGGCGCCTGCCGTTGCCGCAGCGCCGGCACCGGCACCGGCCGCCGTTGCGGCCCCTGTGACGGCCCCGGTGGCCGCCCCCCCTGCTCCGCAAGCCGCCACCTACAGCGGCAGCGCCGACGGTGAATTCGATGTGATCGTGCTGGGCAGCGGCCCGGGTGGATATTCCGCCGCTTTCCGGGCGGCCGACCTCGGCCTGAAGGTGGCCCTGGTCGAGCGTTACGCCACGCTGGGTGGTGTCTGCCTGAATGTGGGCTGCATCCCCTCCAAGGCACTGCTGCATGTGGCCGCCGTGATGGACGAGGTGAAGCACTTCGCCGACCTGGGCGTGGCCTATGGCGAACCCACGGTCGAGCTGCCCAAGCTGCTGGCCCACAAGCAGAAGGTCGTTGGCAAGCTCACCAAGGGCCTGGACATGATGGCCAAGATGCGCAAGGTCACGGTGGTGCGTGGCTACGGCACCTTGCTGGATGCACATCATCTGTCGGTGGAAGACACCGGCGGTGCCGGCCAGGAACGTACCGGCAAGTCGCAGACGCTGAAGTTCAAGAAGATCATCCTGGCGGCGGGCTCGCAGGCGGTGCGCCTGCCCTTCATGCCCAAGGACCCCCGCGTGATCGACTCGACGGGCGCGCTGGAATTGACCAGCAAACCCAAGCGCATGCTGATCGTGGGTGGCGGCATCATCGGCCTGGAAATGGGCACGGTGTACTCCACACTGGGCGCCCGCCTGGACGTGGTGGAAATGTTGCCCACGCTGATGACCGGCGCCGACCGCGACCTGGTCAAGGTCTGGCAGAAGATGAATGCGCCGCGCTTCGACAACATCATGCTGAACACCAGGACGGTGTCGGCAGAAGCCACGCCGGAAGGCATCAAGGTGAGCTTCGAAGGCGAGGGCGCGCCCAAGGAACCGCAGGTCTACGATCTGGTGCTCCAGGCCGTGGGGCGCAGTCCCAATGGCAAGAAGATCGGCGCGGACAAGGCCGGTGTGGTTGTCACCGACCGCGGCTTCATCCCGGTGGACGTGCAGATGCGCACCAACGTGCCCCATGTCTTCGCCATCGGTGACCTGGTGGGCCAGCCCATGCTGGCGCACAAGGCGGTGCATGAAGGCCATGTGGCGGCGGAAGTCATTGCCGGCGAACTGCTGGGCGATGAAGCGCTGGCCAAGTCGCGCTTTGACGCGCGGGTGATTCCCAGCGTGGCCTACACCGATCCGGAAGTGGCCTGGGTGGGTGTCACCGAAGACGAAGCCAAGGCTCGTGGCATCAAATACAAGAAGGGCCTGCTGCCCTGGAATGCCTCGGGCCGTGCCATTGCCAACAACCGCGATGAAGGCTTCACCAAACTGCTGTTTGATGAAGAGACCCATCGCATCATCGGCGGCGGCATCGTGGGCACCCATGCGGGTGACATGATTGGCGAGATCGCGCTGGCCATTGAAATGGGGGCGGACGCGGTGGACATCGGCAAGACCATCCACCCGCACCCCACGCTGGGCGAAAGCATCGGCCTGGCGGCGGAAGTGGCCCACGGCTCCTGCACCGACGTGCCACCGGCCCGCAAGTAAGCCGACCCTGTGCGCCTGTGCTGCTCAGCGCAGCCACCAGCCCGGCCCGCCAAGGCCGGGCTTTTTTCCATCCGCGCCCATTGCGTTGCATGAATGCCAGCCCCATAGGCGGAACCGGATTCCAGGGATGCCCCCTGGCGGAAACCCCCAGCCAGGGCCATAGGCCGCTGGGCCGCTCCTCGATATGCTCAAGCCCATGACCACTGACCCCACGCGCCTGCCGGGCCTTCGCATGCTGGACGGGCCCGCCACGGCGCGGGCGCTGCCCTGGGCCCTGCTGATGGAAGAGCTGGCCCAGGTCTGCCGCGAACATCATGAAGGCCGTCTGATCTGCCCGCCCCGGCAGGTGCTGCCACTGCGCCAGGACGGCGTGCTGCTGGTCATGCCCTGCATGAGCGACACGCTCACCATCACCAAGCTGGTGAGCGTGCATCCCTTGAATGCGGCGCTGGGTCTTCCGACGATTGCGGGTGAAGTCGTGGCCCTGGACAGCCGCACCGGCCAGCGCCTGGCGGTGCTGGACGGCCCCACGCTCACCGCGCGACGCACGGCGGCGGTCACCTTGCTGGCGGTGCAGCATCTGGCGCGGCGATCCCCCCGAAGGGTGCTGGTGGTGGGCGGCGGTGTGCAGGCTCATACCCATGTGCAGGCGCTGTTGTCCATCCATCCGCAGGCCACCATCCATGTGCAGGGACATCAGTCCGTGCCGACCTTTGTCCATGAACTGGGTGTGGAGCCACTGCCTCCGGAATCCCAGACGCGCCACGACTGGGACCTGATCATCTGCGCCACCACCAGCCGTGTGCCTGTGCTGCGGCCGGGGGTGGGCGAGGGGGCGCTGGTGGTGGGGGTGGGCGCCTTCCGCGAGGACATGGTGGAATTGCCTCCGGAACTGGTCCGTGGCGCGCAGGTCTGGGTGGACGACCCCGTCGGCGCACAGGCGGAAGCGGGCGACCTCATGGCCGCAGGTCTGTTTGAACCGCAGTGGTCGCTGGAGGATTTGGTGATGGGCCAGCCGCCGGTGGACGATGGCCGCACCCGCATCTTCAAGAGTGTGGGCAGTGCGCGCTGGGACCTGGCCGCCGCGCGCGTGGCCGTTCAGCGGTGAAGACTCAGCGCCGCACCGAAGCCGCTCAGGCCTCGTCGAGCAAGGGGCGGAGGGTTTCGTCCCAGTGTTCCAGGTCTTCCTGCGTCAGATGCAGCCAGCCCAGCGCGCCTTCGCGGTTCGCGGCCCAGTCGGCGTCTTCATCCAGCCCTTCATGCTGGCGCATCAGATGCTCGGCAATCACGCCCGCTGCGATCAGGCTGCGGACTTCCGGTTCCACGCTTTCGTCCCCCAACGCGTCGAAATCGTGATGAAGCCGGATCGCCATCATCAGCTCTGGGGACAAATGCCACACCTTGACCACCAGCGCACCCACCACCGCATGGTCGGTTCGATGATTGGCATTTTCGGTGGCGATGAACGGGCGGTCGATGCGCGCACCCGCCTCCACCATCGTGGCACCATAACCGCGCACGCTTTGCAGCAACACCGGCATGCCGACATGGCAGAACAGGCCATAGCCGTAGGCCAGGTCCTCCCGCATGCCAGGCAATTGGCGCGCAATAAAGGCCATCGCCACCGCGCGTTTGGTGGAACGCTGCCAGAAGCGCGCCAGATGGGGGCTGTTGACCGGAATGGCATGCCGCACCAGAAACGCCTGCATCAACGTGGCGCTTTCATCCAGCCCGATGCGGTACATGGCCTGGCCGACGGTGGTGCATGGCACGTGGCCTGCCACCAGATGCAGCGGGCTGTTGGCCACCCGCAGCAGCGTGGCCGACATGGCGACATCGGCCGCAGCAATGCGCCCCACCTCTTCCAGGTCCGGTTGCGGATGGGCCGACATGGCTTCCCGCAGGCGGGTGAGCAATTCGGGGCAGGGAGGGATCTGGATCTGACGCAGCGGCCCGTTGGCCCGCGCCCGATCCAGCTCCTGATGGACGGATTGTGTCTTCATGATGCTTCTGTTGCAGATTATCTCGTCCGGTTTAGCGGCCCGGTCGGATTCCGCTGCGGCAAATTGCCGCTTGTTCCCGGTCTCGATGCACTTCGTCCAGGGACACCTTCTGATACAGATACATTGCAGCGCATGTTGAAACGCCCCCGCTCCCTTCTGAACCGGACCCGCCAAGGCCTGGTAATGCTGGGCTGCGTGGCCATGCTGGGCGCTACCCCCTGGGCGGACCCGGTGCTGGGCTGGGACCGGGAGAAACTGGAAGCGTCCGCCGCTGCGCGATCTCCGCGCGCCTTGGCCGCTCTGCGCGCGATGCTGCAGATGGTGGAGCGCGCCAGCGCGCTGCCGGACGAGCGACAGAGGCTCACAGTCATCAACAACTTTTTCAATCAGCGCATCGCCTTCCGGGATGACATGGAGGTCTGGGGTGTGGTCGACTACTGGGCTACGCCGCTGGAGCTGCTGGACAAGGGTCGGGGCGATTGCGAGGACTATGCAATTGCCAAATATATGAGCCTGCTGGCAGCGGGAGTGCCGCAGGCGCGTCTGCGCATGGTGTATGTCCGGGCGCAGTTCCAGGGACGCGCCCAGGCGCACATGGTGCTGGCCTACTACCCGCAGCCGGAGGCGGAACCGCTGATTCTGGACAATATCAACCCGGACATCCGAATGGCCTCCCTGCGGGGAGACCTGACCCCGGTGTTCAGCTTCAACGGTGAAGGCTTGTGGACCGGTGTGGGAGGCACGACGGCAGGCAATCCGCTGGTGCGCCTGTCGCTGTGGCGGGATTTGCTGGCGAAGGCCAGGGAGGAGGGGTTCTGATGATGAAAAGACCGAGCGAAACAGCCGTCAGAGACAAGGGAGAATCCAGCCCATGTCCCTGATTCGACAAATCTGGTGCCTGGTGCTGGGCGCGGTGCTGGCGTCCGTGCTGGGCGGCGTGGCCGTGAGCACATGGTCGCTGCGCGAGCTGCTGCAGACCCAGGCGCAACTCAAGAACAACGACAACGCCAATGCGCTGGCGCTGGCGCTGTCCCAGCAGAAAGGCGATGTCGAGCTGATGTCGCTGCTGATCTCGGCGCAGTTTGATGCCGGCGCCTATGAAAGCGTGCGCTGGCGAAATGCCCAGGGCAAGGCGGTGTTTGAGCGCCACCTGGAGATTCCGCAAGTGGCCCAGGCCCCGGGCTGGTTTGTGGCCCTGCTGCCGCTGCGGGTGTCGCCGGGTCAGGCCAAGGTGTCGGACGGTTGGCGTGCCGTGGGCGAAGTGGAGGTCCGGGGCCAGACCGCGTATGTGCATGAAGCCCTGTGGAAGGCCACGATGAGCACCACCTTGTGGTTGGTGCTGGTGGGTGTGGTCACCGGTGTGGCGGCTGCGGTGGTGCTGGCCCGGGTGCGGCGGCCGTTGGACACGGCGGTGCGTCAGGCCGAAGGCGTGACCGAAGGCCGGTTTGAAACCGTGCTGGAACCGCGCGTGCCGGAAATGCGCAAGCTCACCAGCGCCATGAATGCCATGGTGGTGCGCACGCGGCAGATGTTCGAGGCCCAGGCCGAGCAATTGCGCACCCTGCACCACCAACTGCTGTGTGATGAACTGACCGGGCTCTCGCACCGTCGGCAGTTTGTGGCGGAACTCAGTTCGGCGCTGGAGCGGGACGATGGCCCGCTGCGGGCCGGCCTGGTGCTGCTGCGGCTGAAGGATCTGCAGGGCTTGAATCAGCGTCTGGGCCACGGCGGGACCGACCAGGCCCTGCTGGCCATGGCGCAGGCGCTACGCGTGTATCCGGAACAGGTGCGAGGGTGCCTGGCCGGGCGGCTGAACGGGTCGGACTTTGCGCTCTGGCTGCCGGCACCCAAGGTGGTGGGCGATACCGCCCATGCGCTGGCCGATGCCTTGCGCGCCGGTCTGCAGGGTGTGGACCCCGGGATCGGGGTGGCGCTGGGCGCCGTGGAATTGCCGCGTGACCAGCCGATGAGTGCCTGGTTTGCGGCGGCCGATGCGGCGCTGGCGCAGGCCGAGCAAGGTGAGGGCGTGGTGCTGGAACTGCGGCAGGCCCCACCGTCGGACGAAGTGGCCCAGGGCGAACGCGCCTGGCGGGCACTGATCTCGGACGCACTGGTGCAACAGCGCAGCCGCTTGCTGGAGTTCCCCCTGATCGGACGAGAGCGCCAGGTGCTGCATCTGGAATGCCCGCTGCAGCTCAAGCTCAATCCCTTGGGTGAATTCGAGCCGGCGGCCCGGTGGTTGCCGCTGGCGCTGCGGCATCGCCTCAGCGCCGAGGCGGATCTGCAGGCCCTGGCCCTGGCGTTGTCAGCGGTGCAGCAGGACCAACGGGCCCGCTGCGTCAATGTGGCGCCGTCGTCGCTGAGTGATGGCAGCTTCATCGCCCGGGCACGGGAGCTGGTGCAGTCGGCCCCGGCCTCGGTGCGTCGCCTGGTCGGCCTGGAACTCGCGGAGCCAGCGGCGGTGCAGCACTTCGAGGTGTTGCAGGAGCTGGGGCGGCAATTGCGGCCGCTGGGTGTGCAGCTCGGGCTGGAACATGCGGGCGCGGGGCTGGCGCAAATTGAACGCCTGTTCCAGGCGGGCCTGGATTACGTCAAGCTGGACAGTTCGGTGGTGTCGGGGGTGTCGGCCGATGCGGGCCGCGCAGCCTTTGTCCGCAGCCTGGTGGTGATGTTGCGCAGCCTGTCGTTGAAGGTCTATGCCGAAGGCGTGACCGATGCGCTGGATGCCCAGGCACTGTGGGACTGCGAACTGGACGGCATCACCGGGCCGTGGGCGTCGGCGCAGGACATCAAGCCCTGAGCAGGCTGGGGGGCCCAGCGCCCCCTCAGGCAATGTCCGCCATGTGCAGTGGAAATCCCTGCCCCTTGCGGCGATCGTCGAAGAAGCGTTCGAGGGTGTAGCGCACGGTGTGGAAGGCCAGTTCGTCCCAGGGCACCTCATGCTCATGGAACAGCTGGGCTTCCAGGGTCTCCGGGCCCGGTGCCGCGTCCGGGCTCAAGAGACGGGCCCGGTAGAACAGATGGACCTGGCCCACCCGCACCACATTCATCACGCAGTAGAGATCCTGCATCTCGATCTGCACACCGGCTTCTTCGTCGGTCTCCCGCTGGGCGCCTTCCGCCAGTGTCTCGCCCAGTTCCATGAAACCCGCCGGCAGCGTCCACTTGCCCAGCCGCGGTTCGATGGCCCGACGACACAGCAGCACCTGATCGCCCCACACCGGCAGGGTGCCCACCACATTCAGCGGGTTCTCATACTGGATGGCGCCGCAGACCGTGCAGGTGGCCCGCTCGCGGTTGTCATCCGCCGGGATGCGGTACTCGATCTGCCCACCGCAGACAGGGCAATGCTGGAAGCGCCGGGTTTGGAACATGGGCCCAGTGTAGCGGGATGCACATGGCATCATGGCCGCATGGAACTTCATGATTGGTTGCGTCCGGACTGGACCGATTCACGCACTCTTGCTTTCATGACCACCCGCACCGGCGGGGTCAGCCAGCAGGGCTACAGCAGCCTCAATCTCGGGCGCTCGGTGGGGGATGATCCGGCCGCCGTGGCGGAGAACCGCCGGCGTGTCGCGCAGGCCGTCGGCGCCAGCCCGGTCTTTCTGAAGCAGGTCCATGGCACCCGGGTGCTGCATCTACAGCCCCACCACGCCACCCCCGACGTGGAGCCCGAACCGGCCGATGCCAGCATCAGCCTGGACCCGTCCCTGGCCTGCACCGTCATGGTGGCCGACTGCCTGCCGGTGCTGTTTGCCGCTCCCGGTGGCGTTGGCGCCGCACATGCGGGCTGGCGAGGACTGTCAGGCGGCGTGCTGGACAACACCGTCCGGGCCCTGTGCGAAGCGACCGGCCACCCGCCGGACGCCCTTCAAGCCTGGATGGGCGCCTGCATCGGCCCTCAGGCCTTTGAAGTGGGCGCCGATGTGCTGGACGCTTTTGGCGCCACCCCGCAACCGCAGGATCAGCCGTGGTTCCGGTACCAACCCAATGCAGCCGGTGAGCCGCGGTGGCGCGCCGATCTGGCCGGCCTCGCACGCCAGCGTCTGCAGGCCCTGGGTCTCACCCGCATCCATGGCGGTGGCTGGTGCACGTTCAGCGAACCTTCGCGATTCTTTTCCTACCGACACGAACGGGTGGAGGGCCGCCCCGGGGGCCGCATGGCGGCAGTCATTCGCCTGGTTTGATCGGGCCGGTGTCGGGCATTTGCCCTGGCGGGCCCGGTGGCCCGGATGGCCCAGATGGTGCGGATGGTGCGGATGGTGCGGATGGTTCGCATGGTCCGGATATCCCCGATGGCTGCTGGGATGGCGCCCGAGCCTCGGCCTCCGCCTCCGCCTGCGCTTCCGCCCGCTTCCTCGCCGCCCGCCGTTGCGGGGTACCCATCAGGTAAAGCACGATGGACAGTGGTAAAACGCCGTAAAGCAGGAAGGTGATGACGGCGCCCAGCAGCGACCCCTGCGGGCTCATGGCCTCGGCGGCGGCCATCATCAACACCACATACATCCAGGCAATGGCGACGAGGTACATGCAATATCAAGAAAAACGCATTTCGATGAAGGTCGAGCCGAACCGGCGCTGGTGCGACATCGTCACGCGGGGGTAAGCTGGGGGAACTACAAAGCAATTGAGCATATGCGAAGCCCGGGCTGTGATCACGCGCAGTGGCTGTGGCAAGCTGATTGCTCGGTCCGGAATGAGGAGACCTATGAGCGATACGCGTGCTGCCGACGCCTCTGGCGTGCCTGATTTCTCCGACCTCCACCACCTGGCCAGTCAGATGTCCGAGGCGGTGAATGGCATGACCCGACAGATGGGCGACGCCTTACAGCAGTTCCAGTCCCTGCAGATTCCGGGCGACGTCTGGCAGCAACTCCAGCAGGACTACCTGAGCCAGGCCGGCGCGTTGTGGAACCGCGCCCTGCATGCGCCGCACGACGGCAAGCCGACCGAGCTGCCCCCGCTGCAGGACAAGCGCTTTGCCGACCCATCCTGGAACAGCAACCGCCTCTCGCATTTCAGTGCCGAGCTCTACCTGCTGAATGCCCGCACCCTGCAACGCATGGCCGAGCAGGTGAGCGGGGACAACAAGACGCGGGCCCGGCTGCGTTTTGCCGTGCAGCAATTCATTGAGGCCTCGTCCCCCAGCAACTTCCTGGCCTTGAATCCCGAAGCCCAGCAGCGGGCGCTCAACACCCAGGGTGAGAGCATCGCCCGCGGCGTCCAGCAACTGCTGGCGGATGTGCAGCGCGGGCATGTCTCCCAGACCGACGAAAGCGCATTTGAAGTCGGCCGCAACGTAGCCACCACCGAAGGCCACGTGGTCTTCGAGAACGAGTGGTTCCAACTGCTGGAATACAAGCCACTGACGACCGACGTGTTTGAGCGGCCGTTGTTGATGATTCCGCCCTGCATCAACAAGTACTACATCCTGGACCTGCAGCCGGAAAATTCATTGATCCGCCATGCAGTGGCCCAGGGGCATCGCACCTTTGTGGTGAGCTGGCGCAATCCTGACGCCGAGTGTGTGCACTGGACCTGGGACGACTACATCGAGCAGGCCGCAGTGAAGGCCATCGAGGTGGTGCAGGCCATCAGTGGCAGCAAAACCCTCAACACCCTGGGCTTCTGCGTGGGCGGCACCATCCTGGCCACCGCGCTGGCCGTGCTGGCGGCCCGCGGGCAACAGCCTGCCGCCAGCATGACCCTGCTGACCACGCTGATCGACTTCGAGAACAACGGCGTGCTGGATCTGTTTGTGGATGAGCCCTCGGTGCAGATGCGCGACGTGACCATCGGTGCACAGGCGCCCAACGGTCCGGGGCTGCTGCACGGGCAGCAACTGGCCAGCACCTTCAGCATGCTGCGGCCCAATGACCTGGTCTGGAACTATGTGGTGGGCAACTACCTCAAGGGCGAGCCGCCGCCGCCCTTTGATCTGCTCTACTGGAACAGCGACGCCACCAACCTGCCGGGGCCGATGTACTGCTGGTACCTGCGCCACACCTATCTGCAGAACGACCTCAAGCATGCCGGCCGTGTCACGGTGGCTGGCGAGCCGCTGGACCTGAGCCTGGTCCGTGCGCCGGTCTACATCTACGGCTCGCGGGAAGACCACATCGTGCCGTGGGAAGCCGCCTACCGCAGCACCCAGATCTTCAAGGGCAGGAAGCGCTTTGTGCTGGGGGCCTCCGGCCACATTGCCGGGGTGATCAACCCACCGGCGAAGAAGAAGCGCAGCCACTGGATCGGCAAGGGCAGCGCGCTGCCCGCTCAGCCCCAGCAATGGCTGGCCGCAGCCACTGAGCATCCGGGCAGCTGGTGGACCGACTGGGCCGATTGGCTGGCCAGCCATGCCGGCACGCTGAAGCCCGCCCCGAAAACCCCGGGGCGTGGCGCCTTCAAACCGATTGAACCGGCACCAGGCCGCTATGTGAAGGAACGCGCCTGATCCCATCCATTCGAATCCTTCAGGATCGCAACACAGGAGAGAGACATGAGTACAGCACAAGAGATCGTCATCGTCGCGGCCGCCCGTACGCCGATTGGCAAGTTCGGCGGTTCGTTGGCCAAGATTCCGGCCAGTGAGCTGGGAGCGCTGGTCATCCAGGACCTGCTGCGCCGCAGCGGCCTGCAGGCCGACCAGATCCAGGAGGTGATCCTGGGCCAGGTGCTGCAGGCGGGCACCGGCCAGAACCCGGCGCGTCAGGCCGTTATCAAGGCCGGCCTGCCGGTGACGGTGCCGGCCATGACCATCAACAAGGTGTGTGGCTCCGGCCTGAAAGCCGTGATGCTGGCCACCCAGGCCATCCGTGATGGAGACGCCGACATCATCATTGCCGGTGGCCAGGAGAACATGAGCCTGGCTCCGCATGTGCTGCCCAATTCCCGGGACGGCCAGCGCATGGGTGACTGGAAGCTGGTGGACACCATGATCACCGACGGCCTGTGGGACGTCTACAACCAATACCACATGGGCATCACCGCCGAAAACGTGGCGCGGGACCATCACGTCAGCCGCAGCCAGCAGGACGAGCTGGCGCTGGCCAGCCAGCAGAAGGCGGCCGCAGCGCAGGATGCGGGGCGCTTTGTGGCTGAAATCGTGCCGGTGAACCTGCCGCAGAAGAAGGGTGACCCGGTGGTGTTCGCGGCCGATGAATTCATCAACCGCAAGACGAATGCCGAAGCCCTCGCGGGCCTGCGTCCTGCCTTCGACAAGGCAGGCTCGGTGACCGCCGGCAATGCCTCCGGCCTGAACGATGGCGCCGCCGGCCTGTTGGTGATGAGTGCCGCCAAAGCCCGTGAATTGAAGCTGGAACCGCTGGCCCGCATTGCGTCTTACGCCAGCGCCGGTGTGGACCCCGCCACCATGGGCATGGGTCCGGTACCCGCATCGAAGAAGGCCTTGCAGCGGGCCGGCTGGCAGGCCAAGGACCTGGACCTGCTGGAGATCAACGAAGCCTTCGCTGCTCAGGCCTGCGCGGTGCATCAGCAGATGGGCTGGGACACCAGCAAGGTCAATGTGAATGGCGGCGCCATTGCGCTGGGGCATCCCATCGGCGCCTCCGGGGCCCGTATTCTGGTGACGCTGGTGCATGAGATGCTCAAGCGCGATGCCAAGAAGGGCATTGCCAGCCTGTGCATCGGCGGCGGCATGGGGGTGGCCCTGTGCATTGAACGCTGAGCGGCGCACGACCGTCTTACTGATTCACCCTGCCGCCTGATGGGTTGGCAGGGTGCGACTAGCGCGTCTACTAGCGTATCAAGAGCTTTCCCGCCGGGGCGCGCGTCGGGGAGCCCATAGAAGGAGGCAAACGAGATGAGTCAAAAAGTGGCATACGTGACAGGGGGCATGGGCGGCATCGGCACGTCGATCTGCCAGAAGCTCGCCCAGGACGGCTTCAAGGTCATCGCCGGATGTGGCCCCAGCCGCGACTTCACCAAATGGCTGAATGAACAGGAGGCGCTGGGCTACAAGTTCTTTGCCTCGGTGGGCAATGTGGCCAATTGGGAATCCACGGTGGCGGCCTTTGAAAAGTCGATTGCCGAGCATGGCCTGGTGGATGTGCTTGTGAACAACGCCGGCATCACCAAAGACCGGATGTTCCTCAAGATGACCCGCGAGGACTGGGATGCGGTGATCGACACCAACCTCAACAGCATGTTCAACGTGACCAAGCAGGTGGTGCCCGGCATGGTGGACAAGGGCTGGGGTCGCATCATCAACATCTCGTCGGTCAACGGCGAAAAGGGCCAGATCGGCCAGACCAACTATTCAGCGGCCAAGGCCGGCATGCATGGCTTCACCATGGCCCTGGCGCAGGAACTGGCCGCCAAGGGCGTGACGGTGAATACGGTGAGCCCGGGCTACATCGGCACCGACATGGTCAAGGCTGTGCGGCCCGATGTGCTGGAGAAGATCGTGGCGCAGATCCCGGTGAAGCGGTTGGGCGAACCCCAGGAAATCGCCTCCATCGTCGGCTGGCTGGCCAGCGAGCAGTCGGGATTCACCACCGGCGCAGACTTCAGCTGCAACGGCGGGCTGCACATGGGCTGAGGGCCCACGGCTCAGGCGCGCACACCACCAGCGAACGTGCCCTGACCCGGGAGGGTTGGGGCATGTGCGCCGGGGTGCGTCCGTGCTGGGACCGATCAGCCCTTGATCTGCAGCAACCGCGACAGGCTTTGGGCGGTTTCCTGCAGCTTGGGCAGCCCTTGCTCCAGCAGCAACTGCGGTGAGGTGCGGTTGGTCTGAGCGCTCAGGCTGATGGCGGCGATCACGCGGCCCTGGCGCCCCTGGATGGGGACCGCCAGCGACACCAGGCCGTCTTCCAATTCCTGATCCAGCAAACACCAGCCCTGCTGGCGCACCTGCTCCAGCGAAGCACGCACCTCCTCCGGGCCCTGTGGGGCATTGCCCTGGGCGCTGCTGGTGGGAGCGGCCGGCAGCCGCGCCTCCAGGTCTTCCGGCGGCAGCGTGGACAGCAACACCCGGCCCATGGCGGTGGCCCAGGCCGGTTGACGGCTGCCCGGCCCCAGCGCTTCATTGAAGATCTTGCGGGTGGGCGTGCGCATCACAAAAACGATGTCCTGGCCGTCCAGCACCGCGATGGCGCAGGTCTCCCTGAGCTCGGTTGTCAACTGCAGCATCTGCGGTTCCGCAAACTGCCATAGCGGCTGGGAAGACAGGTAGGCAAACCCCAGATCCAGGATCTTGGGCGTCAGCTCGAACAGGCGCCCCTCGGCGCGGACGTACCCGAGCGTCTGGAGCGTCAGCAGAATGCGCCGCGCACCGGCGCGGGTGAGGCCGCAGCGTTTGGCGACCTCAGTGAGGGTCTGGCGAGGTGCGTCTGCGCCGAAGGCGCGGATGACCGACAGGCCGCGTGCAAAGGACTGCACGTAGCTGTCGCCAGGCTTCAGCGAGGGATCGAGTTCTTCGCTAGGCATAGGCGTCATGTCCCCAGTATAGGAAGGTGGGCGAAACGGTAATATCCCGGCCGAACCAGTATCAACCCAGTTCAGTCAGAGGTGAATCAAATGGCCATGGATGTGGTGGACTTCGAAATCAAGGGCTCCGAGATGCAATTCGTGGAGGTCGAGCTCGACCCCGGGGAAGCAGCCATCGGGGAAGCCGGCTCCATGATGTTCATGGACGCCGGGATCAGTATGGACACCGTTTTCGGGGACGGGGCCGCCAACCAGGGTGGCTTCTTCGGCAAGCTGCTGGGCGCCGGCAAGCGCCTCGTGACCGGGGAATCGCTCTTCACCACGATCTACACGAACCAGGTCCAGGGCAAGCAGCGAGTCGCCTTTGCCGCGCCGTACCCGGGCAAGATCCTGCCCATGGACCTGCGCCAGCTCGGCGGCACCCTGATCTGCCAGAAGGACGCGTTTTTGTGCGCCGCCCGTGGCGTGTCTCTGGGCATTGCCGTGCAGCAACGGCTGTCAACAGGCTTCTTCGGTGGTGAGGGTTTCATCATGCAGAAGCTCGACGGGGACGGGTTGGCCTTCGTGCATGCCGGGGGAACGGTGGTTCGCCGCACCCTCCAGCCGGGACAAACCCTGCTGGTGGACACCGGCTGCGTGGTGGCCTACACCCCCAGCGTCAGTTTTGAGATTCAGTACGTGGGCAAAATCAAGACCGCCCTGTTCGGTGGTGAGGGTCTGTTCCTGGCCAAGCTGACCGGACCGGGCGAGGTGTGGCTGCAAAGCCTGCCGTTCTCGCGCCTGGCGTCCCGCATCTTTGCGGCGGCACCGCAGCGTGGTGGATCCCGGGAAGAAGGCTCGGTGCTGGGGGGCTTTGCCACCGGCGGCCTGCTGGGCGGGCTGCTGGGCGGCGACGACGAATAAGACGAATAAGCCCGGGCCCCACCCGGCAGCGGGCAAGCCCGCAAAAGGCGGCCCTCGCGCCGGCTGTTCCTGGCCGGCCGCGGGGGCTTCCCGCCTACACTTGAGGGCAGCGCATGCGCTGCCTTTGCTTTTTTTCAGGTCGGCCTAAGGCAAATGTCGGACAGTTCTGCCTGCAGGCTGTTCGGTAGCTGTCCAAATTTGGCGGCAATCCTTGCCGATACGTTTCGAAGCAATTCGACCCGTCCAGCGTTCGATCCAAAGATCGCCGGGCCGTTCTACAGGTTCGGCCGTGCGATCTTTTTTGGCCGTGCCAGGCAGCGTTGCCCACAGTTCAAGGATTCCTGATGTTGTTCTTCTCCGCGCGCCCCGTGGCCGCTGCCCTGGTCCTGTCTGCCACTGCCGCCCTCGGCACCCTGCTGCCGGCCTCTGCCGGCGCATCCACCAGCCGGGCGGCTGCACCGATCGCTCCGGGCACCGCACCGACCGCCGTGCCAGCCGCTGCACCGGTGGCCACCAGCCCGATCTTTGTGCTGAATTCGCTGGATGCGGATGTGAGCGTGATCGACCCGCGCACCTTCCGCGAGATCAAGCGCATCCCGACTGGCAAGGAACCGCACCATCTCTACCTCACGCCCGACCGCAAGACGATGGTGGTGGCCAATGCGCTGGGCGATTCGCTCACCTTTCTGGACCCGGTCACGGCCGAGGTGCAACGCACCATTCACGGCATTTCCGACCCCTATCACCTGCGTTTCTCGCCGGACATGAAGTGGCTGGTGCTGGCCGGCAACCGCCTGGACCATGTGGACATCTACAAATGGCAGCCGCAGAACCAGGCCCAGCCGCTGGTGCTGAGCAAGCGGTTCTCGGCGCCCAAGACACCCAGCCACCTCTCCATCGACACCAGGAGCAGCGTCATCTACGCCAGCCTGCAGGACAGCAGCGAGGTCATGGCCATCGACCTGAATGCGATGAACGTACGCTGGAAGGTGCCAGTGGGCAAGTTGCCCGCCGACCTCTATCTGACGCCCGACGACAAATACCTGCTGGTGGCCCTGACCGGTGACCACTATGTCGAGGTGTATGAGGTGGGGGGGGTGCCGCAACCGCGTCTGGTCAAGCGCATCGACACCGGTGACGGTGCCCACTCCTTCCGGGCGCTGGGCGACCGTCACCATGTGCTGGTGAGCAACCGCGCCGCCAACACCATCAGCAAGATTTCGCTGGACACCTTCACCGTGGTCGATGTGCTCAAGGTGCCTGGGGGCCCGGACGACATGGAAATCCTGCCGGACGGCCGCACGCTGCTGGTGACCTCCCGCTGGGCCCGCAAGCTGACGGTGATGGACCTGCAGACCAAGCAGATCACCACCCAGGTGAAGGTCGGCAAGTCGCCGCACGGCGTGTGGACGCTCGACCAGATGCCGCGTCAGTGACCTCCTTGAGCCTTGAGGCTGCCGTGAACGACGTACACCCCCGACGGCGCTGGCTGTCCAGGCTCGGCGCATCGCTGCTGAGCGTGGCCGTGCTGAGCCCTACGGTGCAGGCCCAGCCCGCTGCGGCTGCCGCGCCCTGCGACAAGCCGGTCTATCTCACCTTCGACACCGGCCACATGGGTGTCGCGCCGCTGATCGCCGATACCCTGCGCCGCTTTGACGCCAAGGCGACCTTCTTCCTCGCGCAGGAGCCGACCAAGGACGGCGGCCAGACCCTGGACGACAAGTGGGCCCCGTGGTGGAAGGCGCTGGCGGAGCAGGGCCATGATTTCGGCTCCCACACCTGGTACCACGATGCCTGGGTGGCGGACCTGCCGGACGGACGTTTCCGTTTCCGTCGGGCCGCTGGTGAGCAGCCGCCGCAGATCGTGGAGATGTCCGCAGCGGACTACTGCGAAGAACTCAAGCAGCCCGCCCGGCGCTTTGCCGACATGACGGGCCGGCCGATGTCGATGATCTTCCGCGCGCCGGCAGGCCGCACCTCGCCCGCGCTGCTGGCGGCCGCACGCGCCTGCGGCTTCCGGCATGTCGGCTGGGCGCAGCCCGCAGGGTTCCTGGGGGACGAACTGCCCAGCGACCGGTTCCCCAACCAGGCGTTGCTGGAACAGGCGCTGCGGCGCATCAAGCCCGGCGACATCCTGATGGCGCATCTGGGCATCTGGTCCCGCCAGGACCCCTGGGCGCCGGCCGTGCTGCAGCCGCTGCTGCAGGGCCTCAAGGACCGTGGCATGTGTTTTGCGCCACTGCGCGAGCATCCCGACTATGCGCAATGGATGCGCAAGCCTGCGGAGTCGCTGGCGATGATGCGGCCGCGCAAACTGAACTGAGAATTGAACTGAGTCTGCGGCGAAGCCCCCGCCGAACCCGCACAATCCACCAACCGCCACCCGCAGCAAGGCCGATCACGTGATGGACTGGTTCACCGATCTCTTTGGACAGGCGCAACAAGCGCTTTTTGAGGCTGTGGTGCAGCCCATCGTGTTCCATCTGGGCTTCGGCAATCTGCTGGAAGACGCGTTCGACGCCACCGGCTGGCTGCTGGTGGGGCTGCTGCAGATCGTCTTCATGCTGGCGGTGATCGGCGCCCTGCAGCGCTGGAAGCCGGCCGAGCCGGTGACCGACCGCCGCGCAATCCGGGTGGACGTGATCTACACCCTGATCCAGCGCCTGGGGCTGTTCCGGCTGGTGATGTTCTTCACCGTCGAGCCGGTCTTCGACGCACTCACCGGGCAGATGCGCCTGTGGGGCATCCCGACCTTCCAACTGGATGCCGTGTGGCCCGGCGTCACCGATGTGGCCTGGGTCAGCTTCGTGATCTACCTGGTGGTGTTTGACCTGCTGAACTACTGGCTGCATCGTGCGCAGCATCAGTGGCATTGGTGGTGGGCGCTGCATTCACTGCATCACAGCCAGCGCCAGATGACGATGTGGTCGGACAGCCGCAACCATCTGGTGGACGACCTGCTGATCGACAGCGCCGTTGTGCTGGTGGCGCGGCTCATCGGGGTGGGGCCGGGCCAGTTCGTTGCGCTGGTGGCGCTGTCGCAACTGCTGGAAAACCTGCAGCATGCCAACCTGCGGCTGAGTTTCGGCCTGATCGGGGAGCGCCTGCTGGTGAGCCCGCGCTTTCACCGTCTGCATCACTCCATCGGCATCGGCCATGAAGGCTTTGGGGCGGGCACCTTGGGTGGGCACAATTTTGCAGTGCTGTTTCCGATCTGGGACGTGATCTTCCGCACCGCCAATTTCGAGAATCGCTGGGATGCGACCGGCGTGCGGGACCAATTGCCCGAATCGGGCGGACGCGATTACGGGGAAGGCTTCTGGGCGCAGCAACGGCTCGGCCTGCAGCGCCTGTTCGGTGAGATGCGCTGCGGGGGCCGCCGTGCCAGTCACGCCCGCGTGATTCCCCACACCGCGCCCACGGCATCGTCCCCCGGCGCGACCGATCCTGGGCGGCTGTCCACGGGAGGGGACGACTGATGATCAAACCGATGGGCCGTGTGGCCGATTCCTTCTGGCGGGCGGCGGTGTATTGCTTGCATCCCCAGGTGATTGGCCTGTCCTTGCTGCCGCTGCTGGTGCTGGGCCTGCTGTCCGGTGGGCTGGGATATTTCTTCTGGGAATCCGCGGTGTCGGCCGTGCGCGCGACGATCGAGTCCTGGAGTCTGGTGGAAGGCCTGCTGAAATGGCTGGACAGCATGGGGGGGCAGAGCCTGCGGACCGTGCTGGCGCCGATCATCCTGCTGTGTCTCACGCTGCCGCCGCTGGCCGCGCTGAGCATGGTGCTGGTGGCCATGCTGATGACCCCCTCGCTGGTGAACCTGGTGGGGCGCCGCCGGTTTCCGTCCCTGGAACGCAAGCGCGGTGGTGGTTTCTTTGCCAGCCTGATGTGGTCGCTGGGGCACACGGTGGTGTGCCTGCTGCTGCTGATGTTCTCGCTGCCGTTCTGGCTGATTCCGCCGCTGTTTGCGGTGCTGCCGCCGCTGATCTTTGGCTGGCTGGGCTACCGCGTCTTCACCTTCGATTCGCTGGCCGACCATGCGTCCGGCCCGGAGCGTCGCCGCATGCTGCGCGAGCATCGGCTGCCACTGATGCTGCTGGGCCTGTGCACCGGATATCTGGGGGCGGCGCCGGCGGCCATCTTCTCACTGGGCGTGATGGCGATTGCGCTCACCCCGGTGCTGCTGCCCCTGGCGGTCTGGCTGTTCACGCTGGTGTTTGCCTTCAGCTCGCTCTGGTTCACCCACTACACATTGGCCGCGCTGCAGGAGATGCGGCGCGAGGCCACGGTGACCCCCAGCACGCCGCTGGATGAGGTGATGGATGCGCTGCCGGCCAACTACGCAACAACGCCGCCACGCGTGGAGGACTTTCCTCCGGATGAGCCGGTCCGCCCGGAGGCTGGGGCCGGCATGCCCAGCGTGCCGACATCCGAAGGGGCCGGGCGCTCCGGCCGGTCGGCGGGGGATCTGAGGCTTCCCGGCCACTAGCAAGTCCGTTGGTGTGCAGCACTGTTCCAGTCACGGCATCATGCGGTCGCCCATTTTTGACTCATCAGGACTGTTCATGAACATCGGCCTCATCATCATCGGCGACGAAATCCTCTCCGGGAAACGTCAGGACAAGCATCTGGCCAAGGTCATTGAACTGCTGGGCGCGCGAGGGCTGAGCCTCGCCTGGGCCAAGTACCTGGGGGATGACCGCGATCAGCTCACCCGCGAGCTGCGCAGCGCTTTCAGCAGCGGCGACCTGGTCTTCAGCTGCGGCGGCATCGGCGCCACACCGGATGACCACACCCGCCAGGCGGCAGCCGCCGCGCTGGACCGGCCGCTGGCCCTGCACCCCGAGGCGGCGGAATTCATCTGGCAGCGCGTGCAGCAGATGGCCACCGAGCAAGGCCTGCCCGCCGATCGCGACCACCCGGACACGCAGCGCCGCATGGAGATGGGGGTGTTTCCGCAGGGCGCCAGCATCATCCCCAACCCCTACAACAAGATCCCCGGCTTTTCGGTCGGCTCGGTGTACTTCGTGCCCGGCTTCCCGGTGATGGCCCATCCGATGATCGAATGGGTGCTGGACCAGCGCTATGCCGAACTGCATCGCCACGTGGGCACCCGCGAGAAGTCGCTGATCGTGCAGGGCGCGATGGAAGCATCGCTGACCCCGCTGATGGAGCAGGTGGAGGCCCGGTTTCCCGGCATCAAGGTGTTCTCGCTGCCCAGCGTGGACCATCCGCAGTGGGGCCGGCACATCGAGCTGGGGGTGAAGCCCTCGGGTGACGGCCAAGGGCAGGGCGCCGGTTCGGACCCGCTTGAGTCGGCCTACCAGGCGCTGCGCGAAGGGGTGGTCCAATTTGGTGCCGTCATCAGCACTGAAATGGTGCGATGATGCACCGTGCTGGAGCCGACTGCTGCCGCTGCACCGTGCATTCCCCATGCGCGCGCAGTACGCCCCTCTCTGAAGCCTCCCGGAATGCCTCTCGCTGGCGCGCGCCACGCGTGGTGCCGTGCGGCATGCACCGAGGTGGCGCCTGCGTGAGCAATGCCGGAGCGCGGCGGTCGTCCTGTTGGCATGCAACCTGCTAAATAGTTGGCGCTCGAGATTGGCTGCTCGATTCCGGTGCCGGTGTTTTTGGCGGGTCGTGGTCAAGTTCTAGCCGGGTTGCGCCGCCTGCGTGCCCGCCGGTTTTCCTCTTACATCCCCAGTCCCCCTAGGAGTGATTGATGGCCACCAAGACCGTCGCCGACGTGATGAACATGGTGAAGGAGCACGAAGTCAAGTTCATTGACTTCCGCTTCACTGACACCCGCGGCAAAGAACAGCACGTGTCCGTGCCCGTGTCCGCCTTCGATGAAGACAAGTTCTCGTCGGGCCATGCTTTTGACGGTTCCTCGATCGCCGGTTGGAAGGGCATCGAAGCCTCCGACATGCTGCTGATGCCGGACCCCAACACGGCCAACATCGATCCGTTCTTCGAAGAGCCGACCCTGATCCTGACCTGCGACGTCATCGATCCGACCGACGGCAAGGCGTATGAACGTGATCCGCGCTCGCTGGCACGCCGTGCCGAGGCTTATCTGAAGTCCTCCGGCCTGGGCGACACCGCGTACTTCGGTCCGGAACCCGAGTTCTTCATCTTCGACAGCGTCCGTTGGAATGTCGACATGTCCGGCTGCTTCGTGAAGATCGAATCCGAAGAAGCTGCCTGGAACACCGGCAAGGAATACGAGCACGGCAACAGCGGCTATCGTCCCACCGTCAAGGGCGGCTACTTCCCGGTGCCCCCGGTCGATTCCGGCCAGGACATGCGTTCGGAAATGTGCCTGATCCTGGAACAGATGGGCATTCCGGTCGAAGTGCATCACCACGAAGTGGCAAACGCCGGCCAGATGGAAATCGGCACCAAGTTCAGCTCGCTGGTGCAGCGCGCGGACTGGCTGCAACTGCAAAAGTACATCATCCAGAACGTGGCCCATGCCTACGGCAAGACCGCCACGTTCATGCCCAAGCCCATCGTTGGCGACAACGGTTCCGGCATGCACGTCCACCAGTCGGTGTGGAAAGACGGCAAGAACCTGTTCGCTGGTGACGGTTATGCCGGCCTGAGCGACTTCGCGCTGTACTACATCGGCGGCATCATCAAGCATGCCCGCGCCCTGAATGCGATCACCAACCCCGGCACCAACAGCTACAAGCGTCTGGTCCCTGGCTTCGAAGCCCCGGTGAAGCTGGCCTACTCGGCCAAGAACCGCTCGGCCTCGATCCGCATTCCGTATGTGGCCAACCCGAAGGGCCGCCGCATCGAAGCGCGCTTCCCCGATCCTTCCGCCAACCCCTACCTGGCCTTCGCAGCGCTGCTGATGGCCGGTCTGGACGGCGTGGAAAACAAGATCCATCCGGGCGAAGCCGCCACCAAGGATCTGTACCACCTGCCGCCGGAAGAAGACGCGAAGATCCCGACCGTCTGCCACAGCCTGGATCAGGCGCTGGAATACCTGGACAAGGACCGCGCGTTCCTGACCAAGGGTGGCGTGTTCACCGATGCCTACATCGATGCCTACATCGACCTGAAGATGCAGGAAGTCCAGCGCTTCCGCATGACCACGCATCCGGTCGAATTCGACATGTACTACTCGCTCTGATCGAGCACCATGCGTCCCTCGGGACTCTGGGAAAAGGGATGGCCCACCGGGCCGTCCCTTTTTTTATCCCCACGGTTGTGGAGAGTTCCCGAACCGTACACCTCGCAACAGCGACAGACCCCGCTTCCCCCCCGTAATACTTCCGCTTGCGTCACAATGAGTATCGACTTCGGTCATTTGGATGCGAGCAATGCGAATCAAGCGGGTTGGGATGTCTCAGGCAAGCACTTGGGTGTTCGGAATGAAGGGCGTAACTCTGGCAGCGGTCTGTGTGGCCGGTCTGGCAGGGGTGGCCGGTCCGGCATCGGCGCAAGCCGTGGTCTATCGCTGCCCCGGGCCTCCGGTGCTCTACACCGACGCGCTGTCGGCCAAGGAAGCCCAGGAGAAGGGCTGCCGCAGCATCGACGGCACGCCCATCACGGTCTTCTCGCCGATCAAACCCAAGGCGTCCACCGGTGCGCCGGCGGCTTCGGGAGCCCCCAGTGAACGCGTGGACCCCAAGGACCAGAAATCCCGCGACAACGAACGTCGTCGGGTGCTGGAGCAGGAGCTGCGGGACGCGGAAGAACGGCTGGCCAAGCTCCAGAAGGAATTCAACAGCGGCGAGCCGGAGCGCCAGGGCAACGAGCGCAACTACCAGAAGTACCTGGACCGCGTGGCCGAGCTCAAGGCCAGCGTGGCACGCCAGGAAAGCGATATCCAGGCCATCAAGCGCGAGCTCTCCAAGATTCCTCCCTGAGCTCTCGGCGTTCTCCAGGTCCGCCGGGGGCCTGCGGGCTGTGCGGAGCTCTCGCCTTGAAGGCGATGCACGGTGAACCCGATGAATGCCAAGACCCAGCCGCCGTCTGCGGCCCATCCCTACCAGGCCTTTGACCTGCTGGCCACGCTGGTGGCGGTGGTGCAGCCCGACGGCACCTGTGAATTCGCCAATACGGCCGTTGAAACCCTGTTCAACCTGCCGCGCCGTGCGGTGCAGGGCAGCAACCTGCTGGATTGGTTTCCCGACACCAGCCGGCTGGTGGAAGCGCTGGAAGGCGTCTCCCGCAACGATTTCTCCAGCAGCCGCTTTGATGCGTTGATCCGGCGCGGGCCCCGCGCCCACGACGACGTGCTGCCGGTGCATGTCATCGTCAGCCAGACGGACGACCCGCAGCGGCTGGTCATCGAGCTGATCGAAAACGCTCAGCAAAGCCGCCAGGACCGCGAAGAACGCAACCTCGACCAGGTGCGCTCCACCAAGGAGCTGACCCGCAACCTCGCCCACGAGATCAAGAACCCGCTGGGTGGCATCCGCGGCGCGGCACAGTTGCTGGCGCTGGAACTCCAGCCCACCGAGCTGTGGCCGGAGCTGGAGGAATACACCGAAGTCATCATCCACGAGGCGGACCGGCTGCAATCGCTGGTGGACCGCCTGCTGGCGCCACACCGCCGGGCCCAGGTGGTGGGGGATGTGAACATCCACGAGATCTGCGAGCGGGTCCGCACCCTGGTGCAGGCCCAGTACCCACGCGGGTTGCGGCTGCAGCGGGACTATGACATTTCACTGCCGGACTTCCGCGGCGACCGCGAACAGCTCATCCAGGCCGTGCTCAACATTGTCCAGAACGCGGCGCAGGCCCTGCATGAACGCATTGCGGCCGGCGATGCGGTGATTTATTTGCGCACGCGGGTGGCCCGACAAGTGACCATTGGCAAGCAACGCTGGCGCTTGGCATTGGAATTGCATATTGAAGATAACGGCCCGGGCGTACCCGAGGAGATCAAGGACCGCATCTTTTTCCCGCTGGTGTCGGGCAGGGATGGGGGCTCTGGTCTCGGGTTGACGCTGGCACAGACGATTGCCCAACAGCACCAGGGGATGATCGACTGTGACAGCCAACCGGGCCGGACCGATTTCCGAATCACCCTGCCTTTACCCTGACCCGTGGCCACAAGCCCGAGCGAAGGATGAAGGGGAGCCTTAGATGAAGTCGATCTGGATTGTTGACGACGACCATTCCATTCGTTTTGTGTTGGAGAAAGCGCTGACGCGCGAAGGCCTGCCGGTGCGCAGCTTCAGTCAGGCCCGCGAGGTGCTCGCCGCGCTGGAAGAGGACTCGCCGCAAGTGCTGGTCTCGGACATCCGCATGCCGGGTGGCTCGGGGCTGGAATTGCTCAACACCATCAAGAAGCAGCTCCCCGGACTGCCGGTGATCATCATGACGGCCTACTCCGATCTGGACAGTGCCGTCTCCGCCTTCCAGGGCGGTGCGTTTGAATACCTGCCCAAGCCGTTTGACCTGCCACGTGCGGTGGAACTCATCCGCCGTGCGCAGGAAGAGAGCCAGCGTGAATCGGTGGCGGAAGAAACGCAGGTGCAGATGCCTGAGATGCTGGGCCAGGCCCCGGCGATGCAGGATGTGTTCCGGGCGATCGGCCGCTTGAGTCAGAGCCATGTCACCGTGCTGATCACCGGTGAGTCCGGCTCGGGCAAGGAACTGGTGGCGCGTGCGCTGCACAAACACAGCCCGCGGGCCGAAGGGCCGTTTGTGGCCATCAACACGGCCGCCATTCCGAAAGACCTGCTGGAGTCGGAATTGTTCGGCCACGAGCGGGGGGCGTTCACCGGCGCACAGGCCACCCGTCGCGGGCGATTCGAGCAGGCCGAAGGCGGCACGCTTTTCCTCGACGAAATCGGCGATATGCCGCTGGACCTGCAGACCCGTCTGCTGCGTGTGCTGTCCGATGGCCAGTTCTATCGCGTGGGTGGGCACAGCCCCCAGCGGGCCAATGTGCGGGTGGTGGCAGCCACCCATCAGAACCTGGAAACGCTGGTCAAGGAAGGCCGCTTCCGCGAAGACTTGTTCCACCGCCTGAATGTCATCCGCCTGCGGCTGCCGCCGCTGCGGGAGCGCCGTGAAGACGTGCCCCTGCTGGCGCGTTATTTCCTGCAGCGCAGTGCGGCGGAACTGGGCGTGGAGCCCAAGCGCTTGTCGGAAGCTGCGCTGCAGCGCCTGGTGAATTTTGATTTCCCGGGCAACGTGCGCCAGCTGGAAAACATCTGCCATTGGCTCAGCGTGATGGCCCCCAGCCTGGTGGTGGAAGCCAAGGACCTGCCGCAGGAACTGCTGGCCCCGAGTGGGGGTGGCAGCGGCATGTCGGAGACGGTGCCGGTGAGCAGTGGGCTCACCAGCAGCCAGCCGTTGCCGGCCGCAGTGGCGGGGGCGGTGCCGCTGGCGTCGTCGCCGGATGCCTGGGTGGCGGAGATGGCGCGCGAGGCGCGACGCCTGCTGACCGCTGGCGAGCCCGACGTGTGGGATGTGCTGACCCGCCGCTTTGAGGCCAGCCTGATCCTGACGGCGCTCGACCTGACGCGTGGGCGTCGGATCGAGGCGGCGCAGAAGCTGGGCATTGGCCGCAACACCATCACGCGCAAGATCCAGGAACTGAATCTGGACGCTTGAGGCCCGTGTGGCGTCGGGCGTTCCGCCGTCCCGTCTCCTTTACGCCCGTTGCTTGTCCAACCACACGCCCAGCCCCTGGGCGTTGAGTTCCACATCCATGTCGAGCCACTGCGCGACCCGTTCAGGCGGCAGGGTGTCGCCGAGATGGGCGGCCACGCCGCGCTGATACAGCGCCAGGAGTTCGCGTTTGAGGGCCGCATGGCGGTCGGGCAAATCGCGCAGCCGTTGCGCGATGTCGGCCATGGCGTGGATCTGGTCCACCAGCAGGCCGGCCAGGCGCTGAACGTCGGCGGGGTCCTGTCCAACGGCGCCGTAGTGGGTGAGGAACATGCGGCGCGGCTGCGTCTGCAGCATCCGCTGGATGGAGCCGATCAGGGCGTCCGGCTCGAACTGCACCGGCGTGCTGGTGGGCAGGATCCAGGCGCGGCCCTGTGCATCATCAAACTCGCGGTAGGACAGACCGAAGGTGTCTCCGGCGAACCAGCCACCGCTGAACTCATCCCAGAGACAGTGGTGGTGCCGGGCATGGCCGGGGGTGTCGATCAGCCGCAAGCTGCGGTGGCCGAGGGTGATGCGTTGCTCGTCCGTGCTGGCCACGGTGCGGGACTCGGGGACGCCGACCAACTCGCCGTAGGAGCGACGCATTTCCGCTTCCCCATACACGGCCAAGGCGCCGGCCCACAGGGCCGATGGATCCACCATGTGACGCAGGCCGCGGGGATGCACCAGCAGTCGCGCGGCAGGCAGTAATTCCATCAGCGGACCGACACCGCCGGCGTGGTCCAGATGCACATGGGTGGGGATCACCCATTCCACCGCATCCCGTGGCAGGCCCAGCGCCTCCAGGGTGCCCAGCAGGCGAGGGATGGCGTGGCGTGTGCCGGTATCCACAAAAGCGGCGCGGCCATCATCCACGATGAGGTAGGCCGCATCGAAATGGTCGCGCTGGAAGGCGGTGTCGATGGCGTAGACGCCTTGGCAGTGGTCCTGGATGTAGGGCGGCAGCGGGGAGAAGTGGGGCACGGGAGTCTCCTGTGTGGGGGCCTTGTTGGACCGTTGATGGGCCTTCGTGACGCGCTCGTCCGGCGCGACGATGTTGTTGTCGTACTTTCACCGATTTCGCATGCGAAAGCTCACTGCTTATCCGTACCGACGCACACTGCGGACACGGTCACCCGCAGCCCATCGCTGCGCCATGACGACCGCCAGCCTCAGAACAAATCCAAGGCGAAAACACAAAGAGCGCGCTCGCTTCCAGGACATTTCGGTTGCCAGTGGCCCTGACCCAGATGGAGGGCCCCAGTTTCCGGCAAGATGATGGATTGCCGACTCAAGACGATCCCGCGGAGACAACAAATGGCCGTCAAAGACATTCTGAAAATGGGCGACCCCCGCTTGCTGCGCCAGGCCAAACCGGTGCAGGAATTCGACACCCCCGCGCTGCGTGACCTGCTGCAAGACATGTTCGACACCATGGTCGCAGCCAACGGCGCCGGCCTGGCCGCGCCGCAGATCGGCGTGGACCTCCAGGTGGTGGTGTTCGGCTTCAACCGCAACGAGCGCTATCCCGAAGCGCCGCCCGTGCCGATGACGGTGCTGATCAACCCCACCATCACCCCACTGACCGACGCCCAGGTGGACGGCTGGGAGGGCTGCCTGTCGGTGCCCGGCCTTCGCGGCATGGTGCCCCGCTGGCAGCGCATCCGCTACCAGGGCTTTGACGCCAAGGGCGAGCCGATTGATCGGGAGGTGGATGGCTTTCATGCGCGGGTCGTCCAGCACGAATGCGAGCACTTGGTCGGTGTGCTCTATCCGATGCGAATCAAGGACTTCACCCAGTTCGGATTTACCGAAGTGCTGTTTCCTGGCCTCGACCCGAAAAGTGATGACTGACGGTGGCTTCCGCGACGGATGAAACCCATCACCCACCCGCAGCGGACACCGTACGGCGCCCGTGACGCCGCCGCAACACCGCGTCAAGTTGTAAGCAAGCGTCCACCGCTTGGTGTCAGAACCGTTAAGGGATCTCCGGGTGTCTTGAATACACCGTTGGCGGAGCCGATCGCATGACCTTTCTGTCGTTTCTCTCTCGCCCGACTCTGGCCCTGGAGGGGCCCCCGCTGGCGCCGTGGTGCGCGTGGCGACGTCTGGGCCCGGCGCTGGCCTTGATGATGGCGGCCGTCCTGATGATGTCTGCTGGTGCCACAGCCATGGCCGAGCCGGCCGGGCAGGGCATCCAGGGTGTACAGGGCATGCAGGGGGATCTACCCACGCGGGCCGGTCGGGTGGCCGAGGTCAGCACTGGCGCCTGGATCTACGACCCCGAAGGCCGGGAATGGCTGCAACTGCAGCGCAATCAGAGCGTGGGCGAGGGCGACCGCATCCGCACCGACGACCGCGCCGGGGCCACCCTCACCGTAGGCTCCAGTACCTTGTGGCTGGACGAACGGTCGGAGATCGAGTTCAACGCACTTTCCGAACAACGTGTGTCCGTGCAGATCGTGCGGGGCGGCGCCGGCGTGCGGCTGCGCTCGCCGCAGGCGGCCGATGAATGGACGGTCCAGACGCTGGAAGGCCGCTTCTCCTTTGAGCGCGAAGGCCTCTACCGCATGAGCCAACTGGATCGCGGCAGCCAGGCCCAGGCCTGGCAAGGCAAGCTGAGATTCGACTCGCGGGCCTTTGATGTGCCACCCGTGTTTGTTGTCACCAACGAACAGGCGGAATTCTGGTGGGACAACGGCCCCCGGACCGAACGCCAACCGCTGCAGCGCGACGCTTTTGCGCAGATGCTGCTCACCGATGAACGGGCTGCGATCAGCCTGCCGGTGCCGGCTAATGTGGTGTCGCCCGAGATGACCGGCGTGGAAGACCTGGGTCGTTATGGCGCCTGGCAACAGTCTCCCGAATACGGCACCGTGTGGGTGCCCACCACGGTGGTGGTGGAAGACTGGGCACCCTACCGCTACGGGCGCTGGGTGTGGAGCGCCCGCTGGGGCTGGACCTGGGTGGACGACATGCCCTGGGGCTTCGCGCCCTTCCACTACGGCCGCTGGGCCTATTGGCGGGACCGTTGGTGCTGGGTGCCCGGCCCCTATGAGCCGCGTCCGGCTTACGCGCCCGCAGTGGTCGGCTGGGTGGGCGGTGCCAGCCTCAACATCAGTGTGTGGTCGGGCGGTCGCCGTCCGCCTCCTCCCCGCTATGGCGCGTGGGTGCCCCTGGCTCCCCGGGAAGCCTACATCCCGCCGGGTGGCCGCTATTCCAATGAATACTGGCGCCGGGTGAATCCTCGGATCGAACCGGGCCGCGTTCCACGCCCGAACGACCCTACGCCGCAGTTCCGCTTCGAGCGTGAGCACGGCCGGTTGTTCACTGCCATGCCAGTGACCCGCCCGCTGCCGGTCACGGAGCCGCGGATGCCGTTGCGGTCGGGGCCGGATCGGCCTGCGGGCGGGGTGGTCAGTCAACCGAATGGTCGGCCGGATGGACGCCCGGATGGACGACCGGATGGACGACCCGACGGCGGTCGCCCCGATGGTCGGCCCGTTCCGCCGCGCAACGATGCCGCTCCTGGCCAGGTGCGACCGATCCAGGTTCCTGCGCCGGCAGTCACGGGCCAGCCGGGCCGTGGTGACGGCCGTGGTGATGGCCGTGGGAGTGAAGGCCGTCCTGCCCAGCCTCAACCGACGCAGCCGGCAGTGCAGCCCGGCGTGCGGCCTGCGACGGGCTTTCTGCCGGAGACCATGCGGGAGCTGGAGCAGCGCCGTGAGGACCAGCGCAGGGAAGATCAGCGCAGGGACGACTGGCGCCGTGAGGACGGGCGCCGTGAGGACGGGCGTGACGCACAACGGGGTGGGCGGGACGAGCGTCCGGACAACGGGCGCCGTGACGAACCCTCTCGTTCTGTCATTTCGCAGCCGATTCGGACGGAGCCACCACGGACAGAGCCACCCCGGGTGGAGCAGCCGCGGGTCGAAACGCCTCGTGTGGATTCACGTCGTGAGAACCCGCGCGAGTTGATCCGCGAAATGCGCGAGGCGCCGCGCCCGGTGGCAACGCCGCCACAACCTGCACCGCAACCGCAACCCCAGGCGCAGCCCCAGCAGCCGCGTGTGGAGCCGCCGCGCCAGGGCATTCGCCCGGCGGCCCAGCCCCAGCCCGCCCGCCAGCCCGATCAGAAGGCCGAGCCGCCTCGGGGCCGCGGGGAAGAGCGGCGCCAGAATGAGCGTTGAGGGGCAGACGTCTGCGTGACCTTGCCGCTCGCGCCCACCATGAAAAAAGCCGCTCCAAGGAGCGGCTTTTTTCATTGGGTTGCCATGGCAAATCGCGTGCTGGGACATGCCGCGTGCTGGGACATGCCGCGTGCTGGGACATGCCGCGTGCTGGGACATGCGATGCAGGGGAGGCTCGTCGCGTGGCGCCACTCGACGGGCTACCCGTCCGACCTGCTCTTCACGATGCATCCGGACAGGGCCGAACCAAACGACGCCGTGCAGAGCCCCCGGGATTCCCGGTCAGCCTTCACGGCCTCGCCAACGCCTCCACCGGATCCAGCCGCGCTGCGTTCCGCGCCGGCAGGAAGCCAAAGATCACGCCGATCAGGCTGGACACGCCAAACGCACCGGAAATTGCCGTGGTCGAGATGATCATCCGGAAGTCCGCGCCGCCGGCGAAGTGGTCAAACAGCAGGCTCAGGCCCACCGCCAGGCCCACGCCCAATGCGCCCCCAATCAGGCACACCAGCACCGCCTCGATCAGGAACTGCCGCAGGATGTCACTCTGCCGGGCCCCCACCGCCATGCGCACGCCGATCTCGCCGGTCCGCTCGGTGACCGACACCAGCATGATGTTCATCACCCCGATGCCGCCCACCAGCAGCGAGATCAGCGCAATCGACGAGATCAGCAGCGTGATCGTGGCCGTGGTCTGCTCCACCGTCTTGCGGATGCTGTCGGTGTTCATCATGAAGAAGTCGGTGCTGCCATGCCGCTGCGTCAGCAGCGTCTTGATGCCTTGCTCCGCCGCCGCATTCGGCACCGCATCACTCACTCGCACGGTGATGCTGCGCAGGTAGTCCTGGCCGGTCATCCGGCCCATGGCGGTGGTGTAGGGCAGCCAGATGTTGATGGCGTCGTCATTGCCGAAGGCGCTGGACTTCTTCTCCGTCACCCCGACGATGCGAACCGGCACCGTGCCCAGCAGAATCACCTCGCCCAGCGCCATCTCCCCATTCGGGAACAGCGTCTTGCGGGCGTTGTCATCAATCACCGCCACCTGCTCGCGGGCGCGAACCTCCTCCAGGCTGAAGGAGGCCCCCTGCGCAAAGGTGTAGCCGCGCACGCGGAAGTACTGCTCCCCCACGCCAGTGATCGTGGCGCTGACGTCGATGTTGCGGTAGCGCAGGCCCGCACTCACCGCCACCGATGGCGTTACGCTGTCCACATAGTCGAGTTGCCCCAGGGCCTCGGCATCCCCGGCCCGCAGGGTGCGGACCGCATCGGCGCGTCGGTCGCCAAACCCGCTGCCCGGCATGATGTCGATGGTGTTGGTGCCCATGGCGCTGATGTCCGCCAGCACTTTCTCCCGGGTGCCCTGGCCCAGACCCACCACCGACACCACCGAGGCGATGCCGATGATGATGCCCAGCATGGTCAGCAGCGTGCGCAGTTGGTGGGCCACCATGGCCCTCAGCGCCATGCGGGCCGCTTCCGCCACCCGGCTGATGACCGCTCGCCAGGACGGGCTGGGCGGGGGCGTGTCGGCCACCGCCTTGGTGACGGGCGGGGGCGCATCCGGCCGACGCCGGTCGGCCACGATCACACCGTCGCTGATCTCGATCACCCGCTGAGCATGCGCCGCCACCTGCGGGTCATGCGTCACCAAAATGATGGTGTGTCCGTCGGCGTGCAGTTCCTCCAGGATCTTCATCACCTCGCGGCCGCTGGCCTGATCCAGCGCGCCGGTGGGTTCGTCCGCGAGGATGACGTCACCGCCATTCATCAGCGCCCGTGCAATCGACACCCGCTGCTGCTGCCCGCCGGAGAGCTGGCCGGGCCGATGTTCCAGGCGCTCGGCCAGACCGAGCCGCGTCAGCAACTCCCGGGCGCGCGCGTGGCGATGGTCCGGCTGCGTGCCGGAATAGATGGCCGGGATCTCGACATTGCCCAGGGCATTCAGATCGCCCAGCAATTGATAGCGCTGGAAGATGAACCCGAAATGCTCGCGCCGCAGCCGGGCCAGTTCGTCCGGGCCCATGGCGCCGGTTTCCTGGCCGGCCACCCGGTAGCTGCCGCGCGTGGGGCGGTCCAGGCAGCCCAGGATGTTCATCAGCGTCGACTTGCCGGAGCCGGACGGGCCGATGATGGCCACCATCTCGCCCGCTTCGATGCTCAGGTCCACATCCCGCAGCACCGCCACCACGCCGTCGCCGGCCGGAAATTCGCGGACGAGGCCGCGCAGTTCAAGCAGCGCCGTCATTTACATCGGCGGCGGGCCGCGTCGGCCGCCCTCGTTCTGCGTGGCGCCAGCCAGCGCTTCGCTGGTCACCACCCGATCGCCTTCCCGCAGCCCTTCCAGCACTTCGGCGCGCACGCGGTTGTTCAGGCCGATGCGCACGGTGCGGGGTTCCATGCGTCCGTCCGGCAACTGCACGCGCACCTGGTAGCGACCCTGCGCATCCTTCTTGCCCAGCGCAGCGGCGGGCATCGTCAGCACGCCCTTGGCCTGGTTCAGCACGATGGTGCTTTGCGCCGTCATGTTGATGCGCAACAGGCCATCGGCGTTGGGCACATCGAAGATGCCGTTGTAGTAGATGGCGCTGGTGGTGCTGGAGCTGCTGCTGGAGGTGGTGGACGACGTGGTGCTGGTGTCCGCCAGCGTGGTGTCACCCGGCTCGATGGCGCGCAGCTTGGCCTCAATGCGGCGGTCCGGCTCGCCCAGCAAGGCGAAATACACCGGCATGCCCGGCTTGACGCGGGGCACGTCGGCTTCTGAAATCTTGGCCTTGATGGTCATGGTGTCCAGCCGGGCCAGCTTGATGATGGTGGGCGCCGACTGCGAGGCATTCACCGTCTGGCCCTGTTCGGTGACGATGGCCACCACCGTGCCATCCATCGGCGCCAGCACCCGCGCATAACCCAGGTTCACCTGGGCCGTGTCCACATTCACCTTGGCCTGGGCCACCAGCGCCTGCTGGGAGTCCACATCCGCGCGGGCCGTGCCGACGGTGGCTTCCGCCGTTTCCAGATCGGCCCGGGCGCCGGCATCCGCCTCGCTCAGGGCACGCTGCCGCTTCAGCGTCAGTTCCGCCTGGTTCAGCGTGGCACGGCGGGAGGCGAGCAGGGCCTCGGCGCTGCGCAGCGACGCCTCGGCATCCCGCAAGGAATTCTGCTGGGTCAGTGCGTCGATCTCGGCAATCAGCTGGCCTTCCTTGACCTTGTCGCCCAGGGCCACATGCAGGCGTTTGACTTCACCGGTGGCACGCGCACCGACGCTGACCAGCTTGTAGGCATTGATGGTGCCGGTGGCCAGCACGGATTCTTCCAGATCGCCGCGCTCCACCACGGCCGTCGTCACCTGCGGCGGCGGCGGCGGGGTGAACCACACCCGCTTGATGATGAAAGCAAGCACCACCACAACGACCAGCAGCAGCACCAGCCGCCCCGGCCTCAACCATGTCTTCATTCCAGGATCCTCAGATGGATGGGATGTTGTTGTCTTCGCTCCAGCCGCCCCCGAGCACTTTGTAGAGTTCGATGCGGTTGAGCTGTTCCGTCAGGCGCAGCGTGATCAGCGACTGCTGAGCCGAATACAGCGAGCGCTGGGCATCCAGCACGTCCAGCTGGGTGCTGCTGCCGGCGCGGTATTGCACTTCGGCCAGCCGCAACTGGCGTTCGGTGGACGCCAGCAGGGTCTGCTGCGCGCTCAGCCGGTCGCCGAGCGTGGCGCGCACCGACAGCGCGTCCGCCACCTCCTTGAAGGCGGTCTGCACCGTTTTGTCGTAGGTGGCCAAGGCAATGTCGCGGCCGATCTCGGCCTGGCGCACGGCAGCCCGGCTGGCACCGGCATCGAACACCGGCACGGACACCGCCGGGCCCACCGACCAGGTGGAATGCCCCGACTTGAACAGGTCGGACAGCGCCGTGCTGGCGCTGCCCGCAGAGGCGGTCAGGCTGATGCTGGGGAACCGTGCCGCACGGGCGGCACCGATGTCGGCATGGGTGGCGATCAGGGACTGCTCCGCCGAGCGGACATCGGGACGGCGAAGCAGCACGCTGGAGGGCACGCCGCCGGGCAGGTCCACCAGCGCGCTCAACGCGGCCTGGGCATCGGCGGCGCTGGGTTGCAGCGCGTCGGGCAGGGCGGCGCCCAGCAGCAGTTCCAGTGCGTGGCGGTCCTGCTCCAGCGTGGCCGGATACGCCGCAACATCGGCCCGCGCGCTTTCCACGGCGGTCTGCGCCTGCGCCAGTGCCAGACCCGAGATGGCGCCAACGGCGTGGCGGCGTTCGGTCAGGGCCAGGGTGCGCTCCTGGCTGGCCAGGGTTTGTTGCGCCAGCGCCTGTCGCTGCAGGTCGGCCGCCCAGGTCAGCCAGGCACTGGCAACTTCGGCCACCAGGCTGATCTGCACGCTCTGCCGAGTGCCGTCCAGCGCCCAGACCGAGGCTTCGGCCGACGCGCTGAGATTGCGCACTCGCCCAAAAAAGTCGAGCTCGAAACTGGTGAGCGCCAATTGGGCGGACACGGCCTGGCCCCCATTGGAGCGGCTGGCAGTGGCACCGGCGGCGAGGGTGGGCCAGCGCTGCGCATCGGTTTGCACAAAGGCGGCACGCGCCTTGTCCACATTGAGCGCTGCCACGCGCAAGTCCCGGTTGTTGGCCAGGGCGAGGGCGATGGTGTCCTTCAGCCGTCCGTCGATGAAGACCGTCTGCCAGGGCAGCCGGGCTGCATCCTGCGCGGCGGGGGTGCCCTCGCGTGGCACAGCGGCGGCGGGGCGTTGATAGTCGGGCGCCAGATTCACGCAACCAGCCAGCGTCAGGCTCAGCAGCAGGGCTGACCACGAGCGCCGACCCGGCTGCAGGCGCGCGCAGGCATGGATCATTCGGCAATCACTTGAAAATGAGGCGCCGCCATGATGCAGCATGCGCACGCCTCCGTGTTGGCTCAGCGGTAAAGCAAGTTTTTCAAAATTGATGCAAAGCAGTGAAGAACCGGTTGCAGTGCATTGTGACTATTGCAGCACCCGCAGCAGGGCGGTATTGAATTCCTCCGGCGCTTCCACCTGCGGTGAATGACCGCGCTCCGGCAACTCCACCAAGGTGGCGCCGGGAATGGCCTGCGCGGCGCGACGGCCCAGCGTGGGGTAGTCGCCCAATGCCTTCTGCAACTCGGCGCTGGCGCGTGTGGCGCCAGGCGCGGTGCGGTCCTTCTGACCAATGATCAGCGTGGTCTTGACCTGCAGACGATCCAGCTCGTGCACCACCGGCTGGGTGAACATCATCTCGGAGGTCTGGGCCTGGTTCCAGGCAAAGGTGTCGCGGCCCGGACCCGCGTACAGGCCCGCCAGCATCGAGACCCAGCGGCTGTATTCCGGCTTCCAGTTGCCGTGGTAGTAGTAGCGCTGCTGATAGGCCTTGATGGAGTCGAAGCTGGTCTTGAGCTCACCCTGGTAGAGCGTGTCCACCGTGGCGTAGGGCACGCCCAGGGCCTGCCAGTCCTCCAGACCAATGGGGTTCACGGCCACCAATTGCTCGACGCTCTGCGGATACTGCAATGCATAGCGGAGGGACAGCATGCCGCCGATGGAATGGCCCACAATCGTGGCGCGAGTGACCTTCAGTGATTGCAGCAGTGCATGCGTGTTGGCGGCCAGTTGCTGGAAGCTGAACTGATAGCCGCGCGGTTTGCTGGAGGCGCAAAAACCGATCTGGTCCGGCGCAATCACGCGGAAGCCGGCATGGCTCAGCGCCTGGATGGTCGATTCCCAGGTGGCTCCGCAGAAATTCTTGCCATGCAGCAGCACCGCCACGCGGCCATTGGCCCGGCCCTGGGCCGGCACATCCATGTAGGCCATCTCCAGGGGCTGTTGCTGAGAAGTGAAGCGGAAGCGCTGGAGGGGATGGGGATAAGTGAAGCCTTCCAGCTGCGGCCCATAAGTGCTCGCACTGGAAGCATCGGCCGCACCCGATGCATTCGATGCACCAGTCCCCGTCGGCGCACCAGAGGGTGTACTGGAGCGTGAACTGGCAGCAGGCGCCGAAGGCCCCGAAGTGGGGGCCGGCTCAGCCGCAGGCGTTGACGCGGCGGCCATTCCGGCCACGGTGACAGAGAGGGCCCAGGCGGCCCGGATGAGAACTGCGGTCATGGTGACTCCCTGAAAGCTGGCAGCCCGGCCGCCAGCCATGGCCTGGGAAGGCTTCGCCCTCCCAGGAGACGATGTGTCCATGATCGCCTCGGAAGCTGCTGGAGGAAGCTGCGGACCGGTTCGGTCGTACCGATCAGCGCACGTCAGAGCATCGGCCGCAGCAGCTTCCAGACGTTGTCCAGCATCAGCGGGTGGGCCTTGGCCAATGGATGAATGCGGTCGGACTGGAACCATTCCACTGCATCCGGGCGGTCTGCAACCCCCGCGAGCAGGAAGGGCACCAGCGGCACCTTTTCCTCCTGCGCCACAGTCTTGAAGCTGGCCTCGAAATCGCGCGTGTAGCTGGCGCCCATGTTGGGGGGAATCTGCATGCCCACCAGCAGCACCTTGGCGCCGGCGGCCTTGCCAGCCTTGACCATGGCACGCAGGTTCTCACGCGTCATGTTCAGCGGCAGGCCGCGCAGGGCATCGTTGCCGCCCAGTTCGATCACCAGATGGGTGGGCTTGTGCTGCTGCAGCAGGGCAGGCAGGCGTGAGGCGCCGCCGGAGGTGGTGTCCCCGCTGATGCTGGCATTGACCACGTCGGCTGGCAGTTGCTGGCCTTGCAGACGCTGGGTCATGAGAGCCACCCAGCCGCTGCCCCGAGCCAGGCCGTATTCGGCGGAGAGGCTGTCGCCCAGCACCAGGATGCGGCGCGGGGCGCCTGCCTGGAGGGTGGAGGTCTTTCCTTGTGCGGCGGCAGGTAGGGCCAGAGGCACTGCCAGGCTCACGGTGAGGAGACTGGCGCTACAGTGCAGCATCCACTCACGGCGGCGCAACTGCGGTTGATTCATGGTTCAGAACATCCTCGAGGTCGATCACGTCAACAAGTCGGTGCAGGACGCCAGCGGCGTGCTGACCATTCTGCATGACATCACCTTCCAACTGCAGGCACGGGAATCCGTCGCCATCGTGGGCGCGTCGGGCTCTGGCAAGAGCACGCTGCTGTCCATCCTGGCGGGCCTGGATACGCCCACCACCGGCGCGGTGCGCCTGAAGGGTCAGGACATGTTTTCGCTGGACGAAGACGGCCGGGCGGCCCTGCGTGGGGAGCACCTGGGGTTTGTGTTCCAGAGCTTCCAACTGCTGGGGCACCTGACGGCGCTGGAAAACGTGATGCTGCCGCTGGAACTGCGGGGCGAACGGGATGCCCGGGGGCAGGCGCGCCAGATGCTTGAGCGGGTCGGGCTGGGGCAGCGGCTGGCGCACTATCCGCGGGTGCTGTCCGGCGGGGAACAGCAACGGGTGGCGCTGGCACGGGCGTTTGTGCAGCAGCCGGATCTGCTGCTGGCGGACGAGCCCACCGGGAGCCTGGACTTTGCAACCGGGGAACAGGTGATGAAGCTGATGTTCGACCTGAATCGGGAACTGGGCACCACGCTGGTGATGGTGACCCATGATCAGAACCTCGCGAGGCAGTGCGACCGACAGCTCAAGATCGCCGCCGGTCACCTCCTGGAGATGGCTCTCCCCCCTACCGCCTGACGGCGGCCCCCCCACCGGGGGGCGAGCCCGATGGACCGGCGGAGCCGGATCCATGGGCTCCGCTCGGTGGGCTCGGCCCGGGGGGCGAGCGGGGACCTGGCTCTCCCCCCTACCGCCTGACGGCGGCCCCCCCACCGGGGGGCGAGCCCGATGGACCGGCGGAGCCGGATCCATGGGCTCCGCTCGGTGGGCTCGGCCCGGGGGGCGAGCGGGGACCTGGCTCTCCCCCTACCGCCTGACGGCGGCCCCCCACCGGGGGGCGAGCCCGATGGACCGGCGGAGCCGGATCCATGGGCTCCGCTCGGTGGGCTCGGCCCTGTGGGCGAGCGGCTGGGCTAGAGGCGGAGCTCGCGGGAGCGGAGGCGGCGGCGGCGTTCGGTGCGGATGACGAGCCACCAGCCGATGTACACAATGACGTAGAGGCTGGCGCCAAGGACCAGGCCGGCCAGCGGGAGGCCCACCAGGAGTGGGGTGCCCAGTTCGGCGAACCATTGGGACACCGCCGGCCACCAACTGGAAGGCTCGCTCCAGTTCAGCGCCAGTTCGCGGGGGGCCGAGATCGGGCCGTGAATTCCCAGGACCTGGCGGCCCAGGAAAATCGCAAAACCCCAGATCGGGACCAGCGTCAACGGGTTGGTCAGCCAGGTGGCCGCCACAGCCGCCGCAACATTGGCGCGGAAGGCAATGGCCGCAAAGGCCGCCAGCAACATCTGCGTGGGCAAGGGAATCACGCCCACCGCCAAGCCCACCGCAGCCCCCAACGCCACCCGGCGGCGGTGCGCCACCCATAACCACGGACGCTCCCTCAGATAAGCACCCAGCCAGCCCATACCCCGCGTGCGGGAGAGCAGTTCAGGCGATGGAAGCAGGCGCCTGGCCAATCGGGAAGCCGTCATGTGAGGAAACACCTAAAAAAACAAAGGCCCGCGGCTGAGAATCAGCGTCGCGGGCCCGCAATCATGACGGTGACAGCGTCAACCGTCGAGTGCTTTTGCTACGGAAATCAATTCGAGAACTTGTAGTCCGTCTTGGCCTTGGTGCGCAGCTCTTCCTGGAATGCAGCCACCTTCTGCTGGCTGATACGCTGGACGATCTGTGCCTTCACGTCATCAAAGGCCGGGAATTGCGCTTCACGCGTTTCTTCCAGCTTGATGATGTGGAAGCCGAACTGCGTCTTCACCGGGGTCTGCGTCATTTCGCCGCCCTTGAGCTGGCTCAGCGCCTGACCAAATTCCGGCACATAAGCGTCCGGTGCCGACCAGCCCAGGTCGCCGCCATTCTTGGCCGATTCGGTGTCGGTGGAGTTCTTGCCCGCCAGGTCTTCAAACTTGGCGCCGCCATTGAGCTGCTTGATCAGCGCCTTGGCTTCGTCTTCCGTCTTCACCAGGATGTGACGGGCATGGTATTCCGTGCCGCTGGCCTGAGCCTTGAACTTGTCATATTCAGCCTTGGCTTCGGCATCCGTCACCGGATTCTTCTTGGCATAGTCCGCAAACAGCTCACGGATCAGCAGCGACTGGCGAGCCAGTTCCAGCTGAGCCTTGTAGTCGGCCGAAGCGGCCAGGCCACGGCGCTCGGCTTCCTGCATGAAGATCTCACGCAGAACCACTTCGTCCTTGACCTTGCTTTCCATTTCAGGGCTGCGCGGCTGGCCACCCTTGGTGATCTGCGAGATCAGCAGATCAGCACGCGCCTTCGGAACAGCCTTGCCGTTCACGGTAGCGATGTTCTGCGCCATGGCCGGCAGGGACAGGGCGCCGATGGCCGCCACAGTGGCGGCAAGCACAAACTTCTTCATGGATAAAGGGCCTTTCAGAGACTCCCGGTGAGCGTCCAATCACGCTCCAAAACAAAGCGCCGATCAACGGCGCTACTCATGAACCTAGTTCTGCTGTTCGTCGGGCGCGCGTGCGTCAATGGCCAACGCGTGAATGCCCTTCTTCATCAGATCGGCGAGGGCATCATATACGAGCCGATGCCGCGCCACCCTGGGTAAACCGGCAAAGCGCGTGCTGACGATTTCGAGGTAATAGTGCCCCCCCTCTCGAGCGCCCGCATGGCCGGCGTGCTGGGCACTGTCATCCCGCAGGCGAAGTACCTCGGGCGCCAGCGCCGCCCGCACACGGGCCTCGATCTGGGCCGACATGCCCGCCGCACCACCACCGTTGATTGCAGTGTCCATCGGGGTTTGCGGGCCGCTCATCGCCGTGGCTCCTCAGCGCCCGCACCGGGCTCCGCGCCCTCCACAGCCTCCGGCAGGTGCCGGCTCATGTACAGGCCCTGGCCCAGCGTGAACAGCACGATCAGGCCGGTGGAACCAAAGGCCTTGAAGGTGGCCCAGGCCGACCTGCTGAACTCGTAAGCGACGTAAAGATTGGCAAAACCCATCGCCCCGAAGAACAGCACCCAGGCCCAGTTCAGCCGCGTCCAGACCTCGTCCGGCAGCTGGAGCTCCCCGCCCAGCATCTTGCGCAGCAGGTTGCGCCCCAGCACCAGGTGGTTGATGAGAAAGGACAGCGAGAACGCCCAATACAGCAGCGAGGGCTTCCATTTGATGAAAGTCTCGCTGTGGAAATAGATCGTGGCGCTGCCCATCACCATGACCAGCGCCAGGCTGATCCAGAGCATCAGGTCCACCTTGCGCCGGGTGGCCTTGAGAAACACCACCTGCGCCACGGTGGCCGCCATGACCACCACGGTGGCCAGCAGCACGGGCGCCACTTCCGCTGGCACCTGGCCGCCGGATACAAGAAAACCAAGATGTTCGGTAGCAAAACCGGCCGCCCACTCCGGGCGGCCATCCGCATACTTGAACGTCGCGAAGAACAGCAGGAGCGGCAGGAAATCGAGCAACAACTTCATTCGAAAGGCCGGAGAAACCGGATTGGGCGCTCAGCGCTGAGGTTCGAAGTCTATCGCGGCCGAGTTGATGCAGAAGCGCTCACCCGTGGGTTCCGGCCCGTCCGGGAAGACGTGGCCCAGGTGAGTGCCACATTGGTTGCAGCGCACTTCCACCCGCACCATGCCGTGGCTCTCGTCCACCACGCGCTCCACGACCTCGGAATTGATCGGCTCGTAATAGCTGGGCCAGCCGCAGCCGGCATCAAATTTGGTGTCCGCCTGGAACAGCGGCGTGCCGCACCCCACGCAGTTGTAGCGGCCGGCTTCCCAGTGATCCCAGTATTTGCCGGTGAAGGCGCGTTCCGTCGCCGCCTGCCGTGCCACCTGGTATTGCATCGGGTCCAGCTGGGCACGCCATTCGGCGTCGGTCTTCTTGACTTCGTAGTCGCTGTTGCGGTCGCGTTCTTGATGGTTCACAGGCTTGCTCATGATGAACAGGACACCTCCAGATGTTGCGCCCAGTCGGGCGGAAAGTCGGCGTCTGCGGGCTTGGAAGGTTCGTCGTACGGACGGCTGAGCACCTGCTGCAACCGTTGCACTTCGGAGAAGTCGCCCGCCTCGGCGCGCTCGATGGCGGTTTGTGCCAGGTGATTGCGCAACACCACCGCCGGATTCACCGCCTTCATCCTGACGGCACGGTCCCCAGATGTGTCCGCAGGCGTTTTCTTCAAGCGTTCGGCATAACGGGCGGCCCAGGCATCAAAGGCCGGGCGGTCCAGGAACAGGTCGCGCACCGGAGCGTTGGCCTCGGCAGGTGACGGCTGGTGCGGGTCGAAATGGCTCAGGCGGCGATGGGCCAGGGTGTAGTCGGTCTGGTGCTTGGCCAGCAGGCGCAGCCAGTCGTCAATCAGCGGGCCGTCTTCGTCCAGCGTGTCCAGCAGGCCCAGCTTGGCCCGCATGGCCGACAGCAAGGCCTGGCCGAAACGTTCACGGTAGACCTCCAGCGCCTCCTGCAAGGCTTCGGCGGCGGCATCGGCGTCGGAGTCCGCCGTCGGCATCAGCGGGAACAGCGCCTGTGCCAGCGCATGCAGATTCCACAGGCCCACCTGCGGCTGCCGGGCAAACGCGTAACGTCCCTGATGGTCGGAATGGTTGCAGATATGCCCAGGGTTGAAACCGTCCATGAAGCCGAAGGGACCATAGTCGATGGTCAGGCCCAGCATGGACATGTTGTCTGTGTTCATCACGCCATGCATGAACCCCACCGCCTGCCACTGGGCGATCAGATCGGCCGTCTGACCCGCCACCCGGGCCAGCACCGCCGTCACCGGGTTGGGTGCATCGGCACACTCCGGGGCATGGGTGCGCAGGAAATAGTCAAACAACTGCTGCAGCTGTGCCGGTTGGCCGTGGTGGGCGAAGTGCTCGAAGTGGCCAAAGCGCAGGAAGCTGGGGGCCACGCGCGTGACCACGGCGGCGGTTTCCACCGTTTCGCGTTGCACCTTCAGCTCACGCGAGCCGACCAGGCAGAGCGCACGCGTGGTGGGAATGCCCAGCCCGGCCATCGCTTCGGAGCAGAGGAACTCGCGGATCGAGGAACGCAGCACGGCCCGGCCGTCGCCGCGGCGGGAGTAGGGCGTTGGGCCCGCACCCTTGAGCTGCATTTCCAGTGGGCCGCCGGGGGCCTGCACTTCTCCCAGCCAGAGCGCGCGGCCATCCCCGAGTTGGCCGGCCCAAACGCCGAACTGGTGGCCGCTGTAGACACTCGCCAGCGGCTGCATGCCCGGCCATGGTGCATGGCCGCTGAAGGCGTCCAGCGCACCGGGCTGCTGCCACCAGTCGCTGGGCCAGCCCAGCAGCTCGGTGCACGGCTGGCTCACGCCGATCCAGTGTGGCGCTGGCAGCGCTGCGGCCTGCAGCTCGGTGAAGAACGCAGGGCCCAGGCTGTGGAATCGGTTGGTGAAGTGCGGGGTGAAAGCAACTGCCGACGCAGCAGCCGAGAGCGTCTCAGGGGAAGTCATGCCGGCAGTGTAGCGATCGACCCTCGCCGTCATCGCCGTAGGGACAAGCCCGAAGCCGGTGCCGAACGATCCCCCTCAGTCAGGCTGCGTAGGTAAATATCCTTATGCCGTACGGTCTGTCGCGTCACTAGGGTGACGTTAGCCGCATCGGGGCGGACATAGACTGATCCAAAGACAGGCTCGCAGCCCCCCTGGAGGTCTGACGAGCACACAGATCAAGGAGACATGGATGGCACTGTTGGGCCAGATGATGTCGATGCCGTTGCTGATCTCTTCATTGATTCAGCACGCGGCCCGGCACGCCGGAGACACCGAGATCGTGAGCAAGCGCTGTGAAGGTGACTTGCATCGCAGCAACTGGGCGGAGGTGGAGTTCCGCTCCCGCCAGCTGGCTCAGGCATTCACCCGGTTGGGGCTGCAGGCCGGGGACCGCGTGGGCACGCTGGCCTGGAATGGCCATCGCCATCTGGAGATCTACTACGGCACTTCGGGGTCGGGCCTGGTCTGCCACACCATCAACCCGCGACTGTTCCCCGAGCAGATCGCCTGGATCGCCAATGACGCGCAGGACAGCGCCTTGTGCCTGGACCTGAGCTTCCTGCCGCTGGTGGAGAAGATCGCGCCGCAACTGACCTCGGTGCGGCATTTCATTCTGATGACCGACCGGGCCCACATGCCGGCCGAGACCGCTCTGCCGGGGCTGATCTGTTATGAGGACCTGATCGCTGCGGAAGACGGCCGCTACACCTGGCCGCTGCTGGACGAGGACACCGCCTCCACCCTCTGCTACACCAGCGGTACGACCGGGCATCCCAAGGGTGCCGTCTACAGCCACCGCAGTACCGTGCTGCATGCGTTTGGCGCGGCGCTGCCGGACGCCATGGCCTGCACCCGGCGGGATGTGATCCTGCCGGTGGTGCCGATGTTTCACGTCAATGCCTGGGGCCTGCCCTACAGCACCGCGCTGGTGGGCGCCAAGGTGGTGTTCCCCGGCCCGCATCTGGACGGGAAGTCGCTGTATGAGCTGTTCGAGAAAGAGCAGGTCACCTTCAGCGCGGGTGTGCCCACCGTCTGGCTGGGCCTGCTCAACTATGTCGGCAGCCAGGGCCTGAAGTTCAGCAGCTTCAAGCGCACGGTCATCGGTGGCTCCGCCTGCCCACCGGCCATGCTGGCCACGTTGATGGACGATTACGGTGTGGAGGTGATCCATGCCTGGGGCATGACCGAGTTGTCACCGCTGGGCACGCTGAGCCGGCTCAGCAGCAAGCATCTGTTGCTGTCGCCGCAGGAGCAGCGCCACCTGCTGGAAAAGCAGGGCAAGGCGATCTACGGCATCGACATGACGGTGATCGACGACACCCGCCAGGAGCTCCCCTGGGATGGCCGCAGCGCCGGCAACCTGGTGGTGCGTGGCCCCTGGGTGATTGCCAGCTACTACGGCCATGTGGACGCGCCCTTGATCCCCGTGACCGGACGCGATGGACGTGACGCCGGCCTGTGGTTCCCCACCGGCGATGTGGCGACCATCGACGAAGACGGCTTCATGCAGATCACCGACCGCAGCAAGGATGTGATCAAGTCCGGCGGCGAATGGATCAGCTCCATCGACCTGGAGAACATCGCCATGGCCCATCCGGCGGTGCACGAAGCTGCGGTGATTGCGGTGGCGCATCCCAAGTGGGACGAGCGCCCGCTGCTGGTGGTGGTGCCCAAACCCGGGGCCAGCCCCACCCGCGAGGATCTGCTGAAGTTCTATGAAGGCAAGATTGCCAAATGGCAGGTGCCTGACGATGTGGTGTTTGTGAGCGAGATTCCTCACACCGCCACCGGAAAGATGCTCAAGCTGAAGCTGCGCGAGCAGTTCCGGTCGCACCCGCTGCCCACGGTGTGACGGCCGTGCAGAGTCCCCCCAAGCCGCCGGACTGACGAGCGGCCCTCTCGCTGTTCCAAGCCGTGCCTACAACCACATCAGGAGACAAACCCATGAGCCCGCACAGCCACCAGCGTCCGATCCGTCTGTTCGTCCCCCCCCTGGCCGTAGCCTCGCTACTGGCCCTGGCGGCCGGCAGCGCCCTGGCCCAGAAGGGCGAGACGGTGAAGATCGCCTGGATCGACCCCTTGTCCGGCCTGATGGCCCCGGTGGGACAGAACCAGGTCAAGAGCTTCCAGTTCTTTGCCGAGAAATTCAACGCCACCAATCCAGCCGGTGTGAAGTTCGAGATCATCGCCATCGACAACAAGCTCAGCCCTGCGGAGTCGCTGAATGCGCTGAAGTCGGCCATCGACCAGGGCGTGCGTTACGTCACCCAGGGCAATGGCTCCGGGGCGGCGCTGGCCATCATCGATGCGGTGAACAAGCACAACGAGCGCAACCCCGGCAAGGAGGTGCTCTACCTCAACCACTCGGCGGTGGACCCGGACCTGACCAACAGCAAGTGCAGCTACTGGCACTTCCGCTTTGATGCGGACACGTCCATGAAGATGGAGGCCATCACCACCTTCCTGAAGGAACAGCCGGAGGTGAAGAAGGTCTATCTGCTCAACCAGAACTACGCTCACGGCCAGCAGGTGGCCAAGTACGCCAAGGAGATGCTGGCCAAGAAGCGGCCGGATGTGCAGGTGGTGGGCGAGGACCTTCATCCGCTGGCCCAGGTGCGTGACTTTGCGCCCTATGTGGCCAAGATCAAGGCGGCCGGCGCGGACACGGTGATCACCGGCAACTGGGGGTCGGACCTGGCGCTGCTGATCAAGGCGGCCAATGAAGCGGGCTACAACGGCAAGTTCTACACCTATTACGCCGGGGTGAGCGGTACGCCCACCGCCATGGGCGCCAGCGGCGCGGGCCGTGTCTATCAGGTGGCCTACAACTACAACAACATGGGTGGGCAGATGGACGCGTGGGCCAATGAATACAAGGCCAAGTTCACCGACGACTTCTACACCGGCAGCATCATCCACATCTACAACGCACTGGGCAACGCCATGGCCAAGGCCAAGAGCACCGATCCGGTGAAGGTGGCGGCGGCGCTGGAAGGGCTGCGTTTCAAATCCTTCAACGGCGACGTGGAAGTGCGCAAGACCGATCACCAGCTGCAGCAACCGCTGTTCATTTCGGTCTGGCAGAAGGTGGACGCCAAGCACCCCTACAACGTGGAGAACACCGGTTATAACTTCGCGCCGGTGAAGACCTACGATGCCTACGTCTCCTCAACACCCACCTCCTGCCAGATGAAGCGGCCCGGCTGATTGCCAGGCCCTTGCCGCATGGGTGTCTGCCCTCACCGCAGAGGCGGTGGGGGGGCCGGCACCTTGGCGGGCCGGTCGGTGTTGAGGCCGCGCGGTCTGATCCGTCAGTGATGCATCGGTGATCCGTCTGAGGTCCGTGTCAGTGGGGTCTTGCGCCCGAGGGGATGGGTGGTTGTTGTGGAACAAATGTTGATCAATCTGCTGAACGGGCTGTCCTCCGGGCTGCTGCTGTTCATGCTCAGCTCGGGGCTCACGCTGATCTTCAGCATGATGGGTGTGCTGAACTTCGCCCATGCCAGCTTCTACATGCTGGGGGCCTATGTGGCCTACAGCGTGGCGGGCTGGATCGGCTTCTGGCCGGCGCTGATCCTGGCGCCACTGGCGGTGGGGGCGCTGGGCGCGCTGTTTGAACGCGCCGCGCTGCGGCGGGTCCACAAGTTCGGCCATGTGGCGGAGCTGTTGATCACCTTTGGTCTGTCGTATGTGGTGCTGGAGCTGGTGCAACTGGTGTGGGGCCGTACGGCAGTGCCGTTCTCGCCACCTGCGGCCCTGCAAGGGGCGGCCTTCACCCTGGTGCATGCCCCGGGGCAAGGGCTGGAATGGGTCTGGGGGGAGGCCGCGCCCGCGCTGTGTGCCGCCGCGTCCTGTTCCAAGTTCCCCATGACCCGGGCCTTCATGATGCTGGTGGCCCTGGGCATGCTGGTGGCGCTGTGGCTGCTGCTCACCCGCACCCGCATCGGGCTGGTGATCCAGGCCGCGCTCACCCATCCGGAGATGGTGGAAGCGCTGGGCCACAACGTGCCCCGAGTGTTCATGCTGGTGTTTGGCAGCGGGTGCGCGCTGGCCGCGCTGGCCGGCGTCATCGGCGGCATCACCTTCGTGACCGAACCCGCCATGGCCGTGATCGTGGGCTCCATCATCTTTGTGGTGGTGGTCGTGGGTGGCGTGGGCTCGCTGGCCGGGGCATTCGTGGCGTCGATCCTGATCGGTTTGCTGCAGACCTTGCCCCTCACCGTGGATGCGTCCCTGGCCAGCCTCTTCAAGGCCACGCCCGACACCTTCGGTTATCCCTTGCTCAAGCTCACCCTGGCCCAGGTCGCCCCCATCCTGCCGTATCTGCTGATGGTGTTGATCCTGATCTTCCGGCCCAAGGGCCTGCTGGGTACCCGGGAGGATTGAAGATGTCTGCTGTGATGCCGTCCACGCCCGCGTCGCCACCGTCCTCCGCGTCTGCGTCTGCGTCCTCAGCCACCGGAGCCACCGGAGCCACCGTGCCGGCCACGGGGGGCTCCGCCGGGACCGGACCGTCGTCCGGCGCCGCGCCACTGGCCCAGCGACGCGGCCGCGTGCCCCGCGGGGAGAGCTATCACTTCAAGCCCTACAACGTCGGCCGCTGGTTGGTGTGGGGCGTGTATGCGCTGGCGCTGCTGGTGGCACCGATGCTGTGGACCAGCAGCCTGGCGCAGACGATGCTGTCCCAGATCGGCATCGCCATCATTGCCTGCCTCAGCTACAACCTGCTGCTGGGTCAGGGCGGGATGTTGAGCTTCGGCCATGCGGTCTATAGCGGCCTGGGCGCCTACCTGGCCATCCATACGCTCAATGCGGTCTCCGGTGGGCAGCTCCAGTGGCTGCCCGTCAGCCTGATTCCCATCATCGGCGGCCTCGCCGGGTTGGGATTTGCGGCGCTGTTCGGTTATGTGTCCACCAAGAAGTCGGGCACGCCCTTCGCGATGATCACCTTGGGCCTGGCCGAACTGATCTGGTCGATGTCGCTGATGCTGCCGGAATTCTTCGGTGGGGAAGGGGGCATCTCCGGCAACCGTGTGGTGGGCGCGCCGGTGCTGGGCATCAGCTTCGGGCCACAGGTGCAGGTGTATTACCTGATCGCCGTCTATTGCTTCATCTGCACCGGGCTGATGTTCGCCTTCACCCGCACCCCCCTGGGGCGCATGCTCAATGCGGTGAGAGACAACCCGGAGCGTGTGCAGTTCATCGGCTACGACACGCAGTGGGTGCGTTTCCTGGCCTTCCTCATCGCTGGCTTCTTTGCCGGGGTCTCGGGCGGCTTGTCGGCCTTGAACTTCGAGATCGTCACCGCCGAGGTGGTGGGCGCTGCGCGGTCCGGGGCGTATCTGCTGTTCACCTTCCTGGGCGGTGCCACCTTCTTCTTCGGGCCCATCATCGGCGCGGTGCTGATGGTGGTGGCGCTGGTGCTGCTGTCGGAGCTGACCAAGGCCTGGCTGCTGTATCTGGGCCTGATCTTCCTGTTCATGGTGATGTACGCGCCGGGCGGTTTTGCCTCGCTGGTCATGATGAACCTGCGGGTGGCGGCCTTTGGCAAGTTGCGCGCGCTCTGGACCTCCTACCTGGCGCTGGCGGTGACCGGGCTGACGGCGCTGCTGGGCGGCTCGGCCATGGTGGAGATGGTCTACCACCTGCAGCTCAATGAAGCCCTTGGCCCTGACATGCGCTACCTTGGCATGACGCTCAACGCGAAGGGCGTGGATGCGTGGTTCGGGGCGTCCTTTGTGCTGGTCACCGGCGTGGCGCTCTTCGAGCTGGCGCGGCGGCAGTTCATCCGCGAATGGGGCCAGGCGCAGGAAGAGATCGAAAAGGAAATCAAGCGTAGGGAGAGCCTGTGAACGCACCCAGGAGACCGGCATGAGCCCATCCCCCTTTGCGCTGGAGCTGCGGGCGCTGCGCAAGAGCTTCGGCCGCAGCGAGATCATTCGTGGCGCGGAGCTGGCCGTGAAACCCGGCGAGCGGGTGGCCATCATCGGCCCCAACGGTGCCGGCAAGTCCACCTTGTTCAATCTCATCAGCGGGCGGTTCTCACCCACCAGCGGCGAGATCCGGCTGTTTGGCGAGCGCATCGACACACTCGCCCCGCATCAGATCAACCGCCGGGGGTTGTCCCGCAGCTTCCAGGTGTCCAATCTGTTCACACGGCTGTCGGTGTTCGAGAACATCCGGTGTGCGCTGCTGTGGTCCATGGGGCATCGGTATGCCTTCTGGAAGTTCCTCGCCGGCCTGGATGGCCTCAATGACCGGGCCGACGAACTGCTGGAGATGCTGCATCTGGACAAGAAGCGCGACGTCCCGGCCATGAACCTCACCTATGCCGAAGCCCGTGCGCTGGAGATCGGCATCACCATTGCCGGCGGCGCCCAGGTGATTCTGCTGGATGAGCCCACGGCCGGCATGAGCAAAAGCGAAACCAGGCGGTTCATCCAGTTGATCCGCCAGGTGACGGAAGGCCGCACGCTGTTGACGGTGGAGCACGACATGGGGGTGGTCTTTGGCCTGGCCGACAAGATCGCAGTGCTGGTGTATGGGGAGGTGATCGCCTTCGACACGCCGGAGGCGGTGCGTGCCAACCCGCGCGTGCAGGAGGCCTACCTCGGCTCGGTGCTCGCGCAAGCGCAGGCCCAGGACGCCCACGCATGAGGGAGACACGGATGCTGAAGCTGGAGAACCTGCATGCCTTCTACGGCAAGAGCCATGTGCTGCATGGCGTGAGCCTGGAGGTACGGCCCGGGGAAATCGTCAGCCTGCTGGGCCGTAATGGCTCAGGCCGCTCCACCACGGTCAAGACCATCATGGGTCAGGTGGAGGGGACGGGACGGGTGGAATGGGGGGGCAAGGCGTTGCTGGGGCGCAAGGCCTATGAGATTGCGCATGAGGGGCTTGGCTATGTGCCGGAGAACCGGGACATCTTTCCCAAGCTCACGGTGCACCAGAACCTGATGCTGGGGCAGAAGGGCGGCCGCGCAGCCCCCTCGGCGCGTTGGAGCTTCGACGACATGTACCGCATGTTCCCGCGCCTGAAGGAACGCCAGCACACCGAGGCCGGTGTACTGTCCGGCGGCGAGCAGCAGATGCTGACCCTGTGCCGCACCCTGATGGGCGACCCGGACCTGATCATGATCGACGAACCGACCGAAGGTCTGGCGCCCAAGATCGTGGAACTGGTGGCGGAGTATCTGAAAGAGCTGAAGCGGCGCGGGGTGTCGGTGCTGCTGGTGGAGCAGAAGCTGGCCATCGCGCTGGAGATTTCCGAGCGCTGCTATGTGATGGGCCACGGGCGTATTGTGTTTGAAGGCACGCCGGCCGAGCTCAAGGCCAATGCCTATGTCCGCAAGGAGTGGCTGGAGGTCTGAGCAGCCTCAGCCCTTGGCCGCCTTGCTGCGGACCAGCGCCACGGCGGCATCCCGGCCGCACTCCGGCGGCACCCCGGGCGCCCCCCGGCCGGATTTGTCGGTTGCTCCGATGTGGCTTCCCCCGTTGCCTCGCGGCCACCTTCTGCGTTGTCGGCTGGCCGCCATCCCCCCCGTGGGTCTGCCACCCCTGCTTCCAGGTGCAATACCTGTGAAAACTTGCTTGCGCCGTGGCGAAACCCCGACCCCGGTCCCCTGTTCCGGGTGGGTGTCCAGCGTTACAGGCGCATGACACGGGACTACATTGAGTCGCAAGGGGTCCGAGATGGAACCCCGCCCCGGTCCGCAGGCCTCATGGCCTTGTCGGATCGGAGATTCAAAAAGTTCCAGAAGGAGCGGGATATGGATATCGGGCAGGTGTGGGCCAGTGCGGCGGGTGCCGTGGGTGGCTGCGTGGTGGGGGGCTTGGCGTTCAGCGTGTGGTGGCATCGACGGCTGTCCAAAGCACGCGGCCTGATCGAGCAGCTCAAGGCCTCCCGAGACCTGCTGAACCAGCAGAACAGCCAGGCCCGTCGCCAGATCGAGCAACTCCAGCTGGAACTGGGCGAACTGCGCCTCATCGCCGAGCGCGTGCGGCGTCGGGCGGCCAACACGGTCAGCCCGGCAGACACCCTGGGCCCGCCGCTGGAACCCCGGGTGGCGTCCCCGCTGGTGACCCCGGTGATGCCGATGGGGGCCCGGGCGGTGCAGGGCGGGTCGGCGTTCCAGCCGACACAGCACGAAGAGCTGGACGACAACAGCGGCTTTGCGCCCACTCAGATCGATCGTTCGCGGGGCCGTTGACGGCCACCCGGCCGCGCTGAGGCGGTCATTCGATCGGAGAGTCCTGCGACAGCTCAGCGGACGGCGGTGGGGACTCCGCCGGGTCGTCTCCGATCAGCGGCGTGAGCGGCTGGAGCGTGAATTTCAGTGGACAGTTATTGCCCAACCTGGATTTGCTCAGCAGGGCCTTGAGGATCCGCTCCCGCGCGCCCTTGCTCTCTTCCGGTGAGCCGCCGTGCAACCAGAACTGCTGCACGGCACTCTGGTAGAGCTCCTCCTGGGTTTTCAGCTCGTGGCCCGTGCTGCCCTTGGGTTTGGTGATGTGCTGCCAGCACGCCAACAGCGTCGGGCGCAGAAAATTCACCAGCTCGCCCTTGTAGATCGGGCTGTTGCCCACCGCTTTCAGGCGGTGAAACACCTGGTGGTAATTCTGGGCGGCCGGGCTCAGCAGAAGCTCCGAGGGTGCGGCGGCCATCAGCGCCAGCATGGCCTCTCGCCCCTTGTCGGACAGCGTGAAGCTCCAGCCGATCCCCGTGGTGGTTTCAAACAGGTAAAACTCGATCACCGACTTGATGCGGGTGAATGCCTCCGGAGACAACATCGGCAAGGGCGTCTGTTTAAGCTCCCATTGTTTCAACCGGATCCGGTTGGGCCCGGTGACCAGATGGTCTGGCACCGCGACCGTGGTGGAGAGACCGACGGTCAGGCCGACCGGTCCTGGTGGGGTGGTTCTGAACTCACGCAGTGTGCGGCGGCCAATCGCTGACAGCAGCCGTCCGTCGTCCTGAATATCCGGCACCGTGATGCTTTTCAGATGGGGGCAGGCCTGCAACCAGCCCCGCACCACCGAGGCCGCGCAACCGCTGGGCAGCATCAGCGCCTCGACCCTTCGTCCAAGGCCAATCCGCTTGTCTGTAGGCATGGACTGAAGCTGGCTGGGTGTCATTCCGGAGAGATCCAGGGACCCGAATGCAGAGTCGGCGATCACCAGCTTCAGCTTGCTGCAGCGCGCCCTGGCCATTTCCGCACTGGCGGCGCTGCTGCTGCCGTGGCATGACCGAAGGACACTGCTCAGCAGGCTGGAACTGCGCTGAAAGCTGGAAGCTTCCCCGCCGGCCGATGATGGGGCGGAACTCACCGAGCCCGTTCCCAGCGCAGAACCGGTGCCCGGTTCCATCAGCGGGCCGCTTTCCGTAGCGGAAGCGGCCTCGCCCTCGGCGGGATCCGGCGCGGGGCATTCAGGCCCGGGCGTGTCTCCGCCGTTATCCTGCACGGGTTCGTCCTCCCAGGAAGCCGATCGATGGGGGAAGCAGCAGGTCCACATGCGGGGCTCACAATGACAAATCTGTGTGTGTGTCCCCACGCTGAACAAGTTCGCCATGGACACCGGCGCGTGCGTTTGTCGCCGCAGGGACATGCCAGGGTCGAGCGCTCTGCCTAGAATCGAACGATCGTTCTTTTCGCATGGATCCCGGCAGGAGAGAGGCTCGGGACGCCAGCGAGGCCCTTCACCTATCCAGGAAGGAAGCAGCATGAGTGCCAGTTATGAAGTCCGCGGCTCGGTGGCCGTGATCACGCTGAACAACCCGCCAGTCAACGGACTCGGCTTCGCCACGCGCAAGGCGACCGCCGAGTGCATTGATCGGGCGGAGAACGATGCGTCCATCAAGGCGGTGGTGATCACCGGCGCCGGCAAAGCGTTCTCCGGGGGGGCCGACATCCGCGAGTTCGGCTCGCCCAAGGCGCTGGCCGAACCCAATCTGCTGTCCCTCATCCAGCGGGTGGAGTCCTGCAGCAAGCCGGTGGTGGCGGCGATCCACAGCGTCTGCATGGGCGGTGGTCTGGAGCTGGCGCTGGGCTGTCACTACCGCGTGGCCGCAGCCGGCACCAAGGTGGCGTTGCCGGAAGTGAAGCTGGGTCTGCTGCCGGGTGCCGGTGGCACCCAACGCCTGCCGCGCGCCCTGGGCGTGGAACCCGCGCTCAACATGATCGTCAGCGGCGAGCCGGTCAACAGCGAACTGCTGGCCCAGGTGCCGGGCCAGGTGCTGTTCCAGAAGATCATCGACGGCGATCTGCTGGATGGGGCGGTGGCCCTTGCGATGGACGTGGCGGACAAGCGCCCGCTGCCGCGCGTGCGGGACCTGAAAGCCCAGCATCCGGAGGCGCAAGCTTATTTCCAGTTCGCCCGCAACACCGTGCAGGCCATGAGCAAGAACTTCCCCGCGCCGCTGCAATGTGTGGATGCGGTGGCAGCGGCGGTGAGCCAGCGTTTTGAGGACGGCATGAAGGCAGAGCGCGAGGCCTTTGCCCAGCTGATGCTGACGCCCGAATCCAAAGCGCTGCGCCATGCCTTCTTTGCCGAGCGCGCGGCCGCCAAGATTCCGGATGTGCCGGAGGACACGCCGCTGCGCCCCATCCACAAGGTGGCCATCATCGGGGCCGGCACCATGGGCGGCGGCATTGCGATGAATTTTCTGAATGCCGGCATTCCTGTGACGCTGCTGGAAATGAAGGTCGAGGCGCTGGACCGCGGCATCGAGACCATCCGCAGGAACTACGAAGCCCAGATCCGCAAGGGCAAGCTCAAGGAAGACAAATACGCGCAGCGGATGGCCCTGCTGCAGGGCACGCTGAGCTATGCCGAGATCGGGCACGCCGACCTGGTGATCGAGGCCGTGTTCGAGGACATTGGCGTGAAGGAGCAGGTCTTCCGTCGCCTGGACGAGGTGATGAAGCCCGGTGCCATCCTGGCCTCCAACACCTCGACGCTGGACGTCAACAAGATCGCCAGCTTCACCAAGCGTCCGCAGGACGTGATTGGCACCCACTTCTTCAGCCCGGCCAATGTGATGAAGCTGCTGGAGGTGGTGCGGGGCGCCGCCACGGCCAAGGATGTGCTGGCCACGGTGATGGCCCTGGGCAAGAAGATCCGCAAGACCTGCGTGGTGTCCGGCGTGTGTGACGGCTTCATCGGCAACCGCATGATCGAGCAGTACAGCCGCCAGGCCGGTTTCCTGCTGGAAGAAGGCTGCACGCCGCAGCAGGTGGACAAGGCCGTGGAACGCTTCGGCTTTGCCATGGGCCCGTTCCGCATGGGCGATCTGGCCGGCAACGATGTGGGCTGGTACATCCGCAAGCGCCGCTACATCGAGAAGCCGGACCTGCGTTATTCCAAAACGGCCGACCTGCTGTGCGAGATGGGCCGCTACGGCCAGAAGACCGGCGCGGGCTGGTACGACTATCAGCCCGGCAAGCGCGACGCGATGCCGTCACGCACCGTGCTGGAGATGATCGACATGCACCGATCCGGCCTGGGCATCACCCCACGAAAGATCAGCGACGAGGAAATCGTCCACCGCCTGGTGTTTGCGCTGGTGAATGAAGGTGCTCGCATCCTGGAAGAGGGCATTGCCTTGCGCGCGTCCGACATCGACATGGTGTACCTGACCGGTTATGGGTTCCCGCTGTGGCGCGGTGGCCCGATGTGTTATGCCGACACCGTGGGCCTGTACAACGTGGTGCAGACGATGAAGCGCTTTGCCCGCAATCCGCTGGACGACGCGAAGTTCTGGGAACCGGCGCCGCTGCTGGCGCGCCTGGCCGAACAGGGCAAGGGCTTCACCGAATAAGACGAAGGAGCTAGGAATGAGCAACGCACTGATTGTTTCGACGGCCCGCACCGCGCTGGCCAAGAGCTGGAAAGGCTCCTTCAACATGACCCATGGCGCCACGCTCGGTGGCCATGTGGTGCGCGCCGCCGTGGAGCGTGCCGGTGTGGACCCCGGCGAGGTGGAAGATGTGCTGATGGGCTGCGCCACACCGGAAGGCGCCACCGGCGGCAATATCGCCCGCCAGATCGCCCTGCGCGCCGGGTTGCCGGTGACGGTGGCCGGCATGACCATCAACCGCTTCTGCTCCAGCGGCCTGCAGACGATCGCCACCGCTGCCCAGCGCATCATTGCCGGCGAGGGCGATGTGTATGTGGCCGGGGGCGTGGAGAGCATCTCCTGCGTGCAGAACGAGGCCAACCGGCACATGCTGCATGAAAGCTGGCTCTCGCAGCACAAGCCCGAGATCTACTGGTCGATGCTGCAGACGGCGGAGAACGTGGCCCAGCGCTACAAGATCCCCAAGGAGCGGCTGGACCATTACGGCGCCGCCAGCCAGCAGAAGGCCTGCGCGGCTCAGGCCGAAGGGCTGTTCAATGAGGAGATCGTGCCCATCACCGTGACCCGCGGCGTGGCCGACAAGGTGCGCGGCATGACCACCCAGGAAGCCACCGTCAGCGTGGACGAAGGCCTGCGGGTGGGCACCACCTATGAGAGCATCAAGGACATCCGCACCGCTGTGCCCGGGGGGGTGGTCACCGCCGGCAATGCCAGCCAGTTCAGCGACGGCGCGGGCGCCTGCGCCGTGGTCAGTGAAGCCTATGCGCAGCGCAAGGGCCTGAAGCCGCTGGGCCGTTTCCTGGGTTTTGCGGTGGCGGGCTGCGAGCCGGATGAAATGGGCATCGGCCCCGTGTTTGCCGTGCCCAAGGTGCTCAAGCGGCTGGGCCTGAAGGTGTCGGACATCGACCTCTGGGAACTGAACGAAGCCTTTGCGGTGCAGGTCCTGTATTGCGCCGACACCCTGGGCATTCCGATGGACCGGCTCAATGTGAATGGCGGTGCCATTGCCATCGGCCATCCGTATGGCGTGTCGGGCCAGCGCCTGACCGGCCATGCGCTGATTGAAGGCAAGCGCCGTGGCGCCAAGCGGGTCTGCGTGACCATGTGCATCGGTGGTGGCATGGGAGCGGCGGGCGTCTTCGAAGTGCTGTGATGGCCGTGCTGTGACCAAAGGGCCCTTCGCGGGCCCGTGACTGCCTCACCTCAGGTCCGCCCTAGCACCTGCCGCCCATGCACCCGCTGGTGTCTGCGCCGGCGGCTGCGGAGACATTGCCATGCGCCACACCCTTGATTTCCTGCTGTATGACTGGCTGAAGGTCGAGACGCTGCAGGAGCGTCCCCGTTTTGCCGAGCATTCCCGCGAGACCTTTGATGCGGTGCTGGACACCTGCGAGCGCATCGCCCGCGAGAAGTTCGCACCCTTCAACCGGCTCGCAGACACCGAAGAACCTCGCTTCGACGGCGAGCGCGTCCACCTGCCGGCCACCACCCATGCGGCGCTGGCGGCGTATGTGGCGTCCGGCATGTTGTCCGCCGCCCAGGACCATGAACGCGGCGGCATGCAGTTGCCCCTGACGGTGGAAATGGCCGCCAATGCCTTCTTCAGCAAGGCCAGCGTGGCCATGGGCGGCTACGCCATGCTCACCCAGGGCAATGCCAATCTGCTGATGGCGCATGGCACGCCGTTGCAGCAGGAGGTGTTTGCCGCCAATGAATTCAGCGGACGCTGGTTTGGCACGATGTGCCTCTCCGAACCACAGGCCGGCTCGTCCTTGTCCGATGTGGCGACGCGTGCGGAGCCGGACGGTGCGGATTTCGAAGCCGAGCCGCTGGGCCCGCGCTACCGCCTGACCGGCCACAAGATGTGGATCTCCGGCGGTGAGCATGAGATCACCGAGAACATCGTGCATCTGGTGCTGGCCAAGATCCCGGGGCCGGACGGGCGGCCCCTGCCCGGCATCAAGGGCCTGTCGCTGTTCATCGTGCCCAAGCATCTGGTGGACACGCAAGGGCAGTTGACCGGAGAGCGGAATGACGTCTCGCTGGCCGGGCTCAACCACAAGCTGGGTTATCGAGGCACCACCAACTGCCTGCTCAATTTCGGTGAAGGCCGCCACCGCCCCGGTGGGAAGGCTGGCGCCATGGGTTATTTGGTGGGGCGGCCCGGCGACGGCCTGCGCTGCATGTTCCACATGATGAACGAGGCCCGCATCGGTGTGGGTCTGGGCGCGGTGATGCTGGGTTATGCCGGCTATGAGGCCAGCCTGGCCTATGCCCGACAGCGTCCACAGGGCCGGCCGTTGACGGCCGCAGGCAAGGACGCCGCACAGCCGCAGCGGCTGATCATCGAGCATGCCGATGTGAAGCGCATGCTGTTGGCCCAGAAGAGCTATGTGGAGGGCGGCTTGGCGCTGGCGCTCTACTGTGCCCGTCTGGTGGATGAGCAGGCCACGGGCACGCCCGAAGCTGCGGCCCAGGCGCAATTGCTGCTGGAGGTGCTCACGCCGATTGCCAAGAGCTGGCCAAGCGAATGGTGCCTGGAGGCCAACTCCCTGGCCATCCAGGTGCTGGGCGGATACGGCTACACGCGGGACTTTCCGGTGGAGCAGTACTGGCGGGACAACCGCTTGAACATGATTCATGAAGGCACCCATGGCATCCAGGCGCTGGATCTGCTGGGTCGCAAGGTGGTGATGGACGGCGGCAAGGCTCTGATGGCGCTGGCCGGCCGCATCAACGACACGGTGCAGCGGGCCGGCCAGGTGGCCGGGCTGGCCTCGGCGGCGAACGCGCTGGCCGGTGCGCTGGCCGCCGTGGGCGCCGCCACCAAGAAGGCCTGGGCGACCGGCGAGCCAGAGGAGGCGCTGGCCAATGCCACGCCCTACCTTCAGGCGTTTGGACACACCGTGCTGGCCTGGATCTGGCTGGACCTGGCACTGGCCGTGGAAGGACGCAACGACGATGCCGCTCATGGCAAGCGTGCGGCGCAGCGCTACTTCTATGCCTATGAACTGCCCAGGATTTCCGCCTGGCTGTTGGTGGTGGAACGCCGTGAGCCGCTGACCCGTGAGATGCAGGACCGCTGGTTCTGACGCCGCCCCGCACCGGGGCCGACACCCCACAAGGAGACACGTATGAGCACCAAAGTACTGGACCTGTTCGACCTGAGTGGCCAGGTGGCCCTGGTCACCGGCGGATCCCGCGGGCTGGGCCTGCAGATCGCCGAAGCGCTGGGCGAGGCCGGTGCCCGCCTGATGATCAGCTCGCGCAAGGCGTCCGACCTGGAAGAGGCGGTGGCCCATCTGAAGGCCAAGGGCATCGATGCGCAGTACATCGCCGCCGATGCAGCGGACGAAGTGCAGGCGCGCAGCATCGTCACCCAGACCGTGCAGCGGCTGGGGCAGATCGACATCCTGGTGAACAACGCGGGCGCCACCTGGGGCGCACCCGCTGAAGAGCATCCGGTGCAGGCCTGGGACAAGGTGATGGATCTCAACATCCGCAGCCTCTTTGTCATGAGCCAGGAGGCTGCCCGCCAGAGCATGATTCCGCGCCGCCAGGGGCGCATCATCAATGTGGCCTCGATTGCTGGCCTGAGTGGCAACAGCGGCCTGATGAAGACCATTGCCTACAACACCAGCAAGGGTGCGGCGGTGAACTTCACCCGGGCCCTGGCGGGGGAATGGGGCGCCTACGGCATCACCGTCAATGCGCTGGCGCCGGGCTTCTTTCCCAGCAAGATGACCAAGGGCCTGATGGCGACGATCGGTGAAGACAAGCTGGCCGCCCATGCGCCGCTGCGCCGGATCGGCGATGAAGACGATCTCAAGGGCGCAGCGCTGCTGTTTGCCAGCCGTGCCGGCAAACACATCACCGGCCAGGTGCTGGCGGTGGATGGCGGTGTCTCGGCGGTGCATGGCGGCTGAGCGTTATCCTGCGAGCCATGAGCAACACCCTTGAATTTCCGGTCCACATTCCGTTTGTCCAGCAACTGGGCTTTGAACTGGTCCGCATGGACGAAGGCGAAGCGGAATTGAGCCTCGCCATCCGTGAACTGCACCTGAATTCCTGGGAAGTGGCCCATGGCGGCGTGCTGATGACGCTGCTGGATGTGGCCATGGCCCATGCGGCCCGCAGCATCCACCGCGACCAACCGGGCTTCGGGCCGGGCGTGGTGACGGTGGAAATGAAGACCAGCTTCATGCGTCCCGGTGAGGGCATGCTGAGGGCGGTGGGCCGCCTGCTGCATCGCTCCACCACCATGGCCTTCTGCGAAGGATCGGTGCTGGGCGAGGACGGCAAGCTGTGCGCGCATGCCACCGGCACCTTCAAATATCTGAAAGCGCTGCCTGGCAAGGGGCGCAGCCTGAAGGCCTTGCAGCGCACCGGCGATTAGCGGCTGTTTTCACCACCACGCGACCCCCTGTCGTAGTGGTAGTGCGAACAGGCCCTAGGCGCAGTTGCCGGTCAGGAACCGGCGGTGCGGCGTTCAGTGCGGGAGGTGCGCGCAGGCAAGGCTGGTGCGGTCTCATCCGCCGGCAACTGCCCCAGGACGCTCACTGCCGCAGCCAGCAGGGACACATCGGACCGCGACAGGCTGGTCGCTCGACCCGACCGGACACGCTCCATCACCCAGGTGCTGCCTTCCATCGCCCGCTTCTGGGCCGCGTTCAGCGATGAGGACAACTGAAACTGTTGCACCAGCCGCCCCAGGGCTGCGAGCTGGGCGGCGGAGACGTTCATGCGTTGCATCAGGGAGGTCTGCGGGGCGCTGATCCACGCCAGGTAGGGCTTGAGCTGCAGCTTCGCATGTTCCAGCTCGCCGACTGGCACGTGTGTTGGCGAGCGGCGGACATCGCTGGCCTGCGGCTGGGCGACGGCTTTGAACGGGCTGACCCGGCCCGAGGCGGCGGCCTGGGCCGCCGCAGTGGCCCGGGGCCTTGGGGGCGGGACGTCGTAGAGGGCGGCGTCCCGGGGGGCGGCGTCATTGGCTGCGGCAGTGAGCGACTGACTCGCAGAGGGGGCGAGAGAGGCGAGCGTACGGGGCGACATGACACGAGCCGCCAGGGGGCTTGCATTGCGGGTGCGTGGCTCCACGCGGGCGGGGCCAGGCGGAAGCGTGTCATACAGCACTTCTCCTTCAACCGGTCGCTCTGCCTGTGGTCCAACCGGGTGGGGCTCCGCCGGGATGGACGATGCCGATGCCGATGCCGATGCCGATGCGGATGCGGACGCTGGCGCCTGGGCGGCGCGTTGCACCGATCGCAGGGTCATGTAGCCCTGCTCATCGGTCTGCCAGCGCTTGAGCGTGCGCGGCGATGCCGCAGCGCCGGAGGTGGCGAAGGTGGCGGGTGCGTCTACGGCCGTGCGGGCGCCGATCGGGCCAGCCACGCGCGCGGGGGCCTTTGCCGCTGTGGGGACGGCCATGGCGGCAGCCACGGGGGCAGCAGCAGGGGCTCGCATCAGGGCCGGTGGCGACCGGTGCGGTGCGAACAGACCTGCCGGCGTGGCCTGGGCCCCGGGCAATTGAAGGCTCTTGAAATACTCGACCATCCGGTGATGTCCCAGCAACAGGTCGCGTTCAAAACCGGCCTCACGGATGCGTCGGTCCTGGGCGGTGGGGCCTTTGTCTTCCCATTCACGCAGCAACTGCAACTTGCTCATGTCCTTCGCATCCGCAACGCGGGGCCCGTGCGCCGAAGGAAGGACAAACGCCAGGCGGGCCTGAGACAGGGCAGTGTCCAGTTGGCGGGCCTGTTCGAGCGTCAGTTCGGCCAGGGCTCCGTGTGCCAGCCATTCACACGCCAGATGGCAGGCCATGCGGCCCCGCACCGGCAGTAGCTCCGTCGGCACGGAGCGCAACAGGTCCAGCAATTGGGAGGCTTCCTGGGACGTCAGGGCTTGGGCCTTTGAAGGCATCTGGCCATGGTCCGCGCTGCGGGCCGCCATGCAGCGATCCACCACAGCTTGGGCGTTCACCCACGACCCCAGCTCGCGCGGCGCCGGTGCGCCCGAGGCGCTCAAAACGCCGTGGCGCTGCAGCGCCGGGGACTCCGAGAGCGCTTGAGACCTTGTATCCATCAGGCGTGCTGTGGTGAGGCGATCCACAGGCGTCATCAGATCCGCATCGCAGTGGAGGAGCTGCAGACGGGGCGGCAGCTCCTTGTCACGCAGCGACTGGGCGGGACGCACATCGTGCACGCTCAAGGCGCGAAGATCCAGATGGCCGGCCCAGCGCACCACTTCCGCCACATCGCAACCCCGAGGCAAGGTCAGTTGATCCAGCATGGGCCGCAGGCTCTGCACGCAGCCGGTCGGCAGGCTGGCCATCAGTTGCGGCGAGTGGCGCGACAAATCGAGGCTGCGGCTGCCATGCGTCAGCGCCTGCTGCAGGTCCGCCGCCAACGCTTTGGCCGCATCCTGCCGACCCGCAGGCTTGCAACCCAGCCAGGCCTTCAGGCCCGGGTCTTGAACGGCTCGGTGGGCATGGGCTTCGCGATGGCCCCAATGGGCCAGGCGCGCTTGAAGGGTGCTGAGGAGTTTCATCGGAGCTTGTCATGTGAGGTTTAAGTCGGTAGTCGTTTGACAATCTCGCGAGTTCCAGATCAGGCTGTTCATCGCACCCAAGCTTGACAAATATCGGTAGATCGACATTCGAACGCCTCCATCTTTTTGTCACCCGAGCGACGTTGTCAGCCTGTTGCAACGTGGTTCAATCCCCTCGATTGGCCAGTCGCCGAGGCCGGACCGTGTCAGAGGTCTGGGGTGCTGGCCCTGTGCAAAAAGGAGATCGTCATGAACCAGATCAATCGTCAGATCCAACTGGCGTCCCGACCGAGCGGTGAACCCACCGTGGACAACTTCAAGTTGGTGGAGACGCCGGTGCCGGAACTGGCAGACGGTCAGGTGCTGGTGCGCAATCACTATCTGAGCCTGGACCCTTACATGCGGGGCCGCATGAGCGACAGCAAGAGCTATGCCGACCCGCAGCCACTCAACCAGGTGATGATCGGTGGCACCGTCGGTGAAGTGGTGGCCTCTCGGAACACTCACTTTGCCGTGGGCGACAAGGTGGTGGGCATGGGCGGCTGGCAGGAATACCAGGTGGTGGACGGCCAGCAGCGCGGCGTGCTGCAGAAGGTGGACACCACGCATGTGCCGTTGTCGGCCTATCTGGGGGCCGTTGGCATGCCAGGGGTGACCGGCTGGTATGGCCTGGTGAAGATCATCAACCCCAAGGCTGGCGAAACCGTCGTGGTGAGCGCGGCCAGTGGGGCGGTGGGTGGCGCGGTGGGGCAATTGGCCAAGGTGCGGGGGGCCCGCGCGGTGGGCCTGGCCGGAGGCGCCGAGAAGTGCCGCTATGTGGTGGAAGAACTGGGCTTTGATGCCTGCATCGACTACAAGCAGCACAAGGACGTGAAGTCCCTGGCAGCAGCGCTGAAGGCCGCATGCCCGAATGGCATCGATGGCTACTTCGAGAACGTCGGCGGCATGATTCTCGATGCGGTGATGGTGCGCGCGAATGCCTTCAGCCGTGTGGCCATGTGCGGCATGATCGCCGGCTACAACGGAGACCCGATTCCGATGTCGGCGCCGCAGCTGATTCTGGTCAACCGCATGAAGGTAGAAGGTTTCATTGTCTCTGAGCACATGGACGTGTGGCCGGAAGCGCTCAAGGAACTGGGCACTTTGGTGGCCACCGGCAAGCTCAAGTACCGCGAGACCGTGGCGCAGGGCCTGGACAGTGCCCCCGAGGCCTTCCTGGGCCTGCTCAAGGGCAAGAACTTCGGCAAGCAACTGGTGAAACTGATCTGATGACGTCCCCGCTCTGGCGCTGCGAGCTGATGGAGGCCATGACACCTCGCGCGCTCTACCGCATGATGAAGCTGCGTTCGGAAGTGTTTGTGGTGGAGCAGCAATGCATCTATCTCGACCCGGACGGCCTGGACGAAGACGCCTGGCATCTGCAGGCCCTGGGCGAGGGGAGCCAACTGCTGGCGTATGCACGGCTGCTGGCCCCTGGCGCTGTGGATGACAGCGGTGCGGCCCGCATCGGCCGGGTCCTGACCGCGCCAGCCGCCCGCGGGACCGGCCTGGGACGTCCGCTGATGCAGGAGGCGCTGGCCGCCTGCGCCCGGCTCTGGCCCGCGTCCACCATCGAACTCGGCGCCCAGGCGCATCTGCGCGACTTCTACGGCAGCTTCGGTTTCGTCGCGATCTCGGACGTCTACGACGAAGACGGCATTCCCCACATCGATATGCGTCGCGAAGCGGCTGGCTGAGCGACACCGCAGCTCACACCCCGCCGCAGCCGGCATCAGATCGGCGCGGCCCCATCAAGGAGACATGGATGAGCGACTTGATCCTGCATCACTACGGGGCCTCGCCCTTTGCCGAAAAGGCCCGTCTGATGATGGGCCTCAAGGGCCTGGCCTGGCGATCGGTCACGGTGCCGATGGTGCTGCCCAAGCCTGATGTGGTGGCGCTGACCGGTGGCTACCGGCGCACCCCCTTTCTTCAGATCGGCGCGGACATCTACTGCGACACCGCCCTGATGGCCGAGGTGCTGGAGCGCTTGTCCCCCACACCCAGCCTCTTCCCTGCGGCAGTGGCGGGCCAGGCGCGTGTGCTGGCGCAATGGGCGGACACGGATCTGTTCTGGACGGTTTTGCCCTACGCCATGCAGCCGCCCGGCCTGGCCGCGCTGTTTGAAGGCGTGCCGCCCGAGGCCTTTAAAGCCTTTGTCGCGGACCGGCGCGCCATGTCGGAAGGCACACCGCGCGTCAGTGGCCCGGATGCAGGCGCGGCGCTGCATCGCTATCTGGACTGGGTGTCCGACATGCTGCGTGATGGACGCCCCTGGTTGCTGGGGACGGAGCCGAGCGTGGCGGATCTGAGCGTCTATCACCCGCTGTGGTTTGTCTCCCGGGCGGGCGCTCTGGCCGACATCCTGGCACCCCATGAGCTGCTGAAAACCTGGATGTCGCGGGTGGCCGCCGTGGGTCACGGCGAACGTGCCGGCAAGCTGGATGGCGAGGCGGCCATTGCCCTGGCGCGGTCCAGCACGCCGCAGACCCTGCAGGTGCAGCAGGGTCTGGGTTTCGAGGCGGGTGAGCGGATCAGCGTCACGCCCGCTGACTATGCCCGTGATGCCGTCACTGGCACCCTGGTGGGCCTGGACACGCACAGTGTGACCCTGGCCCGCGAGGACGAGCGGGCCGGGCGGGTGCAGGTGCACTTTCCGCGCATCGGCTACATGCTCAAGAAAGAGGAGACACGCGCATGAAGGACTATCAGGGAAAGACGGCCGTCATCACCGGCGCCGGCTCCGGCTTTGGCCTGGAGGTGGCTCGCATCGCGGCCAGCCGCGGCATGAACCTGGTGCTGTGTGATGTGCAGCAGGATGCGCTGGATCGTGCCGCGCAGGAGTTCTCGGCCCATTCCGTGCTGGCGCGCCGTGTGGATGTCGCCAAGGCCGACGAGATGCAGGCGCTGGCGGCAGCGGTGCAGGAGCGCTTTGGTGCGCCGAACTTCGTCTTCAACAATGCCGGTGTGGGCGCCGGCGGGCTGATCTGGGAGAACACGCTCAACGACTGGGAATGGGTGCTGGGCGTCAACCTGATGGGTGTGGTGCATGGCGTGCGCCTGTTCACGCCCATGATGCTGGAGGCGGCGCAGAAGGACCCGACCTGGCAGGGACACATCGTCAACACGTCGTCGATGGCGGGCATGCTGAATCCGCCCAACATGGGCGTCTACAACGTCTCCAAGCACGCGGTGGTGTCGCTCAGCGAAACGCTCTATCAGGACCTGTCACTGGTCACTGAGCAGGTGCGGTGCTCGGTGCTGTGCCCGTTCTTCGTGCCGACCGGCATCACACAAAGCCACCGCAATCGTCCACAGACCCTGAGTGCCGATAAGCCCACCCGCAGCCAGCTGATCTCCCAGGCGCAGACGGACAAGGCCGTGTCCTCCGGCAAGCTCAGCGCAGCCGATGTGGCGCGTCTGGTATTTGACGCGATGGATGAAGACCGCTTCTACATCTTCAGCCACCCGCAGGCTCTGCAGGGCGTGCAGACACGGCTGGAGGATGTGATGCAGGGGCGCAACCCGACGGATCCGTTCAAGGATCGCCCGGAGATTGGTGCCAGCCTGCGCAAGGCGCTGCGCGAGGCCTGAGGCGCCCCGGTGGGCGCCGGGGTCTGGCACACTGCCAGCCCGGCGCCCAGAAGTTGATGGAGTTTTGCGCCGGGTCTCAACATGCCCGATCACAACGCTACCTCCCTCTCTTCCTCTTCTTCCGTGCCTGACGCTGCGACTGGCAGCGCTTCAGGCCGTGTGCTGGTCATCGGCGGCGGCCCCGCCGGGCTGATGGCTGCCGAGCGCCTGGCCATGGCCGGTGTGTCGGTTGATCTCTTTGATGCCATGGCGTCGGTCGGTCGCAAGTTCCTGCTGGCTGGCAAGGGCGGTCTCAACCTGACGCATTCGGAGACGCGCCCGCGTTTTGACGAACGCTATTTCGAACGCCAGTCGGCGGTGGGGCATTGGCTCGACCGATTCGATGGCGAGGCCTTGCGGGCCTGGGCGGCCGAACTGGGCGTGGAAACCTTTGTGGGTACGTCCGGCCGTGTGTTCCCCAAAGACCTCAAGGCGGCGCCGCTGTTGCGCGCATGGCTGCACCGCCTGCGTGGGCAGGGCGTGCGGCTGCACATGCGCCACCGCTGGCTGGGCTGGACGGACGACGGACGCTGCCGCTTCCAGGGGCCGGAGGGCGAGTCCGTGTGGCAGGGGGATGCGGTGGTGCTGGCGCTGGGTGGGGCCTCCTGGCCTCAACTGGGGTCGGACGGCCGCTGGGTGCCACTGGTGAGCGGCACCGGTGCGCAGGTGCGGGAATTGCGAGCGGCGAATTGCGGATTTGATCTGGGCGTGCGCCGGCTTGGCGAGAACGCGCCGGGGTGGACGCCGTTCTTTGTCGACAAGTTTGCCGGCCAGCCGATCAAGCCTGTGGCCCTGAGCGTGTCATCGCCGGACGGACGGCAATTCGCGCGTCAGGGGGAGTTTGTGGTGACGGCCACCGGCATCGAAGGGTCGCTGGTGTATGCCGCTTCGGCGCTGATCCGCGATGTCATCGAGACGCAGGGCGAGGCGCTGATCCACCTGGACCTGTTGCCGGGCCGTGAGGCGAACTGGGTGCTGGAGCAGGTGGCCTATCCGCGGGGGTCGCGCTCCATGTCGTCCCACCTCAAGAGCCGGCTCAACCTGGACGGGCTGAAGGCCGCGCTGCTGCATGAGGTGCTGGACAAGGCGCAGCATGCAGATGCCGCCACCCTGGCCCGTACCATCAAGGCGTTGCCATTGCGTCTGACCGCGCCACGGCCGGTGGCCGAGGCCATCAGCACGGCGGGCGGTGTGTGCCTGGAGTCGCTGGATGAGCGTCTGATGCTGAAGCGCCGTCCCGGTGTTTTTTCGGCCGGCGAAATGCTGGATTGGGAAGCGCCGACCGGTGGCTACCTGCTGACGGCGGCCATGGCCAGTGGTGTGGTGGCGGGCGAGGGGGCGGCGGCGTGGTGTCGGGAGGCACCGAAGGTGTAGTGTTCACAGGCCCTGGTCGCGGCGGCTGCTTGAGTGCCTAGGGAGCGCGGCTGGAAAGCCGGGCAAGAGCTCAGCAAGAGGCGTGCGAGAGGCGTGCAAGAGGCGTGCAAGAGGCGTGCAAGAGGCGCGCGATAAGAGGGCGACCCGAGGTCGCCCTTTTTTTGCTTGCTGCTCATGAGATCGTGCCCCTTGATTCCGTCGGGTATTGCCGGCGAACGGCTGTTTTGCAAATGCAAATTCTTGGGTCTTCACCCACTGCAATGAGCTGATTTTTTCTCTTCCTCGCGAACAGTTGCGCAGGTGAAGCCACATAGGGACGTGTCGTACACGACGTCGAGCTGTGACGGCACAACCGGTGTAGGGAGAGGGCTGGTGATCAACCGTCAGTTGTTTCGTTCGGAAGTATTGGAAGCCCGAGCCAACCCTTGGCTGGGGCGCGCCTCTTTGGCCCGACTTCCGAGATTTGAATGGGTGGCAGGTGCGGCCCTGCTGCTGGTCATTGCGCTGATCGTGTTTGCATTCACCGGGCAGGTCACTCGGAAGGCACGTCTGAGCGGATTGCTTCTCCCGAGCGAGGGGCTGGTTCGTGTGAACGCGCCGCACGCCGGGACGGTGGCGGCACTGTGGGTCAGCGAGGGGCAGCACGTCCAATCCGGCCAGGCCCTTTTGAGGCTGAACAACCCCAGACAGCTGGAGCACGGTGACGCCACGGCATTGGTGGCGCAGTCCATCACGCAGCGACGGGAAGCGGTCACGATGGAACGCACACTGCTTGAGCAGCAATCGCGGGAGCGTGAAGACGCGCTAGGGGAGCGGCTTCAGAGCATGCGCGAAGAAGTGGCCCATCTGGAGGCCGATGTATCGACGCTTCGCAGACGCACACAACTGGCGCTCAAAAACCACGCTCGTTTTGAAGAACTGGCGCGTGATGGATTTGCTTCACTGGCCCAGAGTCAGGAGAAGCTCCAAGAGCTACTGGACCTTCAACTGCGTGAACGCAGCGCGGAGCGAAGCATCGAGTCACTGCGACGTGACATCCGCAACCTGCAATCGGAGGCGCGTACTGGCAAGAGTACTGCTGCCACCCGGCATGCTCAGTTGAACAGTCTTTTGGCCACTTTGGCGCAGGAGGCCCATGAGAACGAAGCGAGAGGCGGCGTGGTGATCACTGCGCCGCAGGACGGCGTTGTCAGCGGGATTGTGTTGCACGCGGGTGAATCGGTGCAGCCAGGTCAGACGTTCATGAGCCTCATTGCCAACGGGACGCCAGATCAACCCCCCGGCCATCCAACGGCGTCGGCCACCCGCAGCGCAACGGGCCGTGGTCTTCTGGAGGCCCAGCTTTATGCACCGAGCCGAACGGCTGGGTTCGTGCAGCCGGGGCAGACGGTGTGGCTGCGCTACGCCGCGTATCCCTACCAAAAGTTTGGCATGTCACGCGGCACGGTCATTTCGATCAGTCAAACCCCGCTTGCACCGCCGGACCTCCCTCCCGGGCAGACGCAGGCTCTGCTGACGTCGGCACAAAGCAATGAGCCGCTCTACCGGATCACCGTGGAATTGGAAAAGCAATTCGTCAATACGTATGGCGAAATGCGGCCGTTACGCCCGGGGATGAGTTTGGAGGGGGATGTGATTCAGGATCGCCGTGCAGTATAGGAGTGGCTGTTTGAACCCGTATTGCGCCTTTCTCCTTTTCTGAAGGGCTCCGCAGCTAGAGCACTGCATGAATTTCAATTGTCCATATTCACGAATTTGTTTCCAGCGCCCATGGCGACGTCAAGCTGATGCGGGCCGAACGCTTTTCGGCTGAGGAGAAGAAAGGAAGAAACTATGGAAATTTTGGCTGAAGACCAACTTGAAGAGGTGGCAGGCGGTTTGCTGGTGGCCGGAGCAATTGCGGGAGCGATAGTCGGCGGTTACGGACCATGGCACTCGGGTGGTAATGCCGGACAGATCGTAGCGGGCGCCATTCTTGGCGGTGTAGCTGGATTCTACGGGGGCGTAGGCATGTGGGGGAGCGCCGTAGCAACCGGTGTGTTTTCCAGTTTCGCTGGAGGCGGAGGCCGCTGGGTTCAGAAGCCCACAGCCACGAAATAAAAATTTATAACGAGAGGGGCGCGCCCCTCCTTTCATTATGAATCTGTCTATAGACCTGCAGACCGTAATTAATTCGTGCTTATTTGTTTACATCATGGTCCGATTCGCATCGGAGATGTTCGGTTGTCAAAACATGTGGCGACTAACGACATTTTTATTGGTTATCTTCTCTGTGAATCTTTGTTTTTTGGTCGATCGCTTCGGGTTATTCTTGGCCATCTATAAAGCTTTCATGATTGCCCTTGGTTATCTCGCTGGTACAACCTGGATGGGCTTTCTCAAGCGGCCAAAGTGATACATCTCACTCTGCAGTCGGAGGCCGGGGAATGCGGGCTGGCCTGCCTGGCGATGATCTCCGCTGCACACGGGCGGTTCCAAGACTTGCAGGCGTTGCGGCGGCTCTGTGGGGTGTCGCTGAAGGGCGCCACACTGCGTCAGTTGATGGGGCACGCCGAACGGTGCGCGGCAAGACCACGCTGCTGAAGATTGCCTTGGGATTGCTGGAGCCGAGCGAGGGTGAAGTTCTTTTTGGTGGACAACGGATCGGACATCTCGGCGCACGGAATTATCGAAGGGTGGTCGGGACGGTGATGCAAGAGGATGTGCTGCTGACCGGGTCCATTGCGGAGAACATTTCATTTTTTGATTTGCAGCCGGACTTGGAGCGTGTGCAAGCCAGCGCGCGTTGGGTGCAGGTGCATGAAGACATCGTCGGCATGCCGATGGGCTACCAGACGCTGGTGGGTGACCTTGGGGCCGGCCTCTCGGGTGGGCAACGGCAGCGAATTCTTCTCGCCAGGGCCATTTACAAGCAGCCGCGCCTGCTGGCCATGGACGAAGCCACCAGCCATTTGGACGTGGAGCTGGAACGAAAGATCACGACGGCTTTGGCGCGCCTCCCGCTCACCCGGCTGGTCATCGCGCACCGGCCCGAAACGATTGCCGGGGCGCAGCGTGTGTTGCGTGTCGGCAAGGGGGGGGGGCAGGAGGTCGGTGTGGGAGCGGCGGCCCCTCCTGAAACTGGGTGACCGGTCCGGCGCATGCCGATACGGAGATCGATCCGGGCGATCGATCCGGCAGATCGATCCGGGAGATCGATCCGGTAGAGCGGGGCGAATGGGCTCGCCCAAGGCGAGTCCATCGGGGGCCCTATACTTTCCGTTTCGCTGTTTTGGCCCCTGGGCCTGTAGTTGTCTTGGACAAAATCCTTCTTCAGATTGCCGCCGAGCTGAACGTCCGCCCGGCACAGGTCAATGCCGCTGTGGAACTGCTGGATGGAGGAGCGACCGTGCCCTTCATTGCGCGTTACCGCAAGGAAGCCACCGACGGCCTGGACGACGCCCAGCTGCGTGAACTCGAAGTCCGCTTGGCCTACCTGCGTGAACTGGAAGAGCGCCGCGAAGCAGTGCTCAAAAGCATCGAAGAGCAGGGCAAACTCACGCCCGAACTGGCCGCCGCCATCTCCGCTGCACCCACCAAGCAGGAGCTGGAAGACCTCTACCTGCCCTACAAGCCCAAGCGCCGCACCAAAGGCATGATCGCCCGCGAAGCCGGCCTGGAGCCGCTGGCGGATCAGCTGTTTGCGGACCCCACGCTGGACCCCATGGCGGAGGCCGCCAAATGCCTCAACGCCGAGGCCGGATTCGCAGACGCTTATGCGGTGCTCGATGGCGTTCGCGACATCCTGTCCGAACGCTGGGCCGAAGACGCCGCGCTGATCGGCAAGCTGCGTGAATGGCTGTGGGAAGAAGGTCTGTTCAAGTCCAAGCTGATGGACGGCAAGGACGAAAACAATCCGGACATCGCCAAGTTCCGCGACTATTTCGATTACGCCGAACCGATCCGCACCGTGCCCTCACATCGGGCCCTGGCTGTCTTCCGTGGCCGCACGCAGGAATTCCTGGATGCCAAGCTGGTGCTGGATGAGGAAGTGGTCCCCGGCCAGCCGACCATGGCCGAAGGCCGCATCGCCCGCCATCTGGGTTGGACGCACACCAAGCGCGCCTGCGACGACCTCCTGCGCAAGACCATCGCCTGGACCTGGAAGGTCAAGCTCTCCCTCAGCCTGGAGCGTGACCTGTTCTCGCGCCTGCGGGAGGAGGCCGAGAAGGTGGCCACCAAGGTCTTCGCCGAGAACCTGCGCGATCTGCTGCTGGCCGCACCGGCCGGCAAGCGCGTGGTGATGGGCCTGGACCCCGGCATCCGCACCGGCGTGAAGGTGGCCGTGGTGAGCGACACCGGCCGTGTGCTGGACACCGCCACGGTCTATCCGCATGAACCCAAGCGCGATTGGGAAGGTTCCATCCACACCCTCGGTCGCCTGTGCGCCACCCACGGGGTGAACCTGATCGCCATCGGCAACGGCACGGCCTCCCGCGAGACCGACAAGCTGGCCGCCGACCTCATCAAGCGCATCCAGCAGATGCTGTCCCAGGCGCAAGGCGCACCCGCAGCCGAGATCCAGAAGGTGGTGGTCAGCGAGGCCGGCGCCTCGGTGTATTCCGCCTCGGAGTTCGCCTCCAAGGAATTGCCGGAGCTGGACGTGTCGTTGCGCGGTGCCGTTTCCATTGCCCGGCGCCTGCAGGATCCGCTGGCCGAGCTGGTCAAGATCGACCCCAAGTCGATTGGTGTGGGGCAGTATCAGCACGATGTCAACCAGAGTGAACTCGCCCGCACGCTGGATGCGGTGGTGGAAGACTGCGTGAACTCGGTGGGGGTGGACCTGAACACGGCGTCCGCACCGTTGCTGTCGCGGGTGTCCGGCCTGTCGGGCAGCGTGGCCAATGCCATCGTGCGCTGGCGCGATGCCAACGGCGCCTTCCGCAACCGTCAGCAACTGCTGGATGTGAGCGGCCTCGGCCCCAAGACCTTTGAACAGGCGGCCGGCTTCCTGCGCATCCGCGATGGCGACAATCCGCTGGACATGAGCGGCGTCCACCCCGAGACCTATCCGGTGGTGCAACGCATCCTGACCCAGGTGTCGCGCCCCATCCATGACCTGATGGGCAAGAGCGACGTCATCCGCACGCTCAAGCCCGAAGCCTTTGCCGACGAGCGTTTTGGCGCCATCACCGTCAAGGACATCCTCGCCGAGCTGGAAAAGCCGGGTCGTGACCCGCGCCCGGACTTCAAGGTGGCGCGCTTCAACGACGGCGTGGAAGACCTGAAGGACCTCAAGGAAGGCATGGTGCTGGAAGGCACGGTGTCCAACGTGGCTCAGTTCGGTGCCTTTGTCGATCTGGGGGTGCATCAGGACGGCCTGGTGCATGTGAGCCAGCTGTCCAACAAGTTCGTCAACGACGCTCGCGAAGTGGTCAAGACCGGCGACATCGTCAAGGTGAAGGTGCTGGAAGTGGACATGGCCCGCAAGCGCATCTCGCTGACCATGAAGCTGGAGGCCCCGGCGCCGCGCGCCGGCAGCAAGCCGGACAACAGCTTCCGCCCGCCTGCCCGCAATGAACGCCAGGGCGGCGGGGCCCGGCAGGGTGGCGGGGATCGCCAAGCTGCGCCGGTGGGCAATGCCATGGCCGCAGCGTTCGCCAAGCTGAAGCGCTGACACCCGGCTCCAGTCCGGCGGAGATGCCTTCCGCCGCTGGGGAGACCTGAGCGCCGCCCCAACGGGCGGCGTTTCTCTTTCCGGGGCCCCAGCGAACCGCCCAGAAAATCACGGCAGCGGCACTCGACAAAGCGCTGTGTCTGAAGCATGCCACTGACCTTCAGCACGGTCACACATTCCTGCCATCATCCGCCCATCGTGGCAGTCGTCCGAGCTCGGACCCCCAGAAGGAGTGGCCCTCTGCCCCAAGAGCAGAGGCCGCGCAGGGGAGGGGTGGGTAGGAGGCCGGCCATGCGTCTCTATCGACTGCACACTGCGGAGCTCCGCTTGAATCACAGCCTTTTCGACCGTGGCCTGGCCCCGGTCCGCTCGTTTGTTTCTCCCCTGTCGACCGGCCTTGGTGGCGTCCCGCTGCTGGCGGCGCTGGGCCTGCTGATGGTGTCGTCAGCCCCCGCGCGGGCGCAGGACGTCACGGGTGCGCCCGGGGCGGAGTCGCCGTCACGCCGTCTGGACCGGGTCGAGATTACAGGCCGCCAGCAGAGTGACACCGAACTCCGTCGCCGCGCGCCGGTGGCCAAGCAGATCTATGGCCGCGAGGAACTGGACAAATTCGGCGACACCAACGTGGCCGATGTGCTCAAGCGCTTGCCCGGGGTGAATGTGGCCGATGGGTCGCCGCGCATGCGGGGGCTGGGGTCGGGTTACACGCTGATCCTCCTCAATGGCGACCCTGCGCCTCCCGGCTTCAAGCTGGACCAGCTGGACCCTGCCCAGGTGGAACGCATCGAGGTCACCAAGGGCCCCACCGCCGACCAGAGCGCGCAGGCGGTGGCGGGGGCCATCAACATCATCCTGAAGGAAGCGCCTCGGGCCAGCCAGCGCGACCTGCGCCTGGGCATGGTCTACACCAACGACCATCCGGTGGCCAATGCCACCTTCACTCTGGGTGAGCGGCTGGGCCCGGTGTCACTCTCGCTGCCGCTGTCGGGTTTTCAGTGGCGCGCGCGCAGCGTCTTGAATGCGGCGCGGCCCGGCACCGATGAAAACGACCAGCCGGTGGTGGCCTCGCAGCATGGCAACCAGCTGAACTATGGGCATGGGTTCAACAGCTCGCCGCGCGTGAACTGGCGCATCAATGACGACCAGACCCTGAGCTTCCAGGGCTTTGCCCAGAAGGGTTGGTGGAGCACTGATGTCCGCACCAGGCCGGACGCGGTCTACAACACCCCGCAGCTCGACCAGGATTCGGACAACGACGGGACCTGGCAGATGCTGCGCGGCAATCTGCAATGGAACAACCGCTTCACCGACACGCAAAAGGTGGAACTGAAGGCGGGCATCCAGGACGCGCGCAGCAGCTTCAACAACCACACCTACGATCCGGACCTGCCCATCGACGCCTTGGGCGGCAACAAGGACCGCAGCTACACCCAGGCCGGCAAATACAGCCAGTTGCTGGGGGACGATCACACCGTGACCGTCGGTTGGGACCTGGAATGGCGCCGCCGTACGGAAACCCGCACCACGCTGGTGGATGGGGAGCCCCAACTGGCTTCGCTCAACGGCGAGGACTTCGGCGCCCGTATCCAGCGCCAGGCCTTCTATATCCAGGACGAATGGGAAATCAACCCGCAGTGGTCCACCTACTTCGGCCTGCGCCAGGAACGCATTGTCAGCACCAGCCGCGGCATTGATGTGGACGTGCGTAATGTCAGCAGCGTGCTCACCCCGCTGTGGCACCTCAACTACAAGATCGACCCCAAGGGCAAAGACATCATCCGGGGCAGCCTCACCCGCAGCTACAAGGCGCCGGAGCTGACCCAGCTGATGGGCCGCTACACCCTCAACAGCAAATACCAGCTGGAGACCGAGACCAACGACGAGCTCTCACCCGACCGCGTTGGCAACCCGGCCCTGAAGCCGGAGCTGGCCACCGGCCTGGATGTGGCGTATGAGCATTACCTGGCCGGCGGCGGGCTCTTCAGCCTGGGCTTCTTCCATCGCAACATCAACAACCTGATCCGCAACGTCACCACGCTGGAACCCGCGTCGGCGCTGGTGCCGGTGCCCCGTTACGTACTGCGACCCACCAACTTCTCCCGTGCGCAGACCTCGGGCGTGGAGGTGGAACTGAAGGGCCGCGCGGGTGAATTGCTGCCCTGGGTGTTCGACCCGAAGACGGCGCTCAACCTGCGCAGCTCGCTGAGCGTTTACCGGTCGCGTGTGAAGGCAGTGTCCGGCCCGGACAACCGCCTGGACCAGCAGCAGCCCTGGATGGGCAACCTGGGCATCGACTACCGCTTCACTGGCCTGCCGCTGACCACCGGTGCCAATCTGAGCTTCACGCCCGGCTACATCACCCGCCAGACCAACCGGCAAACGCTGGAGACCTCGCGCACCCGGTCGCTGGATCTATTCGCACAATGGACTTTCTCCCCCAGTACCTCGATGCGGCTCTCGGCCAATAATCTGGCCCCGTTGGACACGCAGACGCTCACCGCGGTGGGGAGCGACTACGGCTATGTGGAGCGCCGCACGCGCACCTGGCTGGGCGTGTCCATGGACATGAAGCTCTGACCCCCCTGCGACCCGGCATCCCATCAGGCCGGCGCACCGAGAAAGGATGATCCGCTGATGCAGGCATTGCAGATCCTGGCTGGCCCCAAGGCGCGTGCGCGCCTGCGGGATCGTGGCTTGCGCGCCGAGGATGTCCATGTGGTGCCGGGCGCGGCAGGCGGCCCCAAGGGGCTGATCCTCAACCCGCTGGACCAGTTCATCTTTGGCGAGTTCCTGCCGGCGGCCGGTCAGCCGGTGCATCTGCTGGGGGCGTCCATCGGTGCCTGGCGCATGGCGACGGCCTGTGTGGCCCGCACCGCCAGCCAGACCCGCGATGAATTCGCCCGACTGGCCCACGACTACGCGCACCAGACTTACGACACCGAGCCGGGCAAGCAACCGCTGCCGGAGACGGTGTCGCGGCAGTTCATGGGCAAGCTGAACGAGGTGTTTGGCGGGCGCGAGGCGGAGGTGCTGAACCATCCGCTCTACCGGCTGCATGTGTTCACCTCCCGGGGGCGCCATGTGCTGGGGCGCGAGAGCCGTTGGCGGACACCGCTGGGCTACCTGGGCGCGTTTGCCACCAATGCGGTGTCGCGGCGAGCCATGGGCACCTGGCTGGAGCGGGTGGTGTTTTCCGATCCACGTGCGCCGCTGCCGATGCCGCTGCACGACTACCGCAGCCGGCAAGTGGCCCTGGACAGCGCCAACCTGCTGCCCAGTGTGCTGGCCAGTTGCTCTATCCCGTTCTGGCTGCTGGCGGTGCACGACATCGCCGGGGCACCGGCCGGCGCTTACTGGGACGGTGGCATCACGGACTACCACCTCCACCTGAACTATGCCGCGATGGTCGGCGACGGCCTGGTGCTGTACCCGCATTTCCAGCGCCAGGTCATTCCGGGCTGGCTGGACAAGGCTCTGCGCCATCGCCATCGCCCCAGCGCCTTCCTGGACAACGTGGTGCTGCTGACGCCCCATCCCGACTGGGTGAAGACCTTGCCCAACAGCAAGTTGCCGGACCGCAACGACTTCAAGTTCTACGGCGATGATGTCGGCCGCCGCGCCCGGGACTGGCTCAAGGCGGTGGCCGAGGCCGAGCGGCTGCGGGAAGAGTTGCAGGCTGCCTGTGCCCGGCCCAGCCTGGAGGTGTTGCCGTTGTGACGCGTCGTCCCAGGGATTTGCTCGGGCGGGCAGGCCGCGGCTTCAGCGGCTCGGTTATCATTAACGAGCAGGCCGCCCTGGCGCATGTTTTCAGCGAGTCTTTTCAACACGGTTGGGCAACCAACCAGTTGAAGTTGAAGGCGATTGAAGGCGGCTGAGGCCGATTAAGGCCGATAAAGGGCGATAAAGGGCGGCCCCCAGACATCCGTAGCGAGGCGACCCTGTCGTTCGGCTACCTCTCATCTCTTTCGATAAGGACCGGGAAAGGCGTATTGGTTATGACACCGCGAACTACTACCTCCACCACGAAGGTTTAGTCGGCCGCGGCTCGCTCACGTCTTTCATCGCTGCTCACCCCGGGCAGCCCCCAGAAAAAGCGCGGCAAGTGGCCGCGCTTTTTTGTTTTCTGGAGCAATTTTCATGATTTCCATCCAACTGCCTGACGGTTCCAAGCGTGAATTCCCCCAACCGGTGACGGTGGCGGAAGTGGCCGCCTCCATTGGTGCGGGCCTGGCCAAGGCCGCACTGGCCGGCCGTGTGGGCACGGGCGACGAGGCCAAGCTGGTGGACACCAGCTATCTGATCGACCGCGACCTGCCGCTGGCCATCATCACCGAGAAGGATCCGGACGGTCTGGAGGTGATCCGTCACTCCACCGCCCACTTGCTGGCTTATGCGGTCAAGGAACTGTTCCCCGAGGCGCAGGTCACCATCGGCCCGGTCATCGAGAATGGCTTCTACTACGACTTCTCGTACAAGCGTCCTTTCACGCCGGAGGATCTGGCCGCCATCGAAGCCAAGATGACCGAGCTGGCCAAGAAGGATGAGAAGGTGGTGCGTTCGGTGCTGCCGCGCGACGAGGCCGTGAGCTATTTCAAGGGCATTGGTGAAGCCTACAAGGCCGAGATCATTGCCAGCATCCCGGCCAACGAGGACGTGTCGCTGTATGCCGAAGGCGGTTTCACCGATCTTTGCCGCGGCCCGCACGTACCGTCCACCGGCAAGCTCAAGCATTTCAAGCTGATGAAGGTGGCCGGCGCCTACTGGCGCGGCGACCATCGCAATGAACAGCTGCAGCGCATCTATGGCACCGCCTGGGCCAGCAAGGATGACCTGCAGGCCTACCTGCGCATGCTGGAAGAGGCCGAAAAGCGCGACCACCGCAAGATCGGCAAGGACCTGGACCTGTTCCACATCGACGAACACGCGCCCGGCGTGGTGTTCTGGCATCCCAAGGGCTGGACGGTCTGGCAGGAGGTGGAGCAGTACATGCGCCGTGTCTACCGTGACAACGGCTATCAGGAGGTCAAGGGCCCGCAACTGCTGGACAAGTCGCTCTGGGAGGCCACCGGCCACTGGGAGAAGTATCGCGACAACATGTTCACGACCGAATCGGAAAAGCGCGACTACGCGCTCAAGCCGATGAACTGCCCGGGGCACATCCTGATCTTCAAGCACGGCATCAAGAGCTACCGCGACCTGCCGCTGCGTTTTGGTGAGTTCGGCCAATGCCACCGCAATGAGCCGACCGGCGGCCTGCACGGCATCATGCGGGTGCGCGGCTTTACCCAGGACGATGGCCACATCTTCTGTACCGAAGACCAGATCCTGGCTGAATGCGTGGCCTACACCGCGCTGCTGCAGAAGGTCTACAAGGACTTCGGCTTCACCGACATCATCTACAAGGTGGCGACGCGGCCGGAGGCACGCATCGGTTCCGATGAGGTCTGGGACAAGGCGGAATTCGCCCTGATGGAGTCGCTGCGCGCCTCCGGTGTGGAGTTCATCATCGCCCCGGGCGACGGCGCCTTCTACGGCCCGAAGATCGAATACACCCTGAAGGACGCCATCGGCCGCCAGTGGCAGTGCGGCACCATGCAGGTCGATTTCTCGATGCCGGGGCGCCTGGGCGCCGAGTACGTGGCCGAGGATGGCGAGCGTCACACCCCCGTGATGTTGCACCGCGCCATCGTCGGTTCGCTGGAGCGTTTCATCGGTATCCTGATCGAACAACATGCCGGTGCGCTGCCGGTTTGGCTGGCGCCGACCCAGGTGGTTGTGGCCAATATCACTGATGCGCAAGCGGATTACGTCAGTGAAATTGTGAAAACGCTGCAAAAACAAGGGGTTAGGGTCCAGGCCGATTTGCGGAACGAAAAGATCACGTATAAAATCCGCGAGCATTCCCTGCAAAAGACTCCGTTCATCCTCGTCGTTGGCGACAAAGAGAAGGCGAACGGGGCTGTTGCAGTGCGCGCCCGTGGCAACCAGGACCTGGGGGTGATGTCGCTGGAAGACTTCGCTGCAAAGCTGTCTTCCACCATCGCTGAGAAGGCCTGAGTCGGGCGCGCTTTGCTTTTTGTTGATCATCCGGGCCCTGCCAAGGCCCGCTGAAAGGTAACCACCATCGCTACTTTTGCTGACCGTCGTGCGATTCCCGAGCGTAAGCATCGGCTGAACCGTGAAATCATCGCCCCTGAAGTCCGTCTGAATGGTCCTGAAAACGAGCCCATCGGCATCGTGAGCATTCAGGAAGCGCTTCGTATGGCTGGTGAGCTGGACGTCGATCTGGTCGAAATCGCCGCCACAGCCACTCCGCCGGTCTGCCGGCTGATGGATTACGGCAAGTTCAAGTACCAGGAGCAGAAGCGCGCAGCGGAAGCCAAGGCCAAGCAGAAGGTCATCGAGGTCAAGGAAGTCAAATTCCGCCCGGGTACGGACGAAGGCGACTACCAGATCAAGATGCGCAATCTGCGCCGCTTCATTGCTGAAGACGGCGACAAGGGCAAGGTCACGCTGCGCTATCGCGGCCGCGAAATCACCCACCAGGACATCGGTATGCGCATGCTGGAACGCATCCGCGATGAACTGGCGGATGTGGCGGTGGTGGAGCACATGCCCAAGCTCGAAGGCCGCCAGATGATCATGGTGCTGGCGCCCAAGAAGCGCTGAGCTGCCCGCTGAGCCTCCGGTCTTACAGGCCCCGGTTCTGCGGCAACGCAGGGCCGAACAGTTTCAACCCGTCGATCTGGTCGTCGGCGGGTTTATTAGTCTCCTTCAGGCCATCAAGTGCAGCGGTTTCCCCGCAGCCGCCTGGAGGGACGCATTTCTAAGGAGCAGTCATGCCCAAAATGAAGACCAAGAGCAGCGCGAAGAAGCGTTTTCGCGTTCGTCCGGGTGGTACCGTCAAGCGCGGTCAGGCGTTCAAGCGCCACATCCTGACCAAGAAGACCACGAAGAACAAGCGTCAGCTCCGCGGCGCCGCGAACGTGCATGAGACCAACATGGGCCACATCGCTGCGATGTTGCCTTTCGCTGGTCTGTAATCCAGCTGTAGAGAAGGAGATACAACATGCCTCGCGTCAAACGTGGTGTTACCGCACGTGCTCGTCACAAGAAGGTCCTGGCTCTGGCCAAGGGCTTCCGTGGTCGTCGTAAGAACGTCTTCCGCATCGCCAAACAGGCGGTGATGAAGGCGGGCCAATACGCCTACCGTGACCGCCGTGCCAAGAAGCGCGTGTTCCGCCAGCTGTGGATTGCCCGTATCAACGCGGCAAGCCGTGGCCTGGGTCTGAGCTACAGCAAGTTCGTGGCTGGCCTGAAGAAGGCCCAGATCGACATCGACCGCAAGGTCCTGGCTGATCTCGCCGTCAACGATCCTGCTGGTTTTGCCAGCATCTTCGCCAAGGTGAAGGCCGCTCTCGCTTAATTGCCACATGCCGCCCGCTTACGCGGGTGGCTGCGGCAGCCCCGGTTCGCCCGGGGCGCCATTTTCAAAGGCCGACACCTCGGTGTTCGGCCTTTTCTTATTGTCTGTTCCGAATTGAGTCGCCCCGCGATGAACGATCTCGATCAATTGCTGCAACAGGCCAGCGGTGAATTCGCCGCCGCCGCCACGCCCGCCGACCTGGAAAACGCCAAAGCCCGATTTTTGGGCAAGGCCGGCCAGGTCACCGAGCTGATGAAAGGGCTGGCCCAGCTGTCGGTCGAGGAAAAGAAGACACGCGGCGCACAGATCAACCAGCTCAAGCAGGGCATCGAGGCCGCACTGACCGCCCGTCGTCAGGCCCTGGCCGATGCCGAACTCAACAAGCAGCTCAGGGCCGAAGCCCTGGACGTCACCCTGCCCGGGCGCCAGCGCGGCACCGGCGCGCTGCATCCCATCACCCGCGCCATGGAGCGCATCGAAGCGATCTTCGGTTCGATGGGATTCGACGTGGCCGACGGCCCCGAGATCGAGAACGACTGGTTCAATTTCACCGCGCTCAACACCCCGGCGGACCATCCCGCCCGGTCGATGCATGACACCTTCTATGTCGAGAACGGTTTTGTGCTGCGCACCCACACGAGCCCGATGCAAATCCGCTATGCGGTGCAGCACGTCAAGAAGCATCAGCATCTGATCGATGCCGGGCAGGCCATGCCGGAGATCCGCGTGATTGCGCCGGGCCGCACCTATCGGGTGGACAGCGACGCCACCCACTCTCCCATGTTCCATCAGGTCGAAGGGCTGTGGGTGGGGGAGAACATCAGCTTCAAGGATCTGAAGTCGGTCTACGTGAACTTCATGCAGCAGTTCTTCGAGACCACCGACATGGAGATCCGCTTCCGCCCCAGCTACTTCCCCTTCACCGAACCCAGCGCCGAGATCGACATGATGTTCGGCTCCGGCCCGCTCAAGGGCCGTTGGCTGGAAGTGTCGGGCTCGGGTCAGGTGCATCCGCAGGTCATCCGCAACATGGGCCTGGACCCGGAGCGCTACATCGGCTTTGCCTTCGGTTCCGGCATCGACCGCCTGGCGATGCTGCGTTATGGGGTGAACGACCTGCGCCTGTTCTTTGATGGTGATCTGCGTTTCCTGTCGCAATTCAAGTAAAAAAGCCCGAAAGACATCGACATGCAATTCCCTGAGTCCTGGCTGCGGGCCTTTTGCAATCCTGCGCTGAACACCCAAGAGCTGGCCGAGCTGCTGACCATGTCCGGCCTGGAAGTGGAAGAACTCCGTCCGGTCGCTCCCCCGTTCCACGGCATCGTCGTGGCCGAGATCGTCGAAGCGGTGCAGCATCCCGATGCAGACCGCCTGCGTGTGTGCAAGGTCAATGCGGGCGGCCCGGAGCTGCTGCAGATCGTCTGTGGCGCGCCCAATGCCCGCGTGGGCATTCGCGTGCCGCTGGCCACCGTCGGTGCTGAACTCCCGCCGGGTGAAGACGGCAAGCCGTTCAAGATCAAGGTGGGCAAGCTGCGAGGCGTCGAGAGCTTCGGCATGCTGTGCTCGGCCCGTGAGCTGAAGCTGACCGAAGACCATGGGGGCCTGCTGGAACTGGCTGCCGACGCACCGCTGGGTCAGAACATTCGCGAGCACCTGCAACTGGACGACACGCTGTTCACGCTCAAGCTCACGCCCAACCTGGCGCATGCGCTGAGCGTCTACGGCATCGCCCGTGAAGTGTCCGCGCTCACCGGTACGCCGCTGAATGCCCCGGCGATCACGCCGGCTGCGGTCACTCATCAGGACAAGCTCCCCGTCCGCGTGGAAGCCGCCGACCTGTGTGGCCGTTTCTCCGGCCGTATCGTGCGCGGCGTCAACACCAAAGCCATCACCCCGGCCTGGATGGTGGACCGTCTGGCCCGTTGCGGCCAGCGCTCGGTATCGCCGCTGGTGGATATCTCCAACTACGTGATGTTCGAGCTGGGCCGGCCCTCTCACATCTTCGATCTGGACAAGATCCACAACGAGCTGGTGGTGCGCTGGGGCCGCAAGGGTGAGCAACTCAAGCTGCTCAACGGCAACACCATTGAGCTGGACGAGACCGTGGGGGTCATCGCCGACAGCCAGCAGGTGGAATCGCTGGCCGGCATCATGGGCGGCGACGCCACGGCCGTGTCGGACGACACGACCAACGTGTATGTCGAAGCCGCCTTCTGGTGGCCCAAGGCGGTGATGGGGCGTTCGCGCCGCTTCAACTTCTCCACCGATGCCGGTCACCGCTTCGAGCGGGGGGTGGATCCGTCGGGCACCACCGACCACATCGAGCGCATCACCCAGCTGATCGTTGAGATCTGCGGTGGCCAGGCCGGCCCGATGGACGACCATGTCGTGGCGCTGCCGGAGCGCAAGCCGGTTGCTCTGCGTGTGGACCGTGCCGCCAAGGTGATCGGCATGCCGGTGACGCAGGCCGACTGCGAAACCGTCTTCAAGCGCCTGGGACTGGACTTCAGTGTTACCGCCCCTGACGTGCTGACGGTGCTGCCCCCGACCTTCCGTTTCGATCTGCAGATCGAGGAAGACCTGATCGAGGAAGTGGTGCGGGTGCTGGGTTACAGCAAGCTGCCCGCCACGCCGCCGCTGGCTCCGGTGGTCGGCAAAGTGCCCAGCGAGACGCGCCGCAGCGTACACGCCCTGCGCCATGCCGTGGCCGCCCGCGATTACTTCGAAACCATCAACTTCAGCTTCGTGGAAGCGCGTTGGGAACGCGAACTCGCGGGCAACGAGCAACCCATCCAGCTGTTGAACCCGATTGCCGCCCCGTTGGCAGTGATGCGCAGCAGCCTGATGGGCAGCCTTGTCCAGGTGTTGCGCAACAACCTGGCGCGCAAGGCACCGCGGGTGCGGGTGTTTGAGATTGGCCGTGTGTTCCTGCGGGACGCCTCGGTGGAAGAGAGCGACACCACCATTGCCGGCGTGCGTCAGCCCTTGCGCCTGGCCGGCCTGGCCTGGGGCACGGCGGACCAGCAGCAATGGGGCGAGCGTGACCGCCCGGTGGACTTCTTCGACGTGAAGGGTGACATCGAGGCCTTGCTGGCCCCGCGTGCCCTGCAGTTCGAAGCGACCGTGCATCCCGCTCTGCATCCGGGCCGCAGCGCCCGCGTGCTGCTGGACGGTGTGGAGATCGGCGTGGTGGGCGAACTGCATCCGAAGTGGCGTCAAAGCTACGAGCTGCCGTCGGCCCCGGTGCTGTTTGAACTGGCGCTGGACGCCGTGCTGGCCCGCCTCGTGCCGCAAGGCAAGGGAGTTGCGCGCCTGCAGGCGGTGCAGCGTGACCTGGCGGTGATCGTTGGTGAACAGGTGACCCATGCCTCGCTGATGAATGCCATCCACAGCAGCGGCGAGACCCTGGTACGCTCCGCCCGTTTGTTTGATGTCTTCAAGCCGGCCCAGCCGACCGCTGAGCTCAAGGCTGGGGAACGCAGCCTCGCCGTGCGCCTGGAACTGCTGGACGACGACAACACCCTGACGGATGAGCGCATCGAGCAGGCGATGGCCAAGGTCGTGGCGCGGCTGGGTGAACAGCTGGGAGCCCGCTTGCGGGGCTGAGGCCCAGGCCCGTGGGGTGCCCTCGGGTCAGGGGCCCCCGGGCGGGGCGAGCGGAACGAGGACGCGCGAGAGGAGAGGGAAGCCGATGAGCGACGATGACATCAAGGAACAGGCGAGGGTGCTGCTGGGCAGCCTGGAAACGCCGACGCTGACCAAGGCGGAACTGGCCGAGCTGCTGTTCGACAAGCTGGGCCTGAACAAGCGCGAGTCCAAGGACATGGTCGAGGCCTTCTTCGACATCATTCATGACAGCCTCTCCAGCGGCCGTGAAGTGAAGTTGTCGGGCTTCGGCAATTTCAATATCCGTCGCAAGGCGCCACGCCCCGGGCGCAATCCGCGCACTGGTGAGTCGATCCCCATCAAGGCGCGTAATGTGGTGACTTTCCACGCCAGTCACAAATTGAAAGAAGCTGTGCAGGGGAACGCGCCCGCTGCCGGAGACTTCGAGTAGAGTCTGACCTCCGTCCCAGCTGCCGGAGCACCTGATTCCAATGGACATCACGCTTCCCGCCATTCCCGCCAAGCGCTACTTCACCATCGGTGAGGTGAGTGAGTTGTGCGGCGTGAAGCCGTATGTGCTGCGCTATTGGGAACAGGAATTCACCCAGCTCAAGCCGATGAAGCGGCGCGGCAACCGCCGCTACTACCAGCACCACGAGGTGCTGCTCATCCGCCGCATCCGGGACCTGCTGTATGACCAGGGCTTCACCATCAGTGGCGCCCGCAATCAGCTGACCGAAGCCGCACACGGCACACACGCCGGCCAAGGCCCCGCCACACAAGCCCAGGAATTCCGCGCCGAAGCGATGGCGGCGGCGGAGCAGGCCGCGCATCTCTCACAGCTGCCGCTGCGTGACCTTCAAGGCCGCGAGTCGTTGCGCGCGCGGGCCGCAGAGGTGTCGGATGGGGCGGCGCACACCACGGTGTCGTTGGAAAAACTCTCTCTGGAAGAAGTGAGAGAAGAATTGTTGGCCATCCGCGAGAGTTTGCTTGCGTAAGCGTTTAAAACGCGTATAGAATCTAAGTCTTCGTCGGGGTGTAGCGCAGCCTGGTAGCGCACTTGCATGGGGTGCAAGGGGTCGCGAGTTCGAATCCCGCCACCCCGACCATTTATAAGAAGACTGAACGCCTGATACTGAAAAGTATCAGGCGTTTTGCTTTGTGCGGTTCATGTTGCACAGCCATGGCATCACGGCACAGCGCCACCACAGCGCCACCACAGCGCCACTCCAGAGGCACCGGAGCGGCACCACGTCGACTCGCGCACCCACGAGCGCACCCAATCTCACTCCAAATCTCGCACCAGCGCTCGTATCCTCTGCGCGCTCCCCCCTCCGGGCTAGCGCAGGCTCCCCCTCCCGGCCTATCGCAGCCCCCCTCCCGGCCCATTGCAGGCTCCCCCACCTGGTCCAGATCAATGAACGGAAGTCGCCAAGCGCCTATGGGGCGTCTGCGGGCCGTTATGCTGTGCGGGTCATGGAGCAAGCGCCCGTCATTGATTCAACCCCCCGTCTGCTGAGCAGCCAGGATGGGGGTCAGGTCCAGGCCCGCTTGGAAGGGGAGTGGACTCTGTTGTCCCTGCGCGAGCGCGTCGAAGTGCTGCGTGCGGAACTGTCCGCGCTGCCTGCGTCTGGCGTCGCCTGGGACCTGAGCGCTGTGAGCCGCATGGACCCCACCGGGGCGCTGCTCTTGTGGCAGGCCTGGGGGCGGCAGCAACCCGACCAGCTGCAATGGCCGGCTGCCCCGGCGGCGTCGATGTTCCAGGCCCAGTTTGCGCGGCTCAGTGCCAAACAGGGCAAGGTCACCCGCCCTCACCGCAGGGAGAGCCCCTGGAAGCTGGGCCAGGGGCTGTTTAATCTCGCCGAGCATCTGATCGAGGCCATCGCCCTGTTCGGTCAGGTCGTGCGCGATGTCGGCCGCATGATTCGCCATCCGGGGCTGATTGCCTGGTCCGACATCTCCGCCCACATCTACCGCAGCGGCGCCCAGGCCTTGGGCATTACCGCGCTGGTGGGGGTGCTGGTCGGCATCACCCTGTCCTATCTCATCGCGCGGCAGTTGCAGAACTTTGGCGCCGATATCTATGTGATCAACATCCTGGGCATCAGCGTCTGGCGGGAGCTGGGCCCGCTGCTGGCGGCCATTCTGGTGGCAGGGCGCAGCGGCTCGGCCATGACCGCGCAGATCGGGGTGATGCGGGTCACGCAGGAACTGGATGCGCTGTCGGTGATGGGCATCTCGCACACGGTGCGGCTGGTGTTCCCCAAGATGGCGGCCCTGGCGCTCTCCTTGCCCCTGGTGACGGTCTGGACCAGCTGCATGGTGCTGCTGGGCGGCATGCTGGCGGCCCGCGCCACCCTGGGGCTGGACTATGTGCAGTTTCTGCAAGGGCTGCCGGCGTCGGTGCCGGTGGCCAATCTGTGGCTGGGCGTGTCCAAATCCGCCGTGTTTGGTGTGCTGATCGCCTTTGTGGCGTGCCATTTCGGGCTGCGCATCCGGCCCAACAGCGAAAGCCTGGCGGCCGGCACCACCGATTCGGTGGTGTCGTCCATCACGCTGGTCATTGTGGTGGATGCGATCTTTGCGGTGATGTTCTCCAACGTGGGGCTCAAGGCATGAGTGGCAACTGTGAAGAAGCCGGGCAACCGGTGTCGGACGATGTGGTCATCTCGGTGCGCCATGTCGGCACCGTCCTGGGGGGCGTACGCATCCACAAGGACATCAGCCTGGATGTGAAAGCCGGCGAGGTGCTGGGCATCATCGGCGGCTCCGGCAGCGGCAAGACGACACTGCTGCGCTTGATGCTGGGCCTGGAGCGCCCCAGCGAGGGCGAAGTGCTGGTGCTGGGCCACCGGCTGGGCAACTGCGAAGCCACCGATCTGGCCCGGGTGCGCCATCGCTGGGGCGTGCTGTTCCAGCAGGGCGCACTGTTTTCGGCGCTCACCGTCTTCGACAACATCGCGCTGCCGCTGCGGGAGCTCAAGACGCTGCCCAAGGATCTCATCGCCGAACTCGTGATGCAAAAGCTGCAGCAGGTGGGCCTGAAGCCGGAGGACGGCACCAAGATGCCGTCCGAACTGTCCGGCGGCATGATCAAGCGGGTGTCGCTGGCCCGCGCGCTGATCATGGACCCGCAACTGCTCTTCCTGGACGAGCCCACCGCCGGCCTCGACCCCGCCAGTTCCAAACGCTTTGTGCAGCTGATTGAAAGCCTCAAGCGCGAAATGGCGCTCACGGTGGTGATGGTCACCCACGATGTGGACACGCTGTTTGCGCTGGTGGACCGTCTCGCCGTTCTGTCCGACCAGCAGCTCGTGGCCCATGGCCCGCTGGAGCAGGTGGTGCAGATGCAGCATCCCTTCATCCGCAATTTCTTCCTCGGCCACGTCCAGCGTTGCGCCGAAGAAAACCTCCGCAGCTATCGGGACGCCCTGCACCATCAGGACGACCCGCAGCCCGCCTGACCGCTTAACCGTCTCTGCACAAACCGATCGATCTCATGGAAAACAAAGCCCACGCCCTGGCCACCGGCTTGTTCGTGCTGCTGCTGGGGGCCGCGCTGGTGGTGGTGGTCCTGTGGTTCCGAGGGGACCGCGGCGACACCCAGTCCTTCACCGTGGTCTCACGCGCCGGTGTGCCCGGCCTGAATGTGAAGGCGCCGGTGAAGCTGCGCGGTGTGGTGATCGGGAAGGTGGACAGCATCCGCTTTGATCCGGCCGAGGGGCGCCAGATTCTCGTCGGCATCGAAGTGGATGCCGATGCACCGATTGCCCCCGGCACGATGGCCAAACTCGGTTATCAGGGCATTACCGGTCTGTCGTTCATCGACCTGAATGACGGCGACCCGCCGCAAAGCCCGCAGCAAAACGTGCTCCAGACGCGCCGCATTCCGCTCGCCCCCTCCGTCCTGGACCAGCTCACCGACATCGGCCCCAAGCTGGCTGCCAATGCGCTGGAGACGATGAAGCGCATCAACCTGGTGCTGAGCGATGCCAACCAGCAGCAGTTCAGCCAGACGCTGGCGCAGCTGAAGGAGGCGTCGGCGGGCCTGAATCAACTGGTCAACGAGATGCATCCAACGGCGCAGGCCTTGCCCTCGCTGGTGAAGAATGCGGACGGGCTGGTTGTCGCCGGCCAGAAAACGCTCGGCCAGGTGGATCAATTGGCGCAGAAGGGCGGCGACATGGTCGATGCCTACAAGGCGCGGGCCACCGAGCTGGACAAGATCGGGGAAGCGGCGGCGCAGTTGCAGGCGTCGATCAAGCGCATGGAGCTGTCGCTGGTGGGCGGCGGCGAACGGCCGCGTCAACAAGCGCTGTTTGAAGATCTGTCGCGTGCGGCACGTGCCTTGGAGCGAGCGGCGCAAGGCCTCGGGGACCAGCCGCAGAGTCTGATTCTGGGGCCGCAGCCTGGCCCGGCAGGTCCGGGAGAGGCCGGTTTTGATGCGAGCCGCAAGGAGAAATGAGTTGAAGGCGTCTGTGATCAGCGTGGCCGGCACAACGGCTTTGACGATGGAGGCCTCGTCTGGGCCTTCCCCGGGTCCTTCCCCGGTGGTGCATCGCCGCCGCCTGCTGACCGGCCTGGCCTGTGTGGCCGTGGCCCCGGTGCTGGCCGCCTGCGGCAGCCGCCCCGTCCCGCCCCGCAGCCTGGACCTGGGCCCCGCACCGGTCTGGCCCGCCCAGACGGTGCTGCCGCGCCGGGTGGATCTCCAGTCCGTGTCCGCGTCGGAGTTGATGTTGGGCACGGGCGTGGTTTACCGGCTGGACGACACCGACCCCTACACCCGCCGCAGCTATCGCGACAGCCGCTGGGCGGCGCCGTTGTCGAGCCTGATGAGCCAGCGCCTCAAGCAGATCAATAGCCGCGCGACAGTGGCCGCGGGTGCCGAAGGCGTGCCAGCGGCGGTGGTGAATGTGGAGCTCGATGACTGCGTGCAGCGTTTTTCCAGCGCAACCCACAGTGAAGTGACCCTGCGCCTGACTGCACGCGTCGGGATTTTGAGCCGGACCTTCGAAGCGACTGCAGCCGCCGGGGGCGATGCCGATGGCGCTGTGCGCGCCATGGCGCAATTGCTGGACCGGCTGGGCGTGGACCTCCTGGTGTGGGCGGCCGCCACGCCCCGCCCACCGGTCAAGGCTTAAAGGGCTCGCCCGCCAGCGCGTTCAGAACGACGCGGCGATGCCGCCGCCGAGCCGCTGCTGGCGCTGGCGCAGGAAGGCTTCCGCCATGCCGGACTCCGGCTGCAGGCGTTGGCCGATGTAGAGCTCCTGGCGGCGCTCGGTGATCTGGGCCCGCAGCCGATTGGCCATGATGGTCAGCGGCTGCAGGCCTTTGCGTTCGGCCTGTTCGATGGCTTGCCCCAGCTGATGCATCTGGTGATTCACCAGCAGCGCGGCATGGGCCTGCACCACACGCAGGCGCCCCTGGACGCTGCGCTCCGCCTGCCGCAGCCAGGCCATGACCGCATCCGCATCACCGCCCTTGACCTTGAACTGGCTTTCACCCGCGGCCAGCAGCAGTTGTTCCAGACGTTGGCGGTCCGAAGCGGCATAGGCTTCGTTGACTTCCATCATCTTCTGTTCGCGCCGGCGGCGCTCCGTCTCGTCCGGCGCCAGATCGGGGTGCAGGCGCATGGCGGCCCGGCGGTAGAGCGTCTTGAGCGGCGGCGGGCCCACATGCACCAGCCCGCCTTCAGGTTCCGGCGGCAGCGGCGCGCGGGGCGGCAGGTGTGGCAGAAGCGGCGTGGCGGTGGCGCGGGGCGGTTCCGGGGCGCGGGTGTCCACGCCGTTGCGGCCCAGGGCCTCGTGCAGGTAGCGCATGGCGCAATAGAGCTGCGATTCCAGCGCATCCAGCTCCATGTAGAGCGGTCCCAGGGCGGCCACATACCGCTCGATGAAGGCCTGCAGCCAGGTGCGGCTGGCTGCGTAGGCGGCTTCTTCATCGGCGAGCTGACGTTGCAGGTCGGCCAATTCTTCGCGGCGGCGGTCGAGTTCGCGCGGCGTGATGGCCTGGCTGGTCATGGTGGCAAGCGTCCCTGAGTGTCTTTGATGGAGTTTGCCTGATTCTGCCGCGCGCGGACCTTCCCTCAAAGCCCAAACAGGCCGTCTGAGCGCGGTATTTCTTGGCGTTTGATGCGGGGCGGGGCGAAACCGCCCGGTTTCCGTCCACGGGTGAGGGTTTGCCCGGGGCCCCGGGGGGCCTGGAACTGCGGGAGGGGCGCGCGGCGCCCCGGGGCCGTCAGGGCTGCGAGGCAGCCGGCGCCATCTCGCTGGCCGACGGCATCGGTCCGCTGGCCACCAGATCCGGCATGCTTGGCGCGGAGCCCTCCGGCGCGGATGCACTGATCGGCATTGGCGTCGGCGCTGCGTGGCCGGCCGCCGGGCCGGTGCCGCCCACGGCAGGCAGCAGCGGCACGATCAGCAGCGCCACGATGTTGATGATCTTGATCAGCGGGTTCACGGCCGGTCCGGCCGTGTCCTTGTAGGGGTCGCCCACCGTGTCACCGGTGACGGCGGCCTTGTGGGCCTCGCTGCCCTTGCCGCCATGGTGGCCGTCCTCGATGTACTTCTTGGCGTTGTCCCAGGCACCGCCGCCCGTACACATCGAAATCGCGACAAACAGCCCGGTCACGATGGTGCCCATCAACAGGCCGCCGAGCGCCGCCGGGCCCAGCAGCAGGCCCACGACGATGGGCGCGATGACCGGCAGCAGCGATGGCACGATCATCTCCTTGATGGCGGCCGCTGTGAGCATGTCCACCGCACGACCATATTCCGGCTTGGCCGTGCCTTCCATGATGCCCTTGATGTCGCGGAACTGGCGCCGCACTTCCTCCACCACCGAGCCGGCTGCACGGCCGACCGCTTCCATGGCCATTGCACCGAACAGATAGGGAATCAGGCCGCCGATGAACAGGCCGACGATCACCCTGTGGTTGCTGAGATCAAAGCTCACCGACAGGCCACGGCTTTCCAAGGCATGGGTGTAGTCCGCAAACAGCACCAGGGCGGCAAGGCCGGCCGAACCGATGGCATAACCCTTGGTGACGGCCTTGGTGGTGTTGCCCACCGCGTCGAGCGGGTCGGTGATGTCGCGCACGTTCTCCGGCAGTTCTGCCATTTCCGCGATGCCGCCTGCGTTGTCGGTGATGGGGCCGTAGGCATCCAGGGCCACAACGATGCCGGCCATGCTCAGCATGGCGGTGGCGGCGATGGCAATGCCGTAGAGCCCGGCCAGTTTGAAGGCGGTGAGGATGGCGATGCAGACGAAGAGCACCGGCCAGGCGGTGGAGCGCATGGAGACGCCCAGCCCGGCAATGATGTTGGTGCCATGGCCGGTGGTGGACGCCTGGGCCACATGCTGCACTGGTTTGTAGTCGGTGCCGGTGTAGTACTCGGTGATCCACACCATCGCGGCGGTGAGCACCAGACCCACCAGGCAGGAGAGGAAGAGCTGGTGGGCGCTGATGGTGGGGCCGCCGGCCGGGGTGAGGTCCTGGGGAAACAGGGCGCGGGTGATGAAGTAGAAGGCGATGGCCGAGAGCACACCCGCCACGATCAGGCCTTTGTAGAGCGCTGGCATGACGTTCTTCATGCCGGGTGTGGCCTTGACGAAGCCGCAGCCGATGATGGAAGCAATGATGGAGACACCGCCCAGCACCAGCGGGTAGACCACCACCGCCGCCGACATGCCGCCGAAGGTGAGGGCGCCCAGGGCCATGGTGGCGATGAGGGTCACGGCATAGGTTTCGAAGAGGTCGGCCGCCATGCCGGCGCAGTCACCGACGTTGTCGCCGACGTTGTCGGCAATGACGGCCGGATTGCGGGGATCATCTTCTGGAATGCCGGCTTCGACCTTGCCGACCAGATCGGCACCAACGTCCGCGCCCTTGGTGAAGATGCCACCGCCGAGGCGGGCAAAAATGGAGATCAGGGAAGAACCAAAGGCGAGGCCCAGCAGAGGCTTGAGGGCGTTGCTGTCGGTCTGCTGGAGATCATGGCTGACCCAGAGGAAGAACAGGCCCACCCCCAGCAGACCAAGGCCGACCACCAGCATGCCGGTGATGGCGCCCCCTTTGAAGGCGACATTCAGCGCCGGGGCCATGCCCTGGGTCGCCGCCTGCGCCGTGCGGACATTGGCCCGGACGGAGACGTTCATGCCGATGAAACCGCAGGCGCCCGAGAGGACAGCACCGACCACAAAGCCGATGGCGGTGAGGAGGTCCAGCGCGACGGCAATGAGGATGGCGAGGACCACGCCGACAATGGCGATGGTGCGGTATTGACGGGCCAGGTAGGCCGCCGCACCCTGCTGGATCGCGAGCGCGATCTCCTGCATGCGGGCATTGCCGGCGTCCTGGGAAAGAATCCAGCTTCTCTGGATGAAGCCGTAAAGCACCGCGGCCAAGCCGCAGGCCAGCGCAAAATACAGCGCCATACTGATCGACATGTGTTGTCTCCTTTGTTTTGAGACGCCCTGATGCCCACAGCGCCGGTCCTGCGCGCAAGCACACATACAGGCCGTGAGAACGATGCTAAATCTCGGTGCGCAACTGGGGGTAGGCGTTTACCAGTGGATGGGACACGAGGGTGTCAGGGCTTTCAGGGGGGACGGCAAGGACTGGCCCTGATGGACTGGCTCTGCGGGACGGGCTCTGCGGGACGGCCCCTACTGCGATCACCCAGCACCAACGGCACGGGCCGGCCCCTGTTTCCTCCATGTCCCTTCTGTCCGGCTCCGCCGGCCATTCATTCCTTGACTTCCGGAAACAGGGGCCGGCCCGTGCCGTTGCGAGACATTGGGGTGATCGGGGTGATCGGGGTGGGGGAGGGGGTTCTGGCGTGTGCCTCTAGAATCACGGCTTACCGGATTCCCATCGCTGTCCAACATCATGAGCCTGCACAAAGTCACCCCCGGCCCGAAGGCCCCCGAACAGTTCAACGTCGTCATCGAAATCCCGATGAACGCCGATCCGATCAAGTACGAGGTCGATAAGGAAAGCGGCGCCCTGTTCGTCGACCGCTTCATGACCACCGCCATGCACTACCCGTGCAACTACGGCTATGTGCCCCAGACCCTCGCCGACGACGGCGACCCGGTCGACGTGCTGGTGATCACCCCCTTCCCCCTCACCCCCGGCGTGGTGGTGACCTGCCGCGCGATCGGCATGCTGGACATGGACGACGAAGCCGGCGGCGACGCCAAGCTCCTGGCCGTGCCCACCACCAAGATCCTCCCCATCTACGAGCACTGGACCAAGCCCGAAGACATCAACCAGATGCGCCTGAAGGCCATCCAGCATTTCTTCGAGCACTACAAGGACCTGGAAGCCGGCAAGTGGGTCAAGGTCAAGGGCTGGAAGGGCCCCGAAGAAGCCAAGGCCGAAATCACCAACGGCATCGCCAACTACGCCAAGGCTCAACAAGCCGTCTGAGCGACTCCCTCGCCCCTCGGCTGATCACACACAAGGCGCCTTCGGGCGCCTTTGCTGTTTGTGCTTTGTTGTTTTTGCCGAGAAGTGCCGTCCCCCAGAGGAAGGACTGGGTGCTTCGTACGCCAGCTGGATCACGAAGTGAGCTACCCGTCTTGCACAATGGTTCACATCCCAGGCGTTTTCGCCATCTCCGCCAGAACCGTCAGGCCCCCAGCGGCACTGACCGGGCCAGAGGGCCATGCGGAAGCGCATCACGCCGTAGGAAAGCCGAAACGGTCCAAGCATCAGGGAAGCAATCACCATGGCCCAGGAACAAGGCGTGACAGAGCGAAAGGGCGGCCCATGGCCTGACATGTCGCGGCCGCCCACACAGCCCAAGCCACATCCACATCCACAGCAAGCCCACAGTCCCACCGCAGGCCAAGGATGGGCCGGGCGGGTCGGCGGCTTGGTGAGTGGCCTGGTGAGCGGGCTGGTGGGAGATCCTGCGCCCGCAGCCGAGCCCGCTCCCAACGGTCCGCGCGGTCTGGCCCCGTCGGCAGGGGAAGCTACGGAGGCCGCGGAGCAAGAGGCCGGCGCCATGTCCGGCCCGGGGGCAGACCCGTCGGCGTCGCAGACGTTTTCAGCCGCACGGCCGTTTCGCATCTTCCACCTGTCGGATGTTCACTTCGGCCATCATTTCGACGAGTCGGTGTGGAACTATGTCGGTGAACTGGCGCGGCGGGAGCGGCCGGATCTGGTGGTGTGTACCGGAGATCTGGTGGACCACGGTGGCTTGTTCATGCTGGCCGCCGCCCACAAGGAATTCCAATCGCTGCTGGAGACCTTGAACCGCCTGAACCGCGAAACCGGATCGCCCCGGGAGGTGCAACTGCGTTGTGTGCCCGGCAATCATGACTGCGGCCCCTGGGGCAATCTGAAATTCCGCCCGTTCTCCACCAATTTTGGGGCGGTGTTTGGTCAGGGGGCTTTTGAGCTGCCAGCGGCCATGCCCTCCTATCTGGCTTATCGCCGCAGTTCGTTCCCCGTGCGCTGCCTGCTGCGGTTGCGCATGACGCCGGCGCTGTACGCCCGCAAGTGGTGGACCTCCGCCAAGCGCTTCATCGCCCGGCAGGACAGCGGCTATCGCATCGACCTGCTGCGCAGCGACGACCCGCAGGAGGTGGTGCTGGTCTATCTCGACAGCAATGACGCCATGCGCCTGGCCACCGGCAATGTGAATGCGCGCGAGGTGACCAAGCTCAAAGCGCAGATGCTGAACCTGCGCGAGGCCCCGGGTGCGCGCCCGTTTGTGCCGCGCATCGCGCTGCTGCACCACCATCCGCTGCCCATTCCTGAAGCCTCCATCGCGGAAGGCCTGACGTCGTTTGAGCCGTTTCTGGTGCTGCGCAATGCGGGGCTGGTGCTCAAGGAACTCAACCGGTGCGATGTGGACCTGATCCTGCACGGCCACAAGCACTACGCCGCCTTTGGCCGGCTCGGCTATTCCATCGACCATCACACCGAAGGCGAAATCGCCGTGCTGGCCGCCGGCAGCGGCGGTGTGACGCATTCGGAGTCCGGCCGGAACTCGGTCAATCTGATCGACATCCTGGAGACCGGGCGCATGTCCTTCCGGTCCATCCATTTCGGTGCGGGCGGCGGCGCCCCGGTGCATGAGATCGCACGTGGCAAGAAGGAGATTCACGGCATCGACATGCACAAGGCCCGGGTGCATCGGCGTGCCGCCGAGCGGCAGGGCCAGTGGATCGACACGGTGCGGCATGCGGTCGGCGTGGATGCCACCGGCGTGGCCGTGGTGCAGACCGATGTCAGCCAACACTGGTTTGAGCGGCCGCTGCCCACGCAGGTGGTGCCGGTGGTCTGCTCGGTGTCGCTGGGGCGCATCTCCCACAACACCATCGAGCTGAATGAGACCTCCAAGAGCGCCGGTTACCAATGGGTGGACCGGCCGCAGGGCCCCGTGCAGCGGGTGCGGGCCGGCATCCATGTCGGGCGTCGGTTGACCGGCCCGGCCGTGGACTACGGCTACCGCTACAAGTGCTTCAACACCTACGCCATCACACGCTGGGAAACCGTGGCGGCCTGCGAGCGTGAGGCGCTGCAGCGTCGCAAGGCCACCAGCGCCCAGGCCCGGCGCCCCCGTGTGCGACTGGCCGAGCTGGAAGTGACGTCCTATGTGGTGCGCGCACCTCTGCGCCAACTGGTGCTGCGGGTGCAGTTGCCGGGCGGACACTATCCGCTCAAGCCCTTTGTGCAGGTGATGCGCTGGAGCACCTATCCAGCCACGCCGCTGGACGACTATCTGCAGTTCCATGAGCACGGGACTGAAGGCGAGTGGGTCAATGATGCGGAACTGACCGCGCATGAGTCCGGCCATCTCTCCCAGATCGGCGAAGACGTGTGGGAACTGCGGGTGAGTTTTCCGATGGTGGGCCACCGTTATGACGTGCGCTGGCGGGTGGAGCCGTTCCGCCCCGCCGTTCCGCTTCAGGACACCACCCGCATCCGTGGCCGCACCTTGGCCATGCGGGCCATCCTGCTGAGCCGGGAGACGATGGCTGCCTACGAAGGCCCGCTGCGGGCCTGGGAGAGCGAGTTCCGCGATGTGCTCAACGGCGTTGGCTCGGCCGGGCACGGGCTGGACGATGCCGAGATCGCCATGTTCACCTACGACGAGTCCCGCCATGATCTGGTGCAGAGCCTGGTGCTCTCGCCGGGCAAGGACTATGTGGTGCCGCACCATCCGCTGGTGGTGCCACTGGGCGAGGGCGTGATCGGCGCCGCATTCAAGCGGTCATTGCCGGTGATGTATGTGGATCCGCAGCTCAGTGACAGCCAGCACGAGGCCGCCTATCTCTATTCCGAAGACGACGGTGGCCCGCACGGTGCCGCACTGTCGGGCACCCGTTGGAAATATGTGCTGGCCTTTCCGCTGTCGTCCTACTCCGCTGGCGTGACCCCCGATTGGGGGCCGCACACCACGGTGGGGGTGTTGACGGTGTCGTCCGAGCGGCTGGACAGCGGGCTGGTGGAACTGGTGGGGCCGATGTCCTGGCTGGCCGACGGCTCGGCGGATTCGCTGCCGGAAGAGGCCCCCGAAGACACGGCGGACGGCACCAGCCCGGACAGCGGCGATGCACCGGCAGGTGATCCGCAAGGCCATGTCTTGTCCCGCCGGCGGGATCTGGGCAAAGTGCTGTGGGTGTGCGCCCACCTGCTGGTCGACTTTCTGCCCGAAAGTCCGGATTACGCCGCCCGTTGGTCGGACCGCAACTTGCCGAACGCGCACTGACTGCTAAACTTTGAACACTTTCGGAGCGCTTTATGGCATTTGTTCGTACAACGGGCGGTTTGCTTCAGTTGCAGTCTCACAAGCTGACGAATGCTGACCTTCGCCAGGCGGCGGACTTTGCACGTGATGTGCTGAAGAAGCCTGAACTCAGCAACCGCATTCTGGCCGCCCAGCGCAAGCAGGGCGCCACTCCCTCCACGCAGTCGTCCTACCAGGCGTCGCACAACGTGCGTCCGCTGTCCGGCCGTGTTGACCACCAGGCCCCCGTGCTGGATGACCTGGACGCGTTTTCTCCGGAACTCTTCCGCGCCGCCTGAGTTCACCGGTCAAGGGCATCCGCTCCAGCCCCAGCCTTAAACGGCTGATGCCGCTCCAGCTCGTCGATGTAACTCCCCATCGCATCGCCTTCCCGCGCCAGAAACTCCGCCACCGCCTCCCGGAACTGCGGATGCGCCAGCCAGTGTGACGAATGGGTCGTCACCGGCAACAGCCCGCGCGCCATCTTGTGCTCGCCTTGAGCACCCCCTTCGAACCTCAACCATCCCTGTGCCAGGCACCAGGCCAGCGGCTGGTAGTAGCACGCGTCGAAATGCAGATGGGGGATGTAGCGGGTGGCCCCCCAATACCGGCCGTAGGCGGCGCGCTGACCCTCATCGATGGCCACCAAAGACGCCGCGACCCGCTCGCCCTGCTTGTCCCGGGCCATAAACATCAGCCACTGCTCCGGCAGGTTCGCCGCCATGCGCGCAAAGAAGTCGCGCTTGAGGTACGGCTTGTTGTGGTGGGCGAGGTAGGTGAGGGTGTAGCACTCGTAGAAGAAATCCCAGTCCTGCTGGGTGATGGCGCTGCCGCGCAGCGCTTCGAAGCGGATGCCCGCCTCCACCACCTTGCGCTGCTCCTGCTGGATCTTCTTGCGCTTTTCACGTTGCAAGGTCTGCAGGTAGTCGGCAAAGCTGCGCGGCGTACCGTCGCCCGTCCAATGGAACTGCACCTGCTGCCGCGCCAGCCAGCCTTCGGCGGCCATGACCGCCTGATCCTTCGCATCACCAAACAGCACATGGATGGATGACAGCTCCGCCCGCTGCGCCAGCGCCCGTAATCCCTTCACCAGCCAGGCCCGCGCCTCGTCGTCCCGCGCCAGCAGCCGGCTGCCCGGGACCGGGGTGAAGGGCACCGCCACCAGCAGCTTGGGGTAGTAGTCCAGGCCATGCCGCTGGTAGGCATCCGCCCAGGCCCAGTCGAAGACATATTCGCCGTAGGAGTGGCCCTTGACATAGGCCGGGCAGGCGGCAATGAGCTGGTCGTCCTGCCAGACACTCAGGAACTGGGCCTGCCAGCCGGTCTTGGCAACCGCTGATCCGGACGCCTGCAGGGCGCGCAGGTATTCGAGGCGCATGAACGGCGAGGGCAGCGGAGACGCCGCCAGCAGCGCATTCCACGCCTCCAGCGGCAGTTCGGCCGGGTCATCATCAACCCGGATCAGTGGAGCGTCGGTGGTGGTGTCAGTCATGCAATGGCGCAAGTGTGGTGGAAATCTTAGGGCCAACCCAAAACCCCGCGCTTTGATGGCAGGATGTGGCTGATGCAAGCGACGCTTTCTTCCTCCACCTTGACGGGCACGTCCGCCTCCGGACGCGGCAGCTTCGACAACCTCTACCTGCATGATTTCGCCCGCCTGGCGGTGGGCGTGCCGGTCTGCAAGGTGGCCGATCCGGCCTACAACGCCGAGCAGACGGCGCTGCTGCTGCAGCAGGCCGCCAGCGAAGGGGCTGCCGTGGTGGCCTTTCCCGAACTGGGCCTGTCCTCCTACACCAGCGACGACCTGTTCCATCAGCGCGCCCTGCTCGACGGTTGTGAGGCTGCACTGGCCCATTTGCTGACGGTCTCCCGGGAGCTGCCCACCATCGCCATCGTCGGCATGCCGCTGCGGGTGGAGCACCGCCTGTTCAACTGCGCCGTGGCCTTTCAGCGTGGGCGGCTGCTGGCGGTCTGGCCCAAGACCTATCTGCCGAACTATGGTGAGTTTTATGAAGCGCGCCAGTTCAACGCGGCCGACGAAGCCCTGAGCACCGAGATCGTGCTGCTGGGCCAGCAGGTGCTGTTTGGCACCCGGCTGGTGGTGGCGGCAGAGGATTTCCCGCTTCTGCGTTTGCATGTGGAAATCTGCGAGGACGTCTGGACGCCGATTCCCCCGTCGTCCTATGCCGCTCTGGCGGGGGCGACGGTGCTGGTGAATCTGTCCGCCTCCAATGTGACGGTGGGCAAGGCGGGCTACCGGCACCAGCTGGTGGCCCAGCAGTCCGCACGCTGCCTGTCGGCCTATGTCTACACCTCGGCCGGCGCCGGCGAATCCAGCACCGACCTGGCCTGGGATGGCCAGGCGATGATTTATGAAAATGGCAGCCTGCTGAGCGAAGCGGAACGCTTTGTGAGGCGCGCGCAACTGTTGCTGGCGGATGTGGACCTGGAACGCCTTTCCCGCGAGCGCATGCGCCAGACCAGTTTTGGCGACTCGGTGCGTCACCATGCGCCGCTGCTCAAGGAGTTCCGCACCGTGTCCACCCCGCTGGGCCTGGATCTGCAGGCCCCGCTGGCGCTGTGCCGCCGCGTCGAGCGCTTCCCCTACGTGCCGTCCGACCGCACCCGTCGTGATGATCGTTGCAATGAAGTGTTCAGCATCCAGGTGCAGGCGCTGGTGCAGCGGCTGGTGTCCAGCGGCATCCACAAGCTGGTGGTGGGCATCTCCGGCGGGCTCGATTCCACCCATGCCCTGCTCGTCGCCGCGCGGGCCATGGACCTGATGGGCTGGCCGCGCAGCCACATCCTCGGTGTGACCATGCCCGGTTTTGCGACCAGTACGCGCACCCGTGACCAGGCCATGCGCCTGATGGCGGCCATCGGCTGCGAGGCCCGTGAGATCGACATCCGCCCGAGTTGCCAGCAGATGCTGGCCGATCTGGGCCACCCGTATGCCAAGGGCGAGGCCGTTTATGACGTGACCTTCGAGAACGTGCAGGCCGGCGAACGCACCAGCCACCTCTTCCGGCTGGCCAACCACACCGGCGCGCTGGTGCTGGGGACGGGCGACCTCAGCGAATTGGCGCTGGGGTGGTGCACTTATGGCGTGGGCGACCACATGTCTCACTACAACGTGAATGCGTCGGTGCCCAAGACGCTGATCCAGTATCTCGTGCGCTGGGTGGCGGAGACCGAACAACTGGGCCCGCAGGGCAAGACGGTGCTGCTGGACATCCTGGGCACGGAAATCAGCCCGGAGTTGGTGCCGCAGGACGGCACGAGCGCCAGTGGTTTGCAAAGCACCGAGGCCCACATCGGCCCCTATGAACTGCAGGATTTCAATCTGTTCTACACCATTCGCCAGGGCTGCTCACCGGCCAAGATCGCCTTCCTGGCGCGGCATGCCTGGGGCGACCGGCATCAGGGCGACTGGCCGGACGGCGAGCATGTGCGCCGCAACGAATACACCCTGCCGGAGATCAAGCGGGTGCTGCGCATTTTTGTGCAGCGCTTCTTCAAAGGTAGCCAGTTCAAGCGCAGCTGTGTGCCCAATGCACCGAAGGTGGGCAGCGGCGGTTCCCTTTCCCCGCGCGGAGACTGGCGAGCGCCCAGCGATTCGGAAGCCAGCGTCTGGTTGGCGGACCTGGCGCGGATCCCTGATTGACGGATGGACAGCCAGGGACCGCTGCGGGTCCAACGGGGGATGGCTTCGGCCGGGTTCCGTGCTTAAATCACAGCCAGTTCTATCCCTCTCCCGGAGTTCGCGATGAAACAAATCACCGCCATCATCAAACCGTTCAAGCTGGACGAAGTCCGCGAAGCCCTGGCTGAAGTCGGCGCTTCCGGCCTCACCGTCACCGAGGTCAAGGGTTTTGGCCGCCAGAAGGGCCACACCGAGCTTTATCGGGGCGCCGAATACGTGGTGGACTTCCTGCCCAAGGTGAAGGTGGAAGTGGTGGTCAAGGACGAAGACGTCGAGCGCAGCATTGACGCCATCCTCAAGGCCGCCAAGACCGGCAAGATCGGCGACGGCAAGATCTTCGTGACACCGGTGGAGCAGGTCATCCGCATCCGTACCGGCGAAGAGGACGAAGCGGCGGTCTGACGTGGTTTGACGCGATCTGACGCTGCCTAACGTGGCCTAACACGGCCTAACACGGCCTGACCCGGTCTGCCCCTGTTGCACGCCTTCTCTGAAGGCGACGCCCCGCCGCTGGCGGGGCCTCCCCCACCTGTTTCAGCATCTGGCGTCAGGTCAGAGGTGCGGGGCCAGGTGTTGCCACACCGCGGCGATCCAGATGCTGCCGGCCAGCAGCAGCGCCAGCAGGACGGCGGCGCTGGCAATGTCCTTGGCCCGCTTGGAGAGTTCGTGCATTTCAAACGAGACACGGTCGATGGCCGCCTCCACCGCTGAATTGAGCAGTTCCACAATCAGCACCAGCACCAGCGACCCCAGCAACAGGGCCACCTGCACCCAGTCCCGGCCCAGCCAGAAGGCCAGCGGCGTGGCGATGATGGTCAACCAGGTTTCCTGGCGGAAGGCGCTTTCGCCCTGATAGGCGGCGCGCAGGCCGGCCCAGGAATAACCGGCCGCATGCAGGATGCGGTCGAGGCCGGTACGGCCCTTGTGGGGATTGCTCATGGCGGTCTGGAAACGTCTCAGGACGGGTCGCCGGCCGTTGCGGCAGGCTGCTGGGGGGCGCGTTGGGCTTTGGGTGCAGGGCGCTGGGTGATGATCTGCGTGCCGCACAGCACGTCATGCAGGAACTGGCGGCGCGGATGCAGACGGGCGATTAGCAGATATGCCAGGATGCCGCCCAAAACCGCCGCGCAAAGGGCACCCGCACTCTGGGTGAGCCCCATCAGCGAGACCGTCAGCAGCGCCGGCAGAAACCACAGCCAGGACAGCAAATAGCGCATCAGCGCTCGCCAGGGGCTCAACGGGCCCCCTTGCAGATCCACCACCCGCAGGTGCCAGGTCTTTTGCGCCAGCGTCTGGCCGCCCCGACACCAGAACCAGATGAAATACAGGCCGATCAACACAAAGCAGGCGGCCTGCAGCCCATGCTGACCCTTCAGGGCATGGCGCTGGTTGGTCAGCGGTGAATACACCAGGCCGGTGAGCACCACCACCCCGAACAACAACACGCCTTCGTAAAGGAAAGCAGCCATCCGCCGCCACAGGCTGGGCGGCGAGAAATCTTGCGGCACGATCATCCAGCCAGTTTAGCGGCTGGTGTCGTCCGCCCGGCGGGCGGCGTCGCGCTCGGGCAGCAGGGTTTGCGGATTCAGGTGTCCGTCGCGCGGGGAGCGCAAGGGGCGTGCAGCGCCACCGAGGGTGCGTACCGCTGGCATCGGCGCATCGGCGCGCCGGGTCAGCAAGATGGTGGTGGTGCCAGGGCGGGCCAGCACGACGGTGGGCCCGCTGCTGGTCAAGGTCAGGGGCGCCTGCTGCAAGGCTGCCGCGCCGGACGATGTCGGTGAACCCGGCAGGTGCTTGACGGCCATCGCATCGGCCGTGTCTTTGCCGGCGCGGCGTTCGGAGACCCGCTCAGAGGCTTTTTCGGCGGCTCGTTCCGCCAGGCGCTGGCGGGTTTCGGGGGACAGGGCCTGGTAGGCCTCCCACTTGGCCTGCAGCCGGGACGCCTGTTCTTCCGACCGCAGGTCTCCCGCATGCTGATAACCGATGCGGGCCTTCTGACGCTCGGCCGGGCTCATACGGGTCCAGGCCACCATGCGCTCACGCAGTCGCTGTTGATGTTCCGGTGACAACTTCGGATAACGGGCGGCAATTTCCAGCCACTTGCCCTTGAGCGCGCTGTCCAGCCGATCCCATTCCGGGGCGAGTGGGGCCAGGCATTCCTTCTGGCTGGGCGTGAGTGAGGCCCAACTTGGGCTCAGCAGACTGGTGGTGGCGCCGGTGCTGCCGGCTGATGCACTGGCAGCAAGGCTGGGGGATGGGCTGACGGGCCCCGCTCCCGCAGCGGGGGCGGTGTTGACGGTGGGGCTGGACGTGGCCGCCGCCATGGCCACCGGGGCCGAAGCAGCGGTGGTGGGGCTCCCTTGCGCCATTGCGCCTGGCGCCAAGAAGACCGCAGACATCAGGACCGCAGACAGCACGGCGGTGCCCGCCAGGCTCAGCAACCCGGCGCCCACGGACTCACCGGTCGAGGCCCGACCAGCACCCGTCACCATGGGAAGTGTCCTCACTCTTTGGACTCTTCCGCGTTGGGGTCGCTGGGATTGCTGGGGTCGGCCTGGTTTTCGTTGAGATATTCACGGAAGCCAGGGTCGCTGTAAGCCGCCGGAGGCAGGGGCTTGGACAGCAGGTCGGTGTCCAGTTCGGCGGCGCTGCGGATCTGCTCGTACCACTGGCTGTGCTGAATCAGCAACAGCCCGCCCACCAGCAGGGCGATGGGCAGCAGGGCTGCGGCCTTGAGCCAGCGGGGGGTGCGCTCACCGCCACCCAGCGCCAGCGTGCCGCCGGTGGCCTGCACGGTGGTGGCCGTGACCGGTTGGGCCGCACGGGCTGCGATCGCCTTCGCGAGCGCTTGCTCACGTGCAAAGCGAAGCCGCTCCTGGATGTCGCCGGAAAGGGAGTCGCTACGTTCGGTCAGGCCGGCTGCCACCCGCAGGCCAAAACGGGCCATGCGAGCATCCAGCTCCTGCGGGAGCGGCGTCGTCGGCAAGTTTTTGTTCATAGCGTAATTCCCTTGGCTTTGAGCGTCTTGGCCAGCGCATGCACGGCTCGAGAGCAGTGTGTTTTCACACTGCCCTCCGAGCAGCCCATGACGGCGGCCGTTTCCGCAACATCGAGTTCTTCCCAGTAACGCAGCAAAAAGGCTTCCCGTTGACGCGCGGGCAGCGCTGATACTTCTTCGTCGATCAAGGCCAGCACCTGGCTGCGGGAAACTTCATCCGCGGCCGAGAGCGCACCCATGGCGCCATCCTGTGATTCCAGGCTTTCCAGCAGGTCGAAATCGTCCGAAGGATCGGATCCTTCGAAGTCCGACAGGTTGCTGAACACCGCATTGCGGGTCTTCTGGCGCCGGAACCAGTCCATCGTCGCATTCGAGAGGATGCGTTGGAACAGCATGGGCAGTTCTTCAGCCGGCCGGTCGAAATATTTTTCGGCCAGCCTGATCATGGCGTCCTGGACGATGTCCAGTGCCGCATCCTCATCCCGTACGAGATAGACCGTGCGTTTGAAGGCACGTCGGTCTACCGTCTTCAGAAAATCGTTGAGTTCTTTGTCTGTGGCCAAGGGCTGTCGCCACGCGGTGGCGGTCGGGCTGGCAAAACGCCGCAGATTATGGCACTTCAGACACACAGCACGGGGCGCTGCCCGCTTATTTAGGCGGCTGGTGTGCGGGCTCGGGTGTACAGCGTGTGGAAGAGAGTGAGCCTTCGGCTCCCGCAAAGGCTGCGATGGGGGTTTCCATGCATAATCTCACCTCGCACAACGCAGTATGGGTCTCAAGTCTGGTTGCCCGACCCGGGCGCCCTGGTTTTTGACCGCGCCGTTCCGAATCCGCTTCACAAGAGTGAGAGGAGGAGCACCGATGGTTTTTCGTCAGAGAAAATCTCAGAGGTTCGACATATGGAAATGTCTGCCGCGGACATCAAACGTGCAGCGATCTCGGAAGCTCGCTCACAGCCGCATTCTTCTTCCGGCCCATCATCCAGCCCTGGTTCCCAGGAGCTGAATGGTTCCGAAATCCTGGTTCACAGTCTTCAAGCCGAGGGCGTGAAGTACCTGTGGGGTTACCCAGGCGGAGCTGTTCTCTACATCTACGACGCGCTTTACAAGCAAGACGCCATCCAGCATGTGCTGGTCCGTCATGAGCAGGCAGCCGTGCATGCCGCTGACGGTTATGCGCGCGCCACTGGCGAAGTGGGTGTGGCCCTGGTCACCTCCGGCCCCGGCGTCACCAATGCCATCACCGGCATTGCCACCGCCTACATGGATTCCATCCCGATGGTGATCATCACCGGACAGGTGCCCACGCCGGCCATCGGCCTGGACGCCTTCCAGGAATGTGACACCGTCGGCATCACCCGGCCCATCGTCAAGCACAACTTCCTGGTGAAGGATGTGCGGGACCTGGCCACAACGCTCAAGAAGGCCTTCCACATCGCCCGTACCGGCCGCCCCGGCCCGGTGGTGGTGGACATCCCCAAGGACGTCTCGGTGGCGCGTGCCGCCTTCAGCTACCCCGACCGTGTGGAGATGCGCTCCTACAACCCGGTCAAGAAGGGGCACAGCGGCCAGATCCGCAAGGCGGTGCAACTGCTGATGTCGGCCAAGCGCCCCTATATCTATACCGGTGGCGGCGTCATCCTCGGTGAAGCCGCGGCCGAGCTGCGCCAGCTGGTCGATCTGGTGGGCTATCCCTGCACCAACACCCTGATGGGCCTGGGCGCCATGCCCGGCACCGACCCGCGCTTCCTGGGCATGCCCGGCATGCACGGCACCTACGAAGCCAACATGACCATGCAGCACTGCGACGTGCTGCTGGCCGTGGGTGCCCGTTTTGATGACCGGGTGATCGGTAATCCCAAGCATTTCGCATCGGTGGATCGCAAGATCATCCACATCGACATCGATCCGTCCTCCATCTCGAAGCGGGTGCGGGTGGACATTCCCATCGTGGGCGATGTGAAGGATGTGCTGCAGGAACTGATCGCCCAGATCAAGGAAGCGCAGGCGCGTCCGGATGCCGAGGCGCTGAATGCCTGGTGGAGCCAGATCAATGACTGGCGCAAACGCGATTGCCTGGCCTACAAGCAGTCCAATGAGGTCATCAAGCCGCAGTTCGTGCTGGAAACCCTCTGGAACCTGACCCGCGAGCGGGATACCTACATCACCTCCGATGTGGGGCAGCACCAGATGTGGGCCGCCCAGTTCTACCGCTTCAACGAGCCGCGTCGCTGGATCAATTCCGGCGGGCTGGGCACGATGGGTGTGGGCCTGCCCTACGCGATGGGCATCAAGTTGGCCAAGCCGGAGTCCGATGTGTTTTGCATCACCGGCGAAGGTTCCATCCAGATGTGCATCCAGGAGCTGTCCACCTGCCAGCAGTACAAGACGCCTGTGAAGGTCGTCTCGCTGAACAACCGCTACCTCGGCATGGTGCGGCAGTGGCAGGAGCTGGACTACGGCAAGCGCTACTCGCACAGCTACATGGATGCGCTGCCTGACTTCGTCAAGCTGGCCGAAGCCTATGGGCATGTCGGTCTGCTGGTGGAGAAGCCGTCCGATGTGGAAGGTGCGCTGCGCGAGGCCATCCGCCTGAAGGACCGCACCGTCTTCCTGGACGTGCGAACCGACCCGACCGAGAACGTCTGGCCGATGGTCCAGGCGGGCAAGGGCCTGTCGGAAATGCTGCTCGGTTCGGAAGACCTCTGACGCAACGAGGGCGGGGGGCTGCCAGCGTCGGTCACGTTACCGCGTGACCGGTGACCCGCAGCCGAAGGCCCTCACTGTGCGGAGCGACCCGCAGAACCCCGAAAACCCCCGAAGAACCTCGGAGATGCCCGGAACCAACACCGAGCCTGTCCCCTGTCTTTGACCCCGTGGCCAAGGGCTGTCGGTTACCGCCGCCGGTCTGAAGAGCGCGAAGGACAAGATTCATGAAACACATCATTGCTTTGCTGATCGAGAACGAGCCCGGGGCGCTGTCCCGTGTGGTGGCCCTGTTCTCCGCCCGGGGCTACAACATCGAGAGCCTCACCGTGGCGGCCACCGAGGATGCCTCGCTGTCGCGCATGACCATCGTCACCAGCGGCAGCGACGACGTGATCGAGCAGATCACCAAGCACCTGAACCGATTGATCGAGGTGGTGAAGGTGGTGGACCTGACCGAAGGCCGCTACATTGAACGCGAACTCATGCTGATCAAGGTGAGGGCGGTTGGCAAGGAGCGCGAGGAAATGAAGCGCACCGCCGACATCTTCCGCGGCCACATCATCGATGTGACGGAGAAGACCTACACCATCGAGCTGACCGGCGACACCTCGAAGCTGGACGCGTTCATCGACGCCATCGACCGTGCCTCGATTCTGGAGACGGTCCGTACCGGCGCCAGCGGCATCGGTCGTGGCGAGAGAATTCTTCGCGTCTGAGTGACAGTCTGAGCGACATCCACTCAGCCTCCCTTCCATTAATTCCTGATTTTTTGCCCCGGCCAACAGCCGCAGAACCCCTGGAGAACCCACCATGAACGTCTACTACGACAAGGACGCTGACCTGAGCCTGATCAAGGGCAAGAACGTCACCATCATCGGTTATGGCTCACAAGGCCACGCCCATGCCCAGAACCTGAACGAAAGCGGTGTGAAGGTCACCGTGGGTCTGCGTCGTGGTGGTGCGTCCTGGTCCAAGGCCGAAGGTGCCGGCCTGAAGGTGGCCGAGATCGCCGACGCGGTGAAGTCCGCCGACGTGGTCATGATCCTGCTGCCCGATGAGCAGATCGCCGACGTCTACAAGAAGGATGTTGAGCCCAACATCAAGGCAGGCGCTTCGCTGGCCTTTGCCCATGGCTTCAATGTGCATTACGGTCAGGTGCAGCCCCGTGAAGACCTGGACGTGTGGATGGTGGCCCCGAAGGCCCCGGGCCACACCGTGCGCAACACCTACAAGCAGGGCGGCGGCGTGCCTCACCTGATCGCCGTGTATGCCGACAAGACCGGCAAGGCCCGCGACCTGGCCCTGAGCTATGCCGCTGCCAATGGCGGTGGCAAGGCCGGCATCATCCAGACCAGCTTCCGCGAAGAGACCGAAACCGATCTGTTCGGTGAACAGGCCGTGCTGTGCGGCGGCGCCGTGGAGCTGATCAAGGCGGGTTTCGAGACGCTGGTGGAAGCCGGTTATGCGCCGGAAATGGCGTATTTCGAGTGCCTGCATGAACTGAAGCTGATCGTGGACCTGATCTACGAAGGCGGTATCGGCAACATGAACTACTCCATCTCCAACAATGCGGAGTATGGGGAATATGTGACCGGCCCTCGCGTGGTGACTTCGGCCACCAAGGACGCCATGCGTCAGTGCCTGAAGGACATCCAGACCGGTGAATATGCCAAGAGCTTCATCCTGGAGAACAAGGCCGGCGCCCCGACGCTGATCAGCCGCCGTCGCCTGACCGCCGAACACCCGATCGAGCAGGTGGGTGAGCAGCTGCGCGCGATGATGCCTTGGATCAAGGCCAACAAGCTGGTGGACAAAACCAAGAATTGAGGGCCCCCCCCTACCGACTTCGTCGGCCCCCCCAGGGGGGCGAGACCGGTGGGCCGGCAAAGCCGGTCCACGGTCTCCGCTGGAGGAACGCCGGCTGGCGCGGCGTGGAACTGCGCGCTGGCTGCAAAGGGAGGAAAGGTGGGGGTGGTGTTGTTTCGGGGGTGTAACCTCGGTCAAAAGCCGCGCGTGGCAGTGCTACGGGCGGCTTTTCCATGAGGGGGCTGAGGTATCCTCCCGCCCCATGAATGCATCGCAGAACAAGAACGCAGCTCTGTTGGACGAGGACGAGGAGGCTGATGCCGATGTCCTCGAGCTGCCGCGTCGCCGCCGCAAAGGCATCTATATCCTGCCCAATCTGTTTACGCTGGCTGCCCTGTTTAGCGGGTTCTATGCCATCGTGATGGCCATCAGTGGTCGGTTTGAGCAGTCGGCTTACGGCATCTTTGCCGCCATGGTGCTGGATAGCCTCGACGGGCGCGTCGCCCGGATGACCCATACCCAAAGTACCTTCGGCGAGCAGATGGACAGCCTCTCCGATATGGTGTCGTTTGGCGCCGCCCCCGCCCTCATCATGTATTCCTGGGCCCTGCAAGGCCTGGGCAAGTGGGGTTGGTTCGCCGCTTTCGTCTATATCGCCGGCGCCGCCCTGCGCCTGGCTCGCTTCAATACCAACCTGGCTGTGGTCGATCGCCGCTTCTTCCAGGGCGTGCCCAGCCCCGCCGCCGCCGCCCTGGTGGTCGGTTTTATCTGGGTGATGGACGACGCCGGCTACAAGCTGGTGTACCAAGACCCGGTGCTCGCCTGGGTGGCCTTCGGCTTCACCGTGTACGCCGGCCTCACCATGGTCACCAACGCCCCCTTCTACAGCTTCAAGGACATCAGCTTCAAGCGCTCGGTGCCGTTCATCGTGATCGTGGCCATCGCCCTGGCCATCGCCGTGATCAATATCCATCCACCGTCGGTGCTGTTCGCCGTCTTCTGCCTGTATGGGGTGTCCGGCTATGTGGTCTACGCCGTCAAACGCGCCAAGGGCAAACCGGTCAGCGTGATTGCCACCTCCACCGATGAGCCGGATGAAGCCGGCCTTCATCGCTGACGAAGGCAAAACGGGCGCGCCGTGACGTGAATCTGCCCAAACGCCGGTTTGCGGCGTTGACGGACCGGCATCCCGGCCCCTATATTCAATAGCTATGACGTTCCCTGCACACATTGCGCTGCTACTACTAGGCGACCCCCGGGTTCGCTAGATCGCGCACGTCCCTGCACCACCAGACGTCTCCCTCAGATCAACGGCCCGAATGCAACCCGCAGCGGGCCGTTGTTCATTTCCAAGGCTGCGAGTTGCGAACCTGAACCCCCAGGAACGCCCATGTTGAAGCAACCGCACCTCAAGTACCGAGCCTTCGCCCCCATCCAACTCCCGGACCGCCGCTGGCCCGGTGTGCAGATCACGCGGGCGCCCCTGTGGCTGAGTACCGACCTGCGGGATGGCAATCAGGCCCTGATCGAACCGATGGACCCGGAGCGCAAGCTGCGGATGTTCCAGATGCTGGTGCGCATCGGCTTCAAGGAGATCGAGGTGGGTTTCCCGTCCGCCTCCCAGACCGATTTCGATTTCGTCCGCCTGCTGATCGAGGAGGGGCATATCCCCGATGACGTCACCATCCAGGTGCTGACGCAGGCACGCCAGCCGCTGATCGAGCGGACCTTCGAGTCGCTGCAGGGCGCCAAGCGGGCGGTGGTCCACCTCTACAACGCGGTGGCACCCGTGATGCGCCGTGTGGTGCTGGGCATGGACGAGGACCAGATCGTTGATCTGGCGGTCACCCACACCCGCATCATCCGCGCGCTGGTGGACGCCCATCCAGAGACCGAGTTCGGTTATGAATATTCGCCGGAGATGTTCTCCAACACCGAGCTGGCCTTTTCCAAACGGGTGGTGGATGCGGTGACCGAAGCCTGGGGGGCCACGCCGGACCGCAAGGTGATCATCAACCTGCCCACCACCGTGGAGAACGCCACACCCAATTGCTTTGCCGATATGGTGGAGTGGATGGTCCGCAACATCGAGCGGCGCGACAGCGTGATTCTGTCGGTCCATCCCCACAATGATCGCGGCACCGGGACCGCCGCTGCCGAACTGGCCCTGATGGCCGGCGCAGACCGGGTGGAAGGCTGCCTCTTTGGCAACGGCGAGCGCACCGGCAATCTGGACCTGGTGAATGTGGCGCTGAATCTCTACACCCAGGGCATTCACCCGGGCCTGGATTTCTCCGACATCGATGACGTCCGTCGCTGCGTCGAGCATTGCAATCAGCTGCCGGTGCATCCGCGTCATCCCTATGTGGGCGAGCTGGTCTACACCTCGTTCTCCGGTTCACACCAGGACGCCATCAAGAAGGCCTTCTCGGCCCGCAAGGACGGCGATCTCTGGGAAATCCCGTATCTGCCGGTCGATCCGAAGGACCTGGGCCGCAGCTACGAAGCCGTGATCCGGGTGAACAGCCAATCCGGCAAGGGCGGCATTTCCTATCTCCTGGAGACGGAATACGGCATCGAGCTGCCACGCCGCCTGCAGATCGAGTTCAGCCAGATCGTGCAGCAGGTGATGGACACCCATGGCAAGGAGCTGGGTGCCGCCGACCTCTGGCAGATCTTCGACCGCGAATACGGCGTCAAGCAGGCACCCGCGCTGCAGCCGCAGATCGGCATCACCGAAGACGGACAGACCCGCGTCACGGCGCAGGCCGACCTGTGTGTGCGCATGGTCAAGGTGGAAGGGCAGGGCAAGGGCCCGATCGACGCGTTTGTCGAGGGCCTGAACCGTGTGTTGCAGACCCAGGTGCGGGTGCTGGACTACCATGAGCATGCTTTGGGCAGCGGCGCCGACGCGCAGGCGGTGGCCTACCTGGAACTGCGTGTGGGCGAAGCCACCCTGTTCGGTGTGGGCATGGACAGCAACATCGCATCGGCCTCCCTCAAGGCCATCGTGTCCGGTCTGCGCCGGGCGGCGCAGCGGGGGCTGCTGAAGCTGGTCCGCCTGCAAGCAGCCTGATCGATCCGCCTGTCTGCCGTCCGCCTCGACCCCGCCACCGTTTGAAGGAAGCCCGACCATGTCTTCATCGCAATTGATCATCTTCGACACCACCCTGCGCGACGGTGAACAATCCCCCGGAGCGTCCATGACCAAGGACGAAAAGCTGCGTATCGCGCGGCAATTGGAGCGATTGAAGGTGGACGTGATCGAGGCGGGCTTTGCGGCAGCCAGCCAGGGCGACTTCGAGGCGGTCAAGGCCATCGCCGAAGCCATCCGCGACAGCACCGTGTGTTCGCTGGCACGTGCGAACGACCGCGACATCGGCCGCGCCGCCGAAGCCCTGACGGGGGCGGCCCGGTCCCGCATCCACACCTTCATCGCCACCAGCGAGCTCCACATGGAGAAGAAGCTGCGCATGACCCGGGACCAGGTGCTGGAGCAGGCAATTCAGGCGGTGCGCTTCGCCCGCAACCTGACCGATGACATCGAGTTCTCCCCGGAGGACGGCTACCGCTCCGACCCGGAATTCCTGGCGCGGGTGGTGGAAGCGGTCATCCGCGAGGGCGCCCGCACCATCAACATACCGGACACCGTCGGTTATGCCATTCCGGAGCTCTATGGCAGTTTCATCAAGGAACTGCGTGAGCGGGTGCCGAATTCCGACCAGGCGATCTGGAGCGTGCACTGCCACAACGATCTCGGCATGGCGGTGGCCAATTCCCTGGCCGGTGTGAAGATCGGGGGTGCGCGCCAGGTGGAATGCACCATCAATGGCCTGGGTGAGCGGGCCGGCAATTGTTCGTTGGAAGAGGTGGTGATGGCGGTCAAGACCCGCCGTGACTACTTCGGGCTGGACGTGCGGGTGGACCCGTCGCAGATCGTGCCGGCCTCGCGCATGGTGTCCCAGACCACCGGTTTTGTGGTGCAGCCCAACAAGGCGGTGGTGGGGGCCAACGCCTTTGCCCATGCCTCGGGCATCCACCAGGACGGCGTGCTGAAGGCTCGCGACACCTACGAAATCATGCGCGCGGAAGACGTGGGGTGGGCCGCCAACAAGATCGTGCTGGGCAAGTTGTCGGGCCGCAATGCCTTTAAGCAGCGTCTGCAGGAACTGGGCGTGCAGCTGGCGTCGGAAGCCGAGATCAATGCCGCCTTCCAGCGCTTCAAGGACCTGGCCGACCGCAAGGCCGAGATTTTTGACGAGGACATCCTGGCGCTGGTGATGGATGAATCCGCCGCCCAGGAGCATGAGCACTACCGGCTGGTGGCCCTGTCCCAACGCTCCGAAACCGGGGAGCGTCCGCACGCCCAGGTCGTGTTCTCTGACGGCGACACCGAAGTGCGCACCGAGAGCGACGGCAACGGCCCGGTGGACGCGGTTCTCAGAGCGATCGAGACCCAAGTGCAAAGTGGTGCCGAATTGCTGCTGTATTCGGTGAACGCCATCACCAGCGGGAGCACAGAATCGCAGGGTGAAGTCACGGTGCGTTTGCAACACGCCGGGCGAGTGGTGAACGGGGTCGGGGCAGATCCCGATATCGTCGTTGCCTCCGCAAAAGCATATTTGAGCGCGTTGAACAAGTTGCAAAGCAGGACGGAACGGGTCGCGGCCCAGGGCTGAAAGGGCGAGGAATATTCACTTTAAAAGCGTGAACTAAGTCCTTGATCTTGCCGGTCTTTCTGCGATCCTCTAAACTCAGGCCCGACTGACTGGGGACCCGATTGAAGACCATAGCGACATTGCTGTCTGGTGCCGCGCTGAGCGGAGTGCTACTGCTGGCGGGTACCTGCGTCACTTTGCTGCCGGTCCAGTCGGCACAAGCGGCCACCACCTCCAAAGCCAAGACCAAGAGCACGTCCGTGCGCAAGGCCAAACCTGCGCCGCGTTCGCCGCGCAAGGTGGCGGCACGCGCAGCGGCCCGTGAGGTCGCGGTGGTGCCGCCCAAACCTTCGTTCGGCCAGATGTATGGCCTGCACGACACCGAAGATCCGCTGGACCTGAAGTCCAGCGTGGCGCTGGTGCTGGACCAGGACACCAACGAAGTCCTGTTCTCCAAGAACCCTCAGGCGGTCCTCCCCATTGCGTCCATCACCAAGCTGATGACGGCGCTGCTGGTGGTGGAGGCCAAGCAGGACCTGGACGAAAAGATCACCATCACCGACGACGACAAGGACACGGAGAAGTTCACCAGCTCCCGTCTGGCCGTCGGCACCACGCTCACTCGGGGTGAGTTGCTGCATCTGGCGCTGATGTCGTCCGAAAACCGTGCGGCCCATGCGCTTGGGCGCAACTATCCGGGCGGTTTGGAAACCTTTGTCGCGGCGATGAACACCAAGGCCCAACTGCTGGGCATGGCGGACACGCACTATGTGGAGCCCACGGGCCTGTCCAGCCGCAATCAATCCAGCGCCCGGGATCTGGCGGTGCTGGTCAAGATGGCGCATCAATTCCCGCTGATTCGCGAACTCTCCACCTCCCCCGAATACACCGTGGCCCTGGGCCGCCGCCAGGTGCGCTTTGGCACGACCAATGGCCTGGTGAAGAAGGCGGATTGGGACATCGGCCTGCAGAAGACCGGCTTCATCAATGAAGCGGGTCAATGCCTGGTGATGCAGGCCCAGATGGCTGGCCGCAAGCTGATCATGGTGTTCCTGGATTCGGCCGGCAAGTATTCCCGCATTGGGGATGCCGAGCGGGTGCGCAAGTGGCTGATGGGCGCCAGTTCACCCATCACCGGCCCAGCGACGGCCGTGACTGCGCTTCCGGCCACGGCCGCAACAGCGGCTGCGGTGGCCGCCACCCCCAGCGTCAAGTGATGCCACGCCCGGCGCTGACGCCCGGGTGCCGCCTCAGCGCTGCTGTCAGATGTTCTTGTCACCTAGCGGGCCTCGGCCCGCTTTGTTGTTTCAACGGCCACACCGGCAGGGATGCGCCTTGCTTCCGCTGCCCCCACATTCACCGGTCCCACCAGATTCACAGGAGTCACCATGAAAACCATTGATGAAATGCTGAGTCTGGACCTGCTGACCCCTGAGCAGCATCAACAGATTGGCGACTGGATTGCCGAAGCGGATTCGCCCGAGGCCATCCTGCAGATGCCCACCGACCTGTGGCAGGCCGTCGAGCGCGCCAGCGAGATCATGGGGGTGGATGCCGACCTGTTGCGGCCGCCTGCTCTCGATGCGGGTGGGGTGGTGCCGGGCTGATCAGCCCCTGAAGCCCAGCGCGGACGAGATGCGGGCCGCCGTTTCCTTCAAGCGCGGCAGCCAGCTTTCTTCCAGCCGGTCGGCCGGTGCGGAGATCGACAGCCCCGCCACCAGCTTGCCCTGGTCGTCATAGATGCCGGCGGCCATGCAACGCACGCCCAGCTCCAGCTCTTCGTCGTCCCGGGCTACGCCACGCTGGCGCACCAGCGCCATTTCCCGTTCCAGCAGGGCCACATCGGTCAGGCTGTTGCGGGTGTGGCCGCTCAGGCCGGTGCGGGTGGCATAAGCGCGCACCCGCTGCGGATCATCACTGGCCAGGAAGAGCTTGCCGACCGAGGTCAGGTGCAGCGGGGCGCGCCCGCCCACCGCCCGCACCACCTGCATGCCGGACCGCTCGCTGTACGTGCGTTCGATGTAGACGATCTCATCGCCCTGGCGCACCGACAGGTTCACCGGTTGATGCGTCAGCTTGTGCAGCTCGCGCATTGGGCCGATGGCGGCTTCTCGCACGTCCAGACGAGCCTTCACCAGATTGCCCAATTCCAGCAAGCGCATGCCAAGCCGGTAGCTGCCCGCCTCGGGACGGTCCACGAATCGACCCAGGGCCAGGTCATTCAGGATGCGGTGCGCGGTGGAGGGATGCAGCCCGGTGGTCTCGCTGATGATCTTCAGCGACACGGGATCTTGATGCTGGGCCAGGACGTCCAGCAGGGAGAACATCCGTTCCAGTACCTGGATGGCGGGGGTCTGCAGCTCCTTGGATTTCATGCGGCCATTGTGAAGGATTTCCCTTCGGTTGCGCATGGCGAAAACTAGGGCAGGGGCTCCAGCGTCGCATTCACCCATCAAAGGCCCAAAAATGGGTCATGGGTGTGCCACTGCGGGGCATCAAACCACCAACGGGGTGGATCAGTCCCGCATGACGGAATGGGCGGCCGCCAGGCCACTCATCACCGCACCTTCCAACGTGGCGGGATAGGGGCCCGCCACATAGTCCCCGGCGGCCACCAGGCCGGGCAGCAGGGCGGCTGGCGGACGTTGAAGACCGGGTGTGCAGGCGAAGGTGGCCCGCTTTTCACTGAGCACCCGGTGCAGGCGGGGGGGCGTGTGCCAGGTCAACACCCGTTGGGCCTGCGCCAGCGTGGCGGCCGCCGCATCGTCGAGCCCCCGGGCGACCCAGGGGGCGGCTCCGCTGATCACAAAGCTGAACAATCCGGGGCGGTCGGCCAGAGCGCCCAGGTCAAAGGCGAACTGCGCCGGTTCTTCTGCGGATTCCCGCAGCGCCACCATCGGTGCCGGCAGGCTGGAGCCCGGGCTTTCCAGATAGACGGTGATGATGGGCTGGAAGTCGAAGGCGCCGGTGCGTGCGCTCCACTCGGGGGCCAGGCTTTGCGTCAGGCGGGCGGCTTCCACCGAACTTGTGGCCAGCACCACGGCGTCGGCGTGCAGGCTGTCCGTGGGGGTGTGAAGGCGCCAGCCGCCTCCCTGCGAAGCGCCGCCACGGCCGTCGGTTGCGCCGGGTTCCTGGCTCAGGGCCTGGACGCGCAGGGTGCGGATGTCGGCGCCCAGCGACAGCAGCGTCTGGCGAGCCGGCTCCGGAAGCAGGGCGCTCAAGCCGGCCCGGGGCAGCAGCAGGTCGGCACTGCCGGGGCCGCTGAACAAGGCGTCCTTCAGCACCCGCAGGAAGACCTGGGCGCTGGCCTGCGCGGCCGGTGTGTTGAGCGCGGCCACACATAGCGGGTCGATCAGATCCTGACGGACCGCAGCGGGCAGGCCGGCGCACAGCGTGGCCACGCTCAGGTGGGGGGCGCAGCGGAAACCGGCGGCCATCCATCGGCCGCTGTGCATCAGGAACCGCAGCCGGTCCGCCCAGGACCAGGCCGAGCAGGCCAGCACGCCGCGGCTGAACGCCAGCCAGGCGGGCCCGGCGGGCAGGGTGAGGGTGTCGTGGTCCGGGTAGCGCAGCCGCAGACGGGTGCGCAGCAGCGCCTGCGACGGGTCCACGCCCACCCGGCGCATCAGGGCCAGACTGCGGGTGTAGGCCCCGATCAGGATGTGTTGGCCGTTGTCCAGCGCTTCCGGACCATCACCCAGGCTGCGGGCGCGCCCGCCCAGGCGGGGGGCCATTTCAAGCAGCGTGACCCGAGCACCCAGGTCGGCGGCTTCCAGCGCTGCCGACAGGCCGGCCCAGCCGCCACCGACCACGGCCACGTGGCGGCGAGTGTCCGGGGGGCGCTCCGGGTGTGCGCCGTGGCGGCAGGGCTGTTGGCATGCGCCGCCGAACTCATCGGCCTCGCCAGTTGGTCCGCATGGCAATCCAGAGCTTGCGCAGCGGCGTCAGCGAGATCCGCTGATGCAGCACCTGGAAGTTCTCCGATTCAATCTCGCGCAGCAGCGTGCGGTAGATATTGGCCATCATCAGCCCCGGCTTCTGCGCCTTGCGGTCTTCGTCCGCCAGCAGGGCAAAGGCTTCGTCGTACAGGGCATGCGCACGCTCGGCCTGGAATTTCATCAGGGCGGTGAAGCGGTCGCTGTAACCCCAGGGCGCCTCGCGCTTGAGGATTTCATGGGCCTTGACGTCGAACTGCTGCAACTCCGACACCGGCAGATAGATGCGACCCCGGCGCGCGTCATCCCCCACATCCCGGATGATGTTGGTCAGCTGCATCGCCAGGCCCAGCTTGTGGGCGTAAGCCACCGTCTGCGCAGACTGGCGGCCGAAGATGCCGGACGCCACTTCACCCACCACGCCCGCCACCAGGTGGCAATAGCGCTGCAGGCCGGCGAAGTCCAGGTAACGGGTCTGGTCCAGATCCATCTGGCAGCCGTCGATGACCGCCAGGCAATGCTCGGCGCGGATGTCGTAATCCTTGCAGTGCGGCATCAGCGCCTTCATGGCGGGATGCTGCGGCTGCCCGGCAAACGCCCCCATCACCTCCTTGCGCCACCAGGCCAGCTTGGTGGCCGCCACACCGGGGTCGGACACCTCGTCCACCACATCGTCCACTTCCCGGCAGAAGGCGTAGAACGCGGTGATGGCGGCGCGGCGCGGCGGCGGCAGGAACAGAAAGGCGTAATAAAAGCTGGACCCGCTCTGGGCCGCTTTTTGCTGGACGTATTGTTCGGGCGTGGACGGGGCGGTGGGCGCGTTCATGGGGTGATCTCCGGATGCCGAGGTCCCGGCTGCGGCCGACCGGGCCGCATGGTCAGGGCCCGCCACAGCAGCGCCGGCGCGTCCGAAGCGCGCAGGCGGGGGCGTTGCACCAGGGCGGCAAAGTGCATGGCTTCCAGTTGGTGAAGAATTCGCAGGCCGCCTTGTACCACCAAGCGCAGCTCCCAGCCGGCCCGGCCGGGCAACTGATGCACCAGCGGGGCGCCTTCTGTCATGAGGGCATGGGCCCATGCACACAGATCGGCAATCAGGGCGCGGGCGGCCGGGCTGTCTTGCAGATCCAACAGTTGTTGTCCCTGGAGGCCATGACGGCGCAGATCCGTCTGCGGGGCATACACGCGGCCGCGTGGGCCGTCGATGGTGAAGTCCTGCCAGAAATTGATGAGTTGCAAGGCGGAGCAGATGGCATCGGAGCGGGCCATGGCGACCGGGTCTTCAATGCCATACAGATGCAGCAGCAGGCGCCCCACCGGATTGGCGGAACGGCGGCAGTAGTCCAGCAGTTCGGGCCGGTCGGCATAACTGCTCTTGGTGAGGTCCTGGACAAACGCGTCGAGGAGATCTTCCAGCAGATGTGCCGGCAGCCGGTGTTCTCGCAGCGCGACGGCCAGCGGCTGGAACACCTTGCGGGACCACCGCGGGGAGGGCGCCTGGCCGGCGACCACCGAACGCAGATCGGTCCGGTAGGCGGTCAGGTCGGCCAGCCGCTCTTCGGCGGTCGCCGGGCCTTCATCCGCGATATCGTCCGCCGTACGAGCGAAGTGATAGATGGCCGTGATCGGTGCCCGCAGCGCAGGCGGACACAGCCAGGAGGCCACTGGAAAGTTTTCGTAGTGCTCTATGCTCACGGCCGCATTGTCCGCGCTTCGCAGGGTCTGCCGAGGAAGATGCTTTGGCACCGTAGTTCCAGCCGGATGCTCCGCAAGGCGTTTGACACTTGGAAACCCTCTGAATACATTACTGACCGGTCAGTCAGTTACTGCATGCGGCGGCTCCCTGGGCGCCGCCTTCACGTCGAGGTGCTTCATGCCCCATCAGTTTTTTGTGTCTTCGCGTTCGCGGCTGTTCAGCCGGGTGTTGCTCAGTCTGCCCGTGTTGGCACTGGTGGCCTGCGGCAAGCAGGAACAGCCGCCGGAACCGGAGCGTTATGTCCGCACGCAGGTGCTGAGCGCCCAATCGGCCGGCATGCAGCGGGAATATGCGGCCGAAGTGCGGGCGCGGGTGGAATCCCGCCTGTCGTTCCGGGTGGCGGGCAAGCTGCTGGAACGCAAGGTGGACCTGGGGGCGGTGGTGAAGCCTGGCCAGGTGCTGGCCCGCCTGGACAGCCAGGATCTGTTGCTGGCGCAGGAAGCCGCCAAGGCCTCGGTGCTGGCCGCCAAGGTCAACCGTGATCAGCTGGGCGCGGACTACAAGCGCTACATCGACCTGCATCGCCAGGGCTTCATCAGCGCTGCGGAGCTGGACCGCCGTGACGCCTCCTTCAAGGCGGCCCAGGCGCAGTACGACCAGGCGCGGGCCCAGTTGGATGTGCAGCGCAACCAGTCCCAATATGCATCGCTGATCGCCGATGTGGCGGGTGTGGTGACCGGCGTGGACGCCGAGCCCGGCATGGTGGTGGCGGCCGGAACGCCGATTGTCCAGGTGGCCAATGATGGCCCTCGGGACATCGTGTTCTCGGTGCCGGAAGACCAGGTGCCCCTGGTGCGGGCCGCAGCGGCACGACCGGGCGGCCTGAGCGTGCGCCTGTGGACCGATGCCAAGGACACCCCGCGCCCCATCGAACTGCGGGAACTGGCGGCTTCGGCCGATCCGGTCACGCGGACTTTCCAGGCCAAGGCTGAACTCAAGGGCACCGATGTGCGCCTGGGCCAGACCGCCACGGTGGTGCTGACGGGCACCCAGACCGACCAGGCCATCAAACTGCCGCTGAGTGCCGTGGCCGAGATCCAGGGCCGCAGTGCGGTGCTGCTGCTGGATGGCAAGACCATGACCGTGCAGCCGCGCCCGGTGCAGGTGGTGGGTGCGGAAGGCAATGATCTGATCGTGCAGGGCCTGGCGCCCGGCATGGAAGTCGTCACGGCCGGCGCCCATGTGCTGACTCCGGGTCAGAAGGTCAAGCGTTTCCGTCCGCCGGGTCCGCCGGCCGAAGGAACCTCGCCGACGGCCGCTGCTTCGGCGCCGACGGTCACCGCCGCATCGGCGCCTTGAGCGGAGCGGCCCCATGAGCAACCCGAGCCGCGCCGGATTCAACCTCTCGCGCTGGGCGCTGGAGCATGCCCCGCTGACGCGCTACCTGATGGTGGTGCTGATGATCCTGGGCTTTGCCGCCTACTTCCAGCTGGGCCAGGACGAAGACCCTCCCTTCACCTTCCGAGCGATGGTGGTGCAGGCCTATTGGCCGGGCGCCACGCCGCAGCAGATGGCCGAGCAGGTGACCGACAAGATCGAGCGCACCCTGCAGGAAGTGCCGCATGCGGACAAGATCCGCAGCTACACCAAACCCGGTGAATCCCTCACCATCTTCCAGGTGAAGGACAGCACGTCGCCGGGCGAAGTGCCCAACCTCTGGTACACGGTGCGCAAGAAGATCGGTGACATGAAGGCCACCCTGCCGCAAGGCGTGCAGGGGCCTTATTTCAACGATGAATTCGGGGATGTCTACGGCTCCATCTTCGCGCTGAACTCCGATGGCGGCTTCAACATGGAGGAGCTGCGCCAGCAGGCCGAGGCGGTGCGCTCCGAGCTGTTGCGCCTGCCCGACGTGGCCAAGGTCGACCTGTTTGGTGTGCAGGCAGAAAAGCTGTTTGTCGAGATCTCCCAGAAGCGCCTGGCCGAACTGGGCCTGGACTTCAACCAGGTCGTGGCGCAACTGAATGCGCAAAACGCGGTGGAAAGCGCGGGCGTGATGGACGCCGGCACCAGCAAGGTGGAGATCCGGGTGGAGGGCCAGCTCAACTCGGTGCAGGCCCTGAATGAATTCCCCATCCGCGGCGTGAACACCACCACCGGTGTGGCCAGCAGCCTGCGCCTGGGCGACATCGCCACGGTGCGCCGGGGCTTTGTGGATCCGGCTTCCACCATGGTGCGGTATCAGGGCCATCAGGTGGTGGCGCTGGGCGTCTCCATGGGCAAGGGCGGCGACATCATTGCGCTGGGCAAGGCGCTCAAGACAGCCACCCAGCGCATTCAGAAGACGCTGCCGGTCGGCATGTCGCTGGCTCAGGTTCAGGACCAGCCGCAGGCGGTCAAGACGTCGGTCGGTGAATTCGTGCACGTGCTGATTGAGGCCGTGGTGGTGGTGCTGGCGGTGAGCTTCATCAGCCTGGGTCTGCATACCAAGCCGCTGCGCATCGACGTCTGGCCAGGCCTGGTGGTGGGCATCACCATTCCGCTGGTGCTGGCCATTACCTTCGTGGTGATGCTGTATGCCGGGGTGGGGCTGCACAAGATCTCGCTGGGCTCGCTGATCATTGCGCTGGGCCTGCTGGTGGACGACGCCATCATTGCGGTGGAAATGATGGTCCGCAAGCTGGAAGAAGGCTACGACAAGATGCATGCGGCCACGTATGCCTACGACGTCACCGCCAAGCCGATGCTGACCGGGACCTTGATCACTGCGGTGGGCTTTCTGCCGATTGGTCTGGCCAAGTCCACCGTGGGTGAATACACCTTCGCCATCTTTGCGGTGACGGCGGCGGCCCTGGTGATCTCCTGGGTGGTGTCGGTGTACTTCGTGCCCTACCTGGGCGCGCTGCTGCTCAAGACGCGCGCGGGTCACGAGGGTGAGACCCATGAAGTCTTCGACACCCCCTTCTACACCCGCTTCCGCCGGGTGGTGGCCTGGTGTGTGCACCATCGCTGGAAGACCATCGTGCTGACGATTCTGATCTTTGTGCTGGGCCTGGCCGGCATGGGCAAGGTGCAGCAGCAGTTCTTCCCCGATTCCAGCCGCCCGGAAATCCTGGTGGATCTGTGGTTGCCGGAAGGCGCCACCATCGACGAAAGCCATGCGGTGGCCAAGCGCTTCGAGGCCCGCATGATGAAGGACCCGCTGGTGAGCAGCATCACCACCTGGGTCGGGTCGGGTGTGCCACGTTTTTATCTGCCGCTGGACCAGATCCTGCCCAACACCAACGTCAGCCAGGCCATCATCCTGCCCAAGTCCCTGGCGGAACGGGAAGTGCTGCGCAAGCGGCTGCCGCAAGTGCTGGCTCAGGAATTCTCCGAAGTGCGTGGCCGTGTGAAGCTGCTGCCCAACGGGCCCCCAGTGCCCTATCCGGTGCAGTTCCGCATTGCCGGTGACGACCCGGCGCTGCTGCGACAGGCGGCCGACAAGGCCAAGGAAGTCATGCGCGCCAATCCCAACATGCTGGGCGTGAATGACGACTGGAATGAAGCCATCAAGGTGCTGCACCTGGATGTGGATCAGGACAAGGCGCGCGCCCTGGGCGTGACCAGCCAGGGCATTTCGCAGGCGGTGCGCCTGCTGCTGACCGGCAATACCGTGGGGCAGTACCGCGAGGCCGACCGCCTCATCGACATCGTGTTGCGCCAACCAGTGGCTGAGCGCGATACGCTGACCAAGCTGGCCAATGCCTACGTCACCACCTCCTCCGGCCGCGCCGTGCCGCTGACCCAGGTGGCCAAACCCCGTCTGAGCTGGGAGCCGGGGGTGATGCACCGGGAAGGGCGCCAATACGCCATCACCGTGCAGGGCGATGTGGTGGAGGGCCTGCAGGGGGCCACCGTGACCGATCAGGTCTGGCCGAAGATCCGCGACATCGGCAAGGAGCTGCCGCCCGGGTATGGCATCACCATCGCTGGCGCGGTGGAGGAGAGCAGCAAGGGCACTGGCTCGATTGCCGCTGGTGTGCCCATCATGCTGTTCATCACCTTCACGCTGCTGATGCTGCAGCTGCACAGCTTTTCGCGCGCCATGCTGGCCTTCCTCACCGGCTTCCTGGGCATTGCCGGGGTCTCGGCGGCGCTGCTGCTGCTGAACCGTCCGTTTGGTTTCGTGGCGCTGCTGGGCGTGATTGCGCTGATGGGCATGATCCAGCGCAACTCGGTGATCCTGATCGACCAGATCGAGCAGGACCGCAGCCGCGGCGTGCCGCCGGCGCAGGCCATCGTTGAATCGGCCGTGCGGCGGCTGAGGCCGATTGCACTGACCGCTGCGGCCGCCGTGCTGGCCATGGTGCCGCTGTCGCGAAGCGTGTTCTGGGGACCGATGGCGGTGGCCATCATGGGCGGCCTGATCGTGGCCACGGTGCTCACCCTGTTGGCCTTGCCCGCCATGTATGCGGCCTGGTTCCGCATCGACCGGGACCCCTCCATCGGCCGCCGCTGACCCCCACCCCCGGGCTTACCCACCCCCGGGGGCGCGGAAACGGCGCTTCTAACGGCTACAATCGCCGGTTTCCCGGATTCAACGCCGGATCATTACCAAGGGGCAGCCAGGGCGCTGCGCTGCCCTTGTTACCCAGCGCGGGTGGCGAAATTGGTAGACGCACCAGGTTTAGGTCCTGACGCCTTCACGGGCGTGCCGGTTCGAGTCCGGCCCCGCGCACCACTCCAACTGTTTCCGAGTCCACTATGGCTGTCACCGTCGAAACTCTCGAAAAGCTCGAACGCCGCATCACGCTCACGCTGGCGGCCGCTGACATCAACAGCGAGGTCGAGGCCCGCCTGAAGAAGCTGGCCCGCACCGTCAAGGCTGACGGCTTCCGTCCCGGCAAGGTGCCGATGTCCTTCGTGGCCCAGCGCTACGGCGCATCCGTGCAGTACGAAGTCGTCAACGACAAGCTGGGCCAGGCCTTCAGCCAGGCGGCCAATGAGGCCAAGCTGCGCGTGGCCGGCATGCCCCGCATCGAACAGAAGGACGGCGCCGCTGAAGGCGATCTGGCCTTCGACGCCACCTTCGAGGTCTACCCCGAAGTGAAGCTGGGCGATCTGGCCGAAGCCAGCGTCGAGCGCGTGTCGGCTGAAGTGACCGAAGAAGCCATCGACAAGACCGTCGAGATCCTGCGCAAGCAGCGTCGCAGCTTCGCCCAGCGTGGCGCCGCTGACGTGGCCGCCGACGGCGACCGCGTGACCATCGACTTCGAAGGCAAGATCGACGGCGAACCGTTCGCTGGCGGCAAGGCCGACGGCTTCCAGTTCCTGCTGGGCGAAGGCCAGATGCTCGAAGCCTTCGAAAAGGCCGTGCGTGGCATGAAGTCGGGCGAGTCCAAGACCTTCCCGCTGGCCTTCCCCGAGGACTACCACGGCAAGGAAGTGGCCGGCAAGGAAGCCGACTTCCTGGTGACGGTCAAGAAGATTGAAGCCCAGCACCTGCCGGAAGTGAACGAAGCGTTCGCCAAGGCCCTGGGCATCAAGGACGGCACCGTTGAAGCCCTGCGCGCCGACATCAAGAAGAACCTTGAGCGTGAAGTGAAGTTCCGCGTGCTGGCCCGCAACAAGGCCGCCGCCATGGACGCCCTGGTCTCCAAGGCCGAGCTGGACGTGCCCAAGGCCCTGATCGAAGGCGAAGCCGAGCGCATGGTCGGCAATGCCCGTGAAGATCTGAAGAAGCGTGGTGTGAAGGACGCCGACAAGGCCCCGATCCCCGCCGAGCTGTTCAAGGAACAGGCCGAGAAGCGTGTTCGCCTGGGCCTGGTGGTGGCCGAGCTGGTGCGCTCGAACAACCTGCAAGCCAAGCCCGAGCAACTGCAAGCCCATATCGAAGACATCTCGCAAAGCTACGAGAAGCCGGCGGAAGTGGTGCGCTGGTACCTGTCGGACCGCGAGCGCATGGCCGAAGTCGAAGCCGTGGTCATCGAGAACAACGTCACCGACTTCGTCCTGGCCAAGGCCAAGGTGGAAGACAAGCAGGTGCCGTTTGACGAACTGATGGCCGGCGCCTGATCTCCGATCGGAGCCGTACCGCCTGAAGGCGCCGCGCCGCGAGGCCGGCGCCTTTGTTTTTCCGCCGGCCGCCCCCATGTGGGAGGGTCCTGCGCCTGCAGGTGGGCCGGTCCCCGGGACATGCCCGGCAGGGGCATGCGTCGCGGGACATAATCAAGCACGTGACGCCAACCACAACAGAGGATTTCATGAGCGCTCTGGAAACTAGCAACCTGGGCATGGTGCCCATCGTCATCGAACAGTCGGGCCGCGGCGAACGTGCCTACGACATCTACAGCCGACTGCTGCGCGAGCGCATCGTCTTCCTGGTGGGCCCTGTGAACGACGCCGTGGCCAACCTCGTGGTGGCGCAGCTGCTGTTCCTGGAAAGCGAAAACCCCGACAAGGAGATTTCGCTCTACATCAATTCCCCGGGCGGGAGCGTGTCGGCTGGCATGTCCATCTACGACACCATGCAGTTCATCAAGCCGCAGGTGTCCACGCTGTGCATGGGCATGGCCGCGAGCATGGGCGCCTTCCTGCTGGCTGCCGGCGCCAAGGGCAAGCGTTTCTCGCTGCCCAATGCCAAGATCATGATCCACCAGCCGCTGGGCGGCGCGCAGGGTCAGGCCACCGACATCGAAATCCATGCCCGCGAGATTCTCAAGACTCGAGAGCAACTGAACCGCATCCTGGCGGAGCGCACCGGTCAGCCGCTGGAGAAGATCCAGACCGACACCGAGCGTGACTATTTCATGTCGGCGGCCGAAGCGCAGACCTACGGCCTGGTGGACCAGGTCATCGAAAAGCGGGGCTAAGGCCTCGCGGCGGTTGGGGGCGAGAACTTTGACCGGTCCGGCGGCGGTTTCCACCTGCCGACGGGCCCGGTGCCCCGGCCGCCAAGGCGCAGCCAACCGGTCGCGCCAGCCTCTCGGCACCACTGATTCGCCAGGACCGTAACTAAGCCACCTTAGGGGCTTTTATCCCCTTGAGGGCGGTCCCGGCAATTGAACTATCATCAATGCAGGCACAACGCCTGTATCTAGCAGCACTCCCATGGCCGAGAAAAAAGGCAACTCCAGCGAAAAAGTCTTGTATTGCTCCTTCTGCGGCAAAAGCCAGCATGAGGTCAAGAAGCTGATCGCGGGCCCGTCCGTGTTCATCTGCGATGAGTGCATCGAGCTGTGCAACGACATCATTCGTGACGAGGTCCCGGCGGAAGCCGTTCCCGGTCGCGCGAACAAGTCGGACCTGCCGGTGCCCAGCGAGATCAAGACCACGCTGGACCAATACGTGATCGGCCAGGACGTGGCCAAACGCACGCTGTCGGTGGCGGTGTACAACCACTACAAGCGGTTGCGCCACGCTGCGGACACGAAGGACGGCGTCGAGCTCTCGAAAAGCAACATCCTGCTGATCGGCCCCACCGGCTCCGGCAAGACGCTGCTGGCTCAGACCCTGGCCCGGGTGCTGAACGTCCCCTTTGTGATTGCAGACGCCACCACCCTGACCGAAGCCGGTTATGTGGGCGAGGATGTGGAAAACATCATCCAGAAGCTGCTGCAGAACTGCAATTACGACGTCGAACGCGCCCAGCGCGGCATCGTCTACATTGATGAAATCGACAAGATCAGCCGCAAGGCCGACAACCCGTCCATCACCCGTGATGTGTCCGGGGAGGGCGTGCAGCAGGCGCTGCTGAAGCTGGTCGAAGGCACGATGGCGTCGGTTCCTCCTCAGGGCGGCCGCAAGCATCCCAACCAGGACTTCCTGCAGATCGACACGACCAACATCCTGTTCATCTGCGGCGGCGCCTTTGACGGCCTGGAAAAGGTCATCCAGAACCGTTCCGAGAAGTCGGGCATCGGCTTTGGTGCGGCGGTGAAGAGCAAGAGCGACAAGAAGGTCGGTGAGCTGTTCCGTGAAGTGGAACCGGGCGACCTGATCAAGTTCGGTCTGATTCCTGAACTGGTCGGCCGTCTGCCGGTCATCGCCACCCTTGGCGAACTGACCGAGGACGCCCTGGTGCAGATCCTCACCGAACCCCGCAATGCGCTGGTCAAGCAATATCAGCAACTGTTCTCGATGGATGGCGTGGAACTGGAAGTGCGTCCGTCGGCGCTGAACGCGGTGGCGCGCAAGGCTCTGGCCCGCAAGACCGGCGCCCGTGGCCTGCGTTCCATCGTGGAGCATGCCCTGATCGACACCATGTTCGAACTGCCGTCCCTGGACGGCGTGGCGAAGGTGGTGCTGGACGAGCACAACATCGACGAGGACTCCAAGCCCCTGCTGGTCTATCGCGAAGCCAAGGCCAGTGCCTGATTCAAGGGCCGCTGCGATGGACGACCAGGCTTTTCATGGTTCCGCCCTAGCTGTCAATGACACCTTGTGCATGAGCTTCGAACTCAGCACCTTGTAATAGGCCCCTCGAGCCCAAGATGGGCTTGAGAAAGAGAGGTTTTCATGTCCGGTCATCCGATCCTCCCCGCGGAACCCATCACTCTCCCGCTGCTGCCGCTGCGGGATGTCGTGGTGTTCCCGCACATGGTGATCCCGCTGTTCGTTGGGCGGCCAAAATCCATCAAGGCCCTGGAAGCGGCCATGGAAGCGGGTCGTCAGATCATGCTGGTGGCGCAAAAAGCTGCTGGCAAGGACGAACCCAAGCCCGACGACATGTTCGAGATGGGTTGCGTCTCCAGCATTCTGCAGATGCTGAAGCTGCCTGACGGCACCGTGAAGGTGCTGGTGGAAGGCCTGCAGCGCGCCACCACCCAGGCCATTCATGACGGTGAAGAGCATTTCACCGCCGATGTGATGCCAATTCCGCCCGAAGCGGATGAGCAGCCCGAGGTGGAAGCACTGCGCCGCGCCGTGACGCAGCAGTTCGACCAGTACGTCAAGCTCAACAAGAAGATCCCGCCCGAGATCCTCACCTCCATCGCCGGCATCGATGACGCCGGCCGTCTGGCGGACACGATCGCGGCGCATCTGCCGCTGAAGCTCGATGCCAAGCAGTCGGTGCTGGACCTGTCCGAAGTGGGCAAGCGTCTGGAAAAGCTGCTGGATCTGCTTGAGCATGAAGTGGACATCCTGCAGGTGGAAAAGCGCATCCGTGGCCGCGTCAAGCGCCAGATGGAGAAGAGCCAGCGCGAGTACTACCTGAACGAGCAGGTCAAGGCCATCCAGAAGGAGCTGGGCGACGGCGAAGAAGGCGCCGACCTGGAAGAGCTGGAGAAGAAGATCCAGGCCGCCCGCATGCCCAAGGAGGCACGCAAGAAGGCCGAGGCCGAGCTGAAGAAGCTCAAGCTGATGTCGCCCATGTCCGCCGAAGCGACGGTGGTGCGCAACTACATCGACACGCTGGTCAACCTGCCCTGGAGCAAGAAGACCAAGATCAAGCACGACCTGGCCAATGCCGAAGCCGTCCTCAACGAGGACCACTACGGCCTGGACAAGGTCAAGGAACGCATCCTTGAGTACCTCGCGGTGCAGCAGCGTGTGGACAAGGTGAAGGCGCCCATCCTGTGCCTGGTCGGCCCTCCGGGCGTCGGCAAGACCTCGCTGGGGCAGTCGGTGGCACGTGCCACGGGCCGCAAGTTCGTCCGCATGGCCCTGGGTGGCGTGCGGGACGAAGCTGAAATTCGCGGTCATCGCCGCACCTACATCGGCTCGATGCCGGGCAAGGTGTTGCAGAGCCTCTCGAAGGTCGGCACGCGCAATCCGCTGTTCCTGCTGGACGAGATCGACAAGCTGGGCATGGATTTCCGGGGTGACCCGTCCTCCGCGCTGCTGGAGGTGCTGGACCCTGAGCAGAACCACACCTTCGCGGACCATTACATCGAAGTTGATTACGACTTGTCCGATGTGATGTTCGTGGCCACCTCGAACTCGCTGAACATTCCGCCGGCCCTGCTGGACCGGATGGAAGTGATCCGCCTGTCCGGCTACACCGAGGACGAGAAGGTCAACATCGCCCAGCGTTACCTGCTGCCCAAGCAACGCGGCAACAACGGCGTCAAGGATGAAGAGCTGGAAGTCACCGAAGCGGCCATCCGCGGCGTGATCCGCTACTACACCCGTGAAGCTGGTGTGCGCTCGCTGGAACGCGAGATCTCCAAGATCTGCCGCAAGGTGGTGAAGGGCCTGCAGCTGAAGACTTACCAGGGTCGTGTGGTGGTCGATGAAGACAACCTCAACGAATTCCTGGGCGTGCGCAAGTACGACTTCGGCCGCGCGGAAAAGAAGAACCAGGTCGGCCAGGTGGTCGGGCTGGCCTGGACCGAGGTGGGTGGCGATCTGCTGACCATCGAAGCCACTTCGATGCCGGGCAAGGGCAACATCATCCGCACCGGCTCGCTGGGCGACGTGATGAAGGAGTCGGTCGAAGCGGCGCGTACGGTGGTGCGCTCGCGGGCTCGCCGTCTGGGCATCAAGGACGAGGCCTTTGAGAAGCGCGACGTGCACATCCACGTGCCCGATGGCGCCACGCCCAAGGACGGTCCGAGTGCCGGTATTGCGATGACCACGGCGTTTGTTTCGGCGCTGACCGGGATTCCGGTGCGTGCAGATGTCGCCATGACCGGCGAGATCACACTGCGCGGCGAGGTGACGGCGATCGGCGGCCTGAAGGAAAAGCTGCTGGCGGCGCATCGGGGTGGCATCAAGACCGTGATGATTCCGGAAGAGAACGTCAAGGACTTGCAGGACATTCCTGAAAACGTGAAGAACCAGCTGGAGATCGTTCCGGTCCGCTGGATCGACCGTGTGCTGGAAGTGGCCCTGGAGACGCTCCCCCAGCCGATTCCGGAGGATGAGGTGGCTGCCGCACCTCCGGCGGAGAAGGTGGCAGAAGCCAAGCCCGAGGCCGGTGGTGATTCGCTGAAGCACTGAGCGTCTTGAAGACCGTGAGCGGCCGCTGGGCCTGCTGAGGGTCCGGTAGACAGCAAATGCCTGCGGCTTCGGCCGTGGGCATTTGTGTTTGTGGAGGGCGTGCGCGGAAGCGCGAGGGTGGTGTGGTGTGCGATAGGTGCACCCGCGCAAGACTTCTCACCGCAACTCTTGCGCGGGCCTAAAAAATCGTTCTATACTCTCGGCTTCAGCGCAAACGGTGCTGCAAGCAAATCACCGCTTTAACCTTGGCTATCACGTCATGGTTCGATGCGGAGAAATGTTGAGGCAAGCAGTGCGTTGAAAACATCGAGATCGATGAAACTTTGAATTGAAGAATGTCTTGAGTAAATCTTGACATTTTTCAAATCAGGCGGATGTTGATCAAGAGATATGCGGGAATAGCTCAGTTGGTAGAGCGCAACCTTGCCAAGGTTGAGGTCGCGAGTTCGAGCCTCGTTTCCCGCTCCAGGTTCTGAAAGGATGGAAGCCTTGGCTTCCATTTTTTATCGAAGTTGAGGGCACCAAACTTCAGTTTCGATCAGGGGCGCGATAGCAAAGCGGTTATGCCCCGGATTGCAAATCCGGTTAGTCCGGTTCGACTCCGGATCGCGCCTCCAGTGTTGGGTTTGATCGTGGTGTTGTTGCGGTCAATTCACTTAGTTTTGCGCTTAGTTTTGCGCTTAGTTTTGCGGTTAGTTTTGCGGGAATAGCTCAGTTGGTAGAGCGCAACCTTGCCAAGGTTGAGGTCGCGAGTTCGAGCCTCGTTTCCCGCTCCACTTCAGTGTTGAAGGTGGGGTTTGATGCAGCACTCCGGTGCCGTTCGATTCCTCCTGCGATGCGGGAATAGCTCAGTTGGTAGAGCGCAACCTTGCCAAGGTTGAGGTCGCGAGTTCGAGCCTCGTTTCCCGCTCCAAATTCCAAAAAGGGAAGTCCTTGTGACTTCCCTTTTTTCATGGTCACGCCGCAGGATAATGGCGGACGTCCCTTGCGGCCTGGGTGGTGAAATCGGTAGCCACAGCAGACTTAAAATCTGCCGCTGTCACAAGCGTACGGGTTCGAGTCCCGTCCCAGGTACCACGCTGCTCAACGGCCTGGCGCACGCGCGCCCAACTGCGGCCCTGTTCTGGGCGCGCTTTCATGAACCCGGTCTTCCCGGCCGGGCAGGGGGTTTCCGCCGAATGCGCGGCAGACCTGCGTCCCGCCCACCCCCCCCACCCTCATGTGTAGTTCAGGCTCCATGTTGATCACATCGGGGTCGGCGCCGTTGAGCTTGACGGAGCTCAAGCGCTCGATTCGTACCATCGCATGAAGTTCTCCGCCAGCGGGCGGCTCATTTGTTATACGATCGGGTGGTACTTTTTATGGTGCCGTTCACTGTTGAAGAGCTTCTCAGGGTGCCGTTGGTCTTCTACCGTTCTGGTACGGGTGCAGAGCCCGTCCGAGACTGGTTGAAGTCTCTGGATCGGGCTGACCGACTCGCCGTCGGGGCAGACCTGCAGCGGGTTCAGTTCCGGTGGCCCGTGGGCATGCCGCTGTGCCGTTCACTCGGCCAAGGGCTCTGGGAAGTTCGGACACACCTGCCAAGCAAGACCATCGCGCGCGTGTTGTTCTGTTTTCATGCTGAGGTGCTGTATGCGTTACATGGCTGGATCAAGAAAACGCAGGTGACACCGGCCGACGTCTTGCGCCTCGCTCGTGATCGGATGAAGGAGATTCAAAATGGCTAACAAGCACATGGGTTCCAGTCTTGACGACTTCCTCAAGGAGGAGGGCGTTCTGGAAGCGTTCCAGGCCGTCGCCATCAAGGAGGTCATTGCCTGGCAACTGCTCGAGGCGATGAAGGAGCGCAAGCTCAGCAAGCGCAAGTTGGCCGAATTGATGAAGACGAGCCGCACCCAGGTGGATCGTGTGCTGGATCCCACCGATGGCAATGTCACGATCGCCACCTTGCAGCGGGCCGCAGCCATTGTGGGCAGACGGGTTCAAGTCGAGTTGGTCTGAGCTCGTGGCCGCCTTGGCCCTGTTGGACGTCAGTGGCCACTGGCTGTGCGCATCAGCGCACCTCGAGGGATTCTCAGGGCGGCGCCACCCAAGAAGGGGCATGCAGGTGCTCTTACACTTGGGCTCATGTTCGGTCAGGACCTGTTGAACCCAGGCGTGCGTCGCCGGGAAGTGTTGGGATGGTCGATGTACGACTTTGCCAACTCCGGCTACACGACGGTGGTGCTGACCGCTGTCTACAACGCCTATTTCGTGGCGGAGCTTGCCAAAGGCCAGGCGTCCGCCACCCTGCTGTGGACCGTCCTGATCGCCGTCTCCAGCCTGATCGTGATGATCACCATGCCAGGGCTCGGCGCCTGGGCGGACGCGCATGGCGCCAAGAAGCGGCTGCTGGCCATCTGCACCGCAGGTTGTGTGCTCTCCACCGCTGCACTGGGCTTCTTCGGCCCTGACGCGCTGTGGTGGGCAGCGGCCGGGGTGGTGATCTCCAACGTTTTTTTCTCTTACGGCGAATCCCTCATCGCCGCCTTCCTGCCTGAACTGGCCCGCCGGCATGCGCTGGGCCGTGTTTCCGGCTGGGGCTGGGCCTTCGGTTACCTCGGTGGCATGCTGGCGCTGGGGCTGTGCCTCGTCTATGTGCTGCAAGCGCAAGCCCGTGGCCAGGCGGCCAGTAACTTTGTGCCCGTCACCATGGGCATCACGGCTGGCCTCTACCTGGTGGCCGCCATTCCCACCTTCTTGCTGCTGCGTGAGCGCGCTGACCCTTGCTCCACCCGCCGCGCAGCCCGCCGGCGCTCCGGGCTTGCAGAGCTGCTGGCCTCCTGGCGGCGGGCGCGTGCCTATCCAGACTTTCTTCGGCTGCTGGCCTGCGGCACGTCCTATCAGGCCGGTATCGCGGTCGTGATTGCGTTGGCGGCGGTCTATGCGGATCAGGCGCTTGGGTTCAGCCAGGCACAGACCATGGCGCTGGTGTTCCTGGTCAATATCGCCTCCGCTGTCGGCGCCTTTGCCTTCGGCTACTACGAGGACCGCATTGGCCACCAGCCCGCCTTGGCGTTCACGCTGGTGGGGTGGATGCTGATGACGGTGCTGGCCTTCATTGCCACCAGCGCCTGGCTGTTCTGGTGCGCCGCGCTCATCGCCGGCCTGTGCATGGGGTCCAGTCAATCCTGTGGGCGGGCACTGGCCGGGGCGCTGGCCCCGCACGACCGTCTGGCCGAGTTCTTTGGTCTGTGGACCTTCGCCACCCGGCTGGCCGCCATCATCGGCCCGCTGACCTATGGTGCCGTGACGGTGTTGACGGCCGGCAATCACCGACTGGCCATCCTGTCGACCGGCGTATTCTTTGTCGCCGGTTACTGGCTGCTGAAACGGGTGGACATGACCCGGGGCATGGCGCGCGCACTGATCTGATCTGTTGCCTGGCAGCCCAGCCCGCGCCGTGCGCCCCCGAATTCACGGATACGCTGGCCTAGACGTTGATCCGCGAGGCCTGAATCGAACGCCAGCCCAGCGCCCCTTGGGCCAGCCGCTCCAGCGGTGCCGGGTCGCCGGTGCTCTGAAGCACCACCGGAGCCTCCGGCTGGCAAGGCAGGTGCAGGGATTCCCACAGGCGCTGCGCCTGGCGTGCCACGGCGTCTTCAATGTTGAGCACCTGAACACCACTGCCCAGCGCCGCCTGGATGCGCGCCTGGATCAGCGGATAGTGGGTGCATCCCAGTAGCACGGTGTCCACCCCGGCGGCTCTCAGTGGTTCGCAGTAGCGATCCACCAGGGTGCCCAGTTCGGCGTCATCCAGATCGCCCTTCTCGATCAAGGACACCAATCCGGGACACGGCTGGCTCACCAGCGACATCTGGCCTGCATAGGCGGCCACCAGCGCTTCATAACGGCGGCTCGCAATGGTGGCCGTGGTGGCCATGACGCCGATGCGGCCATTCCGCGTGGCGGCGACCGCTGGTTTCACGCCGGGCTCGATGCCCACGACCGGCCAGTCCGGCCAACGTTCGCGCATGGCATTGACGGCATGGGCCGTCGCCGTGTTGCAGGCCACCACCACCATGCGTGCGCCGGACTCCCGCAGATGTTCCGCCACCCGCAGGCTTCTTTCCCGGATGTAGTCGCTGCTGCGATCGCCATAGGGGGCATGGGCCGTGTCCGCCACATAGTGCAGCGGGACCTGGGGCAGCCGCGCCCGCAAGGCTTGAAGCACGGTCAGGCCACCCACGCCGGAATCGAACACCCCGAGTGTGGGTGTCCCCTGAATGCCGTCCGCTGCGGCTACGGCGGAGGCCACGTTGGCAACCCTCGCAGCACCTTCGCCAGCGGCGGGCTCGGCCGACACGGAGGCCGCAGCCATTCCAGCCGGGCGTTCTGAAGGCATCACATCGGCGGACATCACGGCGGACCCAGAAGCAGGCAGGGATGCGGGGAGGGAGGTGGGGACGGAAGAGGCGGGCGTCATCAGGGTGGGCAGTCTAGAAGATTCCAGGACTTTCACTTGGCAGCCCGGATCTGATGGCTAGAATAGAACGATCGTTCGTTTTATTTTCCGATTCACGGACGGGCGGCGGGCAGGTGGCCCTCCAGTTCTGATGGATCGGTGACACGGGCGTGGTGCAGGCCCCCCTTAGAATCGAATTAACGTAAACGTCAATACGCCTGGAGTGCTTCGATGAAGGTATTGGTTCCCGTCAAACGAGTCGTCGATTACAACGTCAAGGTGCGCGTCAAGAGTGACGGCACCGGGGTCGACATCGCCAATGTGAAGATGTCGATGAACCCGTTTGACGAAATTGCCGTCGAGGAAGCTGTGCGGCTGAAAGAAAAGGGCGTGGTCACCGAGGTGATTGCTGTGTCCTGCGGTGTGCAGCAGTGCCAGGAGACCCTGCGCACCGCGATGGCCATTGGTGCCGACCGCGCCATCCTGGTCGAAACCGATGCCGAACTGCAGCCGCTGGCCGTGGCCAAGCTGCTGAAGGCGCTGGTGGACAAGGAGCAGCCCCAACTCGTCATCCTCGGCAAGCAGGCCATCGATGACGATTGCAACCAGACCGGCCAAATGCTGGCCGCACTCACCGGCCTGCCGCAAGGCACCTTTGCTTCCAAGGTGGAAGTGGCCGATGGCAAGGTGTCCGTCACGCGCGAAGTGGACGGTGGCCTGGAAACCGTGAGCCTGACGCTGCCGGCCGTGGTCACGACCGACCTGCGCCTGAATGAGCCGCGCTATGTGACGCTGCCCAACATCATGAAAGCCAAGAAGAAGCAGCTGGACACCGTCAAGCCGGCGGACCTGGGTGTGGATGTCACGCCGCGCATCAAGACGCTGTCGGTGGCCGAGCCGCCCAAGCGCGGCGCAGGTGTGAAGGTGCCGGACGTGGCCACGCTCGTCGCCAAGTTGAAGACCGAGGCCAAGGTCATCTGAACCCCGCCCCCAGCCGATCAGAATTGGAGATTCGAGAATGACCATCCTCGTCATTGCTGAACACGACAACGCCTCGCTGAAGGGCGCCACCCACCATACCGTGACCGCCGCAGCCGCCATTGGTGGCGACGTGCATGTGCTGGTCGCCGGCGCCAACGCAGGGGCTGTGGCCCAGGCCGCTGCGAAGATTTCCGGCGTGGCCAAGGTGCTGCACGCCGACGGCGCCCCCTTTGCCGATGGCCTGGCTGAAAACCTGGCCGCCCAGGTGCTGGCCATTGCCAAGGACTACAGCCACATCCTCTTCCCGGCCACGGCGTCGGGCAAGAATGTGGCGCCCCGCGTGGCCGCCCTGCTGGACGTGGGCCAACTGAGCGACGTCACCAAGGTCATCAGCGCCGACACCTTCGAGCGCCCCATCTACGCCGGCAACGCCATTGCCACCGTGCAGTCGACCGACGCCATCAAGGTGCTGACAATCCGCACCACGGGCTTTGATTCGGCAACGGAAGGCGGCAGCGCGGCTGTTGACACTCTCTCCGCCGTGGCGGACAGCGGCAAGAGCAGCTTTGTGGGCCGTGAAGTCACCAAGAGCGATCGCCCCGAACTGACGGCGGCCAAGATCATCGTGTCCGGCGGCCGTGCCCTGGGCAGCAGCGACAAGTTCAATGAAGTGCTGACACCGCTGGCCGACAAGCTCAATGCCGCCCTTGGCGCGTCGCGCGCCGCTGTGGATGCGGGCTACGCCCCCAACGACTGGCAGGTGGGCCAGACCGGCAAGATCGTGGCTCCGCAGCTCTACATCGCGGCCGGCATCTCCGGCGCCATCCAGCATCTGGCAGGCATGAAGGACTCCAAGGTGATCGTGGCGATCAACAAGGACCCCGAAGCGCCGATCTTCTCGGTGGCCGACTACGGCCTGGAAGCCGATCTTTTCACTGCTGTTCCCGAACTGGTCAAGGCGCTGTAGGCGCGCCTGCCGCGAGCCTCCGGCAGGGGCGCGCGGCTCACGGCCAAGGCGGGCAGGGGATGGAGAGTCCCCGTCCCGCCGACCGATCCAGGGCGCCCCGTCAACGATACGCGGCGCTCTTTTTTCATCCGGAGACAAGACCATGACTTACCGCGCCCCGATCAAGGACATGCTGTTTGACATGCAGGCGCTGGCCGGCCTGCAGACACTCGCCGAGCAGATTCCCGCCTTTGCCGACCACGGCCTGGACACCGCGCAGGCGGTGCTGGAAGAGGCGGCCAAGCTCAATGAGGATGTCATTGCACCCTTGAATGTCGAGGGCGACCGGAACCCGTCGTTCTGGAAGGATGGACAGGTATTTGCCACCCCGGGCTTCAAGGAGGCCTTCCGCCAATATGCGGAAGGCGGCTGGCAAGGGCTTCAGCATCCGGAGGCGTATGGCGGCCAGGGCCTGCCCAAGATCATCGGAACCGGTTGCGCGGAGATGGTCCAGGCGGCCAATGTGAGTTTTGCGCTGTGCCCGCTGCTGACCGACGGTGCCGTCGAGGCGCTGCTGGTGGCCGGGACCGAGGCGCAGAAGCAGCTGTTCATTCCGAAGCTGCTCTCTGGCGAGTGGACCGGCACCATGAACCTGACCGAGCCGCAGGCAGGCTCCGATCTGGCGCTGGTGCGCAGCCGCGCCGAGCCGCAGGGCGACGGCACCTACAAGATCTTCGGCACCAAGATCTTCATCACCTGGGGCGAGCACGACATGACGGACAACATCGTCCATCTGGTGCTGGCGCGAGTCCCGGGGGCGCCCGAGGGCGTGAAGGGCATCAGCCTGTTTCTGGTGCCCAAGTTCATGGTGAAGGCGGACGGCTCGCTGGGTGCGCGCAATGACGTGCACTGTGTCTCCATCGAGCACAAGCTGGGCATCAAGGCCAGCCCCACGGCGGTGCTGCAGTTCGGTGACCACGGCGGCGCCATCGGCACATTGATCGGCGAGGAGAACCGAGGCCTGGAGTACATGTTCATCATGATGAATGCCGCGCGTTTCGGCGTTGGCGTTCAGGGCCTGGCGGTGGCGGATCGTGCCTATCAGAAGGCCGTGGCCTATGCGAAGGACCGTGTGCAGTCGCGCCCGGTGGATGGCTCGCAGGCCGGCCCGGCGACCATCGTTCATCATCCGGATGTGCGCCGCATGCTGATGACCCAGCGCGCCCTGGTGGAAGGCTGCCGCGCCATGGCCATCGACGCTGCAGCGGCCTACGACATTGCCCACCACCACAGCGATGCCGACGCTCGCCAACAGGCGCAGGCGTTTTATGAGTTCATGGTGCCGCTGGTGAAAGGCTACAGCACCGAGATGAGCCTGGAGGTGACCTCGCTGGGCGTCCAGGTGCATGGCGGCATGGGTTTCATCGAAGAAACCGGCGCGGCCCAGTACTACCGCGATGCCCGCATCCTGCCGATCTACGAGGGCACCACCGCCATTCAGGCCAATGACCTGGTGGGCCGAAAGACGGCGCGTGACGGCGGCGCCTTCGCGCGCAGCCTCGCTGCACAGATCGAAGAGACCGAGGGCGCGCTGGCAGCCAACGGCAGTGCCGCCGCCCAATCGATGCGTCAGCATCTGGCGCTGGCCCGTGCTGCGTTTGTGCAGGTGGTGGACGATGTGGCGGCGCATGCCAAGTCCAACCCGAACGCGGCGTTTGCCGGGTCGGTGCCTTACCTGATGCTGGCCGGCAACCTGATGGCTGGATGGCAGATGGCCCGCTCGCTGCTGGCCGCGCAGGAATTGCTGGCCACCGGTGAGGATGTCGAATTCATGCAGGCCAAGATCACCACGGCGCGGTTCTATGCCGAGCACATCCTGCCGCGCTGCCAGGCCTTGCGTGATGCGGTGGTGCATGGCGCTGACAGCGTCATGGCCCTGCCCATCGAGGCATTCTGAGCTTCAACGATTTGCTTTTCACCACGAGGAGACACGAGGTGGCACTTCCCCCGCTGTTCAACACGCTGCGCCTGCCGGTCATCGGCTCGCCGTTGTTCATCATCAGCAACCCGCAGCTGGTCATTGCGCAGTGCAAGGCTGGCATCGTGGGCTCCATGCCCGCGCTCAATGCGCGTCCGGCGGAGCTGCTGGACGACTGGCTGGCCGAGATCACCGAGACCCTGGCGGCGCACGACCGTGCTCACCCCGAGTCGCCGGCCGCCCCATTCGCCATCAACCAGATCGTTCACAAGAGCAATGACCGCCTTGAGCACGACATGGAGATGTGCGCGAAGTACAAGGTGCCGATCATCATCACCTCGCTGGGCGCCCGAGAGGACGTGAACGCAGCGGTGCACGCGTGGGGCGGCATCGTGCTGCACGACATCATCAACAACAAATTCGCCCACAAGGCGGTGGAGAAGGGCGCGGACGGCCTGATCGCGGTGGCGGCTGGGGCTGGTGGCCATGCGGGTGTGAAGAGCCCGTTTGCGCTGATCCAGGAGATCCGCGAATGGTTCGATGGCCCGCTGGCGCTGTCCGGCTCGATTGCCAGCGGCGACGCCATCCTCGCCGCGCAAGCCGCAGGCGCAGACCTGGCCTACATCGGCTCGGCCTTCATTGCCACGCAGGAAGCGCGTGCCAGCGATGACTACAAGCAGATGATCGTGGACAGCAACAGCGACGACATCGTCTACAGCAACCTGTTCACCGGTGTGCACGGGAACTACCTCAAGGGCTCCATCGTCAAGGCGGGCCTGGACCCAGACAACCTGCCCGAGAGCGATCCCACCAAGATGAACTTTGGCGGCGCTGCGGCCAAGGCATGGAAGGACATCTGGGGCAGTGGTCAGGGCATCGGTGCCATTCGCGAAGTGCTGCCTGCCGGTGACCTGGTGGCGCGGTTCGAGCGCGAATACCAGGCTGCACGCCAGCGTCTGGGGCTGGCGGCCTGAAGCCCGTCATCCCGCTCTCATCCACGGCTCCCTGCGGGGAGCTTTTTTATTGCCTGATGCCGATGGATTTCATCATATGCAACTGGTGTCACCTTCGCGCCACAGTGGCTTTTTGCATAGTGAACTCTTGGGCGAATTACGTATGAAAACCAGGTGTCGTTCGTGAACTAGTTGGCAGGCTATCCTCTTGATTTAGGGGATTGACAGAAATGTCGATTACGGGGCTGGACCTGAAATGTAAGCAATGGTTTGATTGTCAGACATTTCAATAACTCACTTGTCGCCCTGGGAGCTGTTTTCATGAAACTGGCCGACCTTCGAATCGGTTCACGCCTGGCAGTGGCCTTCGCTGTCACGTTCTTGCTGCTGCTGGTCATCCTTGCGGTGGGCATCGGCGTCATCAACGGGGTGAATCGCACCATGAGCACGGTGGTGGAAGACCGCTACGCCCTGATCGCCTTGACCACGCAGGTCAAGGGCGTGGGGGATCGCGGCGCCATCACCATTGGCCGTCTGCTGCTGTCGACCACGCCGGAAGCCACCAAAAAATACATGGACGAGTACGCCGCCATCCGGCAGACCAACTCCGAGAACCTTGCCAAGCTGGAGAAGATGCTCAGCAGCGAAGACAGCAAGCGTCTCTTTGAGGAACAGTCGGTGGCCCGCAAGGAGTACGGCGCGGTGGTGCGCAAGGTCTTCGACCTGCTGGCTGCCGGGGATCGTGACGGCGCGCTGACGGTTTATCAGGAGCAGATGGCGGGCCCGCAGGCCCGGTATTACGCGCTCATCGACAAGATGGTGAACTACCAGGCCCAGAGCATGGAGGACGACGTCACCGATGCCAATGAGCGCTCGTCGGCGGCCAAGCGCAACATGGTCATTGCGTCGGCGCTGGCGCTGCTCGCTGGCATCGCGACTGCGATCCTCATCACCCGCTCCATCACCGTGCCGATCGACCGTGCCATCCGCCTGGCCGAATCGGTGGCGGCGGGTGACCTCACCTACCGCATCCAGGTCGAAGGCAAGGACGAAGTTGCACGCCTGATGACGGCGCTGCAGAACATGGTGGTCAATCTGCATCGCATCGTCACCGACGTGCGGACCGGGGCGGACACGATCTCCACTGCCGCTCAGGAAGTGGCGCAAGGCAACCTGGACCTGTCGGCTCGCACCGAGCAGCAGGCATCGGCGCTGCAGGAAACTGCCGCCGCCATGGAGCAACTGACGGCTGCGGTGCGTCTCAGCGCCGATCACGCGCATCAGGCCAACGGGTCCGCGTCATCCGCCTCCAACATCGCCAGCGTGGGTGGCGAGGCCGTGGGTCAGGTGGTGCAGACGATGAACTCGATCTCCACCGCGTCGCGGCGCATTGTCGAGATCATCAGCGTCATTGACGGCATCGCCTTCCAGACCAACATCCTGGCGCTGAATGCTGCTGTGGAAGCGGCCCGCGCCGGCGAGCAGGGGCGCGGCTTTGCCGTGGTGGCCGCTGAAGTGCGCAGCCTGGCACAGCGCAGCGCGACGGCCGCCAAGGAGATCAAGCATCTGATCGATGACTCCGTCCACCATGTGGATGCCGGCAGCCGGATGGTGGAGCAGGCCGGCGCCACCATGGCGGAGGTGGTCACCAGCATTCGCCAGGTCAGCCAGATCGTCGCCGAAATCACTGCGTCCAGCCAGGAGCAGAGCGCGGGCATCGAGCAGGTCAATGTGGCCGTGGTGCAAATGGACGATTCCACGCAGAAGAACGCCGCGATGGTGGAGCAGAGCACCGCTGCAGCGCGCGCCCTGCAGGACCAGGCGCGCCAGTTGAACGACGCCGTGCGCGCGTTCTCGGTGTAAGCCACCCGCGCCGCGCAGGGGCCATGCGCCCCGGCGCGGGTGCGGACAGGTTGTAAGGGGACAGCAGCAGACCGGCCGCAGAGCTGGAAGTCGCAAGGCCCGGGAGGATCCGACCGCCTGACGCAGGCCGCCACCACGCGTGGCCCGCAGGGCACAAGACGCCGCTTTGAGCGCCGACGGTGAGTCCTGGCCGATTGGATGGTCTCATTTGTCGTCAAGGGAGATGGCATGTCTGTGAACCGCAATTCCGTCGGACCCGCTTGGGCTCCGCAGCGTCGTTTCGATCGTGATGGCGAGGTGGCGGGCCTGGTGGCTGATGCCGCGCCTGTACGGCTCAAGCCGGGGGTGGCCGATTTGATCGAGGCCTTCCGTTTGCAGGGGCATCGTTTTGCGCGACTGGACCCGCTGGGCTCGCTGAATCCAGCGGATGCTGCAGGCCCTGCGGGCGTGCCAGCGCTGGCGCAATTCGGCCTGACCGATGACGCCCCTGTGGCTGAGGAAGACCGGCTCGTGCTCGGCGCTCAGCGGGCGCTGGAACTTCATCAGCGGCTTCGGCAGTGGTATTGCAGCAGCGTTGCGGTGGACCTTTCTGCCGTGCGCGATGGCACGCGGCGCCAGTGGCTACAGCAACGCATCGAGACGGCGGTGGTGGGGGCGGCCGTGGGCCTGCCCACCCCACCAGAGGGCCTGTCGGCAGCGTCCGCAGTGCCCCTGCTTGAACGCCTGGCCGGTGTGGAAGGCTGGGAGCGCTTCATGGCCCGCCGTTACCCTCATGGCAAGCGCTTTTCACTCGAAGGCAACGAGGCGTTGGTGCCGTTGCTGGATGCGATGCTGGCCCGCGCCGCAGGGCGGGGTGTGACGCGCTGCGTCATGGGCATGCCGCATCGCGGCAGGGTGAACGTGCTGGTGAATCTGCTGGGTCATCCAGTGGCCGAGATCATGGACTACTTCGAAGCGGCTCCCGCGCACCCGGAGCGTCAGAAGGATCTGGTCTACCACCTCGGCGGGCGTTATGCGGTGGCCACGCCTTCCGGGGCCGTGGCCGTGACGCTGGCCAGCAATCCGTCTCACCTGCAGAGCGTGTATCCCGTGGTGGTGGGCATGGCACGTGGCACGCGTGTGTCGCGTGGATCGGCACAGGGGCTGACTCAGGATCAGTGCCTTCCTGTGGTGATGCATGGCGATGCCGCCTTCGCCGGACAGGGCGTGGTGATGGAGACCCTGGCCCTGGGGCTCAAGCCGGGGTATGAGGTGGGCGGGGTGATCCACATCATCATCAACAACCAGCTGGGCTTCACCGAACCCAATCGGATGGACCAGCAGCAGGCCCGCTTCTGCACGGATGTGACGCGCATGGTGGATGCCCCGGTGCTGCGCGTGAGTGCGGATGATCCCGAGGCCGTGCAGCGGATTGCATCGCTGGCCGTGGACTATCGTGCGCGCTTCGGCACGGACGTGGTCATTGACCTGATTGGTTATCGGCGCCTCGGGCACTCCGAGCATGACGAGCCGATGTTCACGGCGCCCCGCTTGTATCGTCATCTCCCTTCGAGGCCCGGTGTCGCCACCGCGTATGCCCACAGCCTCGTGGCGCGCGGTATCGTGACGGCGCAGCGGGCGGAGGCGGCATTGCGGCCGCTGGAACTGTTTGATCCAGCGGTGCTGCGTACATCAGGCCACAGGGAAGCGACCCCGGCCGTGGCCGGGGCTGCGAACCACGCGGCTACCAGCGTGGTGCCCCCCGCAGTGACCGCCGAGGTGACGGCACCAACCAGCGCTGCGTCCCTCGAGCCGGGCATCATGCCGGATGTCGCGCACCTGCGCTGGGTGCTGGCCAATCTGGCGGATGTCCCGGTGGGGTTCGAGCCCCATCCGGTGCTGGCGCGTCTGGCGGCCCGATGGCAGCGCCTGGCCAGCGGGGAGTCTGCGGCACAGGGCGGACCGGAGACGCTGGACTGGTGCACCGCCGAATCGATCGCGCATGCACTGATTCTGTCAGCCGGCATACCGCTGCGCATCTCTGGCCTCGATGTGCAGCGAGGCACCTTCTTGCATCGGCATGCGGTGTGGCACAACCAGGCGGAGCTTGGCATGGCCACGTGGATGCCGCTCTCGCACTTCACCGGCCGGGCTCCGCTGGAGGTGCACAACTCCATCCTCTCCGAAGAAGCGGTGCTGGGCTTTGAGTATGGGCACAGCGTGGAAGCTGCCTCGGCGATGACGATCTGGGAGGCGCAGTTCGGCGATTTCGTCAACGGCGCACAGGTGTTCCTGGATCAATACATCAGCTCTGGTGAGGAGAAGTGGGGCTATGCCAGCGGCCTGACCGTGCTGCTGCCGCATGGCTATGAGGGGATCGGGCCGGAGCACTCCAACGGCTTCCTGAGCCGACTCCTGCTGCTCTGTGGGGCGGACAACCTGCGGGTGGCGTATCCCTCGACGGCCGCGCAATGGGCCTTGCTGTTGCTGCAGCAGGCGATGGATCCGGTGAAGAAGCCGCTGGTGGTGATGACGCCCAAGGCGGTGCTGCTGAATGAGGTTCGCAGCCACGTCACCGTCGAGGCGCTGGCGACGGCTCGGTTCCAGCCGGTCATCGATGACACCACGGAGATGCGCGCGCAGGTGCAACGGGTGGTGCTGTGCAGCGGCAAGGTGTATTACGACCTGCTGTCTGCGCGCGAAGCGCTGCCGAAGGCCGAGTCCACCCGCATTGCGCTGGTGCGGGTGGAGCGCCTGTATCCGTTCCCCGCAGAGGAACTGGCGGCGGTGATGGCCGCATACCCCGGGGCGACCTCGGTGGTGTGGGCGCAGGAAGAGACCCGCAACCAAGGCGCGTGGCCCTTCATTCGAGACGATCTGCAGGCGTTGTTGCCGGCATCCGTCCAACTGGTCGAAGTGTCGCGGACGGTGACAGCGGCGGGGGCGACTGCGTCCCCGGTGATTCATGCCCAGCAGCAGCAGGCGCTGGTGGCTCGGGCCTTGGGGAGCGCCGCTGCCGTGTAGCCAGGCCGATGCACAGCCGGCGTGTGCAGCAGCGAAGCCTTGACGGTGTCTTTAGCGGAAGGGGGCTCCCCATCGGAGCCCCTCGCCATTTGACAGATGACAAACGACGGAAGGTTGTCGTCTGATCTGCGGTAGCGACCCACCTGTTGCTGCTAAATCCAGTGCGGTCGTTGACAACAATTTGCTATTCGAGTGAGAAGGGTCTGATTTCTAGACTGCAGCGGAACTTCCATGTGGAAGGCAACCGTGTAGTTGAGAACCCTCATGAACAAGCACCCTTCATCTTCTGTCAAGTCCACTTCCGTTCAATCGTCTTCCGAGCAAGACCAGCTGAAACACAGCACCTCTGGCAGGCAGCACAAGTTCAAAATCGATCGGGAGGAACTTCCGACTGTCGACGATCAGACCTTGAGTGCGCCGGCGGAGACGTCGGAAGCCGTGGACCCTGTTGCGTCGCAGCCGCTGGATGCGGTGAATGGTGTCGTCGAGTCGGAGTCTGGTGCGGCTGCATCTGCGTCTGGCGCTGGTGAAGCCGGTCCAGCCGCGCAAGCCGCTTCGGCGTTGGGTGAAGCTGGTTCGGTGGCAGGTGCTGCGGGGGCCTCGTCGCTGGGATCTGTGTTCGGTGCGTGGACGCTGCCGATGATCGGCGGTGTCGCTGCGGTGGGTGGGCTGGCTGCGGGCGGCACAGCAGCGGCAAAGGATCAACCGGGCGGCGCTCCGAAGTCCCCGTCTTCGTCGGGAGTTGGGCAGGACACGAAGCCAGAGGTGCCGAGTGTCCTGGTGCCCGAAACTGCACGCGGTAGCGGTACGGCGGCCGATCCCATCATCGTCAAAAGCGATGGAACGGTGAACATCGGCGTTAGTGAAGGCGCCGATTGGTACTACAGCAAAGACGGTGGCCGTACCTGGACGCCGGGCTCAGGCAGCGGCATCTCTGCGGATGACCTCAACGAGGGCAGTAACACCATCAAGATTGTTCAAGTGGACAAGTCTGGGCATGTGAGCGAGCCCATTGTGATTGAGGTGGTTAAAGACACGACGCCCCCTGATGCACCGGTGGTGAATGTGCCAGGTGCTGCCGGTGCCGATGGGTCGGGTAGTCACGGTGGTAACGGGTCCGGAAACGGAGCGGGCACAGCTGAGGATCCAATCGTGGTCAAGGCGGGCGGTACCGTCAGCGTTGGCACCGAGCCTGGTGCCGACTGGAGCTTCAGCACCGATGGCGGAACGACCTGGAAGCCGGGCTCCGGCAGCGGGATCTCCGCTGATGATCTGAACGAAGGCAACAACTCCGTCCAGATTGTCCAAGTGGACCAGGCTGGCAATGTGAGCGAGCCCACGACGATCGAGATCGTGAAGGACACGACGCGTCCGGCCGCACCGGGCGCCCAAGCTGGCACGAGCACCGGCAACACGGGTGGAATCACTGGCAACGGGTCTAGCAACGGCACCGGTACGGTTGATGATCCCATCGTCATCCGGGGTGACGGCACGGTGGGCATTGGCATCGATCCGGGTAGTGACTGGAACTTCAGCACTGACGGTGGCCAGACCTGGAAGCCGGGCACCGGCACGGGCATCTCGGCAGATGATCTGCAAGAGGGCAACAACACGATCCAGATTGTTCAGGTGGACAAGGCGGGGAATCCGAGCGCACCGACCACGGTGGAAGTGGTGAAGGACACCACAGCTCCGACGGCCCCTGCCGCCCAGGGCGTGGGCGCGGGCTCGGGTGCCAGCGGTGCTGGCACGGCTGCGGATCCGATCGTGATCAAGTCCGATGGCACTGTGAACGTGGGTACCGAACCTGGTGCGGACTGGAACTTCAGCACTGACGGTGGCCAGACCTGGAAGCCGGGCACCGGCACGGGCATCTCGGCAGATGATCTGCAAGAGGGCAACAACACGATCCAGATTGTTCAGGTGGACAAGGCGGGGAATCCGAGCGCACCGACCACGGTGGAAGTGGTGAAGGACACCACGGCTCCGACGGCTCCTGCCGCCCAGGGCGTGGGCGCGGGCTCGGGTGCCAGCGGTGCCGGCACGGCTGCCGACCCGATCGTGATCAAGTCCGATGGCACTGTGAACGTGGGTACCGAACCTGGTGCGGACTGGAACTTCAGCACTGACGGTGGCCAGACCTGGAAGCCGGGCACCGGCACGGGCATCTCGGCAGATGATCTGCAAGAGGGCAACAACACGATCCAGATTGTTCAGGTGGACAAGGCGGGGAATCCGAGCGCACCGACCACGGTGGAAGTGGTGAAGGACACCACGGCTCCGACGGCCCCTGCCGCCCAGGGCGTGGGCGCGGGCTCGGGTGCCAGCGGTGCCGGCACGGCTGCGGATCCGATCGTGATCAAGTCCGATGGCACTGTGAACGTGGGTACCGAACCTGGTGCGGACTGGAACTTCAGCACTGACGGTGGCCAGACCTGGAAGCCGGGCACCGGCACGGGCATCTCGGCAGATGATCTGCAAGAGGGCAACAACACGATCCAGATTGTTCAGGTGGACAAGGCGGGGAATCCGAGCGCACCGACCACGGTGGAAGTGGTGAAGGACACGACCGCTCCGACGGCTCCTGCCACCCAGGGCGTGGGCACGGGCTCTGGCGCCACGGGTGCCGGCACGGCCGCTGATCCGATCGTGATCAAGTCCGATGGCACTGTGAACGTGGGTACCGAAGCCGGTGCAGATTGGAACTACAGCACTGACGGTGGCCAGACCTGGAAGCCGGGGACCGGCAGTGGTATCTCCGCAGATGACCTGCACGAGGGCAACAACTCGATCCAGATTGTTCAGGTGGACAAGGCGGGCAACGCCAGCGCTCCGACCACGGTGGAAGTGGTGAAGGACACGACCGCTCCGACGGCTCCGGCCACCCAGGGCGTGGGCACGGGCTCGGGTGCCACCGGCGCAGGCACGGCCGCTGATCCGATCGTGATCAAGGCCGATGGGTCCGTGAACGTTGGCGTCGAAACCGGTGCGGACTGGAACTACAGCACCGACGGTGGACAGACCTGGAGGCCGGGGACCGGCAGTGGCATCTCCGCAGATGACCTGCACGAGGGCAACAACTCCATCCAGATCGTCCAGGTGGACAAGGCTGGGAATCCGAGCGCTCCGACCACGGTCGAAGTGGTGAAGGACACGACCGCTCCGACGGCTCCGGCTGCCCAGGGTGTGGGCACGGGCTCGGGTGCCACGGGTGCCGGCACGGCCGCTGATCCGATCGTGATCAAGGCCGATGGGTCCGTGAACGTTGGCGTCGAAACCGGTGCGGACTGGAACTACAGCACCGACGGTGGACAGACCTGGAGGCCGGGGACCGGCAGTGGCATCTCGGCAGATGACCTGCACGAGGGCAACAACTCGATCCAGATCGTCCAGGTGGACAAGGCTGGCAACGCCAGCGCTCCGACCACGGTCGAAGTGGTGAAGGACACGACCGCTCCGACAGCTCCTGCCACCCAAGGTGTGGGCACGGGCACTGGCGCCACTGGTACTGGTACGGCCGCTGATCCGATCGTGATCAAGGCCGATGGGTCTGTGAACGTTGGCGTCGAAGCGGGTGCGAACTGGAACTACAGCACCGACGGTGGCAAGACCTGGAAGCCGGGGACCGGCACGGGTATCGCCGCAGCTGATCTCAAGGAAGGCAACAACTCCATCCAGATTGTTCAGGTGGACAAGGCTGGCAACGCCAGCGCACCGACCACCGTGGAAGTGGTGAAGGACACCACGGCTCCGACGGCTCCGGCCACCCAGGGCGTGGGCACGGGCTCTGGCGCCACGGGTGCCGGCACGGCCGCTGATCCGATCGTGATCAAGGCCGATGGGTCCGTGAACGTTGGCGTCGAAGCCGGTGCGGACTGGAACTACAGCACCGACGGTGGCAAGACCTGGAAGCCGGGGACCGGTACGGGCATTGCTGCAGGTGATCTGAAGGAAGGCAACAACTCCATCCAGATTGTTCAGGTGGACAAGGCTGGCAACGCCAGCGCTCCGACCACGGTCGAAGTGGTGAAGGACACGACCGCTCCGACAGCTCCTGCCACCCAAGGTGTGGGCACGGGCACTGGCGCCACTGGTACTGGTACGGCCGCTGATCCGATCGTGATCAAGGCCGATGGGTCTGTGAACGTTGGCGTCGAAGCGGGTGCGAACTGGAACTACAGCACCGACGGTGGCAAGACCTGGAAGCCGGGGACCGGCACGGGTATCGCCGCAGCTGATCTCAAGGAAGGCAACAACTCCATCCAGATTGTTCAGGTGGACAAGGCTGGCAACGCCAGCGCACCGACCACCGTGGAAGTGGTGAAGGACACCACGGCTCCGACGGCTCCTGCCACCCAGGGCGTGGGCACGGGCTCTGGCGCCACGGGTGCCGGCACGGCCGCTGATCCGATCGTGATCAAGGCCGATGGGTCCGTGAACGTTGGCGTCGAAGCCGGTGCGGACTGGAACTACAGCACCGATGGCGGCAAGACCTGGAAGCCGGGCACCGGCACGGGCATCTCGGCAGATGATCTGCAAGAGGGCAACAACACGATCCAGATTGTTCAGGTGGACAAGGCGGGGAATCCGAGCGCACCGACCACGGTGGAAGTGGTGAAGGACACGACGGCTCCGACGGCCCCTGCCGCCCAGGGCGTGGGCGCGGGCTCGGGTGCCAGCGGTGCCGGCACGGCTGCGGATCCGATCGTGATCAAGTCCGATGGCACTGTGAACGTGGGTACCGAACCTGGTGCGGACTGGAACTTCAGCACTGACGGTGGCCAGACCTGGAAGCCGGGCACCGGCACGGGCATCTCGGCAGATGATCTGCAAGAGGGCAACAACACGATCCAGATTGTTCAGGTGGACAAGGCGGGGAATCCGAGCGCACCGACTACGGTGGAAGTGGTGAAGGACACCACGGCTCCGACGGCTCCTGCCGCCCAGGGCGTGGGCTCGGGCGCCACCGGTGCTGGCACGGCTGCGGATCCGATCCTGATCAAGGCAGACGGTTCTGTGAACGTGGGTACCGAAGCTGGCGCCGACTGGCGATTCAGCACCGATGGCGGCCAGACCTGGAAGCCGGGCACCGGCACCGGTATCGCTGCAGCCGACCTGAACGAAGGCAACAACACGATCCAGATTGTTCAGGTGGACAAGGCGGGGAATCCGAGCGCACCGACCACGGTGGAAGTGGTGAAGGACACGACGGCTCCGACGGCCCCTGCCGCCCAGGGCGTGGGCGCGGGCTCGGGTGCCAGCGGTGCTGGCACGGCTGCGGATCCGATCCTGATCAAGTCCGATGGCACTGTGAACGTGGGTACCGAACCTGGTGCGGACTGGAACTTCAGCACTGACGGTGGCCAGACCTGGAAGCCGGGCACCGGCACGGGCATCTCGGCAGATGATCTGCAAGAGGGCAACAACACGATCCAGATTGTTCAGGTGGACAAGGCGGGGAATCCGAGCGCACCGACCACGGTGGAAGTGGTGAAGGACACGACGGCTCCGACGGCCCCTGCCGCCCAGGGCGTGGGCGCGGGCTCGGGTGCCAGCGGTGCCGGCACGGCTGCCGACCCGATCGTGATCAAGTCCGATGGCACTGTGAACGTGGGTACCGAACCTGGTGCGGACTGGAACTTCAGCACTGACGGTGGCCAGACCTGGAAGCCGGGCACCGGCACGGGCATCTCGGCAGATGATCTGCAAGAGGGCAACAACACGATCCAGATTGTTCAGGTGGACAAGGCGGGGAATCCGAGCGCACCGACCACGGTGGAAGTGGTGAAGGACACCACGGCTCCGACGGCCCCTGCCGCCCAGGGCGTGGGCGCGGGCTCGGGTGCCAGCGGTGCCGGCACGGCTGCGGATCCGATCGTGATCAAGTCCGATGGCACTGTGAACGTGGGTACCGAACCTGGTGCGGACTGGAACTTCAGCACTGACGGTGGCCAGACCTGGAAGCCGGGCACCGGCACGGGCATCTCGGCAGATGATCTGCAAGAGGGCAACAACACGATCCAGATTGTTCAGGTGGACAAGGCGGGGAATCCGAGCGCACCGACCACGGTGGAAGTGGTGAAGGACACCACAGCTCCGACGGCCCCTGCCGCCCAGGGCGTGGGCGCGGGCTCGGGTGCCAGCGGTGCTGGCACGGCTGCGGATCCGATCGTGATCAAGTCCGATGGCACTGTGAACGTGGGTACCGAACCTGGTGCGGACTGGAACTTCAGCACTGACGGTGGCCAGACCTGGAAGCCGGGCACCGGCACGGGCATCTCGGCAGATGATCTGCAAGAGGGCAACAACACGATCCAGATTGTTCAGGTGGACAAGGCGGGGAATCCGAGCGCACCGACTACGGTGGAAGTGGTGAAGGACACCACGGCTCCGACGGCTCCTGCCGCCCAGGGCGTGGGCTCGGGCGCCACCGGTGCTGGCACGGCTGCGGATCCGATCCTGATCAAGGCAGACGGTTCTGTGAACGTGGGTACCGAAGCTGGCGCCGACTGGCGATTCAGCACCGATGGCGGCAAGACCTGGAAGCCGGGCACCGGCACCGGTATCGCTGCAGCCGACCTGAACGAAGGCAACAACACGATCCAGATTGTTCAGGTGGACAAGGCGGGGAATCCGAGCGCACCGACTACGGTGGAAGTGGTGAAGGACACGACCGCTCCGGCGGCTCCGGCCACCCAGGGCGTGGGCTCGGGCACTGGCGCCACCGGTGCTGGCACGGCTGCGGATCCGATCGTGATCAAGGCGGACGGTTCTGTGAACGTGGTTACCGAAGCCGGCGCCGATTGGCGCTTCAGCACCGATGGCGGCAAGACCTGGAAGCCGGGCACCGGCACCGGTATCGCTGCAGCCGATCTGAACGAAGGCAACAACACGATCCAGATTGTTCAGGTGGACAAGGCGGGGAATCCGAGCGCACCGACCACGGTGGAAGTGGTGAAGGACACCACGGCTCCGACGGCCCCTGCAGCCCAGGGCGTGGGCTCGGGCTCGGGTGCCAGCGGTGCCGGCACGGCTGCGGATCCGATCGTGATCAAGTCCGATGGCACTGTGAACGTGGGTACCGAAGCTGGCGCCGACTGGCGATTCAGCACCGATGGCGGCAAGACCTGGAAGCCGGGCACCGGCACCGGTATCGCTGCAGCCGACCTGAACGAAGGCAACAACACGATCCAGATTGTTCAGGTGGACAAGGCGGGGAATCCGAGCGCACCGACTACGGTGGAAGTGGTGAAGGACACGACCGCTCCGACGGCTCCGGCCACCCAGGGCGTGGGCTCGGGCACTGGCGCCACCGGTGCTGGCACGGCTGCGGATCCGATCGTGATCAAGGCGGACGGTTCTGTGAACGTGGTTACCGAAGCCGGCGCCGACTGGCGCTTCAGCACCGATGGCGGCAAGACCTGGAAGCCAGGCACCGGCACCGGTATCGCTGCAGCCGATCTGAAGGAAGGAAACAACACGATCCAGATTGTTCAGGTGGACAAGGCTGGGAACACCAGCGCACCGACCATCGTGGAAGTGGTGAAGGACACCATGGCCCCGGTGGCACCTGTGGCGCAAGTCGCGGGCACCGGCTCAGGCGCCACCGGTACTGGCACAATCGCTGATCCGCTACTGATCAATGCTGACGGCAGCGTGAATGTCGGGATCGAGGCTGGCGCCGACTGGCGCTTCAGCACCGACGGTGGCCAGACCTGGAAGCCGGGGACCGGCACGGCTATTACTGCCGCCGATCTGAACGAAGGCAACAACTCCATCCAGGTCGTGCAAGTGGACAAGGCTGGCAACGTTAGCTTGCCTACCATGGTCGAAGTGATTAAAGACACCACGGCACCAACCCTCCCCGGACCGGACCTCGCCAACTCGACGACAGGCTCTCAGTCGCACCCGGCCGTCTCTGGCACTGGTACGACCCAAGACCCCATCGTGGTCAATGCGGACGGCCGTATTAGCGTCACCACTGAAGCTGATGCGCAATGGCGCTACAGCACCGACGGCGGCACTACTTGGCGGCAAGGTACCGCGAGCGGTATTGAATCGACAGATCTGGTCGAGGGGGCCAACACCATTCAGATCGTTCAGTTCGATCGCGTCGGCAATGCGAGCCAAATGGCAACCGTAGAAGTCTTTAAAGACACGACGGCGCCATTCGAGCCTGTGGTGGATCTGAGCGCCTATGGCTCGGGTCAGGTCACTCTCAATGGCAGCGGGAAGCTGAACCTTACGATCGAACCAGGTGCCGAATGGCGATTCAGTCTTGACGCAGGGCTCACATGGACCACCGGATCCGGGACCGCACTGTCTGCAAGCTCACTCAAGGAGGGGGCAAATAGCGTGCAGATTGTCCAGATGGACCGTGCCGGTAATCTAAGTACGCCAACCACGTTTGACGTGGTGAAGGACTCGTTTGCCGCGAAGTTGTCCATTTCGGCCACAAACATCGCAGGTTACGCCGCAGACGGGCGCGCAGTTATGTTTTACAAAGACAACCCGACGATTGTCTTTAACAACGTTGAAGCCGGCGGCCACGTGGAGGTCTGGGGCAATGGTAAATGGATCGATTTTTCCAGCTCCAGTTCCTTTAGCCCCGCGACCGAATACAGCGGTGGATACCAGGGACGAGAATTCCGACAAGTCGATGCTTACGGCAACGCCAGCGCATCCGTTTCGATTCAGTACTGGACGGTAGCCCCGTTTATGGAACAGGCTGGCACTGGCATGGCAGTCGAAACCCCTATCGCTGCGGGCACAACAGTATTGCTAGTCTGAGTTCAGGTAGTTCCGCAACTGGAAGGGGCATGTCTCGCACATGCCCCTTTTTTCATTTGATCGTCGTGAACCTCGCCTCTGGCCGGTCATTCGACCGATGCAAGGTCTCCACGCCCGTCTTCATCGCCCACGGTCGTACCTGGTGGTGCAGCGGAATGAACAGTGCCTGGTCGCGCACCAGAATCAGCGCCTCGCGAATCAGCGCATTGCGCTTGTTCACATCCATTTCGCCCTTGATGGCATCAGTCAGTTTGTCCAGGGTCGGGTCACTCACCTTGGAGAAATTGAAGCTGCCATCCGGGCCGCCGCTGCGAGTGCGGGCGAGTGCTTGCAGCGAATAGAGCGCATCGTTGGTCGAGACGCCCCAGCCCAGCATGTAGAGCGGCGATTCAAAGCGCTGGAACTGCTGGCTGTGCTGCGACATGGGTTGTGCGGTGAGCCGCGCGGTCACGCCGATCTTGGCCCACATGGACACCACGGCCAGACACACTTCTTCGTCGTTGACGTAGCGGTTGTTGGGGCAGTTGAGCGGAATCTCGAAACCACTCGGATAACCGGCATCGGCCAGCAGTTTTTTGGCCTTGGCCAGATCGGGCGGCAGCGGCTTGTCCAGTTCGGCGGAGTAGCCGTTGACACCAGGCGCCACCATCAGGGCCGCAGGGACTGACAAGCCGCGCATGATGCTGCGCTTGATGGCCTCACGATCAATCGACATGCTCAGCGCCTGCCTGACCCGCACATCCTTGAATGGGTTCTTGCCTTTCACCGAGGATCCGCGCAGTTCGTCGCTGCCGAGGTCCGGCGCGAAGAAGATGGTGCGCGTCTCAGGGCCTTCGATGACCTTGAGCTTGCCGTCATTCTTGAGGCGCGCCACGTCCTGGGTGGGCAGATCCGTCAGCAGGTCCACTTCGCCAGACACCAGAGCCGCCACGCGGGTCGGGTCCGACTTGATCGGTAGATAGGTGATCTCGGTGATGTTGCCTTTGGGTTTGTCCCACCAGTCCTTGTTGATCACCATCGTGACGCGCTGGTCGGGCTGCCAGCCGGTGATCTTGAACGAGCCGGTGCCGACGGCATTGCGGCTGGCGTAGTTTTCATCCTTGGATTTGTAGTCGGCCAGTTGGGTGGCCTTGTTTTTCTCCGCCCAGGTCTTGCTCATGATGCGGAAGTCGATCAGATTGCGCAGCAGGATCGGTTGCGGCGAGTCGAGGACCAGATCGATGGTGTAGTCATCGACCTTCTTGATTTCCTTGATACCGGTCACGTAGATCTGCATCGTGCCTTGCGGCTGTCGGATGCGCTGAAAGCTGAAGATGACGTCGTCGGCGGTGAATGGGGAACCGTCGTGGAACTTGACGCCTTTGCGGAGTTCGAAGCGCCACAGGGTGGGGCTGACGGTCGTCCACTTGGTGGCCAGGCAGGGCTCGACTTCCCATTGCTCGTTGTAGCGGGTCAGGCCTTCGTAGCTGTGCTGGAGGATGGCGCTGGTGGTGCTGTGGTCCTGCGAGTGAGGGTCCAGCGTGAGGATGTCGTTCTGGGCGGCCCAGCGCAGGGGCACGGCGTGTGCGGCAGCGGTCAGGGCAAGGCCGAGCGCGGTGGCGCACAGTGTTGTGCCGAGTGTGGTGCGCCGCCGTGCACCAGCAGCGAATGGCGGCTTGCGCAATTCAGACGAGCGGGACCAAAAGGCACGAGGGAAACAGACCATGGGCATAACTCCTGAGCAGGTTCTTGGAGAAGCAAGTCGAGGGCCATGCTAGTGGCTGGGGGAGGGGCGGGGGCTTAGCGATTGTCCTTAGAGGCCGGTGGGGTGGCCGGGGAGGAGGCCGGTGGGGCAGGGGCCGATGGTGTCACCGTGAGGTCGGCGTCGCAGCCGATGCCAGCGGCAATCATGCGGGTGGACCAGCGGCGCAGGAGGCGGTTGAACAGCGAGTGGGGAGCGAGGCGCCGCAGGCCCGGCACGCCCAAGTGGCGCGTGGGGTGGGTGAGCATGCCGCATTCATACCGCGCAGCAGTGGGAGACCATTCGAGCGCGGTGCAAGGGCCTCGGGTGCGGCGGGTGACCAGAACGCCAACCGGGCACGGCTCGGCCAGGCAGCACAGGCCGCAACCATTGCAGGGAGCGCCTGCGTCCGGCTTCGGAGGGGCTTCGGGGTGGATCCAGACAACGCGCGGGGGCATGGGGGCACTGTAGTGCGGGGCGGGGGGGAGCGGGAGGCTGTGCGCCACCCTCTCCCTTCATGTCCCCCGGCCCCTTCAGGGCCTCCTCCTTGACTTCCGGGAAAGGGCGGCGCACAGCCTCCTGTGGGAGACCGAGTGATGCGCCGGAAGGCGGGGCGGGGGGTGAGCGGGAGGCTGTGCGCCACCCTTTCCCTTCATGTCCCCCGGCCCCTGTGGGGCCTCCTCCTTGACTTCCGGGAAAGGGCAGCGCACAGCCTCCTGTGGGGGACCGAGGGCCGGGGGGCGCGGAGAAGTGAGGCCGGGTGGGGAAGGGGGGCCCTTACTTCTTGACGCCGAGCTCGCGGAGACGCTCTTCCAGGTAGTCGTGCGCGGTGTAGCGGTCCGAGAGCACCACATCCTCGCGAGGGTGCAGGAATAGCGGCAACGAAACACGGCTCTTCTTGGCACCGTCGCCCGTCGGATTGACCACTCGATGCTGCGTCGAAGGGTAGTAGCCCTGAGACGCCTCCTGCAGCATGTCGCCAATGTTGATGATCAACATGCCAAAGTCGCTGGGTACGTCCACCCAACTGCCGTCCTTCGCCTGGACTTGCAGCCCCGGTTCATTGGCCGCCGGCAGAATGGTCAGCAGATTGATGTCACCGTGCGGCGCCGCACGCAGCGAACCTTCAGGCTCCTGACCCGTGAGCGGCGGATAGCGCAGGACTCGCAGCAGCGTGAGTCGGCTGTCCTTGATCATGTTGGACAGCGGCTCCCGGTAATTGCGGGCAATGTCCGCCGGCGTGTGCTTCTCCACCCAGGACAGCAATTCGGCCGCAAGATCGTTGGCGATCTGGTAATAACGCAGTGCGTCCGGCTTCAGTGCCTCAGGAATTCGCCCCCACGGATAGACATGGAAATATTCCTTGATGTCCTTTTGCTGGTGCCCCTTGGCCGTCTCCGAAATCTCCGTCGAGAAATACCCGTCCTGGGTGTCCGGAGAAAAAGCAAAGTCGTGTTTGCTGCTGCCGTTGAAAAAACCCAGCCAGTCGCCGTAGATCTTTTCGACCAGACTCTGCGGAAGGGGATGGTTCACCAGCACGCCAAAACCGGTTTCGTGCAGGGAACGTGTGAACTGCTCGGCTGCGTCCGCAGCACGATAGTCGACGACTCGAACTTGCATTGGGATCTCCTGTGTCCCGGCGGCCCGCCATTCAATCGCGGGGCGGAACCGCGGGCGGAAGTCTAGGCGATGAAGCACCCGATCGCAAACGTTTGAGGCCCCGGCCGGCCGGGCTGCGCCTTGATCTGGACAGCGCTCGTCCCCACGTACCCAGTTGTACCCAAGTGCGATTGGCGCGCGGGTCGTTCCGGCCTTTGTCCGCCCCGAAGGAGGGCGCAACGTTGTAGCGGTTAGTCGCCGTAGCCGTCCAATACCTGCTCGATGAGCGTGGTGGTCCGTGGTTTAACGACCACGGCACCTCCTCACATGGCCTAGACTTTTCGATGAAAAGTGGACGCCTTCAGTAACGCGCCGGAATTGCCGAAGTGCTACAGTGCGGCGCTTGTGACTTGAGGTCCTTCCCGTCCCCTTTTCTGGCAACAGTGAAGGCGGGTCGCAATCCGCCAACCGGTCAAGCCGTGTCGCGGAAGGTTTATCAACCAGCCGATAGCCCTGGAAGCCGGGGCAAAAGGTGAGCGAAGATGATGCAGCAATACAGGTCGAATTCCTACCTGTTCGGGGGCAACGCCCCCTACGTCGAGGAAATGTACGAACAGTACCTCGACAACCCCGGCGCCGTGCCAGACAACTGGCGTGCCTATTTCGATGCACTGCAGCACGTGCCTGCGGTGGATGGCAGCGACAAGCGGGACGTTCCGCATGCGCCGGTGGTGGAATCCTTCGCGCAGCGCGCCAAGGCCAACGCCTTTAATACCAAGGTTTCGAGCAACGAGCTCGCCGTCGCCGGCAAGCAGGTGCATGTGCAATCGCTGATTGCCGCTTACCGCTTCCTGGGCTCCCGCTGGGCCGACCTGGACCCCCTCAAGCGCACCGAGCGCCCCCAGATCCCCGAACTGGAACCGGCGTCGTACGGGCTGACCGAAGCTGATATGGACATCAGCTTCAGCGCCACGAACACCTATTTCACCAAGGCCGAGAACATGACCCTGCGCGAGATCGTGCAGGCCTTGCGTGACACCTACTGCGGCAGCATCGGCGCCGAGTTCATGCACATCAGCGATCCGGTCGAGAAGCGCTGGTGGCAGGAACGCCTGGAAGCCGCCCGCAGCAAGGCGAATTTCCCCACTGAAAAGAAGAAGCACATCCTGGACCGCCTGACCGCGGCGGAAGGCCTGGAGCGCTATCTGCACACGAAGTACGTCGGCCAGAAGCGCTTCTCGCTGGAAGGCGGCGAGAGCTTCATCGTCTCGATGGACGAACTGGTGCAAAGCGCCGGCGCCAAGGGCGTGCAGGAAATCGTGATCGGCATGGCCCACCGTGGCCGCCTGAACGTGCTGGTGAACACCCTGGGCAAGATGCCCCGCGACCTGTTCGCAGAGTTCGACCACACCGCGCCGGAAGACCTGCCCTCGGGTGACGTGAAGTACCACCAGGGCTTCTCCAGCGACGTGTCCACCAGCGGCGGCCCCGTCCACCTGAGCCTGGCCTTCAACCCGTCCCACCTGGAAATCGTGAACCCGGTGGTGGAAGGTTCGGTCAAGGCCCGCATGGACCGTCGTGGCGACAAGACCGGCGACCAGGTGCTGCCGGTGCTGGTGCACGGCGATGCCGCGTTCGCCGGCCAGGGTGTCGTGATGGAAACGCTGGCACTGGCCCAGACCCGCGGTTACTACACCGGCGGTACCGTCCACATCGTCATCAACAACCAGATCGGCTTCACCACCAGCGACCCGCGCGACATCCGCTCGACGCTGTACTGCTCCGACGTCGTCAAGATGGTCGAAGCCCCGGTGCTGCACGTGAATGGCGATGATCCGGAAGCCGTGGTGTTCTCCACCCAACTGGCTCTGGAATACCGTCAGCAGTTCAAGAAAGATGTGGTGGTGGACATCGTCTGCTTCCGCAAGCTGGGCCACAACGAGCAGGACACCCCCGCGCTCACCCAGCCGCTGATGTACAAGAAGATCGCCGCCCACCCCGGCACCCGCAAGCTGTACGGGGACAAGCTGGCCACGCAAGGCGTGCTGCCGGCCGACGGTCCGGATGCCATGGTCAAGGCCTTCCGTGCCGCCATGGACGAAGGCCGCCACACGGTCGACCCGGTGCTGACGAACTTCAAGAGCAAGTACGCCACCGACTGGACCCCGTTCCTCGGCAAGAAGTGGACCGACAGCTGCGACACCGCGCTGCCGGTGGCCGAGTGGAAACGCCTGGCCGAGAAGATCACCACCACCCCGGCCGACTTCAAGGCCCACCCGCTGGTGGAAAAGGTCATCGCCGACCGCGCCGCCATGGGCCGTGGCGACATCAATGTCGACTGGGGCATGGGCGAGCACATGGCCTTCGCGTCGCTGGTGGCCTCGGGCTACCCGGTGCGTCTGTCTGGTGAAGATTGCGGTCGTGGCACCTTCACCCACCGCCATGCCGTGCTGCATGACCAGAACCGCGAGCGCTTCGACACCGGCACCTACATCCCGCTGCAGAACGTCGCAGAAGGCCAGGCACCGTTTGTTGTCATCGACTCGATCCTGTCCGAAGAAGCGGTGCTGGGCTTCGAATACGGCTACGCCGCCGCCGAACCCAACACGCTGACCATCTGGGAAGCGCAGTTCGGTGACTTCGCCAACGGCGCCCAGGTCGTGATCGACCAGTTCATCGCCTCCGGTGAGGTGAAGTGGGGCCGCGCCAACGGCCTGACGCTGATGCTGCCGCACGGCTATGAAGGCCAGGGCCCCGAGCACAGCTCGGCGCGCCTGGAGCGCTTCATGCAGCTGGCTGCGGACAACAACATGCAGGTCGTCCAGCCGACGACCGCCTCGCAGATCTTCCATCTGCTGCGCCGTCAGATGCTGCGCATGTTCCGCAAGCCGCTGGTCATCATGACGCCCAAGTCGCTGCTGCGCGCCAAGGACGCCACCTCGCCGGTCAGCGAATTCACCAAGGGTGAGTTCCGCACCGTGATCCCGGAGCTGAACGCCGAAGTCGACGCCAGCAAGGTCAAGCGCATCATCGCCTGCTCGGGCAAGGTGTACTACGACCTGGTGAAGGCGCGTGGCGACAAGAAGGACGTGGCCATCATCCGTGTGGAACAGCTCTATCCGTTCCCGCACAAGGCCTTCTCGACCGAAGTCAAGAAGTACCCCGGCGCCACCGAAATCGTCTGGTGCCAGGACGAGCCGCAGAATCAGGGCGCCTGGTTCTTCGTCCAGCACTACATCCACGAAAACATGCTGGAAGGCCAGAAGCTCGGTTATGCCGGCCGTCCGGCTTCCGCATCGCCGGCCGTCGGTTATTCCCACCTGCACCAGGAGCAACTGAAGTCGCTGCTGGAACAGGCCTACGGCAAGCTGAAGGGTTTCGTGCTGACCAAGTAAGTTATTGCGGACGCTGAGCGCCGCAATAACACCGGCCGCTGTGCCGCATGCCCTCCTGCGGATCTCCCCAGAGAGGCATGCGCCAGCAGCCGGACAGGCGCAAAGCTCCGGTTTCGTGAAAAACCGAGAGAACAAACATCATGGCAATCGTTGAAGTCAAAGTCCCCCAGCTGTCCGAGTCGGTCGCAGAAGCGACCCTCCTGCAGTGGAAGAAGAAGCCCGGTGAAGCCGTGGCCGTGGACGAAATCCTGATCGAAGTCGAGACCGACAAGGTCGTGCTGGAAGTGCCGGCCCCCTCCGCTGGCGTGCTGACCGAACTGGTGGTGGCCGATGGCGGCACCGTGACCTCCGACCAGGTCATCGCCCGTATCGACACCGAAGCCAAGGCCGGCGCCGCTGCGCCCGCCGCGGCTGCTCCGGCTCCGGCCGCCGCAGCACCCGCTGCTGCCGCCGCGTCCAGCGACTCCGCTTCCAAGGCCGGCGTGGCCATGCCCGCCGCTGCGAAGCTGATGGCTGACAACCACCTGGCCGCCGGTTCGGTGGCAGGTACGGGCAAGGACGGCCGCGTCACCAAGGGGGATGTGCTGGGGGCCATCGAAGGCGGCGCCAAGCCGGCCGTGGTCGCTCCGGTGGCTGCCCCTGTTGCACCGGCGGCCAAGCCGCTGCCGGCTGTGGCCGCACCGGTCGCCGCCAACCTGGGCGACCGCCCGGAACAGCGCGTGCCGATGAGCCGCCTGCGCGCCCGTATCGCCGAGCGCCTGCTGCAGTCGCAGTCCACCAACGCCATCCTGACCACCTTCAACGAAGTGAACATGGCCCCGGTCATGGAACTGCGCAAGAAGTTCCAGGACAGCTTCACCAAGGAACATGGCACCAAGCTGGGCTTCATGAGCTTCTTCGTGAAGGCCGCCGTGCATGCCCTGAAGAAGTATCCGGTGCTGAACGCATCGGTGGATGGCAACGACATCGTCTACCACGGCTATTTCGACATCGGTATCGCCGTCGGCTCGCCGCGCGGCCTGGTGGTGCCCATCCTGCGCAATGCAGACCAGATGAGCTTTGCCGACATCGAAAAGAAGATCGCTGAATACGGCAAGAAGGCCCAGGAAGGCAAGCTGGGCATCGAAGAAATGACCGGCGGCACCTTCTCCATCTCCAACGGTGGCACCTTCGGCTCGATGCTGTCCACGCCGATCATCAACCCGCCGCAGTCGGCCATCCTGGGCGTGCACGCCACCAAGGACCGCGCCGTGGTGGAAAACGGCCAGATCGTGATCCGTCCGATCAACTACCTGGCCATGTCCTATGACCACCGCATCATCGACGGCCGCGAAGCCGTGCTGGGTCTGGTGGCCATGAAGGACGCGCTGGAAGATCCGGCTCGTCTGCTGTTCGACCTGTAAGCCAAGGACCCCTGCGACCATGAGCAAGCAATTTGACGTCGTTGTGATCGGCGGCGGCCCTGGCGGCTACATCGCGGCCATCCGCGCGGCCCAGTTGGGCTTCAACACGGCCTGCATCGACGAGTGGAAGAACGACAAGGGCGGTCCCGCTCCTGGCGGCACCTGCACCAACGTCGGCTGCATTCCGTCCAAGGCCCTGCTGCAGTCCAGCGAGCACTTCGAGCACGCCGGTCACGGCTTTGCCGACCACGGCATCTCGATGTCTGACCTGAAGATCGACATCGCCAAGATGATCGGCCGCAAGGACAGCGTCGTGAAGCAGAACAACGACGGCATCCTCTACCTGTTCAAGAAGAACAAGGTGACGTTCTTCCACGGTCGCGGCTCCTTCGTGGCGGCCAAGGACGGTGGTTACGAGCTGAAGGTGGCCGGCGCCGCTGAAGAGACGATCACTGCCAAGCATGTGGTGGTGGCCACCGGCTCGAATGCCCGCCAACTGCCGGGGGCTCCGTTCGACGAGGTCAACATCCTCTCGAACGACGGCGCCCTGCGCATTCCGGCCGTGCCGAAGAAGCTGGGCGTGATCGGCTCCGGCGTCATCGGCCTGGAAATGGGCTCGGTGTGGCGCCGTCTGGGCGCCGAGGTGACCATCCTGGAAGCGCTGCCCGCGTTCCTGGGTGCCGCCGACGAGTCCGTGGCCAAGGAAGCGGCCAAGGTCTTCAAGAAGCAAGGCCTGAACATCGAGCTGGGCGTGAAGATCTCGTCCGTTGAGAACGGCGCTTCCGGCGTGACGGTGAAGTACACCGACGCCAAGGGCGCGGAACAGTCGCTGGCGGTGGACAAGCTGATTGTTTCGATCGGCCGTGTCGCCAACACCATCGGCCTGAACCCGGACGCCGTCGGCCTGAAGCTGGACGAGCGTGGCGCCGTGGTGGTGGACGACGAGTGCAAGACCAATCTGCCCAACGTCTGGGCCGTTGGTGACGTCGTGCGCGGCCCGATGCTGGCCCACAAGGCGGAAGAAGAAGGTGTGGCCGTGGCTGAGCGCATTGCCGGCCAGCACGGGCATGTCAACTTCAACACCATCCCCTGGGTCATCTACACCAGCCCGGAAATTGCCTGGGTGGGCAAGACCGAGCAGGCGCTCAAGGCGGAAGGCGTGGCCTACAAGGCAGGCCAGTTCCCGTTCCTGGCCAACGGCCGTGCGCGCGCGCTGGGTGACACCACCGGCTTCGTCAAGTTCCTGGCTGATGCCAAGACCGACGAGATCCTGGGTGTGCACATCATCGGCCCGATGGCCTCGGAGCTGATCTCCGAAGCCGTGGTGGCCATGGAGTTCAAGGCCTCGGCCGAGGACATCGCCCGCATCTGCCACGCGCATCCCTCGCTGAGCGAGGCGACCAAGGAAGCGGCCCTGGCCGTGGACAAGCGCACGCTGAACTTCTGAGGCCCGCCTCGGATGCAGTGACAGGGGGCGGCGATGAGTCGCCCCTTTGTCTTTTCAGCCTCGGTGTCGGCACTCATGCCAACACCGGCCCTGGCCCCTTCATCGGCCCACTCGACGCCTATCCTGTTGCATGACCACCGTCACCGAGCTCTACAAGCAGACCCTCGCCGAACGCGGCTACACCGCCGACCCCGCACAACTGCGTGCCGTCGCGGCCCTGCAGCGTTGCCAGGATGAATGGGCCGCCTACAAGGCACGACGCTCCAATGCGATCAGCAAGCTGCTGGTGCGGCCGCCGCTGCCACGCGGTGTGTACATGTATGGGGGCGTGGGGCGTGGCAAGAGCTTCCTGATGGACTGCTTCTTCCAGGCGGTGCCCTTGACCCGCAAGACGCGGCTGCACTTCCACGAGTTCATGCGCGAGGTGCACCGTGAATTGCAGGAACTCAAGGGCATCCAGGACCCGCTGGAGGAATTGGGCAAGCGCATCGCCCGGCGCTTCCGGCTCATCTGCTTTGATGAGTTCCATGTGGCGGACGTCACCGACGCGATGATCCTGCATCGGCTGCTGGACGCGATGTTCCGCAACCGGGTGTCCATCGTCACCACCTCCAATTTCCATCCCGACGGTCTTTATCCCAACGGCCTGCATCGGGACCGCATCCTGCCGGCCATCGAGCTGCTGAAGAACCATCTGGAAGTCATCAATGTCGACAACGGCACCGACTACCGCCAGCGCTCGCTGGAGCATGTGGAGCTGTATCACTACCCGTTGAACGACAAGGCTGAGCAATCACTCACCGCTGTCTTTGAATCCCTGGCGGAAGCGCGCGAGGAAGATCCGGTGCTGCACATCGAGCATCGGGAACTGCGCGCCCGTCGCCGGGCCGGTGGTGTGGTGTGGTTTGATTTCCGCCAGCTCTGCGGCGGCCCGCGCTCCCAGAACGACTATCTGGAGCTGGCCACCCAGTTCCACACCGTCATCCTGTCCAACGTGCCGGAAATGCCGCCCAAGCTCGCCAGCGAGGCCCGCCGTTTCACCTGGCTGGTGGATGTGCTGTATGACCGCCGGTGCAAGCTGGTGATTTCGGCAGCCGTACCGCCGGAAGCGCTCTACACCGAAGGCCCGCTCGCGCACGAGTTTCCGCGCACTGTGTCAAGACTGCAGGAAATGCAGTCGCAAGAGTATTTGTCATTGGAGCGTCGGGACGTCGATACTTCGCTGACCTGAACTCCACTTCGCACCATGACGCCCGTCACCTTTCCGCTTCCTTTGGCCATTGACCGCCTGCGGCGGTGCTCGGTGCGGGCGGTGCTGGTCATCGGGCTGGGAGCGGGATGGATGCTGGCGGCGGGCGCAGCCAGCGCCGCCGAACTGCAGGACGCCCAGGCGGTGGCCAACCAGCAGACCTGGGCGGAACTCAATGCCAAGAGGGCGGCCGTCCAAAAAGCCTATGACGACAAGGTCAAGGAGTGCCATTCCCGCTTTGTGGTGACCGACTGCCTGGAACAGGCCCATACCTGGCGCATCGAGGCGCTACGGCCCATCCTGGCGCAGGAAAAGGACGTGAATGCCCTTGAGCGCCAGCAGCGCGCCGCCGCGCAGCGGCTGCGGGTCATGGCCAAGGGCCAGGAGGCGGCCTCCGAAGCCTCCACGCATGCCCCGGCACCGGTGAAGGTGTCGCCGCGTCCGGCCCCGTCGACAGCGCTGCCGCCGTCACGCGCGCCCCGGGCGAACCCCGAAGAACATCAGAAGCAGTTGCAGCGGCAACAGGCGGCTGCCGAGCGCAAGGCCGCAGAGCGCCGCAAGGCGGCGGCGGACCGTCTGGCGGATCAGCAGGAACAGCAGCGTCGCGCCAAGGAAATGGCCGAGAAGCGGGCCAGCAAGCCGGCCGACCCGAAAAAGCCGAAACCGGCCCATCTGCCGACGCCGTCGGCGTCGGACATCCAGTCCTTGCCGACGCGCTGAGGCCCTTTGAGGTCTTGAGGCCGTTCAGTCCAGCGGATCGACCCGCACCACCGCCAGCGACAGGTTGTCGCCAGTGCCCTTGGCCCGCTGGCGGGCCTTGCTGACCAGCAGTTCCGCGCCATCCCGGGGCGGCAGGCTGTGCAGCACGGTGCCGAGTTCGGCGGGGGTGAAGTAGTGCCACAGGCCGTCGCTGCAGCACATCAGGCTGTCGCCCACTTCCAGGCGCTCGATCACCTTCTCCACCGGGGTCGGCTCCTGCACCGTGCCCAGGCAGGCCGTCAGCAGGTTGGACTGGGGATGCACCTGGGCTTCTTCTTCGGTGATCTGGCCTTCATCCACCAGCCGCTGCACATAGGACTGGTCCAGCGACCGCGACACCATGTTGGGGCCACGGAAGTGGTAGATGCGCGAGTCGCCGGTGTGAATCCAGAAGCAGCGGCGGGCACCGGTGACCAGAAACGCCGCGAGCGTGCTGTGCGGCTCTTCTTCCGCCGAAATGGCGGTCAATCGGATCATCAGATGCGCTTCGGACACGATCTGCCGCAGCAGGTCGATTTCATCCTCTTCATCCGGCACGAAGCGTTCGAACAGCTGCTGGGCGGTCAGAATGACCTGATCCGCAGCCTTTCTGCCCCCGCTTTTGCCGCCCATCCCGTCGGCGACGATGCCCAGGACCCAGCCGCTTTGACGCGGGTGGGCGAAGACCTGGACTTGATCTTGCTGATAAAGGCGGTCGCCTCGATGGATGCCGGTAGCGGCGCTCAGGCGATAGCCTTGTGGTGTGCGGCTCATATCCCAAAACTATAATCCGAGCGCTTGGCCTTCCGGTCGAGTGGTTCCCCCCGCATGGATGAACAACTTCACTCTCCAGCAAGACTTCTGATCGAACTCCGCATGGAACACGCGGAGTTGGACGGCCGCATTGACCTGTTGGCTGCCGGCACCCCGGTGGACGAATTGAGCTTGCGCCGCCTCAAAAAGCAGCGTCTGGCCCTGCGCGACCAGATTGCCCGGCTGGAACTGGAGAACGAACCGGACGAACCGGCCTGACCTCGCACCATCTCGCATGACCTGCCCTGAACCGGCCTGAGCCGGCGCCCCCCGGGCGGCAGTTGCCAGCGGGAGAGGCCGACGGCTCGCCGCACAGGCTTTGTCTCCGTTCTTGAAACCCACTGGCGCACCTACCCGCTTGGACTCCGCACTGACGCCCCCGCCCGCCGCTGACACGCCCACTCCGCGCGCCAGGCCCGATGAATTGGGCCCCGGCGAGCTGGAGCAGGCGGTGGTGGCCGCCTTCGATGCCGGCGGCCCGCTGGCGCGCGCCAGCGGCGGTTATGCCCCTCGCGAGCCTCAGCAGCGCATGGCCTTGGCGGTGGCGCAGGCGATTGCCGGGCGGGACACCTTGGTTGTGGAAGCCGGGACCGGTGTCGGCAAGACCTTTGCTTATCTGGTGCCCGCGCTGCTGTCGGGCGGGCGCACCTTGGTGAGCACGGCCACCAAGAGCCTGCAGGACCAGCTCTTCATGCGCGATCTGCCGCGGCTGCTGGAGACCTTCTCGCTCCCCTTGCGCAGCGCGTTGCTGAAGGGGAGAGGAAGTTACCTCTGCTTGCACCGACTGCAGCAGGCGCGCCACAGTGGTGAACTGCCCGACCGACGGGCGGTGGCGCAGCTCGCACGCATTGAACGCTGGGCGATGCAAACCCAGTCCGGTGACTTCTCGGAGATTGACGGACTGGACGAACGTTCACCGATCATTCCGCTGGTCAGCTCCACGCGGGACAACTGCCTGGGGACGGATTGCCCGTCCTATCGGGACTGCCATGTGGTGCGCGCCCGCCGCGAGGCCATGGAGGCCGACCTGCTGGTGGTGAACCATCACCTGTTTTTTGCCGACATGGTGCTGCGCGACAGCGGCGTGGCGGAACTGCTGCCCGGCGTGGAGGTGGCGATCTTTGACGAAGCCCATCAACTGCCGGAAGCCGGGCTGAACTTTCTGGGCCGCAACCTGGGCAGCGCTCAGCTGTTTGACTTCGCGCGGGACATGCTCGCGCAGGGGCTGCAGCATGCGCGTGGTTTGCAGGAATGGCAGGAGATCTCGGGCGGTGTGGAACGCGCGGCGCGTGCCCTGCGCCTGGCTTGCGCAGGCGATCGTGACCTGCGTGGTGTGCTGAAGCTGCGCTGGAACGAAGTGGCCGGCCGGCCTGCGGTGCTGGAAGCCCTGGCCCAGACCGGGCAGGCCCTGGAGCTGTCGGTGGACGCGATGGCATCCGTGATGGAGATGGATCCCGACCTGGCGCGTCTGCACGAACGGTCGGTGGAGCTCTACAAGGCGGTGCAGCTCTTTGCTCGGGACCCTGACCCTTCAGCCGTGCGCTGGGTCGATGTGGGTGTGCAGCATGTGCGGTTGGTCGAGTCGCCGCTGGACATCCGGGAGGCGATGCAGGAGCAGCTGGAAGGACCGCCACGCGCCTGGATCTTCGCCTCGGCGACCCTGGGAGAGGACGAGTCGCTGCGCTGGTTCACCGAGCCGGCTGGCCTGCAGGACGCCCGCACGCTGCGGGTGGGCAGCCCCTTTGACTATGCCGCGCATGCGCGGCTGTATGTGCCGCGCCATTTCCCCAAACCTTCCGAGCCGGACCATGGCGAATCCGTGGGCCTGCTGGGTGCACGGCTGGCAGCGTGCCTGGGCGGACGCACCTTCATCCTCACCACCACCCTGCGGCAACTGCACACCGTGGCCGATGTGCTGCGGGAGCGGTTCGAGGTGGGGGGGCAACGGATCGAGGTGCTGGTGCAGGGCTCGGCTCCCAAGCGGCAACTGCTGCAGCAGTTCGTGGATCAACCTGCGTCGGTGCTGGTGGGGTCTGCCAGCTTCTGGGAGGGCATCGACGTGCCCGGTGAAGCGCTGCAATGCGTCGTGATCGACAAGCTGCCCTTTCCACCACCGAACGATCCGCTGGTCGAGGCGCGGGTGCAGCGGCTGGAAGCGGAGGGGCGCAATGCCTTTACCGAGTACTTCGTGGCTGAAGCGGCCATCGCCTTGAAGCAGGGGGCCGGACGGCTGATCCGCACCGAGTCGGATCGTGGGCTGCTGGTGGTGTGTGACCCGCGGCTGGCGGGCAGCCATTACGGGCGCCGCCTGCGAGAGGCCCTGCCGCCGATGACCCAGGTGGCTGGCGAGGCCGAGGCGCAGGCGTGGTTGGCGCTGCTGGCGCAGGACCACCAGGGCTGACACGTCTCAGACGCGGCAGCTTCGCTGTCAGCGCCGGAGGGCGGGCGCCTGATGGGAGGCAACCGAACCGGGCCAACCGAACCGGGCCAACAGAGCCGGGTCAACAGAGCCGGGTCAATGGAAACGGCTCAACACAACAGAACCGGGTCACCAGCCCTGGGTCAACGGACTCGGGTCAACGGACTCGGGTCAAAAGACCCGGATCACCAGACCCGGATCACCAGACCTGCCACCACGGCTTCTCTTTGCGGACCACCCCATTCAGGTAGCCGCTGTCCGGGAAGCTGGACTTCAGCACACGCTCCGAGTCGTCCCGGAGTTGATTGAGGCCCAGCTTGTCATAGCTGCGCACCATCAGATACAGCGCTTCTTCCAGCGCCGGAGCGTTCTGGAATTCCAGCAGCGCCGCCTGGGCGCGGTTGGCAGCGGCCAGATAGGCGCCCCGGTTGTAGTAGTAACGCGCCACATGCACTTCATAAGCCGCCAGGCTGTTGGTGATGTAGTCGATGCGGGTGCGGGCATCCGGAGCGTATTTGGAGTCGGGGAACTGCTCCACCAACTGCTTGAACGCCTGCATGGAGTCGCGGGCGGCCTGCTGGTCACGTTCGCTGATGTCCTGGCGGGCGATGCGGCCGAACAGACCCAGGTCGTCGTTGAAGTTGACCAGGCCCTTCATGTAGAGCGCATAGTCCAGCGCGGCGCTGGAGGGGTTGAGCTTGATGAAGCGGTCCAGCACGGCCACGGCCTGCACCCGCTCGCCGCTCTTGTAGTTGGCCCAGGCCAGATCCAGCTGGGCCTGCTGGCCGAGCGTGGTGCCTGCGGCGCGACCTTCGATCCGTTCCAGGGTCTTGATGGCGCGGTCGTAACTGCCGCTCATCATGTCTTCCTTGGCCTCCTCGTACAATTTCTCGAGGTTGGCCTGGGAATTCGGATCGTCCTTCGGTGTGGAGGAGCAGGCGGCCAGGCCCATCACGGCGGATACTGCTGAGGCGAGTGCCCAAACACGCCAGGAGGCGGGCCAGGAGGTGCGCAGCGTGCGCATCACCGAAATTTCCATCATGGGTCCCGTGGGCAGGCGAAAACGCCGCCCCTATCTGAATTTGGAGCTTTGATTATATGGTTCAGGTCGGCCCGACCCCGGCCCCTGGGGGCCTGCTTTACCCTGAGGGAACGACCCCAGGGACTGCCCCGGAAGAAATGCTGGAAGATGCCCAGGACGTTGGGCTGGAAGCCCCGGAGCGCCGGGAGGCCGAAGCGGGGCCGCAAGAGATCGCGCAACGCCTGGACAAATGGCTGGTGCAACTCGCGCCGGAGTTCTCGCGCAGCCATCTGCAGGGCCTGATCGACCGGGGCTGTGTCACGCTGGATGGCGCCGTGGTGAGCCAGGCGTCCCGCAAGCCGCGATTGGGCCAGCATCTGGTCTTGGAACTGCTGCCGACCGAAGAGGCGCTGGCCTTCCGCCCGGAGTCGATGCGGCTGGACATCCTGCATGAGGACGACCATCTGCTGGTGGTGAACAAGCCCGCGGGGCTGGTGGTCCATCCGGCGGCGGGCAACTGGTCCGGGACGTTGATGAATGGTCTGCTGGCGCATCATCCCGGCGCGGCCACGCTGCCGCGTGCCGGCATTGTTCACCGGCTCGACAAGGACACCTCCGGCCTGATGGTGGTGGGCAAGACCTTGCCAGCGGTGACCGCGCTGGTGCGCATGATTGCCGCGCGGGACGTGCATCGGGAATATCTGGCGCTGGCCCATGGCCGAACACCTGAGACCTGGACGGTGGAGGCGCCCATCGGCCGTGACCCGCAATCCCGCACGCGCATGGCGGTGGTGGGCGGCGGCAAGCCGGCGCGAACGGATTTCCATCTGCTGGCCGAAGCCCAGTGGCAGGATGCGCGCGGCCTCTCGCGCACGATGTCGGCCTTGCACTGTGTGTTGCATAGCGGCCGCACCCACCAGATCCGGGTGCATGCGGCGCACAAGGGCCATGCGCTGGTGTCGGACGCCCTGTATGGTGGCGCCCCGGCCCTCGGGCTGGAACGGCAGGCCCTGCATGCGGCTCGGCTGGGCTTTGACCACCCGATCACCGGCGAGCCGGTGCGCTTTCAGGCGCCGCTGCCGTGCGAAATGGCCGCTGCGTGGGAGGTCGCGGGTTTGTCCGAGCCGGTGTTTTGAAGCGGGTGGCGAGACTGGCGCTACAATGACCCCAGAATTTGCGCCAGACCGCTGCGGGCTTGAAGTTGTATCCCGGGCGTAGCGCCAGGCGGAGCATGTCACCGGGCCCGTCCCCGCTGACCCCTCCGCCCCCGTTCCGCCCCACCCGGCGGTACCCCAAGATCCCAAGCACAAGCAGATCGAACTGGTTCGGCACGGCTGTTGCCGCTGCCGACGCCCAAGATGGCGAACGACACAGACCTGACCGGCTCTCGGGCCGGCTGCATGAGTGGCTGCACATGAACACGCTGGAGGCCAAGCGCGTCCTGGAGACGGCGTTGTTGTGTGCGCAGGCGCCGCTGACGCTGCGCGACATGCGCTCGCTGTTTGCAGAGGAGCTCAATGCCGACAGCATTCGCTCGCTGCTGGACGATTTGCTGCGGGAGTGGGAAGGGCGGGGCGTTGAATTGGTGGCCCTGGCCTCGGGTTGGCGTTTCCAGAGCCGGCCGGAGCTGCGTGAACATCTGGATCGGCTGAACCCGGAAAAGCCGCCCAAATACTCACGCGCGGTGCTGGAGACTTTGGCCATCATCGCCTACCGTCAACCGGTAACGCGTGGCGATATCGAAGACATTCGCGGCGTGGTGGTGGCCACGCCCATCATCAAGCAGCTGGAAGATCGCAACTGGATCGAGGTCATCGGTCATCGGGAAGCGCCAGGTCGGCCTGCGCTTTATGCCACCACCCGGCAGTTTTTGGATGACCTGGGCCTGACCAGCCTGGAACAGTTGCCGGCCTTGATCCAGGGTGGCGACCCGACGCCGATCCCTGGCACCTTGCAGGGGTCGCTGCTGGATGAGCCGCCGCCGCCGGATGTGGTGGAGGTGGATCCTCCAGCGCAGGCCGACCCGGAACATCCGACGGGGTCGGTGGACCCCACAGGTTCGGTGGGGCCCATGGAGTCTTCGGCAGAGGACGTGGGGTCGGCGCCGGAATCTGTATCCGAATCGGTGGCCGAAATGCTATCGGAATCGCTATCGGAAACGCTTTCAGAAAAGGTATCGGTATCCGAGTCCGAGTCCGAATCTGTTTCTACGGCAGGCCAGGCCGACATCCCGACCACAAGTCAGGACATCAGCCTGTCTGAACCGCAGGCCCAGGCGCCAGTTGAGGAGCACAATGCGTCCGAAGGGGTGCGCAAGGCGCAGGTCTTGCCCATCAAGGTGGCCAAGCCGGTGCCGCCACCTCCTCCGGGAGGATTGTCGGCCGCTGCGTTTGCTGCATTTGCCGATTCAGTGGCCGCTTCGGTCGGTGCTTCGATGGATGCCTCGAATGATGAGGACTCCGAAGTGGAAGTGGATGCTGACGCCGACGCTGCAGATTCGGCCATGATGGGGACCGAAACAAGTGGCGAACCCCCGACCAACCCAGGTGCCGAAGCTGAAGCCGAGGCGAATCACAACAGCGACGAGACCGATCCGGACTCCGAGCACCCAACCCGGGCCGAGCGCGATGCCCCTGTTGATGCCACTGGCAACAACGATGACAGGCGCTCGACCCTGCCGCTGACGGGCGACGACCCCGCCAGCACAGAGATGGCCCCGCCGGCCTCCGCAGCGACCTCCGTGGCTGACGAAGCCGAAGAACCGACGGCCGCCGAACGCGAGCCGATTGACGAACAACCGCCCGGGACGGTCAACCCCGTGGCTGATAAGAGTGCCCCGTGAGGGGCCGTGTCCACCGCTGACAAGGTGCAAGCCGACACATGAATTCAAACGATATTGACGACACCAAGCCCGACACGCTGACCGCAGCCTCGTCGGACGCGCCCGCTGACGCGCCTGTGCGCCCCAAGCGCACTCGCAAGACGGCCGCCGCTGCAACTGCAGACGCTGCCGCCACGGCGGATGCTGCAGCGCCTGCGACGCAAGACGCTCCCAAGCCCCGCACGCGGCGCAAGGCGGCCGCCACTTCGGACACGTCCGAAGCCGCGGCACCGCCGGCTGCTGAGGCCTCCGCAGGGGAGGCACCTGCCGCCGAGGCTGAGGCTCCCGCCAAGCCCAAGCGCCGGACCCGCGCCAAGGCGGCCGACAGTGCCGAGGCGGCTGACGCCGCCGCAGAGACGCCGGTGACTGCAGTGCCGGTTTCTGCGCACGCGGCGCCGCAGAGGGCCTCACCAACCGCACCGCAAGCCGAACTGGCCCCTGCGGCGGCCCCCGTGGCGGGCACCTCCGGCCCCCGGTTCACACTGGGCGAAGAAGTGATTCCCGAGCCGGTGCTGGGCGCTGAAGGCGCTGCCTCCGGCGAAGACGGTGAGGACGGTGACCGTGGCCCCCGCCAGGGACGCAATCGCCGTGGACGCGGTCGCAATCGCGACGGCCGTGAGGCACGCGATGGTGTGGCAGAGGGCCAGCCGGCCCGTGTGGACGGTGCAGGCGCCCCGGGTGCGGAAGCGTCCGCCGAACAGGGGGCTGGTGTTCCGGCGGCGGACCCTGCCGAACTCCAGGCGCTGGCCCAGGCCCGCTTCGACGACCTGCTGTCGGGCGCCTTCGACGAAGATGTCGACGGCGACGATGACCTGGCCGACGCTGCGGACATCGAAGCCGATGACATCGAAGCCGCCGCCGATCAGGACGGCGATGCTGGCGCCGATGCCCCGGCCAAGCGCGTGCTCGCTCCCGAACCCGATGCGCCCAAGCTGCAAAAGGTGCTGGCCCAGGCCGGTGTCGGTTCGCGCCGCGACATCGAGGACATGATTGCCAAGGGCCAGATCACCGTGAACGGAGAAGTGGCGCATGTGGGCCAGCGCATCTCCTACGGCGACCGTGTGGCCGTGGCCGGCAAGCCGATCAAGGTGCGCATCGCGCCGGCAGCGCCCCGTATCCTGGCCTATCACAAGCCGGTGGGCGAAGTGGTCACCTTCAACGACCCGGAAGGTCGTCCGACGGTGTTCCGCAACCTGCCGCGCCTGCCGCAGGGCAAGTGGCAATCGGTCGGCCGTCTGGACCTGAACACCGAAGGCCTGCTGCTGTTCACCAATTCCGGTGAGCTGGCCAATCAGCTGATGCATCCGCGCTTTGGCGTGGAACGCGAATATGCGGTGCGTGTGCTGGGTTCCCTCAGCAACGAGCAGAAGAACACGCTGCTGACCGGTGTGGACGTGGATGGCCAGCAGGCCAGCTTCAAGAGCATCGTGGATGGCGGTGGCGAAGGCGTGAACCGCTGGTACCGCGTGGTCATCACCGAAGGTCGCAACCGCGAAGTGCGCAAGTTGTTCGAGACGGTGGGGCTGGCTGTCAGCCGCCTGATCCGTATCCGCTACGGCACCGTGGTGCTGCCGCGAGGCCTGCGTCGTGGTGTGTATGTGGAACTCGGTGATGCCGATGTCCGCATCATCCGCCAGCTGGCCGGCCATGTGCAGCATGAGCGTTCCGACCGTGGGGATCGTGGCGATCGAGGTGACCGCAATGCCAAGCGCCGTCGCGGCGGTGGCAACGGCGGGCCCCGCCCGAGCCGTCCCGAGCCGCGCATGGAGCGTCCGGATCGGCCGGATCGTCAGGATCGGCAGGACCGTCCGGATCGTCAGGACCGCTATGAGCGCCCCGATCGACCGGATCGCCCGGATCGCCCTGACCGTGGTGACCAGCGCCAGCAGGAGCAGCGCACCCAGCACCAGCAGCGCCCGCAGCAGGAGCGCGAACGCGAGCGTGATCGCGACCGTCCGCGTCGGGAAGAGGATGACGACGACTTCATTCCTCGCCACATCAATCCGCTGGAACAGACCTTCGACCGCCGGTTTGCCACCAGTGGCAAGCGCGGCATTCCGGCCGGTTTTGGTCGGGGCGGCAGCGATCCGAGCCAGCACAACCAGGGGCGCGGCAACCCGCGCGGCCCGAGTGGCGAACGTCAGCCCGACCCGATGAAGACATCGATCGGCTATATCGGCGCCGACGCTTTCATTAACCGAAACAATCGTGGCGGTCGTCGCGGGGGTGGCGGTGGTGGGGGCGGCGGCGGAGGCGGAGGAGGCGGCGGCGGTCGCGGCCGTCGCTGAAACCCCTCCAGGCCCCCGACATCCTGCTGTCACCGGGGGCTTGACTTCACGCATTACAATCCCGGGCTTTGCCAAGCCCACGATTTCAAGGAAAAACTATGGCCATCGAACGCACCCTGTCCATCATCAAGCCCGATGCCGTGGCGAAGAACGTCATCGGCCAGATCTACGCCCGCTTCGAAGGCGCTGGTCTGAAGATTGTGGCCGCCAAGATGGTGCACCTGTCGCGTGGCGAGGCTGAGGCCTTCTACGCCGTGCACAAGGCACGTCCCTTCTTCAACGACCTGGTCACCTTCATGATCTCCGGTCCCGTCATCATCCAGGTGCTGGAAGGCGAAAACGCCATCCTGAAGCACCGCGACCTGATGGGCGCCACCGACCCGAAGAAGGCCGAGAAGGGCACCATCCGTGCTGACTTCGCCGACAGCATCGACGCCAACGCCGTGCACGGTTCCGACGCTGCGGAAACCGCCGCCCAGGAAGTGGCGTTCTTCTTCCCCGGCATGAACGTCTACAGCCGTTAATGGCAATTGCCTCTGGACTCTGGGCCAGGAGGCCATAGAGAGAAAGAGGTCACCACCATGGACGCGGTCAACCTGCTCGGATTCGATCTGCAAGGCCTGGCCGCGTACTGCGATCAGCTGGGGGAGAAGCGTTTTCGCGCGACCCAGCTGTTCCGGTGGATTCATCAAAAGGGCGCCTCGGACTTCTCGCAGATGTCCGACCTGGCCAAGTCCCTGCGGGACAAGCTGGCCGGGCGCGCCCTCATCACCGGCCTGCCGGTGATCTCCGAACATGTCTCGGCCGACGGCACCATCAAGTGGTTGTTCGATGTCGGCCAGGGCAATGCGGTGGAAGCGGTCTACATCCCCGAGGATGACCGGGCCACCCTGTGCATTTCCAGCCAGGCCGGTTGCGCCGTGGGCTGCCGTTTCTGCTCCACCGGCCATCAGGGCTTCAGCCGCAATCTCGAGACTTGGGAAATCCTGGCCCAGCTCTGGCATGCCGAGCACAGCCTGCGCCAGCGTCTGGGCAAGGACGAACGCATCATCTCCAATGTGGTGATGATGGGCATGGGCGAACCCCTGCAGAACTACGGCGCGCTGGTGCCGGCCCTGCGGGTCATGCTGGACGACCATGGCTATGGTCTGTCGCGCCGTCGTGTGACGGTGTCGACCTCCGGCGTGGTGCCGATGATCGACCGCCTGCGCGAGGATGTGCCGGTGGCGCTGGCCGTGTCCCTGCATGCGCCGACCGACCCGCTGCGTGACCAGCTTGTTCCGCTGAACCGCAAGTACCCGATTGCCGAGCTGCTGGACAGCTGCAATCGCTATCTCGAATCCGCCCCTCGCGACTTCATCACCTTCGAGTACTGCATGCTCGACCATGTGAATGACTCGCCGGAGCAGGCGCGTGAGCTGATTCATCTGCTCAAGGGCAAGGTGCCCTGCAAGATCAACCTCATTCCGTTTAATCCCTTCCCGGCGTCCGGCCTCAAGCGCAGCAGCAATGAGCGAGTCAAGGCGTTTGCCGACCTGCTCATTCAATCGGGCATCGTCACCACGGTCCGCAAGACCCGGGGCGATGACATCGATGCCGCGTGTGGCCAGTTGGCCGGTGAAGTCCAGGATCGCACCCGCGCTCATCTGCGGATGGTGAGGGCGCCGGTGGTGGTGCATCGTGGCGCGGCAGGATCCGCCACGGTGCCCGCGCCAGCCTCGGGTGCCTCGACCGGTCCCAGCTCTCAACCCCCGATCATCCCCCGCCCATGACCACTTTGACGCCTGGCTTCCTGCACGCCCGCCGTACGGCCCGCATCCTGTCCGTTGCGCTGATGGTTGGCGCGCTGTTGCCAGGCTGCGGCACGCCCAGCGCACCCACGCGTCAGGAGCCAAAGACGGCCAGCGACTCGACGGATGCCGACCGGCGTGCGGCGGTGCGCATGGAGCTGGCGTCGGCTTACCTGGGCCGGGGTCAATATGAAACGGCGCTGGACGAGCTGAAGCAGGCCCAGGCCATCAAGCCGGATGTGGCGGGTGCTGTCAGCCTGCGCAGCCTGATCTACGCCGCCATGGGCGACTATGAAGCGGCCGAAGACGGCTTCAAGAAGGGCCTGGCCACGGGTCGCCCGGATGCCGACCTGATGCACAACTACGGCTGGTTCCTGTGCCAGCGCCAGCGTTATGCCGAAGCCAGCCGCCAGTTTGAAGCGGCCCTGGCCGTCCCCCAATACCGCACACCGGGCCGCACCCTGCTGGCCTGGGGCGTCTGTGATGCCCGTGCCGGGCAACTGCCCAATGCCCAGCAGCATCTGCTGAAGGCCTTTGAATTCGAGCCGGGCAACCCCACCGTGGCCGTGAACCTGGGTGAAGTGCTGTATCGCCAGGGCGACTACGAACGCGCGCGTTTCTACGCTCGCCGGGTCAACAACAATCCTGAACAGATCAACGCGTCCAGCCTGTGGCTGGAACTGCGGATCGAACGCCGGGCAGGCAACATGGCGAATATGGAGGACCTCGGCAAGCAGATGCGGAGCAAATATCCGCAAGCGCCCGAGACACAGGCCTTGAACAATGGTCGATTCGATGAATGAGGGACATCGCATGACATCCACGGCGGCCGATGAGGCGCCCGCGGCGCTGGACGCCGCGATCTCGTCCGAGGTCACGGCGGGGGCGGCGCTGCGCCGCGCCCGCGAGGCCCGCGGACTGCACATTGCGGCGCTGGCAGCCACGCTGAAGGTGCCGCAGTCCAAGCTGGAGGCGCTGGAGGGCGACCGCTACAAGGAACTGCCGGACGCCACTTTCGCCCGTGCCCTGGCCCGGTCGATGTGCCGTGTCCTCAAGATCGATGCCGAACCGGTGCTGGCGATGCTGCCGCGTGGTGGCAACGAAGCCTCGCTGGACCGCGTGACGCCGGGGCTGAACCAGCCGTTCCGTGAGCGTGCATCCAGTCAGGAGCCCCTCGTGTCGCTGGCGCTGCTGAAGAGCCCCGTGCTGCTGGGTGGCGCCGCGCTGCTGGTGGCGGCTCTGGCGGTCTATCTGGTGCCCACGAGCATGGTGGAAGACGTGACCCGTCGATTCCACCGCGAGCCCGAAACGACTGCCCAGCCTGGGACGACCACCGAGCCGCTGCAGGTGGAAGCGCCCACCGTGCCTGCTTCCGCACCGATGGTGAGCGAAACGGCGTCGGTGATCGGCGGCACTGCGGGCACATCGGGCACCCAGGCGACGACGGCTCAGACAACGTCCGGCCCGGCGAGTGCTCAAACTGTGGTTGCAAACACCTCGCCAACCACCCCCCAATCTCCGTCGTCGCAGGGGGCGGCTGCGCCTGGCAGCGTATCTCCCGCTCCCACGGCTTCCCCAGCCACAACGTCGGCCACAACTCCCGCCACACTGCCCGCCACCACCCCACCGCCGGCCACCGCAACGGCCCCGGCCACCAACCCGGCGGCGGCCACACCGGCCGGTGCCGGCCTGCTGCGCGTGCGCGCCACCGCCGACACCTGGGTGGAAGTGGTCGACAGCCACGGCCAGTCCCTGCTGTCGCGCCTGCTGCGCAGCGGCGAGCAGGTGGACCTGAACGGGACGGCACCTCTCAAACTGCGCGTTGGCAATGTTTCCGGCACTGAGCTGGTCTTCCGGGGCAAGCCCGTGGATCTGGCCTCGCGTGCCCGTGACAACGTGGCGCGACTGGAATTGAACTGATGAGGGCAGGGGAGGCCGCTGCTCCAGATGCCCTCCCAACCCGACCTGCATGACCATGGACCAAGCTCGCATTGCCCCCACTTCGGACCTCCACCCCGACAACGACCTGATCGCAGCAGCCGCGCCTGCCGCACGCCTTACCCGCCAGGCACGGGTGCGCTGGGGCGACCATGAGGTGACGATCGGTGGCGATGCGCCGGTGCGTGTGCAGTCGATGACCAACACTGACACGGTGGACGTCATCGAAACCGCCATCCAGATCAAGGAACTGGCCGTGGCCGGTTCCGAGCTGGTGCGCATCACCGTCAACACGCCGGAAGCGGCTGACGCCGTGCCGCACATTCGCGACCAGCTCGACCGCATGGGCATCCATGTTCCCCTGGTCGGCGACTTCCACTACAACGGCCACCGGCTGCTCACCGAGCATCCGGCCATGGCCCAGGCACTGAGCAAATACCGCATCAACCCTGGCAACGTGGGCAAGGGCGACAAGAAGGACCGCCAGTTCGCCCAGATGATCGAGGCGGCGGTTCAATACGACAAGGTCGTGCGCATCGGCGTGAACTGGGGCAGCCTGGACCAGGAACTGCTGGCCCAGATGATGGACGAGAACGCCCGCCGCGCCCAACCCTGGGACGGCAAGCAGGTCATGTACCAGGCGCTGATCCAGTCGGCGCTGAGCTCGGCCACTTATGCCCGTGAACTGGGCATGAACCCCGACAACATCATCATCAGCTGCAAGGTCAGCGGTGTGCAGGACCTGATCTCGGTCTACCGCGCCCTGTCCCGTCGCTGCGACTACGCCCTGCACCTGGGCCTGACCGAAGCCGGCATGGGCACCAAGGGCACGGTGGCTTCGGCGGCCGCGCTGTCGGTGCTGCTGCAGGAAGGCATCGGTGACACCATTCGCGTGTCGCTGACGCCGCAGCCGGGGGAGTCCCGTACGCAGGAGGTGGTGGTGGCTCTGGAGATCCTGCAATCGCTGGGTCTGCGTGCCTTCAACCCCAGCGTCACCGCCTGCCCGGGCTGTGGCCGCACCACCAGCACCACGTTCCAGGAGCTGGCCAAGCAGATCGACGACTTCCTGCGCGCCCAGATGCCCATCTGGCGCACCAAGTACGCGGGCGTCGAGAACATGAAGGTGGCGGTGATGGGATGCATCGTCAACGGGCCCGGCGAGAGCAAGCATGCCGACATCGGCATCAGCCTGCCCGGCACCGGTGAGGCCCCGGCTGCGCCAGTGTTCATCGATGGCCAGAAGGCGCTCACCCTGCGTGGTGACAACATCGCCAATGAATTCCACGCCCTGGTCGAGAACTACATTGAAAAACGTTTCGGCGGCCAGTGAGGCCGCATCCGACATGACAGACGTGAAGAAGCTCCCGCCCTTGCAAGCCGTCAAGGGCATGAATGACATCCTGCCGCCGGAATCGGCGCGCTGGGAATGGCTGGAAGGCCTGATGCGCGGTGTGCTGCAGCGGTATGGCTACCAGAATGTCCGCACTCCTATCGTTGAACCGACCGCGCTGTTCGTGCGTGGCATTGGTGAGGTGACCGACATCGTCGAGAAGGAGATGTATGCCTTCGAAGACCGTGCCGACAAGAACGGCCAGGCCGAGCATCTGGCGCTGCGTCCGGAGATGACCGCCGGCGTGGTGCGGGCGATGATGGAGCACTCGTTCCTGCGCGACTCCGGCCGCCGTCTGTACTACTTCGGCCCGATGTTCCGCCGCGAAAAGCCGCAGAAGGGCCGTTACCGCCAGTTCCACCAGATGGGCGTGGAAGCCCTGGGCTTTTCCGGCCCGGACGTGGACGCGGAAGTCATCCTGATGGGCAGCCGCCTGCTGCGTGAACTCGGCCTGGTGCAGGGGGAGCACTTCGAGCTGGAGCTCAACTGCCTGGGCCAGCCGGACGAACGCCGCGCCCACCGCGAAGCGCTGATCGCTTATCTGGAGCAGCACGAGGACCTGCTGGACGAGGACGGCAAGCGCCGCCTGCACAGCAATCCGTTGCGGGTGCTGGACACCAAGAATCCGGCGCTGCAGGACATGGCCAACCAGGCGCCGCGTCTGCTGGACTTCCTGGGTGAGGCCTCGCTGGCGCATTTCAACGGCGTGCGTGCCATCCTGGACGCGGCCGGTGTGGCCTACCGCATCAATCCGCGCCTGGTCCGCGGGCTGGACTACTACAACCTCACCGTCTTCGAATGGGTGACCACTCGTCTGGGTTCGCAGGGCACCATCTGCGGCGGCGGCCGTTATGACTACCTGATTGAGCAACTGGGCGGCAAGGCCTCCCCGGCGGTGGGTTTTGGCATGGGCATGGAACGCATGCTGCTGCTGCTGGAAGAGGTGGGCACGCTGCCGCCTCCGCCGGCCCCGGACGCCTACGCCATCATCCCCTCGGCCGAAGGCCTGCCGCAGGTGCTGGTGGCGCTGGAGGCCCTGCGTGCTGCCGGTGTGTCGGTGGTGATGCACCCCGGCCAGGGCAGCATGAAGTCCCAATTCAAGAAGGCGGACGGCTCCGGCGCCCGCTATGCGCTCATCTTTGGCCAGGACGAACTCGCCCGCGGCGAGGTGTCGGTCAAGCCGCTGCGCGCCGAAGGCGGCGAGCAGGTCACCCGGTCGCTTTACCAAATCGCCGACTGGGCAGGCGAACTCCGCACCGCATAATCGCGGCTTTTGCACACTCAACCGACCCTTTCTCTCTCATGGCGTCTCATCTCGATCTCGAAGAACAGGAACAGTTGGAGCAGCTCAAGGCGTTCTGGAAGCGCTGGGGCAATCCGATTGTGTGGGTGCTGACCCTGTGCCTGCTGGGTTACGCCGGCTGGACGGGCTGGAATATCCTCCAGCGCAACAAGGCTGCGGAGGCGTCGGTGCTGTTCACGCAGCTGGAGCGCGCGGTGAAAAGCGGCGACCTCAATGGCGGCCAGGGTCTGTGGGCCCAGCTGCAGAAGGGTTATGCCTCCACCGCTTATGCAGCGCAGGGAGCGCTGCTGACCGCCAAGCTGCAACTGGACAAAGGCAAGGTCGATGAAGCCAAGGCTTCGCTGAACTGGGCCGCCGCCAATGCCGCCGAGCCGTCGTATGCCGACCTGGCCCGCCTGCGCCTGGCCGCCCTGCAGATGGATGCCAAGCAGTACGACGAAGCCGCCAAGACGCTGGAAGGCGTGAAGGGCGCTGACTTCGCCCCGCTGGTGGCGGACCGTCGCGGTGACATCGCCTTGCTGCAGAACAAGCCGGACCAGGCCAAGACCGAATTCAAGAAGGCCTATGACGGCCTCGACAAGCAGCTGGACTACCGCCGCATGGTGGAGATGAAGCTGGCCAGCCTGGGCGTGTCGGTCGAGACCGACAAGGAGACCGTGCAATGAGTGGCGGCGTCCGTTCTGTCGGCACGGGCCGTTCGTTTCCCGCCCTCCGTCCGCTGATCCGCACCGTGGTGGTGGCTGGCGCGGTCGCCGTGCTGGGCGCCTGCTCGCTGTTCAGCAGCTCCAAGGACACCAAGCCGGCGCCGCTGGAAACCTTCACCACTGCGCTCAATGCACGCGTGGCTTGGGAAGCACGGGTGGACAGCGTGAAGTTCCCGCTGTCGGTCGCCGCCGTCAACAACCAGTTCGTGGTGGCCGGCAGTGACGGCGTGGTCACCGCCCTGGCTGCCGATACCGGCAACGTGCTGTGGCGCGTGGAAATGGGCAAGGGCCTGAATGCCGGTGTGGGCAGTGATGGTCGTTTTGCCGCCGCCGTCACCCGGGACAACGAACTCGTGGTGAGTGAAGGCGCCAAGATCCTCTGGCGCAAGACCGTGACCGTTCCGGTGATCACCTCGCCGTTCGTGGCCGGTGAACGTGTGTTCGTGCTCACCCTGGACCGCATGGTGCAGGCCTATGATGCCCAGGACGGCCGCAAGCTGTGGGAACTGCGCCGCCCTGGCGAGCCGCTCACCCTGCAGCAACCCGGCGTGATCGCGGCCCACCAAAACACCTTGCTGGTGGGGCAGGGTCCCCGTCTGGCCGGTGTTGATCCGCTGCGCGGCACGCTGCAGTGGGAAGCCACCATCTCCAACCCGCGCGGCACCAACGAGGTGGAGCGTCTGGCCGACCTGGTGGGGCCGATGGGGCGTGACAACGCCATCTTCTGCGCCCGAGCCTTCCAGTCGGCCGTCGGTTGCATCAACGCCGAACGTGGCTCCGCCATCTGGACCCGCAGCATCGGTGGCACCCGTGGGGTGAGCAGCGACGCCACCATGACCGTCGCGGCCGACGCATCCGACCGCATCAGCGCCTGGGGCACGCCCACCGGCGATGTGCTGTGGACGTCGGACCAGTTCCTGAACCGCAAACTCAGCGCCCCGCTGGTGACCGAGAAGTCGGTCATCTTCGGCGACAGCGAGGGGTATGTGCATTTCCTGTCGCGCGACAAGGGCCAGACCATCCAGCGTCTGTCCACCGACAGCTCGGGCGTGGCGGCAGCGCCGGTGCGCCTGGGCGATGTCGTGCTGATCGCCACCCGCAGCGGCAAGCTTTACGCGCTGCGCCAGAATTGATTGATTGATGAAACCAGTGATCGCCCTGGTGGGCCGCCCCAATGTGGGCAAGTCCACGCTGTTCAACCGGCTGACGAAAAGCCGTGACGCCATCGTCGCGGACTTCGCCGGTCTCACCCGCGACCGCCACTACGGCGACGGCCGCCTGGGCGATCGCGAGTACATCGTCGTCGATACCGGCGGCTTCGAGCCGGACAGCTCGACCGGCATCGTCAAGGAGATGGCCAAGCAGACACGCCAGGCCGTGGCCGAGGCGGATACCGTCATCTTCGTGCTGGACGTGCGCAACGGCCTCTCCGGTCAGGACCAGGACATTGCCCGCTACCTGCGCCAGTGCAACAAGCGGGTGCTGATTGCGGTCAACAAGGCCGAAGGCATGCAGGACTCGCCGCTGCTGGCCGAATTCCACGAGCTGGGCATGGGCGAACCCCATCCCATCTCCGCCGCGCACGGCCAGGGCATTCGCAGCCTGCTGGAAGCAGCGCTGGAAGGGTTCGAGACCGAGGAAGACGACGAGTTCGACCCGGAAGAGACCGACAAGCCGCAAGTCATCCGCCTGGCGGTGGCCGGCCGGCCCAACGTGGGCAAGAGCACGCTGATCAACACCTGGCTGGGGGAAGAACGCCTGGTGGCGTTTGACATGCCCGGTACCACCCGCGACGCCATCAGCGTGGACTTCGAGCGCAACGGCCAGAAGTTCAAGCTGATCGATACCGCCGGGCTGCGCCGCAAGGGCCGGGTGTTCGAGGCCATCGAAAAATTCTCGGTGGTCAAGACGCTGCAGGCCATCGCCGACGCGAACGTTGTGCTGCTGCTGATTGACGCCACCCAGGGCGTGTCCGACCAGGACGCCCACATTGCCGGCTACATCCTGGAAAGCGGCCGCGCGGTGGTGGTGGCCATCAACAAATGGGACGCGGTGGACAGCTACCAGCGCGAAACCCTGGAGCGACAGATCCAGACCCGTCTGGGCTTCCTGCGTTTCGCTCCCATCCTGCACATCTCGGCGCTCAAGCGGCAGGGCCTGGGCCCGTTGTGGAAGTCGCTGGCGGACGCCTATTCATCGGCCTACCGCAAGATGACCACACCGGTGCTGACACGCCTGGTCCATGAGGCGGTCGAGCACCAGCAACCCAAGCGGGCCGGCACTTTCCGGCCCAAGCTGCGATATGCCCACCAAGGGGGAATGAACCCCCCGATCGTGGTGATCCATGGCAACTCGCTGGAGCATGTCAGCGAGGTCTACAAGCGTTACCTCGAGGGCCGGATCCGCGATCATTACAAGCTGATCGGGACACCGCTGCGCATCGAGATGCGCTCGTCCAAGAACCCGTTTGCCGACGAAACCTGATGCACCTGCGGTCCGGGGAAACCCGGGGCTGTGATAAGGTCCGGGTTCCAACACCTTCTCTCTCCCTCACAACACGGAGCATATCGTGAGCAACAAAGGACAACTCTTGCAAGACCCCTTCCTGAACCTGCTGCGCAAGGAGCACGTGCCGGTGTCCATCTATTTGGTCAACGGTATCAAGCTGCAAGGCCACATTGAGTCCTTTGACCAATACGTGGTGCTGCTGCGCAATACGGTCACGCAGATGGTCTACAAGCATGCCATCTCGACCGTGGTGCCGGGCCGCGCCGTGAACTTCCACGCCGGTGACGGCGGCGAAGCCAACTGATCCCGACCGCTTCAAGTCCCGACTTGAGGCGCGTCTCGAGGAACGTCTGGAGGAGCCTCATGAGGTTCGTCCAGACCCGCCTCCAGACCCGGGCCTTGATTGGACGCCGAGCGCCCCCATCTAGGGTGAACATGCGCAATTCGGTGCATGTGCTTTTCAACGACGTCCGGACGAGGCCCGTCATTCATCTATCTTGAACAGCCAAGATCCCACTCATCAGTCGCCGCCCCCCGAGGCGGCGCGCGCCATTTTGGTGGGCGTGGACCTGGGCCGCGGTGAGGCCTTCGATCCCACCCTCGACGAACTCGCTCTGCTGGCGGAATCCGCTGGCGACACCCCCGTGGCCCGCATCGTGGCCAAGCGCAAGGCGCCAGACGCCGCGCTGTTTGTCGGTTCCGGCAAAGCGGACGAAATCAAGCTGATGGTGCAGGCCCATGGGGCCCACACCGTGCTGTTCGACCAAGCCATCTCTCCCGCCCAGCAACGCAACCTGGAACGTCATCTTGGCGTGCCGGTGGCGGACCGGACGGCGCTCATCCTGGAAATCTTCGCCGCCCGCGCCCAGAGCTTCGAGGGGAAGCTGCAGGTCGAACTGGCGCGGCTGCAATACCTGGCCACCCGGCTGGTGCGCCGCTGGAGCCACCTGGAGCGGCAAAGCGGCGGTATCGGGATGCGTGGCGGCCCTGGCGAACGCCAGATCGAGCTGGACCGTCGCATGATCGACGACCGGATCAAGACCATCAAGGAACGCCTGAAGAAGGTGGAGCGCCAGCGCAGCACCCAGCGCCGCGCACGCGCCCGCAACGGGGTGTTCCGGGTGTCCCTGGTCGGTTACACCAATGCGGGCAAGAGCACGCTGTTTAATGCCCTGACGAAGGCCCGTACCTACGCCGCCAACCAGCTGTTTGCAACGCTGGACACCACCACCCGCTCGCTCTACCTCGAAGAGGCGGGCAGCAGTGTCTCGTTGTCCGACACGGTGGGCTTCATCCGCGACCTGCCGCACAAGCTGGTGGAGGCCTTCAAGGCCACGCTGCAGGAGGCGGCCGATGCCGACCTGCTGCTGCATGTGGTGGACGCCGCCAGCCCGGTGCTGACCGAGCAGATGGAAGAAGTGGAGCGGGTGCTGGCGGAAATCGGTGGGCAGCACATTCCCCAGATCCTGGTCTACAACAAGCTGGATCTGCTGGAATCCAACCAGCGGCCCCGTGAATTGCAGGACTGGCTGCCCCGTCTGGGCGGCGAGCATGGCGGCCAGCGCTTGCCCCGCATTTTTGTCAGCGCGGCCGGGGGCGAGGGCCTGGATGCCCTTCGCGCGATGATTGCCTCTTTCATGCAGGCCACGCCGGAGCCCGAAGTTCCGCAAGACCTGACCCGGGATCTCCCTGTACCGAAGGACGCTTCAGGGCATGATCGGGGGGAATGACCTCCCCAATGCCCGATACTTGCAACAAGACTTCCTCACCAGGATGCGTATGAACCAAGACAACAGCATGCCCGCCGGCCATGGCCGGTCGCCCCAGGGAGGTTCCCGGGTCGGTGGACGCCTTCGCCAATGGGTGGGCCTGTGGATGAGCAATGGCCGCAACGAGGGCCCGCCCGACCTGGACGAGCTCTGGCGCGACTTCAACCGCAAGCTGTCCCGCCTGTTTGGCGGCCGTGGTGGCAATGACGGCAACGGGGGCGGCCCCACCGGCGGTGGCAACAACTTCCAGCCCGACATGCGCGGTGCCGGCATCGGCGCCGGCCTGGTGGTCGGCGTGGTGGTGCTGGGCTGGCTGGCCAGCGGTGTTTTCATCGTGCAGGAAGGCCAGCAGGGGGTGATCACCTCCTTCGGCAAGTACAGCCGCACGGTGGATGCCGGCATCCAGTACCGACTGCCGTATCCGTTCCAGGCGCATGAGGTGGTGTCCTTCACCCAGTTGCAGTCGGTCGAGATCGGGCGCAGCCAGGGCACCGCGAGCGGCCTGAAAGATTCGTCCATGCTCACGCAGGATGAAAACATCGTTGATATCCGCTTCACGGTGCAATACCGCCTGAAGGATTCGCGTGACTATCTCTTCGAGAACGTCGACGCCAATGAAGCGGTGGTGCAGGCCTCTGAATCCGCCGTGCGCGAGATCGTCGGCCGCAGCAGCATGGATTCCGTGCTCTACGAGCAGCGCGATGCCATCGCCACCGACCTGAGCAAGTCCATCCAGGTGCAGCTGGACCGTCTCAAGACGGGTATTCAGATCGTCAACGTCAATGTGAACGGCGTGCAGCCGCCGGAGCCGGTGCAAGCCGCCTTCGACGATGCCTTCCGCGCCAACGCCGACCGCGAGCGTCTGAAGAACGAGGGCGAGGCCTACGCCAACAAGGTGATTCCGGGCGCCCAGGGCCAGGCGGCCCGGGTGAGGGAAGAAGCCGAAGGCTACCGCGCCAAGGTCATCTCCACCGCCGAAGGTGATGCGGATCGCTTCCGCAGCGTGCTGGCGGAATACCAGCGCGCGCCGGCCGTGACGCGGGATCGCCTCTACATCGACGCCATGCGCGACATCTACAGCAACGTCACCAAGGTGATGGTGGACAGTCGCAACAACTCCAACCTGCTGTATTTGCCACTGGACAAGCTGCTGCAACAACAGGGCGCCGGTTCCAGCGGCGTCAGCAGCAGCCCGCCGACCGCAGTCACGCCGCAGGATCCAAGCACCAGTGGCAGCACCGTGCTGAACCCGGACATCCGCTCGCGGGACAACCTGCGCAGCCGTGACCGCGACGGTCGCTGAACGAAGGGGAGCAACAGACAATGAATCGCATCGTTTCCGTCGTCCTCGGGCTGCTGGTCCTGTTCATGGTGGCCAGTTCCACCTTGTTCGTGGTGGATCAGCGCCAGTTTGCAGTCGTGTACTCGCTGGGCGAGATCAAGGAAGTCGTGACCGAGCCGGGGCTGAAGTTCAAGCTGCCGCCCCCGCTGCAGAACGTGATCTTCCTGGACCGCCGCATCCAGACCCTGGACAGCCCGGACACCCGCCCGATCTTCACCGCTGAAAAGAAAAGCCTGGTCATTGACTGGCTGGTGAAATGGCGCATCGTTGATGCCCGCCAGTTCATCCGCAACAGCGGCACCGCCATGCGCAACCTGGAGACGCGCCTGAGCCCCATCGTGCAGGCCGCCCTCAACGAAGAGGTGACCCGCCGTACCGTGCGTGCGGTGCTGGCCACCGAGCGTGAGAAGGTGATGAACGATGTCCGCAAGCGCCTGGAAGAAGAAGCCAAGCAGTTCGGCATCGAAATCGTCGACGTGCGGGTGAAGCGTGTGGACTTCTCGCCCACCATCACCGAGTCGGTCTACAACCGCATGAAGTCGGAGCGCATCCGCGTGGCCAACGAACTGCGGGCCACCGGCGGTGCCGAGGGTGAAAAGATCAAGGCCGATGCGGACAAGCAGCAGGACATCATCCTGGCGGAGGCCTATCGCGACGCCCAGAAGATCATGGGTGAGGGTGATGCCAAGGCCTCGGCGCTGTATGCCGAAGCCTTCAGCCGCGACCCCAACTTCGCCCAGTTCTATCGTTCGCTGGAGGCCTATCGCTCGTCCTTCCGCAAGAAGAGCGACGTGATCGTGGTGGACCCGTCCTCCGACTTCTTCAAGGCGATGCGAGGCGCAGGTGGCGGTGCGCCGGCGCCCGCGCCGGCCCGCAAATAAACTGAATCCACAGGCGCCGTGAGGCGCCTGTTTGCTTTCATGAATGGCACGACCTGGTGGGCCGCCCTGGCCCTGATGCTGCTGGCGGAAGGGCTGATGCCCTTCATCAGCCCTTCGTCCTGGCGCGACTTCTTCAGCCGATTGATGGCGATGAGTGATGGACAACTCCGGTTCATCGGTCTCGCCTGCGTGCTGTGCGGGGTGATCCTGCTCTGGCTGGTGGCCTGAATGTCTGGCGGCGGGGCGCCCGCAAGCGGTGCGGCAAGCCCATAATCGTGCCGAATTACCGCAGTCGACCCCAGCTTGGGTTGGGGCGATGACCCCAGCTTGTGCGGTCGGCGTCTCCGCCCGTGCCCGACCCCGGTACAATGCCGTTTTTAACCCCTCCCCTGAACGTCCATGGCCTCTGCTTGGCTGCTGCCCGAGCACTTTGCTGACGTCCTGCCCTCCCAGGCTCGCCGCATTGAAGAATTGCGTCGTGACCTGCTGGATATGGCCCGGACCTACGGTTGCGAGCTGGTGATGCCTCCCATGCTGGAGCACCTGGACTCGTTGCTGTCGGGTACCGGCCAGGCACTGGACCTGATGACCTTCAAGCTGGTGGACCAGCTCTCCGGCCGCAGTCTCGGCCTGCGGGCCGACACCACGCCGCAGGTGGCCCGCATCGATGCCCACCTGCTCAACCGTGAAGGCGTTACCCGTCTCTGCTACTGCGGCCCGGTGGTGCACACGCGCGCCGAAGGTCTCACTGCCACCCGCGAGCCGCTGCAGTTTGGCGTCGAGATCTATGGCCACGCCGGCCTGGAGGCCGACCTGGAAGTGCAGGAGCTGGCGCTGGATGCCATGCGCCACGCTGGCCTGAAGCACATCACGCTGGACCTGGGCGACGCCCGCCTGGTACGTGGTGTGCTGGGTGACCACACGCTGGACGAAGACCGCCTGGCGGTGCTGGTTCAGGCCATGGGCGCCAAGGATGCGGCCGGTGTGGCCGCCTTTGCGGGTGAGTTGCCGTCGGCGGTCATCGAAGGCCTGCAGACCCTGGTGGGCCTCTACGGAGATCTGGACCTGCTGGCCCAGGCCCGTGAGCGACTGCCTCGCCATCCGCTCATCACAGCGGCTCTGGACGATCTGGACTGGCTGGTGCGCCACCTGCGCGCCAGCGGCCCGGATTTGCGCATCGGCCTGGATCTGGCCGACCTTCCCGGTTATGCCTATTACAGCGGCGTGCGCTTCGCGCTCTATGCCCAGGGCTGCAGCGATGCTGTGCTGCGCGGTGGCCGGTATGACGAAGTGGGGGCCGTGTTTGGCCGCCGCCGTCCGGCGGTGGGCTTCAGCCTGGATCTCAAGACCCTGGTGGGTCTGATTCCGCCCACCCAGCTGCGCGCCGCCGTGCGTGCCCCCTGGGGGGTGGATCCGGACCTCCGTGCGGCGGTCCGCCGCCTGCGGGAGCAGGGCGAAACCGTGGTCTGCGTCCTGCCGGGCCATGAGCACGAAAACGACGAATTCGAATGCGACCGCGAGCTGGTGAACACCAGCGGTCAATGGGTGCTGCGTGCGCTGTGAGCGCCGCCCCCACCAACAACCTCTTTGATCGGATGAACAACATGCAAAGCACTGAGATCGCGCGCGGCCGCAACGTGGTGGTCGTCGGCACCCAGTGGGGTGACGAAGGCAAGGGCAAGGTCGTTGACTGGCTGACCGACCACGCGCAAGGCGTGGTGCGGTTCCAGGGCGGCCACAACGCCGGCCACACCCTGGTGATCAAGGGCGTGAAGACGGCGCTGCAGCTGATTCCTTCCGGCATCATGCGTGACGGCGTGGCCTGCTACATCGGCAACGGTGTGGTGCTGGACCCCACCCATCTGCTGTCTGAAATCGAGCGCCTGGAAAAGGCCGGTGTGGAAGTGCGTTCGCGCCTGTTCATCAGCGAATCCTGCCCGCTGATCCTGCCCTTCCACGTGGAAGTGGACCGTGCCCGCGAAGCCCTGCGTGAAAGCAGCGGCAGCGGCAAGATCGGCACCACCGGCAAGGGCATCGGCCCGGCCTATGAAGACAAGGTGGCGCGCCGAGCCCTGCGCGTGCAGGACCTGAAGCATCCGGAGCGCTTTGCCAAGAAGCTCAAGGAGCTGGTGGAGCTGCACAACGTGTCGCTGACGGGCTACCTGAACTCGAAGGCACTGGAATTCCAGCCGATCTTCGATCACGCCATGTCGCTGGCGGATCAGATCAAGCCGATGATGGCCGACGTGGGTTACCTGCTCCACAAGGCGCATCAGGCTGGCCACAACATCCTGTTTGAAGGTGCGCAAGGCACGCTGCTGGACATCGACCACGGCACCTATCCCTATGTGACCTCCAGCAACTGCGTGGCTGGCAATGCCGCTGCCGGCGCGGGTGTGGGGCCGCAGATGCTGCATTACATGCTGGGCATCACCAAGGCCTATGCCACTCGCGTGGGGTCGGGCCCGTTCCCGACCGAGCTGGACTGGGAAAACCCCGGCACCGTCGGTCATCACCTGTCGACCGTTGGCCAGGAGCGTGGCACGGTCACCGGCCGTGCACGCCGCTGCGGCTGGCTGGACGCTGCCGCCCTCAAGCGCTCCATCATCATCAACGGCATCACCGGCCTGTGCCTGACCAAGCTGGATGTGCTGGATGGCCTGAAGGAAGTGAACATGTGCGTGGGCTATGAGCTCCACGGTGAGCGCATCGACATCCTGCCGCTGGATGCCGACGACATCGTGGCGTGCAAGCCCATTTATGAAGTGTTCCCGGGCTGGACCGAGAGCACCTTCGGTGTCACCTCGTGGGATGCTCTGCCGGCCAATGCGCGCGCTTATCTGAAGCGGGTGGAGGAGGTGATTGGTGCCCCGATCGCCATGGTGTCCACCGGTCCGGACCGGGATCACACCATCCTGCTGCAGCATCCGTTCAAGGCCTGATGGCTGTTTTCTTGATTTCCACCTGTTTCTTTGCTGAGGAGCCCTCCCCATGTTGACCGACGACGGCAAGCATCTGTATGTGTCGTGGGATGAATACCACTTGCTGATCGAACGCCTGGCATTGAAGGTGCACGCCTCCGGCTGGGAATTCGATCAAATCCTGTGTCTGGCGCGTGGCGGCATGCGTCCGGGTGATGTGCTGTCGCGGGTGTTCGACAAGCCGCTGGGCATCATGTCCACCAGCTCGTATCGCGCCGAGGCCGGCACGATTCAGGGGCGCCTGGACATCGCCAAGTACATCACCATGCCCAAGGGCGAACTGGCGGGCCGTGTGCTGCTGGTGGATGACCTGGCGGATTCTGGGGTGACGCTGAAGGCGGTGGTGGAGCGTCTGCGCGGGATGCCGGCGATTCAGGAACTGCGCTCGGCCGTGATCTGGACAAAGAGCGTGTCGACCTACACGCCGGACTATTACGTGGAACTGCTGACCACCAGCCCATGGATCCATCAGCCGTTCGAGGACTACGACTCGCTGCGGCCGGACGCTCTGGCCAAAAAATTCGCGATTTAGGCTCCTCCCCCTACCGGCTTCGCCGGCCCCCCCCCACCGGGGGCGAGCTCTATGGACTGGCAGAGCCAGATCCATGAGCTCCGCTGGAGGGCGGCGGCGCTGCGCGCGCCGGGCAACAAAAAAAGCGACCCTCTTGGGTCGCTTTTTTGTTGATGGTGGGCTCGTCGCAGGCGTGTGTGTGGGAGGCTCGGCATCACATCGTGTTGCACTACGTCGTGCTGCTCGACCTCGTGTCGCACTGCCTCGCTGAGCAGGCTCTCTGCTCAGCAGCACTTTTTTCACCGCAATGAAATAAGGCCAGCAAGTGCTGGCCTTATTCAGAATTTGGTGCCCAGGAGAGGACTCGAACCTCCACGGAGTTACCCGCTAGTACCTGAAACTAGTGCGTCTACCAATTCCGCCACCTGGGCAAGGTTCAAAATCACCCCTCACTCAAACTTGGCTTGCAACCCACTTCCACCGTCGCCTCAATAGTGGACATCTCTGCCGCACTATCCTTTCAACGACCATTTCAGTCACACCCTCAACACCAACACACTGTCAACTGATTGCGCATCACCGCACCGACGGTGCTGCTGCGTGCAGCAGCTGCGATCGCGTGCAGAAGGTGCAACTGTTGCGTAAGGACATTTACCTCTGGCAAGCCCTCGCAAGCCCTCGCAAGTTTTGAACGCTTTGAAAGTCTTGCACGTTTCTCACGTTCTACACTTTCTGCGATCACCTTTTGCAATCACGTTTTGCAATCTGTCAGGTGTCTTCAGGTATCCTAGTCACCAAGTTCTCGAGAAGCGCTTTTGCGTTTCAGGAAAGACAAGGATCATACTATCAAAAACTTCAAGAACGCAAGCTCGCAGGCGCCCAGTCAGCTGATGGGCGAGGTCGAAGGTACGGTGCAAGGTCACCGCGACGGTCACGGGTTCCTGATGCCGGATGACGGCCAGCCCGATGTCTACCTTTCCGCACAGGAAATGCATGCCGTGATGCACGGCGACCGCCTGCGCGTTCGGGTGGTGCGCTTCGACAAGCGCGGCCGCCCGGAAGGCCGCGTGCTGGAAATCCTGGGGCGGCGCAAGAAACCCATCATCGGCCGTCTGCTGCTGGAGTCCGGCATCTGGCTCGTCGCCCCGGAAGACAAACGCTACGGGCAGGACATCCTGGTCCCCAAAAACGCGATCGCCAATGCGACCGCTGGCCAGATCGTGGCCGTGGAGCTGACCGAGCCGCCGTCGCTGTATTCGCAACCCGTTGGCCGCGTGACCGAGGTGCTGGGTGAAATCGACGACCCCGGCATGGAAATCGAGATCGCAGTCCGCAAGTACGAGGTGCCACACGCCTTCAGCGCCGACACCCTGGCCCAGGCCGCCAAGTTGCCCGACAAGGTCCGCGCCACCGATATGAAGCATCGCGTGGACTTGCGCGATGTGGCGCTTGTCACCATCGACGGTGAAGACGCCCGCGATTTCGACGACGCCGTGTATTGCGAGCCCCACAAGCAAGGCCGCGGCAAGAACGCGTTCAAGGGGTGGCGCCTGCTGGTGGCCATCGCCGACGTGAGCCACTACGTGAAGCCCGGCGAGTCGCTGGACCGCGATGCCTACGAGCGCGCCACCTCCGTCTACTTCCCGCGCCGGGTGATCCCGATGCTGCCGGAAAAGCTGTCCAACGGCCTGTGCTCGCTCAACCCCGATCAGGACCGCCTGTCCATGGTGTGCGACATGCTGGTGGACGAGGCCGGCGAGGTGCAGGCCTATCAGTTCTTCCCGGCCGTCATCAACTCCCATGCACGGCTGACCTACACCGAGGTCGCGGCCATCCTGACCAACACCCATGGGCCCGAAGCCGCCAAACGGCGTGATCTGGTGCCCCATCTGCTGCATCTGCATGAGGTCTATCGGGCCTTGCTGTCGCAGCGGGCCAAGCGCGGTGCGGTGGATTTCGAAACCACCGAAACGCAGATCGTCTGTGACGACAACGGCCGCATCGAGAAGATCGTGCCACGCACCCGCAATGAGGCCCACCGGCTGATCGAGGAAGCCATGCTGGCGGCCAACGTCTGCGCGGCCGACTTCATTGCCGGCGGCAAGCATGCGTCGCTGTTCCGCGTCCACGAAGGTCCCACGCCGGAGAAGCGCACCGCGCTGCAGGCCTACCTGCGCGCGCTGGGCATCGGCATGGGCATCAGCGACGATCCGGCGCCCGGTGAATTCCAGGCCATTGCCCAGGCCACCAAGGACCGGCCCGATGCGACGCAGATCCACACCATGCTGCTGCGCTCGATGCAGCAGGCGATCTACACGCCCGCCAATTCCGGCCACTTCGGTTTGGCCTATCAGGCCTACACGCACTTCACCAGCCCCATCCGCCGGTATCCCGACCTGCTGGTGCACCGGGTGATCAAGGCGCTGCTGAGCAGCAAGAAATACACGCTGGATGCGCACAAGATGGAAGCGGCCAAGCCGCTGCCCAAGCGCCCCGGCCGCCCGACCAAGACGCTCAATCCGGCCACGGCCTCCACCGAGGCGGAGCGCTGGGAAATCGTTGGTGCCCATTGCAGTGCGAATGAGCGCCGCGCCGACGAAGCCTCGCGCGATGTGGAAGCCTGGCTCAAGTGCCGCTTCATGCGTGACCACCTGGGCGAGGAATTCGCCGGCACGGTGAGCGCTGTGACCAGCTTCGGTTTGTTCGTGCAGCTCGACGCTCTGTATGTGGAGGGGCTGGTCCACATCACCGAGCTGGGGGGCGAATACTTCAAGTTCGACGAAGTGCGGCAGGAGCTGCGGGGTGAGCGCACCGGTATCCGTTACGCCACTGGCGCACGGGTGCAAGTGCAGGTCAGCCGCGTGGATCTGGACGGGCGCAAGATCGACTTCCGCCTGGTGCGAGAGCAGGACGAGGCCCGGCTGCTGCAGCGTGCCATGCGCGACAAGCACGGGGATGGCCGTCGTCAGGACCGGCAGGCGGATCGGCGTGGGCCGCGCAAGCCGCTGTCGGAGATCGTCAGCGCCCCCGAAGTCGGGGCGGAGACGATCTCGGCGGTGGAGCAGCTCGAGCGGATCGAGAAGGTGGACCGGGTGCTGAAGGCCGAACGCCGCAAGGCGGAACGGTCCGCGAAGACCTCGGCCACGCATCCGATCAAGGCGGCCAAGCGGACCGCTCGCGGGGCGTCACGCCCGGCAGTTGCCAAGACCGCTTCAGCGCCTGCCCCTGCAGCAGCAGCAGCAGCAACAGCAGCAGCAACAGCGAAATCGACGCGCAAAAAGCGCACTTGAGTGTTGGGGTGTCAAGGGGGTGTCAAGGGGGGGGCAAGGGGGCGGAAGGGGTCGGAAGGGGTGACGCTTCACCTCAATGGGCATGCAGGCGCGCCATGGCCTCGATGAGGTCGGCTGCCCGCAGGGGGCCCTGATGGGAGCGCGTTGCCGCCCCATGCCAGACCACCGCCGTGCATGCCACTTCATGCGCGCTGGCCTGCAGGGCCTGGGCCCACAGGCCGCCCGCCCAGCCGGCCAGCACATCACCCGTGCCTGCCGTGGCCAGTGCTGCCGAGCCGGTGCTGTTGATGTCGGGCCGATGGTCCGGTGACGCGATCACGCTGCCGGACCCCTTCAACACCACCGTGCATTGGAAACGTTCCGCCAGCGCCTTGGCGGCTGCCAGCCGGTCGCACTGCACCGCACCTGTGCTGCCGAGGCCCAGCAGCCGGGCGGCCTCCAACGGATGGGGTGTCATCAGGGTGTGAAGGCCGTGGCTGTGGCGGGCTGTGAGCCGGCGCGCCAGGCCCGCGTCGTCGGCCACAAGATTCAGCCCATCGGCATCCAGCACCAGATGGCGCGCCTCATGCAAGACCGCATCCAGCCAGGGCAGGATCGCCGTACCGCCGCCGCAGCCGCACACCACGACGGCGTCGCGCCAGGCGTGCGCTTGGCTCCAGCGCTCGGCCGGCCAGTGCATCAGCTCCGGCCGGGCGGGCCAGGGCAGTCCATCGTCCTCGGGCAGGGCCGCATAGACCCTGCCGGCGCCAGCGGTCAGTGCGGCGGTGGCGGCCAGCCAGGCGGCGCCGCGCATGCCAGGGGCCCCGCCCAGCACGACCACGTCGCCCTGCCGGCCTTTGTGGCTGGTGGCGCCTCGGGGATGAGCCTGCTGCCAGCCCGCCAGCACCTCCAGGCCGAGCAATTGCGCGCCGGGCGGGTGCTGCGGAGCGGGAGGGGTGTCGAGATCGTCGAACCAGATCCGGCCCGTGTGGGCCCGGCCTTCGCCGGTCACGAGGCCCGGTTTCAGGGTGAGTAACGACAAGGTGTGGGCGGCCACGATGGTGTCCGCGCCGGAGGTCTGACCGGTGTCTGGCTGCAAGCCACTGGGGACATCAATGGCGAGGACGGGCGCGTGATGGGCATTGGCCGTGCGGATGGCTGCGGCGATGTCCCCCTCCGGCGCACGATTCGCGCCCAGTCCCAGCAGGCCGTCGATCCAGAGGTCGACCTCCGTCCACGCACTCGTGTCGCTGGGTGGCCCCTGCTGGATCGTCAATCCCGCCGCCTGGGCCGCGCGCAGCGCATGGGCGGCATCGCTGCCTTCCCGCGGCGGAGGGCCGATGCGGTGAATGTGCAGGTGCCAGCCCCGTGCCGCCAGCCAGCGTGCGGCGATCAGGGCATCCCCGCCGTTGTTGCCCGGCCCCGCCAGCACCACTGCCGAGCGGGCATGCGGATACAAGGCCAGGGCCAGCCGGGCGACGGCCCATCCGGCCCGTTCGATCAACTGGTGCGGGGCCTGTTGCAACAAGGCGGCCTGCTCCACCGCACGGCTCGAGGCCGCATCGTGGAGCGGCCAGCTGTGGTGTGTGGTGGGGAGCAGGGCGCGCATGCGCCGACTCTAGCGCAGGTGCTTGCGGTGATCGCAGCGAGGGTTCGGTGCTGGCTGCTGCTGGCCGCTGCTGTGCGCTGCTGGATCCGTTGGCGTTGGCGCGGGCAAGGCGCGGGCAAGGCATGGGCGCGTGGAGGGGGGCAAAGCCAGCACTGGCGAACTGCTGCGGGAAGAACGGCACGGCGCTGGCGCGGGGGAGGGGTACAGGCCTCAGCGCAACCGACTGGGCTCCAGCATCGTGGCGTCCAACCCGCCGTCACGGCCGGCCAGTCGTTCACCCAGCCACTGCGCCGCGCCACCGGCCAGTGGCCAACCCGCGTCCCCATGGCCGATGTTCAGCCACACCCCCGGCACGCCGCTGGCGCCGACCAGCGGCAGTTCATCCGGCAGCAGCAGCCGGGAGGCTTTCCAACGCTGCTGGCCACCGGCCTGCAGGGCACCCGGGAACCAGTCGTGGGCCGCCTGATGCAGCGCGCTCATCGAAGGGCCGTCCGGTTGCCCCACGGGGCCACCCAGTTCCTGCGAGCCGCCGATACGCACGCGCTGCCCCAGGCGAGTCATGCTGACGCCCAGCGACATGTCCATCACGGTCGCGCTCGGGCCGAGGTCCGGATGGGCCTCCAATTGGCGCAGGGGAGCGGTGAGGGTATGGGCTTGCACAACGCCCCACGGGAAACGCAGTCCCAGCGGTGACAACAGGGCCGGCGCGCCCTTGCCGGCGCAGACCACGACCGCATCCACGCGTTGTGCCGCTCCGGTCGCCAGGTGCAACGAGGGTTGGGCGCCCGGTTCGATCTTCAACACGTCCACATTGAACTGCCAGCGGGCGCCCAGGCGTTGGGCCTCCTGCTTCAGTGCCTGAGCGAACTGCCGCGAATTGGCGGACTCGTCCTGGGGCAGGTGGATGCCGCCATGCAGGCGGGTGTCGGCATTCAGGCCTGGCTCCAGGCTGCGGCAGGTGTTGGCGTCGACTTCGCGGTGAGGGGCCTGCGCCGCCTGGAGGCGTGCCAGCAGGGCAGCGGCCCGCTTGTAGTCCCTGGCGGTGCGCCATAGCAGCAGGATCCCGCCACGCTGCTCGACGTCCAGTTGCAAGCCCTGGCGCCAGTCGGCCATGAGGGCCTGGCCCTGGCGTGCCAGTTGCAGCATGGCGGCAGGCACCGGCAGCGGCTGGTGTGCGATGGCTCGCCGGGCGCGCCAATGCGCCCAGCGCCAACCCAGCTGTCGCGGCGCTCCGCGCCACTTCATCGGCGTGGCCGGACGCGCCGCCAGCAGGGCAGGGGCAATCAGCCCGGGCGGGGCAAAGCTGGCCCCGGTGGCCACGCTGGTGTCGCGCTCGTACACCTGCACTTCATGCCCTTGACGCGTGAGTTCGTAGGCAGAGGTGATGCCGGCGAGGCCGGCCCCAATAACGGCCACCCGCATGTCAGAGCCCCTCCGACAGGCCAGGGGTGTCCCCCTTGCCAGCGACAATGGTCGATGCGGCAGGCACAAGCGCGTCAGTGCCACCACCCCCACGGCGGGTCCCTGCCCCGCAGGCGCGCTGCGGCCGGTGGGCCGCCTTGAAAGTGGCAAGTGTTGCTGGCGAACGGAAATACGGATCCAGGCCGGCGAGGGCGTGCGTCATGTCATGCGTCCAGCGCACTTGCGGGGGCAAGGCGCCAGTTCTCGTAAGGGAAATCGGGGGTGCGCAGCAGGCAGTCTTGCGCGCGGCGCTCATGGTGCCAGGGCGCGGCGCTGCTGCCGCCAAACTTGGTGCGATGTTGTTGCAGTTCAGTCACGCCTGACACCGTAAGTTCACAACTGACCACCAAGCCGACAGCTGTCGGATGAAGACGTCAAGGGTGTCGGATGCCAGCCCGGCGCCGCAAGCACGGGAGCCGGCCTCCCTGCACGGGCCGTTCGCCCCCAGCCCGCCCTCGAAACAGGCAGGAATTCGGGTTATACTCTTCGGGTTTTTGCCAAGGCGCCGACCTTTATGGGGCACCCAAGTTGCGCAACTTCCTGCGGGGATCCTTTGTTGGGGAACCGTTGCTGAGGAGCAGGCGTGGGGCCAACAGTCAGATCTGGATTGAGATCCTGATCCTGATCGAGATTCGGATTCGGATACAGATTCGAATTTAGGGCCAGATTTAGGGCCAGATTTAGGGCCAAATTTAGGGCCAAATTTAGGGTCAGGTAGCGGCGGCAAAAACGCGGTGAGTGCGTGAATGTCCAGGAATGGGTCCTGGCCGACATGGCTCAACCGCAAATTCGCGGGTCCGGCAATCACCGGTCATCAACGACACATCGGCTCAGACTTCACTGGGTCCGACAGTCCGATGGCGGGTGATGACAGGCGGCTTCAGCGTTTGTCACAGTGTGAATCGTCAGGTTCACCGGTGGCGGCGGCTGGAGTGGTCCACAAGGTGTTGCAGGCAGCGTCTGCAATTCGTGCCGGATTCTAGAAACAACCTTCGGAGAATGACATGTCCGTTACGATGCGCGAAATGCTGGAAGCTGGTGTCCACTTTGGTCACCAAACCCGCTTCTGGAACCCCAAGATGGCCCCGTTCATTTACGGCCATCGCAACAAGATTCACATCATCAACCTCGAAAAGACGCTGCCCGCGTTCGAGGAAGCCCTGAAGTTCGTGCGCCAGCTGTCGAGCAAGCGCGGCACCATCCTGATGGTGGGCACCAAGCGCCAGGCGCGCGACATCGTCGCTGAAGAAGCCGCACGCGCAGGTGTGCCGAGCGTGAACCAGCGTTGGCTGGGCGGCACGCTGACCAACTTCAAGACGGTCAAGACCTCGCTGAAGAAGCTGAAGGACATGCAGACCCAGGTGGACGCTGGCACCCAGCCCTCCATCAAGAAGGAAGCTCTGATGTTCCAGCGCGATATCGCCAAGCTGGAAAAGAACATCGGCGGCATCCAGGACATGGCTGCTCTGCCGGACGCTCTGTTCGTGATCGACGTGGGCTACCACAAGATTGCTGTGGCCGAAGCCAAGAAGCTGGGCATTCCCGTGATCGGCGTGGTTGACACCAACCACTCGCCCGAAGGCATCGACTACGTCATTCCTGGCAACGACGACTCCGCCAAGGCTGTTGCCCTGTACGCCAAGGCTGTGGCCGACGCCGTGCTGGAAGGCCGCGCCAACTCGACGCAAGAGCTGGTCCAGGCTGTCGCCGCTGAAGGTGACGAGTTCGTGGAAGTGAACGAAGGCGCCTGATCGCCGCGTCCCCGCAAGGGTTCGACCAGGGGGCTGATTCAGCCCCTTTTTTCTAAGCAATTTTCCAAGCAAGATTTCGCAGGTTCCCGAGCTTCCCGTTTCAGGGTGGGGGCCTGCACCACACGGAGATTGAAATGGCAGCAATTACCGCAAGCATGGTCGCCGAGCTGCGCGCCCGTACCGACGCTCCCATGATGGAGTGCAAGAAGGCCCTGACGGAAGCCGATGGCGACCTGGGCCGCGCGGAAGAAATCCTGCGTGTCAAGCTGGGCAACAAGGCTGGCAAGGCCGCTTCGCGTATCACCGCTGAAGGCGTGGTCGCCGCTGCGGTGGTCGGTGGCGCCGGTGCCGTGATCGAAGTCAACTGCGAAACCGACTTCGTTTCCAAGAACGATGCCTTCCTGGCCTTCGTGAACGCCCTGGCTGGCCTGGTGGCCGAGAAGAACCCCGCCGACGTGGACGCCCTGGGCGCCCTGGCGCTGTCCCAGGAAGGCTTTGGCCCGACGGTGGAAGATGTCCGCAAGGGCCTGATCGGCAAGATCGGCGAGAACATGACCATCCGCCGCTTCAAGCGTTACGCTTCCGGCGCCAAGCTGACCTCCTACCTGCACGGCACCCGCATCGGCGTGATGGTCGAGTTCGAAGGTGACGACGTGGCCGCCAAGGACGTGGCCATGCACGTGGCCGCCATGAAGCCGGCGGCCCTGTCTTCCGCCGAAGTGCCGGCCGAGCTGGTCGAAAAGGAACGCAAGATCGCCACCGAGAAGGCTGCCGAATCCGGCAAGCCCGCTGACATCGTCACCAAGATGGTGGAAGGCTCGGTGCAGAAGTTCCTGAAGGAAGTCTCGCTGCTGGACCAGGTCTTTGTGAAGGCCGCTGACGGCAAGCAGACCGTTGCCCAGATGCTCAAGGACAAGGCCACCACGGTGAAGTCCTTCACCCTCTACGTGGTGGGCGAAGGCATTGAAAAGAAGGTGGACGACTTTGCCGCCGAGGTGGCTGCCCAGGTGGCCGCCGCAACCAAGGGGCAATAAGCTCCAGAAACAAAAGGGCGCCCCCGGGCGCCCTTTACACTTGTGCCTGCGCCAGGCGGATGGTGCCTGCGCGCGCGCAACCCCTTGCCTTCAGTGGCTGTATTGACGAGGTAACAATGCCCGCGCACAAACGCATTCTGCTCAAGCTCTCCGGCGAAGCCCTGATGGGCGATGACGCCTACGGTATCAACCGCGCCACCATCGTGCGCATGGTGCAGGAGATCCAGGACGTCACCCGCCTGGGAGTGGAAGTGGCGGTGGTGATCGGTGGCGGCAACATCTTCCGCGGCGTCGCGGGAGGCTCGGTGGGCATGGATCGCGCCACGGCCGACTACATGGGCATGCTGGCCACGGTGATGAACGCCCTGGCTCTGGCGGACACCATGCGCCAGGAAGGCATGACCGCCCGGGTGATGTCCGCCATTGCCATCGAGCAGGTGGTGGAACCCTACGTGCGCCCGAAGGCGCTGCAATATCTGGAAGAGGGCAAGGTGGTGATCTTTGCCGCCGGTACCGGCAACCCCTTCTTCACCACGGACACCGCCGCTGCCTTGCGCGGCGCCGAAGTCGGGGCCGAGATCGTGCTGAAGGCCACCAAGGTGGATGGCGTCTACACGGCGGACCCCAAGAAGGATCCGACCGCCACCCGCTACAGCCGCATCAGCTTTGATGAGGCCATCAGCAAGAATCTGCAGGTGCTGGATGCGACCGCGTTTGCCCTGTGCCGTGACCAGAAGCTCCCCATCCGGGTGTTCTCCATCTTCAAGCCGGGCGCACTCAAGCGCGTGGTGTTGGGGGAGGACGAAGGCACGCTGGTGCACGTCTGAGCGGGTCGACGCGTTAAGTGATTCACGGCGCCTGCGGGCGCCACGCCGTCCCCATTGATCGAGGAAAAGAACATGAGCATCGCCGACATCAAGAAGAACGCCGAAGCCAAGATGGCCAAGTCCATCGAGGCGTTCAAGAACGAACTGCAGAAGATCCGTACGGGCCGGGCCCATCCGGGCATCCTGGACCAGGTGCATGTGGACTACTACGGTTCGCCGGTTCCCATCTCCCAGGTGGCCAATGTCAGCCTGCTGGATGCCCGCACCCTGAGCGTGCAGCCCTGGGAAAAGGGCATGGGCCAGAAGATCGAAAAGGCCATCCGTGAGTCGGACCTGGGCCTGAACCCCTCCAGCCAGGGCGATCTGATCCGCGTGCCGATGCCGCCACTGTCCGAAGAGCGCCGCCGTGACCTCACCAAGGTGGTCAAGGGTGCAGCCGAGGACGCCAAGGTCGCCGTGCGCAACCTGCGCCGCGATGCGAACGAGCAGGCCAAGAAGCTGACCAAGGACAAGCAGATCACCGAAGACGACGAGCGCCGCAGCCAGGACGAAGTCCAGAAGCTGACCGACCGCGTGGTGGCCGAGATCGACAAACTGGTTTCGGCAAAGGAAGCCGAGATCATGGCGGTCTGAGCACACACGACGTGAGCGCAGAAAAAAAGGCGGGAGTGCCCCGCCATGTGGCCATCGTCATGGATGGCAACGGACGCTGGGCCAAGAAGCGCTTTCTTCCGCGCTTTTTCGGCCACAAGCAGGGGGTGGATGCGCTGGTGCGCGTGGTGCAGGCCTGCATCGATCGTGAGATCGAGTACCTGACCGTCTTCGCCTTCTCCAGCGAGAACTGGAAGCGCCCCAGCGACGAAGTCTCCGGCCTGATGGGGCTGGTGCTGGCGGCGGTCTCCCGCTATTTGGCCCGCATGGGCGCGATGGGCGTGCGCATCCGCATCGTGGGGGACCGGGAAGCCGTGTCCGACAAGCTGCGGGCGGCCTGGGCGGAAGCCGAGACCACCACGGCCCACAACAGCAAGCTGACGCTGAATGTCGCTTTCAACTATGGCGGCCGCTGGGACATCGTCCAGGCCTGCCGCCAGGCGATTGAAGCGGGCGTGTCGGCCCAGGAGCTGACCGAAGCGAAGCTGTCCGAGTTCATGGCGATGAGCTATGCACCGGACCCGGACCTGTTCATCCGCACGGGCGGGGAACTGCGCATCAGCAACTTCATGCTGTGGCAGACCGCCTATACCGAGTTTGTGTTCTCCGACTGCCTCTGGCCGGAATTTGGCGAGGCCCAGCTTGACGAGGCGATCGCGGCCTTCCAGGCGCGTGATCGTCGCTTCGGTGGGGTCAATGTGCCGGGTGTCGCTGGCGTCACCCAGGAAGCCTGAATTCCCTCCGGAAAGGTCTGAGCCCATGCTGTTGCCCCGCATCATCACAGCCCTCGTGCTGCTTGCCCTGCTGCTGCCGGCGCTGTTCGCGCCCACGCCGCTGCCTTTTGCCCTGCTGACCCTGGTGATGATCGCTGCGGGCGGCTGGGAATGGTCCCGCCTCAATGGTCGTCCCGGCGCTGCCGCGCTGGCGTTTGGTGCCGGGCTGGCCGTGGTCTGCGGGCTGTGCCTGTATGCCCTGGGTTTTGCGCTGCCAGCCTGGTGCTGGTGGATCGCCGGCGGCCTGTGGGTGCTGGGCGGTGCGCAAGCGCTCAAGACCGGCGTGGCGGGCTGGCCGCAGCTGTCGGTGGGGCTGCGTCTGACGCTGGGCGCGGTGCTGCTGTGGGCCGCCTGGCTGGCCCTGATCAGTGCGCGGGCGCGCGGCATCAACTTCCTGCTGTCGGCCATGTGCCTGGTGTGGATGGCCGACATCGCCGCCTACATCTTCGGTAAGCTCCTGGGGCGCCGTAAACTCGCCCCGGCCATCAGCCCGGGCAAGAGCTGGGAAGGCGCGCTCGGCGGTCTGCTGGGGGTGGTGGTGATGGCCATGGTGTGGGTGCATGTGATCGACGTGCACCTGCCGGTGGATGGTCCCAGCCTCTACCAGATTTTGGTGAAACGGCTGGGCTGGCTCTCCTTGCTGGCCATTGTCTTTTTGACCGCCATGAGCGTGGTCGGTGATCTGTTTGAATCCCTGGTCAAACGTGCCGCCGGCGCCAAGGACAGCAGTCAGCTGCTGCCGGGGCATGGCGGCGTGCTGGACCGTGTTGATGCGCTGCTGCCGGTCCTGCCGCTGGCCATGGCTTTGAGTTCCCTGTGATGACTGCTTCCCTCCGTTCTCCGCAGCAGGTGTGTGTGCTGGGTTCCACCGGCTCCATCGGCACCAACACGCTGGACGTCATCGCGCGCCATCCGGACCGTTATCGCGTGTTTGCGCTGTCGGCCATGAGCCGGGTGGATGAGCTGCTGGCCCAGTGCCTGGCCCATCAACCGCGGTTTGCGGTGCTGCCGGACGCCACGCTGGCGGCCACGCTCCGTCAGCGCCTGGCCGATGCCGGCAGCAAGACCGAGGTGCTGGACGGGCTTCAGGCACTGTCCGACATCGCCGCCCATCCCGACGTGGATGCGGTGATGGCAGCCATCGTCGGCGCTGCTGGCCTCGCGCCGGCCATGGCCGCCGCACGCGCCGGCAAGCGGCTGCTGCTGGCCAACAAGGAAGCCATCGTGCTGGGCGGCGCGCTCTTCATGCGTGCGGTGGAGCAGGGCGGTGCCACGCTGCTGCCGATCGACTCCGAACATTCCGCCATCTTCCAGTGCCTGCCGGAAGACCGTGCCACCTGGCACCAGCGCATCGACCACATCGTGCTGACCGCCTCGGGCGGCCCCTTCCGCCAGCGTGATCCCGCCACCCTGGCCGACGTCACGCCGGACCAGGCCTGCGCCCATCCCAATTGGGTGATGGGACGCAAGATCTCGGTGGATTCCGCCACCATGATGAACAAGGCCCTGGAGGTCATCGAGGCCCGGTGGCTGTTCAACCTGCAGCCGGAGCAGGTGAAGGTGCTGATCCATCCGCAGAGCATCATCCATTCGATGGTGGTCTGCCGCGACAACTCGGTGCTGGCCCAATTGGGGACGCCCGACATGCGGGTGCCCATCGCCTATGGGCTGTCCTTCCCGGAACGCATCACCTCCGGCGCCAGCCGTCTCGACCTGCTGGCCACGCCAGGCCTGAGCTTCGAAGAAGCCGATGAACGGCGCTTCCCGGGCTTGCATCTGTCCTGGCGGGCGCTGCGGTCGGCGGAAGGCAGCACGGCGGTGCTGAATGCCGCGAACGAAGAAGCGGTGGCCGCATTCCTGAATCGGGGTCTGCGTTTTGACCAGATCTGCCAGGTCAACCGTGATGCCCTGGACGCGGTGCAGCCGCAGGCGGGTGAGGTGGAGAGTGTCGAGGGGCTGCTGACCCTGGACACCCGCGCCCGGCGCCATGCCCAAGCGCTGATCCAGCGACTGTCGAGCACCACCTGATGTATACCGCGCTTGCTTTCGTGGTCACCCTCGGGGTGCTGATCATTTTCCACGAATGGGGGCACTACCGCATGGCCCGCGCTTGTGGGGTCAAGGTGCTGCGTTTTTCGTTGGGCTTTGGTCCAGTGCTGGGCCGCTGGCAAAAGGGGCCGGACGGGACCGAATTCGTGTTGAGCCTGTTGCCGCTGGGCGGATATGTCCGCCTGCTGGACGACCGCTTTGATGCGGTGCCGCCGGACCAGTTGCACACCTCGCTCAACCGCAAGTCGCTGTGGCAGCGCTCGGCCATTGTGCTGGCCGGCCCGGTGGCCAATCTGGTGCTGGCGGTGCTGCTGTTTGCTGCGGCCGGCATGGTGGGGCAGGACGAGCCCAAGGCAGTGCTGGGATCCCCCCAGCCGGGCAGCCTGGCGGAACAGGCGGGGCTGCGTCCGGGTGACTGGGTGCAGGCCTGGTCGGAGGATGGCCAGGACTGGCAGGACATCCGCGGCATGTCCGATGTCACCTGGCAACTGGCGCGTGCGGTGGGGGATCGGCGCCCGCTTTACCTTAGCGTGAGCCATGGCGAAGGCCACAGCCGCCGACAGATCCAACTCGATACCCAAAGCCTGGGCAGCCGCGATCTGGATGCCGCCAACCTGCGCCGCATCGGCCTGGGCGGCGTCTGGATGGAGCCGGTGCTGGGGAGCATCGTCAACGGCAGCCCGGCCGAAGCGGCGGGTCTGCATCCCGGTGACCGGGTGCTGTCTGTCAATGACAAGCCCATCACGGATTTGGCCGCCTTCCAGCAAGCTGTCCGCGCTTCGCTGGTGGAGGGCTGCGTGCAGCCGATGCGCCTGGTGCTTCTGCGGGGCGGGGAGCCCCTGGAGCGCACACTCACCCCTCGTCTGGAGGGGGCGGGTGGACAGTTCATCCCGCGCATCGGGGTGGGGTTCGGCGGAACACCGGAGATGGTCACGGTGCACTACGGTCCGGTGGAGGCGGTGGTGCAAGGCCTGACCCGCACCTGGCAGTTCAGCACCCACTCCCTCAAGACCCTCTGGCACATGCTGACGGGTGAATCCTCGGTAAAGAATCTCAGCAGCTTCATCACCATCGCAGACTATGCGGGTCAGTCCGCTCGTCTGGGAGCCGCAGCATTCCTGGGTTTTCTGGCCAGCGTCAGTGTCAGCCTCGGGGTGCTCAACCTGCTGCCAGTGCCGATGCTCGATGGCGGACACCTGATGTATTATCTTTTCGAGGGTCTGAGTGGCCGCCCAGTCTCCGAGCGGTGGCGCAGGCAGCTGGAACGTGCTGGTATCGCCGTCCTGCTGCTGATGATGAGTCTGGCCCTTTTCAACGATCTGACCCGCCAGCGGGTCCGCACTGAAACTTCCGCATGTCCCGATTCCTGCCTGAGCCAATGCGCCCCCAAGTGATCCAACTGGCGGTGCTGGCCGCCGCGATGCACACCGGTGCCGCCTGGGCCGTTGAGCCCTTCGTCCTCAAGGACATCCGCGTCGAAGGCCTGCAACGGACCGACCCCGGCACGGTGTTCGCGGCCCTGCCGTTCCGCATCGGCGACACCTACAACGACGAAAAGGGCGCGGCTGCACTGCGGGCCCTGTTCGCCACCGGCCTGTTCAAGGACGTCCGCATCAACATCGACACCGATGCGGTGGTGGTGGTGATCGAGGAACGTCCGATCATTGCCAATGTCAGCTTCGTCGGCCTGAAGGAATTCGACACCGAAGCACTGAGCAAGTCCCTCAAGGACGTCGGCATCGGCGAAGGCAAGCCGTTCGACAAGGCCCTGGCCGACCGCGCCGAGCAGGAACTCAAGCGTCAATACCTCACCCGCAGCCTGTATGGCGCGGAGGTGACCACGACCATCACCCCGATCGAGCGCAATCGCGTCAACGTGAGCTTCCAGGTCACGGAAGGCGAGCCGGCCAAGATTGCGGAGATCCGCATCCTGGGCAGCAAGGTCTTCAGCGAAAGCACCCTGCTGGGCCTGCTGGAGCAGACCACCAGCGGCTGGCTCACCTGGTACACCAAGACCGACCGCTATTCCCGCGCCAAGCTGAATGCGGACCTGGAAACCATCCGCTCGTACTACCTGAACCGTGGTTATCTCGAATTCAACGTCGATTCCACGCAGGTGACCATCTCGCCGGACAAGCAAAGCATCAGCATTGCCGTCACCGTCAGCGAAGGCCAGCCCTACACGGTCAGCGCCATCAAGATGGAAGGTGAGTTCCTGGGCCGGGAGGAAGAATTCAAGCGCCTGATCGCCCTCAAGGCCGGCCAGCCCTACCAGGGTGAAGCCGTGGCTCAGACGACGCGCAACTTCCAGGACCTGTACGGCACCTTCGGTTATGCGTTTGCCCGTGTGGAAAGCCGTCCGGAGATCGACCGTGCCACCGGCCAGGTGGTGGTGACTTTCGTGGGCGAGCCGCAGCGCCGGGTGTATGTGCGCCGAGTGCTGGTCTCCGGCAACACGCGCACCCGTGACGAAGTCATCCGCCGCGAATTCCGTCAGTTCGAATCCGCCTGGTATGACGGTGCCCGTATCAAGGCCTCGCGGGATCGCGTCGAGCGTCTGGGCTACTTCAAGGACGTCACCGTCGACACCACCGAAGTGCCGGGCTCGCCCGACCAGGTGGATGTGACCCTGACCGTCACCGAGCGCCCCACCGGCAACATCCAGATCGGCGCCGGTTATTCCAGCGCCAGCAAGCTGTCGCTGTCCGGGTCGATCTCCCAGGAAAACGTCTTCGGTTCCGGCAACTATCTGGGGATCCAGCTGAACACGGCCAGCACCGGCCGCTCGCTGGGCGTGTCCACGGTGGACCCGTATTTCACGGTGGACGGCATCTCACGCGCGGTGGACGTGTTCTACCGCACCACAAAGCCGATCAACAACCTGGGTGAACAGTACGAACTGGCGTCCTACGGTGGTTCGGTCAAGTTCGGTGTGCCGTTCTCCGAAGTTGACACTGTGTTCTTTGGTATTGGCGCCGAACAGACCCGTATCACCACCTCCAAGGGCCTCCCCAACAGCTACCTGCTGTTTGAAAATGCTTTTGGCGGCTCGGCCGTGTCCATCCCGCTGACCATCGGCTGGAAGGCCGACAACCGCGACAGCGTCATCACCCCGTCAGCGGGCACGATGAAGCGGGTGAACCTGGAAACCAGCGTGGTGGGGGACTCCCGCTACGCCATCGCCAACCTGCAGTACCAGCAGTTCATTCCGCTGGGCCGCAAGTTCTCGCTGATGGTCAACGGTGAAGTCGCCTGGGGTGAGGGCCTGATGGGCCGCCCCTACCCGATCTTCAAGAACTTCTACGGCGGCGGCCTGGGGTCGGTGCGGGTGTTCGAATCCGGCACGCTGGGTCCGGTGGACGTCACCGGCTCCTACACCGGCGGCAACCGCAAGTTCAACCTGAACACCGAGCTGTATGTGCCGGTGCCGGGCGCGGGCAACGACAAGAGCTTCCGCCTGTTCGCGTTCTTCGACGTTGGCAACGTCTGGGGGACGGACGAAAAGCTGAAGCTCGACGAGACCCGAGCCGCAGGTGGTATCGGTATCAGCTGGCTGTCGCCGATGGGTCCGCTGCGCCTCAGTTACGGTACGCCAATCAGGAAGCAACGGACGGATAGAATCGAGAGATTCCAATTCCAGATCGGGACGTCATTCTGATGAAGAGCACGCTGTTGAAGATGGTGGCCGCTGTCGCCCTGACAGCAGCCACGGCTTTGGCTGCCCAGGCCCAGGACCTCAAGATCGGCTACGTCAACAGCGAGCGGATCCTGCGCGAAACCAATCTGGCCAAGGCGTCGGAAGCCAAGCTGCAGGCGGAATTCAGCCGTCGTGAAAAGACCTTGCTGGAGCAGGAAGGCAAGCTGCGCTCTGCGGCTGAGAAGCTGGACAAGGAAGGTCCGGCACTGACGGAAACCGAACGGGCCCGGCGCCAAAGAGAACTCATCGAGCAGGACCGTGACCTGCAGCGCAAGCGTCGCGAATTCAACGAAGACGTGGCTCAGCGCAAGAACGAAGAGCTGGCCGCCGTGATTGAAAAGGCCAACAAGGTGATCAAGCAGATCTTTGAACAGGACAAGTACGACCTGATCGTGCAGGACGCCGTCCACGCCAGCGCGCGTGTGGACATCACCAAGAAGGTGATCGACGCCCTGAATGCTCAAAAGCCCTGATCGTTGATGAGGCTCGCAGCATGAAACAGGTAACGGTTGCAGACCTGATCGCCGCCTTGGGCGGCGTTTCTGTTGGTGCGTCGCAGACGGCCTTGCAGCGCATCGCGCCGCTGGAGGAAGCCGGTGCGGACGCCATCGCATTTCTTTCCAACCCCAAATACGCCTCGCAACTGGCCACCACGCAGGCCGCTTGTGTCATTGTGGCGCCTGCCATGCAGGAGGCTGCAGCGGCCCGCCGTGGCGATGGCCAGCTGGCCAGCTGCATCGTCACGCCCGACCCCTATCTCTACTTTGCCCGGCTGACCCAATGGTGGGTGCAGCACATGCGGCCGGCGCGTCCGGCGGCAACGGTTCATCCCACCGCCAGCGTCGCACCGGATGCGCAGCTGGGCGCCGGTGTGGACGTGGGCCCTTTTGCGGTGATTGAATCCGGCGCCCGCATCGGCGCGGGTGCCCGCATCGGTGCCCACACGGTGGTGGAACATCATGCGGTGGTGGGTGAAGGCACCCGTCTGGCGCCGCGCGTGGTGCTGGGTTATGACTGCGTGGTGGGCGCTCGTTCGCTGATCCACAGCGGCGTGGTCATCGGCGCTGACGGCTTCGGCTTCGCACCCACCAAGGGCGACAACGGCATGAAGTGGGTCAAGATCGAGCAACTGGGTGCGGTGCGCATCGGCGATGACGTCGAGATCGGCGCCAACACCTGCGTGGACCGCGGCGCGCTGGGCGACACCGTCATCGATGACGGCGCCATCATCGACAACCTGGTTCAAATCGCTCACAACGTGAAGATCGGCAAGGGCACCGCCGTCGCTGGCGCGGTGGCCATTGCCGGCAGCGCCGAGATCGGCGCCAATTGCATCATCGCGGGTGCCGCCCGCATCAACGGTCACATCAAGATCACCGACGGTGTGCAGATCGGCCCCACGGCCAACATCAGCAACAGCATCGACAAGCCCGGTGCCTACGCCGGCATGTGGCCTTTTGAGGAAGCCGCATCCTGGCAGAAGAATGCCGCCGCCTTGCGTGGGCTCTATGAGCTGCGCCAGCGCGTGCGTGCCCTGGAAAAGAAGACGACATGAACGAGAGCAGCAAAATCGACATTCACGGCATCCTGGCGAAGCTGCCGCACCGCTATCCCATCCTGCTGGTGGACCGTGTGCTGGAAGTGGAGAAGGGCGTGCGCATCCGCGCGCTGAAGAACGTCAGCATCAACGAGCCATTCTTCCAGGGGCACTTCCCGCATCACCCGGTGATGCCGGGTGTGCTCATCCTTGAGGCGCTGGCCCAGGCCGCCACGCTGCTGGCGGTGCAGAGCTACGACTTCTCGCTGGATGAGAACCATGTGGTGTACTTTGCCGGCATCGACGGCGCGCGTTTCAAGCGACCGGTGGAGCCGGGTGATCAGTTGATCCTGGATGTCACGTTGGAGCGTGCCAAGGCCGGCATCTACAAGTTTGGCGCCAAGGCTCTGGTGGGCACCGACATCGTGGCCGAAGCCGGCCTGATGTGCACCATGCGCCGTCTGGACTGCTGAGCGTCTGACCATCATGGCCAAGATTCACGCCACCGCCCTTGTGGACCCGAAAGCCCAGATCGACGCGGATGTCGAGATCGGCCCGTATGCGGTCATCGGCCCGGACGTCCGCATCGGCGCCGGCACGCGGATCGGCCCGCACACGGTGGTGGAGGGCCGCACCACCATCGGCCGCGACAACCGTATCTATCAGTTCGCCTCCATTGGCGCCATGCCGCAGGACATGAGCCACGGCGGCGAAGTGACCGAGCTGGTGATTGGTGACCGCAACACCATCCGTGAGTTCTGCACCTTCAACACCGGCACCTTCAAGGAGCAGGGCGTCACGCGGGTGGGCTCGGACAACTGGATCATGGCCTATGTGCATCTGGCCCATGATGTGGTGCTGGGTGACCACTGCGTGCTGGCCAACAATGCCACGCTGGCCGGCCACGTGCATGTGGGCGATTGGGCCACCATCGGCGGCCTGACGGGCGTGCATCAGTTCGTGCACATCGGTGCCCACGCCATGATCGGCTTCCAGGGCCATGTGGCGCAGGATGTCGCGCCCTACATGACGGTGGATGGCAACCCGCTCACCGTGCGGGCGGTCAACCTCACCGGATTGCGCCGTCGCGGCTTCAGCAACGAGCGCATCGGCAGCATCCGCCAGATGCACAAATTGCTGTTCCGGGACGGACTGACGCTGGAGCAGTCGGTGCAGCAGATCGAAGCCCTGAAGGCGGGGCAGGACACCGAGACGGTGGCAGATGTGCAGCTGATGCTGGACTTCCTTGCCGCTGCCAAGCGCGGGCTCGTTCGCTGACATGGCCACTCCCACGGACCCTCGACTGGGCCTGGTGGCCGGCGAGGCCTCCGGGGACCTGCTGGCCAGCCTGCTGCTGCAGGCGCTGCAGTCGCGTTGGCCCGGCCTCACCAGTGCCGGCATTGGTGGCCCGAGGATGCAGGCGCTGGGTTTCCAGGCCTGGTGGCCCAGCCACAAACTGTCGATCTTCGGTTATTGGGATGCGCTCAAGAACATCCGCGAGCTGCTGTCCATCCGTCGGCAACTTGGTGACCGGTTGATCCAGGAGCGTCCGTCGGCCTTTGTCGGCGTGGATGCGCCGGACTTCAATTTTGGCCTGGAGCAGCGCCTGCGCGAGGCCGGCATCAAGACGGTCCACTTTGTCTGCCCGTCCATCTGGGCCTGGCGGGCGGAGCGGGTCCACACCATCCAGCGCAGTGCCGACCATGTGCTGTGCCTGTTCCCCTTCGAGCCCGAACTGCTGCAGCGCCACGGCATCGAGGCCACCTACGTGGGCCATCCGTTGGCCGACAAGATCCCGATGGAGCCGCCGCGCGAGGCGGCCCGTCAGCAGCTGGATCTGCCAGCGGATGCCACGGTGGTGGCGCTGCTGCCGGGCAGTCGCCGCAGCGAGCTCCACTACATCTTCCCGCCCGTGCTGGATGCGGCCCGCCGCATGCTGGCGGAGCGGCCCGGCCTGCGGCTGGTGGTGCCGGTGGCCCCCGGCCAGCGCGAACTGGCCGAGGCGCTGGTGCGTGCGCATGGCCACGGCCTGCCGCTGACACTGCTGGACGGCCAGGCGCATGAAGCCCTGGCGGCCTGTGATCTCACCCTGGTGGCCAGCGGCACGGCCACGCTGGAGGCAGCGCTGTTCAAGCGGCCCATGGTGATTGCCTACAAGCTGCACTGGTTCAATGCCTGGCGCATGAAAGGCAAGGCCCTGCTGCCCTGGGTCGGCCTGCCCAATGTGCTGGCCCGTGAGACGCTGGTGCCGGAATGCCTGCAGGACGACTGCACCGGTGAGAGGATCGCTCGGGAAGGCCTGGCCTGGCTGGACGACGCCCCGCGTCGTGAACGGCTGCGCGAGCGCTTTATCCAGATCCACGAGACGCTGCGCTGCAATACCGCGCAAAGGGCGGGCGATGCGATCGCGAAAATCCTTGGCGCCTGAACAACTCGGCCTGGACTGGCAGCGCGAAGGCCTGCTGGCGGGTGTGGACGAAGCCGGGCGAGGCCCGCTGGCCGGACCGGTGGTGGCGGCGGCCGTCATCCTGGACGACCTGCAGCCGATCAAGGGCCTCAACGACTCCAAGGTGCTCAGCGAAAAAAAACGCGAGCAGCTGTATGACGAGATCCGCGCCAAGGCGCTGTGCTTCTGCATTGCCGAGGCCACGGTCGAGGAGATCGATCGCATCAACATCCTGCAGGCCACGCTGCTGGCCATGCGCCGGGCGGTGGAAGGCCTGCGGCTGACGCCGGCCCAGGTGAAGGTGGATGGCAACCGGCTGCCGGTGCTGCGCATTCCGGCCGAAGCCATCGTCAAGGGCGATGCGCTGGTGCCGGCCATCTCGGCGGCCAGCATCCTGGCCAAGGTGCACCGCGACCGGCTGTGCATGCGCATGCATCAGGAGCATCCGCACTACGGCTTCGACAGCCACAAGGGCTACGGCACGCCGGAGCACCTGGAAGCTTTGCGTCTGCACGGCGCCAGCGCCTGGCACCGTACGAGCTTTGCTCCGGTGCGCATGTGCATGGAAGGTGTGCTGGACCGCCCCGGCGCCCCCGCGACGGCCTCCACCACCGTCACGACCACGATCATCACGGGCACCGCCAGTGTCAGCACCCCACGGCCCACCACGGTAGAGATTGAATGAGCAGCGGACCCCCCTGGTTGCCGATCACCGCGCGGGACAACCCGCAACTCCAGCGCCTGCGCAAGCTGGCACAGGACGCAAGCGCCTATCGCAAGATGGGGGGCGTCTGGCTGGAAGGCGACCATCTCGCACGTGCCGCGCTGCAGCGGGGCATGCGGCCAGCGCTGGCGCTCATCACCGATGTGGCTGCTCAGCAGGAATCTCTGCGGGCCCTGGCCGATCAGGCGCTGAAGGTGCTGGTGGTGTCCCCGGCACTGTTCAAGACCGTGTCCGGCCTGGAGTCCCCGGCGCAGATTGGCTTTGACCTGCAACTGCCGCCGCCCTGGCGCATCGACCCGCAGGCCGACTCGGTGGTGCTGGACCGGCTTCAGGATGCCGGCAACGTCGGCACCATCCTGCGCAGTGCAGCGGCGCTGGGCTTTCGCCAGGTGCTGGCGCTCAAGGGTACGGCAGCGCTGTGGTCGCCCAAGGTGCTGCGCGCCGGCATGGGGGCGCACTTCGGGCTGCGGCTGGTGGAAGGGCTGAGCGTGGCCGACCTCGACGCGCTGCGCGTGCCCCTGCTGGCCACCAGTTCCCACACCGATGCGCTGCTGCACGAGGCGGATCTGCCTTCGCCCTGCGCCTGGGTGATGGGGCATGAAGGGCAGGGGGTGGAGGACGCCCTCATGGCCCGCTGCGCGTTGCGCATCGGCATTCCGCAGCCGGGCGGTGAGGAATCGCTGAACGTGGCCAGCGCGGCGTCGATCTGCCTGTACGAATCCGCTCGCAGGCGCCTGACCCAAGCCTGAGGCCGGGCGCCGGAGCTTCAGTACATCAGACGATCCGGGCGGATGTCCCGCAGGATGGTGGTGGCGATCTCTTCGATCGACTTGTGCGTGGACGACAGCCACGAAATACCGGCCTTTTTCATCATCGTCTCGGCCTCGCGCACTTCATAGTGGCAGTTCATCAGGTCGGCGTATTTGCTGCCGGGGCGGCGCTCATTACGCACCTGGGCCAGGCGTTCCGGATCAATGGTCAGGCCGAAGCACTTCTTCCGGTGGGGCACCAGCAGGGAGGGCAGGGCACCCCGGTCAAAGTCTTCCGGGATCAGGGGATAGTTGGCCGCCTTGATGCCGTGCTGCATGGCCAGATACAGCGACGTGGGGGTCTTGCCGCAGCGGCTCACGCCCACCAGGATCACGTCGGCCGAATCCAGATTGCGAGCGGATTGCCCGTCATCGTGGGCCAGCGAGAAATTGATCGCTTCGATCCGGTCGTGATATTCCTGGCTTTTGGCCACATCGGAAAAGCGGCCCACGCGGTGGTTGGACTTCACCCGGAACTCGTCTTCCAGCGGCGCGATGAAGGTGCCGAACATGTCCAGCACCAGCCCTTCGCAGTGCTGGCGCACCACATTGAGCACCTCGCGGTTCACCAGGGTGGCAAACACGACGGGGCGTTGCCCTTCCCGGATGCCGGTCTCGTTGATCTCCTTGATCAACTGGTGGGCCTTGTCCGCGTTGTCCACAAAAGGACGGCGGACATGTCGGGCCTTGACCGAAAACTGGGCCAGGATGGAGTTACCGAAGGTTTCGGCAGTGATGCCGGTGCCATCCGAGACGAAGTACACGGTGTGCTGGGTCATGGCGTGCCTGTGGCGCGAGGGTGAAAACTGGGTGGGCCGGGTGAGGGCGGGTGAGGTCGGGGGACCTGGGGCGGGCACGATGCATGCCCAATCTGCCCGGAACGGTTCCGCGCAGTCCCCGAACCAGGGTTTACATCATAGAGGCGCGAACCCGTAGAATCGTCCGCAACTTGCCCCTGCCCATCATGAACGCCCCGCTGCGACGCCCACAAGAATCGACAACACCTGTCGCGCGCGCCGTTCTGTCCGCATGCTTTTCTGCCCTGCCGCGCGCCCGCTTGCGCGCTTCTTGGGGTGATGCCGTCCGGCATGCAAAGTCTGCAGGCGCTGGGGCCCCGGTTTCTCAACATCACGGAGTTTTCCCATGTCTGATGCACGCTTCGAGGCGACCGCCCTGGTTGTACCCTTCGAGAAACTGAGGATGACCGACGTCGAGTCGGTGGGCGGCAAGAACGCCTCGCTCGGCGAAATGATTTCCCAACTGGCGGATGCCGGGGTGCGCGTGCCTGGCGGTTTTGCCACCTCCGCTCACGCCTTTCGCGAATTCCTGAAATACGAAGGCCTGGATGCCCGCATCCAGCAGCGTCTGGCCGACCTCAACACCGATGACGTGCGTGCGCTGGCGGAGGCGGGTGCGCAGATTCGCGGCTGGGTGGAGGCGCAGCCCTTCCCCAAGGACCTGGAAGCGGCCATCCGGGCGGAATTCGCCCGTGTGACGACGGATCAGCCGGAAGCTTCGTTTGCCGTGCGTTCTTCGGCCACGGCCGAAGACCTGCCGGACGCGTCCTTCGCCGGGCAGCAGGAAACCTTCCTGAACGTCGTCGGCATTGAAGACGTGCTGCACAAGATGAAGGAGGTGTTTGCCTCCCTCTACAACGACCGTGCCATCAGCTACCGCGTCCACAAGGGCTTTGCCCACAGCGACGTGGCCCTGTCGGCGGGGGTGCAGCGCATGGTGCGTTCCGACCTGGGCGCAGCGGGTGTGATGTTCACCATCGACACCGAATCCGGCTTCAAGGATGTGGTGTTCATCACCTCCAGCTATGGTCTGGGCGAAACGGTGGTGCAGGGGGCGGTGAACCCGGACGAGTTCTATGTCCACAAGCCGGCGCTGACCCGCGGCAAGTTCCCCATCATCCGCCGCAACCTGGGCTCCAAGCTGATCCAGATGACCTTCTCCACGCCGGAGGAAAAGGCGGCGAGCGGCAAGCTGGTGAAGACGGTGGATGTGGAAGTGGAGCAGCGCAACCGCTACTCGCTCACCGATGACGATGTGATCCAGCTCTCGCGCTACGCGCTGATCATCGAGCAGCACTATGGCCGCCCGATGGACATTGAATGGGGCAAGGACGGCCAGGACGGCCAGCTCTACATCCTGCAGGCGCGCCCGGAGACGGTGAAGAGCCAGGCCGAAGGCCAGGTGGAGCAGCGCTACAAGCTCAAGGGCCAGGGGACGGTGCTGGTGGAAGGCCGGGCCATTGGCCAGAAGATCGGCACGGGCCCGGTGCGCCTGGTTGAAAGCGTCGCCGAAATGGAGCGTGTGCAGCCGGGTGACGTGCTGGTCACGGACATGACCGACCCGAACTGGGAGCCGGTCATGAAGCGCGCCAGCGCCATCATCACCAATCGCGGCGGCCGCACCTGCCACGCGGCCATCATTGCCCGCGAACTGGGCATTCCGGCCGTGGTGGGGTGCGGCGATGCCACCGACAAGCTCAAGGACGGCCAACTGGTCACGGTGGCTTGCTCGGAAGGTGACACCGGCTACATCTACGACGGTCTGCTGGAAACGGAAGTCAGCGAAGTCCACCGCGGCGAGCTGCCTTACTGCCAGGTGAAGATCATGATGAACGTGGGCAACCCGCAGCTGGCTTTCAACTTTGCGCAGATGCCCAACAACGGTGTGGGCCTGGCACGTCTTGAGTTCATCATCAACAACAACATCGGCGTCCACCCGAAAGCCATCCTCGACTATCCGAATGTCGACACCGACCTCAAGAAGGCGGTGGAATCGGTGGCTCGTGGCCACGCTTCTCCGCGCGCCTTCTATGTGGACAAGCTGGCCGAAGGCATTGCCACCATTGCGGCGGCATTCTGGCCGCAGCCGGTGATCGTGCGGCTCTCCGACTTCAAGAGCAACGAATACCGCAAACTCATTGGCGGATCGCGTTACGAGCCGGACGAAGAGAACCCGATGCTGGGGTTCCGGGGGGCATCGCGCTACATCAGCGGCGAATTCTCGGATGCGTTTGCCATGGAATGTGAGGCGCTCAAGCGGGTGCGCAATGACATGGGGCTGACCAACATCGAGATCATGGTGCCCTTTGTGCGGACAGTCACCCAGGCCGAAAAAGTGGTGGCGATGCTGGCCGAGCGCGGCCTCAAGCGGGCGGCCAATGGTGGCAAGGACGACCTGCGCGTCATCATGATGTGCGAAGTGCCGAGCAATGCCATCCTGGCGGAGAAGTTCCTGGAGCATTTCGACGGCATGTCCATCGGTTCCAACGACCTGACGCAGCTCACGCTGGGCCTGGACCGCGACTCCGGCCTGGAATTGCTCTCGGGCGACTTCGATGAACGGGACCCGGCGGTGAAGGCCTTGATCTCGCGCGCCATTGCGGCCTGCCGCGCGACTGGCAAGTACGTGGGCATCTGCGGCCAGGGCCCCAGCGACCATCCTGACTTTGCCGACTGGCTGGCGGAGGAAGGGATTGTGTCGATCTCTCTGAACCCTGACACCGTCATTGAAACCTGGACGCGTCTGGCCAAGAAATAAGCCGGACGGGTGCCCCCCCAGGGGGCCCGCACCTCCCCCCCCAAGGGCAGCTCAGCTGCCCTTTTCTATTGGTGCCGCGCTACGCGCCTCAGGGGGGGTATTGGGCATTTGGATGATGGTCTGGACGACAGGTCTGAGTGGGATGGCCTCTGTGTGGGGGAGAGCGGATACGGAGGCCATCCCGGGACGCGCTCCCTGGTGCAGGAAACAACCGATGCCAGGCATCCTCGATGAAGAGGAAGATCCCTCCCACGATGCCTCTCCCCGAATCTTCCGCCTCCCGCACCAGCTTCCGTCGGCAACTGAACCGCAACTATGCCGCGTACACCCTGGGCGTGGTTCTGCTTGTTGTTGTGCTGGGTGTTTTGGAGCGCTGGGGCCTCCCCAAGCAATGGTTGGGATTCAGTTTCCTGCTGCTGACGGTGATGGTCTACGCCGGCATTGGAATTTTGAGCCGCACCACCGACCCGGAGGAGTACTACGTGGCGGGCCGTCGCGTCCCTGCGTTCTACAACGGCATGGCGGCCGGCGCGGACTGGATGAGTGCGGCGTCGTTTCTTGGCATGGCGGGGAGTTTGTACCTCTCTGGCTATGGCGGATTGGCGTTTGTTCTGGGCTGGACGGGCGGTTTCTGTCTGGTCGCCTTGCTGCTGGCGCCTTACCTGCGCCGGTTTGCGCGTTTCACGGTTCCTGACTTCCTGGCGGAGCGTTTTGACAGCCGTGGCTTACGGGTGATGGGGGCCGCGGCTGCGGTGCTGGTCTCGTTCATTTATTTGGTGGCGCAGATCTACGCCGTGGGGTTGATCACCACGCGGCTGACGGGTCTGACCTTTGAGATTGGCGTGTTTGTTGGCTTGGGGGGAGTGCTGGTGTGCAGCTTCCTGGGGGGCATGCGGGCGGTGACGTGGACGCAGGTGGCGCAGTACATCATCATGATCCTGGCGTATGTGCTGCCGGTCATGTGGTTGTCGGTGCAGCAGACGGGGTGGCCCTTGCCGCAACTCACGGCGGGGCAGCAGCTGCAGCACATCACGGCGCGGGAAGAGACCTTGCTGAGGGATGCCAAAGAGCTGGAAGTGCGCGCCCTGTATGAACGCAGCGCACGGGACTATGAGCGCATGGTGGCGGAGCTGCCGCAGTCGCTGGACCTGGAGCGGCAGGCGGCGTCTCAGCGGATTGCGCGACTCAAGGGGGAGGATGCGCCGCTGGCGCAGATCCAGGCGGCGGAAAAGCAGCGGGCCGCGTTGCCCCGTACCGAAGCGCAGGCCCGGGAGCAATGGAGCTGGGCGGCGCGCCAGCAGCACCAGCGGGCCCAGCCACTGGCGGGCATGCCGCCGCATGCCGAGCCGTTTGCCGGCAACCCGGACGGCACACCGCAGGAGCGCGAAGCATTCGACCTCTCCCGCCGCAACTTCCTGGCGCTGGTGCTGGTGCTGATGGTGGGCACGGCCGGCCTGCCGCACATCTTGACCCGCTACTACACGACCCCCAGCGTCGCTGAGGCCCGAACCTCCGTGGCCTGGTCGCTGTTTTTCATCGCGCTGCTCTACCTGAGTGCGCCGGCTCTGGCGGTCCTTCTCAAGCATGAGGTCTTTACCCACCTCGTGGGGATGCCGATCGCCGAACTGCCCTCCTGGGTGCGGCAATGGATGCGGATCGACCCCGCCTTGCTCAGCATCCAGGACGTCAACCAGGATGGGATTCTGCAGCTGGCTGAACTGCGCCTGGGGGGCGATGTCATCATGCTGATCACCCCTGAACTGGCTGGGCTTCCCTACGTACTGGCCTCCATGGTGGCCGCTGGTGCCCTGGCTGCTGCACTCTCCACTGCGGATGGCCTGCTGCTGACCATCTCCAGCGCACTTTCTCACGACATCTACTACCGCGTGCTGCACCCCACCGCGTCCGCCACCCAGCGCGTCACGGTGTCCAAAGCACTGCTGCTGGCCACCGCGCTCGCAGCCGCTGCCGTTGCCACGCAAAAACCGGCCGACATCCTGCTGCTGGTTTCCGCCGCCTTCTCCCTGGCCGGGGCGACCCTGGTCCCCGTGCTGGTGGGCGGGATCTTCTGGCGCCGGGCCAACAAGCAGGGGGCCGCCGCCGCCATGCTGGTGGGCCTGGGCGTCACGCTGTATTACATGATCAGTGCCCATGCCGGCCTGCGCCAGGCCCTGGGCGTCCCGGGTGACCCGCAGCTCTGGTGGGGCATCCAGCCGGTGGCGGCTGCTCTTTTCGGCCTCCCGGCGGGTGTCGCTGCCCTCATTGTGGTCAGTTTGCTCACGCCTGTGCCCCCCGCCTCGGCCCAGGCCGTCCAGCGCCGCCTGCACGAAGTGTCCGCTTGATTCCCCCCACGCACCACCACGCCGGTGGACGCCACCCCCACACTTGCATTAGAATCGCGGGCTTCCCTTGCCGGACCCAGGACTTGACGCTGGGGTTCGGCTTTCAGACGCTCTGAAACCCACAAGGAGTATTTATGCGTCATTACGAGATCGTTCTGCTGATCCATCCGGATCAAAGCGAACAAGTTCCGGCCATGCTGGAGCGCTACAAGGGCCTGGTCATCAACGGTGGTGGCAAGGTGCATCGCGTGGAAGACTGGGGCCGCCGTCAACTGGCCTACATGATCCAGAAGCTGGCGAAGGCACATTACCTGTGCCTGAACATCGAGGCCTCCAAGGAAATCCTGGGTGAACTCGAAACCGGTTTCCGCTTCAACGACGCCGTGCTGCGTCACCTGACCGTTGCCAAGGACAAGGCTGAAACCGCCCCCTCGGTGATGATGAAGGCTGTTGAGCGCGAAGAAGCCCGCAAGGCTCCCCAAGAAGCGTCCGCCTGAACTGGCCAGCGCGATTCCTGAAGTTTTCTGTATCTGACTCAGCCGCTCGTTGAACGCAGGTTTCTGAACTTTGTTGCATGAACCATCTGGGATGAACCACCTGGTTTTACACGCAAGGATTCTGGAGCTCGCCGCAGTCCGCTACACCCCCGCCGGTCTCCCGGCCCTGGATGTGATGCTCACGCATGAATCCCAGGTCGAAGAAGCCGGGGCCCGCCGCAAGGTGGCCCTGGAGATCAAGGCGGTGGCCGTGGGCGAGATTGTGAAACGGGTGCAGGCGCTGGGCCTGACGGACCACGCGGTGTTTACCGGGTTTCTGTCAGCGCAGCGACAAGGCCGAGGGACGGTGTTTCATATCACCGGCCTGGAGCACTGAGCCGGCAGAGCACTTCACACAAGGTTCGCGCATCGTTTTATCTGGATAGATTCTCAAGAGGTCAATATGCCCCCGCCACGTGGTAAAGGTCGGTTCTCGAAGGACCGCAAGCCCAAGCGCAACCAACAATCGCTGCTGTTCCGCCGCAAGCGTTTCTGCCGCTTCACCGTCGCCGGTGTTGAACAGATCGACTACAAGGATGTCGACACGCTGCGCGACTTCGTCAGCGAAAACGGCAAGATCGTGCCCGCTCGCCTGACCGGTACGCGCGCTTTCTACCAGCGTCAGCTGTCGGTCGCCATCAAGCGCGCCCGCTTCCTGGCTCTGCTGCCCTACAGCGACCAGCACAAGGTCTGAAGAGGAGTAGAACCATGCAAGTGATCCTGCTTGAAAAGGTGGCCAACCTCGGCAACCTGGGTGACGTCGTTAAGGTCAAGGACGGCTACGCTCGTAACTTCCTGATCCCGACCCGCCGCGCTCGTCGCGCCACCGAGTCCGCGATCAAGGAATTCGAAGCCAAGCGCGCTGAACTGGAAAAGGCTGCTGCTGAAAAGCTGGCTGCTGCCCAGTCCGTCGGTGAGCAACTGAACGGCAAGACCGTCACCATCAGCCAGAAGGCTGGCGTGGACGGCCGTCTGTTCGGCTCCGTCACCAACGCTGACATCGCTGAAGCACTGACCAAGTCCGGCATCGCCGTGACCAAGTCGCAAGTGCGTCTGCCCAACGGTCCTCTGAAGACCGTCGGCGAATTCACGGTCACCGTGGCTCCGCACACCGACGTGGTGTCCGAAGTGACGGTGCAGATCGTCGCCGAAGCCGAGTAATTGGCACATACCCAGGGTTGGCGGCTCCGTCCGGGGCTGCCACCATAGGGTGAACGAAAGCCGACAGCTGAAGAGCCGTCGGCTTTCGGCTTTTTGGGGTCGAGGTTGTCCACCGGATGTCCTCGGCTCTCCAGAGCTTTCCCAACGCTTTTACACAGAGTTGTCCACATGTCCGCGATCTTCTCCGCCAACCCGCCCGGTTCCGGCGCCCGCGACGACGATGTCGCCCGCCTGCGTGTGCCGCCCAACTCCGTGGAGGCTGAACAAAGCGTGCTGGGAGGCTTGCTGATCGACAACACGGCCTGGGACAAGGCCGCAGACACGCTCAGCGACACCGACTTCTATCGCTTCGAGCACAAACAGATCTACGCGGCCATCGGCAAACTGGTCAACGCTGGCAAACCGGCGGACGTGGTGACCGTGTTCGAGGAACTCACCTCGCTGGGCAAGGCGGAAGAGTGCGGCGGCCTGGCCTATCTCAATGCCTTGGCGCAGGGCGTGCCGAGCGCTGCCAACCTGCGGCGTTATGCGGAAATCGTCCGTGAGCGCGCCATCCTGCGCAAGCTGGTGGCCACCTCCGATGAGATCGCCACCGCAGCGCTGAACCCGCAAGGCCGTCCGGTCAACGAGATTCTGGACGAGGCCGAAGGCAAGATCTTCCGCATCAACGAAGAAGGCTCGCGCGGCGGCCAGGGTTTCCAGAGCATGGACCGGCTGATGGTCGAGCTGATGGACCGGGTCAATGAACTGGCCGAGCAGGGCGCCGAAGACGTCACCGGCGTGCGCACCGGCTTCTTCGACCTGGACCGCATGACGGCCGGCCTGCAAAAAGGCGACCTGATCATCCTGGCAGCCCGTCCTTCCATGGGCAAGACGGCATTTGCCATCAACATCGGCGAATCGGTGGCCATCAACGAAGGGCTGCCGGTCGTTATCTACTCCATGGAAATGGGCGCCGCCCAGCTGGCGCTGCGGATGGTGGGCTCCATCGGCCGCATCGACCAGAGCCACCTGCGAACCGGCCGCCTGCAGGACGACGAGTGGGGCCGCCTGGCCGAAGCCGTCGACAAGCTGGGCAACGCGCCGATCTTCATCGATGAAAGCCCGGGCCTCTCGCCCAGTGAAGTCCGTGCCCGAGCCCGACGCCAGGCGCGTATCTGCGGCCAACTGGGCCTCATCATCATCGACTACCTGCAGCTGATGAGCGGCAATGGTGGCGGCAGTGAAGAAAACCGGGCCACCGTGGTGGGCGAAATCTCGCGGGGCCTGAAGGCCCTGGCCAAGGAACTGCGCTGCCCGGTGATTGCCTTGTCCCAGCTCAACCGTTCGGTGGAAACGCGCCCGGACAAGCGCCCCATGATGTCCGACCTGCGCGAATCCGGCGCCATTGAACAGGATGCGGACATCATCATGTTCATCTACCGCGACGAGTACTACACCAAGGACGAGTGCAAGGAACCGGGCGTGGCCGAGATCATCATCGCCAAGCAGCGTAACGGCCCGGTGGGTACGGTGAAGCTGGCCTTCCAGCGGCAGAACACCAAGTTTGAAAACCTGGCACCGGGGTATGTCAGCCCGGGCGGCGACGAGTATTGAGATGGGCGGAGAAGCAGCCGTATTGGAAACCGATGTCGTTGTCATCGGCGCAGGCGCCGCCGGCCTGATGTGTGCCGCCAAAGCGGGCGCACGCGGGCGGCGGGTGCTGGTGCTGGACCATGCCAACAAGGCCGGCAAGAAGATCTTGATGTCCGGCGGCGGGCATTGCAACTTCACCAATCTCTACACCGAGCCTGCGAATTTCCTTTCGCAGAACCCGCACTTCTGCAAATCGGCGCTGGCCCGCTACACGCAGTGGGATTTCATTGCCCTGGTCCACAAGCATGGGGTGCCACACCATGAGAAAAAGCTGGGGCAGCTTTTCTGTGATGGGAAGTCCATCGACATCCTGAAGATGCTGCTGGCCGAATGCGAGGCGGTGTCGGCGCAGGTGCAGCTCAACACCACCATTGAAAAGATTGAGCGGCTTGAACACGTGACCGGCTACCTGCTGCACACCACGTCAGGCCCGGTGCGTTGCAGCTCACTGGTGATCGCCACCGGCGGCCTGTCGATTCCCACCATGGGTGCCACCGGCTTCGGTTATGACGTTGCCCGTCAATTCGGCCATCAGGTGCTGCCCACGCGTGCCGGTCTTGTGCCGTTCACCATCACCGACCAGCTCAAGGAGCTCTGCACGGAACTGTCCGGGACCTCGGTCGATTGCCTGGTGAGCTGCAATGGCAAGAGCTTCCGCGAGAACATCCTCTTCACCCACCGCGGCCTCAGTGGCCCGGCCATTCTGCAGATCTCGTCCTACTGGCTGCCCGGGCAGGCGGTCGAGATCAATCTCCTGCCGGACCGGTCTGTCCCGGACTGGCTGCAGCAGCAGCGCCTGGACCGACCCAATGCCGAACTCAAAACGCTGCTGGGAGAGGTCTTCACCAAGAAGATGGCGCAATTGCTCTGCGAGCAGTGGTTCAGCTCCAAACCCATCAAGCAGTACACCCATGCCGAGCTGGCAGCGATCGCCGACAAGCTCGCCGCCTGGCAGGTGGTGCCCGCCGGCACCGAGGGCTACCGCACGGCCGAAGTGACGCTGGGCGGGGTGGACACCCGCGAGGTGTCGTCCAAGACGATGGAATCGCTCAAGTCCCCCGGCCTCTACTTCATCGGCGAGGTGCTGGACGTGACCGGCCACCTGGGCGGCTTCAACTTCCAGTGGGCCTGGGCCTCGGGGAACGCAGCGGCTCAGTTCGTCTGACTTCCGCCGCTCGGGCTCCACACATCCCGTGTTTCATCCTCTCGCCCAACTTGGGCGATCTCTGTACTCGCTTTCGCTATCTAGGTAGTAACGCTAACCCATTGATGCAAGGCAGTATCTTCTGATGGTCTCCTGGGTACCAATCTGGCATTTCCGGATCGGTATCGTTCATGGCGTCGGCGCTGGTTCTACCGCGTTGAACATGAAAACCAACAAACAGGAGACTCCCAGATGCACGCTTCCTTTCGAGTCGCGCGCGCCGCCCGTGTGGCGGTGGCCGCTGCGGCTGCGGTGTTGTCGTTCGCCGGCGCCGCACGCGCTCAGACCGAACTGGTCATCGCCACGGTCAACAACGGCCACATGATCGAAATGCAAAAGCTCAGCAAGCATTTCGAGCAGGCCCATCCCGACATCAAGCTCAAATGGGTCACCCTGGAAGAGGGTGTGCTGCGCCAGCGCGTCACAACCGACATCGCCACCAAAGGCGGCCAGTTCGATGTGATGACCATTGGCCTGTACGAAGCGCCGATCTGGGGCAAGAAGGGCTGGCTGCAAGAGCTCAAGCCGGATGCGTTCTATGACGTGGACGATCTGCTGCCCGCCGTGCGCAGCGGGCTGTCGGTGGACGGCAAGCTGTTCGCTGCGCCGTTCTACGCCGAAAGCTCGATGCTGATGTACCGCAAGGACCTGGCCGACAAGGCCGGTGTGCAGCTGCCGGAGCGTCCCACCTGGCCACAAATCAGGGATCTGGCGGCCAAGATCCATGATCCGAAAAATGGGGTGTATGGCATCTGCCTGCGTGGCAAGCCGGGCTGGGGTGACAACATCGCCCTGATCACCACCATGGCCAACACGTTTGGGGGCCAGTGGTTTGACATGCAATGGAAGCCGCAACTGGAGTCCAGGCCGTGGAAGGACGCGGTCAACTTCTATGTGGACCTGCTGAAGAACTACGGCCCTCCCGGATCGGCGGCCAACAGCTTCAATGAAATCCTGGCGCTGACCAGTTCCGGCAAGTGCGGCATGTGGGTGGACGCGACGATCGCGGCCTCGTTCGTGTCGGATCCGAAGCAGTCGAAGGTGGCGGCGCAGATGGCGTTTGCCCAGGCGCCGACGATGAACACGCCCAAGGGCGCGAACTGGCTGTGGTCGTGGAACCTGGCGATTCCGGCCGGGTCGAAGAAGGTTGCCGCCGCGCAGACCTTCATCACCTGGTCGACCAGCAAGGAGTACATCCAGTTGGTGGCCAAGACCAATGGCTGGGCGAATGTGCCAACCGGCACTCGCAAGAGCACCTATGCGAGCCCGGAGTTCCAGAAGGCGGCCCGGTTTGCTGCGGCTGAGAAGACAGCGATTGATTCGGCCAATCCGACCGATGCAACGCTGCCGAAGAGCCCGTATGTGGGCGTGCAGTTCGCCGCGATTCCCGAGTTCCAGGCCATTGGTATTGCCGTGGGGCAGCAGATGAGCGCCGCACTGGCAGGCCGCACATCGGTGGACGATGCTCTGAAAGCCAGCCAGGTCACGGCCGACCGCGAGATGCGCAAAGCCGGCTACTACAAATGAACAAGTAGCCGTCAGGCTACTGCGCGGTCCGATCTGCCGGTGGTGTTCCTCGCCGTACAGGAGTACGGCTCCGGTACAGCACCGGCACCTCGGACCGCTCGCTACGCCTGCCAGCCACTTGTTCCCTCAGTGGCTACATCGTCTCGACGCCTCACCGCCTCACCGCCTCGCTGTCTCGCGAACTCGCCTCGTGGCCCCCTCGACCCCCTGTTGTTGAGTCCAGGATTCCGATGAAACGCCTGCTCCCCCGTCTGTTGTTGGCCCCGGCCATGACCACGCTCTTCCTCTGGATGATCGTGCCGCTGGGGATGACGATCTATTTCTCGTTCATCCGCTACAACCTCATGCAGCCCGATCAGTCGGGCTTTGCAGGATTCGAGAACTTCGAGTTCTTCATCACCGACCCGTCTTTCGGCACCGCCGTGGTCAATACCGGCCTGCTGCTGGGCAGCGTGATCCTGGCCACCGTGGTGCTGGGTGTGCTCATCGCGCTGCTGGTCAACAACCCCTTCCCAGGACGCGGCATCGTGCGCGTGCTGCTGATCTCCCCGTTCTTCGTCATGCCCACCGTCAACGCCCTGTTGTGGAAGAACATGATGATGAACCCCATCTACGGCGTACTCGCCCAGGTGTGGATGTTCTTCGGCGCCCAACCCGTCGACTGGCTCACCGACCACCCGCTGTTCTCCGTCATCGTGATGGTGTCCTGGCAGTGGCTGCCCTTCGCCGCCCTCATCTTCATGACCGCGCTGCAAAGCATGGACCATGAACAGCTCGAAGCCGCCCGCATGGACGGCGCCACCTACCTCCAGCAACTGCGCCACCTCTACCTGCCGCACCTCGGCCGCTCCATCGCCGTGGTGGTGATGATCGAGCTGATCTTCCTGCTGAGCGTCTTCGCCGAGATCTACACCACCACCGGCGGCGGACCCGGCGACGCCAGCACCAATGTCACCTTCCTCATCTTCAAGCAGGCCCTGCTGAACTTCGATGCCGGCGTGGCTTCCGCCGGCGCCCTGTTCGCCGTGCTGCTGGCCAACGTCGCCGCCGTGTTCCTGATCCGCCTGGTCGGCAAGAACCTGGACAAATAAGGAGCGCCCCGCATGACCTCCCGTCGTCGTTCCGCCTTCCCCGTGGCCCAGGCCCTGCGTGCCGCCACGGCCTGGGCCGTCGCCCTGCTGCTGTTCTTTCCGCTCGGATGGCTGTTCCTCACCGCCTTCAAGTCGGAGTTGCAGGCCATTGCCGTGCCCCCGCTGCTGCTGTTCTCCCCCACCCTGGAGAACTTCCATGAGGTGCAGGCCCGCAGCGATTACCTGCTCTATGCGAAGAACTCGGTGATCACCAGCGTGTGCTCCACCTTGCTCGGCCTGCTGCTGGCCGCACCAGCCGCCTACGCCATGGCCTTCTTCCGCAGCAAATACACCCGCGACATCCTGATGTGGATGCTCTCCACCAAGATGATGCCGGCCGTCGGTGCACTGGTCCCCATCTACGTGCTGGCGCAGAAGAGCCATCTGCTGGATACGCAACTGGCGTTGATCATCGTCTTTGCGCTGTCCAACCTGCCCATCATGGTGTGGATGCTGTATTCCCACTTCAAGGACATCCCGCCGGAGATCCTGGAGGCCGCCCGCATGGACGGCACCACCCTGTGGCAGGAAGTGCGGCTGGTGCTGCTGCCGCTGGGCATGGGCGGCATTGCCTCCACCGGGCTGCTGTGCCTGGTGCTGTCGTGGAATGAAGCCTTCTGGAGCCTCAACCTCAGCGCCGCCAAGGCCGGCACGCTGGCCACGCTGATCGCCTCCTACTCCAGCCCCGAAGGCCTGTTCTGGGCCAAGCTGTCCGCGGCCTCGCTGATGGCCATTGCACCCATCGTTGTGTTTGGCTGGTTCAGCCAGAAGCAGCTGGTGCAAGGCCTCACCTTCGGCGCTGTCAAGTAAGCCGCCCCCTCCGACTTTTTGCAGTCCAGATTTCAGGAACCACTGTCATGGCCTACCTTCAACTGCGCGGCGTCGAAAAATTCTTTGGCCGCCATCGCGCCATCAAGGGCATCGACCTCACCATCAACAAGGGCGAGTTCATCGTCTTCGTCGGGCCTTCGGGCTGCGGCAAGTCCACACTGCTGCGGCTGATCGCCGGCCTGGAAGGCATCGACGGCGGCACGCTGGCGCTGGATGGTCGGGACATCACCGACCTTCCCTCCAGCAAACGCGACCTCGCGATGGTGTTCCAGAGCTATGCGCTCTATCCCCACATGAGCGTGTACGAGAACATGAGCTTTGCGCTCAAGCTGGCCAAGGTGGACCCGGCCGTCATCCGCGAGAAGGTGGAGCGCGCCGCCACCACGCTCAACCTCACCGCCTATCTGGAACGCACCCCCAAGGAGCTGTCCGGCGGCCAGCGCCAGCGTGTGGCCATCGGCCGCGCCATTGTGCGGGCGCCCAAGGTCTTCCTGTTTGACGAGCCACTGTCCAACCTGGATGCCGCCCTGCGCGGCCAGACCCGGGTGGAGATCGCCAAGCTGCATCGCGAGCTGGGCGCCACCACCATCTATGTGACCCATGACCAGGTCGAGGCGATGACCCTGGCCGACCGCGTGGTGGTGTTGCGTGACGGTCTGATCGAACAGGTCGGCACGCCGCTGGAGCTGTACGACCGTCCCGCCAATCAATTCGTGGCCCAGTTCATCGGCACGCCGCAGATGAATGTGGTGCCGGCCGGGCAATTGCCGGCCAGCATGCGGCAGCAAGGCCCGCTGTCGACTGCGGAGGGCGCCATCGGCTTGCGTCCCGAGGCGGTGAGCGTGCTGCCCAAGGGGCAGGGCGCCGTGGCGGGGCGGGTGGAGCTGGTGGAAGCACTCGGCGCCGAAACCCTGCTGTATGTGCGCACCGCTGAGGGCGCTCAACTGGTAGCGCGCCAGAGCGAACGCACCCGGCTGCAGGCGGGCGACGACGTCTCCGTCAACGTCGCCACCGACCAGGCCCATTGGTTCGACAGCGCTGGCCGCGTGGTGCAAAGCGCCGCGCACTGACCCCCCCCACCCCTCACTGCCATGACCACTGTTCAAGACACGCTCACCATCCTGCATCTGGGCCTGGGTTCCTTCCACCGGGCCCATCAGGCGGTCTATCTGCATGAGCTGCATCAGCTGGGCGACACCCAGTGGGTGCTGGCCGGCGGCAATCTGCGGCCGGACATGCCCGAAACCATCGCCGCCCTTCAAGCGCAGGGCGGCGCCTACACGCTCGAAACGGTCACGGCCCAGAGCGAGCGCATCTACACCTGGATCGAATCCATCCGCACTGTGGTGCCCTGGACGGAAGATCTGGCGGGCCTGGTGGCCATTGCCGCCGAGCCGGGCACCCGCATCATTTCCTTCACCGTCACCGAAGCCGGTTATTACCTGGACAGCCGCCATCAGCTCGACTGGGACAGCGCCCCGGATCTCAAGGCCGATCTGGCCGCCCTGCAGCAAGGCCGCGCCGGCAGCACCTTGTATGGGGCGCTGACGACCTTGCTGCGAGCCCGCATGAAGGCCGGCGCCGGGGATGTGACGCTGCTGAACTGCGACAACCTGCGCCACAACGGCGAGCGCTCGCGCAGCGGTCTGCTGCAATTCGTGCGGGCGTTGGGCGACGACGCGCTGGCGCAGTGGATTGAAGCGCACACCACCAGCCCCAATGCCATGGTGGACCGCATCACTCCGCGCCCCACGGCGGAAGTGGCTCAACGGGTGCAAGCTGCCACCGGCCGCCAGGATGGCGCCGCGCTGATGGGCGAAAGCTTCATCCAGTGGGTGATTGAAGACCGCTTCATCAACGGCCGCCCGGCCTGGGAGCGTGTGGGCGTGGAACTGGTGGATTCGGTGGCCCCCTATGAGGAAGCCAAGATCCGCCTGCTCAATGCCACTCACAGCTGCATCGCCTGGGCCGGCACCCTGGTGGGCTACCGCTTTATCCATGAAGGCACGCATGACCCGGCCATTCTTCGGCTGGCCTACAACTACGCCACCGACGACGCCATCCCGGTGCTGCAGCCCAGCCCGATCGATCTGGCGGCCTATCGCGACGTGGTGCTGGAACGCTTTGGCAATCCTGCCATCGCCGACACCAACCAGCGTGTGGCGATGGACGGTTTCAGCAAGATTCCCGGCTTCATTGCACCCACCCTCCGTGAGCGGCTGGCGCGCGGGCAGGGCATTCAAAGCGTGGCGGTGCTGCCGGCCTTGTTCCTGGCCTATCTGAAGCGCTGGCATGAAGGCCGGATTCCCTACACTTACCAGGATCAGGCCATGGACCCCGCTGCGGCACATGCCCTCTGTGAAGCGGCCGATCCGGTCGCGGCCTTTGCGGCGGACCAGGTGTTGTGGGGAGAATTGGCCGGTGATCCGCGGCTGGTGCAGGCACTGCGTGACGCATCGGCGAAGGTCAGTCAGTTTGTCGCCGACCACAGCGGTGCTGCCAAGCCCTGATCTCAAACCCTGGGAGTGTTCATGTCTTCGCTTCATGCCTTGCCGCGCCAGACCAAGCCCGAGCTTGAGCATGCTTTCTCGCGTTCGCCCGAGCTGGGTTATGAGCCGCCTGAAACGGCCGGGTTCATCCGCTGCCTCTCGCACGGTTTTCCCACGCCGCTGGCCCGCTGGCACTACCACGACGAATACGAGCTGCACCTGATCACCGCGTCATCGGGCAAGGTGTTCGTCGGTGATTGGATCGGCCAGTTCCAGCCTGGCCAACTGGTGCTCACCGGCCCGCGGCTGCCCCACAACTGGATCAGCATGGACGTGCCGGAGGCGGGTTACCCGCAGCGCGACCTGGTGGTGCAATTTCCGCATGAGCCGTTGGCCGCCGCCTGCGAAGGGATTGCCGAGCTGCGCGAGGTGCTGCCGCTGCTGGAGCGGGCGCGGCACGGCATCGAATTCTTCGGGCTGCAGGCGCAGGCGACGGAGCATTGGCAGCGCATCAAGTCCAGCCAGGGGCTCGCCCGTTTTGCGGCGTTCTGCAACTGGATGAGCGAGCTGGCGCGCTGCACCGACTTCCGGCTGCTCTCCAGCGCCCAATTGCAAAGCGAAGACAGCGACACGCAACTGGCGCAGATCAATGCCGTGGTGAGCCGCATCACCGACAACCTGGCAGCCCCCGTCTCGGCGGCTGACCTGGCCCGCGAACTGGGCATGACAGAAAGCCGCTTCTCCCGCTTCTTCCGGCGGGCCACCGGCAACACCTTCACCGACTTCGTGAATCTCATCCGCGTCAACCGGGCCTGCCAACTGCTGCAGGAATCGGAGCGCTACATCACCCACATCGCCTACGAAGTGGGCTTCAACAACATGGCCAATTTCAATCGCCGCTTTCTGGACATCAAGGGCATGACGCCCAGTGAATACCGCAAGCAGGCGGCGGGTCGCTTCGGGGCTCGATAGGCCCGCGGCTCCCAGCTTCCGCGTCCCAGCTTCCGCATTCCAGTTTCAGTTGGCCTCCGAGGGCCGTCACTCCATGACTCAAGATCCTTCCCCCCAACCGTCGTCGCACGACCCTTCCACCCTTCAGGTGGCGGTGGCCGGAGAGGCGCTGATCGACCTCATCCGGCGTGAGGACGGCAGCTATCTGCCTTGCCTGGGCGGTGCGCTCTACAACCTGAGCCGGGCGCTGTCGCGTCAAGGGGTGGGCACGCACTATCTCAACCCCTTGTCCCGCGACCGGTTTGGCCGCGAGCTCACAGCCCAACTGAAGGCTGATGGTGTGCAACTGGCGGTGCCGGAAGCGGTGCCGCAGGTCACCTCGCTGGCGGTGGTGAACCTCGATGCCCAGGGGCACCCGGACTACGCCTTCTACCGTGAGGGCGTGGCGGACCGGGCCATTACCGCCGCCGGGCTCAACGCCGCCTGCCAGGCGCTGCCCGGGCTGCAGGTGGTCTGCAGCGGCGCGCTGGCGCTGGATGCACGGGATACGGCGCTGTATCTGCCCTGGCTGCAGGCACAACGCGCGGCGGGCCGCTGTGTGGTGGTGGATGCCAATCTCCGGCCCTCGGTCATGCCGGACCTGCAGACCTACCGGGTGGCGGTGCATGCGGCGCTGGCGCATGCCCACATCATCAAGGTCAGCGATGAAGACCTGCACCACCTGGATGTGCCCGGCAAGGATGTGCTGGACCGTGCCCGCTGGCTGCTGGAAGACAACCCGGCCTGTGAATTGCTGGCGCTGACGCTGGGGGCGGAGGGCGCGTGGCTGCTGCAGCGCTCGGGCGCCGGGTGCTTTGCCAAGGAAGCGGCGCCGCTGAGGGTGGTGGACACGGTGGGGGCGGGGGACAGCTTCCTGGCGGGTTTGCTGGCCTTCCTGCTGCGGCAGGCGCAGGCATCGGCGGCGACGCACTTTGCGCGGGAACTGGCGGGTCTGTCCGCCGAGACCTGCCAGCGCGCGCTGCGACACGCGCTGGCCAGCGCGAGTTTGTGCGTGCAAGAGCAGGGTTGCGTGCCACCGAGCTGGGACGTGGCCAGCGCTTGGGCGGTGGAGCATCGGGCGCAGGGGCGGGTGGTGTAGCTACTCCGCATCCCCTTGCCGCCCCGGCGATGCGGCCTCAAAGGCCGGGAGCGCCATGCAATGCGTCCACACCCGTTCAATACGGGGATACGCATCCAGCGCAACGCCGAACCGCAGTGCATTAAACACCTGCGGCACCAGCACCACATCCGCCATCGTGGCTTGATCCCCAACGCAAAAGCCGCTGGCGTTCTGCGGCAACCGTTGCTCGATCGAGGCAAAGCCCAGCTGAATCCAATGCTGCACCCACGCGCGCCGCTGGTCATCGCTGGCGCCGAAACTGGCCGTCAGATGCTGCAGCACCCGCAGGTTGTTCACCGGGTGGATTTCGCAGGCGACATCCAGTGCCAGGCTGCGGATGAAGGCCCGGTCTTCTGCGGAGCCCGGCAGCAAGGGGGGCTGCGGATATCGCTCCTCCAGAAACTCCAGGATGCTCAGCGACTGCGTCAGCACCCGTCCTTCCGTCTGCAGCACCGGGAGCAGTTCCGACGGGTTCAGCGCCTTGAAGGTGGCCTGATGATGCTCCCCACCCCCGCGCACCAGATGCACCGGGATGCTCTCGTAGGCCAGCCCCTTGAGCTTGAGCGCAATCCGCACCCGGAAGGCCGCTGAACTGCGGAAGTAAGTGTGCAAGGTCAGCATGGTGCTCTCCCACCCATTTGGCGCATCAGGTCCTGGGCTGCTGCCTGCAGCCGCGTGGCGATCCATCCCTCCCAACTGGCATCAAAAGCGCCGGAGGGGCCGATGGCCGTGAGCGACAGGGCCAGTTGCGTCTCGCTATCAAACACTGGCACCGCCAGCGCACTCACGCCTTCCACGATGCTGTCCACCGACCGGTGCATGCCCCGGCCCCGAACTTCGGCCAGCAGGCCGACAAACTGATCCCAGGTGGGCGCAGGCGTTTCCGGCGCACGGCTGCCGGGGCGGCGGGTGAGGTCCATGTCGCCCAGGCGCTGGAAGTCGGCCCATAAAGCCTTCACCTCATCGAGCGGGCGGTAGGCGGCAAACAGCGGCCCGGAGGCGGTGTTCCACAACGACACCACCGTGCCATGGCGCATCGTCACATGGATGGGGGCCGGTGAGGCCGCCGTCCGCACGATGGTGGCTCCATGCGAACCCCACACGGCAATGGCCACGGTGTGGCCCAACTCGGTGGCCAGGGTGTCCAGCGCCGCAGAGGCCAAGCGGATCGGGTCCACCTGCTGGATGCCGATCAGCCCCATTTCCATGGCCAGCGGCCCCAGGCCGTAATAGCCCGTGGTCGGGTCCTGGCTCATCAACCCCAGTTTGCAAAAGCTCACCAGATACGGATGGGCCTTCGCGGCGCTCATTTCCGCCGCCTGCGACAGGGTTTTCAGCGGTAACGGATGCCCCTGCGCGGCAGCCGCCTTCAGCAGCCGGCCGCCAACTTCAATGCTCTGGATGCCCCGCCGGTCATCCCCCCGCTCGGCACTGTCACCCCGGTCACCACGGTCACTCCGGTCTTCGGTCTGGTCTTCGATGCTCATCGCTGGTCTGACGTCTGACAGCCTCATTCGCTGCGGCCTCACGCTGCAAGGTCTCGGGCGCAAGGCCCCACTTTCAGCATTGTTGAATAAATTCAACGCCGTCGGCTATATTTGCCATTATGTAATGCATTCTCTTTGGATGAATGGAGACCCTGTCATGAGCAAGCAGTTCGCCAGCCACGCCGACCTGGAAGAAAAGCGGGTCTCCTTCGTCAAGCTCAGCGCCAATGCCTATGCCTATACGGCGGAAGGGGACCCCAACACGGGCGTCATCATTGGCGACGATTCGGTGATGGTGATCGACACCCAGGCCACCCCGTCCATGGCGCAGGATGTCATCCGTCGCATCCGGGAGGTGACCAACAAGCCCATCGAGTACGTCGTGCTGAGCCACTATCACGCGGTGCGGGTGCTGGGCGCCTCTGCTTATCAGCCCCGTCACATCATTGCCAGCCGTGACACCTACGACCTGATCGTGGAGCGCGGCGAGCAGGACAAGGCCAGTGAAATCGGCCGCTTCCCGCGGCTCTTTCGCAATGTCGATTCGGTGCCCCCGGGCCTCACTTGGCCGACCCTCACCTTTCAGGGGGCGATGAGCCTGTGGCTGGGCAAGCTGGAAGTGCAATTGCTGCAGTTGGGGCGCGGTCACACCAAGGGGGACACCGTCGTCTGGCTACCTCAGCAGAAGATCCTGTTTTCCGGCGACCTGGTGGAATTCGATGCCACGCCCTATGCGGGCGATGCCTATTTTGGCGAGTGGCCGCAGACGCTGGACCGGCTGGCCGCGCTGCATCCGGTGGCACTGGTGCCGGGGCGGGGCGCCGCTTTGACGACGCCGGACGCGGTGGCCCAGGGCCTGGCCGGCACCCGCGCCTTTATTGCCGACCTGCACGCGTCGGTGAAGGCTGGCGTGGCGGCCGGCAAGGACCTGACATCGGTCTACAAGGACACCTACGCCGCCATGAAGCCAGCCTATGGCCACTGGGTCATCTTCGACCACTGCATGCCCTTCGACGTCACCCGCTGCTTTGATGAGGTGACCGCCCATCCGCATCCCCGCATCTGGACCGCCCAGCGCGACATCGAGATGTGGAAGGCTCTGGAGGGCTGACAAGCACCGCTGGGTCGTTGCAATACGTTGCCTGCAAGGTGGCGGCAGAGCCGATGGTGGCGGCGGAGGCGGTAGAGGCGGTAGAGGCGGGGCAGGAGACAAGGCATGACACAAGAACCAGGGCCCATGGTGGACCCTCAGACGGTGGTGTTTCCCTACCGTCGCCATGCGGACCAGGGCGCGCCCGGGATGGCGCCGGTGCGTCACCCGGTGGTGGTGGTGGGCGCAGGGCCGGTGGGCCTGTCCTTGGCCATCGACCTGGCGCAGCAGCAGGTGCCGGTGGTGCTGCTCAACAAGGACGGCCGGCTCTCGGTCGGCTCTCGGGCCTTGTGCTTTGCCCAACGTACCCTGGAGATCTTCGACCGTCTCGGTTGCGGCCAGCGTCTGGTGGAGCAGGGCGTGTCCTGGCATGTGGGCCGTGTGTTCTTCCGGGACCAGCAGGTCTATCAATTCGATCTGCAGCCGGAGCCTGGCCATCAGCGCCCCGCCTTCATCAACCTGCAGCAATACCATGTCGAGGCCGGTCTGGTGGCCCGTGCGCAGCAATTGCCGCTGCTGGACCTGCGGTGGCATCACGAGGTGGTGGCAGTGCAGTCGGGCCCACAAGATCCTTCGGTGATGCTCACCATCCGGACGCCGGACGGGGACTACTGTCTGCAGGCCGACCATGTGGTGGCCTGCGACGGTGCCCGCTCCCCCGTGCGCCACCTGATGGGCCTGGACACACAGGGCCGCAGTTTCCGGGACCGTTTCCTGATTGCGGATGTCCGCATGCAGGCGCCGTTTCCTGCGGAGCGCTGGTTCTGGTTTGATCCCCCGTTCCACCCAGGCCAGAGTGTGCTGCTGCATCGCCAACCGGAGGGCGTGTGGCGCATTGATTTTCAGCTGGGCTGGGAGGCGGACCCCGAGCGGGAGAAGCGCCCGGAGCACATCCTGCCGCGTGTGCGCACGCTGATGGCCGAGGCCTCGCGTGCGGCCGGGGGCCCTGGCGACGTGCCGGAGATGGAACTGGTGTGGGCCTCGGTGTACACCTTTGCCTGCACGCGCATGCAGCGCTTCCGTCATGGGCGTGTACTGTTTGCAGGCGACGCTGCGCATGGCGTCTCACCCTTTGGCGCGCGGGGGGCCAACTCCGGCATCCAGGACGCTGACAACCTGGCGTGGAAACTGGCATGGGTGATCCAGGGGCGGGCACCGGATGCATTGCTGGAGACCTATGCACGGGAGCGCGAACAGGCGGCGGACGACAACATCCGCCACTCCAGCCGCTCGACGGACTTCATCACGCCCAAGAGCGACATCAGCCGGGTGTTCCGCACAGCCGTGCTGGACCTCGCGCGGGACTTCGACTTCGCACGCAAGCTGGTCAATAGCGGGCGACTCTCCACGGCAACGACGCTGGTGGGCTCGGTGTTGAGCACGGCGGACGAAGAGGCCTTTGCGGGGAGCATCGCGCTGGGGGCGCCGTTGGCGGATGCACCGGTGATGCGGGTGGCGCGCTCAGAAGTGACAACGGGGCTTGGTCTTGATGCCTGCACTCCTGCAGCTGGTGATGGACTTGCTGCTGCCGCTGCCGCTGGTGCTGGTGCTGGTGCTGGTGCTGGTGCTGGTGCTGATGCTGATGCTGATGCTGATGCTGATGCTGATGCTCGTGCTCGTGCTCGTGCTGACATTGGCGCAGACGCAGACGCAGAAGCGCCGTATTGGCTGCTGCGCCACACCGTGTCTGGGCGCTTTACGGTGATGATGTTCACCGACGCCGCCGCCCCATCAGACGCGCTGCATCCGATCATTGCCGCCGTTCTCCAGGCATTTGTCGGCCTGCCGCGACCTCTCCTGCTGGTGCTGACCCGGCCCTCTGCCAGCGGACGAAGCGTCCGCCTGGCCTCCCCTCTACGCCCCGATGTGTTGGTCGATCGGCCCAAAGGGCAGCCCCTTGCTCAATCATTTGCTCAGCCCTTTGCTCAGCCCTTTGCCCAGTCCAGCGACCAGTCCTTCAACCCATCCGTGGATATCCGCCTGCTGCACGATCCCCACGGCCTGGCGCACGCCCGCTACGACGGACAGCCCGGCACCGTCCTGCTGCTGCGCCCGGACCAGCATCTATGCGCCCGCTGGCGTGAGCCGGACGCTCGGCGCTTGCGCGCCGCCGTGCTCCGCGCCGTGGCTTCCCCTCAAACCGCCACCGTGCCAGAGGCGTTGGCATGCCACTGATCACCGCCCCACATCTGGAATCACCAGACGACTTCTACGAGGCCTTGCTGCGCGCGCATCAAGACCTCTCGCCAGACGACAGTCATGCCTTCAATGCAAGGTTGATCCTGCTGCTGGCCAATCACATCGGCCACCTGGACGTGTTGAAAGAAGCGCTGGCGGCTGCCGGCGCCCCACGCCCGAATGTTCCTCCTTCCGCATGAATCCTCCCAAAGGACGCCCATGAACGCTCCGCAATCCTCCGCCACCCTGAGTGCCGTCACGCCTGCGGCTTCATCGCCCCTGCGCTACCAGAGCGGCTTCGGCAATCAGTTCGAAACCGAAGCGGTGCCGGGCGCCTTGCCCAAGGGCCGCAACAGCCCGCAGCGCGCCCCCCTGGACCTCTATCCCGAACTCCTCTCTGGCTCCGCCTTCACCGCGCCGCGTGTGGAGAACCGCCGCACCTGGCTGTATCGCCGGCAGCCGTCCGTGGTCACCAGCCCCTTCCAACCCTTTTCAGCGCCCCACTGGACGACTGGTGCGGCCGGGGGTGTCCCCGTGCCCCCGGACCCATTGCGCTGGCATCCCTTCGCCCTGCCGCAAGGAGAGGAGTCCTGGGACTTTGTGGAAGGCATGCGCACGCTGGTGGCCAATGGGGACCCGGATGCCCAGACCGGCATGGCGGCGCTGGTCTACCTCTGCAACCGCTCGATGCAGCAGCGGGCGCTGATGAATGCCGACGGCGAAATGCTCATCGTGCCCCAGCAAGGCGGCTTGCGCCTGGTGACCGAGATGGGGCTGCTGGACGTGGTGCCCGGAGAGATTGCGCTGATTCCCCGGGGCATCACCTTCCGTGTGGAACTGCATGAGGCGCAGGCGCGTGGGTACGTCTGCGAAAACTACGGCGCGGCCTTTCGCTTGCCTGAACTAGGGCCGATCGGCAGCAATGGCCTGGCCAATCCACGCGACTTCCTCGCACCGGTGGCGGCGCACGAAGCGCAGCAGCCGTATGAAGTGATCCGCAAGATGGGCGGCGAGTTCTGGCACAACGAGCAGGCGGTGACGCCGTTCAACGTGGTGGCGTGGCACGGCAACCTCACGCCGCTGAAGTACGACACCGCGCACTTCATGACCATTGGCTCCATCAGCTTCGACCATCCGGACCCGTCCATCTTCACCGTGCTCACCTCACCGAGCGACACGGCCGGCACCGCCAATTGCGACTTCGTCATCTTCCCGCCGCGCTGGCTGGTGCAGGAAGACACCTTCCGTCCGCCCTGGTACCACCGCAATGTGATGAGTGAATTCATGGGCCTCATCTACGGTCAGTATGACGCCAAGCCGGAAGGTTTCCGCCCTGGCGGCGCGAGCCTGCACAACTGCCTGGTGCCGCATGGCCCGGATACCGATGCCTTCAGCGCTGCCAGCACACGCACGCTGACACCGCAAAAACTCGACCACACCCTGGCCTTCATGTTTGAAAGCCGCTGGCGCTTCCGCCCCACGGCTTACGCCATGCAGGGCGGTGCGCTGGACACTCACTATGCCGCCTGCTGGGCAGGCCTCCAGGATCAATTCAAAGGCTGATGATGACTTCCATGAGTTCGCTTTCTCTCGACCATACCCACGACCCGTCCCTGCGCAGCTGGGTGGCTTCTTCCAACACCAACGACACGGATTTCCCGATCCAGAATCTGCCGCTGGCCATGGCGCGGGCCGCAGGCAGCAGCGAGCCGTTCCGACCCTTCACCGCCATCGGTGACCAGGCCCTGGACCTGGTGGCCGCAGCGGATCTTGGGGCGCTGCCGGCCGAGGTGGCCGATGTGCTGCGCGCTTGTGTGGGGCAGGGGCTGAATCCGCTGATGGCGGCCGGGCCGACACTGCGGCGTCGCTGCCGCCATGCGCTGGTCGCTGCGCTGGTGGAGGGGAGCGAGGGCGGCGGCCCGGCTCGGCTCTCCGCCGCGCTGGTGCCGCAAAGCACCTTGGAGTTCACGCTGCCCTGCCGCATCGGCGACTACACCGACTTCTATGCCGGCATCCACCATGCCACCACGGTGGGCAAGCTGTTCCGACCGGACAACCCGCTGCTGCCCAACTACAAGTGGGTGCCCATCGGGTATCACGGGCGGGTGTCCTCGCTGGGCGTCAGTGGTCAGCAATTCCGCCGCCCGCTCGGCCAGATGAAGGCCCCGGACGCCGAACCGCCCAGCTTCGGCCCTTGCAAGCGTCTGGACTATGAGCTGGAGGTGGGGGCGCTTGTGGGCCAGGGCAATCCGCAAGGGCAGCCCGTGTCGATCGATCAAGCGGAAGATCATCTCTTCGGGCTGGTGCTGCTCAATGACTGGTCTGCGCGGGACATTCAGGCTTGGGAATATCAGCCGCTCGGGCCGTTCCTTTCCAAGAGCTTTGCCACCACCCTTTCGCCCTGGGTGGTGACGATGGAGGCGCTGGCGCCATTTCGCCGCAGCTTCAGCCGCACGGGCGATCACCCGCAGCCGCTGCCTTATCTGGACGGTGCCGTGAATCGTGAACAGGGGGCAGTGTCCATCCAGCTCGAAGTGCATTTGCAGACGGCAGCCATGTGCGCTGCGCAGGTCCCCCCGCATCGGCTGATGCGGTCGGACTTCGCGGACTGTTATTGGACCTTTGCACAGATGCTCACGCATCACGCCAGCAATGGCTGCAACCTGCAACCTGGCGACCTGCTGGGGTCTGGCACGCAGTCCGGCGCTCAGCCGGACCAGGGCGGGTCGCTGCTGGAGTTGACACAAGGCGGCAAGCAGCCGTTGACGCTGCCCAATGGAGAGCAGCGCACTTTTCTGCAAGATGGGGACAGCGTGACGCTGGTGGGCTTTTGCGAGGCGCCGGGGCATCGGCGTATCGGCTTCGGGCCTTGTGTGGGAACGGTGCTGCCTGCCATCACCGGCTGAACCGAACTGCGGCTCAGCGCACGCAGCGATCAGAGGTTCTCAGGCGGATCGACCTGGGTGGGTTCAAACCCGGCATCGTCCTGCTCCGCTTCGGCTAAGGCGGGTTCGCGGCGCTGGTCGTTGCGGTTGAGCATCTGAGCCACCTCCTGCGCGCTGGGACGCGGTGGTGCGGCAGGTGGCGGAGGCGGCGCGGCCACGTGTGCGGTCGGACCATCGCTGAGCATGGCGAGCCTGCGCCGGGCCCGCTCCGCAAAGATGCGGAGGTCACCGAGTTCCGACTGCAGTTGTTCCACCTGACGGCGGGCCTGGGTGTTCTGCTGGTCCAGCAGATTGCGGGAAGCGCCGAGCTGGTCGGCCGTGCGCTGGACCACGGCGAGCCGCCTGGCCCAATGCCAGCTTGCGCCGGCCACGCCCAGGCCGACGCCGACCAGAAGGCCAGCGACGGCGATCCATGGTTGCACCTGACTCATCACCCACCCTCCCAGAACGACCGTGTGCGTTTTTGTTGAAAGGCCATCGGCCATCCGCTTACGGTGTAAGCGACGGCAATGTAGCTGGGCGAGGACCGGACGGCTAGCGGGATAGACCTCTAAATTGTGTCAGCGCCGGGCGACGGCGTGAAATTGCAACGCCCCGCATTCATCGGTGTTGTGGCCCGGCACCGGTTTGGGTCAGGGCGCCAACGCATGGTGCGCAGTGGCGGTCGGTCATCCCCCTGATGAGGCAGTGGAAGCCACTGGAAATTTCCGGAAATACTGGATAGATTAACAGTATGCCACGCCCACCCAACATCGCCGCCCCGGAGTTGTACCTGCAGCCTGAAGCCCTGAAGGGGCGGGGCAGTGCCTGGGCCATCCCACACCGCTTTGAGCGCAGTGATCGGGACCAGTTCGACGACGGCTGGGGCACGCTGGACCAGGAGGCGCGAGAAGAACACCTGCCCCCACGCACCGAGATCATTGAAGAGCATGCGCGGCGCATCCTCAGCGCCAACCAGTCGCCGGACATCGGCTTTGACTATTCCATCAACCCGTACCGGGGCTGCGAGCATGGCTGCATCTACTGCTTTGCCCGGCCCACCCACAGCTACCTGAACCTGTCTCCGGGCCTGGACTTCGAGACGCGCATTGTGGCCAAGGTCAACGCGGCGGAGCGGTTGCGGGAGACCTTGTCGTCTCCCAGCTATCAACCGTCATATCTGTGCATCGGCACCGCGACGGATGCATACCAGCCGGTGGAGCGCAAGCTGGGCATCACCCGGCAGCTGGTGGAGGTGCTGGCCGAGGCCCGGCATCCGTTTTCGCTGGTCACCAAATCCAGCGGGGTGGAGCGGGACCTGGACCTGCTGGCACCGATGGCGCAGCGTCATCAGGTGTCCGTCTATGTGTCGGTCACGACGCTGGATTCCGAGCTGGCGCGCACGCTGGAGCCCCGTGCGGCTGCACCTCACCGGCGGCTGCAGACCATTCGGGCACTGGCGCAGGCAGGGGTGCCGGTGGGGGTGAGCGTGTCTCCACTGATCCCGTTTTTGAATGAACCCGAGCTGGAGCGTATTCTCGAAGCGGCTGCGGAGGCGGGTGCGCAGCGCGCCTTCAGTATTCCGCTTCGGCTGCCATGGGAGGTGAACCCGCTGTTCCAGGACTGGCTGCAGCAGCATCAGCCGGCCAAGGCAGCGCGGATCATGGCGCGGGTGCGGGACATGCGGGGCGGCAAGGACAACGACGCCCGTTTCGGCACCCGCATGAAAGGCGAGGGCATCTGGGCGGACCTGATGCATCAACGCATGCGCAAGGCGTGTGAGCGCTTTGGGCTCGGCCGGCAACGGCATGAACTGGATTTCAGCCAGTTTCGTGCGCCCGGGGTGCAGGCGGGGCAGCAGTCGTTGTTTTGAGGGCAAGGTCCCCCTCCGTCGGCTCCGACGCCATCCAGCGTGTCAACGCCACGATACCCACCACCACCGCCCAGACGATCAGCCCGGTGCCGGTGATGCTCTGCTGATCCACCAGGTAGCTCACGCACAGGCGGCTCTCCGCCTGCTGGAACAGCATCCCCGCAGTGGCCAGCATCCAGGCCAGGTTGCCCAGCATGAACAGGCTCAGGACCGGCGGTGAGCGAGACCAGGCTGACCGCAGCACCGCCCCGGCCGCAAAGACCGACAGGTACTTGGACAGTCCCACCCACCCGGCCAGCAAACTCGCATCCAGAGCCACGGGGATCATCCACAGGCTGAAGACCAGCACGGCGAAGGTGAAGGACGCCGCGCCCAGCCAGTCCAGCGCGGCATACCAGCGGCGAGCAAGCGCAGGCCATTCACTGACCGACCACGCACCCAGCAGCGCCACGCAGGGCAGGTGCAGCAGCATGTGTACCGCCATGTGCGCTTCCAGCGGGCGTCGCATCCAGGGAAGCAGCGACGCGGCACCCACCAAGAGCGCAATGCGGCGGAGGACAGGATTCATCATGGCGGCTCGTTCCCGGCGAGCGCCTCGGCAGCCGCCAGGGCACCCACCCAGTCTGAATAATCAAAGACGCCGTGCAGCCGCCCTCGGCTGTCGATGAGATGGATGGCGCCGTTGTGAACATAGCCGCCGAAGCCATCTGGAATCACGATGACACGAAGCGCATTCTGTAGTGCAGACGCCGTTGCGGCGGAGTCCGGCCTGGCCAAGGTCCATCGGGCTGCATCAGCGCCGTGCTGTCGCGCGTACTCGCGCAAGGCGGACGGATCATCACGCACTGGATCAATCGAGATGGAGAGCAGTTGGACCTTGGCGCGAGACCGCCGAATCTCTTCCTGCATCTGATGAAATTCCACACCGAGTGAGCGGCACACAGAGTCACATCGCGTGTAGATGAAATCCACGAGGTAGACGGTGTCAGCGTTGGAGCCTGGCCCAAGACTGGCATCAGACACGGAACTGGAGCCGGGACCTGGACCGGGACCATAGACAGAACTCGAACCTGCACCCGAGCCCCAACCTGCACCCGAGCCCCAACCCGCACCCGAACCCGAGCCCGAACCCGCACCCGCACCCGCACCTGAACCCGCCCCGGCACCGGCACCATAGCGATCGCTGGTTGCGGGCATTGCGAATACAGCCCTCTTCTCTCCCCCGACCGTCTCGAGGGTCACCGAAGGCGCCACCAGCCGAAGGGCTTTTGCATCCTCCCGCCGCACCTCCTCAAAGGTCCACAGCGTGAAGCCGTGTGTGAAATGAGCCCCTGCCGCCGCGAACAGACCGAGCCAGAACAGGCAGAAGAACAAGGTGACGGTCTTGGTCACAAGGAGTCTCCGCACGCAACGCTCGGCCTGTGGCACCGCGTTCATCCCGGTGCCCCAAACACCAGATACGCGGTGAGGTACAGCGACGCCCCCAGAACCACGCAGAGCGCGGCATCCCCCAGAGTTTCCAGCGCTTGCTTCATGAAAGGCTTCGGTCAATGAGGGGGAAGTTCCTTGCCCCCCGCAAACGGGCCGGTGCGGTCCTTGTGCTGCTCGCGGGCCTGCTCCACCTCCGCTGCGCTGACCGCTGGCGAGGCATTGCCCCACTGCGTGCGAACGTAGGTCAGCAAAGCGGCCAACTGGTCGTCCGTCAGTTGGTCCTTGAACGCCGGCATGGCACCGTTGAAGTCCTTGCCTGCGACGGTCAAGGGACCGGACACGCCGTAGAGAACGATGCTGGACACGGTCGTCGCATTGCCATTCACCCACTCGGAAGCCGCCAATGGAGGGAACACCCCCGGCAAGCCCATGCCGGTCGCCTGATGGCACGCCGCACACAGCGAGGTGAACAGCGCCCCGCCGTTGATGGCAGCCCCGGCGGCCGGCGCCTTGCCCTGCAACTCGGCCGCCGTTCGGCCATCTCCCCATTGATCGGGCTGGTTGATATCCGCCGAAAAGATGTAGGCCAGCCCAAAGACCACCATGGCAGCCACTGCCACCAGCAGCGCCCGTGGCACCCGGTGGTAGTTCTCCTGTGGGTCGGGGTTCTCACGACGCTGCTGCGGAAGAATGTCGGGTTCCATGCCGCCTCCTATGGGTTGGCCTCAGAGGCACTGTGAACGGACGGGGGCGGCAGCACCGGGTAGATGCGGTTCAAGGACTTCAGATAACGCACCAGGTCCAGCGCCTCCGCCCTGGCCACCACCACCTTGCCGACAGGTCCTGTGCCCTTCGGCAGGACCACCTCGACATCGCCGGTCTCCAGCTTGTCCTTGAGATCGAACAGGAAGGGATAACTGGGCATCACGCTGCCCGGCATGTAGGTCCGGGGTTGATAGAGATGCCCCAGATGCCACTGCTCGCTGGGCTGGCGCGCGCCGATGTTGAGAAGATCGGGACCGGTGCGCATCGTGCCCAGAAGATGCGGCGCATCGTAGGCATAGTCGCCCGCCACGCTGGCACGTCCCCAGCCGCGATCAAAGTCCGGCGCGAATGACTTGGCGCGTGGCTGTTGAGAATGGCAGTACACGCAGCCTTGCGAGATGTATTGCTGGCGGCCGCGCAGTTCTGCGGCGGTGTAGGGCTTCAAGCCTGCGGGTGCCGGGGCATCGTGCACCGTCATATAAGGCAGCACCACCAGCGCGGCGGTCGCAATGCCCAGCATGGCCATGCCTCCACCCAAAAGCCGTGTTTCGTCTTGCACAGCGTTCTCCCTCTGGAATCAGATGGCCTTGAGCAGGGTCGGTCCACTGCGGGTGATGTAGTGGCTGCGCAGCATGAGTACGTAATGCACCGCGAATGCGAGGTGTCCCGCCGCCATCAGCGCACCACCAACCGTTCTCGCCTTCAGGTAAGGGAGCGTGATAGCGACCGACTCCATGAACGGAACGGAGCTGTCCAGCATGGCCTTGCCCTGCAGCCACCCCCCCCACGTCAAGCTGATGAAGTAGACGGAGATGCCAATGGCCGACAGCCAGAAGTGGGCCGCAATGAGCCAGGGCGAGGGCCACTCACGCCCCAGCACACGAGGGACCATGAAATAAATGCCGCCAAAGAACACCATGGAGACAAAGCCATAGAGTCCCAGGTGGGCATGGGCGACGGTGTAGTGGGTGAAGTGCGTGACCGCATTGACGCTGCGAAGCGCTTCGATCGACCCCTGCACCGAACTGGCCGCATACATCAAGCCGCCGAAGCCGATGAAGCGCAGCGTGGGAGAAAACCGGAGTGCCGCCACATGGCCCTTGAGGGTGCCATACATGTTCACGGTGAAGGCCATCACCGGGATCACCATCATCATGCTCTGCACGATGGACAAGGTGATCAGCTAACCCGGCACCGGTCCGCCGATCAGATGATGGCAACCGACCTGCCCATAAAAGAAGGCCAGCCCCCAGAAGCCCAGCAGCGACAGGTTGTAGCTCTGGATGGGCCGACCGATCACTTTCGGCAGGAAGTAGTAGATGGACGCCAGCGCCAGCGGTGTGTAGAACAGGCCCAGCACGTTGTGGCCGAACCACCAGTTCATCGCCCCCTGCTGGACCCCCTTGTGCAGGCCGGGAATATTGGCCACAAGAAACAGCACCGGGAACCAGAAGAGGGCGCAGCCCATGTACCAGACCGACACGTAGAGATGGCGCACCCGGCGGTTCAGCAGGGTGAGCACCAGCGGCAGGCCAATCAGCGCACCACCGATCACGAACAGGATGTCCACCTGCCAGGGAATCTCCAGCCATTCCAGCCCGTCGTTGATGCCGGCAGCAATGGCGCCCAGCCCGGCAATCAGTGCTGCATTCCAGAGCCCGACGCCAAGGAAGGCATAACGTGCGCCCACCAGCTCCGTCTTCAACAGCCGGGGAATGATGAACACGGCGCACGCCAGCCCCCCGTTGGGCGCCCAGCCGTAGGCCACCGCATTGAGATGGATGGTTCTGATGCGTCCGAAGGTCAGCCACGCCTGCTGCGTCAGCCAGTCGGGTTCATGCAGCTTGATGGACGCGGTGAGGCCGGCTGCCGAGGCCACCAACAGCCAGAAGAAGGCCCAGCCCAGCAAGAAGAACACCAGCGGCCCGGTCGAGGCATCCGCACGCACGCGATCCAGGAGGTCCTCTGCGTCCGGCGTCTGCTTTGGCCCGGTGACGTCCTGAAGTGCCGCCTTGGCCCTGGGCGTGGCGGCAGGGTCTTCCACAAGACCCACTTCGCCCGGCATGAAGATGACTTCGGCGCCAGCGGCCGACGGGTCCAGCAGCGACTTGCGCTGGCTCCAGATGAAAAACAGCAGCGCGACCACCGACAAGGTGAAGGCCGACGCCAGGATTGCTACCGTGTTCACAACTACCCTCCCTCAAGAACAACCGCGCCTCGCTCATGGCGAGGTCATCGTCGGACTGTGGGTGTTGCACCTTCTGCCGATCGTGCGGTCAGTGTGCTGTCTGATGGGTATCGGACCTTGGACGGGGCGTCACTTTTCCTCGTGGCGGCCTTCATGGGGCGCCAACGTGATACCGACATCCGCGCGAACGGGACGCAGGCTGGCAATCCGCGCCGTGTCCCTCCCAAACGGTAGATGCCTGCCGGGGCAGACGCTGGTCTGATGGGGCCATGAACGACATCGATGCACTCACTGGCGGCGCCACGGCCGCGTCGCGGCGTCACTTCCTGGAGGCGGCCGCCGCCATGGGCATGGCGGTCATGGCCGGCCCCAGCCTGGCGCAGACCGGCACGGCCAAGCGGCCCGGCGCTGACGTGATCCTCTACAACGGCCGCATCCAGACGCTGGTGGGCAGCCAGGTGGTCAGTGCCATCGCGCTGAAGGACGGTCTGGTGCAAGCGGTGGGCACGGATGCGGAGATCCGCAAACTCGGGGATTCGCTCACCCAGCTGGTGGACCTGGAAGGCCGGCGGACCATCCCCGGCCTGACCGACTCCCACATGCATGTGATCCGTGGGGGCCTGAACTACAACATGGAACTGCGTTGGGATGGCGTTCGTTCCCTCGGCGCCGCACTCGAGATGCTGCGCACCCAGGCGCGCAACACACCACCGCCCCAGTGGGTGCGTGTTGTCGGCGGCTGGAACGAATTCCAATTCGAAGAGAAACGGATGCCCACCCTCAAGGAGCTGAATGACGCTGCGCCCGACACGCCGGTGTTTGTGCTCAATCTCTACAACCAGGCCTTTCTCAACAAGGCGGCCCTGCGCGCGGCGGGCTACAACCGCGACACACCGCAGCCGCCCGGGGCCATCATCGAACGGGACAGCTCCGGCGAACCCACCGGCCTGCTGCTGGCCGAGCCCAACGCCTTTGTGCTCTACAACACGCTTGCCAAAGGCCCCAAGCTCAGCCCGGAAGACCAGCTGAATTCCACGCTGCACTTCATGCGTGAAGAGAACCGCCTGGGCGTGACGTCCGTGGGTGATGCGGGCGGCGGTTTTCAGAACTATCCCGACGACTACGCCATCATCGACAAGCTGGCCAAGGACAACCGGCTCACCATCCGCATCGCCTACAACCTGTTCCCGCAGAAAGCCAAGGAAGAACTCTCCGACTTCCAGCGCTGGGCGAAGATGGGCCGGCCCGGAGATGGGACGGACATGTACCGCCTGAACGGCGCCGGGGAAATGCTGGCCTTCTCCGCCGCCGACTTCGAGGACTTCGTTGTGCCGCGACCGGACATGCCCGCCAACATGGAAGCGGACATGGAGGGCATCGTGCGTTTCCTGGCGGGCAACGGCTGGCCGTGGCGCATGCATGCCACCTACAACGAGACGGTGGCGCGTTCACTCGATGTCTTCGAGAAGGTGCATCAAGAGATCCCCATCGACCAACTCGGTTGGTTCTTCGACCACTGCGAAACGGTCACGCCCCAGAACCTGGAGCGCATCAAGAAGCTGGGCGGCGGCATCGCCATCCAGAACCGGATGTCGATGCAGGGCGAATACTTCATCCGTCGCTACGGCATCAAGGCCACGGCGGAGACACCGCCCGTCAAACGCATGCTGGACATGGGCATCCCGGTGTCCCTGGGCACGGACGCGACGCGGGTGAACAGCTACAACCCGTGGCAGGCGCTGTATTGGCTGGTGTCCGGCCGCACCATCGGCGGGACGGTGCTGTATCCGGAGGAGCGTCGCCTGGACCGGCTGGCCGCCTTGCGACTGATGACGGTCGATGGCAGTTGGTTCTCACGCGAGACCGGCAAAAAGGGCGTGCTCAAGCCCGGCGCTTTTGCGGACCTCGCGGTGCTGGAGAAGGACTTCTTCACTGTGCCGGAGGAGCAGATCCAGGACATCACGTCGGTGCTGACGGTCGTGGCCGGCAAGGTGGTGCATGGCGCAGGAAAGTACCAGCCCCTGGCGCCCCCGCTGCCACCGGCATCGCCCAGTTGGTCACCGGTGAAGACCTTCGGGGGCTATCAATCCCGCAAGGTGTCGCTCGGTGCGAGCGACGACAAGCGTTACCACTACGCGGCCCTGTGCGCCTGCACCAGTGCCTGCCGGGTCCATCAACACGACCACGCCTATGCCGGGGCTGCGGCAGCGCCGACCAGTGATCCGAAGTCGTTCTGGGGCGCGTTGGGCTGCAGTTGCTTTGTCTGAAAGTGGCGGGTGGAGGCCACCCGTCCCGCCTCCCGTCCCGCCACCGGTCATGCCGACTTGCGAGGCGGTATTGCGTTACCCACGCGACGCCGCCTTGTTGCCCGCAGTGCGGGTCAGGAGCCAGCGCGCCATCTCTGTGAGCATCGGCGTCATGACCGCCCAGCCCATGCCCAGCACCAGCAGCGATTGGGTGGGGTCGGGGAACCGTCCCGCCCCCAGCCGCACGGCCGCCAGATAGGACATCGGCCCCCCAATGGCACCCAGCAGCGCAGCCAGCCAGGGCCGACCATGCAGCCAGGACAAGGGACCACGCACCAGCGTTGCAAACAACGCCCACAGCGCCAGGATCCACACCGGTGCCCACAGCGCCGCAGGGCCGGGAGCGGCATAGTCCACCCAGCCGCCTCGCAGCATCCAGGTGTCCCACACCAGCCCCATGGTCACCGCCTGCAAGGCCAGCATCACATCCACCCGGCGCTGATCGCTCAGGCTCCAGCTGATCAGAACCCAGACCACCACGGCCAGCACGCCCCATCCCACCTCGCCGTGTGCAGCCCCCAGGACACAGGCGAACCAGGCGCCCTGGAACAGGCAGAACTCGGCAACACCTTTGGCGAGTTTGATCAGGGTGGGGCGATTGAGCATGGTGGCAGTGTCTTACAGCGGGTTGGGGGCGAGAGCAAGCCCGATGAACACGGGCTGAACGTCGATCAGGCCGGCGACAGTCGCTCTCGCAAGGCCTTCGCTTGTGCCTGTATGGTGAACACCTCGTCATTGGAGAGCCGGTCCAGGTTTCGAACCTGAGCGCCCAGGCGTGGATGACGCGCAAAGCGCGAGCGGTGCTGAATCAGGAAGTCCCAATACAGCGTGGTGTACGGGCAGGCCTGCGGGCCCACCCGTTGCTCGGGCCGGTAGGGGCAGCCGGCGCAGTATTGGCCGCTGCTCATGCGTTCGATGTACTTGCCGCTGGCGATGTAGGGCTTGCTGGTGATGGCACCACCATCGGCGAACTGGCTCATGCTGAGCGTATTGGGCAGCTCCACCCATTCCACGGCATCCACATACACCGCGAGATACCAGCCGTGCACGTCGCCGGGCCGCACGCCCAGCAGCAAGGAGAACAGGCCGGTGACCATCAAGCGCTGGATGTGATGGGCATAGCCCAGCTGCAGCGTCTGCTTGAGCGCATCCGCCAGGCAGGCCATGTCCGTGTCGCCCGTCCAGAAGAACGCGGGCAGCGGCTGTTGCGCCTGCAGCGCATTGGCCTGGGCCAGCTCGGGCATCCGGGTCCAGTAGACCCCGCGCACATACTCCCGCCATCCCAGCACCTGGCGGATGAACCCTTCCACGCTGGCCAGCGGGGCGAGGCCGTCCCGCCAGGCCTGTTCGGCGCGGGCCACGACTTCGCGGGGATGGATCAGCTTGAGGTTGAGCGCTGCGGAGAGCTGCGCATGCCACAGCCATGGCGTGTCCGGCCATAGCGCGTCCTGGAACTGGCCGAAGTCGCACAGGCGTTCCTGGATGAAACGGTCCAGGGCCTCCAGCGCCTGGGCGCGTGTCACCGGCCAGTCAAAGGCCTTCAGCGAGCCGGGGTGTTCAGGGAACTCACGATCCACCAGCGCCATCACGTCGCGGGTGATGGCATCCGGCGGAAAGCCCACGCGTGCCGGCAGAAAACCCGGCCCGTCGGGGCCGAACGGCTGCTGGTTCTCCGCATCGAAATTCCACCGGTCGCCAGCGGGCTCGTCCCCCTCCATCAGCACCCGGTGCTGCTTGCGCATGGCACGGTAGAAGGTCTCCATGCGCAGGCTCTTGCGGTCGGCGGCAAAGGCGCTGAACTCACGGACCGTGCAGAAGAAGTGCCGGTCATCACGCACATCCAGCGTCCGTCCGGAGGCCGCCACCACGGCCCGCAGCATCTTCAGCACGCGCCAATCACCCGGCGCGGTCATCACCACCTGCTGCGGTGCCCAACGCGCCAGCGCACGGGCCAGTTCGCTGCCCAGGCTGCCGGTGTTGCCTGCGGCATCCAGGGCCACATAGTCCAGCGGACGGCCGGACTCACGCAGCGCCTGGGCAAAGTGGCGCATGGCCGACAGGAACAAGGCGGTCCGCACACGGCTGGACCCCACATGGGTCGATTCCTCCCGCACCTCCGCCATCCAGACTCGATCGGTCGTGGGATCGAAGTCGTCGAAGGCGGACGACTGGGCATCGAGCTGATCGCCCAGCACCAGCACCAGGGTCCGTGCGGCGCCGGTCATGATGGCTGCGCTCGGCCGGCGCCACGCCGACGGCAGGCGTCGGCGCACCAGCGGACGTCGTCCCAGGTTCTGGCCCAAGCCTTGCGCCAGCTCATCGGCCGTCCGCAGCTGGCGCAGCGCTTGGTGGGCAGGAAAGACTTGTTCCCGCGGAACCCGTGGGCCTTGCCTGGCTTGCGGCTCATGGCGCTTCTCTTACGGACTGACGGCGGGCAGTGGCTGCGTCTGCGGTGTGCGGATGAAAGCGGACGCATCAAAGCCCAGTGCCTGTGCACGCTCCAGCAGCGCCTGCACATGGGTTTCGGCCAGGTCGGGCTGTCGGGCCAGGACCCAGGCGTACTGGCGGTTCGGGGCGCCCACCAGCACCTCGCGGTAGTCCGGGTCCAGCGCCAGCACCCAATAGTCGCCGTAGAAGGGCCAGAAGAAGGTCACACGCAGCTTGGCGTTTCCGCTCCCCGCCACCACCTTGGCGCGGCCGTGGATGTCGTCGATCTCGCCCTTGTCCGTGCGGCAGCGGTTGATCACCCGGACGGAGTCGCCATCCAGCCGGTACTCGGCCTGGGTGTCGGCCACACACTGCTTCTGGAAACGGTTGGGCAGGCGGGCAATCTCATACCAACTGCCGGCGTAGCGCGCCAGATCGACCGAGGCCACGGTGGGCAGCGGGGCGTCTTCCGCACGCACCGGGCTGGCGGGCAGCAGGGTCATCGCGGCGGCCGACAGGCACGCCAGCAGGGTGAGCGACCACAGCCGACCATGGCCGCGACCGACCGGTTGACCGGCTGAAAGAGGTAGCTGGGGCATAACAGGAAGCCGGCGCACTGCGGCCCCGTGGCGCTCGGGCGCCGCCGGGCCGTCTGCTCGGAAGTTGGTGATCTTGGGGCTTGTACGACGCGCCGTCGCCCTTGGATCACCCGGGTTGAGGAGAGCCGCCCGCATCCAGCCTGGTCTCCTGCCTGCGGGAGCGCACCCCCTGGCCGTTGATCGGCTGCCCGGGCATTTCGTCCTGGCCGATCTTGCGTCTGTCGATTGCACAGGCGTCGGGCAGGGGCTGCCGTGAACAATGCCGTGCTGATTGACCTGCGGCCTCATGAGGCCGACCTCACCATTGTTGATTGCAAGGAATTCCGATGAAAAGAGGTGTGCTGTCCACCTGCGTGCTGAGCTTCTTGATGACCCTCCTGCTGACGCTGTCCAGCATGGCTGCCCGGGCGCAGGCCGGCCCGCCCGAAACGACGGCCGCAGCCGCGACCGCTCAACCGGTGGCCACCGTGGCGCCCAGGGTGGCCGCAGTCTCCGCAGCGGCATCCTCCCCCTCGTCCTGGTTCAGTATTCAACCCGCCGACGAAGCCTGGCAACGTCAGTTGCCACTGAATGCCGAAGCAGCCACGCAGGCCTACCTGGATCGGCTGCCGCCGGCAGTCAAAGCCCGCTCCGACGCGTACTTCGAGGGCGGCTACTGGTTGCAGCTGTGGCATCTGCTGCTCGGCGTGGCGGTGGCCGCGCTGTGGCTGACCGGCCGGCGCTCCGTCCGCCTGCGGGACTGGGCCAGCCGCGTGGGGCGGGGGGCCTTGCGCCGGGACTTTCTCTTTTCTTCGGTGTATCTGGGCGTGGCCACCCTCATCAGCCTGCCGCTGACCGCGTATGAGGAATGGTGGCGTGAGCGGGCCTATGGCATGGGCACCCAGACCCTGGGCGCCTGGCTGCTGGAATGGTTGCTCGCCAGCAGCATCAATCTGCTGCTGGGCGCCGTGGCCTTCACGCTGCTCTATGTGCTGATGCGCCGCGCCCGGTCCTACTGGTGGGCCTGGGGTGCAGCGGGGGCGATGGCGATGTTGGCCTTGCTGATCGCCATCAACCCGGTGGTGTTCGCGCCGATGTTCAACACCTACAAGCCGGTAGAGGCGGGGCCGCTCAAGGATTCCATCCTGCGCATGGCCCATGCCACCGGTGTTCCGGCCGATGATGTGCTGGTGTTTGACGCCTCGCGGCAAACCACCAAGGTCAGCGCCCATGTGGCCGGTCTGGGCGGCACCGTCTCGATCCGCCTGAATGACAACCTGTTGCGGCGCACGTCACCGGCGGAAGTGCGGGCGGTGATGGGGCATGAGATTGGCCACTATGTGCTCAATCACATTCCCAAGATGCTGATCATGATGGGCATCCTGGTGGTCGTGGCGTTCCTGACGGCCGATGGCGTGCTCAAGCGTGTGGTGCGCCGGCTGTCTGCCAAGGCTGGCGCCTCCGGAGGGGGGGACGTGTCCGACATCGCCTGGTTGCCGCTGCTGGCCTGCACCTTGTCGGTGTTCTTTGCGCTGACCAGCCCCATCACCAACACCATCATCCGCGTTCAGGAAGCCGAAGCTGATCAGTTCGGCCTGGCCCTGTCGCGCGAGCCGCTGGCCTTTGCCGAGGGGCAACTGATGCTGGTGGAGTACCGCAAGGCCGACCCGGGCGCGCTGGAAGAGATGTGGTTCTTCGACCATCCCAGCACCCGCAGCCGCATCCTGGCGGCCATGCGGTTCCGCGAGGCGATGGGCGGTCAGTGAGCTCAGCCCTTGTCGGCTCCGGCCGCCTCGTTCGCAGGCGCTTGGAGGTCCTCGGGCAGGCGGAAACCCGCCTGGCGGACCGCCTGGTCAATGCCGGGCCGCAAGCGCCGCGCGGTTTGCAGGTCGCGCTCGGCGCTGGTGGTGTCCTTCAGGCCGAACTCGGTGACCGCGCGGCCAAAGAAGGCCCAGCCGAGGCGGGCATTCATCTCGATGGCCTTGTTGAAGGCCGCCAGGGCGCTTTGGGAATCCCCCAGGCGCAGATACAGCCAGCCGAGATTGGAGCGATAAATGGCCACGTCCGGATCCTTGCTGATGCCACGCTGGCAGTCCTTCAACGCGGCCTGCAGGTCCACGCCCAGGCGGGTGCGCAGCCAGCAGCGCTGGGTCAGGACTTGCGCCTGCTGGCCGTCGCTGTCGTGATGCACCAGCCACAGCTCATACTGCTTCACGGCGGGTGCCACCTGGTCCATGGCGGCATAGAGGTCCCCCATGCGGGCCCGTTGCGCCGCGCTGGGAGGAAGTTCCGCGTCCAGTGCCCTCAGGTCGGCCTGCGCCGCCTCGATGTCATGGTGCTCGATGCGCAGGTCCGCACGCAGCAGGCGGGCTTCGGTCTGGGTCGCATCCAGTCGCAGTACTTCATCCAGGTCGGTCATCGCAGCGTCCTGCTCACGCAGGCTGAGCTTCACACGCGCACGGGCCAGCAGAAATGCCGCTTCGGACGGTTTCAGCGCAATGGCGCGATTCAGGTCCTCCAGCGCACGCGGCAGATCGCCCTTGGTCTGGAATGCCATGCCGCGACGCGCCAGGGCGTCGGCATCATCGGCAGGCAGGTCGTCCGGCTTCAAGGCATAACGCGTGTCGAAGTTGTTCCGTGCGGCGCCCGGGTGCTGAGCAAAGACGTCCGTCCCGTTCCAGGTGGCGTAGACCTTGCCTTGCAAGCGGGAGACATAGATGCGGTGGGCCAGGAAGTAGTCCAGACCCAGCAGCATGTCGTGGTGGTCGTGGTCGACGTCGTCCACCATCAGCCGCTGATGAGTCATCTTTTCACCACCGATCTGGAAGCTGTCGACATCCGCCAGCCAGCGGTTCACCTTGTCTTCACCCAGGCCGCTGGCCCGCCCGGCGGGCTTCATGCGGCCGGGATCGATACCCGCCTTGCGGGCCGACGCCAGCGAGAGCGTGGTGCCGGGCGCGCCCGTGTCCATCAGGGCACTCATGCGGGTGCCGTTGATGCTGACCTGCACCAGCGCGGCATCACTGCTGCGGTCCCGGTCCGCAGCAAAGGGGGCCACGATGACCGGTGCCTCACCCGCCCAGTAGGCCATGCTGACCTTCTCGCAGTCGCCCTTGGGGAACACCAGCCGGACCACCCCGTGGGCCAGGTCATATTCGGTGTCACCCAGGGCGAGGATGTCACGACCCAGTACCCCCTTGATGCCATTGCCCAACTCGCTGCCGGCCACCAGAAACTCGACATTCTTCAGTTCCGCCGCGCCGACGCCCAGGGCCTTGACCCGGGTGCGGTTGGCTTCCATGGAACCGGTATACCCATATACGTGGGAACCGAAGGGCAGCATCTGCAGAGGCAGCTTCAGCTCGGTGGCCGCTGACGGGGTCAGCAGGCTGGAGGCAGCACCGCTGTCCACCAGCATGTTCAGCGATTGCCCGTTCACCGTGACCGTGGCCACCGGGCGCCATTCCACCAGATGGACCGGCAGCGTCATGGGCTGCATCTCGCACCCGGCGGCCCAGGCGGCGGGGGCGGTGGCCAGCAGGCAGGCGCCCAGCGCCAGCGTCCAGCGGCGCGCGAGGGACCGTGAGCCATGCGCCAACGTATGCAGCGGTTGAGGGGGCAGAAACGGCTTCAAGATGAACTCCCTGGTTCTTGGATGCAAGGCTTAGGAGGCGCAGCCTTCGGCCGATTGCTTTTTTGGGCTGTGCGGGATTGCTGTGCCGGACCGACGTGGGATCGACGTGGGATCGACGTGGAGCCGACGCAGGCACAGCAACGCGCAAGCATCGCATGGGTGGATGTCCGCCTTCCACCCCACGAGGGGGGAGGGCACAGACCGATGGGGCCTCAACTGGCCGATCACGCCGCGCGTGCCGACCACGGCGCAGGCGCACCCAGACCCCGGAGTTCAGCCCGGGCGCTGCAGACCGGCCCGACCGGTGGCCAGGCGTCCGTCGCCGGACAGATGGGCGGCGACGGCCACCACCAGCGCCAGTTCGTGGCCCTGGAAGAAGCCCGGGTCGAAGGCTTCCGAGTCCAGAATGCCGATGACCGCACCCGACGCGTTGAAGAGCGGCAGGCAGGCTTCGGCTTTGACCTTGGGGTCGCAGGTGTAGTAGCCGCCGCCCTCGGCCACATAGGCCGCCACATCGTTGATGACGCGGCCACGGCCGCTCAGGCCCACGGCACTGTTGTTGCTGCCTTGAGCAAAGGCTTCGGTCAGCGGGAATTCCGCGCGGCTTTCCGCACCAAAGTAAGCCAGCTTCACCAGCACCGGCTCACCCGCCGTGTTGGCGCGTGCCTGGTAGATGCCGAACCAGTGGCTGCGGCTGTGCTGCTGGTAGTAGGCCGTCACGGCGGTGGCCGCTGCCAGCAACTCACGGTTCTGCGCTGTGGTGCCGCCCAGGAGGCGGCTCAGGTCGTAAGGCTCGGCGGCCAGTTGGCCAAACAGCGAGCAGGCCCCGCCTTCCCCCAGCTCCGGCACGCGGAACTGCCATTGCACCGCCACCTCGGCCAGGGCCTCGGGCTGGGTCAGGCGCTCCAGCGCCGCCTGGTGCCCACGCACATGGTTGGCCCAGTCGGCGGAGCGGGGCACCGCTTCAAATTCAGCGGCTACGCCGCAACGTTCCCAATAAGTTTCAAACAACATGAATCGTTTTTTTCAGGTCTGGCTTCCAGGCCTCATTCGACCAGGATATTGCGGTGCTTGAGCGCCAGGTGGATCTTGTCCCCAATGGTGTCCTTGTTGAAGGGTTTCACCACATAGCCGGTCGCCCCGAGCTGGGCGGCCCGCAGGATGTCTTCCTTGCGGCCTTCGGCGGTCACCAGCAGCACCGGAATCTTGTGCAAGGGGTCGGACTCCGGCTTGGTGCGCAGGGCTTCCAGCATCTGGAAGCCATTCATCACCGGCATGTTGATGTCGCTGAGCACAAAATGCACCGGCTCGCCGGCAGCCACCGCGCCTTCCAGGGCACGCAAGGCGGCCTTGCCGTCCTCCGCCTCGGTGATCTTGCGAAAGCCCAGCTCCCGCAGCAGGCCGGAGATGATGCGTCGCATGGTGGCGAAGTCATCCACCACCAGAAAGCTGAAATCCTCGCGCTTGATCGTTGTCACCATGGTCGGCACTCCTCAAGGGGGAATCCTAGCGCGGGCGAGCGACATGCCGTGAGGCGTCCGGGCGGATTTCAGCGCTGGCTTACGTCTTTCGTGGACGATTCGGGCAGTTTTCCCGCTCGAACCTCACGGGAACTCCGCTCAGCGGCGGCAGGCCCCCACCCAGTCCCAATCCTTGCGATAGATCGAGGTCTGGACGCCGGACAGGCTCAGCACCGTGTGATAGAGACCGTCATGGGACATGGGCGTGTCCCGGCGGGCGCTGAGGCAGTCACTGTCCAGGCGCTGGGCGCTGCGGGTGGCGGGCGGCAGCCAGAGGATCAGCGGCACATGCTTTTGCTGGTCCGGCGCCAGGGCGTAAGGCATGCCGTGCAGGAACAGGTTGTTCTCGCCCAGCGATTCCCCATGGTCGGACACATACAGCAGGCTGGGGTCGAATCGGTCCTGCTGGCGGCCCAGCCAGCCAATGGCTTGTGCCAGCACATGGTCGGTATAGGCAATGGAATTGTCATAACCATTGCGGACGTCTTCCACCGGGCATTGCTGCAATGCACTGCTTCGGCATTCGGGCAGGAAAGGCTTGCGGTCTGCCGGCGTGCGCTTGAAATACGCCGGGCCATGGCTGCCCATCTGGTGCAGCACCAGCACCACACCGCGCGCTACACGTTGGGGGTCCAGGGCGGCGATGCGGGCGTCCAGGTCGTGCAGCATGGCTTCGTCGAAGCATTCGCCGTCGGCCCCGCATAGCCCGGCGGGCAGCGGATGGTCGGCGCGGGCCGGGTTGATGGCCTGCGCATTCGGCACCCGGTCGCACACGCCCTTGCAGCCGGACTGGTTGTCCAGCCACAGCACGGCCAGGCCGGCGCGCTGCAGCACGTCCAGCAGGGTTTCCTGATGGGTGGGACGGTCCACATAGACCTCCCGGCCCAGGTGGGAGAACATGCAGGGCAGCGATGCCGCCGTGCTGGTGCCGCAGGAGTAGGCCTGTCGATAGCTCAGCACCGGCAAACGGGCCAGTTCCGGGTTGGTCGGCTTGGCATAGCCGTTCAGTGAGAAATTCTCGGAGCGGGCCGTTTCTCCCACCACCAGCATCACCAGCGGCGGCTTGGCCCCTTCCGGTCGCGGTGCCAGCCGGGCATCGGCGCCCACCACCTCCGGCGGGCCCTTGGGCGCGCGCTGCTTCTGCACCGCCAGCGCCACGCTGGCCCAGATGGCGTTCACCGGGCTGACCATCTTGGTCAGCACCTTGTGGTTGCGCAGCGTGGAGGCCAGGTCGGCCGTGCGCAGCGCTCCCAGGCCGGTGCCCAGCACCAGCGCCAGCACGACCGACAGCAGATTCCAGCCCAGCCGCTTGAGCCAGGCCTTGTCCCGGAGCTTCTGGCGCCACAGCCACACCATCGGCACCACGGCCAGCACCAGCACATGCAGCAGCAGGCCCCAGCCCATCAGGTCGCGGGTTTCCCGCACATCCGTCTGCAGGGCATTGGTGATCATCGTGCTGTCGATCACCACGCCGTAGCTGCCAATGAAATAGGCCAGCGGCGCCGTCAGGATCAGCATCAGCGACAGCAGCGGTTTCACCGCCACCCGCCAGGCCATCAGGCTGAACAGCGCCCCCAGCACCAGCGTCACCATGCTGGCAAACAGCACGATGAACAGGCGGCCGCCCGCGCCGGCAAAGTCGGGCATGCCCGCCATGCGCTGCCACAGCGGCCAGTTGCCCAGAAGCCCGATCCAAAGTGCAGTGCACCAGGCCAGCGTGAGAGGGGATCGCTCGCCGTTCACGCGGCGTTTCAGAAATACAGCAACCATTGACTAAGAAAAGCTTCAGAGCGATTGAAGTTTGTAATCGAGCCACCTGAAGGCGCACTGAAGTGGGGAGATGCCGCAGGGCGGTTCGTGCGAGGGGCAGTCATGGCGGCGATGGTGGCGTCTGTCGGGGCGCGGGGGCTTGCATCCTGAGCCTCATCCTCGAAGGGCCATGCCACCAGCCGCGCGAGCCGCCTTCAGGCCTTGGCTGCTGGTACGGGTGTAGCGGTCCTGAAGTTCCTGGATGCGGGGTTCCAGCACGGCGGGGTCTGCGATCCGCTCGCGGTAGCGTCGCAGCACCAGCGCGGCCATGTCGATCAGTTTGGCATTCATGGTTTGTGCGCCCTGGTCCAGCAACAGCATCACCCCCAGGCGCGCATCGCCGCGCATGGCATGACGCATGGCTGTTTCGGAGACGGCGAACACCCGGGCATGGGCATCACGCAGCAACTGGATGCTGGATTCGTGGCCTTCGGCCATGCTGACCATGATCTCCGTGGCGGATTTGGAACTGCAAAAGCGCAGGCCCAGCCGCTGGGTCATGTCGTCCATTTCCGCCAGCGCGATGTCCTGGCGGCTCATGCGGACCCACAGCGACAGCAGCAGGCTGGCGGATTCCAGATCGAAATCCTCGTCCGGCAGCATGCTGGCAAAGCGACGCGCCAGGGCGAGTGCATCGGCCAGGCGGCGTTCCAGCAGCAGGCGCAGCCCCCGCAGCATCAGGTCGAAGCGCTGCAGACGGCGGTCTTGAGGGGCGCGGTCGAGGCCCTGCATCAAGGCGTCCTGGGCGTATTTCAAGCCCTTGCTGTCCTTGGCATCAAAGCGCATGAGCGCAATCAGGGCCACGCTGTGGAAGTCAAACAGCTTGGACTTGAGGCCCTGTGCCACGCTGCGTTCCAGCATCTTCAGCGCTTCGGCCCGTTCGCCTGCATAGAAAGCGAGGGTGCCGCAATGCTGCTGGCGGGACAGGCAGCCCGGGGTCAGTGTGGCGGCAGTCCGGTAAGTGGCAAGGGCGGAGCTGATTTCGCCCTGGTCCATCTGCACCCGGCCCATCAGGTCGTAGGAATCGGCCTGGTCGGGCATTTCACCGATCAGCGTCTGCAGGGTCCGGCGGGCCGCGCTGAGGTTGCCTGAGGCCACTTCCGTGCGGGCCACGCCGAGGCGGGCCCACGGCACGGTCCGCGCGGCGATGATGGCCTCATACAGCTCACGGGCCTGCTCATGGCGTTCCAGCCGCAGCAGCAATTCGGCGCCAATGCGGGCGGCATACAGCCAGTAGGAGGCCCGGCTTGCGAAGCGGGCCAGGCAGAGGTCGGCCGCTTTGTCGAATTCCTTGGCGTCGATCGACTCGAAGATGTCCTTGAGTTCGTGCTTGCGGTGGCGCGCGCTGGCCAGCCGCTCGGCCAGGGCGGCGCTGGTGTAGGGCTTGACCAGGTAGGCGTCCAGCGCCGCCTCGGCGGCTTCGGCCACCTTGGCATAGGAGGCCTCCCCCGTCACCATCACAAACACGGTGGAGTAGGGCAGTAACTGCTCGCGACGGAGTTCATCCAGCAGGTCCTGGCCGGACAGCTCCGAGCCGTCAAAGTAGTAGTCGCACAGGACGATGTCGTACGGCTGCGTTTCCAGGATCACCCGCGCATCCCGCGTGCGGGTGGCCTGGCGCACATGGCCCACACCCAGCTCGCGCAGTTGTGCCGTCATCAGGCTGCGCGAGGTGGCGTTGCTGTCGATCACCAGCGCCTGGGTCTTGGCAAACGCGCCGTTGGCATAACTCATGGTGCCAGCGTCCGGGGGGCAAAAGACAAACAGCCCACCGCGTCCGGTCGTGGACGGGGTGGGCTGTGGTCTGGAAGGCCAGGGGTCTGACCGGAATGCGGGCTGAACTTCACAGCGGCATTGTCAGCCTGATCCCCGGGATTGTTTGCTCGGGTTTGCTAGGTCAGAGCGGTTGTTTTCCGCTGTGTTGACGAAATCCGGCTCACTTGAAGAGATCTTTGACCCGGTCCGTCCACGACTTGGCGTTGGGGGAGTGGCGGTCGCCGCCCTCGCGGAAGCTCTTGTCCAGTTCCTTGAGCAGCTTGCGCTGATGCTCGGTGAGCTTGACCGGGGTTTCCACGCTGATGTGGCAGTACAGGTCGCCCGGGTAGCTGGAACGCACGCCCTTGATGCCCTTGCCGCGCAGGCGGAAGGTCTTGCCGTGCTGCGAGCCTTCCGGCAGCTCGATTTCCGCTTTGCCGCCGAGCGTGGGCACTTCGATCGTGCCGCCCAGGGCGGCCAAGGTCATCGACACCGGCATGGTGCAGTGCAGGTCGTCGCCGTCGCGCTCGAAGATGTCGTGCTGCTTGATGCGGATCTCGATGTAGAGATCGCCCGGCGGCCCGCCGTTCACGCCCGGCTCGCCGTTGCCGGCCGAGCGGATGCGCATGCCTTCGTTGATGCCGGCCGGAATCTTGACTTCCAGGGTCTTGGTCTTCTTGATCTTGCCGGCGCCATTGCAGGTGGTGCAGGGCTCGGGAATGATCTTGCCGGTGCCGTGGCAGTGCGGGCAGGTCTGCTGGATGCTGAAGAAGCCCTGGCGCATGTGAACCGTGCCGGAGCCACCGCAGGCGCCGCAGGTCTTGGCGCTGGTGCCGGGCTTGGCGCCGGAGCCATTGCAGGTTTCGCAGCCTTCCCAGGACGGGATGCGGATCTGCGTTTCCTTGCCGCGTGCGGCTTCTTCCAGCGTGATCTCCATGGCGTAGCTCAGGTCGCTGCCACGGTAGACCTGCTGGCCCCCGCCACGACGGCCATTGCCGCCGCCGCCAGCGCCGCCGCCGAACAGATCACCAAAGATGTCGCCAAAGGCTTCGGCGAAGCCGCCAAAACCTTCCGCGCCCTGACCGCCCCGGAAGCCCCCTGCATTGGGATCGACACCCGCATGGCCGTACTGGTCGTAGGCCGCGCGCTTCTGGCCGTCCGTGAGCATCTCGTAGGCTTCCTTGCCTTCCTTGAACTTCTCTTCGGCTTCCTTGGAACCTTCCCCCTGATTACGGTCAGGGTGGTACTTCATCGCGAGCTTGCGATAAGCCTTTTTGATGTCGTCGTCGCTGGCGTTCTTGGCGACGCCTAAGACTTCGTAATAGTCACGCTTTGCCATGGGTATTCCTGGGCCTGCTGCTCATCCAGCTTGAAACCAAAACGCCGCGCGAAGCATGCAGCTCTCGCGCGGCGGGCTGTCACGCCGACGTGAGGGTCGGCATGGCATGCTTACTTCGTGTCCTTGACTTCCTTGAATTCGGCATCCACGACATTGTCGTCGGCCGGCTTCGAAGACGCCTGCTGGCCTGCGGCCGGGCCAGCTTCGGCGAAGTCTGCGCCAGCGGCACCGGCTGCACCTGTGGCGCCGGCTGCACCGGCGGCTGCCTGCGATTCGGCGTAGATTTTCTCGCCCAGCTTCTGGCTGGCGGTCATCAGGGCTTCAGACTTGGCGTCGATATCGGCCTTGTCTTCACCCTTGATGGCTTCTTCCAGCGCTTGAACGGCGGCTTCGATCTTCTCCTTCTCGCCAGCATCCAGCTTGTCGCCGTGCTCGGTCAGCGACTTGCGCACCGAGTGCACCAGACCATCGGCCTGGTTCTTGGCGGTCACCAGTTCCACCTTCTTCTTGTCCTCAGCCGCATTGGCTTCGGCGTCCTTCACCATCTTTTCGATCTCGGCTTCGGAGAGGCCGGAGTTCGCCTTGATGGTGATCTTGTTTTCCTTGCCGGTGCCCTTGTCCTTGGCGCCAACGTGCAGGATGCCGTTGGCGTCGATGTCGAAGCTCACCTCGATCTGAGGAATGCCACGCGGTGCCGGCGGGATGCCTTCCAGGTTGAACTCGCCCAGGCTCTTGTTGGCCTGCGCCAGTTCACGCTCGCCCTGGTACACCTTGATGGTCACGGCCGGCTGGCTGTCTTCAGCGGTCGAGAAGGTCTGGCTGAACTTGGTCGGGATGGTCGTGTTCTTCTTGATCATCTTCGTCATCACGCCGCCCAGGGTCTCAATGCCCAGGCTCAGCGGGGTGACGTCCAGCAGCAGCACGTCGGTCCGTTCGCCGCCCAGGACCTGGCCCTGGATGGCAGCGCCCACGGCGACGGCTTCGTCCGGGTTGACGTCCTTGCGCGGTTCCTTGCCGAAGAACTCCTTGACCTTCTCCTGCACCTTGGGCATGCGGGTCATGCCGCCGACCAGGATCACGTCGTCGATCTCGTTCACCGACACGCCGGCATCCTTGATGGCGGTGCGGCAGGGGGCGATGGTGCGCTCGATCAGCTCATCCACCAGCGACTCCAGCTTGGCGCGGGTCAGCTTGATGTTCAGGTGCTTCGGACCGGTGGCGTCGGCGGTGATGTAGGGCAGGTTGACGTCGGTCTGCGAGCTGTTGGAGAGCTCGATCTTGGCCTTTTCTGCGGCTTCCTTCAGGCGCTGCAGGGCCAGCACGTCCTTGGTCAGGTCAACGCCTTGTTCCTTCTTGAACTCACCAATGATGTAGTCAATGATGCGCTGGTCGAAGTCTTCACCGCCCAGGAAGGTGTCACCGTTGGTGGACAGCACTTCGAACTGCTTCTCGCCATCCACGTCGGCGATCTCGATGATGGAGATGTCGAACGTACCGCCGCCCAGGTCGAACACGGCAATCTTGCGGTCGCCAGCGCCGTGCTTGTCCAGGCCGAAGGCCAGGGCTGCGGCGGTGGGTTCATTGATGATGCGCTTGACATCCAGGCCGGCGATGCGGCCGGCGTCCTTGGTGGCCTGGCGCTGGGCGTCGTTGAAATAGGCCGGCACCGTGATCACGGCTTCGGTCACTTCTTCACCGAGGTAGTCCTCGGCGGTCTTCTTCATCTTGCGCAGCACTTCGGCGGACACCTGCGGGGGGGCCAGCTTCTTGCCACGCACTTCCACCCAGGCGTCGCCGTTGTCGGCGGCGGCGATGGTGTAGGGCATCAGGTCGATGTCCTTCTGCACTTCCTTCTCGCCGAACTTGCGGCCGATCAGGCGCTTGACGGCGTACAGCGTATTGCGCGGGTTGGTCACGGCCTGGCGCTTGGCCGAGGCGCCGACCAGCACTTCGCCGTCTTCCTGGTAGGCAATGATGGAGGGCGTGGTGCGGGCACCTTCGGCGTTTTCGATCACGCGGGTGGTGTTGCCTTCCATGACCGCGACGCACGAGTTGGTGGTGCCGAGGTCAATGCCGATGATTTTCTTCTTTGCCATGTGAGGACTCCTGAATTCGGTGGGATCGATGTGATCCGGATGCTTCTGATCTGTGGATAACTCGCTTGGTTTTCAAGAGCTGCGCCACTGAAAGACGCTTCAAATCGCTCAAAAACCGGGCTTCCGGGGATCGATCGGGCTGTTTTTGTGTTTTTTGGAGGTACGGCCTGTTTACTTGGGGGCGGCGACCGTCACCAGGGCGGGGCGCAGCACACGGTCGTAGATCGAGTAGCCCTTTTGGAGGACGGTGACGACGGTATTGGCTTCCTGGTCGGCGGGGACCATGGAGATGGCCTGGTGCTGATGGGGGTCGAACTTGGTGCCGGCGGTGGGGTTGATTTCCACGACCTTGTTGCGTTCGAGGGCGGCGGCCAGTTGGCGGCGGGTGGCGTGTACGCCTTCGAGGACCTGTTCCACGGTGGCATCGGGACGGCCGATGGCGGCTTCCATGCTGTCCATGACTGGGAGCATGGCGTCGGCAAAGCCTTCGACGGCGAACTTCCGGGCCTTGGAGACATCTTCGTCGGCGCGGCGGCGGATGTTTTCCACTTCGGCCTTGGCGCGCAGATAGGCGTCCGACATTTCCGCCAGGCGGTGTTCGGTGTCGGCCAACTTGGCTTCCAGGTCCAGGGGCGGGGCGTCTTCTGGCGACTGCGGATCGGTGTTTTGGTTCTCAGTGGTCATGTTGATGGCCCTAAAACGAGCCCGGAGAGGCGTGCGAGCACCCCCTTGTCGGGCGATGCGCGGTATGTGGGGCAGGCCTGCCGAACTTCAAGAGGCCGGATTCTAGACGCCGGGGGCCTTAATCGATGGAGGCGGACCAGCGATCCCATTCGGCCAGGCGGCGGCGGTCTTGTTTGGTGGGGCGGCCTTGTTCGATGGTGCTGGCGGGTTCTGGGGCGAGGCGGCGGGCTTCTGCGGCGCGTTCACGCGCGGCGATGCTCTCGGGAGTTTCGTTGTACAGCGTCTGTGCCACTGGGGCGGGGCCGCGGGTTGGGCTGAGTTCCACGACCTGGACTTCGCGATCGACCTGACCTTGGCGGAATCGCACCAGGTCGCCGGCGCGGACATCGCGCGAGGCCTTGGCGGCCTGCCCGTTGACGGTCACCCGGCCCTTGCCGATCTCTTCGACGGCAATCGAGCGGGTTTTGTAAAAGCGCGCGGCCCAAAGCCACTTGTCCAGCCGCATGGCCTCGACGTCGGTCGAGTGACGGTTGGTACGAGAAGAAGCAGAAGAAGATGACATCGCGGCTGATTTTCCTACGCACTTCGCCCCAAGAAAAGCGCCTCCTCTCAGGGCATTCCTCAATCCCACCCGCCCCTGCCCCCGGGGCACCCGGCCCGCATCCAGTCGCGAGGACGCGCGAAGCGCCGTCCAAGCGGGCCTCGTGGTTATCGAGGGGGGGCGCCGCCGGGTCACCCCAAGACGGCCCCCACCCTCCCTCGGGGGACCCTGCCCGCATCCAGTCGCGAGGAGGCGCGAAGCGCCGTCCGCGCGGGGCTCGTGGTTATCGAGGGGGGGGCGCCGCCGGGTCACCCCAAGACGGACCCCACCCTCCCTCGGGGGGACCCTGCCCGCATCCAGTCGCGAGGACGCGCGAAGCGCCGTCCAAGCGGGGCTCGTGGTTATCGAGGGGGGGGCCGCCGCCGGGCCGCCCCAAGGCGGCCCCAACCCCCCCGGGGGGTGGTTTTGTGCGCCCTAGGCGCACAAAACCGGGGGCCCCATGTAAGCATCAACGCGAATAGAAAAGTCCAAAAGGCGCGGGAGGATTGGGGGATATAGATAGAGAGAGAACCCGGAGACCCCTCGCATGCGTAGAGACCAATTCCTCAAAACTGCAGCCGCTCTGGCGGCCCTGGGCCTGCTGCCCACCGCCGCCCGTGCCGCTGGCAACCTCAAGATCATGGTGCCGGCCAACCCGGGCGGCGGCTGGGACATCACCGGCCGTGCCCTCGGCAAGGCCCTCCAGGACGCCGGTGCCGCCAGCACCGTCACCTTCGAGAACAAGGGCGGCGCCGCCGGCGCGATCGGCCTGGCCCAGTTCGTCAACGCCAGCAAGGGCGACCCGAATGCGCTGATGGTCATGGGCGCCGTCATGCTGGGCGGCCTCATCACCGGCAAGCCCCCCGTCTCCCTCAGCCAGGCCACGCCCATCGCGCGGCTGACCAGCGAATACAACGTCTTTGTCCTGCCTGCCAGTTCCCCGCTCAAGACCATGAAGGATGTGGTCGAGCAGATGAAAAAGGACCCCGGCAGCGTCAAATGGGGCGGCGGTTCCCGCGGCTCGACCGAACATGTCGCCGCTGCCATGCTGGCCCGCGAAACCGGCGTCGACGCCGCCAAGATCAACTACGTCGCCTTCCGGGGCGGCGGCGAAGCCATCGCCGCCATCCTGGGCGGCAACGTCACCGTCGGCGGCAGCGGCTTCAGCGAATTCCAGCAGTACATCGAGAGCGGCAAGATGCGCCCCATCGCCGTCACCTCCCCGCAGCGCCTCAAGGGCCTGGACGCGCCCACCATGAAGGAGCTGGGCTACAACGTCGAGATCGGCAACTGGCGTGGCGTCTACGCGCCCCCCGGCCTCGCGCCGGCCCAGCGCCAGGCGCTGGCCGACCTGGTCGTCAAGGCCACCAAGTCCAAGGCCTGGGCGGAAGCGCTGGAGAAGAACGGCTGGACCCCCGCCGTGATCACCGGCAAGGAGTTCGAAGACTTCGTCGATCGCGAGTTCGCCGCCTTGCGCGCCATCATGGTCAAGTCGGGGATGGTCGGATGAGTACGCCCCATGCTGATCGGCAGGACCCTTCCGTCCCCGACACCGTGCCGCCCCCATTCCACCAGACCCTGGTGGGTGGCGGTGCGCTGGTCATTGGCATCGTCATGGCGGTGGGCGCTGCTTCCATCCCGGCGGATGCCGGTTATGGCGGCATCGGCCCGAATGCCTTGCCGTGGCTGGTGGCCGCCGCCTTGCTGGTCTGTGGCGCCTGGCTGATCTGGGAAGCCCGCACCGGTGGCTTCCGTCAGATGGAGCCGCCTTCCGGCGCCCCCAAGGCGGACTGGCTGTCTGCCGCCTGGGTGGTGGGGGCCGTGGTTGCCAATGCGCTGCTCATCACCACCATCGGTTTTGTGCTGGCCTGCACCCTGTGTTTTGCCCTGGCCGTGCGTGGCATCCGCCGGTCGGAAGGCAAGGTCGGCGGCGGCGCCCGTCAACTGATCGTGGATCTGGTCACCGGTGTGCTGATTGCAGCGCCGGTGTTCTGGCTGTTCAACAAGCTGCTGGCGCTGAACCTGCCCGCCATCACCCCTGGCGGCTGGATCTGACCGGCCTGCTGCTGGGCGCCCCCTGTGGGCGCCCGCTCTGACGGCCGCCCTCGATGGCGGCTACTTCGTTCTGGGAGAGGACAACCAACATGACTGAGCTCTGGACGCAGCTCCTGGGGGGCTTCGCCACTGCCGCGACCCCCGTCAATCTGATGTGGGCCTTTGTCGGCTGTGCGCTGGGCACGGCCATCGGCGTGCTGCCGGGCCTGGGCCCGGCGGTGACGGTGGCCATGCTGCTGCCCATCACCGCGCAGGTGGACCCGACCGCCTCGATGATCTTTTTCGCGGGTATTTATTACGGCGCGATGTATGGGGGCTCCACCACCTCCATCCTGCTGAACACCCCCGGGGAGACCGGCACCATGGTGACCGCGCTGGAGGGCTTCAAGATGGCCCGCAGCGGGCGCGCTGGCGCCGCCCTGGCCACGGCCGCCATCGGCTCCTTTGTCGCTGGTACGGTCGCCACCGTGCTGGTGACCCTGTTTGCGCCGGTGCTGGCCGACTTTGCCGTGACGCTCGGGCCGCCGGAGTACTTCTGCCTGATGCTGCTGGCCTTCACCACGGTCAGCGCCGTGCTCGGCCAAAGCACCTTGCGTGGCCTGACCTCGCTGTTCATCGGCCTGGCCATGGGCCTGGTGGGCCTGGACCAGATCACCGGCCAGGTGCGTTACACCGCTGGCGTCGCGGAATTCATGGACGGCATCGAAACCGTGCTGGTCGCGGTGGGCCTGTTTGCCGTGGGGGAGACGCTCTATGTCGCCCTGTATGAAGGCCGCAGCGCCCAGCAGCTCAACACCATGGGCCGGGTCCACATGTCGCGGGGCGAATGGCGCCGGTCGGTGCCGGCCTGGCTGCGCGGGACCGCCCTGGGCTTTCCGTTCGGCGTGATCCCTGCGGGCGGCACCGAGATCCCGACCTTCCTCAGCTATGCCACTGAACGCAAGCTGTCCAATCACAAGGAAGAGTTCGGGACGGTGGGCGCCATTGAAGGCGTGGCCGGTCCGGAAGCCGCCAACAATGCGGCCGTCACCGGCACGCTGGTGCCGCTGCTGACCCTGGGCATCCCGACCTCGGTCACCGCCGCCATCCTGCTGTCCGCCCTGCAGAACTACGGCATCCAGGCAGGGCCGCAGCTGTTCCAGACCTCGTCCGCCCTGGTCTGGGCGCTGATTGCGTCGCTCTACATCGGCAACGTGATGCTGCTGGTGCTGAACCTGCCGCTGGTCGGTCTGTGGGTGAAGCTGTTGAAGATCCCGAAGGCGCCGCTGTATGCCGGCATCCTGATCTTCGCGACGGTGGGGGTTTACGGCATGCGCCAGAGCGCCTTCGACCTCTACGTGATGCTGGCCATCGGCCTGCTGGGCGTGGTGATGCGGCGTTTTGACTTCCCGACCGCCCCGGTGGTGGTGGGCATGATCCTGGGCCCGCTGGCCGAAGCGCACCTGCGGAACGGCATCTCCATCGGCGGGGGCCACTGGGGCGTGTTCCTGGAGCGGCCGCTGTCGGCCACGCTGCTGGCCGTGGTGGTGATGGTGCTGCTGATGCCGCGCCTGTGGAAGTGGTGGCGCGGCCGTCAGCAGCTCAGCGCGCCGCGCCCAGCGTGAGCGCGGCGTCGCGCTGACGGGCCAGGGCGGCCGCATCCGGGGCCGCCTGGGTGGGCCAGCCCTGCAGATGCTGTTCCACCACGGTGCTCAGCGCGCGGATGTGGCCGGGGCTGTCGTTCAGGCAGGGGATGTAGCTGAAGCGCTGGCCCCCGCTGTGCAGGAAGGCCTCGCGGGCTTCCATGTCGATTTCTTCCAGCGTCTCGATGCAGTCGGCGGCAAAGCCGGGGCAGATCAGGTCCACCGACTTCAGGCCATTGGCCGCCAGGCTGCGCAGGGTGGGCTCGGTGTAGGGCTCCAGCCAGCGGGCCTTGCCGAAGCGGCTCTGGAAGGTCACCTTGTACTGCGCGGGGGACAGGCCCAGCGCCTCGGCCAGCAGCCGGCCGGTCTTGAGGCATTCGCAGTGGTAGGGGTCCCCCAGCGCCAGCGAGCGTGCCGGCATGCCGTGGAAGCTCATCACCAGCATGTCCGCCCGGCCTTCGCGCTGCCAGTGCTGGCGCACGCTGTCGGCCAGGGCGGCGATGTAGCCGGGATGGTCGTGGTAGTGATTGACGAAGCGCAGCTCCGGCAGATGCCGGTGGGTGAGGGCCCAGCGGGCGACATCGTCCACGACGCTGGCAGTGGTGGCGGCGCAATACTGCGGATAGGCCGGCAGCACCAGCACCCGGGTGGCCCCGGCGGCACGCAAGGCGTCCAACTGGCTGGCAATCGAGGGCTGCCCGTAGCGCATGGCGTGGCGCACGATCAGCTGATGGCCCCGTTCCCCCAGATAGCCCTGCAACAGCGTGGCCTGACGCTGGGTCCAGACCATCAGAGGCGAACCTTCCTTCATCCAGATGCTGGCGTATTTCTTGGCCGATGCCGCCGGACGCGTGCGCAGGATGATGCCGTGCAGGATGGGCCACCAGGCCAGCTTCGGGATCTCGATGACGCGGGGGTCGGACAGGAACTGCGCCAGATAACGCCGCGTGGCCGCAGGCGTGGGCGCTTCCGGCGTGCCCAGATTGCACAGCAGCAGGCCGGTGCGGGCAGGGGTGCCGTGGTCGAAAGTGGGTTCGGGCTGGTAGCTCATGGACAAAGGGGACCTCTCAAGGCCTGGCTGGAGCAGCCGGGCCGGACGGCGATGTTAGCGAGCCGGCGCAGCCCTCGCGCAGTGGGCCCCCAAAAATCGGAGGGGGACTCTGGGGGATAAGGGCTTGGCCGATCAGACCCCGCGCCGCATCACCAGCGGCGAGCGGTCGGTTTCGGCATGGTGCAGCACCTCGAAGCGCACCGTCGGCGCCAGGGTGTCGGACGGCGGGCCCCCGAGCCCGATGGCACCGGCGCCATGCAGCGTGCAGGCGCCGCGCCGCAGGCTGAGCGTCTGGCCGCCAGGGCCGAAGCGGACAAAGGTGCCGTTGTAGCTGAGATCGGTCAGGCTGAAACTGCTGCCCTGCCAGTCAATGCGGGCATGGGAGCGGGACACCCGCACGTCGGTGATGCAGTAGGTGGCCTGGGTGCTGCGGCCCAGCACGATCGGCATGTGTTCGATATCGAACACACGGTCCAGGTCTTGCCACACGAGGCGGATGCCGTCGGGGGCCGCCGCGCGCACCACTTCGCCGAATTGCGTAGCGCCGGCATCGCCCTGGCCCTGGTCCAGCACATGGATATGCACCGGCTCGACCCGGCCCCGCACACTGATGTGGTCCAGGCTGCGGAAACGCGCCTTCTGGGTGTTGGACAAGCCATGCACCACTTCCGCCGTGACCACGGTTTCGCCGTCGCCGGCATGGTCCAGCAGGCGGGCGGCCACGTTCACCGCATCGCCAAAGCAGTCGCCGTGGATCTCCACGACTTCACCTCGCGCCAATGCGATCTGCAGATGCATGTTGCGCAGCCGCTCAATGCGGTGGGCCGACTTGATCAGCAGCTCCTGCATCCGCATGGCGGATTTGATGCCGTCCTTGGGATTGTCAAAGGCGGCCATCAGGCCATCGCCCAGGGTCTTGATGAGGTGACCCCGGCACTCGTCCACCGCCTGCGCCAGCAGGCCCACCGTCTGGGTCACCAGGCCCGAGGCCTCGGCATTTCCCAGGGTCTCGAACAGCGCCGTGCTGCCGCGCAAGTCGGCAAACAAAACGGTGCGCTCGCGTATCTGGGTCATCGGTTGACTGATTCGTAGGTGTGACGAATGTCTCAGTGTAGCGGGCGGCTGACGACATCCACCCTGTGAATAGCCCTCGGCTTGGGGGCCAGTTGTCCGCCACGCCACACATACGCTGCACGCCAGTGCGGTCTGCGTCCCCATGTCCCCCAAAAGTTGGAAGCGGTGAAGGGGTGTTGCTGGGGGCTACGGCCATGAAAAAGGGCCGCACAAGGCGGCCCTTTTGGGGTGCCGACAGGGGTCGGCAGGAGGCGGTGTGGATCAGAGGTTGTCCAGATAGGTCCGCAGCTTGTCCGAGCGGCTCGGGTGCTTGAGCTTGCGGATGGCCTTGGCTTCGATCTGGCGAATCCGCTCGCGGGTGACGTCGAACTGCTTGCCGACTTCTTCCAGCGTGTGGTCCGTGCTCATTTCGATACCGAAGCGCATGCGCAGCACCTTGGCTTCGCGCGGGGTCAGGCTGTCGAGGATGTCCTTCACCACTTCGCGCAGGCCGGCCTGCATGGCGGCTTCGATCGGAGCGGTGTTGTTGGTGTCCTCGATGAAATCGCCCAGGTGGCTGTCGTCGTCGTCCCCGATCGGCGTTTCCATGGAGATCGGCTCTTTGGCGATCTTCATGATCTTGCGGATCTTGTCCTCCGGCATTTCCATCTTCTCGGCCAGCGTCGGGGCGTCCGGCTCGAAGCCGAATTCCTGCAAATGCTGACGCGAGATGCGGTTCATCTTGTTGATCGTCTCGATCATGTGAACCGGAATGCGGATGGTGCGGGCCTGGTCGGCAATCGAGCGGGTAATGGCCTGACGGATCCACCAGGTGGCGTAGGTCGAGAACTTGTAGCCGCGGCGATATTCGAACTTGTCCACCGCCTTCATCAGGCCGATGTTGCCTTCCTGGATCAGATCCAGGAATTGCAGACCCCGGTTGGTGTACTTCTTGGCAATGGAGATGACCAGGCGCAGGTTGGCCTCGATCATTTCCTTCTTCGCGTCGCGGGAGGCCTTTTCGCCTTCGTTCATCCGCTTGTTGATCTCCTTGAGATCGTCCAGCGGCACCACGGCCTTGGCCTGCACGTCGATCAGCTTTTGCTGCAGCTCCTGGATGGCGGGCAGATTGCGCGACATCACATTGCTGTAGTTCTTGCCCGACGCGACTTCCTTTTCAGCCCATTGCAGGTTCAGCACATTGGGCGGGAACACCTTGATGAAGTGCTCTTGCGGCATGCCGCACTTGTCCACGACGATCTTGCGGATCTCGCGTTCATAGCGGCGCACGTCATCCACCTGCGAGCGCAGGATGTCGCACAGCTTCTCGATGGTCTTGACGGTGAAGCGGATGGTCATCAGCTCGCCGCTGATGGCTGCCTGGGCCTTGTTGTAGTTGGACGACTTGTAGCCGTCCTTCTCGAAGGCCTTGCGCATCTTGTCGAAGTTGACGGCCAGCGAGTCGAGCTTCACCAGCGCGGCATTCTTCAGCTCTTCCAGCTTCTTGGTCAGGGCCTTGGAACCACCGGCGCCGTCATCGTCGTCTTCTTCGTCGAATTCGTCGAAGTCTTCTTCGGCCACATAGTCGTCGGCCTCGTCATCCGAGACAAAACCATCGACTGCTTCGGAAATCTGCATTTCACCCGCGCGGATCTTGGCGGCCATGGCCAGGATTTCCGCAATGGTGGTGGGCGAGGCGGAAATCGCCAGCATCATGGCCTGCAGGCCACCTTCGATGCGCTTGGCAATTTCGATTTCGCCTTCCCGGGTCAGCAGTTCCACCGTGCCCATTTCGCGCATGTACATGCGCACGGGGTCGGTGGTGCGGCCGAATTCCGAGTCCACCGTAGACAGCGCGGCTTCCGCAGCTTCTTCGGCTTCTTCTTCGGTGGCGGTGGGCGAGGTGCTGCCCTGGATCAGCAGCGTGGCGGCGTCCGGCGCCTGCTCGTACACGGCGATGCCCATGTCGTTCAACATGGACACGATGGCCTCGAGGATTTCCTCGTTGATCAGCTTTTCGGGCAGGTGGTCGTTGATTTCCTGGTGCGTCAGGAAACCACGGGTCTTGCCCATCTTGATCAGCGTCTTCAGTTCCTGACGACGCTTGGCCACTTCCTCTTCGGTCAGGGCGGTTTCGTCCAGGCCGAATTCACGCATCAGCGCGCGCTCTTTGGCGCGGCTGACCTTCATGCGCAGCGGCTTGGCCTTGGGCTTGTCCTCGCCAGCCGCTTCATCGACTTCGACTTCAGCTTCCACGTCCGCTTCGGCTTCGGTCTCGATATCGGCGTCCACGTCGCCAAAGTCTTCGTCTTCCTCTTCCACCTTGGCTTTGCCGGTCTTCTTGGACTCGGTCTCGGCCTTCGGCTTGCGGCCGCGCTTGGGCTTGGCGTCGTCCGTCACAGTGGCGGCAGCCTTGGTGGTCTTGGCAGCAGCCTTGGCAGGCTTCTTGATTTCTTCAGTCTCTGCGGCGGCAGCCTTGGAAGCGGTCTTTTTGGCGGTCATGCAGTTCCTCGGGTCGGCGAGTGATTCGGGAATTCTTTGGGGCGTGCAACGCAAACGGCCACCTGGATCGCCGACAACCGCTTGTTGCGGTGCGACGAGCCCAGGCGGCTCGATCTCTGCCCTGAGCCTTATGTGGGGGGTGTTCCCACCGGCTCAAGGTTGCGCGTGAAGGCTAGCGTGATCGTTTGGAGTTGCAGTCCAGGCGGTGAAAGTTGGCCACTTTTTAATTGCCCAGGGTCAGTGGGGGGCCGGGGACCGGTTGGTGCTGCCGTCACTCTTGACGCGCGAAAGGGCTGGATTATCTACCAATTCAGTGCAATGGTCAAAACGCGTGGCTTAAACGGCTTTCAATTCTTCAATTTGAGTTCTGATCAGCTTCAATTTGCTGATGTCTGGGGTTGGACTGGTGGCAATCGAGGACGCTTCTTGCTCCAGGCGAACAATCCAAAGCTTGCGCATGACATGCCGGAATTCGTCCTGAGCTGACTCGTCTGCCGGCGGTGCGGATAGCGGACCGCCGCATACGCGTTGGGCCAGTTCCAGCTGGTCGGCTTCCACCAGGGCGATCTGCAGCACCGCCCAGGGGCTGGGGCCGTGGTCCATCATGAAGCGCTCCAGCCAGGCGATGAGTTGACCGTGCTCTCCGGGGAGTTCGTGCAGCAGTTGCAGGTCCTGCTCGCTCAGCACATTCCAGAGTTCGCCGTGCAGCAGCAGCATGCGTACGGCATGGTCCATCGGGGCGGGCGGGGCCTTGCGGGGCATGCCGATGGTGGGGTCCTGCTCGCGGCGCTTCCAGTCGCCCCACTTGCCGCCCTTGCCCTTGAAGTCGCCTTTTCCCTTGAACTCACCCTTGCCCTTGAAGCCGCCGCCGTGGGGGCCGGCACCACCGTAGCTGCCCTGGCCCTGGCCTTGCGCCCAGGCGGGCGCGGACGTGCCGCCGCTGCCAAGGCCGGCCCCACTGCCAGCCCCATAGGCGTCCGGCGGTGGGGCGATGTCATGGGGGTCGCCGTGAAACTCCTCATCCGCATAGGCGGAGGCCGGAATGTCCGGGAAATGCGGCGCATGGTCGTCGCCGCCGGGGTGCGCGGTGGCGCGTTGCGGACGGTCCTGCCGCTCCTGGGGGCGATCCGAACGCTCGCCGCGCAGGCGCGGTGCACCGGCACTGGCTTGCCAGAGGGCCAGCAATTCCTGATCCGGCAGTTGCGCACGCCGGGCGAGTTCGCCCAGCAATTGGCGTTTCAGCAGGCCGTCCGGCAGGGCGGACCAGAGCGGGCGCGCATGGGTGAGCATGCGGGCGCGGCCTTCCGGGCTGCCCAGGTCGCAGCCTTCCGCAGCGCTGTCCATCAGTTGGCGGGACAGCGGAATGGCCTGTTCCACACAGCGCTCAAAGGCCTCCGGACCCAATTCCCGCACATAGGAGTCCGGGTCGTGTTCGGCCGGCAGGAACAGGAACTTGATGCTGCGGGTTTCGGTGGCGTGCGGCAGGGCGGCTTCCATGGCGCGCCCCGCCGCGCGGCGCCCGGCCGCATCGCCGTCAAAACTGAACACCACCGATTCGGTGAAGCGGAACAGCTTCTGGACATGGTCCTGTGTGCAGGCCGTGCCCAGCGTGGCCACGGCATTGCCGAAGCCGCTCTGCGCCAGCGCCACCACGTCCATGTAGCCTTCCACCACCAATGCATAACCACGGCGGCGCATGTCCGGCCGGGCTTCATACAAACCGTACAACTCCTTGCCCTTGCTGAACACCGGGGTTTCGGGGGAGTTCAGATATTTGGGCTCGCCCTTGTCCAGTACCCGGCCGCCAAAGCCGATGACGTCGCCCTGCACATTGCGGATCGGGAACATGATCCGGTCGCGAAAGCGGTCGTAGCGGCGCTGTTCGGCCTCGCTTTTGCCCGGGTCGTCCTGCAGGATCACCAGGCCGGTTTCCACCAGCAGCGGGTCGTCGTAGGCGGGGAAGGCGCTGGCCAGGGTGCGCCAGCCTTCCGGGCTGTATCCCAGCCCGAATTGGGCGGCAATCTGGCCGGTAAGCCCACGGCCCTTGAGATAGTCGATGGCCCGGGGGCTGGTCTTGAGCTGCTGGCGATAGTGCTGGCTGGCCTTGGCCAGCACTTCGGTCAGGGTGGCCTGGCGCTGCTTGACCTGTTTTTCCCGCTCCCGCTCGGCCGGGCTGCGATCGTCTTCCGGCACCTGCATGCCGGCCTGCTGGGCCAGGTCCCGCACGGCATCCACAAAACCGATGCCCAGATGCTCCATCAGAAAGCCGACGGCATTGCCATGCACGCCGCAGCCGAAGCAGTGGTAGGTCTGCCGCGACGGGCTGACGATGAAGCTGGGTGACTTCTCGCCGTGGAAGGGGCACAGGCCCTTGTGGTTGATGCCTGCCTTCTTCAGATCGACGTGACGGGACACCACGTCCACGATGTCGACGCGTGAAAGAAGGTCTTGAATAAAGCCTGGCGGGATCACTTCGGCAAGTTTACGTGAGCGGTCAAGCCGGGCCTTCGGGGAGGGGCCAAAAACAAAAGCCACTCGAGTGACCTCAAGTGGCTCTTTGCATGAATATCTCGGCAGGGTGGGGCTGGCGTCAAAGCCAGGGCCGCACCGGGCCGGGAGGGGCGGTCCGAGAGACCGCGCTGAAATTACAGCGCGAAATCTTCCAGCTTGGCGCCGTTGGCAATCGCTGCCTTCAGCCATTTCGGCTGCAGGCCACGACCGCTCCAGGTTTCCCCGGTGGCTTGATTACGGAACTTGGCGGCCACCTTCGACGCCTTGGCGCCAGCAGTCTTGGTGCTGCGTGCCGTCAGATCCGCCACGGTCAGCCCATATTCGGACATCAGCGACTTCACTTTGGAGATCGCGTCAGCGCGTTCCCGCTCCTGGGTTTCCGCGATTTGCTGTTCAAGAGCGGCCCGCTGGGCCAACAGGTCTTTGAGCGATGCCATTTATGCAATTCCTCACAAGGTTCAACAGCCAAGGCCCTAAAAGGGGCATTCGGCATTATATGCAGGCTTGTGAATAACTCTGCAAGAGGGTAATTGCGGAAGGCGGCGATTTTGACAACGTTTGACTGTGACCTAACCCGTGAAAGTCATTGAAATCAGGGGGTCGGCGGCACATATCCGGCAGGCTGTTCAGCCCCGCCGCCAAAGAAGAACTGTTCCATCTGGCGGGCCAGGTATTGGCGGGCGCGTTGGTCGGCCAAATTCAGGCGGTTTTCGTTGACCAGCATGGTCTGGTGCTTCATCCAGGCCGCCCAGGCTTCCTTGGATACATTTTCATAGATGCGCTTGCCCAGTTCGCCGGGGTAGACGGGGAAGTCCATGCCCTCGGCTTCCTTCTTCAGATAAACGCATTGCACGGTGCGAGCCATTTCAACCTCGATGCTCTAAGAGTGTGGGGGAAGGGCCCGGTGAAACACCAGCACCCCAATGAAACAAAGTTCAACAGATGATCAAGCGAGTTTCTTGACCAGCACCTGAGACCGACGATCCCAGTTGTATTTGCGCTTGCGCTCTTCGGGCAGCCAGTTCGGGTCCACCGGCTGGAAGCCGCGTTTGATGAACCAGTGCATGGTGCGGGTGGTGAGCACAAAAATGCTGGTCAGGCCCATGGCACGGGCGCGTTGCTCGATGCGCTTGAGCAGCCGCTCGCCGTCGCCCTGGCCCTGCACGGCACTGGACACGGTGAGTGCCGCCATCTCTGCGGTGCGAGCCTCCTGGTAGGGATGCAGCGCGGCGCAGCCAAAAATCACGCCGTCGTGTTCGATGACGGTATAAGCCTCGACATCCCGTTCGATTTCGCTGCGGTCCCGTTTCACCAGCGTGCCGTCGCGCTCGAACGGTTCAATCAGGGCAATCAGGCTGCCAATATCGTCATGGGTGGCTTCCCGAAGGCTTTCCAGTTTTTCGTCCACCACCATGGTGCCGATACCGTCGTGGGTATAGACCTCCTGCAGCAGCGCTCCATCCACCGCAAAAGGCAGGATGTGGCTGCGTTCCACGCCAGCTTCGCAGGCTTTGACGCAGTACTGCAAATAAAAGCCCACATCGGTGGGTTGGGTGGGCGGGGGCAGCTTGGTCATCAGCCGTTTGGCATCCGCCAGCGCCAGTTCGGTGTCGATGTTGCTGTCCGGGTCCTCGGGGTTTTCGCGCACGCCCGGCACTTCGGTCATGAAGAGCAGCTTGTCGGCCTGCAGGGCAATCGCGGTGGCCGTGGCCACGTCTTCCATCATGAGATTGAAGGCGTCTCCGGTGGGCGAGAAACCAAACGGAGACATCAGCACGATGGCGCCAATATCGATAGCCCGTTGGATGGCGGCGGCGTCCACGCGCCGCACGATGCCGCTGTGCTTGAAATCCACCCCATCCACAATGCCGACCGGCCGGGCCGTCAGGAAATTGCCGGAAACCACCCGCACGGTGGAATTGGCCATCGGGGTGTTGGGTAATCCCTGCGAAAACGCTGCTTCGATTTCGAATCGCAACTGCCCGGCGGCCTCCTGGGCGCAATCCAGCGTGATGGCATCGGTGATGCGCATGCCGTGGCTGTAGAGCGCGGGATGGCCCTTGGCGGCCAGCTGTTCATTCACCTGCGGCCGGAAACCATGCACCAGCACGATCTTGATGCCCATGGCATGCATGATGGCCAGATCCTGCACAAAACTGTTGAGCTTGCCGGCCGCAATCATTTCCCCCGTCATGCCGACGACGAATGTCTCGCCACGGTAGGCGTGGATATAGGGGGCCACCGCGCGAAACCACGGAACGAAGGTGTGAGGGAAGACCAGGCTCATGGGCGCGAATTGTGCCGCACCCTGTCCCCCCCTGTCCCCTTTACGCGGGTTTGTGGGCACTTGCCGGGCGGGCTGTCGCGCGCGAGCATGCCGCGTCACCCCCACGCAACGGAGCTGCAAATGGATGTCTTCAAGACCCACGGTGCCTTCAGCTGGTCTGAACTCATGACCACCGATCCGGCCAAGGCGGCCGAGTTCTACGGCGGGCTGTTCGGGTGGAAGCTCGACACCATGCCCCTGCCGGGCGGCGGTGATGGTGAGGTGTACCGGGTGGCCAAGGTGGGCGACACGGCGGTGGGCGGCCTGATGACCACCCCCAAGGAGGCGCCGATGCCCCCCCACTGGGCGTGTTACGTCACGGTGGACGACGTGGAGGCCACGGTGGCGCGGGCCCAGGAATTGGGCGGTACCGTGCTGATGCCGGTGACGGAGATTCCCACCGTCGGCCGCATGGCCACCCTGCAGGACCCGCAGGGGGCAGTGGTGAACGTGATCACCTACAGCATGCCGGTCTCCTGAGCCTGCCCGAAGTCCCATTGAACCGACGGGCTCGACCTGCGGGCGGATAATGCGCGCCCCGTGAGTCAAAACAATTCATCCTCCGTGCCCGCCTCCAAGGCCTCGCCGACCGCCGCCACTGAACCTGACACCCGGTCCGATGGACGGCAGGGCCGTCAAGCGCAGGCCACGCCGGCCCTCGCCCAGCCGTCGGTCCTGTCGACCGTCGCGATGCGTCCTTCGGGTGCGCCCGCCGGGCATCCTTCAGGTGCCCCAGGCAAGCCCGGCACCTCGCGTCCACCACGTCCACCGCGCCAGCGGTCGGACGCCCCGCGCGCGGCCACTCCCGCCACGCCCATCCCGCCGATCGAGTTTCCCGAAGCGCTGCCGGTGTCCGGCCGCCGCGAAGAGATCATGGCGGCGCTGGCGCAGCATCAGGTGGTCATCGTCTGCGGCGAGACCGGGTCCGGCAAGACCACCCAGTTGCCCAAGATCGCGCTGGCCATGGGCCGGGGCCGGGGCAATGGCGGGGGCCTGATCGGCCACACCCAGCCGCGCCGGATTGCCGCCTCCAGCGTGGCCAAGCGCATCGCCGAAGAGCTCAAGTCGCCCCTGGGCGACGTGGTGGGCTACAAGATCCGCTTCCAGGACCGGCTCTCACCGGGCGCATCGGTCAAGCTGATGACCGACGGCATCCTGCTGGCCGAGACACAGACCGATCCGCTGCTCAAGGCCTACGACACGCTGATCATCGACGAGGCGCATGAGCGCAGCCTCAACATCGACTTCCTGCTGGGTTACCTGCGCGAGATCCTGCCCCGGCGGCCCGATCTCAAGATCATCGTCACCTCGGCCACCATCGATGCCGACCGCTTTGCCCAGCATTTCGCCTCCGCCAAGGGGCCGGCGCCCACCATCATGGTGTCCGGCCGACTGTTCCCGGTGGAGCAGCGTTATCGCCCGTTCGAAGAGTCCCGGGAGCACGACCTGAGCGACGCCATCTGCGACGCCGTGGACGAACTCTGGCGCGAAGGCTCGGGCGATGTGCTGGTCTTCCTGCCCGGCGAACGCGAGATTCGTGAAGCCGCCGAGGCCCTGCGCAAGCACCATCCGCCGGGTGTGGAGGTGTTGCCGCTCTTCGCCCGCCTCTCCCAGCAGGAGCAGGACCGCGTGTTCCAGCCGCATGGCCAGCCCCGCATCGTGCTGGCCACCAACGTGGCCGAGACGTCGCTGACGGTGCCGGGCATCCGCTATGTGGTGGACCCGGGCCTGGCGCGGGTGAAGCGATACAGCTACCGCAACAAGGTGGAGCAGCTGCAGATCGAGGCCATCAGCCAGGCCGCCGCCAACCAGCGTGCCGGCCGCTGCGGACGGGTCAGCAATGGCATCTGCGTGCGCCTGTATGACGAGAAGGACTTCCTTGGGCGGCCGCGTTTCACCGACCCGGAAATCCTGCGCAGTTCCCTGGCCGGTGTGATCCTGCGGATGAAGGCGCTGCACCTGGGCCAGGTGGAGGACTTCCCGTTCATCGAACCGCCGCCGCGCAAGGCTGTGGCCGACGGTTATCAGCTGCTGGCCGAACTGGGCGCGGTGGATGAACGCAATGAGCTCACCCCCATCGGCGAAGAGCTGTCCCGTCTGCCGCTGGACCCGCGCGTCGGGCGCATGATCCTGGAGGCGCGCCAACGTGACGCGCTGACCGAGGTGTTGATCATCGCCAGTGCCTTGTCCGGTCAGGACGTGCGCGACCGCCCGATGGACCAGCAGCAGGCGGCCGATGAAAAGCACAAGAAGTTTGACGACGAGCGCTCCGAATTCATGGGCTATCTCAAGCTCTGGAAGTGGCTGGGCGAGTCGCGCGGCACGGCGCCGGACGAGGGCGCGGCAGCTCCACCGGCCGGCCAGGCGCCGCGGGCGCACAAGCTGAGCAACCGCCGCCACGAACAACTGCTGCGGGACAACTTCGTCAGTCCGCGCCGGGTGCGTGAATGGCGGGACATCCATTCCCAGCTCCACACCGTGGTGGCGGAACTGGGCTGGCGGCTGAACGGTGCGGCGGCCACCTATGAGCAGGTCCATCTGTCGATGCTGGCCGGCCTGCTGGGCAACATCGGCTGCAAGGCGGACGATGACGACTGGTATCTGGGTGCCCGGGGGATCAAGTTCTGGCGCCATCCTGGCGCTCACCTGAGCAAGAAGCCGGGCCGCTGGATTGTGGCGGCCGAACTGGTGGACACCACCCGGCTGTTTGGCCGTGGCATTGCCGCCATCGAGCCGCAATGGCTGCCGGGCATTGCCGGCCATCTGATCAAGACGCAGCTGCTGGAACCTCATTGGGAGAAAAAGGCGGCCGAAGTCATCGCGCTGGAGCGGGCCACGCTGTATGGCATCGTCATCTACAACAACCGGCGTGTGAACTTTGGGCGGGTAGACCCGGCGGCGGCGCGGGAGATCTTCATCCGCGAGGCCCTGGTCAACGGCGAGTGGGACACCCGGCTGCCGTTCCTGGCGCACAACCAGAAGCAGATCGCCAAGGTCGAAGAGCTGGAGCACAAGTCCCGCCGCCAGGACGTGCTGGTGGACGACGACCTGATCTACGCCTACTACGACCAGCATCTGCCGGCCGATGTCTGCTCCGGCGCCACGCTGGAGAAATGGTGGCGCGAAGCCAGCAAGGGCAACCCGCGTCTGCTGCATCTCAGCCGCGAGGAACTGATGCGGCATGAAGCCGCTGGTGTCACCAGCAATGCCTTCCCGCGCACGGTGCGCCTGGGCGGGGTGGACTGTAGTGCCACCTATCTTCACCAGCCCGGCGACGCGCGTGATGGCGTGACCGTCACCGTGCCCATCTATGCGCTGAACCAGGTGCAGGACGACCGGGCGGAATGGCTGGTACCGGGCATGCTGGAAGCCAAGGTGCTGGCGCTGCTCAAGAGCCTGCACCAGAAGCCTCGCGCCCGGCTGACGCCATTGCCGGACTTTGTGCGCGAGTTCGTGGAACTGAATCCGTTTGGACAGGGCGGCCTGCTGGACGTGCTGCTCAAGGCGGTGAAGGAACGCACCCAACTGGCCATCCAGCGCAATGACTTCAAGCTGGAACAGGTGCCGCCCCATCTGTTCATGAACATCCGTGTGGTGGATGAGCATGGGCGGCAACTGGGCCAGGGGCGCAATCTGGCGGCGCTGAAGGCGGAACTGGGTGGGCAGGCGCGGTCGGCCTTCCAGGCCCTGGCAGCGCTCAAGCTGCAAGGCGCGGACAACGGGCCCGCCGGGGAGGGGGCCGACACGGGCAACGCCGCCTCTGCGCAGGTTCGTTTGGATCGCTCAGGCGACGGCGCCGGGAATGACCGCCAAGGTGGTCGCCAGGGGGGCCTCGGTTCGCGCGCAGGCGGGGATGCAGGCCAAGCAGGAAAAACGGCCCACGGCAGTGGCGGTCACAAGGCCGACCACAAGGCCGGTATCGCCAACCACGGCGCCAACAGTGGCAATGGTGGCAATGGTGGCAATGGTGGTATCCGCGCCACCGTGGCCCCGCCGCCGCCATCGTCTGCCGACGCGACCAAGACCTACACCCAATGGACCTTTGGAGAGCTGCCCGAGCTGATGGAGATCAAGCGAGGCCCGCAGACCCTGATCGGATTCCCCGCGCTGATCGACCGGACCACGCATGTGGAGATCGAGGTTTTTGATGAACCCGAGCTGGCTGCTGCCAAACATCGGGCGGGCCTGCGCCGGCTGATCGCGCTGCAGCTCAAGGAGCCGCTGAAGTACCTGGAAAAGAACATCCCCGACCTTCAAGCGATGGCGGTGGCCTTCATGAGCCTGGGCACCAACGAGGAACTGCGTGACCAGATCGTCGCCGTGGCGCTGGACCGTGCCTTCCTGGGGGACCCGCTGCCGGTGGATGAATTCAGCTTCAAGGCCCGGCTGGACGAGGGCCGCGCCCGCCTCAACCTGATTGCCCAGGAAGTGGCACGCCTGGCTTACGGCGTGCTGCTGGAATACCAGGCGGCCCTGCGCAAGCTCAAGGACACCCGCTCCGCGCCCAAGGAGGTGGTGGAGGACATCCAGGCGCAACTCCAGCGCCTGATGCCCAAGCGCTTTGTGATGCAGACCCCGTGGACGCAACTGCAGCACTATCCGCGCTACCTCAAGGCCATCACCCTGCGCCTGGACAAGCTGCGGGCGGATGCCGCCCGGGATGCCAAGCTGATGACCGAGCTCAAACCGCTGGAGCAGCGCTGGCAGCGCCGGCTGGTGGAGCGCAAGGGGTCGCCGGATGCCCGCCTGGATGATTTCCGGTGGCAGTTGGAGGAGCTGCGGGTGAGCCTTTTTGCACAGGAGTTGCGTACGCCGCAGCCGGTGAGCGTCAAACGCCTGGAAAAGGTGTGGGCGCAGTTACAAAACTGAGAGGAAAATCCACGTTACTTCTACCTGCGAGGACGTCGGGTTTTCTGTCCAATCGCAACCATATAAGGACAGTGGCGCCTGGGTCAGGCCGGACGCCACCTCTAACGCGTGTCTGAGACAACCTCATCCTCCTCCGCCGCCCCGCTGCGGCGCTTTGGCCGTTTCGAGCTGCGTGCGCTGCTTCACAAAAGCCAGCGCAGCATGCTGTGGCTGGTGTTTGACACCCACCATGGCCATGGCCAGGAGATGCTGCTCATGGTGCCGCGAGAAAAGCCGGCCAGCGAGGCGGCCATGCTGCAATGGCTCAAGTCGCTGGACGCCGCGTCGCGGATTCACCATCCCAACCTGGGCCATGTGGTGGAAACCGGCCGGGTGGACCCCTGGCCCTATGTGACCTACGACCGCGCCCTCGGCGAGACGCTGGAAGAGCGCATCGCCCGCGGCGCGCCGCTGCCCCTGGATGCCGCCCAATGGGTGGCCCAGGCGCTGGAAGGCCTGGCCTTCGCCCATGAGGCTGGCCATGCCCACCGCGACATCCAGCTGGCCCATGTGCTGGTGGATGCGGCGGACCATGTCCGTGTGATCGGCCTGGAAGTGGCCCAGGCCACGCTGCCGCCGGATGCCGACTTCAATGCCACCCGCCGGGCGATGCGCGAAGCGGCGGAGGAAGACGTGGTGGGCATGGGGCTGGTGCTGCACCGCCTGCTCTCCGGCCGGCCGGTGCTGGAAGAGCAGGACCTGCGGCTGGTGCTGCAGCGCATGCAACCGCAAGGGCAGGAACTGGTGCGCATGGGCTGGGAGACCCCCTATCAGATCCCCGAACCGCTGCGGGCCATCGTCAACCGCGCCACCGATCGCCAAGCACGCCAGCGTTATCACCAGGCCCGCAGCTTCTGGCGGGCGCTGGATGGCTGGCGCCTGTCGGCCGAACTGGACAATGGCGGCCCGATTGCGCTGCTGAAGGACAAAATGCAGCGCTTCGGCCATCTGCCCTGCGTGAGCACGCGGCTGGTGTCCACCGCGCTGTCGTCCGCCATGGCGTCGCAGCATGCCAGCGAGCTGGCCGCCCTGGCGCTGAAGGACATGGCGCTGACCCTCGAATTGCTGCGTCGCGTCAACAATGCGCTGCGCCAGCAGGGCCACCCCAACAGCGGCGGTACGGTACTGAACATCCAGCGCGCCATTGCCATGCTGGGGCTGAACGGGCTGGAAGAAGCCGCCCGCGCGCTCAAGCCCTGGCCGGGCCCGATGAACGAAACCCAGGCCACCTTCATGCAAAGCCTCATCCGCCGTGTGCAGCGGGCCGGCCAGGTGGCCCAGGCGCTGCGGCCGGCCGGTTATGACGGTGAGGTGGTCTACCTGATCAACCTGATGCAGAACCTGGGCCGGCTGCTGGTGCAGTACCACTTCCCGGATGATGCCCAGCAGATCCGCCAGCTGATGGTGGCCCCGGAGCCGACGGAAGAGCATCCCAACCCGCGTGGCATGACCGAGCAAAGTGCGGCTTATGCCGTGCTGGGCTGTGATCTGGAAAGCCTGGGGCTGGCCGTGGCCCGCTACTGGGGCCTGGGAGAAGAGCTGCAGCACATGATGCGCCGCCAGCCGCAGGAGATGCCGGTGCGCCATGCCGACGGCGATCTGGAAATGCTGCGTCTGACCTGCAGCCTGGCCAATGAACTGATCGATGCCCTGGGCCTGCCGGAACGCAAGCGCCAGACCGGCATCGAACTTGCCACCCGGCGCTATTCCCGGGCCCTCAATCTGGGCCTGCGGGAGGTCTACGACGCCATGGGGGCGGCCCAGTCGCAGGGCCAGTCCCAGGGCGACCCGACGGCCGATCTGCCGGATCCCAGCCTGGGCGCGGCGGCCACCGCCGCCCCGCGCTCCCGTCTGCGTGAACGCGCCCAGCAGGAGGGTCCGGCGCCCCGCAAGGACGCGCCATGATGCCGATGCCGCCCGCTGTCGGGCGCTTCAAGCCGCTGCGCAGCCTGGGGCGCGGAGCCCAATCCCAGGTGTGGCTGGCCCATGACCCGAGGCTGGACCGGGAAGTGGCAGTGAAGGTGCTGACGCAGTCCGCGGACCGGGCCAGTGTGGATGCCTGGCTGCATGAGGCACGGGCGGTGAGCCGCCTGACCCATCCCAACATCGTCCCGGTGTTCGAGGCGGATCTGGAGGGTGGGCAGGCCTACATGGTCTTTGAATACGTGGCGGGAGGCACGCTGGCCGAGCACATGCGTCAGCGAGGCCGTCTGGCGGCGCGTGATGCGGTCGGGCTGATGCTGGGTGTGCTGGACGGTCTGCACGCCGCACACCAGGCCGGGGTGGTACACCGCGACCTCAAACCTTCCAACGTCATGCTGGACCCGCAGGGCCGCCCGCGGGTGATGGACTTCGGCATTGCGGTCCGGCTGACCGGGGCCAATGCCAACATCGCGTCCTCCAGCAACCGCATCGTTGGCACGCCTGGCTATATCTCGCCGGAGGCAGCTCGTGGGGCCTCGGCCTCCGCAGGCATGGACGTGTTTGCAGCGGCGGTGATGCTCACCGAAATGCTGAGCGGCCAGCGTCTGAACTACGACCCCGACCCTTGGCGCGCCGTGCGCCGGGTGGCCGAGCAGCAACTGGAGCCGCCCGCCGATCTCGGCCCCGATACCGACGATGCGCTGCGTGCCGTCCTGCTGCGGGGCCTGGCGCGTGATGCCAGCCAGCGCTGGCCGGATGCCAAAGCCTTCCACGATGCCCTGGCCGCCTGGCTGCATCCGCCCACGGATGCCTCGGCCGCCAGCGAGGGTGGCAATGCCACGCTGGAGTTTCTGCTGCGCCGCATGCGCCATCGGTCCGACTTCCCGGCCATGGCGGATTCGGTGGCCCGCATCCAGCGCATGACGCAGTCGGAGAATGAAAGCCTCACCACCCTCTCCAACGAAATCCTGAAGGACGTGGCCCTCACCAACAAGCTGCTGCGCCTGGTCAACACGGTGCAGTTCAGCCATGCGGGCGGCGGGCATATCAGCACCGTGTCTCGTGCCGTGGCGCTGGTGGGGTTTGGCGGCATCCGCAATCTGGCCATGTCGCTGGTGCTGCTGGAGCGCATGGAAAACAAACAGCATGCGCAACGTCTCAAGGAAGAATTCCTGCGTTCGCTGATGGCGGGTTCGCTCGCCCGCGAGTTGTGCCTGGTGCCGCGTGAAAACGAAGAGTCCTTCCTGACGACGATGTTCCAGGGCCTGGGGCGATTGCTCTCGGAGTTCTATCTGCCGGAAGAGGCGCAGCAGGTGCGCAAGCTGGTGCGGCCGGAGCGTGGCATGGGTGAGCAGGCCGCGCCGCCGGTCAGCGAAGGCGCGGCATCGGCCAAGGTGCTGGGCCTGAGTTATGAAGCACTGGGGCTGGGGGTGGCGCGTCAATGGGGCTTCCCGGACAGCCTGCAGCGCACGATGCAGCGGCCGGACGGGGAAGCGCCGATGCGGCTGGTGGAGCATTCACCCGACCGCATGCGCTGGCTGGCGCGGGCCAGCAACGACGTGGCGGATGTGATCCTCAACAGTGACCCGACAGAGGCGCATGCCAAGGTGCGTGCCATGGCGCAGCGCTATTCACGTGCGCTGGGGGTGGAGGCCAAGGCCTTTGAGCAGGCAGCCGACCAGGCACGGCAGCGTTTGACGCAACTGGCGCAGGCCATGGACATTCAGTTGCCCAAGAGCTCCCCCGCCCAGCGGCTGCTGGCGCCGCTGACGCCCTCGCTGGAGGACACGTTGTCGCCGCACCAGTTGCAGGCCACCGTGGTGCAGGGCGAATTGCCCACGGGGGTGATTGCGCCGGAAGAAGCCGCAGCGGTGCTGGCCGCCGGCATCCAGGACATCACCAACGCCATGGTGGAGAGTTTCAAGCTCAATGAAGTGCTGCGCATGATCCTGGAGACCATGTATCGCGGCCTGGGCTTCCGGCGGGTGATCTTCTGCCTGCGGGACCCCAAGACGGAAACCCTGACCGGGCGCTTCGGCCTGGGGGACGGGGTGGAAGCGGTGGTGCCGCTGTTCCGTGTGCCGCTGCGGGTGATGCCGGGGCTGCAACCGGACCTGTTCACCGCCATCTGCACCAAGGGCGCGGACACGCTGATTTCCGATGCATCACAACCCAAGATCGCCGAGCGGCTGCCGCCATGGTTCCTGAGCGGCGCCAAGGCCCACAGTTTCCTGATCCTGCCGATGGCCTTGCGTGGGGCGCCGTTTGCGATGATCTATGCAGACAAGGCGCAGCCGGGCAGTGTGGTGCTGGATGAAAAGCAACTGTCGCTGCTGAGAACGCTGCGCAACCAGGCGGTGATGGCCTTTAAGCAGGCGAGCTGAACCCAGCAACGCCTGGTTACTGCTTGTCGGGCAGGTAATGGTGGCCCCGTGCCGTCATCGGGGGCTCCGGCCCGCGCGTTGGAGATCACAAGGCCACTGCCTTGGAGATCAGACATGCGAGCGATTCGGATTGTTGTGGGTGCAATCGCCGCGCCACTGCTGGCGTCGGCGCTGAGCGGCTGCATCGTCTTGCCACCGCGCCCCTATCACGGTGGCGGCTATGGCTACGGGGGTGAGCGTGGCGGTTATGAAGGTGCTTACCAGCCCGCCGTGGTCGGCCCACCCGTGGCAGGCTACGTCTGGTTCGAAGGCTGCTGGGAATGGCGCGGCGGCCAGCGCTCCTGGGTGGACGGCCACTGGGGGCCGCCGCGCCGTTGAGCCTTGTGCTCCACCTCCATGCGGACAGACCAGCCGCCCCGGGGCGGCTGGCGTCAGAGCCTGTTCAATAAGGCCCTTGCGCCAGCCAGCGTTCCAGTTGCGGCAGGCGGTCGTTGCCCCAGAAGCGCTCGCCTTCCACGATGAAGAAGGGCGAGCCAAACACCCCGCGTGATTCCGCCAGGTCGATCTCAGCCTTCAGGCGTGCGCGGTTGGCGCTGTCGTTGGCCAGATGCTGCAGCTCCGACGCATCCATCTTCTGCGCGCCGCAGAGGTCCTGCAGCGTCTCCAGCTGAGCGATGTTGCGGTCTTCCACAAAATAGGCCCGGTAGGCGGCACGCGCAAAGCAGCGGCCTTGTTCGGGGTCGCGGTCGTTGAACCAGTGGAATAGCCGGGCGGCCATTTCAGTGTGCAGGCCCAGGGAAGACGGGGTCTTGTATTCCACGCCGGAGAAGGCAGCCAGGCGCTCCACATCGCGGCGGATGTAATCGCTGCGCATCACGCTGCTGGGGATGCGGATGCGTTCCAGCGACTGGAAGTTGGCGTCCAGCACGATGGCATGCCAATTCACCGAGCGGTGGTGGCGTTCGGCCAGTTCGTCGATGGTCTGGGAGGCGATGTAGCCGTAAGGCGAAGCGAAGTCGAAATAGAAGTCGATCGGGGCGGCCATGCGGGCTCCTGTGAGGGGGGGACTCCATCCGCCAGCCCCTGCGGCGGCGAGCGGCGATATCAGCGGCGCGGATTGTAGGAGCAGCATGCCGCAGCACCTGGGTGTGCACATCCTCCACAGGAGGGGGCTGAAGGGGGCTGGGGGCAGGCTTCAGCTTGCAGAGTTCAGGTCGATGCGGTCCAGGTCACCACCACCCGCTGGCGTTGCGCGTGCCGTTCGAAACGCAGGCGGCCCTTCAGGCGTGTCACCACCTGCCGCACGATGGCCAGGCCCAGGCCACTGCCCGCCTGGGTGCGGGCACTGTCACCGCGACGGAAGGCTTCCTGCAAGGCTTCCAGCTGATGGGGGTCCAGGCCGTCGCCGGCATCTTCAACGGAGAGGCAAATCCCTTGCCCTTCGAGGTGCGCAGAGTCCGGTTGAGCAGCTTGGCTTGCCAGACGAACCACCACCGGTGGCCGACCATGCTTGAGCGCGTTGTCCACCAGGTTCGCCACCAGCCGTTCCACCAGCAGCCGGTTCGCATGCGGCAGGAGCAACTGCGCCGGAGCTTCCAGCGTCAGTTGATCCTCCGGCCGGTCGAAGGACTGCACCACCGCGCGTGCGGCATCGGCCACGTCCACCGTTTCGTTGCAGGGCAGCTCGCCCGAGCGGACGAAGTCCAGAAAGCTCTCGATCAGCCGGTCCGCTTCACCGACGTTACGAATGACCACAGCCTTGCGCTTGTTGATGCCGGGATCGTCGGGCAGCAGTTCGGCCGCCATGCGGATGCGGCCCAGCGGGCTGCGCAGGTCATGCGAGACGCCGGCCAACAGCAGGGCGCGCTCTCGTTCATGCAGTCGCCAACGGGCCAGCAGCTCACTGTAGGCGGCGTCGATGGCTGCGACCTCGGGGGGGGCATGTTGCAGCGGCAGCGGCGGCGAGGTTTCCGGCGTGCCTGGATGCTGCGCTTCCAGACGCTGACGCAGTTGCACCAGCGGCTGTGCCAGCCGCTTGGCGGTGTAGCCGCTCAGGCCCAGCACCAAGGCCAGGCACAGCACCAGGGCCAGCAGTGCGCGGCGTGACCATTCCGGCGCCACCATTCGCCCGGAGACGCCCAGCCACACCGGAGATGCTGCGGGCCGCTCCACCAGCAGCCAGATGCGCGGCTCATGCCGACCCAGCTCCAGCCGGATCTGCGATGTGGGCACACCGTGGGTCCGCAGCACCTGACGCAGGGCGACAAAGCGAGGGGCGAACATCGAAGTGAGGCGGGCCGCCGCGGGGGGCTGGTCTTGCACCAGCACTGGAATCGGCGCGTCGTCTGGGGGCGTCTGCAGGCCCGCCGCCTGGGCGAGGCGGGGTGCCCACAGATCGGCAAACAAAGTGGCCACGTTGACGTTGCGCTCCACATAGAACAGCAGGCCGATCACCACTGCCAGCCCCAGCGCCAGGCTCAACTGAGCCAGCAGCAGACGCCGAAACAGGCTGGTGCGCCGCCAGCTAGCGGGCCACAAAGACATACCCTTCGCCGCGCACGGTATCGATCCAGTCCCGGCCCGGAGCGGCCTCCGCCAGCTTGCGCCGCAGCCGGGCAATCTGCACATCCACCGTGCGGTCCAGCGGCCGGTAGCCGCCGTTCTGCACGGCTTCGCTCAGGGCATCCCGGTCCAGCGCCTGTCCTGGTGCGCGTGCGAGCGTCACCAGCAGCTTGTATTCCACGCCGGTCAGTGTCACCGCCTGGGTGCCGGCCAGCACTTCGCGCTTGAGCAGGTCGATGGTCAGCCCTTCGAAACGCAACTGGGTGGTGCCTTCGGCCCGACCGGGCGCTTGACGGCGCAGAAGCGCACGGACGCGGGCAACCAGCTCGCGGGGTTCAAACGGCTTGGCCAGATAGTCGTCGGCGCCGATCTCCAGGCCGAGCACCCGGTCCATCGGCTCTCCGCGGGCGGTGAGCATGATCAGGCCGAGGGTTGGCCAATCCGCGCGCCACCGGCGGCACAGGTCGAAGCCGTTGGCATCCGGCAGCATCACATCCAGCAGCACGACTTCCGGCTGCCATTGCCGCAGCGCGCGCTCGCCGTCACCGCCGGTGAGGGTGGTCAGCACCTCCCAGCCTTCACGCACCAGCAGCTCCGCCAACATGTCGGACAGCTCGGTGTCATCGTCAACGATCAGCACGCGGGGTTTGCTCATGGCAGAAGTCTAGGGGGGCGACGGTGGCATGACGCGAACGTTTCAATCTTGTCGCAATTCGTCGTGTGGCGTGGGCAACGGCAGGCGACGCACGGCGTTCAATGGAGGCAAGGGCAGAGCCGCAGCGTGCGGACGATCAGGCCGGCAGGCAAGCCGTCCAACGCTGGCATCCCGTGCACGTGTTCCATCCCTTTTGAAGACGTTTGACAAGGACCCCTCCATGAATTCGATCAAGCTCCTGGCCGTGATGGCCATCACGACAGTGCTGGGCGCCGCCCTTACACCGGCCGCCGAAGCCCGCACCCGCCAGACGACCGTGACCGGCGCGCAAGGCAAGAGCGCCTCGCGCCAGGTGACGCGGGACCACGGCGACGTCTCCTCCAGCACCACAGGCCCGAACGGCAAGAGCACCAGCCGCGTGGTGGACCGCTCGCCCGGCCAGACCACCGCCACGGTCACCGGCCCCAATGGCCAGTCGGCGACGCGCACCACGACGAGATCCAGGACGTCCACCGCGACGACCGCCACCCCAACCTCCACCCCCACCGCCAACTCAACCGCCCACCAGCCGTGAACGGCAGACGCAAGGAGCCATCATGACCCCCACATTGACTCTCCGCACCTTCGCCTCGCTGGCGCTGACGGCCGCCGCCTTGGTGGCGCCTTGGGCCGCCCATGCCAAGGATGCACCCGCCGGCGGCCCGATGGCCAAACAGGCCGCACAGGCGTGCCGGACGGATTTCAAGAAGTTCTGCGACGGTGTGAAACCGGGTGAGGGCCGTGGGCTGGCCTGCCTGAAGGAACATCAGGCGGAGCTCAGCGAGAACTGCAAGGCTGCGATGAGTCAGGCCAAGGACTGCGCCGCGCAGGCGCGCGAACGCTGCGGTGCCGAGGGCGGAGATGCGGACAAGCGCCGCGCGTGCCTCAAGGAGCACGGGAGCGAGCTGAGCCAGTGCAAGGGCGCGAAGTCCTCCTCATGACGCTCGGCCACCTCGTCCTGCCCTCGGAAGCTGGGCCCTGGCTGTTGTGGTTCCTGATCGGCGCCATGGGCCTGGCGGCGCTGGAAGGAGTGGTGATCACCTTGCTGCGCAAGGGCTACGACTGGAAGGCCTTTGCCGCGTCCCTGGGTGACGTGGTGGGGCGGCGGATGGTGGAGGCCCTGGGGCTGTCGATCACCATCCCGGCGCTGGCCTGGGTCTATGCACACCGGCGCGGTGACCTGGCGCTGACGACGCCGGTGGCCTTTGCCATTCTCTTCATTGGGCAGGAGTTCTGTTATTACTGGTACCACCGCGCGGCGCACCGCATGGCCTGGTTCTGGGCCACCCACTGCGTGCATCACTCGCCGAATCAACTGACGCTGGGCACGGCCTTGCGGCTGGGCTGGACTGGCAAGCTCACGGGTACCGGGCTGTTCTTTGCGCCTTTGGTGTGGCTGGGGTTTCCGCCGCAGGCGGTGCTGGCGGCGCTGGCAGCGAATCTGCTGTATCAGTTCTGGCTGCACGCGGCGTGGATTCCCAAGCTCGGGCCACTCGAATGGATCTTCAACACACCCTCGCATCACCGGGTGCACCATGGGTCCAATGCGGAATATCTGGACTGCAATTACGGCGGGGTGCTGATCATCTTCGACCGGATGTTCGGGACGTTTGTGGAGGAGCGCTCGGAGGTGGCGATCCGGTACGGGCTCACTGAGCCGGTGACCAGCTACAACCCGCTGCGGATTGCGACGTTTGGCTGGGTGCAGTTGTGGCGCAGGTTGAGGAATGAGCCGAGGTGGGGGGCGCGGGTGAAGATGGTGGTGAGGCCGCCTGGGGCGGCGGGGTGAGGGGCAAGGGGCGAGGAGCATGATGGCCCGCAACGCCCGTTAGACTTGCGGCACAAGTCGGCGCTACTTGCCCGCTAGCGCGCGATGCGGGCAGCGTGTCCGGAAATTGCAGGGCCGCCATCAAAGAGGGGGATCGGCGCTTGAACCTGGCACAAGGAAAAACACAGCTTGAAGAGGACCTGAGGGCCGCTGTTCGCAGTTTTGCGTCGTCGATCCATTCGAGTCGGCCGGTCGCCGCTGATATGTCCGCGCTTGCCCGGGTCACGGCGGCGCTGCCTCTGGAGAATTTGGCCTATTGGGAGCAATTGATTCGCGGCGAGTTTGCACTTGCCCGACGGACTGGTACGGCGCCAGAGAGAAGCGGATGGCGAGCGCTATTTCCATTTGGCGGTTCGGCCGGGCGGGCTGAGTCCAGCCGGGTTCTGACATGGATCGACCTGAGCAGTGGGGATGGCCGCGTCCGCGAAAGGACGCTTCGCACGCTCGCTGGGCCGGCCCCCAATAGCTTCTTCCTGTCGCTGGCTGCACGGCGGCTCAACGACTGGGTACCTCAGGTTCGAGCGGCAGCCAGAGACGCGGTCCCCAGGCTCGCGCAAACCACGGACCCCGAGCAGGTGGTAGACATGTTGTGCGCCATGCTGCCGACATGGACCTCCTGGGGGCGTGTAGAGCTGCTGGACAGGCAGGTCATGACGGAGCTCATCTCAATGGAAGGGGTTGCCTCCGCGCTCAGACAGCGAGTGACGGGCTCAGCCGCTGGACCGATGGCGGCGGCCCTATCCCAGGCTCTGCGAACCGCTGTGCTCGATCAACAGTTGCCCCAGATCGCCGGGGAGGCTGTCCAGCCGGCGGTGCGGGCCAAGGCCTACAGAACGCTTCTTCTTGGAAAGGCTGTATGGGTTGACGGGCGTCGTTGGCAATGGACCGACGTCAGATACTGTCAGGGGCGGTTAACCAACATCCTTGCTGATAGACCACTCAGTAACGCGCCAGCGCTTCTCGAGGTTTTGAATGCTGCGGCAGCCGACCGATCTTCCATCGTGAGGCGGGTCGCAGCGGAGGCGCTTGTCAGGGAAATGAGCGGTCTCGGAGGGGCGGCCGCACCATTGGCACGCAGGTTTGCCGTTGATCCGTCGCCGGCAGTGGCTGAGCGGGGGGAGTTCGTCTTGAAGCGACTTGCTGATTCTCCAACTGGCCGACAAGGTGGTTGATGAGCCAGGCTTCATGGTGTGTGCCCGGACACCACGATGGCATGTGAAAGTCAGTGTCGAGCCAGCGATTTGCGGACTGGAATTCCGCCCAACTCCGGGCCTGGCGGGCGACGGCGGGTGATTGGCAGGGGCCGCAAGTAGGCTTGGCCTAGCCGGAATTCAAGCTGCCGTCCGATAAGGGAGCATCTCCGACCAATCACGGGAGAGGTAGCCGTTATTGAGTAGCAAGCTCGTAACGGCCTGCTCGCTGACCTCGAAGTGGTGGGCCGCTTCTTCAATGGCATCGGACGACAAGTCACCATTCAAGAACGAAGTCAACGAATCTATGGGGCACAGCAACTCTGCAGCGAAGGCACGCTGGTACTTTTGCCGTGAAGTTTTCAGGTCCGACGACGCCAGCCACTGACTCTCGTCCGACGACACACGCAGGTATTCGCCCAAAAAGCGAGCCAACTCAAACCGCTGACCAATGGGACTGCGTCGACGGGGCACGAACTTCAAAGCATCTCCGACGGTGGGAACGGCTACTGCGACCGGCGGACGGGATGCCGGTACGGACCAGTTTGCAAGGGCGTCCGAGCTCAAGCCAAGCAGGCCGTGCAGGCACTTGCTGGTCATGGGATCGCTGACATTGCCAATCCTTCGACGCAGGGCCTGCGCATCATGAACGGCTTGCTCCCAGGGAGCCCCATCGTCCAGGTGTTGAATGCTGTCAGGTTTGACGTCTGGGGTGCCAACAATTCCTTCGGCGTTTGCCAATTGACCCAGTATCGACAAGTCGGGGCTGGCGCCCGAGGATGCAATGGCCGGAGCCAATTCCGACAGTGCCAGTGGGCCCACTCGCGCTTCCCATTGCATCGCCGCGTTCAACTGGTCCTCAGGGCATTCCTCAGGATCAAAGCCAAGTTCTGCTTCCAACTTTCTGAGTCGGAATGCGTGGGGGTCTGCCTGATCTTCTTGCAACGCCGCCCAGAGCTTCGATAGGTTGGTCTCACTGAGTTGCTTGGCATCCAGCCTGGCGAGCACACTCTGCACGAAGCGTTGGATGCTCTGTTGGAAGTTATGCAAGGGGATCAGTTTTGCAACATCAAGCGTTTGCAGATACTGCACGGACTGGTCAGGCACCATCGACGCTCCAGCCCATACCTGAACCGCTTCACCGTCCGGGATGAATATCACTCGGGGCCACACGAAGCCGTGATTGGCTGCACCGAGTTCATGAGCCGAGCGCCAGTCATAGCCGGGCGGCTGGGCGGGGAGCGGCTCGTAGTTCAAGCGCCACCATGAACTCGCCAACCACATCGCAAGGGGATATGCCGAGAGGAAGGCACTATCGCGAACCGTCTCTGCCCAAATATCCTGGTTCCGCGTCAAGCAAACGCGATCCACATGAATGTCGATGTGGGCAGCTGTCGCCCGCACCTCGGGTTCGCCCGAAGATGCCGCCATCCATTTTGCGTTGATGAGGAGTTCAGTCATGACAGCGCAGCCAGCGATCGAGCACTTCCTGTGTCAGCGGATCAGTTTCCGGCATGGGGTAGCCGTGATAAATACCCAGGACCGGATTCTCAATTTGCGCTTCCATTGGGATGCCGTCGCTGGTGACAGACCAGACGTTCTTCGGCCATTCGCCGTCCATCCGGTCGCTCACGAGGCCCCGGCGAAGTCCGTTTCGCAACAAGGCTTCCGCTTCCGCGCGTTTGAAAACCTTGGCGACGTCGCACAGCGACTTCCCTTGCCTTGGATCAGACGGGGGCGTCAGGCCAAAGTCACCAGGATTTTTCTTGTGCTCCGGGTTCCCGCCATATCGGGCACGGTCGGCCAAGTCCTGAAGTTCTTTTGCCCGCGTCTGCGCCTGTTCGGGAGCCAGGAGTCTGCGCTTTGGGTTGAACTGGGCGTAGCGACGCTTCATGGTGTGGGCCTGGCGCTACTGGTCCAGAGCTCGCCAAGCAAGCGCCGGGAGCACTGTGAAAGGACCCCCAAGCACTGCCGCGACATCGGCAAACGGTTCACCAGCGAACTCAGTAGTCACAAGACTTCCAACATGGCGGAGACGGTGAGATTCGAACTCACGGAGGGGATAAGCCCTCGGCGGTTTTCAAGACCGCTGCCTTAAACCACTCGGCCACGTCTCCAGCGGGTGGTGCAGCCGCGCATTGTAGAGGCAAGCGCGGCCGCTTCGCTCAATCTGCGCCCGGCTTCTTCGCCTGCGCACAGGCCACCTGGATGATCTCCTGCGCTTTGCCCTCGGACACCCGGGCTGCCGTCAGCTGCCCGCCCCATACGCAGCCGGTGTCCAACGCCAGCAGGTCGTCCCGCTGCACCAGCCCCAGCGTGGACCAGTGACCAAAGGCGATCGGTTGCCCCGCCGTCCGCCGGCCCGGCACCTCAAACCATGGCATGTAGCCGCTCGGCGCCGTACCCAGCCCTTCCTTGGTCTTGAAGTCCAGCTTCCCCTTGCCATTGCAGAAGCGGATCCGCGTGAGCACATTGATGATGAACCGCAGCCGCGCCACGCCCGTCAGGTCGTCCGCCCACCGCTCCGGCTCGTTCCCATACATCTGCGGAAGAAACTCCGCCAGTTCCGGCCCCCGCAGCAGCGCATGCACTTCGTCCGCCAGTGACAGCGTCTGGTCCGCATCCCACTGCGGCACCACCCCCGCATGCACCATCAGCCAGCCTTGTGCGCGGATCGCCAGACGCTGCTGCCGCATCCATTCCAGTAGCGCTTCCCGGTCCGGCGCCTGCAGGATGGGGTCCAGCGTGTCACTCTTGTGCGGGGCGCGAACGCCTGCAGCGGTTGCCAGCAAATGCAGATCGTGATTGCCCAACAGGCACTGCGCGGCATCGCCCAGCGACTGCAGGCGGCGCAAGGTGGTGAGGGAGTCCGGCCCCCGGTTCACCAGGTCGCCCAGGAGGTAGATGCGGTCGCGGGAGGGGGAGAAGTCGATCTTCTCCAGTAAGCGGGCCAGCGCGTCGCAGCAGCCCTGAAGGTCACCGATGAGGTAATGCATAGCGGGATTTTGCGGTGTTGGCTGTCATGCGGCTCTGCTACCCTTGCGGGCCTTGTGTTTTGGGCGCGACTCAGGGTTTGTACCGGGTCCGCGCTATCAATGGATACCGCCCTAGTTCTCTTCCTTATTTTTCTTAACGGTTTGTTCGCGATGTCGGAGATGGCGCTCACAGCCTCCCGCAAGGCGCGTTTGCAGGTGATGGTGGAGAGTGGCGAGTCCGGGGCGCAGGCCGCCATGGACCTGCATGAAAACCCCACCAAATTCCTCTCCACCGTTCAGATCGGCATCACGTCCATCGGCGTGTTGAACGGCATCGTGGGCGAGGCCGCCTTCTCCGGGCCGCTGGCCGAGGTGCTGCGCGGCCATTTTCCCTTGAGTGAAAAGGTGGCCGACATCACCGCCACCGCCCTGGTGGTGGTGGTGCTGACCTTTCTCACCATCATCTTTGGTGAACTGGTGCCCAAGCGCCTGGGCCAGATGTTTCCGGAAACCGTCGCCCGACTGGTGGCGCCGCCGATGGAAATCATCTCGCTGGTGGCCCGGCCGTTTGTCAAATTGCTGAGCTTCTGCACCGAGACGGCGCTGCGCGTGCTGGGCCTGGCCGGCCGGGCCAACCGCCTGGTGACGGAAGAAGAAATCGCCGCCAGCCTGGACGAAGGGCGGGACGCCGGTGTCATTGAAGAACACGAGCATCAGATGGTGCGTAATGTGTTCCGATTGGATGAGCGTCAAATCGGTTCGATGATGATCCCCCGGGCGGAAATCGCCTGGCTGGATGTCACCGACCGCCCTGAACAGATCCTGCCCATTCTGCGGGCCCACGGCTACAGCCGTTATCCGGTCTGCCGGGGCGGCCTGCATGACGTGCTGGGCGTGGTGAGCGCCCAAAGCCTGCTGGCCCGCCAATTGGCCGGTGAATCGATGGACCTCGCCGAAGGCCTGGAAGCGCCCGTGTTTGTGCCGGAAACGCTGTCCGGCATGGAACTGCTGGCCCACATGCGGGGCACCGAGACGCCACTGGCCTTTGTGGTGGATGAATACGGCGAAGTGCAGGGCGTGGTCGCCATGCGTGATGTGCTGGAAGCCATTGCCGGTGAATTCAATTCGTCGGATGGCGAAGACGCCTGGGCGGTGCAGCGTGAGGATGGGAGCTGGCTGATGGATGGCCTGATTCCCGTCACCGAGCTGAAAGACCGCCTGGCGCTGAAGGAACTGCCCGAGGAGGACCGTGGGCGCTACAACACCCTGGCCGGCATGGTGATGCTGCTGCTGGGCCGGTTGCCGCGCACGACCGATGTGGTGGAGTGGGACGCGTGGAGGTTCGAGGTGGTCGACCTCGACGGCAAACGTGTGGACAAGGTGCTGGTATCGAGACTGGCCGAAGATGGAGTAAGTGAATGAGCAACCCCCCGATGTATGGCAATTTGGTCCCGCTGGACCGCACTCAGCATGCCAAGCTGAAGCTGAGCACCGAGAAGTCGGCCCTGGATCGCATCAATGGCCTGAACTCGCTGTTCCTGGCTGTTGCTGAATTCGCGGACGCCTGCAAGGAATTCCCGGTGGTGTTCGTTCGCGTTGGCGCTGCGGCCGAAGGCCAGCGTCAGGCGATTGCACCGCTGGCCGTGTTCGGCCTGAAGCAGGGCAGCAACCTGTTTGTCAAGGACGGCCAGTGGACCGCCCGTTACCTGCCCGCCTATGTGCGTCGTTATCCCTTCGCCATGGCGCGCATGGACGATGGCGAAAACATGGTCCTGTGCATGGACAGCGGCTGGGACGGCCTGAGCGACACGACCGGCGCGCCCCTGTTTGACGACAAGGGTGAAGCCTCACAGCTGCTGCTCAATGCCAAGAACTTCTGCGAGGAGTTCGAGCGCGAAGCCGATCGCACCCGCCAGGCCTGCGAAATCCTGCAAGAGCTGAACCTGCTGCAGGACATGCGCTTCGAAGCCACGCTGCCCAACGGCGAAAAGCTGGATGTGGACGGCTTCATGACCATCAATGAAAAGGCGCTGGCTGAACTGTCGGACGCCAAGGTGGTGGAACTGCACCGCAATGGCCTGCTGGAACTGATCACCATGCACCGCCTGTCGCTGGGCCATATGTCCCGCCTGGCTTCGCAATATCAGGCTCAGAACTGATCAAGCACTGACCCCGGCGCATCGCTTCTGCGGAAGCCATGCCGCTGCAGTACCGCCTGAGGCGATCCGTGGATCCGCCCAGGCTGGGAGCGACCCGAATCGGCGGTCGCTCCCTGCTTCTCTTCCAGCTTCCTCTCGCTGCCTCTCTCGATGCATTGACCAACCGGCACTCGTCTGTGGCCGATGTCCGAGTGAGTTCGTCAAGCACTATTGTCGTCCGACAACCCCACCCGATCCCCCCCAAAAGACGTGCGAGCCTCAGTCCGTTTCCCCTGGGAGCCGGGGTTTACATGAGGGCAACAATTCTCGATGCTGGCTAGCATCATCAGGCCCGTAAGAGGTCATTGGAAATGCTGTTTGAGGTCTTTTTATCTACCCCCGCAATGGAGGCGGTGTTTTCACCGGCGGCGGTGGTGCAGTCGATGATGGACGTGGAGGCGGCGCTGGTGCGCGCACAGAGCAAGGCGGGGTTGATGCCGCCGGCTGCCGCGCAGGCCATTAGCAGCCTGTGCCGTGCCGAGTTGTATGACGTGCCCTCCCTGTTGGCCGCAGCACCCGCTGCGGGCAGCTTGGCCATGCCGACCGTGCAGCGGCTGCGGGAGACCGTCGCGCTGTTCGACCCATCGGCGGCGGTGTATGTGCACCGCAATGCCTGCGCGCAGGACATCGTCGACACCGCAATGGTGCTGTGCACCCGCGAGGCGCTGCGCATCATGGACGACGACCTGCAGGCTCTCTGCGCGCAACTGCTGGACCTGGCCCGTCGCCATGAGGCCGTGCCGATGCTGGGCCGCACGCTGATGCAACCGGCGCAGGTGATCAGCCTGCGCTACAAGTTCATGAACTGGCTGATGCCGCTGGTGCGCAGTGCTGAAATGCTGCGCACCCATGCGCGCGAGGCGCTTCGGCTTCAACTGGGCGGGCCGGTGGGCACGCTGGAAAGTCTGGGGGTGGATGCGGACAAGGTCAGCCGCCTTCTTTCCGAAGACCTCGGCCTGCCGGTCTCGGACATGTGCTGGCACACCCAACGCGACCGCTGGATCCGCCTGGCCACGGAGTTGGGCGTGCTGTGCGGCAGCATGGGCAAGCTGGCCCAGGATCTGGCCCTGCTGGCGCAGCCGGAAGTCGATGAGATCGTGGAGGCGCCCACCGATGGGCGCGGCAGCTGCATCGCGCTGCCCCACAAGCACAACCCGATTGCGGCCCAGCAGGCGCTGGCGGCCACCCAGCGTGCACCGCACCGCGTGGCGGCGCTGCTGGGATGCATGTCCCAGGCTCACGAGCGCGGGCTGGGCCAATGGCCGGCAGAACTGGCCGAATGGAGCAGCTTGATGGGCGGCACCCACGGCGCTTTGATTGCGCTGCGCCGCGCGCTGTCGGCGCCGGATGTTCGCACCGCCAACATGCGGGCCAATGTGGATGCGCAGCTGGGGCTGGTCGCCAGCGAGCGGCTGGAACTGCTGCTCACGCCGCGCCTGGGCCGACAACGCACGGATGCCATCGTGCAGGACCTGATCCGGCGTGTCCGTCAGGGGCAGGGCTCACTGATGCAGATGGTGCGTGAGTCGCTGGAGCGGGGGGAGCTGCCCGAACATGCAATTTCTACCACCGAGCTCTCGGGACTCTTCGATGTCCAGACCATTGCAGCCTGGGCGGACAGCCGCGTCGAAGCGCCTTTGACACAAGCCGGTGTTCGCCTGGAGGAATTGGCCGCTCACCCGTTCACCTGACGGTCGGTTGAGCGAAAAATCACGCTCCGCCAGTTCGAACCTCGGAGAAAGACCCAGTAACAAGCCAGGTCTTTTCTGCAATCGCTGGGCAGCCCACTTTCACATTTCCGGATACCGAACAGAAGGCCTGCTCATTTCTGCAGCAGGCTTTGCACAGCGGCGTTTTCAGGCACGAACGCCCCAAAGCGAGGCGTGGCGCCACTTTCAGGGTTGGTGGCCACTCTGTAACGCAGTTCCCTCATTCGCGGGGGTGCTCGTCAATGAGGGATTGACCCGAAGCCTTCACTGGCTACAGGCGCGTAAGTCCTTCGTCGCAATTGTTAACTATCGTAGCGGCCGGAACTATTACTTTGGGTGGCGCCTAGACTTTGCCTCCATAACCGATGAGTCTGGAGTTGGGAATGAGCGATGAAGCGCCTGGTTTGAGCATCGAGCTGGATGCCCCTGCAAGTCCATTGCAGGCCTTCCAGCCGATCTCTCGGCAAATCGCGTTCCTTCGCTCTGATTCCGTCCATCTGCATTTCCGGGATACGGAAGCAGGGCGCTTGGAAATACGCGCGCTGATGGATGATGCGGCGGGTCTGGATCTGATGAAACGGCGTTACGCCTCGCGGGGCTACAAGCTCACGCGGCCAGCGGATGTCACGCTGGGGGCCTACTGGGAAGGCCGTTTGGTGTCGACCCTGGGCATCCGCCGTGATGCGGGTGTTCTTGGTGCGGACCAGAGTTTTTCGGATGAGCTGGGCCGCATGCGGCGCCAGGGCCTGCAGCTGTGTGAATTCACCCGGCTCGCGGCGGAGCCGGATTCACCGTCCAAGTTGGTGCTAGCCAGCCTGTTTCACTTTGCCTACCTGCATGCGTTCCATCACTGGAATGCCAATCACCTGGTGATTGAAGTGAACCCGCGTCACAAAGCCTTTTACCAGCGCATGCTGGAATTCAAGGTGCACGGCGACGCGCGTCTTCACCGTGGCGTGGGGGCGCCGGCCGTGCTGATGAGCCTGAAGGTGCAGGACGGCATCCAGCAGCTCAAGCGGCTGGGTGGCACCTTGCATGAGGGCGGCCGCTGCCGCTCGCTGTTTCCGTATTTCTTCCGCAAGAGCGACGAGCCGGAGTTGCTGCGCCGGCTGGCCGATGTCTACGGTTACGGTCTGAACGACTGAACGACTGAACGACGGATCGACTGGACGACGGATCGACTCAAGCGGCCAGCCAATGCAGGCTGAACCACCCGCGCTCGTCCGTCCAGCATTGTTGCGGCTGGAAGCCGGCCTCCCGCGCCACCGCCTGAAATCCTTCCACACTGTATTTGTGGGAGTTTTCGGTGTGCAGGCTTTCGCCGGGTGACAGACGGTAGCGTTGACCCTGGAGCTGCAGTTCCTGCACACCACGCGGCAGCAGATGCATCTCGATGCGATGGTGCCGGGGCTCGTAAAACGCGTAGTGATCAAACCCCTGCGGATTGAATTCCAGCCCCAGCTCCCGCTGCGCATGGTGCAGCAGGTTGAGATTGAAGCGGGCGGTGATGCCATTCGAGTCGTTGTAGGCGGCGTGCAGGACGGCTGGGTCCTTGATCAGGTCAGCACCGATCAGCAGCGCGCCACCGTCCAATTCCTCCCGCAGCAGCCTCAGAAAGCGCAGGGCTTCGTCCGGCGTGAAATTGCCGATGCTGGACCCCGGGAAGAAACCGATCCGCTGCCCGTTGGACGGTGCCGTGGGCATCTGATGGTCGCGCGTGAAATCCGCCACCACCGGGGTGATGGACAGTGACGGGAAGTCGCGCTGAAGCGCCTCGCAGGCCGCCAGCAGGTGGGGGCCGGAGATGTCCACCGGCACAAAGCTGTGGCAGGTGGGCAGATGCGCCAGCAGCAGACGCACCTTGATCAACGCACCGGCACCGTATTCGATCAATTGGGCCTGCGGCCCCATGCGGGCGGCGATCTCCGCCGCATGGCGCTTGAGCAGCCCGACTTCGGTGCGGGTGGGGTAGTACTCGGGCAGCTCGCAAATCTGCTCGAAGAGGGCGGAGCCCTTGGTGTCGTAAAAGTACTTGGGGGAGATGGCGCGATCGGGCCCCGCCAGCGCGGCGTGGAGGTCGTCAGCGAAACTGCTCATGCGGCTGTCTCCGGGCGTCGTTGTGGGGAGGGAAGTGGTGCGTGGCCCGAGCTGCTGCCGGCATCGCGGGCCAGGCGCAGGCCGCTGAACTGCCACCGTGCGCCCGGGGGGAAGAAGTTGCGGTAGGTGGGCCGGGTATGGCCCGGCGGCGTGGCCAGGCTGCCGCCTCGCAACACCAGCTGGCCCACCATGAATTTGCCGTTGTATTCGGAGGCTACCCCTTCCAGCGGACGGAAGCCGGGGTAGGGGTGATAGGCGGAGCGGGTCCACTGCCAGGCGTGGTCCCACAGCTGCTGCATGCCGGGCAGGCCGATGGCGGCCTCCCATTCGGCTTCAGACGGCAGGCGGGCGCCGGCCCATTCCGCATACGCCGCCGCCTCATAGAAGCTCAGATGCATCACCGGCTCGGCGGGGGCCATCGGCTTGACGCCTTGAAGGCCGAAGACCGACCATCCCTTGCTGCCGCTGATGTCGTCGCCGTGCTCGTCCTTCAGCCAGTACATCGGCGCCTGCCATTGCTGCGCCTGCACCGTGGCCCAAGCTTCGGACAACCACCAGCGGGGGTCGCGGTAGCCGCCGTCGTTGATGAACCGCAGGTATTCACCGCAATTCACCAGGCGGTCGCCGATCTCGAAGGGTTCCAGCCATTGCCGATGGCGCGGGCCTTCGTTGTCGAAGGCGAAGCCCTCGCCCGCATGGCCGATCTCCACCAACCCGCCGTCATGGCGGCACCATTGCATTGGCAGGCTGGTGCGGTGGCTGGGCGGATGAGCCAGCAGCGCCGGCCGCCAGGGATGGCAGGACAGCAGATGCAGCGCATCCGTCAGGATCAGCTCCTGGTGCTGCTGCTCATGCTGCAGTCCCAGCTCCAGCGTACGGGCTACATCTGGCCACAGTGTGTCGCTGCAACTGTTCATCAACTGGTGCATGTGGCGTTCCACATGCAGACGGTAGTCGCGCACCTGGGCCAGCGAGGGGCGGGTCAACAGGCCGCGCTGCGGGCGGGGATGCCGGGGCCCGAGGCCTTCGTAATACGAGTTGAAGAGGTAATGGTAGCGCTCGTCCAGGGGCTGATAACCCGGCAGGTGCGGGCGGAGCAGCAGGGCTTCGAAGAACCAGCTGGTGTGGGCCTGATGCCATTTGGCGGGGCTCGCGTCCGGCATGGACTGGGCGGCCTGATCCTCTGGGGACAAGGTCTCCACGAGGGCCAGCGTGTGGCGGCGCACGGCATCGAAGCGACGAGCAAGTTCATGGCGCTGAGCCAGCGGCGTATGGGGAACCGACATGCGAGCAACTCCTGCGGTCCGTGGGGGCGGGCCGCTTCTCTACGGTAGCTGATTTGGCTGCAAATCGCCTGCCGAGAGCCACTCTCGGAAGGCCAGTTGACAGGCCAAGCTGCCATTAGGTGTCAGGATGGGCAAGTGAAGTTCCCGCTGCGGCGGGCGGCGGCGGGCTGGGGTTTCATTGCGGCTTCATCGCCACGTCATTCAGCGTAGGCAGGCTGCGCCGACCACGGCTCATGCATGCACCATGTCGCTGATTCCGCTGTCTGCTGAAATCTCCCCGGAGCGCTCCTCCAACGATCGGTCCGAGGCCATGCCGCCGGAGTGGCTGCAGGACCGTCTGCTGGTCGAGCGTCTGCTGGAGTCCCTCTGGAGCGCGCGTCAACCCAGCACACCGGCCCAGTTCTTTGTGTGGAGCCAGAGTCGGCTGCAGCCGTTGCTGCCGCATCAGCTGCTGGTGTGCCTCAGCGCCAGCCCGCCTGGGGGGCGTTTGTCTGCGCAGATGTTCAATCTGAAGGCCGTGCCCCCGACCTTGCAAGCGCAGATGGAAAGCCCGGAACATGGCTTGTGGCTGCATCTGATGCGCCGTTGGGCCCCGGGTCGGCGCGCGCTCGTGGTGGGTACCGATGAATCCGGCCTGTTCTTCCCGCTGCTGGATGTGGGCCTGCGGACGGTTTTGGTGCATGGGGTGGGGGCCGAGGGAGATCGGCCGGACAGCCTGTTCCTGCTGGCGGGCGAAGGCTGGAGCACCGAGCAGGTGCAGCAGTTTGAGTTGCTCACGCCCACCCTGCATGGCGCCTGGCGGCGTTCTCGCGGCGGGGGCCCACGGGGTCAGGCCGTGACGGCCCGCAGCGGCGCCCTGGTGACGCCACGGGAGCAGCAGATCGTGGAAGGCTTGCGGGCGGGGCTCAGCAATGAGGGGATCGCGGTGCAGCTGGGCATCAGCATGTTCACCGTGAAGAATCATGTGCGCAAGATTCTGCGCAAGCTGGGCGCCAGCAACCGGGCACAGGCCGTGGCGATTGCGATGGCCCGCCGGGATCTCAGTGAAAGCTGGGCCAGCGAAGGATAGAGGCGAGGCGTGGGGGCTGGATGAGCCCAGCTCAGATCGCCCCCGGGGACGTTGCCAGGCCGTTCGTGGGCTCGTTAACCGGCTGATCTTCGGGTGATCAGCCGCACGATCAGCCAGGCGAAGGCGGCGTGTACAAGCAAGCCTATGACCGCGCCGATCATGTCGGCGAGCACGTCCTGCGCATCGGCATCCCGGCCGGGGACCTGGGACTGCACGAGCTCGATCAGCACCCCAAACGCCAGCAGCGCGGCCAGCACCCACCCGGGGCGGCTGGCGCGAGCCCGCAGGCATTGCATGCCGAGAAAGGCCAGGGTGCCGAAAGCAGCGAAGTGGTTGGCCTTGTCCCAGCCCAGATCGGCGGCGGGCGGTGGGTTGGGGGTGAAGGCTAACCAGCTGATGCTGAGCAATGCCACTGCGGTCAACAGGCGCCAGGCTGGGCGCCAGGTGGCGCCGTGAAGCACATCCATCACCAGGGCGGAGACGCGCCCGGCGCATTGGCTCGACCGCTGAGAGGAGGGCTTCTCTGCCTGCCTCTGAGGCTGCTGGTTCAGCGTGCTGTTGCCCGGCTTGTCCGACTGCACTTCCGACTGTACTTCCGACTGCGCTGCCGACTGCATTTCCACCCTCTCAGATTTGCCCGAGTGCAACCGTTTCTCCTCAGCACCTTTCAGCCGACCACCGCAGCCAGCCTGTCCACCAACAGACGATGCCGTGGGGCGGAGTGTCTGCGGGCGGTCCGCAGTGTGCCATGGGCGTGGGCGCGTCGAGGCATCCAAACGTGAGGCTTGCAAGTGGGTGGGGGATGAGGGCACTGACGGGGTCAGTGGTGGTCGTGGAGGCCTATTCCAGATTCTCGTGATGATTGGCCGCGCCTCGCTTCCAGTACGCAGCGGCGCGGATGGCATGCCGGTCATGGCCCTTGTCATCCACCAGAATCTTGCGCAGGGCGGCCATGGTGTTGGCTTCGCCCGCGCACCAGGCATATCCCTCACCGGCCGGCAGTGTCAGGGCGCGTGCGGCGTCCAGCAAAGCGGCGTCATCGTCCACCCAGCACAGGTCTACAGCTGCCCGGCTGGGCAGCTCCCGGCGGTCGGCGCTGGCCACGTTCAACAGCACGATGGCACGGGTGTCTGCCGGCAGCTCTTCCAGCCGACGGGCGATGGCAGGCAGCGCGGTTTCATCACCGGCCAGCAGGTGCCAGTCGTAATCGGTGGGGATGATGAAAGAGCCCCGCGGGCCGCCCACGGTGAGCGTTTCGCCCGGCTTGGCCGCAGCGGACCAACTGGCTGCGGGGCCGTCGCCGTGCTGGGCGAACTCGATCACCAGTCGGCGCTCGGCATTGCTGTACGCGCGTGGGGTGTAGTCGCGCATGGCCGGTGTGTCGCTGTCGGTGGGGAAGAACAGCTTGATGTGGTCGTCGAAGGACGCGCTGACGAAGTCCTCCAAGGCGTCCCCGGTCAGGGTCACGCGGCGCATGTTGGGGGTGGGCGATTCCACGGTCTCCACCGTCAACTCCCGCCGCTTGAGTTCGTGACGGACACGACGCACGCGGCTGGGGGTTGGCAGGTCGGAAGGCGGTGCGGACGGCGGTGCGGATGCTGGGGCGTGCGATTGGCTGGACGATGGGGCGGATGCCGGGTGAGCCGGGAAGGTGTCGCCTGCTGCGCCTAATGGGGTGGACTGTGTTTCGTTGGTCAGCGCGGCGGTGGACTGTCTGGCGCTGGCCGGTGCTGCGGTGGATGATGTGGCGTGGGTCGGCGTGACTGTGAAAGGGGCTGCGGTGGTGCCCGCTGGAGATTCGTTGGAGCTCATTGCGAGGGTGGGTTTATTGGTTGACAATGTCACCAATCATTCCGAATTCAATTGATAATGTCAACCAACACCACCGCCGGTAGGGGCATGGGCAAGTCCGCAGACCGTTCCAAGGGCCGGGACGACGACGTGCTGGAGCTGATCCACACGGTGATGCATCAATACCGTGCCCTGCAGTACCGCGTGCTCAAGGACGGCCCGCACGACATCACCCACATGGACGGCAAGGTGCTGGGGTTCTTCCATCGGCATCCCGGTGCCACGCAGAGCGACCTGGCCCAACAGAGCGGGCGGGACAAGGCGCAACTGGCGCGTCTCATCAAGGGCTTGCGGGAGCAGGGGCTGCTTACGGCGGAAGCGGATGAGCTGGACCGGCGCCAGGTGCGCCTGCATCTGAGTGAGGCCGGACTGGCCGTGCACCGCGAACTCCGGCAGGCGTCCAGCCATCTGTCGGTTCAGGCCGTTGAGGGCTTGAGCAAGGAAGAGCAGCAGCAGCTGATGGCGCTGCTGTTGAAGGTCAAGGCCAATCTGGAGCGCGAGGACTGATCACCCGCCCCGACAGGCTCACTCGTCGCGCCTGGTGGTCGGCTGAGCCAGCTCCGCTGCGATCAGCTCGATCAGGCTGCGCACCCGCCGTGGTTGCACCCGCGTGGGCGCATATACGATCTGCAGGGCCGACCGGTCCGCGTTGAATTCCGGCAGCAGTTCCACCAGACGCCCGGCATCCAGATCGGCCTGCACGTCCCACACCGACTTGCGGCACAGGCCATGGCCCTGCAGACACCAGCGCCGCACCAGTTCCCCGTTGTTGGCCGTGCGCCGACCCTTCACCGTGACGCTGTGCGGCTGCCCATGGATCCGGAAGTTCCAAACCCGGTCGCTGTTTAATCCGAAACGCATGATGAGGCAGTCGTGATGAACCAGATCATCCGGATGTGAGGGACGGCCGCGCCGCTGCAAATAGCTCGGGGCCGCACACACCACCCGGCGGTTCTCACCGATGAGCTTCGCCTTGAGGCTGCTGTCCGCCAGGCTGCCGTAACGCACGGCGAAGTCCATGCCCTGGCTGACCAGATCCACAAACCCATCGGTGAGGTCCAGGTCGATGGAAACGTCCGGATGCTGCTCCATGAAGCGATCCAGCAAGGGCACCAGGCGGCTCTGACCCAGGTCCACCGGCGCACTCAGACGCACCGGGCCGGACAGCTTCTCCGCACCGAGACGCACACGGCTTTCCAGTTCCTCCGATTCCGCCAGCAAGCGGCGAGCGCCTTCTGCCAGGGTGCGGCCTTCTTCGGTGAGACGGAGGGAGCGTGTGGTGCGGGTGAGCAAAGCAACGCCGTAATGGGCCTCCAGGGCGGCGAGCCGTTCGGACACCGAGGCCGGCGACAACCCCAGTTCCCGGCCCGCAGCGGAGAGCCCGCCTTTTTCAATGATGGTGAGGAAGAGCTTGAGAGCGTCCAGCATCGGTGGATGCATATTTCGGATTTACCGAAATATGTTTTGTCTGATGGCTGGATTATCAAATCAATCCGGAATATCTAGAGTCCATTCCATATGTTCTCGAAGCACTCCCTGCAGCGGGTGGCTTTAGGGCGGTCTACAGGAGTGGAGTCATGACGTTTTCAGATCAAACGGTGTCTGTGGTGGTCGGGGGCCAGACCGGCATTGGCCGTGCAGTGGCGCAGGCTTTGCAGCAGCGCCCTGGGCGGGTGGTCGTCGCGAGCCGACGCGATGGCTTGGACATCGCTGATCCCGCTGCGGTGGAACGCTTTTTCGCCGACCTTGGGCCTGTGGACCACGTTGTTGTCACTGCGGGCTCCCAGGCGCCTGGGGGCAAGCTGGTGGATGTGGGCCTGGACGCCGCCAAGGCCGCTTTTGACGTCAAGTTCTGGGGCAGCCTGGCCGTGGCGCAATCGGCGGCCCGCCACTTGCGTCCCGGTGGCAGCCTCACCCTGACCTCTGGCTTTCTGGCCCGGCGCACGGTCCCTGGCAGCTTTGTCAAAACGGCGATGAACGCGGGCCTGGAAGCCGTTGCCAAGATCCTGGCCCGAGAGCTGGCCCCGCTGCGCGTTAATGTGGTGAGCCCTGGGCTGACGGAAACCGAAGCCTATGCGTCCATGGAACCCAGTGCCCGTAGCGCCATGCTGGACCGCGCCGCCAGCAGCCTCCCCGTGGGGCGCTTCGGACAACCGGCGGACTTGGCCCAAGGCTATCTGCTGGCCATCGACAACCCATTCATGACCGGCGCCGTGATCGACATCGACGGCGGTGCACTCATCCAGTGAGCGATCTGGCTCTCCTCAGGAATTATTTATGTCTCAACAGCATCCCTTGTTCTCCCCGATTCAGGTCGGTCCCTGGCAGTTGCCGCATCGTGTGGTGATGGCGCCCATGACACGCTCGCGCAGCACCCAGCCCGGCGACATCCCCAACGCGATGAATGCGCGCTACTACGCACAGCGGGCCAGTGCCGGCCTGATCGTGACCGAAGCCACCCAGATCTCACCGCAAGGCAAGGGTTATTCATTCACGCCGGGCATCTACAGCCCGGAGCAGGTGGAGGGCTGGCGTCAGGTCACTCAGGCGGTGCATGAAGCGGGCGGCCGGATCTTCCTGCAGCTTTGGCATGTAGGGCGCATGTCGCACCCGGCGTTTCACGACGGGGCGCTGCCGGTGGCGCCGTCTGCTGAACCGTTTGAAGCTTCGATCTGGATGGTGGACCCGGCCACCGGCCAGGGCGGCATGCACGCCTGCCCCACACCCCGCGCCCTGGCGTGCGACGAGATCCACACCATCGTGCAGGATTTCCGCAGGGCGGCCCGCAATGCCATGGCTGCTGGCTTTGATGGCGTGGAGGTGCACGGTGCCAACGGCTATTTGATCGACCAGTTCCTGCGTACCACCTCCAACACGCGCACCGACGAGTACGGTGGCTCCCGAGAGAACCGCCTGCGCTTCCTGCGCGAGGTGATGGCTGCGGTGGTGGACGAGGTGGGGCCGGACCGCGCAGCCATTCGTCTGGCGCCTTTCCTCACGGCCCGGGGCATGGCCTGCCCGGACATCCTGCCGACCCTGCTAGAGGCCGCCAGCGACCTGCAAGGCTTGGGCATTGCCTACCTGCATCTGGTGGAGGCGGACTGGGATGACGCTCCCGAGTTCACGGAAGCCTTTCGCCGCGACATCCGCGCCCGCTTCCAGGGGCCGATCATCGTGGCCGGCCACTACGACAAGGCCCGCGCACAGTGGGTGCTGGCGCAGGGGTATGCGGACCTGGTGGCCTTTGGGCGCCCGTTCGTCGCCAATCCGGACCTGCCGCGTCGTCTGGCGGAAGACCTGCCGTTGGCGCCGTTCGACGGTGGCTTGCTGTTTGGCGGCACGGAGCGGGGCTACACCGACTATCCCGCATGGGGTGAGCGTTGAAGTCCTGCGTGAAGGCGTGGCGTGTCAGTCCCAGATGTCCGGATCGTCCGCCCACTCTTGCAGCAGCTCGGCCCGTGAAGCCAACATCGGCGCCAGCTCTGCATCATTGCTGCCGTCGCCGATGATGAAGGTGGGATGCCGCTCTCCGCGCGCCATGAGCGCAGCAGCGTCTGCCCAGAGCGAGGCGATTGCCTTCATCGCCTCGCGCGGGCTTTTGGCGGTCTGGGCCGATACATAGTCGCTGGGCAAGTCTCCGCAGATGGCCCACCCGCTCACCTGGCCCGGGTGGCCCTGGTGCTCCACTGCCCAGATGCTGACATAGGGCGCCACCCACCACGCGGGCTCATCGCCCACCGAACTGTGGTTGATGCCCTCGGCCGTCAAATAGGCCAGGATTTCCGCCCGGCGCTCGGCGAGCCACTCCGCTTCGAATTCGGTGTCGTCGTCTTCGGTCATGGTGGGAGTCTAGCGGGGGCGTGGCGACGTCGGTGTGGGGCGTTTTGGGGTCTTTCGGGGGTGCTGAGGGGCGTATTGGGGCGCGCTCGGGGGGCGTATGTGGGCGCTCGGGGGCCGGGGCTCCGGGACCGCAACGGGGAGGCCAAGGGCCGCGATCCCCCTCCGTTGAGTGACTTCGTGCGGAGATCTTGAAGCAGCACCAAAACCTCTGCTATAGTCGCGGTCTTCCCAAGGGCTGCACACCACTCCCACGGGTAGGCCGATGTAGCTCAGTTGGTAGAGCAGCGCATTCGTAATGCGAAGGTCGGGAGTTCGACTCTCTTCATCGGCACCAGAATTCAAGGTTCGTCACAGACGTCGTTGTTGATGCATCTGATCTTGACGACGCTGAGCTTGGCACGCTGGCTCGAAGCAAGGCCCAGACGAAATGCTGGCCTGATGCTCCCGAGCAAGCTGGCACAGTCACATTGACGCAAGCACATTGACGCAAGCACATCAGCCGCCCCAGGCCACTGGCGCGGCTTTTCTTTTGCCTCAGCCCACAGCCGCCCGTTGCAGGCCTGCCAGTCCGAACCGCTCGGCAAACACCTGTCCGCCACCCAGCCCCTTGGTGCAAAACACTCCCGTGTTGCACGGTGCGCATTGAGGCAATCATCGCGGGCACTCGCAGTGCCCCCCGCCGCTGTCCGCGTCCGCCAATAAACAAGGGCGGCATCGGTGTCTTGAACACCCATGCCGCCCCTGCTGCCCCTTGGAAAATGAGGCCGTCTCTCTGGAGCCGTCTTACTTCCGGGCTTCCTGGTGATAACGCGTCACGCGTTCCACTTCATTCTTCGACCCCAGCACCACCGCCACGCGCTCATGCAGCTTGGTGGGTGTCAGGCCCATGATGCGCTCATGCCCGTTGGTGGCCGCGCCACCGGCCTGTTCGATGAGGAAGGCCATCGGATTGGCCTCATACATCAGTCGCAGCTTGCCGGCCTTGTTGGGCTCGCGCTTGTCCCACGGGTACATGAAGATGCCGCCGCGCGTCAGGATGCGATGCACATCCGCCACCATCGAGGCAATCCAGCGCATGTTGAAGTTCTTGCCGCGCGGGCCTTCTTCACCGGCCAGGCATTCGTCGATGTAGCGCTTCACCGGTTCGTCCCAGTGGCGCATGTTGGACATGTTGATTGCAAATTCCTTGGTGTCTTCGGGCACGCGCACGTCGTCGGCCGTCAGCACCCACGAGCCTTGCTCGCGGTCCAGGGTGAACATGGTCACACCATCGCCCACCGTCAGCACCAGCGTAGTCTGCGGGCCATACACGCAGTAACCAGCGGCCACCTGAGAGGTGCCCGGCTGGTGGAAGTCCTCTTCGCTCACACCCAGGCTGCCCTCGGGCTTCTTCAGCACCGAGAAGATGGTGCCAATGGAGACGTTGACGTCGATGTTGCTGGAGCCGTCCAGCGGGTCGAACATCAGCAGGTATTCGCCTTGCGGGAAACGGTTGGGCACCACATAGATGCCTTCCATTTCTTCCGACGCCATGGCCGCCAGATGGCCGCCCCACTCGTTGGCCTCGATCAGCACTTCATTGGCAATGATGTCCAGCTTCTTCTGGACCTCGCCCTGCACGTTTTCCGATCCGGCCGTGCCCAGCACGTCACCCAGTGCGCCCTTGTTCACGCTGATGGCAATGCGCTTGCAGGCGCGTGCCACCACCTCGATCAGGAGCCGCAGCTGCGACGGAATGTGACCATGCAGCCGCTGCTGCTCGACCAGGTATTGGGTCAGGCTGACGCGAGAACTACTCATGAACTTCTCCGGATGGTTGCAAATCTGTGGCCCCCGCCGAAGCGGGGGCAGCCAACGGCGGCCGTCAGCCCTGGACCGCCGACGGATCGCTGGCCGTCACGTCGATGACAGCGGCGGTCGGTACGTCGGTGGCCGGATGCGCGCGGGCCACCGGCTCAGCAGCAGCCACGGCCACGGGGGCCGGTGTGGGCGCTGCAGCGGCGGAGGCGGGGTCCGTGGCCAGTTGGCGGTCGATGATCTCGCGCACGTCGTTGGACAGCTCCGCCTTGGCGGCCACACGGGCAATCGCCTCACGGGCCGCGCTGCGGTAGGGCGTTGCCAGCGTGGTCCAGCGGTCCATCACACGGGCCAGTCGGCCGGCCACCTGCGGGTTGATCGCATCCAGCGCCAGCACCTGCTCGGCCCAGAACACATAACCGGCTGCATCGCTGCGGTGGAAGGCCGCCGGGTTGAACATGCACAGCGAGAAGATCAGGCTGCGGGCCCGGTTCGGGTTCTTCAGCGTGAAGTCCGGATGCTTGAGCAGTTGCTTGACCCTCGCAAAGGTCTTGCCGTCCTGCTCCGCAGCACGGCCTTGCAGGGCAAACCACTTGTCGATGACCAGCGCCTCGCCCTTGAACAGGGCATGGAAGCGCTCCAGGGCCGGCTCGGCCAGCGCGGCATGCGCCTGGACCAGGGCTGACAACGCGCCCATGCGGTCGGTCATGTTGGTGGCGTCCTTGAAGCGCTGATAGGCGCGACCCGGCCACACGCCGTCACCGCTGCGGGTGGCCTGCAGCACCAGCATGGCCAGCGCCAGATTGGTCAGCGCGCGCTTGCCGCTTTGCACCGGATCCGGCTGATAACCACCGGCCACCTGATGGACTTCAAACGCCCAGGCCCAGTCGGCCTGCAGTGCCGAGGCCAGTTGCTCCTGCGCCTGCATGACGGCCGCGTGGATGGCTTGCGGGTCCACCACGGTGAGCTGTTCAGCGATGTAGGCCTCGTCCGGCAGTTGCAGGGCCAGGGCCTTGAAGGGAGGGTCCAGGTCCGGATGGCGCAGCACGGCGCGCATGGCGTCCAGGTAGGCATCGTCCAGGCGCAGCGGCTGGCCAGTGCGCACGGCCGTCAGCAGACGGGCCAGCGCCAGGCGTTGGCTGGCTTCCCAGCGGTTGAAGGCATCGCTGTCGTGCTTGAGCAGCACCAGCAGTTCGTCGTCCCCCAGGCCGTCGTCCAGCACCACCGGCGCGGAGAAGCCGCGCAGCAGCGACGGCACCGGGGCCGTGTCGACGTGGATGAAGACGAAGTCCTGCTCGGCGGTGTCCAGCACCAGCACACGGTCGGTGCCGACGGCAGCGGATTCGCCTTGCAGTTGCAGGGGCAGGGCGCTGCCGTCACGGCTGAGCAGGCCCAGCGCCACCGGGATCACCTGCGGCAGCTTGTCGGCCTGGCCGGGGCTGGGCGGGTTCACCTGCTGCAGCGACAGCGTGTAGGTGCGAGCTTCGGCGTTGTACTGGCCACGGGCTTGCAGACGCGGCGTGCCAGCCTGGGAGTACCAGCGCTTGAAGGCGTCCAGGCGGGGGGAGAGGGCGGAGCCGGGGTTGGCGTCAGCAATCGCCTGGGCGAAGTCGTCGCAGGTCACAGCCTGGCCGTCATGGCGCTCGAAGTACAGCGCCATGCCCTTGCCGAAGCCGTCACGGCCCACCAGCGTCTGGTACATGCGCACCACTTCCGAGCCCTTTTCGTAGACGGTGGGCGTGTAGAAGTTGTTGATCTCGGCGTAGACGTCCGGACGCACCGGGTGGGCCATGGCACCGGCATCTTCCGGGAACTGCATGGAGCGCAGCGCCCGCACGTCCTGGATGCGGCAGACCGCGCGCGCGCTGGGCGTGGCGGCCATGTCCATGCTGAATTCCTGGTCGCGGAAGACGGTCAGGCCTTCCTTGAGCGACAGCTGGAACCAGTCGCGGCAGGTGACGCGGTTGCCGGTCCAGTTGTGGAAGTACTCATGGGCCACGATCGATTCGATGCGCTGGAAGTCCGCATCGGTTGCGGTGGCGGGAGACGCCAGCAGGGCCGAGGTGTTGAAGATGTTCAGGCCCTTGTTCTCCATGGCGCCCATGTTGAAGTCGGACACACCGACCACCATGAAGCGCTCCAGGTCCAGCGGCAGCTGGAAGCGGGCTTCGTCCCACACCACCGAAGCGATCAGCGAGTTCATCGCATGTTCGGTCTTCTCCAGGTCGCCGCGGCGCACATACACCTGCAGCAGGTGGTCCTTGCCAGCACGGGTGCGGATGCGCTGCTCGCGGGCCACCAGGTCGGCGGCCACCAGGGCGAACAGGTAGCTGGGCTTGGGGAACGGGTCGTGCCACTTGGCCAGGTGGCGGCCATTGTCCAGGTCGGCGGTTTCCACCAGATTGCCGTTGGACAGCAGCACCGGGAAGCGCGCCTTGTCCGCCCGCAGCGTCACGGTGTAGACCGCCATCACGTCGGGCCGGTCCAGGAAGTAGGTGATGCGGCGGAAGCCCTCGGCCTCGCACTGGGTGAAGAAGCCGCCCCCGGAGGTGTAGAGGCCGGAGAGGGCGGTGTTCTTGTCCGGGCAGCAGGTGTTGCGGATTTCCAGCGTGAAGTCCGCGTCCGGCACGTTGTCGATCACCAGTTCATGGCCTTCCTGGCGGAAGGACACGCTCTCACCGTTGATCAGCACGCGGAGCAGGTTGAGCTCCTCGCCGTGCAGGCGCAGCGGGCCGTGCGGCACGGCGGCATTGCGCTCCAGTTGCATTTTGCTGGTCACCAGCGTCTTGGCCGGGTCCAGGTCGAAGGTCAGGTCGACGGTGCGGATCCAGAAGATGGGCGCCACGTAGTCTTCGCGGCGGATCAGGGTGACAGTGCCTTCACGCATGGCGGGCATCCTTCATTAAAACGGGTGCCGAGGCACCCTGCAAAGTCTCTTGAGGGCTTAGACGCCCTGCTTGAGCGAGGCGGTGATGAATGCATCCAGGTCGCCGTCCAGCACCTTCTGGGTGTTGGAGATTTCGACGTTGGTACGCAGGTCCTTGATGCGGCTCTGGTCCAGCACATAGCTGCGGATCTGATGGCCCCAGCCCACATCGGTCTTGCTGTCTTCCAGCTTTTGCTGTTCGGCCATGCGCTTCTTCATTTCATGGTCGTACAGTCGCGACCGCAGGCGGCGCCAGGCCACGTCACGGTTGCTGTGCTGGCTGCGGCTGTCCTGGCACTGCACCACGATGCCGGTCGGGAGGTGGGTCAGGCGGACGGCGGAGTCGGTCTTGTTGATGTGCTGGCCACCCGCACCGCTGGCGCGATAGGTGTCCACCCGCACGTCGGCCGGGTTGATGTCGATCTCGATCGAGTCATCGATTTCCGGGTAGACGAACAGGGAGGCAAAACTGGTGTGTCGGCCTCCGGAGGAGTCGAACGGGCTCTTGCGCACCAGGCGATGCACGCCGGATTCCGTGCGCAGCAGGCCAAAGGCATATTCGCCTTCCACCTTGATGGTGGCGCTCTTGATGCCGGCCACTTCGTCCGGGGTTTCTTCTTCCACTTCCGCCTTGAAGCCCTTGCGTTCGCAGTACTTCAGGTATTGGCGCAGCAGCATGCCGGCCCAGTCGCAGGCCTCGGTACCACCGGCACCGGCCTGGATGTCGATGAAGCAGTTGCTGGGGTCGGCCGGGTTGTTGAACATCCGGCGGAATTCCAGTTCCTCGACACTTTCGGCCAGGCGGGCCGCATCGGCCTGGATGGTTTCCAGACCGGTGATGTCGTTTTCTTCCTTGGACATCTCGAAAAGTTCGAGGTTGTCCGCCAGGTTGGTCGTCAGATGGTTGATGGTTTCGACCACCTGCTCCAGGGTGCGCTTTTCCTTGCCCAGTTCCTGGGCGCGCTTGGGCTCATTCCAGACGTTGGGGTTCTCCAACGCGGCATTGACTTCATTCAACCGCAGCGCTTTGCGGTCGTAGTCAAAGATACCCCCTTAGCGCGTCGGTACGCGCTTGCAGATCGGTCAGGGTGTTGCCGATTGCATTGATGTGTTCGATGTCCATGATGTCTGGATCTGCGGGGACATGCCCCAAACCACTGGCCCGCCGCCTGCAACCCGCGCCGCGTCACAGCGGCCCGGGGCTGACCAGGGGCAGATTCGCCCCCGGGGCAACGGGTGAAGCCGGGTATTTTCTCATGCTGCCACGGCCAGCCTCCCTAAGATGTCGGGATGGACCCGACCCGACCTGTCCCCCAACGCGGCGACCGTGACCCGGGCGCCCTGCGCCCACGCCGGGCGTCCGCCCGTGTGGTGGGCCTGCTGACCCTGTTGCTGCTGCTCGTCTGGGGCGGGGTGACCTTCGGTGTGGCCTGGTTTGCGCGGGATCTGAGCTTCGACTTTTTTGGCTGGCCGTTCAGCTTCTGGGTGGGTGCCCAGGGCGCGCTGCTGGTGTATTGCCTGATCGTCTGGATCTACGCGCGGACGATGAATCGCCACGAGGCCGCGGTGGCCAATGCCCCTGCGGAGCCAACGCCCTCCGAATTCTGACGGGCTCCGAATTCCGACGGGCTTCGCGAGGGGCCGCGCCAGGGAACGCCACGGCCGGCCTCTGGGTCCCCAAGGGCGCGCTCGTGACGAGCCGTCAGCCGGTCGCCCCGTGGCGAGCCGCCGCCAACTGCGCTTGCAGGTCGGCCACCTGGGCCCGCAGCTGGGTGTTTTCGTCCTGAAGGGCGCTCACCTGGGCGCGAAGCAGGGCCACACGCGGATCGGATTCCGGCTCACCGTCTTCGGTGGTGGGCACGCCCAGCACCTCCACCGCCACATCCGCCACAGCGTCGCCGGTCGACTTCTTGCCGCTTTTGGCCTCGCGCACACGCTTGGCAGCCTGGCGCAATTCCTTCTTGCCACCGGCAGCGGCGGCGGCCTGCTCCTCGGCGGTCAGTTCGGCAATCACCGCAGCGGCGCTGATCGACACCTCGCCCGCCTTCACCGCAGCCACCAGTTCCGGTGCGGCCGCCTTCTGGATCTTCTCGATCTGGCTCACCGTGGCGGCGCTGATGCGGGCTGCCTTGGCAATCGCTTCCCGGCTCTTGAGCGGCGGGGCTGCCGGTACGGCCGCCTCGGCGGCAGCCGCAGCACCCGCGGTGACCGCAGGTTCACCTTCACCCTCCCAGGGCGCGTCGGTGGCTGCGGCCAGGGCCTCGGCCGGCTTGTCCAGCACGGCCAGGCGGCGCGCTTCCAGAATCTCCTTCTTGCGCAGGGCCAGCACCCCACGTTGGAAGTCCGACACGCTGCGGCGGCCCAGATGCTGGTCGATCATCCACAGATGCACATCCTCCATCGTCTTGAAGCGGGTGTTCTGCACCGTCTGGAAAGGCAGCCCGTGCTTGCTGCAGATGCTGTAGCGGTTGTGGCCGTCCACCAGCACGTCGCCCCACAGCACCAGCGCGTCGCGGCAGCCTTCGGCCAGGATGCTGCGTTCCAGGGCGGCGTATTCGTCCTCGGTCAGCGGGTCGATGTAGATGCGAAGCTCTTCTAGGACTGTGATGTTCATGGGCGGGAAGCGAGGAGGCGAACGGAGAACCGAACGAGGAACCGATGTAGGAACATGTGCGACAGCCGCGCAAGCCGCTGCCGCAACAGAATCAAGGGGCGGCATTCTGCCCAATTTGCAGACCGGACTCCGGCAGCTCGTCGCTGGAGCGTCTAATCTGCAGCCAAGTCGTGACAGGAGACCTGAATGTCGGTGGTGGAAAAGCCAGAGGCGGGCGGCGCCGGGGCCAGCGAGCCCGGCTGGGACTATCCGCGCCCTCATGTGCTGGAGGTGAGCCCGCAGCCGGCTGACATTGACGGCCTGAATCACACCAACAACGCGGTGTATGTGCAGTGGTGCGAGCGGGTGGCCTGGTCCCATTCGGAGCAACTGGGCCTGACGCTGGAGGACTATCGCCAGCTCGACCGCGCCATGGCGATCCGGCAGGGCGTGTACGACTATCTGCTGCCGTCGCTGGAAGGCGAGCGCCTGCGGCTGGGCACCTGGCTGACCGCCGGAGATGGCAAGCTGGCGATGCAGCGCCGCTTCCAGCTGCGTCGGGCCTCCGACGGGCAGACCTTGATGCGGGGCCGCTGGGAGCTGGTGTGCATCGAGATCAGCACCGGCCGGCCGCGCCGCATGCCGCCCTCATTTGTGGAGATCTACCAGGCGGCGGTGGTGGCGGGCTGAGGCCTCAGCCCAGGAACGCTTCCACCGCACGCGCCAGCGCTTCCGGCTGATCGTGGTGCAGCATGTGGCCGGCTTTTTGCAGCGTCACGCGCTGCAGCTGCGGCACCACGCTCAGCCGCGTTTCGAAGTCTTCGCGTGGATAGCGGTTGCCCCACCAGACCGTCATGTCGGTCTCGCTGCCTTCCACCCACAACGTGGGCGCTTCGATGCGCGACCAGCAGGCCAGCGCCTCGGCGCGTCGATACAAGACCGGATTGGTGCGCTTGTGGGCCGGGTCGCCCAGGATGTGCCAGCGGCCGTCGTCGCCCTGGCGGGACCAGTGCGGGGCCAGCCACGCGGCCTTGGCCGGCGACACCCGCGGATTGGTCTTCATCAGACGCTGGGCCACGCCGTCCAACGAGTCGTAGCTCTTCAGGCTCTGCGGGGTTTTCAGTTCATCCAGCCAATCGGCCAGGCGGGTGGGGGCCAGCTCCGGGATGGTGTCCGGCAGGCCAAAGCCTTCCAGATTGACCAGCCGACGCAGGCGCTGAGGCCGCACGCCGGCATAGGTCATCGCCACATTGCCGCCCATGCTGTGCCCCAGCAGATCCACCGGCGCGTCGGGGCTGAGATGGTCCAGCAGCGCATCCAGGTCGCCCAGATAGTCGGGGAACCAGTAGGCGTCGCCCGGCGTGCTGTCCGTCAGCCCAAAGCCCCGCCAGTCCATCGCCACCACGCGGCGCTCGTCCCGGAACGCATCCACCATGAACTGGAACGACGCGCCCACGTCCATCCAGCCATGCACCATCACCAGCAGCGGCCGGGTGTCTGCAGCCGTGCGGGGCGGGCCCCAATGCAGCAGGTGATGACGCAGCCCGCGCAGGGGGACGAATTCGCTGCGGTGGGGCCGACGGGCCAGATAGGGGGCAGGGTCCGGGGCGCCAACGGAGGAAGGGCCGGCAGGAGCGGCGCCATCGGGCGTGGCGGCAAGGGGGCGGATGTCGGTGCTCATGGCGAAGACTTTAGGGGCGGCGCGGGAAGTTCGCTTTCGCCATGGAGACAATCGGGGCATGACTGCTCAGCCTTCCACCCCTGTCAACACCGCCGCCATGGCGGCTTCTTCCACTGATCCGGCGCTGTCGGCCGGCGCAGACCTCTACACCCTGCGTCCGGCGCGCCCCGACGATGTGCCGGCGTTGGTGGGCCTCATCACCGAGCTGGCGGAGTTTGAAAACCTCACCCATCTGCTGTCCGTCACCCCGGAAACGCTGGCGCCGCATCTGTTCGGCGAGAAGCCGGTGGTGGAGTCCTGGGTGGCGGAGCACCAGTCTGGGGAGGTGGTGGCGTTTGCCCTGACCTTCATCAATTTCTCCACCTTCCTTGCCAAACCCGGCCTGTATCTGGAGGACCTGTATGTGAAGCCGGCCCACCGCGGAGCCGGGCTGGGGCGACGCATGCTCACGCTGCTGGCCGGCATTGCCAACCAACGGGGCTATGGCCGCTTTGAATGGTGTGTGCTGGACTGGAACGAAAACGCCATCGGCTTCTACGAGAAGATGGGCGCCGCGCTGCTGCCGGATTGGCGCCTGTGCCGGCTTTCGGGCGAGGCCTTGCAGCGCTACGCCCCCTGACGAGGCACCACAAACCGGCACCATGCCCCAGCGCCGTGCTACGGGCTTTCCATGAAGACCGGCCCGGCGGCCGTCGCTAGCATCCACGCTCTTGTTCGAGAGGAGAGCGCCGATGACCGCAAGGCACCCGGCCAGTGATACGTCCGCAGCGGGAGACATCTACCCGCACATGCACGCCAGGTTTCAGTGGCAGTTGCCTGAACACATCAGCCTGGCCGAACTGTGCTGCGGTCGCTGGGCCCGAGACACGCCGGAGGCGCCGGCCATCCTCTCCGACAGCGACACCGGCTGCCGCGCGCAATACAGCTACGGCCAGTTGCAGCGCGCCGCCCATCGGCTCTCCAATGCCCTGCAAGGTCTGGGCGTGCAGGCCGGAGACCGGGTGGCCCTGGTGATGCCGCAGCGGTTCGAGACGGCCGTTGCGCACATCGCCCTGAATCAGTTGGGGGCGGTGGCCATGCCGCTGTCGCTGTTGTTCGGGCCGGAGGCCTTGGCCTACCGGCTCCAGGACAGCGGCGCCTGCCTGGCGATTGTGGAGGCCGGCGCGCTGGACACCCTGCGCAGCATCCGCGCGGAATGCCCAGCCTTGCGGCACCTGCTGGTGGTGGGGGCCCCTTCACTGCAGGAGGGAGAAACCGATTGGATGGCTGCGCTGCAGGCTGAAGATGCTCGCTTCCAGCCGCGCCGGAATGCGGCGGACGACCCGGCCATCCTCATCTATACCAGCGGCACCACCGGCGCGCCCAAGGGGGCGTTGATTCCGCAGCGCGCGCTGGTCGGCAACCTGACCGGGTTTGTGGCCAGCCAGAACTGGTTCGGGTTTGATCCGCGCGATCCCACCGTGGCGAGCGAAGCGGTGTTCTGGAGCCCGGCCGACTGGGCCTGGACCGGAGGCCTGATGGATGCGCTGCTGCCCTCGCTGTACTTTGGCCGGCCGATCCTGGCCTACCAGGGACGCTTCTCGCCGGAGCAGGCGTTTGAGCTGATGCAGCGGTATCGCATCAGCCATACCTTCCTCTTCCCCACCGCCTTGAAGGCGATGATGAAGGCCTGCCCGCATCCGCGTGAACGCTATGCGCTGCACCTGCAGGCCATCATGAGTGCGGGTGAAGCCGTGGGGGATGCCGTGTTCCACTGGGTGAAGGATGAGCTCGGTTTGACGGTGAACGAGATGTTCGGCCAGACCGAGATCAACTATGTGGTGGGCAACTGCGCGCGGCTCTGGCCGGCGCGGCCCGGCAGCATGGGGCGGGCGTATCCGGGCCACCGCGTCGCGGTGATTGATGACGAGGGGCAGGTGTGCCCGCCGGGCACGCTTGGGGAGATCGCGGTCCATCGCCGCGATGTGCATGGCACGCCCGACCCGGTGTTCTTCCTGGGCTATTGGAACAACGAGGCCGCCACACGGGCCAAGTTCACCGGTGACCCCACCGACAGCTGGTGCCGCACCGGGGATCTGGCCCACATGGATGCCGAGGGGTATCTCTGGTACCAAGGGCGTTCCGACGATCAGTTCAAGGTGGCCGGTTACCGCATCGGCCCCGGGGAGATCGAGAACTGCCTGGTGAAGCATCCGTCGGTCGCCAATGCGGCGGTGGTCCCCAAGCCGGATGCGGACCGGGGCAGCATGGTCAAGGCCTTTGTGGTGCTGGCGCCTGGGCATGAGGGTTCGGCCGCCCTGGTGGCGGAGCTGCAGGCATTTGTGAAAGGGCGACTGGCGCCCTATGAGTACCCGAAGGACATCGAGTTCATCAACAGCCTGCCGATGACGACCACCGGCAAAGTGCAGCGCCGCGTGCTGAAGCAACTGGAGCTCGAACGGGCCACGGCACGGACGCAGGGCTGACAGAAAGCCGCTGCGTGTCTGGCTACACTGCCTGGCGGCGGCAGCTTCGCTGCGCGCGTTCTACACCCCTCTGGACCCTCCCATGGATTCGCAACCTGTTCCGCCTGATGCCTCCGACAACAACGGCGCGTCCGGTGCAGGCCAGCCGTTGGCCGGTGGGAGGGCGGGGGCGATGCCTCCAGGCGACCAGGGCGCGGTCGGGCGCAATGCCGGTGCGCGCGCTGCGGAGGTCGGCGGCGATCCCGCCCTGGCGGAACCGGTGGATCGGCGCAGTGCGCCGCGTCGGCCCATGCCCTTGGGCCCGGCCTTCCATGCCGATCTGGTGATTCTGGGCCGTTCCCTCAGTCTGAGCCTGGAAGACCTGTCGCTGGGCGGTGTGGCCTTGCGAGCCAGCAAGGCGGAGGCCGGCGGTCTGCTGGTGGGGCGGCGCCTGCCGCAGGTGCGGCTGAGCCTGGGCGACCATGGTGTGATGCTGGTGAGCCTGGAAGTGCGGGCGCGTCGCAGCTTCCGGTCCTTCCTCGCCGGGGAACAAGTGCATGTCGGATGCCGCTTTGTGGATCTCGACACGGCCGGGCAGGTGCGTTTGCAGGCCGTCATTGAGCAACTGCACCACGCCTTCGACTGAAGCGCTGGATGGCGGTGGGCGCATGGGCCTGTGGCAGGGCCTTGAAGCGCCGCACCCACGCGAAGTGCGGCACCCCGACACACATTGAGTTGCACTTCGCCCAGTCGTTTCTGTGAAAGTGAATGGCGTTGGACCTGGGTCCTGCCCTAAAAAAACCTCACAACCTCGCGCAACGTCGCTCTTCGGTTTTCATCTGGTCGAGCAGCTTGCGCGCATTCCCAGGTTGGGTGGCTGTTATGCCGTGATGGCATAGCTGATAGCGCTTCGCCATGCCTTGCTGGCAGATCCCTGCCTTGCCAAGAATCGGGCCCATCAACAGGCCTGTGCCTGCTGCTTGCAAGGATCGCCGCCCGGCGACCCCGGCGGCGGTCGAGCACAGAGCGACAGAAGCCAACCAGAGACAAAGCTGCGTTGGCCTGTGAGGAGACAGACCGTCCGTCGCGCCGCCAGGCGCGAGGATGGGTGGCGCCGACCCCGGTCAGGCGCCTCCGCTCACAGGCTTGCGCCGCCCCATGCGGAGACCCAACTCATGTCAGAAGCCCAGCTCGGCGCAGGGACCGTGCCGGCGGCCACGCCCGCCCCACGCAAACCCTTTTATCGCGCGCTCTACTTCCAGGTCATCGTGGCCGTGGTGGCCGGTGTGCTGGTCGGCCACTTCTGGCCTTCGGTGGGTGTGCAGCTCAAGCCGCTGGGGGATGGCTTCATCCATCTGATCAAGATGGTGATCGGGCCGGTCATCTTCTGCACCGTCGTGGCCGGCATCGCGGGCCTGGGTGACATCCGCAAGGTCGGACGCGTGGGCGGCAAGGCGCTGATCTACTTTGAGGTGGTGTCCACCGTGGCGCTGGTCATCGGCCTGCTGGCGGGCCATCTGTTCCAGCCCGGCACCGGCTTCAACCTGGACCCGAGCAAGCTGGACGCCAAGGCGCTCACCGGCTTCACCACCCAGGCGCACAACCAGAGCGTGCCGGACTTCCTCCTGCACATCATCCCCAACACCTTTGTCGATGCGTTTGCCTCCGGCAATGTGCTGCAGATCCTGCTGGTGTCCATCCTGTTCGGCGTGGCGCTCTCCGCCCTGGGCGACTCTGGCAAGCCGGTCTACGACCTGATCGACAAGATCTCCCATGTGTTCTTCAACATCGTGGGCATCATCATGAAGGTGGCGCAGTTGGGGGCCTTTGGCGCGATTGCGTTCACCATCGGCAAATACGGGGTGGAGTCGCTGGGACCGCTGGTCAAGCTGATTGTGTCGTTCTATGTGACGCTGGCGTTCTTCACGCTGGTGGTGCTGGGCCTGATTGCGCGCTACCTGGGCTTCTCCATCCTGCGCTTCATGGCCTACATCAAGGATGAGCTGCTGATCGTGCTGGGCACCAGTTCCTCCGAGGCGGCGCTGCCCCAGATGCTGCAGAAGCTCGAAGGCATGGGCTGTTCACGGCCGGTGGTGGGGCTGGTGGTGCCTGCCGGTTACTCGTTCAATCTGGACGGCACCAATGTCTACCTGACCATGGCGGTGCTGTTCATCGCGCAGGCCTTTAATGTGGAGCTCACCTTCATGCAGGAGATGACGCTGATCGTGGTGGCCATGCTCAGCTCCAAGGGGGCCAGCGGCGTGGCCGGGGCGGCCTTCGTGATGCTGGCCTCCACGTTGATGGTGATCCCGGTGGTGCCGGTGTCCGGCATGGTGTTGATCCTGGGTATCCATCGCTTCATGGGCACGGGCCTGGCGCTCGTCAACACCATCGGCAACGGCGTGGCCGCCGTGGTCATCGCCGCCTGGGAAAAGGAACTGGATCGCGACCGCCTGCGTGCGGCGCTATCCGGCAACTGATGATCGGCGGCGGATGACGGGTCGCTGATCACCGGCTGCCCTCCCGCCAGTCCAGCGCACATCGCTGTACTCCATGTCGCAACGGTGCCCCCAGGCTCCGGGGTGGGGCGCGTCACACCCTCACCAAACCACCCCACCGCCACCCCGCCACCCCCCGACCGCCCGCCAACCACAGCGTCTCACAACGGATCCGCGCGTCGCGGGCGGGACGGCGCACACCCAGCGCCACCGCGACATGCGCCAGGGGGAGAGGGCCTGGCGCGCAGGGCTCGCCCTCACATCGTCACACCACCACAACACGCATCAGGAGACACTCATGACATCCACCCTTCGCCAGCGCCGTCACCAACGGATTCACCACCAACCTGGGCAACGCCTGGGCCAGCGGACCGTGTCGCAGCGGCTCGGTGCCCAGGCTGGCCGCATCGGTCTGGTGGCCGGCCTGTCTGCGCTGTCCGTCGCTTCGTCGCTGGCTCAAGCGCAGACGCCGGTGCCGGCGCCGGCGCAGACAGCGACCGCCTCTCAATCCTCCGCGTCCTCCACGTCCTCCAAGGCCACCTCGGACAGCAACAGCATTCAGCTCTATGGCCTGATCGGCATCTACGCCGATTCCCTCAAGCGCAGCGACATGAGCTCGTCGCTGAAGCAGGTGGGCAGCGGCGGGCTCACCACGTCCTTCTGGGGGGTGCGTGGAAAGGATGACCTGGGTCAGGGCACCTCCGCCGTCTTTACGCTCGAAAGCTTTTTCCAGCCGGACAACGGCAACCAGGGGCGTAGCACCAAGGACGGGGCCTGGGCCCGCAATGCCTATGTGGGTTTGAGCAATTCCCAGTGGGGCGCGGTCACCCTGGGCCGGCAAACCAACCCCACCTACCTGGCCATGCAACAGGTCAACCCATATGGCTCCTCGGTGGTGTTCTCGCCCCTGGTGCTGCAGACCTTCGTGTCCAGCTATGGCGGGGCCATCGTCGGCGACACGGTCTGGGACAACACCATCAAATACCAGTCGCCCAAGGTGGGCGGATTCAGCGGGTCGGTGATCTACGGGCTGGGTGAAGTCGCCGGCCAGGACGGCGTCGCCAACCTGGGCCTGCACATGGTCTACGACCAGCAGGGCTTCACGGCGGTCGTGTCGATGCAGCGCAACCGCACCGCTGTGGTCGCCCCTGCCACCGAGCAGACGACCTGGCTGGGCGGCGTCGCGTATGACCTGAACTGGGCCAAGCTCTATGGCGCTTATGCCCGGGTGCACAGCGAGGGCTCGGAGCTGACCAATCACACCTGGTCCCTGGGCGCCTCCGTGCCGGTGACCGCGCAGGGTGCGGTGCTGGTCGACTGGGCCCATACCGACAGCCAGGCCGGCGCAGCCGCCCAGACCGACCGAAGCACCGTCACGGCCGGCTACGACTACACGCTGTCCCGGCGCACCAACGTCTATGCCGTGTACTCGTGGGACAAGCTGACCGGCCACGACAGCGGCAATACCTACGGGGTGGGCATTCGCCACACCTTCTGATGGTGAAGTCGCGAAGTCGCGGAGACGCCGCTGCCGGGGTTCACGGTGGAGGTGTCTTGGCGGTTTCGGCATGGCTGCCACGGTCTGGCGCGAGGCGCGCTGTGTCTTTGATTTCTAAAAGGTCCTGAGGCCCCATGGTGTTGCTCAACAACCTCTCCATCCGAAAACGCCTGGCGCTGGTGCTGGGTTTGATCCTGCTGCTGTGCCTGGCCAGCAGCTTGTTCGCGGTCGCCCGCATCCAGACGCTGAGCCGGCATGTGGAGGTGATGATGGACGATCAGCTGCGTGCCGAGCGCCTGGCGTCGGATTGGTACATGCACACCTTTGGCGGCGTGCAGCGCACCACGGCAATCGCGCGCAGTGCCGACCAGACGCTCGGGGACTATCTGGCGCCCATCAGCGCTGAAGGCATCAAGCGGACGAATGAGCTGCAAAAGGAGTTGGAGCCGCTCATCGACACGCCGGCGGAGAAGCGTCTTTTCGCCTCGGTGGCCGAGCAGCGCAAGGCCTATCTGGCCGCCCGCGATGAGGTCTTTCGCCTGAAAAAGGCGGGGGAGGCGGACGCCGCTCTGAAGCTGTTCCAGCAGCAACTGGAACCCGGCGCCAAGGTCTATCTTCAAACCGTGCAAGCCCTGGCAGAAGAGCAGCGCGCGCAGTTGAACGACAGTGCCGCGCAGGTCCAGGCATTGCGCTCCCGCACCAGCCGGCTGTTGCTGGCCAGTGCTGGGCTCTCCCTGGCGCTGGGGGCGTTTCTCGCGGTGGCACTGGGGCGCAGCATCGTGCGTCCGATGGAGGAGGCGCAGCGCGTGGCCCAGGCCATTGCCGCCATGGACCTGCGGGGCAGTCCCAACGTCCGGCATTCGCAGGATGAGACCGGACGCCTGCTGAGCGCGCTGGACACGATGCGGCTGGCGCTGCAAACGGCCTTGTCCCGCGTGCGGGGGGTGGCGGACAGCATTTCCACCGCCAGCACCCAGATCGCCAGTGGCAATGCAGACCTGTCCGCCCGCACGGAGCAGACGGCCGCCAATCTGGAAGAGACGGCCGGTGCGATGGAAGAGCTGACCGGCACCGTGGGCCAGACGGCCGATGCGGCCCGCAGCGCCGATCAACTGGCCCGTGCGGCGTCGCAGGCCGCTTCGGACGGCGGAACCGTGGTGGGCGACGTGATCACCACCATGGAGGGCATCCACACCAGTGCCCGCAAGATCGGCGACATCATCGGTGTGATCGACAGCATTGCTTTCCAGACCAACATCCTTGCCTTGAATGCAGCGGTGGAAGCGGCGCGAGCGGGTGAGCAGGGGCGCGGATTTGCCGTCGTGGCCAGCGAGGTGCGCACGCTGGCTCAGCGCAGCGCCGAAGCGGCGCGGGAGATCAAGCAGCTGATCCATGCGTCGCTGGAACGGGTGGAATCGGGCACCCAGCTGGTGCAGCAGGCAGGGACCACCATGACCGACATCGTGCAGGGAGTGCAACGGGTGACCGACATCGTGGGCGAGATTGCCGTCGCCACCCAGGAGCAGAACCAGGGCATCGTGCAGGTCAATGTCGCCGTGGGCCAGCTGGACCAGATGACGCAGCAGAACGCTGCGCTGGTGGAGCAGTCCTCCGCCGCAGCGCAGAGTCTTCGGGAGCAGGCGCGTCAATTGGCCGAGGTGGTGGGGCAGTTCCGGCTGCAGTGAGGGGATGAAAATGAATCGATCTGTCCAAGGGCTGTGGGGAGTGCCGATGCGAGCCCGAGCAGGCGCGACAGGTGTTTCGCGAGACCGGAATGCGTGTGTCCGCTGGCCGCTGAGCGAATGTGGTGAGCGAACGTGCCGAGCGAACGTGCCGAGCGAATGTGGTGAGCGATTGCCTTGACCGATTGCCTTGACCGATCGCCTTGACCGAATGGCGCTAGCATCGCGGCGACACATTCGCTGGACATGCGCAGGCACCATGAGCTGGATCTATCTCTTTGTGGCCGGTCTTCTCGAGATCGGCTGGCCGGTCGGACTCAAGTTGGCCCAGACTTCCCAATATCGTGGTCTGGGCTTCTTCCTGGCCGCGATCTGCATCTCCGGCAGTGGCTTCATGTTGTGGCTGGCCCAGAAGACCATTCCCATGGGCACGGCCTACGCCGTCTGGACCGGCATCGGCGCGGCGGGTGCTTTCGCCGTGGGCGTGCTGGCCTATGGAGACCCCGCAAGCCTCGGGCGCTTCATCGGTGTGGGGCTGATCGTGGCTGGTGTGGTGACGCTCAAGCTCATGCATTGATGCCGGGGGCTGGGACCCCGCTCACGGTGATGCCCGGTCGGCTCAAGACGGCTTCGTCTGCCGCAGCTTGATGTAGAGCTTGGGCTGCTGGTCTGCCGGTGACTGCAGCCGCGCGTTGTCCGGCCACTGCTCCTGACCCGACAGCGAGGTGCAGGGCCGCGAGGTCTGGGCCTTGTCCGTGTCCGGTTCGCGCAGACTGGCATCGGCCTGCAGCGGCAATACCCAGCCCTGGCCGGATTCGGTCCAGGCCAGTTGCCAGTCCGGCTTGCTGCTGCAGATCAGCACGCCATCGATCTGCGGCACCAGCCAGCGCACATACCAGGGCAGCAGTTCGTTGCGCAGGTGCTGCCCCACGCGCACCACCCGGCGCACGGTGGCCATGTCCAGACGGTCGGGAGGCGTGGTGAGGTCGATGCGCAGCTGGATGCTGCTGGAGCCTTTGGAAAGATTGGTGCCCAGCTCCAACTTCTGCGCCTCTTCCTTCGGGAAGGTGGGCAGCTCGAAGCGTCCCTCTGCATCGACCGGGATGTTGATGAGCCGTTCATCATCCATCAGCACCAGCTTGGCCGAAGTCGGCAGCGGATGGTTCTTGTCCAAGGGGCGCAGCCGCAGCCGGCTGACAAAAAGTCCCTCGCCCTGGGTCTTCAATGCGAGCAAGACCTCGTTGAGCTGCTTGTAGGGCATGAGATCGCCCTTTTGCATGCGCGTCTGCACGGTGGGAAGTGCTTGTGGGCCTTCATCGGTCGATCCCGATGTCGCCCCCTCTGACGCCGCAGGTGCTGCTGGTGCTGTCGCTGCTGCTACTGTTGCTGTTGCTGTTGCTGTTGCTGTTGCTGTTGCTGTTGCTGTTGCTGTTGCCGCTGCTGGCGCGGCTGTCGCTGCTGGCGCTGCCGATGTCGCCACGGGCGCTGGCGCGGCGAGCCGTGGCGGCTGCGCCGTCTGCGCTCCAGCGGCTTGCGCCATCAGCGTGGCCATGACCAATGCTGGCATGCGCCAGAGTGAGTCCGGGCGCACGGCAAAGAGGGCAGGTGAAGTCTTCACAGCTTGCATGAGCAGAAGCGCACGAGGCGCGGTTGGGGCACGAAGGGGGAGGGGCATCGTCGATGGCGGCTTACTTGGCGCATCGTCCACGCGCCTTGGCCAGGAGCAGGAAGGGCGCACTCAGCAGGCCCATGCCGGCACCGGCATATTCGCCTTTCAGGCAGTCTCCCGCACCGGCCTCCTTGATGTCACGTCCCAGTCGAGCAGTCGCGTCCAGCCGTTCGGGGGCCTGGCTGGCCTGGTCGGCCCGCTCGGAGAGCAGTGGCGTGCCGCGCGTGGCCTGGCGGATGGCCAGACGGGTGGCTTCACCCTGCATCAGGTCGCGGCCGCTGGGGCCCGAGGCTGATGCCAGCGGTGCAGAAGCGGCAGGTGACGCCGAGGCTGCGGCCAGGTGTGAAAGGGGCGCCGATGCCGGGAGTGTTGCCGCAGTGGGAGCGGCAGGCGTCGAGGGAGCGCCGAGATCACCTGGCGCCGATGCCGTGATGTGTCGGGCTGAAGGCGCCATGGGGGGCGCCGCAGCGTCAGCAGTCATGGCCGCTGGCGCGGGGTGCGCACTGCGGCGCGTGGCCAGCGACTGGACCTGACGCTGGGTCTGAACCGGAGTCTGAAGCTGGGCTTGCGAACGGGACACCCGCCGAGCGTCGTGGGGCAGGGGCGGCAGCATCACCGTCACCATGCGCACCGACGAGCGCGGCTGCTGCTGCGCATGGGGCGCCGTCCGTGCAGCCGGTTCATTCAATGTTGGCGCGGAGGCGGCGAGCCACATCAGCAACAGCACATGCCCCACCAGCACGGCGAGCATCCATCGCCAGCGAGCCCGATGCAACAACGGATCTGAAAACGAACTCGACAACGAGGATGGAAAACCAGCGGCCGGTGGCGGCGTCAGCATGTGAGCGGCCTGCATGTGGTTCACTCCCTTGGGCCCCTGATGGTCAGACCTTCGTCGTCTTCATCGTGCTCAGCGGACCCATGCTCCCCGGCCTCATGCACCAGCAGATCGCCCGGCTGGCACTGCAGCACTTCGCAGATGCGCGACAAGGTGTCGAAGCGCACCCCGCGCACCTTGCCGGACTTCAGCAGCGACAGGTTGGCCTCGGTGATGCCGATGGCTTCCGCCAATTCCTTGGAGCGCATCTTGCGCTGGGCAAGCATCACATCGAGTCGGACGATGATGGGCATGGTGGGACGTGCAGGGCGAGCGTGAGGCGGCTGTGGACGAGCGTGGGGCGAATATGTGCGAACGTGGGGCGGTGGCGGGAGGCTCAAGCCAGGGATGGGCGGACGGCATTCAGACGAACTCCGCGTTCTCCTGCGCCATGCGTTGCGCCTCGCTCATCACCTGCCCGATGGCCAGCAGCACCAGGCCCAGCAGCAACTGCACATAGTGCTCGCTGCCGATCTGCAGCATCAGGATGCGGTGCCCGGGGGGATTGGACAGCGTCAGCGCCAGCACCGTGATCGTGTCGGTGATTGCCATCACCGGCGCCATGATGATCACCGCCTGCCCGAAGCGCCGCAGATGGTGGATGGCGGCGGGATGGAAGACCTCCCCCCGGCCATACCAGCCGAACAAGGCCCAGAGCTGCCACAGCGCCCACAGTGCCAATGCAAAGCCCGGCGCGCTGCCCACGGCACCGCGCAGCCGCGCCAGGCCGTCCATCGGCACGGAACCGGCAGTGAGTTTCCATTGCTCGGTGGCGACCTTGCGCACCCAGTCCGCATCGGTCCAGAAGGCCAGTCCATACCCCACGATCCCGACCATGCCGATGAGGGCCAGGGCACGCACGCCACGAGAGATCCACAGCAGTCGTGGCGTCGCGGTGCTGAGCGGAGGTGGAGTCATGTCACTTACCGTGCTTTGGTAAGAAATTACTGTAAAACAATAATTTCTCGGCGGCAAGCGAATCAACGAACTCAATGGTCCACCCAGACCAGCACCAAGCACCAAGCACCAAGCACCAAGCACCAAGCACCGCTCGCCGCTCGCCGCTCGCCGATCGCCACTCGCCGACCAGGCCCTCACCGAGCACCGCAGCCCGCCAGATCCGCTCAGACCGTCAGCGTGAACCCGCCGCTGGCCATCCGTTGCCCGTTCACCATCACATCCACCCGATGGTCCCCGGCGTAATGCACCCGCGTGCTGAAGTTGCGCAGGGCCCGGCGAATCCGGATGGGCAGCGTGCTACCCGCTGCCAGCGACACCGTCTTGAGCTTGAAGACCTTGGGGGAGGGGGAGCCGTTCTTCTTCACGTAATGGACCACGTAGTCCACCACCAGGCGCTGGTCGACAGGCGCCAGCGACCGCAATTCAAACGCGATCTCCACCTCACCCCCCAGCGCCACCTGCGAGGGGCTGATGGAGAGATCGTCAATGGCGACTTCCGCGCCGTCGCTGGCACCAATCAATCGCAGCGCTCGTGGGTCGCCCTTCTTGATCTGGCTGCGCAGCGCATGTTTGACGATCCAGGCGCAGTGGGCATGGTCCAACTCCCAATCCGCCACATGGTCGAAGACCCAGTCGGCATGGTCCTTGGTGACGTCGTTGAGGCTGTTGGCCACGGAGCGGCGCACGTAGAGGCTGCTGTCCTGCCGCAGCGATCGCAGCAGCGGCGCCAGGGGCGTCGGGTCCGCCACCAGCGCGTCCAGGCGGAAGGACCAGGGCAGCCGAGGGCGGCAGCCTTCGCTGGCCAGACGGCGCACATGCTCATTGCGATCCTCGGTCCAGCCTTGCAACGTACGCAAGGTGCCAGCCAGATCCTGGCGCAGGAACGGACGGACGGCAAACTCGGCGGTGCCGTAAGGGGTCAGCCGGCGCAAAGCCTTGAGCGACCGGGTGGGGTCCGCCAGGCCATAGGTCGCCACGAAGTCTCCCAGCGCCATGTTCAGGAAGGCGCCGCTGAGCCGTGGGCCGGCCTCCACCACCAGGCCCAATTGGTCGGCATAGCGTCCCGGCAGGGCCAGCGCCAGGCTTTCCGCCACGCGATGCACGCGTTGCAGAATGGAGAGATCGTCCAGGCCCGCAGAGGCGGCGGCCATGAAGCGGCGTCGGTCGAAGCCGGGCGACAGTTCGCCGAACAGCGCGGCCACACGGGTCAGCGCGGCGGGATTGATCAGGTCCTTGAGCAGGGGAGCGGAGGTGTCGAGCGGCATGACGATCTTTCTGGAGAGTCGCAGCCTAACCGCTCACCCCTGCCAGTTCATGGCAGCAGCGCAGTTCCTGCGCCGGCCGCCTGCCTGCAGCAATCCTGTACAAGCGGCTGCCCACCGCCTGATTCACAATCCAGGGCCATGAGCAAAAAGGGTTCTCACGTCAGCGAAACGCCGGCCACCCAGTGGCTGCGGCAGCATCGGGTCGCCTTTGGCGAGCATGTGTACGACTATGTCGACCACGGCGGCACCGCCGAATCGTCACGCCAGCTCGGGGTGCCCGAGCATGAAGTGGTGAAGACGCTGGTGATGCAGGACGAAAAAGCACAGCCGCTGATCGTGCTGATGCACGGCGACTGCACCGTCAGCCTCAAGGAATTGGCCCGCCAGATTCCCTGCAAGAAGGTCGAGCCGTGCAAACCGGATGTGGCGCAGCGCCACAGCGGCTATCTGGTGGGGGGCACCTCGCCGTTTGGTACCCGCAAGGACATGCCGGTGTTTGTGGAGGCCGGCATCCTCATCTTGCCCCGCATCCTGATCAACGGGGGCCGGCGTGGCTACCTGGTGAGCATCGAACCGAGGGTTTTGACGGAGTTGCTCGCCGCGCGGCCGGTCGAGTGTGCGCTGCAGTCCGGGGCAGAATAACGCCCCATGCAAGACGTCCTGTTTTCTGTTCTGGCCATCCTGGCCGGATATCTCTTTGGTTCCCTGTCGTTTGCGGTGATCATCAGCCGCCTGATGGGGTTGTCGGATCCGCGCAGCTATGGGTCGGGCAACCCGGGCGCGACCAATGTGCTGCGCTCCGGCAACAAGGCCGCCGCCATCCTGACGCTGGTGTTGGATGCCCTCAAGGGCACCGTCCCTGTGCTGCTGGTGCAGCGCTTTGGCGGCAACTACGGCATGGAGGAGGGGGTGGCCTCGCTGGTGGGCCTGGCGGCCTTCATCGGCCACCTGTGGCCGGTGTTCTTCCGCTTCCAGGGGGGCAAGGGCGTGGCCACCGCAGCCGGTGTGCTGCTGGCCATCAATCCCTGGCTGGGCCTGGCGACGTTGCTCACCTGGATCATCATTGCCTACTTCTTCCGTTATTCGTCGCTCGCCTCCATCGCCGCAGCCCTGTTTGCGCCCTTCTATCAGATGCTGATCTGGGGCGTGGGGCCGGAGCTGATCGCCATCGTGGTGATGAGTCTGCTGCTGATCTGGCGCCATGAGGCCAACATCCGCAAGCTGATGGCGGGCACGGAAAGCAAGCTGGGCCAGAAGGCTGCCGGCGCCCAAGCGGCCAAAGGCAGCAAGGCCCGCCACTCCACCTCACACAAGCATCACAGCAAATGAGCAACATCGAACGCTTTGACGTCGGCGCCCGCCTGTCGGAGATGGCCGTGCACAACGGCGTGGTTTATCTGGCCGGCCAGGTGCCGGAAGACGCCACCCAGGACATCAAGGGCCAGACCACCCAGGTGCTGGGCATGATCGATCGCCTGCTGGCCCGTGCCGGCACCGACAAGACCCGTATCCTGCGCGCCCAGCTCTACATCAAGGATCTGGCCGATCTGCCGGGCATGAACGAAGCCTGGGACGCCTGGGTGCCCGCTGGCCACACGCCGCCACGTGCCACGGTGCAGGCCCATCTGGCCAAGCCGGAGTGGAAGATCGAGATCGTGGTGACCGCCGCCGTCTGAGCCCGGCACCCAGCCCCCCATCACCCAAACAAAGAGCCTCGCGGGCGTCATGCCGGCGAGGCTCTTGTTGTTTCCGGGGGAGGGGCGCCGTGTCAGCCGACGCGGCGTGCCAGCACGGCTTCCACTTCCACCAGCCAGATCGGCTCGACCAGGGCCGGCACGAACACAGCCGTCGAGGCTGGCCGGTGGTCCCCCAGATATTTGCGACGGGCCGCACGGACGGCATCACCATCCTGCCCGGCCACCATGAAGGTGGTGAGTTTGACGATGTCGGTGGCCTCGCAGCCATTGGCCCGCGCCAGCGCCACGAGGTTGGCAAAGACCTGATCGGCCTGTTCGGCCATGGTGGCCGGTGTGCTGCCGTCCGGCCTTACCCCAAGCTGGCCGGAGCAGTAGATCAGTTCGGTGCCCGCAGGCACGCGGACGGTGTGGCTGTAAAGCCCCAGCGGCGCATGGACGCTCGATGGGTTGTGAAAGTGCAGGCCGTTGGATGATGGGTCGGACATGAACAAGACTCCCTGAGTGGACCGATGCAGCGCATCAGCCTCAGGCCTTATCTTCCCTCAGCTTCCCTCAGCTTCCTGCAATTCCAGGCCCAGACAGGCCGGATCGCCACAGCCGCGCCGCACCAGCACGGGCGGTTCTTCGGTGAGGTCCACCACGGTGGTCGGCTGCATGGTGCAGGCGCCGGCATTGATGATCACCTGGATCAGCTTGTCGTAGCGCTGCGTGATGTCGTCCGGGTCGTTCAGAGGCTCCTGTTCGCCCGGCGGGATCAGCGTCGTGGCCAGCAGCGGCTGGCCGATGAGGGCCAGCAACTCCTGTGTGACCCGATGGTCCGGCACCCGCAGGCCGATGGTGCGGCGCGACGGGTGGGACAAGCGACGAGGCACTTCCTTGGTGGCTTCCAGGATGAAAGTGAACGGTCCCGGCGTGGCGTTCTTGAGCAAGCGGTACTGCTTGTTGTCCACGCGTGCATAACTGCCCAGCTCGCTGAGGTCGCGGCACAGCAGGGTCATGTGGTGCTTGTCGTCCACGCCCCGGATGCGCCGCAGCGCTTCAGCGGCGGCCTTGTCGTCCAGCCTGCACACCAGGGCATAACTGGAGTCGGTGGGAATGGCGCCGATGCCGCCCTGGTCGAGGATCTGCGCCGCCTGCCGGAGGAACCGGGCCTGCGGGTTGTCGGGATGAACTTCAAAGATCTGGGCCATGCTTGCCTCAGTGGGCCATTGGCCAGTGGATGCGGTCTTGAAGAAGGTCCCACACCGGGGTGAGACGGCCGGAGAGATGCTCTTCCAGCTTGCCCAGATCCACCCGGCTTTCTGTCGGACTATGGAAGTCCGATCCCCGTGAGGCCAGCAGCCCGAATTCCAGCGCGGTTTCGGTGTACTGCAGCACGTCAGCGGCGGTGTGGCTGCCAGTGACCACTTCAATGCCACGGCCGCCGTGGCCCATGAATTCGGTGATCAGCGCATATTCCTCGGTGGGGGTGAAGCCGTAGCGGCCCGGGTGGGCAATCACCGCCACGCCGCCGGCTTCGCGGATCCAGCGCACCGTGTCGCCCAGGGTGGCCCATTTGTGGGGCACATAACCGGGCTTGCCTTCGGTGAGATAGCGGCGGAACACTTCGGGCACATCGCTGCAATGCCCGGCTTCCACCAGGAACCGGGCGAAATGGGTGCGGGAGATCAGCTCCGGGTTGCCCGCGTATTGAAGAGCGCCTTCATAGGCACCCGCAATGCCGACCCGCGCCAGGTCGTTGGACATTTCCTGCGCCCGAGCACCACGGCCCCCGCGGGTGGCCCGCAGGCCGCTGAGCAGCTGATCGTTTTGATGATCGAACCCCAAGCCCACGATATGCACCACCTTGCCGGCGAAGGTCACCGAGACCTCCACACCGGTGAGATAGGGCAAGCCCCGGGCCTGCGCCGCTGCCAGGGCACGCTGCTGCCCGCCGATCTCGTCGTGGTCGGTCAGGGCCCAGAGTTCCACACCGTGGGCCTTGGCCCTGGCGGCCAGGAGTTCCGGCGTCAGCGTACCGTCCGACACCACCGAATGGCAGTGCAGATCAACATTGGACAAGGCATGCAGAGGTGTGTTCACCCCACCGATTCTAGGAGCCCTGCCAGGGTCGAGTCGTCAGTGTGGTGGAAACCCCGCCGACGATCCACAAAATAGCGGCTGGGGCCCGTGCCGCACTTGGCCACATGCTTGGGCTCGGCCAGCGCGGCAGAAAGGGCCCGTACGCCATCAAACGTGCCCGGCTGCACCTGGACCACCCCGGCGCTCAGGGTGGGCAGCGGGTTGAAGGACTCCTGGTTCTGCCGGTTCAGGGTGATGTAGCCGCCCAGGGCCAGATGCTCGGCCGAGAAAAAGGGGCGCACCTGACGGTCGAACTCCCGGCAGACCTGCTGCAGCCGTGCCGTCCAGTCATCGGAGCTGAGCACCATGACGAAGTCGTCGCCGCCGATATGGCCCACAAAGTCCAGGTCGGGGTCGACGGCCGTGAGCAGGATCTGCGCGCACAGCTTGATGATGTCGTCGCCCGCCGCATAGCCGTAGACATCGTTGAAGGGCTTGAAATGGTCGATGTCCCAGGCCACCGCCACGAAGTCGCGGCCTTCATGCAGCAGGGCGTCCAAGTGCTGGTCGGTGGGCACATTGCCCGGCAGCAGGGTCAGCGGGTTGGCATAGCGCGCGCTGTGTACCTGCAGGTCGGACACGGCCTTGAGCAGGTCGGTGCTGCGACCGGTCCCGAAATACTCTCCCTCGCGGGTCACGATGAAGCCATCCACCATCAAGCGGTCATCCAGGCTGGCGATGGCTTCGCTCATGTCGCGCAGCGAGGTGCTGGCGTCGAAGATCAGCGGCTGCGCATCCATCAGCGCGGTACAGCTGCGCTTTTCATGGATGTCCATGAAATAGCGCTCTGCACTGCGCTTGAGCACCTGCAGCGAGCGCAGCAGGCCGATCGGGCGGTTGTCCGCATCCAGCACCGGCATCGAAAACAGCTGCTCGTCGCGCTGGAACATGTCCACCACCGCCTGGCAGGACAATCTCGGCGTGACGGTGTGGCTGCGACGGGCCAGTTGGGCGGCGGTGGTGATGGCGTCCGGCGGCAGTCGCATCCAGTCGGCGCTGCGGCGACGGTGCTCGGGCGCCAACAGGGCGTCCACTTCGGCGCGCAGGGCGGGCCGCGGGGTGGCGCAGGGCCGGGCCAGCAAATAGCCCTGGCAGACCGGCACCCCCAGGCGGCGCAGCACCGTCAGATCACTGAGCTGCTCCAGACCCTCGGCCACGACCGTGCAGCCACTGGAGGCCGCCATTTCCAGGATGGAGCGGACAAACTGCTGTTTCAGCGGGTCCTGTGCAATACCGTCGATGAAATGCCGGTCGATCTTGACGAAGTCCGGGCGGATGTCCATCCAGCGTTTCAGGCTGGCAAAACCCTCCCCCAGATCGTCCAGGGCGACCACAAACCCCAGCTCGCGCAGGCTGCGCATGCTGTCCTGCAGACGTTCCGGTTCCAGGATCGGGCGGGTTTCTGTGAGTTCGATGACGACCCGGGAGGCCGGCAGGTCCAACTGCGCGAATTCACGGGCGATCAGGGCGCCACGTTCACCCGTGGCCAGCAGGGTGTCGGCAGTGAGATTCAGGAAGAGCTGCCCGGGCAGGTTCAGCTCCTTGAACCGCCGCAGCGCCCGCCGCACCACCAGCCGCTCCAGCTCCACCAGGCGGTCGAAGCGGGCGGCGGTTTCAAACAGCACCAGCGGGGACTGCAGCGCCGTGTCGGCCGGGCCCCGGGTCAGGGCCTCAAAGCCCAGGATCTGGGCCCGGTCCACCTCCACCAAGGGCTGGAAATGAATGTCCAGCCGGCCATCGCGGATGATGGAGGACAGCACGACCTCAAGGGGGTCGGGCGGCAGCAGGTGGGTAGATGGCATGGTGATGACACGAAGGCGCTGTCCCGATTTTTAGGGCCTCCTGTGTCATCCCGTTGACAACTTGTTACCTGTGACGATTTGTCGTGAGGAAGTCACGAATCGATGCGAAACCGCAGTCCGGGGTGTCCGTCGTCCGGGCCTCGCGGGTGGACAAGGTCTGCAAGCGGCTTGCTTGTGAGGGCCCCCTCCCCCCACGACCGCCTCCAATCGGGGGAGCCGTGCGGACGGAGAGTTGGGCATCATGAGCGGCATCTGAATTGCGCCTGCTTTGTCATGGATACGAACTCTCAAGTCCTGAGCCTGCACATCGTGTGCCCCGCCTGCGGTGCCAAGAACCGCGTTCCGCGCGAGCGGCTGGCCGATGCGCCGGACTGCGGCAAATGCAGCACACCGCTGATGGCCGCCAAGCCGATGGACGTGTCGGCCGATGTGTTTGACCGCTTTGTGGCCGGTACCGAACTGCCGGTGGTGGTGGACTGCTGGGCCGCCTGGTGCGGGCCCTGCCGCAGCATGGCGCCGCATTTCGAGAAGGCTGCAGAGGTGCTGCCGGAGGTCCGCTTCATCAAGCTGGATACCGATCAGGCACCGCGCCAGAGCGCGCAGTATGGGATTCGGAGCATTCCCACGCTGCTGCTGTTCCTGGATGGCCAGGAAGTGGCGCGGCAGGCGGGCGCCATGCCCGCGCAGGCGATTGTGGAATGGGTGCGGCGCTCGCTGGGAGCGCAGGGCTGAAGGGAGCGCGCCCGCCCGCTCAGTCCGCCATCGCTTCCACCACCATCTGCACCCGTTGCTGACCCTGGTATTCATCCAGGCTGAGCCGATAGGCCAGGGTGACCTGATCCGGCAGGGATTCGGTGCGCCCGAACCAGATCGCATCCCGCAGCAGCGCGCCTTGGCGCAGCCGCAGCTTGAGGTGGCGCTCCCCCACGATGCGCTGATGCACCACCTGTACCCGGTCGCAGAACAACGGGGCTTCAAAGGCCTGGCCCCAGACCTGCGCCTCCAGCTCCTGCACCGTCTCCGGGCAGAAGGCTTCGGGCGGCAAAGGGCCGTCGGTGCGCAGGGTGCGGGTGAGCGCGGCTTCATCCAGCCACTCCCGTGCCACCTGCTCAAAGGCGCCCGCAAAGGCCTCCACACCCCCCGGTGCCAGTGTGCAGCCGGCGGCCATGGCATGGCCCCCGAATTTCTTCAGCAGATCCGGATGGCGTTTGGAGACCAGGTCCAGCGCGTCCCGCAGATGAAAGCCGGCGATCGAGCGGCCGGAGCCCTTGAGCTGGCCATCCGCGCCGCGGGCAAACACAAACACCGGCCGGTGCAGCCGGTCCTTGATGCGCGAGGCCACGATGCCGACGACGCCTTCGTGGAAGTCCTCGTCGAACAGGGCTAGCGCGGGGGGCGGTGAGCCGTTGAGCCGCGGGTCGTCCATCAGCCGTTCCAGCAGGGCCAGCGCCTGTTCCTGCATGCCCGCTTCAATCTCGCGGCGCTCGCGGTTGATGCGGTCCAGCTCCTTGGCCAGTTCCAGGGCCTGAGTGCTGTCCTCGGTGGTGAGGCAGGTGATGCCCATGGTCATGTCGGCCAGGCGGCCCGCCGCGTTGATGCGAGGCCCCAGCGCAAAGCCCAGATCAAAACTGTTGGCCCGCAGCGGGTCGCGCGCTGCTGCCGTGAACAGGGCTGCCACTCCGGGCTGCATGCGGCCCGCACGCATGCGGCGCAGACCCTGCGCCACCAGGCGGCGGTTGTTGGCATCCAGGCGGACAACGTCCGCCACCGTGCCCAGGGCCACCAGATCCAACAGACCATCGAGGCGAGGCTGGACGCCATCGGCATAAGCGCCGCGACGGCGCATTTCGCCGCGCAGGGCCAGCAGCACATAAAAAGCAACGCCCACGCCCGCCATGTTCTTGCTGGGGAAGGTGCAGCCCGGCTGGTTGGGGTTCACCAAGGCATCCGCCTCGGGCACTGTGGCCACGCCATCGGCATCCACGGCGGGCAGGTGGTGGTCGGTGACCAGCACCTTCAAGCCGAGCGTGCGGGCATGGGCCACACCCGCATGGCTGGCAATGCCGTTGTCCACGGTGACCAGCAGCCGGGGCTGGTGCTCCATGGCCAGATCCACGATGGTGGGCGTGAGGCCGTAGCCGTGTACGGCCCGGTCGGGCACCACATAACAGACGCTGCCCGGCCGCGCGCCCAGCATCGCCAGGCCCCGCAGCATCACCGCGCAGGCGGTGGCGCCGTCGCAGTCGTAATCGGCCACGACGCAGATTCGGTCGCCGCCGGTCAGTGCATCCGCCAGCAGGGTCGCGGCAGCCTGGATGCCGAGCAGGCCATCGGGCGGCAGCAGATGTTTGAGATCGGCATCCAGCTCATGGGCGGACACCACGCCACGGGCTGCGAGCAGACGCGCCAGCAGCGGCGACAGGCCTGCCTGCTCAAGGGCGAAGACCTGATCCGGCGGGACATCGCGGGTCAGGATGCGGGGGCTGTGCGGGCCGCGTTGCACTGGAGCCGCCGCGCCGGGCGCCACGGTGGCGGGCCCAGTCGAGGGAGAAACCGGCAGGGTGCTCATAGGCCCTCCAGCGCTTGCACCACCGCCACCTGGGTGGGGGTGAAACGTTCCTTCAGCCGTTGCCAGCCGCCGGCCGGCCGCCGCTCCCAGCGGCGGGCCGCATGGTCACCACACAAGGTGAGCTGCAGGGCACCACCGCCGCGCACATGGTGCAGCGCCTCGGACAGCAGCCCGGCATCCAGCGCCTTCCAGGCCTCGCTCCAGGCATGAAGGTCCCCGCTGATCATCGGGCCGCGCAGGCGGGTGTCCACCAGCAGATCGTCGGGCAGGGCATGGCCCCGGTCCCGGCCGCAGCCGCTCACCCAGGCGGCATTGATCAGACGCAGCCCTCGGGCGTCCCGTTCCTGGTTCAGCGGCAAGCCGTGTAACACCATCTGAAGTTCATTCAACAAGGTCCGCAGACGCCGGCTGCGCGGCATCCACGTCTCCACCGCGCGGTTCAGGATGCGGTCCGGGCTGGCGGCTTCCTGCCCGTCGAGTGAGGGATGGGCCACGGCCCAGGTGTCTGCGGCCAACCAGTGGGTGGCCCAGCCTTCTTCCGCCGGGAAGACGCTGGGCGTGAGCGCGGCCAGCAAGGCGCGGGAGTCGTCATCGGTCAGGCCCAGCGTGGCGGGGGCCAGGGCCGTGACCTGGTCGGTGCCCACGGCCAGGTGGATGGGGGTGACCAGCGCCCAGACGGCATCACCCGGCTCGATGCCGGCGGCGCGCAGGCGCCAGGCCGCCAGGGGCGGAGCGGCGTCGGTCACGCCCCGCAAGCGGGCCAGCGCCAGCTCGTGTGGCGGCAGGGGAGCATGGTCGTCATCGCCCAAGGTCTCGGCGGCGGTCAGCAGGCCCAGCAACTGACTCAGGGCCGGCAGTTCCAGTTCGCGCAGCACCGCCTCAACGTGCGGTTCCTGGGCGCTTGCATGGGGAATCAAGAGATGCATGGGGGGGATTATCGGCGGCGGATGGTCATCAAGGTTTCACGGGACATCCGCAAGCTACAGGGCCATGCTGACCGACACGCTTTTGGCCGCCGCTGTGTCCACCGAACTGCCCACTGCGGAGGCGGAGGAGGGCGGCTCCATCCGCGTACGGACGGTGTGGATTTCCGACCTGCATCTGGGCACTCCCGGCTGCCAGGCGCGGGCGCTGCTGGAGTTCCTGCGGGAGGTGGAGTGTGAACAGCTCTTCCTGGTGGGGGACATCGTGGACGGCTGGCAACTGCGGCGCAGCTGGTACTGGCCGCAGGCGCACAACGACGTGGTGCAGAAACTGCTGCGCAAGGCCCGCAAGGGGTGCCGGGTGATCTATGTGCCGGGCAACCATGATGAATTTGCCCGCAAGTATCTGAATCACAGCTTTGGCGGCATTGAGGTCGCGCATGAGTGGATTCATGAAACGGCGGATGGCCGCAAGCTGTGGGTGACCCATGGCGATCTGTTTGATGGGGTGATTCAGTGCGCCAAATGGTTGGCGCATGTCGGGGACACCGCATATGAATTCACACTCAAGCTCAACCGCCATCTCAATTCACTTCGTGCGCGGCTGGGGCTTCCTTATTGGAGCCTGAGCAAATACCTCAAGCTCAAGGTCAAGCGGGCGGTGTCCTACCTGAACGACTTTGAGGAAGCGCTGGCCAAGGAAGCTCGCAGGCGTGGTGTGCAGGGTGTTGTGTGTGGCCACATCCACCATGCCGAGCTGCGGGACATTGACGGCATCCTCTACGCCAATGATGGGGACTGGGTGGAGAGCCTCACCGCGTTGGTGGAGCATCCGGATGGCCACCTGGAGATCCTGGACTGGAGCGAACGCCAGCGTGCGCGTGCGGACGCCGCTGTGCAGGCGGTTGAAGCTTTGCGTACGCCGGCCTGAGCTGAACCAGGTCCACCTGCACCCGCCAGAACTCCCCTGACCCGGTGCCGGGAAGGCGAGACCTCACGTCGCATTCTTGGGGTTCTTGCGGGGCATTTTGGGTCATTGGACTGTCACGATAGATTCATAGAATGGGTTCATGACCTTGCCTGCCGTTCCCTTGCTCAACCGCGAACAAGCCATCCTCGAGTTCAACCGACGCGTCCTGGCCCAGGCCCAGCGCAGTGATGTTCCCCTGCTGGAACGGTTGCGCTATATCTGCATCGTCTCTTCCAACCTCGACGAGTTTTTCGAGGTCCGTTTTGCCGACATGCTGGATGCGCAGCGTGACGGCAGCGGGCTGGTGACGGCCCGCGATGTGGAGCGGGTAGCGCGGGCGGCGCATGAGCTGATCGACCAGCAATACGGCATCTTCAACGACCAGGTCATGCCCGCGCTGCGAGAGCGTGACATCCAGATCCTCAACCATGCGGACCGCAATGATGAGCAGCGGGCGTGGGTGGCCCGGTTCTTTGAGCGCGAAGTGCGGCCGCTGCTGGTGCCGGTGGGCCTGGACCCGGCGCATCCATTTCCGCAGGTGGCCAACAAGTCGCTGCATTTCGTGGCGCGACTCTCCGGCAAGGACGCCCTGGGCCGGGACACCCGCATCGCCATTGTCAAGGTGCCGCGGGTGTTGCCGCGTGTCATCAAGCTGCCGGCGCAGATCAGCGGTGGCAAGCAGAGCTTTGTGCTGCTCACCAGCGTCATTCGCGCCCATCTCGACGAATTGTTTCCCGGCCGGCAGGTTGAAGCCTTCTCGCAGTTCCGCGTGACGCGGGACTCCGACCTGGAGGTGGATGAAGAAGAGATTGCCAACCTGCGCCATGCGTTGCGGTCGGGGCTGACCACCCGGCATTTTGGGCGGGCGGTGCGGCTGGAGGTGGTGAACACCTGCCCGGAAGAGCTGTCGCGTTTTCTGCTGGAGCAGTTTGTATTGCCGGAGGCGGCGCTTTACCGCGTGAATGGGCCGGTCAATCTGGTGCGGCTCAATGAGCTGATTGACCAGACGGATGCGGAGACGCTGCGCTTCCAGCCCTACGAACCCAGCTGGCCGACGCGTCGTCTGCCGCGGGGCAAATCCATCCTGGACAAACTGCGCAGCAAGGGTGACATCCTGCTGCATCATCCGTTCGAGAGCTTTGATCCGGTGGTGCAGATGTTGCGTGAGGCGGTTGAAGACCCTGACGTGCTGGCCATCAAGCAGACCATCTACCGCACGGGCAGCCAGTCGGTGCTGGCGGACCTGCTGATTGAAGCGGCGCGGCGAGGCAAGGAAGTGCTGGCCGTGGTGGAGTTGAAGGCTCGCTTTGACGAAGAGGCCAACATCAACTGGGCGGAGCGGCTGGAAGCGGTGGGTGCGCAGGTGGTGTATGGGATTGTCGGGCTCAAGACGCATGCGAAGCTGATGCTGATCACGCGACGGGAGGGTGGGCGCCTGAGGCGCTACGGGCATCTATCCACTGGCAACTACAACCCGAAGACGGCGCGGTTCTATACGGACCTGGGTTACCTCACGGCGGACGCGGACCTCACGGCGGACATGGATCTGGTCTTCCGACAGTTGGCGTCGCTGTCCAAATTCAAGGCGCCGCGCAAGCTGCTGCTGGCGCCGTTCAATCTGCATCGCACCATGTGTGAGACGCTGGCGCAGGTGGAGGCGGCGGCGCGGCGGGGGGAGCCGGCGCGGGTGGTGTTGAAGATCAATGCGCTGACGGATGCCGAGCTGATCCAGGCGCTGGTCAATGCGGGCCAGGCGGGTGCGCGCATTGACCTCATCGTGCGTGGTGCCTGCATGCTGCCGCCGGGCTTGCCTGGACAAACCGACAACATCCTGGTGCGGTCGGTCGTGGGGCGCTTCCTGGAGCACTCGCGCATCTTTTACTTCCGCTGGGGCAAGACCGAAGCGGAGGAATCGCTGTATCTCTCCAGTGCGGACTGGATGAGCCGCAACATGCTGCGCCGCATCGAAGTGGCCTGGCCGGTGCTTGACCCCAAGCTGCGCCAACGCGTCATCGATGAGGGTTTGGTGCCCTACCTGCACGACACCCGAGACGCCTGGCAGCTCCGTTCCGACGGCACCTCGCAACGGGTCAACGGCAACGGCGGCACCAGCGCCCAGCAAGCCCTCATGCGCCTCTTTCACGCCGACGAGGAATAGTCCCGCCCTACCGCCCCATCCTGTTCACCGCGCCGGTTGGCACCCAGTCGCCTGGGCGAGCGCAGCGTCGCCCAGGCGGTGCTCCCGGTGAGAGAAGAGGGCCACCACGGGTGGTCCCCAAGGCTGACTGATCATATTCACCGCGCCTCTTGGCACATAGTCGCTTGGGCGAGCGCAGCGTCGCCCAAGCGGTGCTCCCGGTGAGAGAAGAGGGCCACCACGGGTGGTCCCCAAGGCTGGCTGATCATATTCACCGCACCTCTTGGCACATAGTCGCTTGGGCGAGCGCAGCGTCGCCCAAGCGGTGCTCCCGGTGAGAGAAGAGGGCCGCCACGGGTGGTCCCCAAGGCTGGCTGATCATATTCACCGCGCCTCTTGGCACATAGTCGCTTGGGCGAGCGCAGCGTCGCCCAAGCGGGGCTCTCTGTAAGCGAAGAGGGCCGCCGCCGGGCCGCTCCCAAGGCGGCCCGCAGCCCCCTCGGGGGGCGGCTGGGTGCGCCCTAGGCGCAGCCAGCCGGGGGCAAACCACTCACCAAGGCGGCCCGCAGCCCCCTCGGGGGGCGGCTGGGTGCGCCCTAGCCCGGATATTTCATGAGCATCAGGTCGGCAGCCTCGTGCCGAGGCGCGTTTTCATAGGTATCTCACCCCCTATGGAAACCGAGGACTGCCGATGCCAAAGTGTACCGATGCGACCGTTGAATTCGGACGGGTTGGAAGGCGTGTAGTCCAGGCCGCCTTCGATGGTGGTGACATCGTCAGTGACGGCGGCGTGCTGTTGCTCAAGCGGGTCGATGAGCGCCTTGGTCTGACCCGCGCGGCTGCCCTGGCGCTGGGCGACGGGCGTCGCCTCGCCAGTGTCCAGCACGACCTGCGCAGCCTGCTGGCGCAGCGCATCTACGGTCTGTGTCTGGGCTGGTCGGACGTGTGCGACCACAACGTGTTGCGCAGCGATCTGTTGATGCAAACGGCCGTGGGTCGTGCCGAGCCGCTGGCCAGCGCGCCCACGCTCAGCCGCCTGGAGACGGCGGCCACGGCCGAACATGCGGCGGTGCTGCACGACGTGCTGATGCAGCAGTTCATCGCCAGCCACGCCAAGGCGCCCAAGGAGCTGGTGCTCGATGTCGATGCCACCCATGTGCCGCTGCACGGCCAGCAAGAGCGCGGCCACTTCCACGCCTACTACGACAACTACTGCTACTTGCCGCTGTACGTCTTCGCCGGGCAGGACCTGCTGGCCTGCGTGCTGCGCCCCAGCGACCGGGACCCGGCCAGCGTTGTCAGTGCGCTGATCAAGCGCTTGCTGGTGCCGCTGCGCCGCGCGTGGCCGAAGACCAAGATCATCGTGCGGGCGGACTCGGGGTTTTGCCGCCCGCGCGTGCTGCAGCGCCTGGAGCGCTGGCGCGTGAGCTACATCATCGGGCTGCAGAAGAACTCGCGTCTGAACGATCAGGTAGCACTGGCAGAACTGGCGCTGGCCGAGCAGTTCTCTGCCAGGCGCAGCAAGCAACGGATGTTCGGCGAGTTCCAGTACGCGGCCCACACCTGGGACAAGGAGCGTCGCGTCATCGCGCGGCTGGAGCATGGCGAGCAAGGTGTCAACCCACGCTTCATCGTCACCGACCTGCCGGGATCGCCCAAGGCTCTGTACGAGCGCCGGTACTGCGCCCGTGGCGAAGCCGAGAACCGCATCAAGGAAGCGCAACTCGATCTGTTTGGCCGGCGTGCGAGTTGCCACCGCTTCCGGGCCAACCAGCTGCGGCTGCTGCTGGCGGCGCTGGCGTACACCTTGATGATCAACCTGCGCCGACTGGCGCTGCAAGGCACCGAGCTGGCCCAGGCCTGCACCGCCACCATCCGCACCAGGCTGCTGAAGATTGGCGCGGCCGTGCTGCGCAACACCCGCCGCGTGCGGGTCCTGCTGGCATCGGCTCACCCGATGAAGCATGTCTTCCTGGCCGCTGCTGGCGCCCTCAGCCCCTAGCAACTCATCCAGTGCCTGGCCCGCGCGTTGACACCAAACCGGCCCGCAACCCAAGCCGGGGAAGGGGTAATCGCGCCTGGGTGTGTGTCATCAACCAAGCTCAACGCAGCAAACGGCCACGACGCGCCTCAAATCGTCGTTCGGACAAGCAAATCAGCGCCGCGAACCCATCCAGTACGCTACTCGTGAAAGATCCGGGCTAGGCGCAGCCAGCCGGGGGCAAACCACTCACCAAGGCGGCCCGCAGCCCCCTCGGGGGGCGGGATGAGGGCGCCCTAGGCGCCCTCATCCGGGGGCTCCATCTACCATCTACTCCAACACCAACTGCACCCGTCCCAGCTTGGCCCAGGCTTCCTGTTCTTCGCGCAGCAGGTAATGCGCGCGGGGATGGGCATCCGCCCAGCCCTTGGCCATACGGATCGTCACCTGCAGCCCCTGGCGGCTGATGTGCATCGCCGAGGCATCCACCTGCCCGCGCGCATGGCACTTGATGGCCGCCAGCCGCAAGGCCAGCAATTGCCACATCAGGCTTTCATCGCGCAGCTGGTCGTCCAGCTTGCGCAGCCCGCCGCGTTGCCCCAGCGCCAGGTCACCCAGCCGACGCAGCTGGTTCTGCGAGAACCCCGGCGCATCCACATGCGACAGCAGATAGGCGCTGTGCCGGTGGAAATCGTGGTGCGACACCATCATGCCAATCTCATGCAGGGCTGCTGCCCACCCCAGCTCCCGCCGCTGCTCCTCATCCGTTTTGGGCAGCAACGCCTGATGGACCTTGAGCGCCACATCCTGCACCCGGGTGGCCTGTGTCCGGTCAATGGCAAACCGGCGCTGCAACTCGGCCACCGATTGCTCCCGCATGTCGCGGCCCGTGCCCAGCAGCGACGGGTCCAGCCGTGCGGCCAGATCAAACACCACGCCCTGGCGCAGGGCGCCCTTGGCCGGTGTCAGGCGGTCAATATCAAAATGCGTCAGCAGGGTGTAGAGGATACAAAGCCCTCCCGCCACCACCGCCCGCCGGTCGTCCTTCAGGCCCGGCAGCTTCAACTGGTCCACATGCCCGGCGGCCAGGCATTGCTGGATGCACCAGCGCAGGCCGTCCAGCGTGATGGTGCCGTCCGACACCTGATTCGCCGCCAGAATCTGCGCCACGGCCCCCACGGTACCGGACGAGCCCAGCGCCGCACGCCAGCGAGGTTGCGCCGTGTGGCGGGCGAATTCGGTCAATGCTTCCTCCAGCTCGGCCCCGGCGGCCACCTGGGCGGCCCGGAAGGCCTCAGCGGTGAACAGCCCCTCCGGGAAGAAGCGCATCGACAGGCTGACACTGCCCACCTGGAACGATTCCGCGCGCAGAGGCTGGGTGCCGCGCCCCAGGATCATTTCGGTGGAACGGCCGCCGATGTCGATCACCAGCCGCGGGTCTTCCGAGGCCTGCAACCGGCACACGCCGGCATAGATCAACCGGGCTTCCTCACGGCCGGAAATCACTTCGATGGGATGGCCCAGTACCTCTTGGGCACGCGCCAGGAAGGCATTGCGGTTGCGGGCTTCGCGCAGCGTCTGGGTGGCCACGGCGCGCACCTGGCGCGAAGGCACACCTTCCAGCCGCAACGCGAAACGGCGCAGGCAGGCCAGCCCGCGTTCGGCGGCCTCTTCGGTCAGCATGCTCTGCGCGTCCAGGCCCGCTCCGAGACGCACGGTTTCCTTGAGATAGTCCTGGCGCCGGTACTGGCCATGCTGCAGATGGGCGATCTCCAACCGGAAGCTGTTGGAACCCATGTCGATGGCGGCCAGGATGGGGGGGACTTGCGCTTGATTCATGCGGTGCATTGTCGCGGGGAAACAGGATGTTCTTCATGACCCTGTGGTTCAGAGATGACCCCTACCTCTTCCGCTCGGCATTCCGGGGGGACATTGGGGGGCATTGGGGGACATTGGGGGACATTGGCGGGGCATGGGGGCTCGCCCAGCAGGGCATCCCTACAATCGCCCCGCCGTACCGTCCTCGATGCTCAACACAGGTCTTCGCGCCACTGAGGTGCGCCGGGACCGTTCCAAGGAGACTTGCATGACGACCGAAGACTTCGACAGCCTGGTGCCCAAGCGTTCATTCAATCGGCGCGATTTTGTCGGCACCGCCGTGGGCAGCGGCTTTGCCGCCGCCGTGCTGCCCGTGAGCGCACAAACCATCACCACCGACACCGAGGGCCTGGACGCCGGCCCGGTGACCGTGCCGGTGGGCGACTTCAAGTTGCCAGCCTATGCCGCTCGGCCCAAAGGCAAGACAAACGCGCCGGTGATTCTGGTGATCAGCGAGATCTTTGGTGTGCATGAGCACATTGCGGATGTCGCCCGACGTTTTGCCAAGCTGGGCTACTTCGCCATTGCGCCGGAGCTGTTTGTGCGGCAAGGGGACGCCAAGGCCGTGACCGACATCGCCCGGCTGATGGCCGACATCATCAGCAAGGTCCCGGATGAACAGGTGCTGCGCGATCTGGACGCCACCGTCGCCTGGGCCAAGGCCCAGGGGGGGAATACCGGCCACCTGGGCATCACCGGCTTCTGCTGGGGCGGTCGCATCACCTGGCTGTATGCCGCGCACAACCCTTCGGTGAAGGCCGGGGTGGCCTGGTATGGACGTCTGCAAGGGGCCTCCACGCCGCTGACCCCCAAACATCCGATCGATCGGGTGGGACAGCTCAAGGCACCGGTGTTGGGGCTGTACGGTGGCCAGGATGGCGGCATTCCCATGGCCAGCGTCGCAGCGATGCAGGAAGCGCTGCAGCAGGGCAGCGCGGCGGCCAAGGCCAGTGAATTCGTGGTCTACAAAGACGTCGGCCACGCGTTCCATGCCGACTATCGGCCCAGCTATCGCGCCGAGGCAGCGAAGGATGGCTGGGGCCGCTGCCTGGCCTGGTTCAAACAGCACGGGGTCTGATCTCCGCTTGTTTGCATCCGCCCTCGCTCGGATGGGCGGTGCTCGCCCCACCCTCCGGCGGGAGGGGCTTGACGAGTCTGAGACAATTTTGAAGTCCCATACCGGCGCACCCTCCGTGGTGCGCCTTTTTTGTCCATGACCCTCTTCTATATCCTGCTGGTCACCCTGGCCGGCGGCATCGCCTCCGTCGGCATTGCTGCCATGCTCACGGTGGGCTTGCTCGGCCGCATCGTCAAACATCTGGTGAGCCTGTCCACCGGGGTGCTGCTGTCCACCGCCCTCCTGCATGTGCTGCCGGAGGCATTCGAGACCGGCGCGGACCCCCACACCCTGTTCCTGGTGCTGCTGGGCGGGCTGATGTTCTTCTTCCTGCTGGAGAAGGCCGAGCTCTACCGCCACACCCATCACCATGAAGGGGACGGGCACCACCATCACCATCATTTCGACCGGGAGCAGGCCGGGCGGGGCGGGCTGTCGGTGCTGGTGGGCGACAGCATCCACAATTTCTGTGACGGCATCATCATTGCCGCCGCCTTCCTGGCCGACCACCACCTGGGCTGGGTGACCGCCATGGCCATCATTGCGCATGAGATTCCGCAGGAGGTGGGCGACTACATCGTGCTGCTGAACGCCGGTTTCTCGCGGCGCAAGGCGCTGTTCTTCAATGCGGTGTCGGGACTGGCCGCTGTCGCGGGCGGACTGCTGGGCTACTTCATCGTCGGCCCTTGGGAAGCCATGTTCCCCTACCTGCTGGTGGCGGCGTCCAGCAGCTTTGTTTATGTGTCGGTGGCCGACCTTATTCCTCAGCTGCAACGGCGGCTGCCGCTCAAGGACACCGCGCTACAATTGCTATGGCTGGGCGTGGGAATTGCCTTTGTGCTGATCGTGGTGGGCGGCAAGCACAGTCACTGACGTCCGCTGGCCCGGGCCAGGGTCCTTGGCGATTGACATTCGTCACCACTGACGCAACATGAAGGCGCCAGACTGCCAATGTCACGACACAGGAGTCCTGCCATGTTCCAACGCATCCTCGTTCCGACTGACGGTTCCGACATCACCGCCAAGGCGGTCGAGACGGCCGTGCAACTGGCCCGGCACCATGGCGCTCGGCTGTTTGCCATCACGGTGAAAGAACCGTTTCCCTACAGTGCTGTGTCGGAGATGCAGCCCACGCCGCCGCAGGAGTTCTTTGACGCCCAGGAGCGGATCGCCCAGGAGCGGCTGCACCAGGTGGCAACGGCCGCCCAGGCGGCAGGCGTGGAGGTCAGCACCCAGAGCGTGGAGGCGCTGCATGCCTGGGAAGCCATCATTGAACATGCCGGTCAGGTGCATGCCGACCTGCTGGTGATGGCCTCACACGGCCGCAAGGGTTTCCAGGCACTGCTGCTGGGCAGCGAAACCCAGAAGGTCATCACCCACTGCCAGTTCCCGGTGCTGGTGGTGCGCTGAGGCAGCATCCCGGCCAGCATCCGCGCCGGCTTGGCCTGTTCACCCTCGGGCCAGAGGCAGGCGAGGGTCCGCGCTCCATTCACTCCACGAGCCCGGGTACAGCCGGCTGCCCCGCAACCCGGCATGGTGCATGGCCAACAGGTTGTGGCAGGCGGTGACGCCGGAGCCGCATTGGTGCACCGTCTGATCCGCCGTGAACCCACCCAACACGGCTTCAAACTCGGCCTTCAGTTCGGCCGCCGGGCGGAAGCGTCCATTCGCGCCCAGGTTGGACTTGAAGAAGCGGTTGCTGGCGCCCGGGATGTGACCGGCCTGCTTGTCCAGCGGCTCCACTTCGCCACGGAAGCGCTCGCCCGCGCGGGCATCCAGCAAGCGCACCCGGCCCAGTGCGGCCAGCAGTTCCTGTTGGGTCCAGGGCTGTTCCAACGCTTCGCCGGGAATGAAATCCCCTTCGGGGATCACCGCCGGGCTGCTGCCAGAGCCGGAAGCTGCGGCACCGCTGCCCGCGCCTTCCGCCTGCCAGGCCGCCCATCCGCCATCCAGCACGGCCACCGGCTCATGCCCCAACCAGCGCAGCATCCACCACAGGCGGGCTGCATACATGCCGTCCGCGCCGTCGTAGGTCACCACTTGCTGGCCGGACTTGAGACCCAGTTGCCGGATCCGGCTGGCAAAGGCCGCGCGGTCGGGCAACGGGTGCCGGCCATGGAACACCTCACCCACCTGCTTGGGACCGCTCAGGTCATGATCCAGATGCAGGTAGTGGGCGCCCGGGATGTGGGCGCTGTGGTAGTGCTCCTGGCCCAGGCTGGTGTTGGCCAGATCGAAGCGCACGTCGATCACCAGCGGCGGGTGGGTGGCATTCAGCAGGGCACGGAGGGCCTGCACATCGATCAGGCTGGTGAAGGGGGCGTCAGTCATGGGCGAAGCATGCGGTTCAGGATTCACTCACCGAGTGTTGCTCATCCTTGGGCGTATTGCGAGCCCGCAGCAATGTAGCGCCCAAACCGGCCACCACAATCAGCGCAATCCCGGCCCAGGACTGCCAGGACAGCAGGTCGCCAAACAGCAGCACTCCGTACAAGGCCGAGAACACAATGCCGAGGTATTGCAGCGAGGCATTCACCAGCGGTTTGCCCAGCGAGTAGGCCCGCGTCATCAGCAGTTGGGCTCCCGTGGCCAACACCCCCACGGCCAGCAGCAGGGCCGCGCCCGACCAGGTGTGCGAATGCCAGCCGCCGGGTGTGCTCAAGCTGACCAGGGCGCCTGCGACGGCGCCACCCATCGAAAAATAGAAAACCACGCGGTATTCCGGCTCGCCGACGCGACCCAGCGCGGTGACCTGTAAATAGGCCATGGCCGACAACATGCCGGAGGCCAGGCCGGCCAGCCCGTGCCAGATCTGCTGTTCGCCCATGGTGGGCCGCAGCACCAGCGCCACGCCTGCAAAGCCGATCAGCACGGTGGTGATCAGCCGCGGGTCCACCCGTGCGCCGCCCATCATCACGGCGCCGCCGATGAGGAACAACGCCATCCAGATGGACGACATGTAGTTCAGCGTCATGGCGGTGGCCAGCGGCAGCTTGCTGATGGCGTAGAACCACAAGGACAGCGCAATGACGCCGGATAGGCTGCGCCAGAAGTGCATGGCCGGGACTTTGGTCTTGAGGCTGAGCCCCTGGACCCGCGTGAGCGAGAACAGGAACAAGGTGCCCACGAGACCGCGGTACATGACAATTTCGCCGGCGTTGTACTGGGCAGAGGCCAGTTTGACGCACACGCCCATGGTGGCGAACAGCAGGGTCGCCAGCACCATCAGAAGGGAAGCAGACATGGCGCTGATTCTCTGCCCAAAACGAAACGCCCCGCGAGGCGGGGCGTGGTGCCAAAGTCGCAGGGCGGCTGGTCGGGGCGGTCTGCGTACCGGGTGATGCCGGCCGCAGGGGCGGGGACGTCCTCGAAAGCTCAGCGCTTCATCGGGCCGCGATCCATCAGGCCGCGATACCACTCGTGGAAATGCTTCATGCCGTCTTCCATGGGCGACTGGTAGGGGCCGACTTCGTTGTCGCCCCGCTCCATCAGGGCCTTGCGGCCCGCGTCCATGCGCAGGGCGATTTCGTCGTCCTCCACGCAGGTTTCCATGTAGGCGGCCTGCTGGGCTTCCACAAAATCGCGCTCGAAGGCGACGATTTCCTCGGGGTAATAGAACTCCACGATGTTGGTGGTCTTTTGCGGCCCGCGCGGGAACAGCGTGGAGATCACCAGCACGTTGGGGTAGCACTCCACCATGATGTTGGGGTAGTACGTCAGCCAGATGGCCCCCTGCTGCGGGGCCTGGCCGTTGCCAAAGCCCAGCACCTGCTGGTGCCACTTTTCATACACGGCCGAGCCCGGCTTGGTCAGCGCCTTGTTCACGCCCACGGTCTGGACGGAATAGTCGCGGCCGAATTCCCAGGCCAGGTCTTCACAGGTGACAAACTGGCCCAGGCCGGGATGGAACGGGCCGACGTGGTAGTCCTCCAGGTAGACCTCGATGAAGGTCTTCCAGTTGTAGTCGCACTCGTGTACTTGAATGCGGTCCAGCTGGTAGCCGCTGAAGTCCAGGGCGCCGCGCGGGCCAAGCTTGGCCAGGTCCGCAGCAATGTCACGGCCGTTGTCCTCAAACAGCAGGCCGTTCCATTCACGGACCCCGTAGCGGTTCAGGTGAAGGCAGGGGTCCTGCTTGAAGTGAGGCGCGCCCACCAGCTCGCCCTTGAGGTCGTAGGTCCAGCGGTGCAGGGGGCAGACGATGTGGCTGCGGGTATTGCCGCGTCCCCGCAACATCAAGGCCTGGCGGTGACGGCAGATGTTGGAGATGAGTTCCACACCGTGCGGGCCTCCGGCACGCCGGACCAGCGCACGGCCTTCACCCTCCTGCGGGAGGGCGTAGTAATCGCCCACCTCGGGCACGGCAAGCGCGTGCCCCAGGTAGCGGGGACCATGCTGGAAGATCAGCTCCTGTTCGCGGCGGAACAGGTCCTCATCGAAGTAGGAAGTGACAGGCAGCTGGGTGACAAAGGGGGCCGTGCTGCGTTCAAGGGCGCTGAGAGGGATGCTCAGGTCGGACATGATCCAAGAGGGTCTCCAAGAAACCAATGTCAACCGTGACCGGTTACCCCCCAGATCGGGTAAGCCGGAATGTTGGACGTGAAAGACAAACTCGCGACGAGTGTCCGTGGGACCAAGATGGGGGCCGAGATCGACATTGACATCGACGTCTAGATCGACATCGACATCGACCTCCACATCGAGAAATCGAGCCCCATCCAGCCCAACGAAGACATACGAAGCCAAACGTAACCCCACCCAGGACCCAACCAGGGGTCAGGCTTGATGGGATCAGGCTCAATAAGGCAACGCGTCGCGCAGGGGAACCGGGAATTGTACCTGGGCCCGTCCATGCTGTGGGCCGGGCAGGTCAGGCCCGCCGCTTGCCCGCTTGCCGCCCACATTCGCTTGTCCACCATGGTGCGAAGGTTGGCGCATGACGACCTCCCTTGTAACGAGTTGGGTCGCCTGTGGCGTTGGATTCACATCCCTCTTTTGTCTGACCCCGGACCCCCATGGTGTGATGCTTACAATCGGTTTTTTCGCGTTTTGAAATGAGCAAGCCTTCCGCAAGCGACCAGACCAGTGCCGGCTCGGCATTGCAGCCCGAGATTGGCCTCACGGTCGGACCGGAACCCGCCAGTTATGAACAGGCGGTGGATGAGCTTGAGCGGCTGATCCAGTCCATGGAAGCCGGGCAATTGCCGTTGGACCAGTTGCTGGCCAGTTATCAGCGTGGCGCCGGGCTGTTGAAGTTCTGCCGTGCCCGTCTGCAGGTCGTTGAACAACAAGTACAAGCGCTGGAGGGCGGCGACATGCGACCCTGGGGAGAACCATAAGTGGATGCAGGAGTGTTCGAGCATTGGGTGAAGCGGTCCCTGCTGGACGTTGAACAGGCGTTGGAAACCTGGGTGCCGCCGAGCGCTCCGGCCGGCCTGGGCGAGGCCATGCGATATGCCGTGCTGGGGGCCGGCAAGCGCCTGCGTCCGTTGCTGGTGCTGGCGGCCGCAGAAGCCGTGAGCGGTGAGCGCGAGGCCGCCATGCGTGCGGCCTGCGCCGTGGAGCTGATCCACGCCTATTCGCTGGCGCATGACGACATGCCGTGCATGGACAACGACGTCCTGCGCCGTGGCAAGCCGACGCTGCATGTGCAGTTCGGTGAAGCCCAGGCCATGCTGGCGGGCGACGCCATGCAGGCCCTGGCCTTTGATGTGCTCACACCCGACACCGGCGTGGCGCCGGCCCTGCAGGCCCGGCTGTGCCGCCTGCTGGCGCGCGCCAGCGGTTATGACGGCATGGCCGGTGGCCAGGCCATCGACCTGGCCAGCGTCGGCAAGCCGCTGGATGAAACCCAGTTGCGTGACATGCATCGCCGCAAAACCGGCGTGCTGCTGCAAGCCAGTGTGTTGATGGGGGCCGCCTGTGGCAACATCAGCGACGTGGCCTGGCAGTCCCTGAGCCACTACGGCGCCGCCATCGGCCTGGCCTTCCAGGTGGTGGATGACATCCTCGACGTCACCCAGGACTCCGAAGTGCTGGGCAAGACCGCCGGCAAGGATCAGGACTGCAACAAACCCACCTACGTCAGCGTGCTCGGCCTCGATGCCGCACGCGGCTATGCGCTCCAGCTGCGCGACCAGGCCCACAAGGCCCTGGCGGCCAGCGGACTGGCCGACACCGCCTGGCTCAGCCTGCTGGCTGACAAGGTGGTCGAACGAGACAACTAACAAGGTCCGGTCATGAGTGACACCCCTGCGAACCCGCTGCCGCTGCTGAGCACCATCAACAGCCCGGCGGACGTGCGACGCCTCTCCCGCAGCCAGTTGCCCCAACTGGCGGATGAGGTGCGCAGCCATGTGCTGGACAGCGTGTCCAAAACCGGCGGCCATCTGTCGTCCAACCTCGGCACGGTGGAGCTGACGATTGCACTGCACTTCGTCTACGACACCCCCCGCGACCGGCTGGTGTGGGACGTGGGGCACCAGACTTATCCGCACAAGATCCTGACCGGCCGGCGTGATGCCATGTCCACGCTGCGCCAGCAGGGCGGCATCTCGGGCTTCCCGCGTCGTGACGAGAGCGAATACGACACCTTCGGGACGGCGCACTCCAGCACCTCCATCTCTGCCGCTCACGGCATGGCGATGGCCGCCCGCATCAAGGGTGAGAGCCGCCGTGCGGTGGCCATCATCGGCGACGGTGCCATGACGGCCGGCATGGCCTTCGAGGCCCTGAACAATGCCGGGGTGGCCCATGGCGGGCTGCTGGGTGACGTGCTGGTGATCCTGAACGACAACGACATGTCGATCAGCCCGCCGGTGGGCGCGCTGAACAAGTACTTCACCCGTCTGATGAGCGGCAAGTTCTACGCAGCCGCACGGGAGGGCGCGAAGTCGGTGCTCAAGCACACGCCGCTGTATGAATTTGCGCGCCGCTTTGAAGAGCACACCAAGGGCATGTTTGTGCCCGGTACGATCTTCGAGGAATTCGGCTTCAACTATGTCGGCCCGATCGATGGGCATGACCTGGATTCCCTGGTCCCGACGCTGGAAAATCTGCGGGACAAAAAAGGCCCGCAGTTCCTGCATGTGGTCACCCGCAAGGGGCAGGGCTACAAGCTGGCCGAGGCCGACCCGGTGAAGTACCACGGGCCGACCCCGTTTAATCCCGCTGAAGGCATCAAGCCAGCCACGACGCCGCCGAAGAAGACCTTCACCCAGGTGTTTGGTGAATGGCTGTGCGACATGGCCGAGGCCGATCCCAAGCTGGTGGCCATCACGCCGGCCATGCGCGAAGGTTCGGGCATGGTGGAGTTCCACAAGCGCTTCCCCACGCGTTATTACGATGTGGGCATTGCCGAACAGCATGCGGTGACCTTTGCCGGTGGCCTGGCTTGCGAGGGCCTGAAGCCGGTGGTGGCCATCTACTCCACCTTCTTGCAGCGCGGCTATGACCAGTTGATCCACGACGTGGCCCTGCAGAATCTGCCGGTGCTGTTCGCGCTGGACCGCGCAGGCCTGGTGGGCGCCGATGGGGCCACCCATGCCGGCAACTACGACATCGCCTTCACCCGCTGCATTCCCAACATGAGCGTGCTGACGCCGTCGGATGAGAATGAATGCCGCCGTGCGCTCTACACCGGCCATCTGCACAACGGTCCGGTGACCGTGCGCTACCCCCGTGGGGCGGGCGTGGGCGAACCGATCGCCAAGGAGATGGTGGCACTGCCCTGGGGCAAGGGTGAGATGCGTCGCCATTCGGCTCAGCCGCAGACCCATGGCCGTGGCGCGCCGCGTGTGGCCATCCTGGCCTTCGGCACGCTGCTGCATCCGGCATTGAAGGCGGCCGAGGCGCTGGACGCCAGCGTGGCCAACATGCGTTTTGCCAAGCCGCTGGACACCGAACTGGTGGCCGAGCTGGCCCGTACGCATGATGCGCTGGTCACCATCGAAGACGGCTGCATCATGGGCGGCGCTGGCAGTGCCGTGATGGAAAGCCTGCAGGCTCAGGGCTTCAGCCTGCCGGTGCTGCAACTGGGGCTGCCGGATGCTTACATCGAGCACGGTGAGCCCGGCAAGCTGATGTCGCAGATCGGGCTGGATGCCGCCGGTATTGAACGGTCGGTGCGTCAGCGCTTCGTCAACGTGGCGGTCGACGCCGCAGACAAAGGCGTCAATAACGCCGCAGACCATGCTGCGGTCAACGCCGCTGTCAACGTCGCTGTCAATGTCGCTGAATTGCGGGCGGTCACCAAGAAATAAGCCGGGCGCCTCACTGCCGCCGCCTTCAACGGCCAGCGTTGTCCATCAGCGCTGGCCGTTGTGCTTGGTGCGTACCGCCTGCAGCACGTCTTTGACGGCGGCGATGAAGTCGTCCGCGAGGGCCTGGGTGGGCCGGTGCTGAGGGCGCAGCGCCTGGATGCGGAACGGCACGGACACGGAAAACGGCCGGACCACCAGTCCGCCTGAACCGGTGAGGGCTGCGGATGGGCTGCTGTGAGGGCCGTCCGTCGGCGCTGCCGGGTGAGGATGGGCACAAGCCCAGGCCGTCAGCGGGTTGACCAGCGCGATGCCCACACCCTGCTGGACCAATGCACACACCGCCATGGCGCTGTGGGTCTCCACCTGCAGCCGTCGCTGCACCCCGGCGGCGGCAAAGAGGGTGTCGAACTGCCGGCGGTAGGGATCTTCGGCCGCCAGGCTGACAAACCGCTCCCCCTCGAAATCGCCAGGTTCCAGCACCGGCTTGGCCGCGAGGGGATGGCCCGCAGGCAGCACACACACCTCGTCCAGTTCGGCCAGCGTCTCACCGTGGGTGCCGGGCACCGGCACGGAACCTTCGCTCAGGCCGATGTCAAAGCGCTGGGCGCCCATCCATTCCTCCAGCAGCGGAGACTCCTGCGGCGTGAGTGTGAGCGCGGCCTGCGGATGCCGGGCCAGCCAGCGGGCGCTGGCCGCCGGCAGCAGGGCATGGGCCAGCGCAGGCAGGGTCAGCACCTGCAGCCGCTCTTTTTCGGCTCGCCCCAGCGCCTGGGCACGGGCGACCACCTGGTCCAGGCCCTGGTAGACGCGCTGAACCTCCTCGAAGAGCGCCAACGCCCGGGCCGTGGGCCGTACACGCCCGGGTCCGCGCTCGAACAGCGCGTAACCGAGCAGGCTTTCCATGCGCGCCAGCTCGCGGCTGACGGTGGGCTGCGAAGTGAACAGCAATTCGGCCGCGCCGGTCACGCTGCCAGCCGTCATCACGGCGCGGAAGACTTCGATGTGGCGATGGGAGAGTGGCATGCCTCGGGATATCAGGGATGAATGGTGTGACGATATCAAAGCATTTGAATGAATGGTCGCATTGGTTCATGCTGGCGGCATCCATTCCGGTGCCACCCCATCTCCCTGCAAACCATGCCGCAAGCCTTGCCCCCCACCCGTGCCCGTTTCCTCCAGCAACTGGCCGAGCGATTCGGCACTCCGTTGTGGGTGTATGACGCCCAGATCATTCGTGACCGTGCCGCCGCCCTGAAACAGTTCGATGTTGTCCGTTTTGCTCAAAAAGCCTGCTCCAACACCCATGTGTTGCGGCTGATGCGGCAGCAGGGGGTGAAGGTGGATGCGGTGTCGCGAGGCGAAGTGCTGCGCGCGCTGGCGGCCGGTTACGCCGTGGGTCAGGGTGACGATGCGGCCCATTCCGACATCGTCTTCACGGCCGACCTGCTGGACCGGGACACGCTGCGCACCGTCAGCGAGCCGAAAGTGCCGGTGAATGCGGGTTCCATCGACATGCTGGCCCAACTGGGCCAGGTGTCGCCCGGTCATCCAGTGTGGCTGCGCCTGAACCCAGGCTTTGGCCACGGCCATAGCAACAAGACCAATACCGGCGGCGAACACAGCAAGCATGGCATCTGGCATGAACAGCTGCCGCAAGCGCTGGCGGCCATCCGTGAACAGGGGCTGCGCCTGATCGGCCTGCACATGCACATCGGTTCCGGCGTGGACTATGGCCATCTGGCCGAGGTCTGCGGCGCCATGGTCGGGCTGGTGCGCCAGGTGAAGGACGCCGACATGGACCTGAGCGCCATCTCCGCAGGCGGTGGCCTCTCCATCCCCTATCAGTCCGGCGACGCACGCATCGACCCGGCCCACTATTTCAGCCTGTGGGACACGGCCCGGCGCGAGGCGCAGGCGGTCATCGGCCATGAGCTGCAGCTGGAACTGGAGCCCGGCCGCTACCTGGTGGCGGAAGCTGGCGTGCTTGTGGCCGAGGTGCGGGCGGTCAAGCAGCAGGGCCGTCAGCACTTCCTGCTGGTGGACGCGGGATTCAACGAGCTGATGCGCCCCGCGATGTATGGAAGCTTCCACGCCATGGACCTGATCCCGGCCGATGGCACCCAGCGACCCACGCAGCCCACCGTTGTGGCGGGCCCCTTGTGCGAAAGCGGGGATGTGTTCACCCAGGGCGATGGCGGTGTGGTGCTGACCCGCGACCTGCCGCAGGCGCAGGTGGGAGACCTGCTGGTGATCCATGACACCGGCGCTTATGGGGCTTCCATGTCCAGCAACTACAACAGCCGACCGCTGACGGCGGAAGTGCTGGTGGACGGGGCTGACGTGCGCCTGATCCGCCGCCGTCAGACGGTGGAGGAACTGTTGGCGTTGGAACAGCTCTGAGGCTTCACGGCCTGAATTCGCCTCAGATCGGGCGATGGCCTTGAACTTTGGGCCGGTTTGGCCTATGAATCATGACTATCAAGTGACGTTGATTGATGGTCAACGTCAATAGCCTGAAGCAATAAGCCTCATTGGGGAATTCAACTCCGCCGATGGGATGGCGCCCCTATGATCTGTCCATCCCATCAACCCAACAGCGAGACGAGAGATGTCCCTGATCAATACCCAAGTCAAACCCTTCAAGGCACAAGCCTTCCACAACGGCAAGTTCATTGAAGTGACGGAAGAGTCGCTCAAGGGCAAGTGGTCTGTGCTGATTTTCATGCCGGCCGCCTTCACCTTCAACTGCCCGACCGAAGTGGAAGACGCTGCTGACAACTACGCAGAATTCCAGAAGCTGGGTGCCGAGGTCTACATCGTGACCACCGACACGCACTTCTCGCACAAGGTGTGGCACGAAACCTCGCCGGCCGTCGGCAAGGCCAAGTTCCCGCTGGTGGGTGACCCCACCCACGCCCTGACCAACGCCTTCGGCGTGCACATCCCTGAAGAAGGTCTGGCCCTGCGTGGCACCTTCGTGATCAACCCGGAAGGCGTGATCAAGACGGCCGAAGTGCACGACAACGCGATCGCTCGTGACGTCAAGGAAACCCTGCGCAAGGTCAAGGCTGCCAAGTACGTGGCCGAGCACCCGGGCCAAGTCTGCCCCGCCAAGTGGAACGACGGCGAGAAGACCCTGACCCCGTCGCTGGACCTGGTCGGCAAGATCTAAGTTCTGCCCCCCACCGGATTCGGTTGAGGATGGTCCTCACCCAATCTTTGCCAATGCAACACTCGCGGGCCTGTACGGCCTGCGGGTGGGATGCTGGCCGCCCTGACATCATTCAGACGGATCGGAACGATCCAGGGAGGCCGGTTCTCAAAGTCGCTTAGCGCTTGAAAAAACAAGCAAGAAAGGAAGTAACGATGTTGGACGACAACCTGAAGGCGCAGCTCAAGGCCTACCTGGAGCGGGTCACGCTGCCGTTCGAAATCGAGGCCTCGCTGAACGACTCTGAGAGCTCCACGCAGCTCAAGCAGCTGCTGCAGGACATCGACGGCATGTCCGACAAGATCACGCTGAAGCTGGATGGCAACGACGCCCGTCGCCCCTCCTTCAGCCTCAAGCGCACCGGCACTGAACAGAGCCTGCGCTTCGCCGGGATCCCGCTGGGCCACGAATTCACCTCGCTGGTGCTGGCCCTGCTGTGGACCGGTGGCCATCCGCCCAAGGTGGAGCCGTCCACCATCGATCAGGTCAAGGGCCTGGACGGTGACTACGCCTTTGAGGTGTATATGTCCCTGTCCTGCCACAACTGCCCGGACGTGGTGCAGGCGCTGTCGCTCATGGCGGTGCTGAACCCCCGCGTCAAGACCGTCATCATCGACGGCGGCCTGTTCCAGGAAGAAGTGAATGCCCGCGACATCATGGCCGTGCCGGCGGTGTACCTGAACGGCTCGCACTTTGGCTCTGGCCGCATGACCGTGGAAGAGATCGTCGCCAAGCTGGACACCAATGCAGGTGCCAAGGACGCGGCCAAGCTGTCGGCCAAGGAAGCCTTTGACGTGCTGGTGGTGGGCGGTGGCCCGGCCGGCGCGGCGGCGGCGGTGTATGCCGCTCGCAAGGGCATCCGCACCGGTGTGGCGGCCGAACGCTTCGGTGGCCAGGTGAATGACACGCTTGCGATCGAGAACTACATCTCGGTGCTGTCGACCGATGGCCCGAAGTTCGCGATGGCGCTGGAGTCCCACGTCAAGGATTACGGCGTGGACGTGATGAACCTGCAGCGTGCGGACAAGCTGGTGCCCGCCACCACGCCCGGCGGCCTGGTCGAGATTCAACTGGCCAATGGGGCTTCGCTCAAGAGCAAGACGGTCATCCTCTCCACCGGCGCACGTTGGCGCAATGTGAATGTGCCGGGCGAAGAGGAATACAAGAACAAGGGCGTGGCCTACTGCCCGCACTGCGATGGCCCGCTGTTCAAGGGCAAGCGCGTGGCGGTGATCGGCGGCGGCAACTCCGGCGTGGAAGCGGCCATCGACCTGGCCGGCCTGGTGGCCCATGTCACCTTGCTGGAGTTCGGTGACCAACTGCGTGCGGATGCGGTGCTGGTGAAGAAGCTGGAAAGCCTCGCCAATGTCACCATCATCAAGCAGGCGCAGACCACCGAGTTCACCGGGGCCAACGGCAAGCTCAACGGCCTGAACTACACCGACCGTGCCAGCGGCGAAGCTCGCCGCCTGGAGCTGGAAGGCGTGTTTGTGCAGATCGGCCTGGTGCCCAACACCGAATGGCTGCGTGGTGTGGTGGAGCTGTCCAAGTACGGCGAGATCATCGTGGATGCCAAGGGGCAGACCTCGGTGCCCGGTGTGTTTGCCGCAGGGGACGCCACGACGGTTCCGTACAAGCAGATCATCATCGCGGCCGGTGATGGTGCCAAGGCAGCACTGTCGGCCTTTGATCACCTGATCCGCAATTGATGCGGCTGATCTGTGACCTGCACCTGACCTGCACCTGATCCGCTGTTGTCCTTTGGGATGACCTTGGCGCCGCTTCCTCACGGGGGTGGCGCCTTTTTGCGTCCGGAGTGGGCTGGGCGACCCGGCCACCGTGGGGCATCGGCCACAAGCGGCTCAGACCGCTGCGGATTTTCCGGTTCCGATTTCCCGTGACTGCAGTCCGAGCGCCCCCAAACACCGGGCCCCTCGCCATCATCGTCCGACGCCCGTGGGGGCGGGTGATGCAGGGAGCCGGTGATGTCGCGCATGAGTCTGGTGGTGCTGGTGGTGCTGGCCGGCCTGTGGTGGGTGCTGGAAGGCAATAGCCAACGTGTGACGCCACCGGACAAGGTGGTGATCCAGGCTGGGCCCCCGGGGGGATCCTTCGACACCCATGCGCGCCGTTATGCGGAGATCATGCGGACGAAGAAGATCGTGGTGGAGGTCCGCAATCAGGAAGACAGCCTGCGCATCATCAATCGGCTGGACGCCCCGGGCAGTGATGTGCAGATCGGCTTCACCGCCCAGCGGGTGGACGCGGCGCAGCATCCGACAGTGAATTCGGCGGGCGCGATTGAATTGCAGCCCTTGTTCCTGTTCATGCGGCGCAGCACGCGCGACCCGGCCACCTTGGCGGGGCTGGCCGGGCTGCGCCTGATCATGCCGCGACAGGACAGTGCCACCGCCCAGGCCACGCGGGATGTGCTGGAGCTGTATGGCGTGACGCCGGCCAACACGTCGTTCACCAACAGCTCCCTGGAGCAGGCGTCCAATGCCATGCACAGGGGGCAATACGACGCCGGATTTTTCATGGTGGCGCCGGGCAATCCCCTGGTGCGCCGTCTCGCCGCCAATCCCGACTTGCGTCTGTATTCCTTTGTGGACAACGTCAGCATCGGGCGCAACCTGGACTATCTCAAGCCGGCCACGCTGGTCAAAGGGGCGTTTGACCTGCGAGCCCCGCAGCCGCCTCAGGACGTGGCGCTGGTGGGGGCGATCGTGAATGTGGTGGTGCGGGAGGATATCCATCCCGCCGTGCTCTATGCCTTGTTGCAGGCGATGGAGGAGGTGCACAAAGGGCAGACGCTGGTGTCGGACCCCGGGGAATTTCCGCGCCGTACCGGCACGGTGCTGCCGGTCCATCCGCTGGCGCTGGAATGGGTGAAGAGCGGCACGCCGTGGCTGTTCACGCATCTTCCACCCGCCGTGGCGGGGATCGTGGATGCCTACTGGGCGCCAGCGCTGTTTGTGCTGGCGTCGGTGTCAGCCGTGGGAACGCTGCAGTCGCTGACGGGCTTCATCGACGGTGTGGTGCTGGGCATCGCGCTGCATTGGCTCGGATGGCTGGAGCGCGGCGTGGCCCGTGGACGACGGCCCGGCTGGCTGGGACGTTATCTCTTCAGGCTGGTGGAGTCGATCTTCAATCGCAAGGGACGGGATCAGATTGCGAGGGATCGGCTGGAGCATTTGAGGCCGCTGATGTAGTGGGGTGTGCCCGTTGAGCGATTGTGGCCAGCCCGAGCGGCGTGGCATCGAGGGGCATCCGCCTCGACAGGGTCATGCAGCCATCCGGCGCGGGGAGCCAAGCTGCAAGCTGGTGTTCGACAGCCTCCAGAGGAAGGCAGACATCGGGATCGTGATGAACAAGGCCCTCAGTGGCGAAAAAGCCCGTGCTTCCAGGGCAAGAACGGGCCGCCCATCAACGCGCAGGCATCCATCTGCGCAAACCGGCCAAGCCAAGGTTCACCGCCTGCCGCATCGCAATAAACACCGCCACCACGCACGCCATCAGTCCCAGGCGGTCAGCCGTGGTGGGCAGTTGTTCCAGCGCGCGCAGTGTCACCGCCGTGGCTTCGGTCACACCCACCGCAGCGCCGAAGCCGCTGGAGAGGACCATCACGAAGAAGCAGCGGACCAGCCCGGTCAGAAACAGTTGCGCACCCGCCGTACCGCCAGTGCGCCAATCGAGCATGGCGGGTTGCAGTGTGTCCGCGACGTAAGCGGCGGCATAGAACGCCAGCGCCAGTGCCACTGCGCCTTCGGGCCCGATTCCCCAGCGGCCGGGCGTGGCATGCAGCAGCACGTACATCACCACAAAAGCCGGCGCGGCTCGAAGCAGGGCGGTGATCAGGCCCGCAGCGCCTGCCGCTGCGCGCCGGGCCGGTGACATCACACGGCTCGCGCTGGGCAGGCTCATCAGGCCCAGCAACACGCCCATCGGCAGGCCCACACCGAGCGCATTCGCGGCCACCGACAGATTGGTGCCCAGCGCGTGAAAGAAGCCAGGCAAGAAGTCCGGCAGGAATCGGATCAATGCAAGGTCCATGGGTCACCCAACAGCCAGGGGCTGCAATCGGTCCTGCAGCCGTTTGAGCACAGCCACCACCAGCGACACCAAGGCCATGTAGAACATCAGCAGCAGGCCAAAGGTGGTGGTGGATTCGGCCGAGAAAGAGGCAATGTCCGTCTGCGCCGCCAGCAGTTCCGGCACCCCGATGAGCGACGCAACCGGACTCCCCCGTGTGGCATTGGCCGCAAACGAGGCGATCTGCGCTCGGGCCTGCAAGGCCGCTGCCAAAAGCCCGGCGGGGCGGGCGGCAGCCAGCAGGTCGCGCCGAGCATCGGCAATCGCCTGGCCGGCATTGCTGCCATTAAACAGCCCCAGCACCAGCACCGCCATGCCCCAGGCCAGGAACGGCGTCACCCTGCCGGCACTGCTGAGCACCATGCCGGCTGCGGCCATGAACATGACCATCGGCGTGGACTGCATCACCAGCAGCGCACCACCCAGCGGCCAGCGCACCCAGGCGGGCCGCGCGGAGAGGCCCGCGCCAAATCCCAGTGCCACCATCACCGTCGCCACCACCGCCCCCGCCACCAGCGCCACGGAATAAGCAACGCCACCAACGAACAGTCGCAAGGCCACCTGCGTCTTGAGCATGGCCAGGGTGATCTCGAAGCCCCAGTGTTGCTGCACCCACTGCTCCAAGGCTTCGGCCCCCTCGGCCATCGGGGTGGGCGCCAGGCGGTTGTCCCGGGGCGGGGCGACGCAGGCCGCGTCATCGGGCACCGTGGTGGTGTTGCAGGGCGGAGCCGACCACCGCACCTGCTGCTCCGCCAGCCAGGGCATGGCCACGCCATGGGTTTTTGCCAGGCGCAACAGGGTGCCATCCCGATGCAGCCAGCGCAGTTCCCCCGCCAGCCAGCGCGCCAGCGTCTCGCTGCGCCGATTCACCACAATGCCCCAGTTCAAAGGCGCGAATGACAGTTTCACCTCATGGCTGCCGGGCAGCACCGGCAGCAGCAGGGTGTTGTCGTGGGCGGCGAGCGGGCAGGTGCCGTTCTGGATTTGCTCCACCAGGCGACCCGCCCCCCCGTACAGCATCAGGCGGGCGCCGTGCACGGCCAGTTCGGCATTGGTGGAGTTGCCAATGCTCACGCAGATGGTGCGCCCGGCCAGGCCATCCAGGCTGCGGACATGCTGCAGTTCGGATTGCCTGGGGCCGACCACAACGGTGGACGATTCAAAATAGTGGGGCCGCACAAACAGCGCCTGCTCGTCCCGCTGCACGGTGTGGCCGGTCGTGGCAATCAGGGCGTCCACACGGTCTTCCCCCAGCACCACCATCCGGTCGGCCGCATTCACGGTGGTAAAGCTCACGGCCACGCCCAGGCGCTCCGCCAGCAGCCGCGCCAGGTCGGGCTCCAAGCCTTGCGGCCCTTCCGGCGTCGAGTAGCCGAATGGCGGGTAGTCCGAACGAATGCCCACCCGCAACGTTCCCCGGCATTTCACACGGGCCAGCGTCTCCATGTCGTCCGGGCAGGGGCCTTGCCGGTCCGCCTTCAACAAGGGCTCCAGGCGCGCAGGCCGGTCAATCGCAGCGGCGGAAAAAGCGAGCGCGGGCATCAGCAGAGCGGCGGCCACCAGCCGCTGAACGAAGCGGTGCATGACAGTGGCCACCTCACGCCGCGCGTGTGTGCCGGATCTCCAGCACGTCGAACTCCGAGAACACATACGGCCCGAGGCGCTTCAATCCGTGTTGCTCCAGTCGCTCCAGCCAGCCCGTGGGCAGCACCCTCAGTTTGCTGGGCGGCATCACCACCGTCACCGACTGCTTGACCTCGGCCTGTAGACCGCATAGCGCCAGATGACGCCGGGTGAGCGTGGCATCCACAAAACCGCTGTGGGTGATGAGCGCCTGTCCCTGCGGCGCCAGATGCTGCGCCAGTCCGTCCAGGAACTGGTCCAGGATCGCCCGGCCGGCATCGCCGCCGTTGCTCCAGCTACGCAGGCGATGCAGCTGAGGCACATCGTCCAGCATCGGCAGTTGCGGTGGGTTGAAGACGATCAGGTCGAATGGCTGATCACCCACAGGCTCCCACAGATGGCCGCAGTGCACCTGGGCGGCCGCGACACCCGCCGCGTGCAGCATCTCGCGGGTGCGTTGAACCGCGTCGGGTTCGATGTCGACGCCCACCACCTCCCGCGCACCGGCCAGCGCCAGCGCAGTCAGCACCACGCCGCTGCCCGTGCCGATCTCCAGCACTCGCCCTGTGCAAGGCGGGCGGTCCCACAACTGCTTCAGCAGCGCTGCTGTGTATTCAGAAGGGCGAAAAACATCGTCGTGACACATGAAAGGCAGCTCCGGCATGAGCGGCCATGCTCGGGCTTGTGCCCCGTCACGGGTATCGGCAAATGGCTGAAATGTGGGGCGCCTGACGCCTGACTTGGTGTCCGGGCGTCATGGGCGGCTGCGCAGCGCGTAGGGCTCCGTCCGTCAGGGCATGTGCGGCAGGACGCTGAGATAGTCCACCGCACGCGTCGGCTGAAATCGTGCCGACGCCAAGGAGCTGCCGCGCAGACCGCACTCCACCAACAAGATGAGCAGACCCAGCCCCGGGATCAGGGCCACAAGCAGCCACCACGCGGAATGCCCGCGGTCATGCAGGCGCCGCCCCCAACTGGAGATCAACAGCACTGCCGCCACGGCAATCGCCGGCCAGCCCATCACGGTCTTGATGCCCGTCATCGCCAACCAGACGACAAACGGGATGAGCACCCCTTGGCGTGCCCAGAACCCGGCCCGCGTGAGGGTGCCGGTGGTCTTGATTTCACTGCACGCCACATCGATCAGGCGCATGTCGATTCCTCCCGGCCGACATCATGCCGCAACGGGAGGTGCTCGCCGGAACGCCAGGCACTGGGTTTGCAACCAGCTGTTGGCATCGTGGGGGCGATGTGACACGGCAGCGGACACCGTGGCCATGTGATCGACATGCGTACGACGCGGTGCAATGAACGACGCGGTGCCATGAACGACGCGGAGCGCCCAAAGAAAAAGCGCGGCCAGGCCGCGCTTTTTGTCATCAGGGGCCTGCTGCTCAGCGCTTGTTGACGTCCTTGACAGTTTCCTTCGCATCGCCGTAGGACTTTTGCACCTTGCCTTCCGCTTGACGGGCCAGGCCCTTGGCTTGTTGCTCGTTGCTGCCCACGACCTCACCGGTCTTCTCTTGCACCTTACCGGCTGCGTCCTTGACGGCACCCTTGACTTGGTCCTTGTTCATGGCGATTCTCCTCAGGTTGGTTGCAGTTCCGCGAACTCACCGGGTGGGGTGGATTCGCGGGAGACAGGTTCATAGTAGGGAGACCCCGCCGGCCGTGGTGCAGGTCATGCAGTGGTTCTGATGTCAGTGCTCGCCTACGCGGAAATCGAGCAAACCGGACGTATGCCGAACCCAGCCGATCATCGCCTGGTGATCGCCCCCTTGTTGCCCCCGTTATTGCCCGCGTTATTGCCCCCGTTATTGCCCGCGTTCTCGCCCCGTTATCTCCCCGTCATCTCCCCGTTATCTCCCCGTTATCGCCTGGCGCGCCACAGTCCTTCCAGGGAATACACCGCCAACGCGGCCCAGATCAGCCCAAAGCCAGCCAGGCGCGACGCGGCCAAGGGTTCCTGATACAGCCACACGCCGAGGCCGAACTGCAGCGTCGGCGCGATGTATTGCATGAGCCCCAACAAGGTCAGGGTGATGCGGCGCGCGCCAGCCGCAAAAAGCAGCAGCGGCACAGCCGTCATCGGTCCGGCCAGCAGCAGCCAGGCCAGTGTCGAGCCCGAGCCGTGGGCCAGGGCGCTATTGCCCTGCACGGTCCAGACGCTCAACGCCAGGGCAGCCACAGGCGCCAGGATCAAGGTCTCCAGGGTGAGGCCTTCCAGAGCGCCCAGCGGTGCGGTTTTGCGCATCAGGCCATAGAAGCCGAAGCTCAGCGCCAGCACCAGGGCGATCCAGGGCAACTGCCCGGTACTGACCGTGAGCCACGCCACGCCCGCAGCCGCCAGCGCAACGGCTGCCCATTGGCCAGGTCTCAATCGCTCGCGCAGCACCACAAAACCAAGCGCCACGTTGACCAGTGGGTTGATGAAGTAGCCCAGGCTCGCATCCACGACATGACCGTGCTGAACGGCCCAGACGTAGGTGAGCCAGTTGACCGACAGCAGCAGCGCCGACAACGCAAAGGTGCCGATCAGCTTGGGCGTGCGCAGGACCGGGCCCAACCACGCCCAGCGGCGCAGAACGGTCAGGACCACCGCCACAAACACCAGCGACCAGACTGTGCGATGAGCCACCACTTCCAGCGCGTTCACCCCCACCAGCTGCTTGAAGTAGAGCGGGAACAGGCCCCAGGCGGTGTAGGCCAGGGCGGCGCAGATCATGCCGCTCCGGAGTTCTGCGGCGGCGGCCGGGTCGGCAGAGGTGAGGGGACTGGCGCTGGACGTGGAGGATGGGTTGGCGCTCACAGCTGGTCCGTCCGGGGAGGGGGACGTCAGGACGATTGGGTCTGCGATTCTGCCTAACGCCGAACCCCCGACCCGCAGGAGGGCATCTTTTCTTTCAGTGGCATTCGGCGCAGGATGCCCGCCCATGGCGCATCTCGAATTCACCGCCCAGCTGCATCGTTATGTCGACACCCCGGTGCTGGCGTGCGATGCGGTGGCCTTGAAGGCGGCTCTGGAGCAGGCCTTCCGGGTGAATCCGCGCCTGCGTGCTTACATCCTGGATGACCAGGGCCATCTGCGCACCCACGTGGCTGTGTTCATTGACGGGCAGCGGGTGCAGGACCGGCGTGGCCTCTCGGACCCGCTGGGGCCAGCGTCCAAGGTGTATGTGCTGCAGGCCTTGTCGGGAGGGTGAGCGAACGCCAACCTGCCTTTCACAGGAGACTTCCAATGACGACCATCGCCTGGATCGGGACTCGCAAGGGGCTATTGGAACTGCATCAGAAGGAGGGTGATGCCTGGGTCATTGCCCGCCATCACTTCATCGGCGATCCGGTCAGCATGGTGCTGCCGCCGCCGCCCGGTGGTGGACGGCTGCTGGCCGCGCTGAATCTGGGGCACTTCGGTTGCAAGATCCAGGTGTCCGACGATGGCGGCGACCACTGGCGCGAAGTGCCCGCCCCAGCCTTCCCGGCCCAGCCGGAGGACGCGTCGGGGCCGGCCTGGAAACTGGTGCAGATCTGGTCACTGGAGCGCGGGGCGGATGGTCGGCTGTGGGCCGGCACCATCCCCGGTGGGCTCTTTGTGAGCTGCGATCAGGGCGACAGCTGGTCGCTGGTGGAGTCCCTCTGGCACAAGCCGGAGCGGCTGGGGTGGTTCGGTGGGGGCTACGACGCGCCCGGCATCCATTCCATCTGCATCCATCCGCAGCAGCCGGACCAATTGCTGTTGGGCATCTCCTGCGGGGGAGCCTGGCGCAGCGAGGACGGCGGGACCCAGTGGCGAATCAGCGCCAAGGGCATGCGAGCGGATTTCATGCCGCCCGATCAGGCCGGTGAAGAGAACACGCAGGATCCGCACCGCATCGTCGCCTGCGAGGCGGACCCGCAGGTGCTTTGGTGCCAGCATCACAACGGTGTCTGGCGGAGCGAGGATGGCGGGGCGCACTGGCATGAACTCAAGCCGCCGGTATCGGGCTTCGGTTTTGCCGTCGCCGCGCATGCCTCCGACCCGCAGACCGCCTGGTGGGTCCCAGCGATCAAGGACGAACGACGCCTCCCGGTGGATGGGGCTTTGGCAGTCAACCGCACCCGGGACGGCGGCCAGACGTTCGACACCTTGCGTGTTGGCCTGCCGCAGCAGCATTGTTTTGACCTGATCTATCGACACGGGCTGGCGGCACACGCGGATGGCCGTCGCCTGATGATGGGCAGCACCACCGGTAACGTCTGGGCCAGCGGCGACGGCGGCGACCATTGGCGCACGGTGTCGCACACCTTGCCGCCGGTGTATTGCGTCAGGTTCGGGTGAGTGGCCCCGCCATCCATGGCGTCCATTCCGGCCCCCATGGCGCTTCCAGCTTCAGCTGTTGACCGTTCACCGGATGCGTCAGGGTCAAGGTCTGCGCATGCAGCCACAGCCGCTGAAGACCCAGATGCGCGGCCAGGGTACGGTTCAGTGGGCCCTTGCCATGGTTGGCATCGCCGATGATCGGATGCGCCAGATGCTTGAGATGCCGCCGGATCTGGTGACGCCGCCCTTGCACCGGCTCGCAGGCGATCAGGCCCACGCGGGTCTCGTTGAACTGCGGATGCGTGGAGACGGGAAGGCTGAACCGGCCCAGGCACTGCCAGTGCGTGGTGGCCTCCAGCAGAGGCTGTCCGGCGGAGGGCCGTTCCGGGTCACGCGCCAACGGATGGTCCACGCTGCCGCTGTCGGCCGATGGCCAGCCACGCACCAGCGCCAGATAGCGCTTTTGCGTGAGCCGCTCGGCCAGGGCCTGGCCGAGCTGGCTGGCCACCTCGGCGTTCAGTGCAAACACCAGCACCCCCGATGTTCCCCGGTCCAGCCGATGCACCGGCCACACGGGGCGCCCCAGCTGGTCCCTCAGCCGCTGCAGGGCGGCCTCCTGCTCCTGAGCGTCCAGCGCGGTGCGATGCACCAGCAGGCCGGCCGGTTTGTTCACCACCGCCAGATGGTCGTCCAGATACAACAGCGGGAGCGGTGGCGGCGACGCTGATGACGCTGATCGCGGTGACGAATCGGATGACATGGGCAGTTCAGTAGGCGAGGGTGCGCACCTGACGGGCGCGGTTTCCTCCCCCGAATCGACGTGCTGCCCCGTTTGGGGGGTGTGCCGCTTCAGGGGTGTCGCCGCCAAAATCCTGTCATGTGACCTGCCCATCATCATCGCAGCGCTTGGACGGTCCATGTGAAGCCGTTCCAGAAGCTCATCCTCCTGCCGCGACGTGCCGGACAGTGCAGGAGGCTTCCCTCAGGCGTCGGTCATGCCCCAGGAGTTGCGCGTCGGTCATCGTTCCAGTCTGGTTTCCCTGTTCGGCCTGGGGCTGGTGTTGCTGGCCTGTCCTGGGCCTTGCGGCGTTTGAACGCCGGCCGGGTGCGTCAGAAATTCGCCTGACACCGCCGAACGAGGCAGTTGCTCCAGGCATTCGCTTGTGGCACGCGCTCGAAGCGTCTTTCAGCTGAGATCGCCATCCCGATAAAGCCAGGCGCCGTCCACCTTCTCAAAGCGGCTGACTTCATGCAGCCGATGCGCCCGTCCGCCCAGTTTGCTGCGGGCCACGAATTCCACGGTGGCGTGGGTGCTGTCCTGCACCGCGTGGTGCTTCACTTCCAGCCCCAGCCAGCGCAGCCCCCGCTCGTTGGCTTCCAGGTGCGCGGGCCGCGTGTCCGGGTGCCAGGTGGCCAGCAGGTAGGGCGTCAGGTCCAGCACAAAGGCGCAATATCGGGAGCGCATCAACGCTTCGGCGTCGGGTGCCGATAAGGCGCCATTTTGTTCGAATGCCGCATGCAGCGCGCCGCAGCAGCGCCGGTAAGGCGCGGGGCGGCCACAAGGGCAGGGGGCTTCGGGACTGAAATGCATGGTCTTCATCGGGCCGGCATCATGCCATCCTAGAATGGCTGGATGAATTCCCAGGATTTCGGCGCGGCCGGCGCCCATGATGCCCGGCAGGTCCCAGACACCCATGAGGACACCCACGAGGACGAAGGCGGTCAAAGCGACCTCTTCCGTCCGCGCGCGCCGCGTGGCCTGCTGGACAACCTCAACCCGGAGCAATACGCCGCGGTGACGCTGGGCCAGGAGCCTGCGCTCATTCTGGCGGGCGCCGGGTCGGGCAAGACCCGGGTGCTCACCACGCGCATCGCCTGGCTGATGAGCCAGGGCCTGACCACACCCGCCGGTGTGATGGCCGTGACCTTCACCAACAAGGCCGCCAAGGAAATGGTCACCCGGCTGTCGGCCATGCTGCCGGTGAATGTGCGCGGCATGTGGATCGGCACCTTCCACGGCTTGTGCAACCGCTTCCTTCGCGCGCACTGGAAGCTCGCCGGCCTGCCGCAAGGCTTCCAGATCCTGGATGCTGGAGACACGGTGTCCGCCGTCAAGCGTGTGATCAAAGCGATGAAGCTCGATGAAGAGCGCTTTGTTCCCAAGCAGGTGTCCTGGTTCATTGCCGGTGCCAAGGAAGACGGCCTGCGCCCCAAGGACATCGACCTGCGCGATGAGCAGACCCGCAAGCTGGTGGAGATCTATCAGACCTACGAGGACCAATGCACCCGTGAGGGCGTGGTGGACTTTGCCGAGCTGATGCTGCGCTCCTACGAACTGATGCGCGACAACGCCGCCGTGCGGGAGCACTACCAACGCCGCTTTCAATACGTGCTGGTGGACGAGTTCCAGGACACCAACAAGCTGCAATACGCCTGGCTCAAGATGTTTGCGCCACCGGGCCGCGGGCAGGGCGTGTTTGCGGTGGGCGACGACGACCAGAGCATCTATGCCTTCCGCGGCGCCCGCGTCGGCAACATGAGCGATTTTGAGCGGGAGTACCGCGTCCAGCGTGTGGTGAAGCTGGAGCAGAACTACCGCAGCTTCGGCAACATCCTGGACGCCGCCAATGCCCTGATCAGCAACAACACCCGCCGCCTGGGCAAGAACCTGCGCACCGAAGCGGGCGCGGGTGAACCGGTGCGGGTGAGTGAAGCCAGCAGCGATTTCGCCGAGGCGCAATGGCTGCTGGAAGAAGCCCAGGCGCTGCATCGGCAGGGCTTGCCGCGCAGCGAGATTGCGGTGCTCTACCGCAGCAATGCGCAGTCGCGGGTGATCGAATCGGCGCTGTTTAATGCCGGCATCCCTTACCGCGTCTATGGCGGTCTGCGCTTCTTTGAACGGGCGGAAGTCAAGCATGCGCTGGCGTATCTGCGGCTGATCGAGAACCCCAATGACGACACCAGCTTCCTGCGGGTGGTGAACTTCCCGGCGCGCGGCATTGGGGCGCGCACGGTGGAGTTGCTGCAGGATGCCGCCCGGCAGAGTGGCCGGTCGCTGTATCAGAGCGTGGCCGCGGTGGCGGGGCGCGGCGGTGCGAGCCTGGGCAACTTCGTGGGCATGGTGGACGCCATGCGCGAAGCCACCACAGGGCTCACGCTGCGCGAAATCATTGAGCATGTGATCGAGTCGTCCGGCCTGGCCGATTTCTATCGGGCCGAGAAGGAAGGCGAAGAGCGGCTGGAAAACCTGGGCGAACTGGTGAATGCCGCTGAGGCCTTTGTCACCCAGGAAGGCTTTGGCAAAGACGCCGTGGCGCTGCCGGTGGACGAGCACTCCCCGGGCCAGATCGCCGATGGATTCCCCTCGGCCGTGGCGCCGGCCGCCCCCGCCACGCCGGATGCTGAAACCGGCGAGATCATGTCGCCGCTGGCGGCATTCCTCACCCATGCGTCGCTGGAGGCCGGGGACAACCAGGCCCAGGCCGGGCAGGACGCCATCCAGTTGATGACGGTGCATTCGGCCAAGGGGCTGGAGTTCGATGCGGTGTTCATCACCGGGCTGGAAGAAGGGCTGTTCCCGCACGAGAACTCGCTGGCGGATGCGGACGGCCTGGAGGAAGAACGCCGGCTGATGTATGTGGCCATCACCCGCGCCCGGCAGCGGCTCTACATCAGCTTCTGCCAGACGCGCATGCTGCACGGGCAGACGCGCTACAACATCAAGAGCCGCTTCCTGGAAGAGCTGCCGGAAGAAACGCTGAAGTGGCTCACGCCTCGCAACCAGGGCTTTGGCTCAGGCTTTGCCAAGGACTATCAGCAGGCCTGGCAGCGTGGGTCCGGTTTGAAATCCATGGTGGGCGCGGGCCGCGTCGAGCCGCCCAGTTTTGCCTCGGCACCTGTGCCCACGTCGATGAAACAGTCGGCTGCACAGAAGACCGGCGACGAACACGGCGGCCTGCGGGTGGGCAAGGGCGTCTTCCACAACAAGTTCGGCGAGGGCGTGCTGGTCACGCTGGAAGGCAGCGGGCCGGATGCCCGTGCGCAGGTCAATTTCGGCCGTCACGGGGTCAAGTGGCTGGCGCTGAGCGTGGCCAAACTGACCCCCATCGATTGAGCTTGGCGAAGAAGCGTTAGAGTTGGGGTGGGCCCAAGAGAGTCCGGGTAGCCGGACCAGCCATGCGGGGGGGAGGGTGAAACTTTCTCTGCAGTCTGGAGACCCATGCGTACCGTCGTTCCTGTTGATCCGCCTCACGATCCCACCGTGCTGGACGCCGCGTCCCTGGGTGCGGCCATCCGATCGGCCCGCACCCGGTCGCGCATTCCGCTGGTCGAAGCCGCAGATGCCATTGGTGTCTCCCGGCAGACCATGATCAATATCGAAAAGGGCGGGGCCGGTGTCGGCCTGCCCACCGTGTTGAAGGCCGCCCGGGAATTGGGCGTGACCCTGTTTGCGGTGCCCGCCACTGAGCGCGAGGTCGTGCGCCGCGCCATCCTGGCCACTCGCGACGAAGGTTGACGTTGGTGGGGGGCCAGGTGTGGCTGGATGATCAGCCCGTGGCCGAGTGGGAGGCAGGCGGCGGGTTGTCCAGGGCTGCAGGCCTGGGCGTTCCAGGCGCCTCGCTGGACCTGCCGCTGCACTATCTGCCCGACTGGCAGTCCCACCTGCGTGCCTTCCCCCTCAGCCCGCAACTGCCGCTGGGCGGCGAAGCCACCACAGCCTCGGCGCAGTGGCGGCGGCACGCGGCACTCTATCTCGCCCATCTGCTGCCCGGGGGCGCTGCGGAGCGCGGCGTTGCGCAAGCGCTGGACCCTCAGGCCCATCAGGCTCATCCGGCCCAGGCATCCATCAAGCGCAACGCGCTCGAAGGCCTCCCTGTGCTGATGGCCTGCGGCGACGATCTGCCGGGGGCGGTGGGCCTGCGAGGCCGGCGCCGTTCACCGCCATGGATGCCGCAGCGGGAGCTGTTGCCTGAGTCCCTGGCCGATCGATTGCAGGGGCCGGCGGAGCAATGGCTGCTGCTGGATGAGCGCGGCGAACGGGTGCTGCCGTGGTGGCCGGCGCCCGCTGTTGGGGCGGGGGCGATGGACAGCCTCCCCATGCTGGGCGTCTACGTCGATCAGGGCCGATGGTGGTGGACCCGCACCCCGCAAATGGCGTCCACCCATCTGCTGGAGGCAGCACCTCGGCAGGCTGGCGGCGAGGCGGCCTTGTTCAACAAGCTGTTTTGCTTGCGTCTGGCCGCCCGGCTGGGATTGGATGTGGCCACGGTCGAGCTGCTTCCGCTGCCTCAGCCGGTGCTGCAGTTTCAGCGTTGGGACCGGCTGCGGCTGGACGACGGGCGTGTGCGCCGGCTGCATGCAGTCTCGGCTGGGCAGGCCTTGGGGCTCTGGCCCGACGAGCACACCGCATCCACGCACCCACCACCCCCTTGGACACGTCTGGGCAAGCTGCTGAGCCACAGCCCGCAGCCGCTGGTGGATCGACGCGCGCTGATGCGATGGTGGGTGTTCCAGGCGCTGATCGGCAGCGGTGACGCGGGTCCTTCTGATCTGTGGTTCTACCTCGACCACACCGGGCTGCGGCTGGCACCGGTGATGAACCTGCGATGTCCGCTGGCGCCCCATGGCAAGGGTTCGTGGCGGGGGGCGACGGGCGGGCCCTTGGGCCGCGCAGAGCTGTCGTCCCGTTGGCAGATGACCCCTCCGGTGAACGCTGCGAAGGACTGGGCTCTCGCCGCCAAGGCCTGCGGCGCGAAGCCGCGCAGCCTGGCGCTGGAACTGCGCCGGATGTGCGAGGCGGCGCCGCTGGAGGCCTCCGTGCTGGCGAGCGCCGCCGGTGCGGAGGTCCCGGCGGACGTGGCGCATGCAATTGCTGCGGTGGTGGCGGCTCAAAGCGCCCGGCAGATGGCCTGGGTGGAGGATCTGCTGCATACCGATCACCGGGATCTCTAAAGACCCCTCCGAACGGTTCTCGGACGTGCCCGTCGCCCGTCAGATGCGGGCCTCGGCCGGCAAGGTGCAGCGGGCCGGCGCAGCACCCGCAGCACCTGCAGCGCGCTCAGTGGGGCTTGTCGTCGCTGGTGGGCGCGGAGGTCACGGCGGGCGTGGCGGGCGCTGAGGGGGCTGGAGGGGCGGGAGGTTCCGAAGGTGCCGGAGGTGCGCTTTCATGCTCAGCCGACGGTGGCGCTGCCACGGGCGCCGGAGCAGCCTCCGGCCCCTGTGTGATCATCTCCACCGCAGCACCCTTGCGAACAGGAGGCACCGCCAGATCCTTCGGCGCTCCAAACATGAAGCAGTCGATGAAGGTGAAATAGAGCGAGCAGAGGAAGGCGGTGAACAGAACAAAGAACACCGGCACCTGCAACAGCGTGGCCAGCATCGGTGAGCCCAGCAGGGCGGCGAGCAGGCTCACCACGATCGAGCAGGCAAACGTCAGCCCGGTCCAGGCCAGACCGGACACCATGAACGCCCCCTTGTTCTTCCACACCCCCAGGGTGCTGGAGAACAGGGACTGGATCACGCCCTGTCCGCCCCAGTGGATCAGCGCTGGCGCATGCCAGAGCGGCACGCTGACCAACGCCAGCAGACCGAAGAAGGTGAACGTGGCCTGGATCATCCGCGGATCGGTCATGGCCGCAACGACGGCGGCGGGGTCGGGCTGCGTGCCCGACTTGGCCAGGTTGGCCAACTGATCCATGGCGCCGCCGGCCACCCAGATGGACACCTGGCTGATGACCACACTCAGCACCGCACTCAGCACTGCCAGCAGCAATTGCGCCTTGCGCCGCTCCGGGGTGAGTTGAAGCGGCTGGGTGAACACCTGCACCGTGGGCGTATGCGACTGCAGCACCTGGTGGGACGCCAGCATGAAGCCCAGCGACACCAGCGGCACCGAGGCCACCGACACCAGCGAGCCGACCACCGTCAGGCTCAGCAGGGTCCACACCAGCATGATCAGCGAGAACAGGCCCACCAGGGCAAACGGCTGGCGCTGCACCACCTTCAATCCATGCCGCACCCAGATGAGCCCATTGCGGGCGGGAACGGACTGCAGGTGCAACATCATGGCAAGGACTCCAGCGCGTGCCACGGCCGGGCGATGCGCTCGCGCAGAACGCGCTCGAAATGGGTGGGATCGTGGGGTTTGAGCAGACTGGCCTCGCGGGGCAAGTGGTAATCCCACAGCCGCGAGATCCAGAACCGCAGGGCGGCTGCCCGCATCATGCCGGGCAACAGCCGATGCTCGGCACCGGTCAATGGCCGCACCGATTCATAGGCGGTGACCAATGCGATGGCGCGCTGTTCATCCAGCCGGCCGCTGGCCAGATCAATGCACCAGTCATTCAGGCAGACACACAGATCGAAGAGGAAGGTGTCCACCCCGGCGAAATAGAAGTCAAAGAAGCCGCTCAGACGTTCGCGGCCAGGCAGGCCTTCGAACATGACGTTGTCGCGGAACAGGTCCGCGTGGATGGGCCCTCGGGGCAAGAGCGCCGTGCCGGGAGCCAGATGTTCCTGGAAGGCGAGTTCGTCCTTCAACAGCTGGGCCTGTTCCGAGGCCAGATGCGGCAACACTTCCGGCACCGTCTCGCGCCACCAGGGCAGGCCGCGCAGGTTCTCCTGATGCAGCGGGAAGTCCGTGCCAGCCAGATGCATGCGGGCCAGCGCTGCGCCGACCTGTTCACAGTGGAACTGGTCGGGGGCGAGCTGGTGGCCGCCACGGAGTTTCTCCACCACGGCGGCGGGTTTGCCACACAGGGTGTGCAGGATGCGGTCCTGCGCATCAGGCTGCGGGGCGGGCACCGGAATGCCACGGGCGGCCAGATGGCGCATCAGCTCCAGATAAAACGGCAGTTGTTCGAAGCTCAGGCGTTCGAACACGGTCAGCACAAACTCGCCCTTGGCGGTGGTGACAAAGTAGTTGGTGTTCTCGATACCGGCGGAAATGCCCTTGAGCGATTGCAGTTCGCCCAGGTTCAGTGTGTGGAGCAGCGCCTGCGCCTGGAAGGGCGTGACGTCGGTGAATACGGCCATGAGGGGGAAGGGTTGGTGATCGAAGCCGGCGGCAGGATGCAGCTTGGGGCGGCGCGGTGCAGCGAAACGCAGCGGGGCGGCCGGCCAGCGATCAGAAGCTCAGCACACGCCAGACCCGCTGACCGGCGTTGCCGCGTTCAGCGCCCTGGCGGACGGGGATGTCTTTGCCGGTGTCGCTGAGCAGGATCTCGTACTCAGGCGCTCCGTCCTTGCGCTTGACCACCAGCTTTTGAGTCAGGCCTCTCACCCGTGTTTCCTCGATCCGGACCTTGTCGTCTTCCTGGACGATCTGTTCCACCTTGGCATCAGGCACCTCGTGCACCGCAGGGGCGGACGAGGTGGCCGTGGTGGGCGCAGATGCGGACGGCGACGCAGCCGCCGGTGCCTCAGCCGCCCAGGCAGACGCGCTGCAGCTCAGGGCGACGCAGGCAGCCGCCAGGAGGAGGGGACTCGGCGGGAAGGCGAGGCGGGTGCATTTCATGACGCAGATTCTATAACGCCCCCCAGTCGCTGCGCTCCTGCCCCCAAGGGGCGCCGCCCGGTGGCCTGGCGGAGCCAGCTCCACGGGCGTGGCTGGGGGAGGGGCGCCGTCGCTTCGCTCCTGGCCCCGGTGGATAGAGGCCCCCCAGTCGCTTCGCTCCTGACCCCGAGGGGCGCCGGCCGGGGACTTGGGGGAGCCAGTTCGTGGTTGTGGCCGGGACCGGGGGGCGGTGGGACGACCGATAATGGGTTGATGAATAAGCCCCTGATGTTGCTGGTGGATGGATCCAGCTACCTGTATCGCGCCTATCACGCAATGCCCGACCTGCGAGGCCCACAGGGTCAGCCCACCGGTGCCATCCATGGCATGGTCGCCATGCTGAAACGCCTGCGCGACGACGCAGGCGCCGAACATGCCGCTTGCGTGTTTGACGCTTCCGGGCCCACCTTCCGCGATGAGTGGTACCCGGAGTACAAGGCCCAGCGCTCGCCCATGCCGGATGCGCTGCGGGAACAGATTGATCCCATTCATGAAGTCGTCCGGCTGCTGGGCTGGCCCGTACTGACCGTGCCCGGGATCGAGGCGGATGATTGCATCGGCACCCTCTCTCGTGTGGCCGCACAGGCCGGCCATCAGGTGCTGATCTCCACCGGCGACAAGGATCTGGCCCAGCTCGTGACCCCGGATGTCCAGCTCATCAACACCATGAGCAACGAGCGCCTGGATGAAGCCGGTGTGATGGCCAAGTTCGGCGTGCCCCCCGACCGCATCATCGATTACCTCACCCTGATGGGCGACACCGTCGACAATGTGCCAGGGGTTGAGAAGGTGGGCCCCAAGACCGCCGCGAAATGGATTGCCGAGTACGGATCGCTGGACGGCGTGATCGCCGCCGCCGAGAAGATCAAGGGCGTCGCGGGTGAAAACCTGCGCAAGGCCCTGGATTGGCTGCCCATGGGCCGCAAACTGGTGACCGTCAAGGTCGATTGCGAGCTCTGCGAGCACGTCGCCGGCTGGCCCGCACTGGAAGCCCTGGCCTTCAAGCCGGTCGATGAGGCCGGCCTGCTGGACTTCTACAACCGCAATGGCTTCAAGACCTGGAAGCGTGAGCTGGAAACCCGCGTCGGCGGGACGTCGCCCAGCCACGGCGCCCCCGCCACGCCGGAACTGGCGCCCGGCCAGACGGCCGACCTGTTCGCCGATGCGCCCGTGCCGCCCGCACCCGTCGAGAAGCACTACGAAACCCTCACCGAATGGCCGCGTCTGGACGCCTGGCTGGAACGCCTGCAACAAGCACCGCTCGCCGCCCTGGATACCGAAACCGATTCGCTGGATGCGATGCAAGCCCGCATCGTCGGCATCAGCTTCAGCGTCCAGCCGGGCGAGGCCGCCTATGTGCCGCTGCGCCATGAAGGTCCCGATGCGCCCACCCAATTGCCGTTGGACGAGGTGCTGGCCCGCCTGAAGCCCTGGCTGGAAGATGCCACACGGCCAAAGGTCGGACAGAACATCAAGTACGACACCCACGTGTTTGCCAACCACGGCATCCAGGTGCAGGGCTACGCTTTCGACACCATGTTGGAAAGCTACGTCCTTGAGGCCCACCGCAGCCATGGCCTGGAAGCACTGGCCGACCGCGTGCTGGGCCGCAAGGGCCTGAGTTACGAAGACCTGTGCGGCAAGGGCGCGCATCAGATTCCGTTTGCACAGGTGGAAGTGGCCAAGGCGGCCGAGTACTCCGGCGAGGACTCCGAGATGTGCCTGCAGGTGCACCAGACGCTGATGCCACGCCTGGAAGCGGAACCCCAGCTGCGTTTTGTCTACGAGCAGCTGGAGATTCCGGTGTCCCGGTTGCTGGCGCGGATCGAGCGTACCGGTGTGCTGATCGACGCCGCCAAGCTGCAGGCGCAAAGTGCCGAGTTGGGCCAGCGCATGGTGGCGGCCGAGCAGGCCGCCCATGAGATGGCCGGCCAACCCTTCAACATGGGCTCACCCAAGCAGATCGGCGAGATCCTCTTCAACCGCCTGGGCCTGCCAGTGGTCAAGCGCACGGCCACCGGGGCACCGTCCACCGACGAGGAAGTGCTGGAGAAGCTCTCCGCCGATTTCCCGTTGCCGGCCAAGATCCTGGAATATCGGGCACTGTCCAAGCTCAAGAGCACCTACACCGACAAGCTGCCGCTGATGGTGAATGCGCAGACCGGCCGGGTACACACCACCTACGCGCAGGCGGTGGCGGTGACCGGCCGCCTCTCCAGCAACGAGCCCAACCTGCAGAACATCCCCATCCGCACGGCCGAGGGCCGACGCGTGCGGGAAGCCTTTGTGGCGCCGCCCGGCCATCGCATCGTCAGCGCGGACTATTCCCAGATCGAGCTGCGCATCATGGCGCACATCAGCGAAGACCCGGGCCTGCTGCGCGCCTTCCAGGAAGGCCAGGACGTGCACCGGGCCACGGCCGCCGAGGTGTTCGGCGGCGCGCTGGAGGCGGTGACGCCGGAACAGCGCCGTTATGCCAAGACCATCAATTTCGGTCTGATCTACGGCATGGGGGCCTTCGGCCTGGCGCAGTCCCTGGGCATTGAACAGAAGGCGGCCAAGGACTACATCGACCGGTATTTCACCCGCTTTGCCGGTGTTCGCACCTATATGGACGACACCAAGCAGTTCGCCAAGGCGAAGGGGTATGTGGAGACCGTCTTCGGCCGCCGCCTGTGGTTGCCGGAAATCAACTCCGGCAACGGCCCGCGCCGCAGCGGCGCCGAGCGCCAGGCCATCAATGCGCCGATGCAGGGTACGGCCGCCGATCTCATCAAGCTGGCCATGATTGCCGTGCAGCAGGCCCTGGATGAGCAGCAGAAGCGCACCCGCATCGTGATGCAGGTGCATGACGAACTGGTGTTCGAGGTGCCTGAGGACGAACTGGACTGGGTGAAGTCCGAAGTGCCGACGCTGATGGCCGGTGTGGCCGCGCTGAAGGTGCCGCTGCTGGCCGAGGTGGGCGTGGGCAGCAACTGGGACGAAGCGCATTGATGAACCGCACTGATGAACCGAACCCTCGCAGGCAGCCCGTCCCGCGTGATCCCCACTGTTAGCATTCTCGCCCTATGAATTGGCCTTATGAATTGCAGGTCGGCTGGCGCTACACACGGGCCGGCCGCGGGGGGCGGCGCAATCGCTTCATCTCCTTCATCTCCGGGGTGTCGATGTTCGGCATCGCCCTGGGGGTGGCGGCGCTGATCATCGTGCTGTCGGTGATGAACGGCTTCCAGAAGGAAGTGCGGGACCGGATGCTGTCGGTGGTCTCCCATGTGGAGCTGCTCAACGACACCGGTGAAGCCCTCCCCGACTGGCAGGCCGTGGCCAACAAGGCCAAGGAGAACCCGCAGGTGGTGGGCGCTGCGCCGTTTGTCAGTTCCCAGGCGCTGATTGCCCGGGGCGAAGACATGCGCGGCGCCATCGTGCGCGGCATCGATCCGGCGCTGGAGCCTGCAGTGACACCCATGGCGGCATCGCTGGCCAAGGACGGCCTGCTGCAGCGCCTCAGGGCCGGCGAATGGAACATGATCCTGGGCGTGGAGCTGGCTCGCCAACTGGGCGTGCAGGCCGGTGACAAGATCACCCTGGTGGCTCCCAGCGGCCAGCTCACCCCGGCGGGCGTGGTGCCGCGCTACAAGCAATTCAATGTGGTGGGCGTGTTTTCCGCAGGCCACTATGAATACGACAGCGGTCTGGCGCTGGTCCATGTGGACGATGCCGCCAAGCTGTTCCGCACCGGCGGCCCCAGCGGCGTGCAATTGCGTCTGAGCGATGTGCAGCAGGCTCGAGCGGTGGGCCAGGAACTGCAGCAGCGCTTCTCGCGGGACATCCTCGTGCGGGACTGGACCCGCACCAATGCCAACTGGTTTGACGCCGTGCAGGTGGAAAAGCGGCTGATGGGCATCATCCTCACGCTGATCGTGGCGGTGGCCGCCTTCAATCTGGTCTCCACGCTGGTGATGACGGTGACCGACAAGCAGGCGGATATCGCCATCTTGCGTACGCTCGGCGCCAGCCCTCGGTCGGTGATGGGCATCTTCATGATCCAGGGCGCACTGGCCGGGGTGATCGGCACCTTGTCCGGCCTGGGCCTGGGCCTGCTGGTGGCGCACAACCTGGATGTGATCGTGCCCTTCATCGAGCGGGTGCTGCACACCACCTTCCTGCCGGCCAGCATCTATCTGATCAGCCACATGCCCAGCGATCCGCAGTGGGGCGACATCATTCCCGTGACCGTGACCTCCCTGATCCTGTCCTTTGTGGCGACGCTCTATCCGAGCTGGCGCGCCAGCCGCGTGCAACCGGCGGAGGCTCTGCGTTATGAGTGACACCTCGATGAAGCCGGGCGCCGGGCAGCCGGGCCCGGTGCTGCAGGGCCTGGGCCTGGGCAAGCGCTTTGTGGAAGGCCCGCTGGATGTGCAGGTGTTCCAGGGCGTGGATCTGACGGTGCAAGCGGGCGAAACCATGGCCGTGCTGGGCGCCTCCGGCTCTGGCAAGAGCACCTTGCTGCATCTGCTGGGGGGGCTGGACAAGCCCAGCACCGGCCGGGTGATGTTGATGGGGCGTGAACTGTCCACGCTGGGCGAAGCGGCCCGCGGGCAGTGGCGCAATCAGCATCTGGGATTCATCTATCAGTTCCACCATCTGCTGCCGGAATTCAGCGCGCTGGACAACGTGGCCATGCCGCTGCGCATCCGCCGTGTGCCCACCGAGCAGGCCCGCGAGCAAGCCGCCGCCGTGCTGGCCCGGGTGGGCCTGGGTGCGCGGGGGGCGCACCGGCCCGGGGAACTCTCCGGGGGCGAGCGGCAACGGGTGGCCATTGCCCGCGCCCTGGTCACCCGTCCGGCCTGTGTGCTGGCGGATGAACCCACCGGCAATCTGGACCGCACCACCGCTGGTACCGTCTTTGACCTGATGCTGGAATTGGCCCGGGAGCAGGGCACCGCATTTGTCATGGTCACCCACGATCAGGACCTGGCGAAGCGTTGCCAGCATCAACGCCGGCTGGTGGGCGGCGTGTTGCAGATCCTGGGCTGAGCGGCGCCAGCGTTCACCGCCCCGCCAGGCTCGCTTCGCGCATGGCGAGGCGGGCGTCGGGGACGCCGACCGCAGACGCCAACCCCGTGAATTACCATGGGGCCCATCATGACGACCCGATCCGCATCCATGTCTGCAGGCGCCTCCACGGCCTCGCGCCGCTTCATCCTCAAGCTCAGTTGCCCCGACCAGGCGGGCATCGTGCATGCTGTGACCGGTGAGCTGCTGGCCCAGGGGGGCAATATCCTGACGTCCGCCCAGCACGGGGATGCCGATCACCACCGCTTCTTCATGCGCATCGAGTTTGAATGCGCGCAAGCACGCCCGGTGGAGGCGCTGCGCACCGTTTTCCAGCCGCTGGCCCAACGGCTGCAGATGGACTGGGAGCTGGTGGATGCCCAGCGCAAGACGCGGGTGCTGCTGCTGGTGTCCAAGCTGGGCCACTGCCTCAACGACCTGTTGTTCCGGGTGCAGACCGGGCATCTCGCCATCGAGATTCCGGCCATCGTGTCCAACCACCGGGACTTCTATCAACTGGCCGCCTCGCACGACATTCCCTTCCATCACTTCCCGCTACTGCAGGCCAGTGACGAGCAGAAGCTGGCGCAGGAGCGTCGCATCCAGGAGGTGATCGAGGAGCAACAGATCGACCTGGTGGTGCTGGCTCGCTACATGCAGATTCTCTCGCCGCAGATGTGCCGCTACCTGGAAGGGCGGGCCATCAACATCCATCACAGCTTCCTGCCCAGCTTCAAGGGCGCGCGGCCCTATCACCAGGCGCATGAGCGTGGCGTGAAGCTGATTGGGGCAACCGCGCACTATGTGACGTCCGACCTGGATGAAGGCCCGATCATCGAGCAGGACGTGGCCCGCATCGACCACAGCATGACGCCGGACCAACTGGTGGCCATCGGCCGTGACGTGGAATGCGTCACGCTGGCACGAGCCATCCAGTGGCATGCCGAGCATCGCGTGCTGCTCAACGGGCACCGCACCGTGGTGTTCCGCTGATGGCCTGCGGGCCGCTTGCCCATGTGGATTGACACCCATTGCCATCTCGACGCGGGCGAGTTCGACCCCGACCGCGACGCGGTCGTGGCGCGGGCGCGGGCGGCGGGTGTGAGCCAGGTGGTGATCCCGGCCGTATCGGTGCAGAACTTCGACACCGTGCGGCGGCTGGCCCATGCGCATGGCTTTGCTTATGCACTCGGCATCCATCCGCTGTATGTGATGCAGGCCTCCGATGAGGACCTGCAGGTGCTGGATCTGGCGCTGACCACCCACCGGGACGATCCGCGCCTGGTGGCCATCGGTGAAATCGGGCTGGACTTCTTCGTCAGCATGCTGGACCCGGCACGGCAGCAGCATTTCTACAGGGAGCAGCTCAAGCTGGCCCGCCGTCACGGGCTGCCGGTGATTCTGCATGTGCGTCGCAGCGCGGACCAGTTGCTGGCGGGACTGCGGCGCACGGGGCTGACCACCGGCGGCATCGGCCATGCGTTCAACGGCAGCCGTCAGCAGGCCGATGCCTTCCTGGCGCTGGGGTTCCGCCTGGGATTTGGCGGCACACTCACCTTCGACCGCTCCTTGCAGATCCGCCGCCTGGCCAGCGAACTCCCGGACACCGCGCTGGTGACCGAAACCGATGCACCGGACATTCCCCCGCACTGGCTCTACAAGACCGCCGAGGAGCGGGCTGCGGGTGCCACCATGCGCAACGAGCCCGGTGAATTGCCCCGCATCGGCGCGGATCTGGCGGCCCTGCGGGGATGGAGCGCAGAGCAGGCCGCGCGCATCACCCAGGCGAATGCGCTGGCGGCTCTGCCGCGACTGAAGGCGCTGCACGCGGCGGGCGCGCCTGGCTCTGGGGCTTGATGCGCTGGCAAGGGCTCCCACCGGTGTATGCCCCGGATGCGCAGTGGCTGCTGCTGGGCAGCTTCCCGGGGCTGGCCTCGCTGAAGGCCCAGCAGTATTACGGTCATCCGCGCAACCAGTTCTGGCGCCTGTTGGGTGACGTCCGGGGCGTGGATCTGGCGGCCCTGCCATATGCGGAGCGTCTGGACGCCCTGCGCCGGCATCGCATCGCGCTCTGGGACGTGATCACCGAGACCGAGCGCCAGGGCAGCCTGGACAGCGCCATCCGCGACCCGGAGGCCAGCGACCTGGCGCACCTGCTCCAGCAACTGCCCGATCTGCAGGTGATTGGCTTCAACGGCGGCACGGCCGGCCGTCTGGGTCACCGACAGTTGGGTGAGCTTGCAAAGCTTTACCGGGTTCTGGTGCTTCCTTCATCCAGCCCCGCCCACACGATGCCCTACGATGAGAAGTTGCGGGCCTGGCAGGCGCTGAGGGCGGCTGGTGAAAGGTCCGGGATTCAACAGTGACCCGCGGTGACACGGAGGCGTCGTCACCAGGGCACCTCTCATCAGGATGACGCAGTGGGCAACAAGCGGGACAAGAACAAGACAAGCTGGGTCGAGGCCACGCTGAGCGAATTCGACGGGGTCCGTTATCTGCACCTGGATTCCATCTGGGTGCAGGGGGCCATGCGGGTGAAGAAGCCCGACAAACTCGAGCTGGAATATGTCCAGCGGATGATGGCCTGGATGCTGTGGCGCGAATCGGCCGAGGTGACCACCGGGCGTGCCGTGCAACTGGGCCTGGGGGCCGGGGCCCTGAGCCGCTTCTGCCGTCGGCAGTTGAAGATGAAGACCACGGCCGTGGAGATCAACCCGACGGTGATCAGCGCCTGCCGCCATTGGTTCCACCTGCCGGACGATGACGATCGCTTCCAGGTGGTCAACCAGGACGCCGGCACCTGGGTGGCCGATGCCACGCACTGGGGCACGGCACAGGTGCTGCATGTGGACTTGTACGACCACGAGGCGGCCGCGCCGGTGCTGGACGACCAGCAGTTCTACAACAACTGCCGCGCCGTGCTGGCGGATGGCGGCCTGATGGTGGTCAATCTGTTTGGGCGCAGCGCCAGCTTCACTCGCAGCGCTGCCCGCATTGCCACGGCCTTTGGCTCTGATCAGGTCTGGCACCTGACACCCACCCGTGAAGGCAACACCATCGTGGTGGCCGCCCGCGGCGTGGAGGTGCCCGACCGCGAGACCCTGGAGCGCCGCGCCGCGTTCATCGAGGACCGCTTCGAGCTGCCAGCCCCGAAATGGCTGAAGCTGGTGCGCCCGCTGCCGGTGAACATCATCAACCAGATCCGCGAATAAGCCATGAAGACCTCAAGCCCCAAGGCCCCGGAGGCCGCCACCCCTCCCGGCGGCAAGCTGGAATGGCGCTCGCTGTTGAAGTGGCTGGTCGAAGACGGTGTGATCGACGCCGAAAAAGCCCAGCAGACCGAGACCCGCTTTGCGGCCGGTAACAGCGCCCTGCATCCACTGGTGCGGCTGGGCAATGCGGGGCTGACCCGGCAGGACTCCGGACGCGTGCTCGACATCGAGGCCATGACCGAATGGCTCGCGGCTCGGCTGAAGCTGCCTTACATGCGCATCGACCCGCTCAAGGTGGATGTGGGCCGTGTGGCGGACGTGATGTCCGCCAACTATGCGGAAGCGCGGCGCTGCCTGCCCATCCAGGTGGGGCTGACCGAGGTGACGGTGGCCACTGCCGAGCCGCTGGACGTGGCCTGGGTGCCGCAGATTGAATCGCACACCCGCAAGCGGGTGAAGCTGGTGCTGTCCAACCCGCAAGAGATCAGCCGCTTTACGACGGAGTTCTTCACCCTGGCCCGGTCGGTCCGCGCGGCCTCCAAGAGCGGGGAGGTGAGCCAGACCGCCAGCTTTGAACAACTGGTGGAACTGGGCCGCAGCAATCGCCAGCTCGATGCCAACGACCAGGGCGTGGTGCAGGTGGTGGACTGGCTCTGGCAATACGCCTTTGACCAGCGCGCTTCGGACATCCATCTGGAGCCACGCCGGGAGATGGGGGCCATCCGCTTCCGTATCGACGGGGTGCTGCATACCGTCTACCAACTGCCACCGTCGGTGATGGCGGCCATGACCGCCCGGATCAAGCTGCTGGGGCGCATGGACGTGGTGGAAAAGCGCCGGCCGCTGGATGGGCGGATCAAGACCCGCAATCCTGCCGGTGAAGAGGTGGAAATGCGGCTGTCCACGCTGCCGACCGCCTTTGGTGAAAAGATGGTGATGCGGATTTTTGATCCGGACACCGCCGTCAAGGACCTGGCGCAATTGGGCTTCTCCACCCATGATGCCGACCGCTGGACCCGCCTGACCGCCCGTCCCCACGGCATCATCCTGGTGACCGGTCCGACCGGCTCCGGCAAGACCTCCACGCTCTATTCCACCCTCAAGCGGCTGGCCACGGATGAGGTGAACGTCTGCACGGTGGAAGACCCGATCGAAATGATCGAACCCGCATTCAATCAGTCGCAAGTGCTGGCCTCGATCGACTTCGGCTTTGCAGAAGGGCTGCGTGCCCTGATGCGCCAGGACCCGGACATCATCATGGTGGGCGAAATCCGCGATCTGGAAACCGCCGAAATGGCGATTCAGGCGTCGCTGACCGGCCATCTGGTGTTCTCCACCCTGCACACCAACGATTCGGTGTCGGCCATCACCCGGCTGACCGACCTGGGCGTGCCCAACTATCTGATCGACGCCACCGTCATCGGCGTCCTGGCGCAGCGGCTGGTGCGCACACTCTGCCCCAGCTGCAAGGCACCGGATCCGGACGTCACCGTGGAGACCCTGAACGAAACGCTCAAACCCTGGCGCCTCAGCGGCGGGGTGAAGTCTTACAAGCCGGTGGGCTGCCTGGACTGCCGCAACACCGGCTTCCGGGGGCGCGCAGGCTTGTATGAGCTGCTGATGCTCTCCGACAGCGTGCGCAAGCATCTGCACCCCCATACCGACATGACGGCCCTGCGCCGACAGGCGGTGCAGGAGGGGCTGCGGCCGCTGCGTCTGGGCGGCGCCATGAAGGTGGCGGAAGGGCTGACCACCCTGGACGAAGTGCTTCGCAGCACACCGACCTGGGAAAACCAGGGCTGAAGTCACACAAGGACGCGATAACTGCCCCCTGAGACGCCCCAGGGAATGCCCTGCCGGCGTTTTACGTGGAAACCACAGAGGGCAGGGGGCTGCCGCTCCCTAGAATCGCCGCCATTCAAGCCTCTAGAGGTAGCCTCGATGAAGATCAAGAGTCAGCGCGACTTCTGGTCAGGGCTGTTGTTTGTGATCGTTGGCGTCGCGTTCGCGTGGGGTTCTCTGGTCCACTACAGCTTTGGCAGTTCGGCCCGTCCCGGGCCTGGTTATTTTCCGTTCGGATTGGGCGTCTTGCTGGCCATTCTGGGGGGCGCCGTGCTGTTCAAGGCACTGACGATCGAATCCGAGGGCGGTCAGCCCATCGGGTCCTTCGCCTGGCGGCCCCTGGTGATTGTGGTGGCCGCGATTGTGGTCTTCGGCTTTGCCTTGCCCCGGTTGGGGCTGGCGATCACGCTGCCCTTGCTGATCATCATGTCCTCGATGGCCAGCGACGAGTTCAACTGGCGCGATGCCATCCTCAGCAGCGTGGTGCTCACCATCGGCAGCTGGGCGATTTTTGTGTGGGGATTGAGTCTCGTGATCCCTGTGTGGCCAACCTTCATCGGCGCATGAGGAGCCCCGCATGGATCTGCTGAACAATCTGATGCTGGGCTTTCAGACGGCCCTGACACTCCAGAACCTGCTGTACGCCTTTGGCGGTGCCGTGCTGGGCACCCTGATCGGTGTGTTGCCGGGCCTCGGACCGGTGGCGACCATCGCCATGCTGCTGCCCTCCATCTACGCGCTGGATGCGACACCGGCGCTGATCATGCTGGCCGGCATTTACTACGGCGCGCAGTACGGCGGTTCGACCACCGCCATCCTGATCAATGTGCCTGGAGAGTCGTCGTCGGTCGTGACCGCCATTGAGGGCTACCAGATGGCCCGTCAGGGGCGCGCCGGTGCTGCTTTGGCGGCGGCTGGCCTGGGCTCGTTCTTTGCGGGCTGCGTCGGGACCATCATCATCGCGGCGTTTGCGCCCCCGCTCACGGAACTGGCGTTCAAGTTCGGCCCGGCGGAGTATTTCTCGCTGATGGTGCTGGGCCTGATCGGTGCGGTGGTGCTGGCGTCCGGGTCCTTGCTCAAAGCGATCGCCATGATCGTGCTCGGGCTGCTGCTGGGGCAGATCAACACCGACGTGATCTCCGGCACCCCGCGTTTTTCGTTTGACATTCCTGAGCTGACCGACGGCATCAACTTCGTGGTGATCGCCATGGGGATCTTCGGCTTCGGGGAAATCATTGCGAACCTGGGGCAGCCAGCGGAGCACCGCGAGGTGTTCACGAAGAGCGTCAAGGGGCTGTGGCCGACCAAGCAGGACTTCCATGACGCGTGGCCGGCCGTGCTGCGCGGCACGGCGCTGGGCTCGTTGCTGGGGGTGCTGCCGGGCGGCGGTGCCTTGCTGGCCTCGTTTGCGGCCTACACGCTGGAGAAGAAGGTCGCCAAGGACCCGAGCCGCTTTGGCAAGGGTGCCATTCAGGGGGTGGCCGGACCGGAGTCTGCCAACAATGCAGGCGCACAGACCTCCTTCATCCCGATGTTGACCCTGGGCATCCCGCCCAATGCGGTGATGGCGCTGATGGTGGGGGCGATGACCATCAAGGGCATCCAGCCGGGGCCGCAGGTGATGACCAGCAACCCGGAACTCTTCTGGGGGCTGATCGCGTCCATGTGGATCGGCAACCTGATGCTGGTGATTCTGAACCTGCCGCTGATCGGCATCTGGATCAAGCTGCTGACCGTGCCCTACCGATTCCTGTTCCCTGCCATCGTGGTGTTCTGCTGCATCGGTACCTACACGCTGAACAACAACAACTTCGATGTGTTCATGACGGCCGCCTTTGCAGTGGTGGGTTATGCCTTCTACAAGTTGAGCTGCGAACCGGCACCCCTGTTGCTGGGCTTCATCCTGGGCCCGATGATGGAAGAGAACCTGCGCCGTGCGCTGCTGCTGTCGCGCGGGGACTGGAGCACCTTCATGGTCCGTCCGCTCTCGGCCGGGCTGCTGATTGCGGCAGCGCTGATGGTGATCATCGTGATGCTGCCCTCGATCAAGAACAAGCGCGAGGAAGCCTTCCAGGAGGATTGACACGCGCCGATGCGGAATGCATCGAACAAGACAAAAGGCCCGCAGCTGCGGGCCTTTTTTTTGACGTGTGCGCTCAGCATGAGCGCACTCTTGCGGGTGCAAGTCCCGCCGTAAGTTGATCACAGCGAACGAAGTGAAGCGCAACTGCATGAGGGTGACCGAGTGTGGGGAGGAAGCGTGGAGCGAAGCTGCGAGCCGATGGACAAGAACCGGATAGAAGGCGCTGCCGAGCAGGGTGAGCGGGCACGTAACCGCGAAGCTCTCGTGATCAAGGCGAGGCGGTGTAGATCCGGCGGTTGTGCAGTGAAAGAGTGCGTTCTTACCTGAGGAGACCTCGCCTCATGCCTGAAAGGGCGACGGCGCTGCCGGAGCGAGGAGTCAGCAGAGGTCGTAGTAGCTGGGTAGCGGGGCCGCCAAGGCCAGCAGCGAGAGGCGAAGGACCGAACGAGAGTGAGTGACCGAGGACACGGGGATGTCAAAGGCCAAGCGTCAGATGCCGGAGTCATCCGGGCGGGCAGGCGTAGCGCACGGTGAAGCCGGGCGTGATCCTGCCAGCGACGAAGCCTGCGGCCCGTTCCGTGAGCACCCGGGCACAGGGTCGGCCACGCCGGAGGCTGGGGCTGGCCCCCTGCTGGCGGCGGCGCTGACAAGAGAGAACCTGCAAGTGGCGTGGAAGCGGGTCAAAGCCAACAAGGGCGCAGCGGGCGTGGACGGGCTCGACATTGAGCACACGCGTCGCCTGCTGCAAACGAGTTGGCCGCAGATTCGCCAGGCGCTGCTGGCGGGGAAGTACCGGCCATCGCCGGTACGCAGGGTGATGATCCCCAAACCGGATGGGAGCCAGCGTGAGCTGGGTATCCCGACGGTGACGGATCGGTTGATCCAGCAGGCACTGCTGCAAGTGCTGCAACCGCTGATCGATCGCACCTTCAGCAAGCACAGCCACGGGTTCCGACCGGGACGGAGTGCGCACGATGCGGTGAGAGCTGCTCGGGCCTACGTGCAGTCGGGCAAGCGCGTGGTGGTGGATGTGGACCTGGCGAAGTTCTTCGACCGGGTGAATCACGACATCCTGATGGACCGGCTCAAGAGACGCATCCCGGACGCAGCCGTGCTGCGGCTGATCCGTGCGTACCTGAACGCCGGGATCATGGATGGCGGGGTCAAGGTGGAGCGAGACCAGGGGACGCCGCAAGGGGGGCGCTGAGCCCGCTGCTGGCCAACGTGCTGCTCGACGAGGTGGACAAGGCGCTGGAGGCGAGGGGCTACTGCTTCGCGCGCTACGCCGACGACTGCAACGTCTATGTGGGCAGCAGGAAGGCCGGTGAGCGGGTGATGGCCTGGCTCAGGAGGCTCTACGGCAAGCTGAAACTTCAGATCAATGAAGCCAAAAGTGCCGTGTGCAGCGCCTTCGGGCGCAAGTTCCTGGGTTATGAGCTGTGGGTGGCCAAGGGGCGGGAGGTGAAGTGTGCGGTGGCCGTCAAGGCCCAGAACGACTTCAAGGCGCGCATCCGGCAACTCACACGGCGCTCTGGCGGGCGCAGCATGGAACAGGTCGTGCAAGGGTTGCGGCCGTACCTGCTGGGCTGGAAGGGCTACTTCCGGATGGCGCAGACACCCAAAGTCTGGCGCGAGCTGGACGAGTGGCTGCGGCACCGGTTGCGGGCGCTCCAGCTCAAGCAGTGGAAGCGCGGGCCGACCATTTACCGACAGTTGCGGGCCTTGGGGGCCAATCCTGCTGTGGCCCACCGCGTGGCGGCGAATAGCCGCCGCTGGTGGCGAAACAGCGCAAAGTCGCTCAACAACGTGCTCACGGTGGCTTGGTTCGACCGCCTTGGCGTGCCTCGTCTCTCATGACCTCAAGCTCTCGAACCGCCCGGTGCGGACCCGCATGCCGGGTGGTGTGGGAGGGGTTCAGCCCAGGGGCTGCCCCTATCCCGATCTGGAAGGGGCTCAAAGACCGACCATACAGGGCCTGGACCACGGCGGGGCAGCAAGGCCTCTTGCGAACTTGCTCTTGAATGGGCGAATATCGCCACGAAGTACTTGGGGTTGTTGTGAGTGCAGAAAATGCTGTGCTACAGTCTAAGGCTTCGCTGGTCAGCAAGACGTTCTGAACAAAGTTCTGAACTGAATGAAGACGGCGGGCGCCGCAAGGTGCTGAGAGAAATAGCTTGCAAGTATGCGGTCTTTCTCTTGGTTCCAAGTGGTGGCGAGGTGATGAGTCTTGATGATCACTGTCTCGCAGTCAGCGTAAAAAATAATTTGCACTGACTGCTTGACGAAATCAGAAAGAATGGTTCATAATCTCGCTTCTGCGCTGCTGACGACGTCAACAAAACGACGTAAGAAAGCAGCAGCAAACGAAGACAGCTTAGCTGCTTCGATGATCTTTAAAAATTTACAGCCAATAAGCGTGGGCGTCTGAATAGAGGCAACCTGAGAAGGTTAAATCTTTAGACGCTCACGGAAATGAATGAAGCTATGAAAGTAGTCTTTGTTCGATTCCGTTGAGTTATTCAAGATCGAACTGTAGAGTTTGATCCTGGCTCAGATTGAACGCTGGCGGCATGCCTTACACATGCAAGTCGAACGGTAACGCGGGGCAACCTGGCGACGAGTGGCGAACGGGTGAGTAATGTATCGGAACGTGCCCAGTTGTGGGGGATAACTGCTCGAAAGAGCAGCTAATACCGCATACGACCTGAGGGTGAAAGCGGGGGATCGCAAGACCTCGCGCAATTGGAGCGGCCGATATCAGATTAGGTAGTTGGTGGGGTAAAGGCCTACCAAGCCTACGATCTGTAGCTGGTCTGAGAGGACGACCAGCCACACTGGGACTGAGACACGGCCCAGACTCCTACGGGAGGCAGCAGTGGGGAATTTTGGACAATGGGGGCAACCCTGATCCAGCCATGCCGCGTGCGGGAAGAAGGCCTTCGGGTTGTAAACCGCTTTTGTCAGGGAAGAAATCCTTTGAGCTAATACCTCGGAGGGATGACGGTACCTGAAGAATAAGCACCGGCTAACTACGTGCCAGCAGCCGCGGTAATACGTAGGGTGCAAGCGTTAATCGGAATTACTGGGCGTAAAGCGTGCGCAGGCGGTTATGCAAGACAGATGTGAAATCCCCGGGCTCAACCTGGGAACTGCATTTGTGACTGCATGGCTAGAGTACGGCAGAGGGGGATGGAATTCCACGTGTAGCAGTGAAATGCGTAGATATGTGGAGGAACACCGATGGCGAAGGCAATCCCCTGGGCCTGTACTGACGCTCATGCACGAAAGCGTGGGGAGCAAACAGGATTAGATACCCTGGTAGTCCACGCCCTAAACGATGTCAACTGGTTGTTGGGAGGGTTTCTTCTCAGTAACGTAGCTAACGCGTGAAGTTGACCGCCTGGGGAGTACGGCCGCAAGGTTGAAACTCAAAGGAATTGACGGGGACCCGCACAAGCGGTGGATGATGTGGTTTAATTCGATGCAACGCGAAAAACCTTACCTACCCTTGACATGCCAGGAATCTTGCAGAGATGTGAGAGTGCTCGAAAGAGAACCTGGACACAGGTGCTGCATGGCCGTCGTCAGCTCGTGTCGTGAGATGTTGGGTTAAGTCCCGCAACGAGCGCAACCCTTGTCATTAGTTGCTACGAAAGGGCACTCTAATGAGACTGCCGGTGACAAACCGGAGGAAGGTGGGGATGACGTCAGGTCATCATGGCCCTTATGGGTAGGGCTACACACGTCATACAATGGCCGGGACAGAGGGCTGCCAACCCGCGAGGGGGAGCTAATCCCAGAAACCCGGTCGTAGTCCGGATCGCAGTCTGCAACTCGACTGCGTGAAGTCGGAATCGCTAGTAATCGCGGATCAGCTTGCCGCGGTGAATACGTTCCCGGGTCTTGTACACACCGCCCGTCACACCATGGGAGCGGGTTCTGCCAGAAGTAGTTAGCCTAACCGCAAGGAGGGCGATTACCACGGCAGGGTTCGTGACTGGGGTGAAGTCGTAACAAGGTAGCCGTATCGGAAGGTGCGGCTGGATCACCTCCTTTCTAGAGAATGGCCGAGCCACTCAGCAACTTCGGTTGTTGGATGAGCGAGGTCCACAAACGCCGATATTCAGCGCGCCCACACTTATTGGCTGTAGATGAAAGACAGTTGGTTGGCAAACCACAGTATCAAGGTCGCTTATTTGAGCGATAATGATGTTCTGGTTTGCCAGTCTGGCCTTTGAGGCCGTACTGTTGTTCTTTAACAATTCGTAGAGTCGAATCAGCGTTGCTGGCGGAAAGTTGGCTGCTCGTAAAGGGGCAGACTGGCACCGTGCCGCCAGCGACATTTGATTGCGTCACCAGACTTCAACTCTGACCGCAAGGTAAGAGAAGAAATTGAAGAACGGCGAAAACGCGTGATACTCAATAAAACGCTCAAGTTGTTGAGCGTCTGTCCTTGACGACATCTGCGTGATGTCAAAGTTATAGGGTCAAGTGACTAAGTGCATGTGGTGGATGCCTTGGCGATTACAGGCGACGAAGGACGTGATAGCCTGCGATAAGCTTCGGGGAGCTGGCAAATTAGCTTTGATCCGGAGATTTCCGAATGGGGAAACCCACCTCGCAAGAGGTATTGCATGCTGAATACATAGGCATGCAAGGCGAACCGGGCGAACTGAAACATCTCAGTAGCTCGAGGAAAAGACATCAACCGAGATTCCGAAAGTAGTGGCGAGCGAAATCGGAGTAGCCCTCGTGTTTTAGCAGTTGGCATATCAGAACGGAATGGAAAGTCCGGCCATAGCGGGTGATAGCCCCGTATGAAAAATGTTGATTGTGGAACTAGGCACGAAAAGAGTAGGGCGGGACACGTGAAATCCTGTCTGAACATGGGGGGACCATCCTCCAAGGCTAAATACTCGTAATCGACCGATAGTGAACAAGTACCGTGAGGGAAAGGCGAAAAGAACCCCGGGAGGGGAGTGAAATAGATCCTGAAACCGCATGCATACAAAAAGTAGGAGCCCTCAGGGGTGACTGCGTACCTTTTGTATAATGGGTCAGCGACTTACATTCAGTGGCGAGGTTAACCGAATAGGGTAGCCGTAGAGAAATCGAGTCCGAATAGGGCGAAATAGTCGCTGGGTGTAGACCCGAAACCAGGTGATCTATCCATGGCCAGGATGAAGGTACCGTAACAGGTGCTGGAGGTCCGAACCGACTAGTGTTGCAAAACTAGCGGATGAGCTGTGGATAGGGGTGAAAGGCTAAACAAACCTGGAGATAGCTGGTTCTCTCCGAAAACTATTTAGGTAGTGCCTCAAGTATTACCTTCGGGGGTAGAGCACTGTTTAGGCTAGGGGGTCATGGCGACTTACCAAACCTATGCAAACTCCGAATACCGAAGAGTACAGCTTGGGAGACAGAGCACCGGGTGCTAACGTCCGGACTCAAGAGGGAAACAACCCAGACCGCCAGCTAAGGTCCCTAAAATTGGCTAAGTGGGAAACGAAGTGGGAAGGCTAAAACAGTCAGGATGTTGGCTTAGAAGCAGCCATCATTTAAAGAAAGCGTAATAGCTCACTGATCGAGTCGTCCTGCGCGGAAGATGTAACGGGGCTAAGCCAGTTACCGAAGCTGCGGATGCACAGTTTACTGTGCGTGGTAGGAGAGCGTTCTGTACGCCTGTGAAGGTGGGTCGTGAGGCCTGCTGGAGGTATCAGAAGTGCGAATGCTGACATGAGTAGCGTTAAAGGGGGTGAAAAGCCCCCTCGCCGTAAGCGCAAGGTTTCCTACGCAACGTTCATCGGCGTAGGGTGAGTCGGCCCCTAAGGCGAGGCAGAGATGCGTAGCTGATGGGAAACAGGTCAATATTCCTGTACCGATCTATAGTGCGATGTGGGGACGGAGAAGGTTAGCTCAGCCGGGTGTTGGATGTCCCGGTTCAAGCATGTAGGCGTGCCCTCTAGGCAAATCCGGAGGGCTTAGCTGAGGTGTGATAACGAGTCTGCTTGCAGACGAAGTGAGTGATACCCTGCTTCCAGGAAAAGCCACTAAGCTTCAGCTATAGACGACCGTACCGCAAACCGACACTGGTGCGCGTGATGAGTATTCTCAGGCGCTTGAGAGAACTCTGGAGAAGGAACTCGGCAAATTGACACCGTAACTTCGGAAGAAGGTGTGCCTTTAGTAGGTGAACCATTTACTTGGGGAGCCCAATGAGGCCGCAGAGAATCGGTGGCTGCGACTGTTTATTAAAAACACAGCACTCTGCAAAGACGAAAGTCGACGTATAGGGTGTGACGCCTGCCCGGTGCTGGAAGATTAAATGATGGGGTGCAAGCTCTTGACTGAAGTCCCAGTAAACGGCGGCCGTAACTATAACGGTCCTAAGGTAGCGAAATTCCTTGTCGGGTAAGTTCCGACCTGCACGAATGGCGTAACGATGGCCACACTGTCTCCTCCAGAGACTCAGCGAAGTTGAAATGTTTGTGATGATGCAATCTCCCCGCGGAAAGACGGAAAGACCCCATGAACCTTTACTGTAGCTTTACATTGGACTTTGAACAGATCTGTGTAGGATAGGTGGGAGGCTTTGAAACCTGGTCGCTAGATCAGGTGGAGCCAACGTTGAAATACCACCCTGGTGTGTTTGAGGTTCTAACCTTGGCCCGTGATCCGGGTTGGGGACAGTGTATGGTGGGCAGTTTGACTGGGGCGGTCTCCTCCCAAAGTGTAACGGAGGAGTTCGAAGGTACGCTAGGCACGGTCGGAAATCGTGCTAATAGTGCATAGGCATAAGCGTGCTTGACTGCGAGACTGACAAGTCGAGCAGGTACGAAAGTAGGACTAAGTGATCCGGTGGTTCTGTATGGAAGGGCCATCGCTCAACGGATAAAAGGTACTCTGGGGATAACAGGCTGATACCGCCCAAGAGTTCATATCGACGGCGGTGTTTGGCACCTCGATGTCGGCTCATCTCATCCTGGGGCTGTAGCCGGTCCCAAGGGTATGGCTGTTCGCCATTTAAAGAGGTACGTGAGCTGGGTTTAAAACGTCGTGAGACAGTTTGGTCCCTATCTTCCGTGGGCGCTGCAAGATTGAGAGAGCCTGCTCCTAGTACGAGAGGACCGGAGTGGACGCACCTCTGGTGTATCGGTTGTCACGCCAGTGGCATCGCCGAGTAGCTAAGTGCGGAAGAGATAACCGCTGAAAGCATCTAAGCGGGAAACTCGTCTCAAGATGAGTCTTGCCGGGGCCTTGAGCCCCCTGAAGGGTCGTTCAAGACCAGGACGTTGATAGGCTGGGTGTGGAAGCGCAGTAATGCGTTAAGCTAACCAGTACTAATTGCCCGTGAGGCTTGACCCTATAACTTTGACAATCATGTCGAAGCGAGTGGTCACGCAGATCGATTTAATCGATCAAAGCCGTTCCTCAAGCTGAGGACGCAATCAAATCAAAGCTGATTCACCAAAGACTCTACGAATTGGGCGAGCTGCCCACCCTTCCCAGGGACGCAGCTGGCCAACCAGTCAAGCCTGATGACCATAGCGAGTCGGTCCCACCCCTTCCCATCCCGAACAGGACCGTGAAACGACTCAGCGCCGATGATAGTGCGGATTCCCGTGTGAAAGTAGGTCATCGTCAGGCTAATATCTACGGACGCCCGGTCGTGTGACCGGGCGTTTGTATCTCTGCCTGCAGCCTGCAGAGATCAGTGTTGACCGATGTCAGTGCTGATCTTTGAAGGTTGAAGATCGGCGGTCAGGTTGCTTCAGCGACTTGCCAAAGATTTTTAAACAGAGTGCTTGACGGCTTGAAAAAGCTAGTTCATAATCTCGCTTCTGCGCTGCTGACGACGTCAACAAAACGACGTAAGAAAGCAGCAGCAAACGAAGACAGCTCAGCTGCTTCGATGATCTTTAAAAATTTACAGCCAATAAGCGTGGGCGTCTGAATAGAGGCAACCTGAGAAGGTTAAATCTTTAGACGCTCACGGAAATGAATGAAGCTATGAAAGTAGTCTTTGTTCGATTCCGTTGAGTTATTCAAGATCGAACTGTAGAGTTTGATCCTGGCTCAGATTGAACGCTGGCGGCATGCCTTACACATGCAAGTCGAACGGTAACGCGGGGCAACCTGGCGACGAGTGGCGAACGGGTGAGTAATGTATCGGAACGTGCCCAGTTGTGGGGGATAACTGCTCGAAAGAGCAGCTAATACCGCATACGACCTGAGGGTGAAAGCGGGGGATCGCAAGACCTCGCGCAATTGGAGCGGCCGATATCAGATTAGGTAGTTGGTGGGGTAAAGGCCTACCAAGCCTACGATCTGTAGCTGGTCTGAGAGGACGACCAGCCACACTGGGACTGAGACACGGCCCAGACTCCTACGGGAGGCAGCAGTGGGGAATTTTGGACAATGGGGGCAACCCTGATCCAGCCATGCCGCGTGCGGGAAGAAGGCCTTCGGGTTGTAAACCGCTTTTGTCAGGGAAGAAATCCTTTGAGCTAATACCTCGGAGGGATGACGGTACCTGAAGAATAAGCACCGGCTAACTACGTGCCAGCAGCCGCGGTAATACGTAGGGTGCAAGCGTTAATCGGAATTACTGGGCGTAAAGCGTGCGCAGGCGGTTATGCAAGACAGATGTGAAATCCCCGGGCTCAACCTGGGAACTGCATTTGTGACTGCATAGCTAGAGTACGGCAGAGGGGGATGGAATTCCACGTGTAGCAGTGAAATGCGTAGATATGTGGAGGAACACCGATGGCGAAGGCAATCCCCTGGGCCTGTACTGACGCTCATGCACGAAAGCGTGGGGAGCAAACAGGATTAGATACCCTGGTAGTCCACGCCCTAAACGATGTCAACTGGTTGTTGGGAGGGTTTCTTCTCAGTAACGTAGCTAACGCGTGAAGTTGACCGCCTGGGGAGTACGGCCGCAAGGTTGAAACTCAAAGGAATTGACGGGGACCCGCACAAGCGGTGGATGATGTGGTTTAATTCGATGCAACGCGAAAAACCTTACCTACCCTTGACATGCCAGGAATCTTGCAGAGATGTGAGAGTGCTCGAAAGAGAACCTGGACACAGGTGCTGCATGGCCGTCGTCAGCTCGTGTCGTGAGATGTTGGGTTAAGTCCCGCAACGAGCGCAACCCTTGTCATTAGTTGCTACGAAAGGGCACTCTAATGAGACTGCCGGTGACAAACCGGAGGAAGGTGGGGATGACGTCAGGTCATCATGGCCCTTATGGGTAGGGCTACACACGTCATACAATGGCCGGGACAGAGGGCTGCCAACCCGCGAGGGGGAGCTAATCCCAGAAACCCGGTCGTAGTCCGGATCGCAGTCTGCAACTCGACTGCGTGAAGTCGGAATCGCTAGTAATCGCGGATCAGCTTGCCGCGGTGAATACGTTCCCGGGTCTTGTACACACCGCCCGTCACACCATGGGAGCGGGTTCTGCCAGAAGTAGTTAGCCTAACCGCAAGGAGGGCGATTACCACGGCAGGGTTCGTGACTGGGGTGAAGTCGTAACAAGGTAGCCGTATCGGAAGGTGCGGCTGGATCACCTCCTTTCTAGAGAATGGCCGAGCCACTCAGCAACTTCGGTTGTTGAATGAGCAAGGTCCACAAACGCCGACATTCAGCGCGCCCACACTTATTGGCTGTAACTACAACAGTAGAGTGAACATAGTCGCACGGCGCCTGGCGAGCTGGCCTGAAGCACGGAGTTGCTGCCAGGTGAGCGATAACGACAGAGCTATGGGCGACGCAACAAACGCGTGGGTCTGTAGCTCAGTCGGTTAGAGCACCGTCTTGATAAGGCGGGGGTCGCTGGTTCGAATCCAGCCAGACCCACCACGAAGAACTCGGAGTCTGAAGATTCAGGGATCTTGGGGGATTAGCTCAGCTGGGAGAGCACCTGCTTTGCAAGCAGGGGGTCGTCGGTTCGATCCCGTCATCCTCCACCAGTTCACTTCTCACGGTTGGCAAACCACAGTGTCCTTCAGCGCAGGCTGTTGGATGTTCTGGTTTGCCAGTCTGGCCTTTGAGGCCGCACTGTTGTTCTTTAACAATTCGTAGAGTCGAATCAGCGTTGCTGGCGGAAAGCTGGCTGCTCGTAAAGGGGCAGACTGGCACCGTGCCGCCAGCGACATTTGATTGCGTCACCAGACTTCAACTCTGACCGCAAGGTAAGAGAAGAAATTGAAGAACGGCGAAAACGCGTGATACTCAATAAAACGCTCAAGTTGTTGAGCGTCTGTCCTTGACGACATCTGCGTGATGTCAAAGTTATAGGGTCAAGTGACTAAGTGCATGTGGTGGATGCCTTGGCGATTACAGGCGACGAAGGACGTGATAGCCTGCGATAAGCTTCGGGGAGCTGGCAAATTAGCTTTGATCCGGAGATTTCCGAATGGGGAAACCCACCTCGCAAGAGGTATTGCATGCTGAATACATAGGCATGCAAGGCGAACCGGGCGAACTGAAACATCTCAGTAGCTCGAGGAAAAGACATCAACCGAGATTCCGAAAGTAGTGGCGAGCGAAATCGGAGTAGCCCTCGTGTTTTAGCAGTTGGCATATCAGAACGGAATGGAAAGTCCGGCCATAGCGGGTGATAGCCCCGTATGAAAAATGTTGATTGTGGAACTAGGCACGAAAAGAGTAGGGCGGGACACGTGAAATCCTGTCTGAACATGGGGGGACCATCCTCCAAGGCTAAATACTCGTAATCGACCGATAGTGAACAAGTACCGTGAGGGAAAGGCGAAAAGAACCCCGGGAGGGGAGTGAAATAGATCCTGAAACCGCATGCATACAAAAAGTAGGAGCCCTCAGGGGTGACTGCGTACCTTTTGTATAATGGGTCAGCGACTTACATTCAGTGGCGAGGTTAACCGAATAGGGTAGCCGTAGAGAAATCGAGTCCGAATAGGGCGAAATAGTCGCTGGGTGTAGACCCGAAACCAGGTGATCTATCCATGGCCAGGATGAAGGTACCGTAACAGGTGCTGGAGGTCCGAACCGACTAGTGTTGCAAAACTAGCGGATGAGCTGTGGATAGGGGTGAAAGGCTAAACAAACCTGGAGATAGCTGGTTCTCTCCGAAAACTATTTAGGTAGTGCCTCAAGTATTACCTTCGGGGGTAGAGCACTGTTTAGGCTAGGGGGTCATGGCGACTTACCAAACCTATGCAAACTCCGAATACCGAAGAGTACAGCTTGGGAGACAGAGCACCGGGTGCTAACGTCCGGACTCAAGAGGGAAACAACCCAGACCGCCAGCTAAGGTCCCTAAAATTGGCTAAGTGGGAAACGAAGTGGGAAGGCTAAAACAGTCAGGATGTTGGCTTAGAAGCAGCCATCATTTAAAGAAAGCGTAATAGCTCACTGATCGAGTCGTCCTGCGCGGAAGATGTAACGGGGCTAAGCCAGTTACCGAAGCTGCGGATGCACAGTTTACTGTGCGTGGTAGGAGAGCGTTCTGTACGCCTGTGAAGGTGGGTCGTGAGGCCTGCTGGAGGTATCAGAAGTGCGAATGCTGACATGAGTAGCGTTAAAGGGGGTGAAAAGCCCCCTCGCCGTAAGCGCAAGGTTTCCTACGCAACGTTCATCGGCGTAGGGTGAGTCGGCCCCTAAGGCGAGGCAGAGATGCGTAGCTGATGGGAAACAGGTCAATATTCCTGTACCGATCTATAGTGCGATGTGGGGACGGAGAAGGTTAGCTCAGCCGGGTGTTGGATGTCCCGGTTCAAGCATGTAGGCGTGCCCTCTAGGCAAATCCGGAGGGCTTAGCTGAGGTGTGATAACGAGTCTGCTTGCAGACGAAGTGAGTGATACCCTGCTTCCAGGAAAAGCCACTAAGCTTCAGCTATAGACGACCGTACCGCAAACCGACACTGGTGCGCGTGATGAGTATTCTCAGGCGCTTGAGAGAACTCTGGAGAAGGAACTCGGCAAATTGACACCGTAACTTCGGAAGAAGGTGTGCCTTTAGTAGGTGAACCATTTACTTGGGGAGCCCAATGAGGCCGCAGAGAATCGGTGGCTGCGACTGTTTATTAAAAACACAGCACTCTGCAAAGACGAAAGTCGACGTATAGGGTGTGACGCCTGCCCGGTGCTGGAAGATTAAATGATGGGGTGCAAGCTCTTGACTGAAGTCCCAGTAAACGGCGGCCGTAACTATAACGGTCCTAAGGTAGCGAAATTCCTTGTCGGGTAAGTTCCGACCTGCACGAATGGCGTAACGATGGCCACACTGTCTCCTCCAGAGACTCAGCGAAGTTGAAATGTTTGTGATGATGCAATCTCCCCGCGGAAAGACGGAAAGACCCCATGAACCTTTACTGTAGCTTTACATTGGACTTTGAACAGATCTGTGTAGGATAGGTGGGAGGCTTTGAAACCTGGTCGCTAGATCAGGTGGAGCCAACGTTGAAATACCACCCTGGTGTGTTTGAGGTTCTAACCTTGGCCCGTGATCCGGGTTGGGGACAGTGTATGGTGGGCAGTTTGACTGGGGCGGTCTCCTCCCAAAGTGTAACGGAGGAGTTCGAAGGTACGCTAGGCACGGTCGGAAATCGTGCTAATAGTGCATAGGCATAAGCGTGCTTGACTGCGAGACTGACAAGTCGAGCAGGTACGAAAGTAGGACTAAGTGATCCGGTGGTTCTGTATGGAAGGGCCATCGCTCAACGGATAAAAGGTACTCTGGGGATAACAGGCTGATACCGCCCAAGAGTTCATATCGACGGCGGTGTTTGGCACCTCGATGTCGGCTCATCTCATCCTGGGGCTGTAGCCGGTCCCAAGGGTATGGCTGTTCGCCATTTAAAGAGGTACGTGAGCTGGGTTTAAAACGTCGTGAGACAGTTTGGTCCCTATCTTCCGTGGGCGCTGCAAGATTGAGAGAGCCTGCTCCTAGTACGAGAGGACCGGAGTGGACGCACCTCTGGTGTATCGGTTGTCACGCCAGTGGCATCGCCGAGTAGCTAAGTGCGGAAGAGATAACCGCTGAAAGCATCTAAGCGGGAAACTCGTCTCAAGATGAGTCTTGCCGGGGCCTTGAGCCCCCTGAAGGGTCGTTCAAGACCAGGACGTTGATAGGCTGGGTGTGGAAGCGCAGTAATGCGTTAAGCTAACCAGTACTAATTGCCCGTGAGGCTTGACCCTATAACTTTGACAATCATGTCGAAGCGAGTGGTCACGCAGATCGATTTAATTGATCAAAGCCGTTCCTCAAGCTGAGGACGCAATCAAATCAAAGCTGATTCACCAAAGACTCTACGAATTGGGCGAGCTGCCCACCCTTCCCAGGGACGCAGCTGGCCAACCAGTCAAGCCTGATGACCATAGCGAGTCGGTCCCACCCCTTCCCATCCCGAACAGGACCGTGAAACGACTCAGCGCCGATGATAGTGCGGATTCCCGTGTGAAAGTAGGTCATCGTCAGGCTAATAACCCTGCAAACCCCTTGAACTCCAGCAGTTCAAGGGGTTTTGCTTTTGGGGCGACGAATTTAAGGGCGATGAATTTTGGGGCCATGAATGTGGGGCGACGAATATCACCCCCATAAAAATTGGGCGGCAACACCCTCCCGAGTGCAGTGTTTCGTCGGCAACGGAGGGCAGCACATTGTGATGTCATGCACCGACCAACACCCCTGAATGTTGGTTTACCGTCCTCAATATGACTAAAGCCCCCCCAACCGGTCCCAAGCGAGCGTAGCGGCAAGGCTAGACTTCGCAGACAACGACTTCGGCCAGTTTGTCATGCGGAATGTGAGCAGCTCGTTCATTCGTTTCCTCACACAGCAGCAAGTACCCGCTGACCGTCGCTGGCGATGGATGCGCAGTCTCGGCCTTGCGGCGCTGGCGACGGCCAGCCTGTCGGTGCAAGCGATGCAACTGGCCAAGGTGGTGCCAGAAGGCGAGGTGGGGCAGCTCACCAATGTCGTGGTCCAGTTCACCGAATCGGTGAAGCCGCTCGGTGACCTCCGCGGCGAGGCGCCGGTGACTGTGCGCTGCACGCCAGAGGGAGCGTCCGAGGGAACCGGTCGTTGGACCAACGACAAGGAATGGGTGTTCGACTTCAAGCGGCCGCTCCCATCCGGCGCACGCTGTCAGGTTCAGGCGAACGACAACTTTGTGCCTGGCGTGCCCGGCGTCTCCCCGACCTGGACGGGCAAGCGAGACTTCAAATTCTTCATCTCGGCCCCCACGGTCCAGAGGACGATTCCGTGGGAAGGTAGCCAGATCGAGGAAGAACAGCACATTCTTCTCCAGCTCTCCGCCCCGGTGCGTGAAGAGTCCGTGGCCAAGGGCTTGTGGTGTGAATCCAATGCGCTGGGCGAGCGCATCCCCGTCGTCTTGAGTTCGCCCGCAGAGCGGCAGGCCGCCCTCAAATCTCAGCGTGTCATTGCACGCAACGAGACCTGGATCATGGTGGGATGTCAGCGCCCACTGCCCGCAGGCAGTGAGGTCAGCCTGGTCTGGGGCCCCAACATCGCGTCCATGGCGGACACCACGGTCACCACTCGTGGCGAGCGTCGTTTCAAGTTCACGGTCCGGCAGCCGTTGACGGCAGAGTTCACCTGTGAGCGTGAGAGAGCCAACGCGCCTTGCGTGCCCATCCTTCCCATTCATGTCGACTTTTCGGAGCCTGTACCCAAGGCACAGGCCAGGGCCGTGCGCTTGCGGGGGCCGGACAACAAGTTGTACGAGCCCATCAGTCGAAAGGACAGCGGTGTGGATGAGGAAGACGCCGGCACGCTGCGCCGGGTGACCTTTCCGTCCCCCCTGCCTGAGTCGACCACCTTCAAGCTGGAAATGCCCAAGGGCACCAAGGACGTCAGTGGCCGGCCGTTGTCCAACGCAGCCAGTTTTCCGATGGTCATCCAGACCGGCGCCGCGCCGCCGCTGGCGAAGTTTGCGGCGGCTCCGTTCGGTATTGTGGAATGGGAGCGGCAGGAGCCAAGCCTGGTGCCCTTGACCATGCGCCATGTGCAACCCGAACTGCAGCCGGGCGGTCCAGGCAAGGTGCTGATCAAGCGGGTCACCGACGACCTGGAAGTACTGCGCTGGTTCGGCAAAGTACGCAAAGCCTCCAATGACGAGTGGAAGTCCCGAGAAGTCCCGATGCTTCAGGGCGATGCCAACGCGCAGTCATTGACCCTGCCCAAGTCCAGCACGCCAGCGACGGAGATGGAGGTGGTGGGCGTGCCGCTGCGCCAACCCGGTTACCACGTCCTGGAGGTCGCTTCTCCGCGCCTGGGCAACAGCCTGTTGGACCCCCCCGCCACCATGTATGTACGCACCGGTGTCCTGGTGACGAACCTGGGCATTCATTTCAAGCTGGGCCGGGACAACAGCATGGCTTGGGTCACCACCCTGGATAGTGGTCGGCCTGCCCCCAACGCCAAAGTCGCCGTTTACGACTGTGCCGGTCGGTCCCTGTGGACCGGTAAGACCGACGAGTCTGGCGTCGCCCATATCGACCGTCCCTCGCTCTCCCAGAGGACCGAGCGCGAATGCGTGGCGGAATATGGCCTGTACGTGACCGCTCGCCTGGAGCAATCCGGCCAACCGGAAGACTTCACCTTCCTGTTCAGCAACTGGAGCCGGGGTATTGAACCGTGGCGGTTCAATCTGCCCACGGCTTATGGCGCCAGCGACACCCCTGCACGTGCAGCCACCATCACCGATCGTCCTTTGCTGCGGCCCGGCGACGTGCTGTCGATGAAGCACTTTTTCCGGCTTGAAACCTTGCAAGGCTTGAGCGACGCGCCGCCCGATCAACTTCCAACTCAGCTCCGGATCATTTTCGAAGCCACAGGAGAGGAAGTGTTCAAGCAGGCGTTGACCTGGCAATCCACGCGCTATGCCTTGAGCACCTGGCAGGTGCCCCCAGGCGCCAAGTTGGGCAGTTACCGATTGGTCCTCCAGCGCCAGGGAGACGGACCGCAGGGCCAACGGCAATGGGACACCGGCGGGGTGAAGGTGGACGAGATCCGCGTACCGCTGGTCGACGCCCGACTCCTGCCACCCAAGTCCACCGCAGCCGGTGCCAAGGAGTTCCAGTGGGGGGCTCAGCTCAACTACATGGCCGGCGGGCCCATGGCACAGGCACCGGTGCAGATCAGCGCAGTGCTGCAGCCCCGGTGGACGAGTTATCCGGCCTATACAGATTTCGCCTTTGATCCACCGGAGGACCGCGACCCGAATGCGGCGGTCCACCCGGATGACGCCGAGCGCGGTGAGGATGGCGATGACGATGCGGGTGGGGGCACGTCAGCGGACCGCCAATTGCTGGTCGACAAACTGGCCGTGCAGACCGACAAACAGGGCGCCGCGCAGTTCCGTGTCCCGCTGCGCCAGCCGGTCACTCGCCCTTCCGAACTCCGTGTGGAACTGAGTTACCGCGACCCGGATGGACAGACTCACACCCGCTCCGCGTCCCAGGTGATCTGGCCGGCGGAAGTGCAGGTCGGCTTGCGTGCCCCGACCTGGGTGGCCAATGGCCAGCAGTTGCCCGTGCAGGCCGTGGTGCTGGACACATCGGGTAAACCGCTGGCTGGCCGTGTCGTGACACTCACGGCACGTCAGATCCAGACCCTCAGCACGCGCAAGCGGCTGGTGGGGGGCTTTTACGCCTACGAGCAAAAACGTCAGGTGAAGGAACTGGGCGAACTCTGCCGCGCCACGTCCGACGCCCAAGGCCTGGCCCGTTGCGACCTTCGTGTGGAGCAGTCGGGCCAGGTGGAAATCATTGCCACGACGCTGGATGCCGGACACCACAGCGCGAAAGCGGCCCGCGCGGTCTGGGTCACACGCGCGGGTGAATTCTGGTTTGCGCAGGAAAACGACGATCGCATTGACGTCATTGCGGATCGACGCCATTGGGAGCCGGGGGAGACGGCCCGTTTCCAGGTGCGCATGCCTTATCGCGATGCGACCGCCCTGATCACGGTCGAGCGCGAAGGTCTGCTTTACAGCCGAGTCCAGCGACTGTCCGGCCGAGATCCCTGGGTGGAGGTGAAGATCGACAAGGACTGGGCGCCGAATGCCTTTGTGGGGGTCACGGTGGTTCGTGGCCGCCTCAAGGACGTGCCCTGGTATTCATTCTTTACCTGGGGTTGGCGTGAGCCTGGCAACTGGTGGCGCGCCTGGCGCGCGTCGTCGGACTACCAGCCACCGACTGCCATGGTGGACCTGGCCAAGCCCTCCTTCAAGATGGGCATCGCAGGCATCGAGATCGGTCGTGCCAAGCACGACCTGAAGGTGGAAGTGCTGCCGCAGCAGGCTCAATACGGCGTGCGCCAATCGGCGCAGGTGCGGGTGCGGGTGACCCAGGACGGCCGGCCGGTGCCGGATGCTCAACTGGCCTTTGCCGCTGTTGATGAAGGCTTGCTGTCCCTGTCGCCCAACGGCAGTTGGCGCTTGCTGAACCACCTGTTGCAGGACCGCCCCTGGGCAGTGTCCACCGCCACCGCCCACAGCGAAATCATTGGGCGCCGACATTACGGACGCAAGGCAGCCGCAGCGGGCGGCGGGGGCGGCTTCGCCACCCGGGAGCTGTTTGACACCCTGCTGACCTGGCAGCCCGCAGTCGCCCTCAATGCGCAGGGCGAAGCGGTCGTGACCGTGCCGCTCAACGACTCGCTCACACGCTTTCGCCTGGTGGCCATCGCCGATGCACCAGGGCAGCGGTTCGGTACCGGTGAAAACAGCATCACCGTCGGCCAGGACCTTCAGTTGCTGTCGGGCCTGCCGCCACTCGCCCGCGAGGGGGATCGCATGGAGGCGATGCTGACGGTCCGCAACACCACCAACCGGGCGATGACACTGAGCCTCTTGCTCAAGGGCGTGGCCAGCATCGAAGGCACAACCGACCAGCCGATTCCCGCCCAGACCCGCCAATTGACCCTGGCCGCCGGTGGGGCCGAAGTGGTGAGCTGGTCGGTGGTGGTGCCGGATGGTGCGCAACGCATCAACTGGGAAGCCCAGGCGGTGGAGCAGGGCAGTGGCGGCGCCAAGGACGCCATGAAGGTCACCCAGCAGGTGCAGCCGGCCGTGCCGCTGCGGGTGCTGCAGGCCACGCTGCGTCAACTGGACGCACCGCTGTCCTTGCCGGTGTCTGCGCCAGCGGATGCGCTGCCGATGCAGGGCGTCAAGCGGGGAGGCATCCAGGTGGGGCTGCAGCCGCGTCTATCCAGCGCGCTGCCGGGCATCCGGCGCTTCTTCGCCACCTATCCCTACAACTGCCTGGAGCAGCAGGCCTCCAAATACGTTGCGCTGCATGACGATGCCGCCTGGACCACGCTGATGGGCCAGCTCTCGTCCTATCAGGACCGGGACGGCCTGTTCGGTTATTACCCGCTGTCTGCCGGCTACAACCAGGGCAGCGATGTGCTGACGGCCTACCTCCTCAGTATGGCCAAGGAAGCTGGCCGAAGCCTGCCCGACGCAGCGCAGACCCGGGCGTTGGACGGCTTGGCCGCGTTTGTGGAAGGACGGATCGCCCGTACCCATTGGTCGCCCCGTCCGGATGACGAGCCCCGCCGCGTTTCCGCCATCGCCGCCTTGGCGCGCCACGGTCGGGCCACGGCGCGGCAACTGGCGACGGTGGACGCCGCGCATCTGCCCACCTGGCCCACGGCAGCCGTCATTGATTGGCTGGTGATCCAGCAGCGGCTGCCCGCCTCACCCCAGCGCGACGCGCAACTGGCGGCCGCGCAGACGCAGTTGCGTGCTCGCCTCAGCTACGCGGGCACCACGCTCCGTTTTGTGAGCGAAGACACCGATGCCTGGTGGTGGTTGATGGACAGCGGCGACAGCAACGCCTCACGGCTGCTGCTTGCGGTGGTGAACGACCCGGCGTGGCGCGAAGAGATTCCCCGCATCGTGACCGGTGCGCTGGCCCGGCAGGAACGCGGGGCCTGGTACAACACGACGGCCAACCTCTGGGGCGCCTTGGCGCTGGAGCGATTCGGGACGGTCTTTGAATCGAAAGCGGTGAGTGGCAAGACCGAGGCCAGTCTCGGCACGGCCAAGGCCTTGCTGGACTGGTCCGCCCAGCCGCAGGGCGGCTCGCTGGCGCTGCCCTGGCCTTCGGGGGGCACTGGCACCGTGGCGGTCCATCAAGCCGGAGACGGTCGCCCCTGGGTCACGATGCAATCGCTGGCTGCCGTTCCGTTGAAGTCTGCGCTGTCGGCGGGCTACAGCGTCAAGCGGAGCATCACGGCCGTGTCGCAAAAGGCCGCGCCCGCGTTCACGCGGGGTGATGTGCTGCGGGTTCGATTGGAAGTGGATGCAGCGGCGGACATGTCCTGGGTGGTGATCAGCGACCCTCTGCCCACCGGTGCGGCGGTCGTCTCCGGCACCCTGGATGCCGAGGGCGAGCGCAACGAGGGTGAAGCCTGGCCCAGCTACATCGAACGCAGCTTCGCCGCCTGGCGCGCGTATTTCGCTTATCTGCCCAAGGGCCGGCATGTCTATGAGTACACCGTGCGTCTGAACAACGCGGGCCGTTTCCAGATGCCGTCCACTCGTGTCGAGGCCATGTACGCGCCGGACCGCTTCGGTGAGGCCCCCAATGCAACGATGGAGGTCGCGCCTTGACGCTCCACCGCCTGCGCCGGATGTTGGGGCATGGCGGCGCCGCCTGCGCGCTCGCACTGCTGTGCAACCTGGGCCCGGCGCAGGCGGCGGAGCTTCCCAGCTTTGCGCAGACACGCAACCAGCATCGGGTGTCCGACTTCACGCTGCTGGATCGGCAAGGCCAGCCGCTGCAAGTCATGCGCCTGAACCCGCAACGTCGCGCATTGGGCTGGGTATCGCTGCAGGACATGTCTCCGGCGCTGCTGCGTGCCATGCTGCTGTCGGAAGACCAACGCTTTTACGAGCACAGCGGCGTGGACTGGTCAGCCGTGGCTGCCAGTGCCTGGGGCAACCTCTGGAACACTCGCACCCGGGGGGCTTCCACCGTCACGATGCAACTCGCCGGCTTGCTGGACGAGGATCTGGCCCAGCGCGGCGGGCGGAGTGTCGGGCAGAAGCTCGGTCAGGCCTGGACGGCGGGCCGCCTGGAGCAGCGGTGGACCAAGGCCCAGATCCTCGAGGCCTATCTCAACCTGGTGCCGCTGCGCGGCGAGTTGGTGGGGGTGCCCGCTGCGGCCCAGACCCTCTTTGGCAAACGGCCATCCGGCCTGGACCACCGCGAATCCGCCCTCCTGGCCGCGATGCTGCGCGCCCCGAACGCCTCGCCCGATCGACTGGCTGCGCGTGCCTGCAGCCTGTTGCGCGCCATGGCTCAGCCCTGCAACGGTCTGGACGATGAACTGGGGGCTGTTCTCACCCGCAAACCGCTGCAATGGGCGGATGCGCCGCAGTGGGCGCCTCACTATGCACGCCTGGCGCTGCGGCCTGACGGTCCTCCAGCCCAGCGCAGCACGCTGGATGGACGCATCCAGCGCCTGGCGGTGGAATCGCTGGCCCGCCAGCTCGGCGAACTGCAGGGCCGGGCCGTGGAAGACGGCGCCGTGCTGGTGCTGGACAACGCGACGGGTGACGTTCTTGCCTGGGTGGGGTCCAGCGGCCAGCGGTCTGAAGCTGCGCAAGTGGACCATGTCCTGTCCCGCCGCCAGCCCGGTTCCGCGCTCAAGCCCTTTGTGTATGAACTGGCGCTGGAGCGGCGCCTGATCACCGCCGCCAGTCTGCTGGACGACTCGCCTGCGCAGATTCCCACCCGTGCCGGCGTCTACCTCCCACAGAACTACGACAAGCGGTATAGGGGTTGGATCAGCGCCCGGGCGGCCCTGGGCAACAGCCTCAATCTGCCGGCGGTCCGGCTGGGCTTGATGCTGAAACCGGAGGCTGTCTTTGAGCGGCTCAATGCGCTGGGCCTGCAACTGCCCGAAACCGGCGGTTTCTATGGGCCCTCGCTGGCCCTGGGCAGTGCCGACGTCACCCTGCTGGGGCTGACCAATGCCTATCGCGCGCTGGCCAATGGCGGCCACTACAGCGCCGTGCGGCTCCCGAAATCCTCGCCGCCACCCGCCACACGCCGTGTGGCCGACCCGCTCGCCAGCTTCATCGTGGCCGACATCCTCTCGGACAACAACGCCCGGGCCATCACCTTCGGCCTCACCAGCGCCTTGGCCCTTCCGTTCCCGGCGGCGGTCAAGACCGGCACCAGCAAGGATATGCGCGACAACTGGTGCGTCGGCTGGTCCGCACGCTTCACCGTGGGGGTGTGGGTAGGCAATTCGGATGGAGCGGCGATGCAGCAGGTGTCGGGCGTCAGTGGTGCCGCGCCGATCTGGCGGGATGTGATGCTGGCGCTTCACGCCGGATCTCCGGGCAAAGCCTTTGCGCTCCCAGCCGGCCTGGTGCATCAACGGGTGCGCTTCGAGGCCGACCGGGAACCCGCCCGCGAAGAGTATTTCCTGGCCGGGACGGAGCAATCCGAGCTTCGCCTGGCGGCGACCGCCGTCTCCATCAGCAACCCATCTCCCGGCGCCATTTACGCCCTGGATCCGGACATCCCCCCGGCCCATCAGCGCTTGCGTTTCCAGCATGACGGTCAACTGGGAACCGCAGGCCCGGCGCGCTGGCGTCTGGACGGCAGGCCGATCGGGCAGGGCGCGGCGGTCGACTGGATGCCAATGCCCGGCGCTCATGAGCTGGTGTTGGCAGATGCCAAAGGCCGTGAATTGCAGCGGGTTCGATTTGAAGTGCGGGGGGCCTCTGTCCGTGCCGGCCGCAAGTCAAGCCTTTGAATTCGCATTTCGTCGCGCGTGGGTAGCATGTCATTCCCTGACTTTCGATACTCCCTTTCGCCGCTACCATAGCCCAGAGGAAGCTCATGAGTCGCCATCCCCGAATCTCTGCCGTCCGCCTGCTGGGTATGCCCTTGCTGGCTCTGTCGTTGTTGGCGCCCATGGCGCCTGCGCAGGCCAGTGAAGTGGTCAAGCTCGCCCGTTTGCTGATCACCGGCAAGCGCCAGCCGAGCAAGCCGCCTGTGGCTCCGCAGTCCGGCTCGACCGACCGGGGCGGCTCCGCAGACGCGCCCGGCCCGCAAAGCAAATACACCGAGCCGGACGCGCCGGTGCAGCAGGCGCATGTCGTCACCGAGCGTCGCGGGACGAGCGAAACGTCCGCCACCCTGTCGATGTCGGACTGACATCGACGCGTTGGATCCCCGGCGCGAACGTCCCCGCCCGCACCACAACCGGGCGACCAGCCCCATCTTCAAACATCCCGCACAGGCCCTGTGCCTCGTCGCATAACGGTGTGCGGTAAGTCGCTGCGTCACAAAAAATCACCGGTCTTCCCCTCCTGACAGCAACAGATTGCAAGGTCACACTGCGCGCTTTCGCCCCACAAGGGCCAGTTGAGGATCCGGAAATGACCAAGGTCTGGAGAAAAGGCCTGCCCTTCAGTACGGAAGTGGCACCGTTGTTGGCAGCCATGCCGCTGCTCGATGAATATCGCGAACCGCTCATGCGTTTGCAAGGCGCCTGGGACAGCCTGGCGCTGCTGGGCCAGATGAGTGGTGCTGCCACCGACATGGCCGATACCCGCAGTGCGTTCGAGGCCTTGACTGGCCGCCTTCTGGACAGCCTGGCCCGCCGCCAGTTCGGCAATGCGGTGCAACAGTTGCAGGGCCGTGCCCAGGTGGCCATCGACATCCTCGTTCGCAACCTGTTTGAGCGCACCGCCGATGTGGGTTTCCTTGCCGCTGATGGCCCGCTGCGTGATCTGCTGGAAGCGGATGCGCAGGGCACCGTGGAGGAAGCCGAGCGCGACGCCTTGCGTCGTCGTCTGGCGGACTATGTCGCCAAATACTCCGTGTATGACCAGGTGGTCTTGCTGGCTGCCGATGGGCGGCGCCTGGTGGCGCTGGATCCCGCGCGCTGCGCCGACCAGGTGCATGACGATCGCCTGCTGCGTGCGCTGGAACCCGGCCAGGCCTTTGTGGAAGTGCATGGCCCGAGCGCGCTGCTCGGCGGTGCCAGCGGGCTGATCTATGCAGCCGCCGTCAAGGCGGACTGCGGCGCGCAAGCGGTGTTGTGCCTGTCCTTCAAGCTGGAAGATGAAATGCTGGGCCTGTTCCGCGCCCTGTGCGCGGGCGTGCCGCGTTCGGTGCTGGTGCTGAAAGACGCGCAGGGCCGAGTGCTGCTCACCTCCGACCCCTGGCAGATTCCCCTGGGCGCGCCGCTGGTGGCCGCCGGCAAGGAGCAGGGATTCCGCATGGACTTCGCGGGCCGGGACTATCTCGCATGCAGCGCGGCGGCCAGCGGCTACGAAGGCTATTTCGGGCCGGGCTGGTCCGCGCAGATGCTGCAGCCGCTGCAACATGCCTTTGCCGACGCCCCTCCGGAACAGTCCGACGCCCGCGCCCGCGGGGTCGACACCCGCGAATTGTTTGATGAAGAGCTGCGCAGCATCCCGCTGGAAGCGCGCCGCATCCAGCGGGAACTGTCTCGTTCATTGTGGAACGGCAAGCTCAAGAGCCGTGCGCATGCCCATCCGCAGTCTCCCTCCGGCGGTGCATCCGCATCCTCCGAGCAGCGCCCAAGCGGCAATGCCGACTTCGCAGTGACTCTGCTGAATGAGGTCGAGCGCACCGGCGACCAGCTTCGTCAGGTCTTCGAGCGCGCCATCACCCAACTGGAAGACAGTGCGCTGGGGGCCGTTTTTGACACTGTCGGATTCCAGTCCGAACTCGCCATTTCCATCGTCAACCGCAACCTCTACGAGCGGGCCAACGACTGCCGCTGGTGGGCCCTGGATGCCCGGTTGCAACAGGCGCTTGCGCAAGGCGATGCGGAGCGCGCCGCCGAAGTGCTGAGCAGCATCCATGCGCTCTACACCGTCTATTCGCTGCTGCTGGTGTTTGACGCCCAGGGCCGTGTGGTGGCGGTGTCCGATCCCTCGCAGGACCGGCACCTCGGGCGCCAGCTTCAGGGCGACTGGGTACGCGGGGCCTTGGCCTTGCGGGATGCCAGCCAATATGTGGTGTCGGCCCATGAGGCCTGCGGGCTCTACGGTGAAGACGGGCAGTCGCCCTGCCTGGTGTATGCCTCGGCGGTCCCCCATCCGGATGGGGGCACCACACCGGTCGGTGGCATTGCCATTGTCTTCGACGGTCAGCCGCAGTTTCGCGCCATGCTTCGTGCCGCGCTGCCCAGCCAGCCGGGCTCTGCGGCGCTGCTGGTGACACGTTCGGGCGAGATTGTGGCCAGCAGCGACGAACGCTGGTCCCCGGGTCAGGCCTTGCCCATCGCGCTCAAGGATCTCGCCACCTTGCCTTCGGATCAGTATGTGACGGGGGAAGTGGAGTTGCAGGGGCGGGTGCAGGCGTATGGCCTGGCCATGTCTGGCGGCTATCGCGAATATCGCCGCCACACGCCGCCTCATCCGCAGGATCTGGCGGCCGTGGTGCTGCTGCCGCTGGGGCCACGACAGGAGGATTCAGCCGACGCGCTGGCCCTCGCGGCCTTCGCGCCACTCGCGCCGACCGGCAAGCAGCAGATCGACCTGGCCAGCTTCATGGTCGATCATCAATGGCTCGGCCTTCCGGCAGCGCAGGTGCTGGCCGCCCTGGAGCGCCAGCGCATCACCGCCTGGCCGCAAGCGCCGGCGGCCGTGCGTGGCATGCTGGGGTTTGAAGGCCGGATGCTGCCGGTGCTGGATCTGGGCCAATTGCTGTTCCACCGCCCCTGTGGCGAAGAAGCCGCTCTGCTGGTGTGCCGCACCAGTGCGGGTCAGCGCCTGGTTCTGGCGGTTCAGCAACTCGGCCAGGTGTTCCAGGCCAGTGCCGATCAACTGCAGCCCAGCCCGACCCGTCCGGGGTGGGCCGCGCAGGCGCAGGTGCGTCTGCTCAAGGGGCAGGGCGCCGAAATGCTGACGCTGCTGGAGGGGGACGACCTGTGGCGGCTGGTGAGCGGCGTGGCAGCGCAGCAGCAGGCGGACGACCTGCCGCTGCTGGCGGCGGACTGATCGCGACGGGCCGCTGCTGGACGTGATGGCGTCCTTTTTGTGTGGTCCGTGAACACCTGCGCAGCATGCCTGGCGGGCCTTCTGGCGCCGCCCTCCCGCAGACTCAGCCCCCCGGCGTCCAGACCGGTGGAGACGGATGCAGGCGCGCCATCGACAGGCAGTCCATATACCGTCCTTCCCGCAGGGCATACGCGCGCAGACGCCCCTCGTGAGCGAAGTTGAAGCGCTCATACAGCCGGATCGCACGGTGGTTGTCGGCGAACACGGTCAGTTCCACCCGCAGCACACCCAGCCAGTCGTCCGCCTGGCGCAGCAGCGCAGACATCAACGCGGAAGCCACGCCCTGGCCCTGGACCTGCGGCAGCACACTGATCCCCATCGACATGGCATGGCGCCGACGCGGATGTGGACCAACCGGATGCAACCCGGCGGATCCCACCAGCGTGTCGCCTTGCAAAGCCAGCAGTGTCAGCTCAGCGGACTGGATGTCCGGCGTGGTGCTGAAGCGTTGACGCCACGCCTCCGGTGAAACATACGGCAGCCCCAGCAGCCAGGGCTGGACCTCGGGATGGCTCATCAGCGCCGAATGGGCGGGGCCATCGTCGGGGGTGGGGCGTCGCAAGGTCAATTCCATCATGGGCTCCCTGTGTGTGGATGGAAGGGCCAAAAGCAACAAGGCCCGCGAAACGCGGGCCTTGTCGAGAAACTCTGGAGATGTGGCTCAGATGCTGCTGAGCGGGTGGTGGGAAGGGCTACCGCGTTCGACCTTCCTGCACAGCGGTGAGGCGGACGACCCGCATCGACGGGCATGCCCCCACCAGCACACGCATGGCTAGAACCATGGGCTGCTGCTGCCGTTGTTGCTGCCCCAGCTGTTGCATTTGCCGGTGCATTTGCCGGTGCACTCGTTGCTGCATTCGCTGTTGTGCAGACCCCTGCCATTCCCCCCGCCGCGCAGCGGCCAGCAGGCGGGCGGCGGCTGCGGTCGCAATCCCCAACACCGTCGGGAACGCAATCGGAAACGCCACCCCAAACGCCACCCCAAGTGCAATCCCAATCGCAGCAGCGGTCGCCATATCGGGGTGGAGGAGGGCATTCATGGCGTCCAGTATGTTCACCACTTCGGCCCGCCGTCAACATCAAGATCATGCAGCGGATTCACCACAGTGCAGGCTCCACGCGCGACAATCCACCGCTCTGATCTGCTCATGTCCTTGCCATGCCGCGCCTGAGTTCCATTGCCCCTCCTCCCGCCCCAGCGCCGGCTGAAACGGCAGATGCCCGTGCGGCCACCGGTGTGCGCGGGAAGCCGCTGCCGGCCGAGCGATTCGCCTTGCGCGTGGGCCCCAGCGTCATCGATGGCCAGGGGGTGTTTGCGGACGAGCCCATTCCCGCGCGCAGAAAGATCGGCGAAATGCGGGGTGAGGTGGTGTCGGTGCGGGAAGCACGTCGCCGCATCGAAGGCAAGCGCCGTATCCATGTGGTGGAGGTCTCCGACCGCACGGCGATCGACGCCACACATCACAAGGGTGTGATGCGCCACATCAATCACAGCTGCGCGCCGAATGCGGTGCTACGCATCCGCCAGGGGCGCGCCGAGTTCTATGCCATTCGCGACATCGACCCGGGTGAGGAAATCAGCTGTGATTATGGGGAGAGTCACCACGAGGGCCGGCTGCGCTGCCGATGTGGTGCGCCCAATTGCAAGGGGCGGCTGTAGCTTGATCAGTGCTCTGCCGCGCTGCCGCCGTCTTCACTGAAGGCCGCCTTCAGGGCGGCTTGCTGCAGCCAGAACAGGCGCAGGTCCTGCACGGTGAACAGCATGTCGTCGATCAGGGCATTCTGATCCACATCTTCGGGCTGTTCATACGCCTCGTTGATGTAGTCCTGACGCTCGGTCGAACCTTCCGCCAGCGTCACCGCCTCCACCGCTTCCAGCATCAGCGACAGGTCACGAGCGGCGTCGCCTTCCGGCAGCTCCCACGAGCCCATGTCGTCCACCGCCTGCAGGAAACCCTGGGCCCACATGGCGCCTGCGGCGGGCAGACGCTGCAGCAGCGCTTCGGTCAGGGCACCATCGGCCAGCAGGCGGGCCTTGGTCTCGTCGTCGAATTCCGAAATCAGCGGCACCAGTTGCATTTGTTCTGGCGATTCCACCAGCAACTGCGGGTCCAGGCTGTCCGAGATTTCATTCCAGCGCAGATGCAGCACATCCATGAAGGCTTCGGTCTGCTCCTCCGCTTCCAGCGCAGCCGGCCATTCTTCGCCGAACAGGGCATCCATGGCCTGGATGGGCGCGCTGGGCGGGGGGCCCACCAGCAGGGCGGTCATGTAGCCGTCCAGCGTGTCCAGCGTGATGGCCGGTGCGTCCGGATCGGCGGCGCCGGCCAACTGGGCGACGAACTCACCGAGTTGCTGGGCATTGTGGATGTCGATGGGTTGGTCGTCGTGGTCGGTCATGAGGAACTCCGTGACAGCCGTCGGCATTCCATGCCGGGGCCGGGAAACTGAAAAAAGCAAAGGGCCCGGACCGGGCCCTTCGAGTGAGAGACCGGTGCCGCCGTGCGGCTCCCGGTCATGATGCATCCATGCTGATGACGGGTTGGTGGCAAGCCCCAGGCCCGCCTTGGCCTGTTGCGCTTAGACTCGTTCGCCAACCCAGGCCTGCACGCTGGCCAACGCTGCGGGCAGCCCCTTGGCATCGGTGCCACCGGCCATCGCCATGTCCGGCTTGCCGCCGCCCTTGCCGCCCACCTGTTGGGCCACAAAGTTCACCAGCTCGCCGGCCTTGACCTTGCCGATGCTGTCGGCGGTGACGCCGGCGGCGATCTGCACCTTGTCACCGTCCACGGCGGCCAGCACGATGGCGGCCGTCTTGAGCTTGTCCTTGAGCTTGTCCATGGTCTCGCGCAGGGACTTGGCATCCGCGCCCGCCAGGGTCGCAGCCAGCACCTTGATGCCCTTGACGTCCACGGCCTGGCCCAGCAGCTCATCGCCCTGTGCGGACGCCAGCTTGCTCTTGGCGGCCGCCAGTTCCTTCTCCAGGGCCCGCACCTGATCCAGCACCGCTTGCACACGCGGCTCCAGTTCAGCCGGGGCGGCCTTGAGGGTACCGGCCACAGCCGTCACGGTGGACTCCAGCGACTGCAGGTAATGCAGCGCGTTGTCGCCCGTCACGGCTTCCACACGGCGGATGCCGGCGGCCACACCGCTTTCCGAGACGATCTTGAACAGGCCGATGTCGCCGGTGCGATGCACATGGGTACCACCGCACAGTTCCTTGGAGGTGCCGATGCTCAGCACGCGCACGCTGTCGCCGTACTTCTCACCGAACAGCATCATGGCGCCGCTCTTCTGGGCATCTTCCAGGGCCATCACCTGGGCGGTGGTGTCCTGGTTGGCCAGGATTTCGGCATTCACGATGGCCTCGACGCGGCGGATCTCGTCCTGCGTCATCGGGGCGTTGTGGGCGAAGTCGAAGCGGGTGCGCTCGGCATTCACCAGCGAACCCTTCTGCTGCACGTGGGCGCCCAGCACTTCGCGCAGGGCCTTGTGCATCAGGTGGGTGGCGCTGTGGTTGCGCACGGTGCGTCCACGACGCTCGGCATCCACGCGGGCCACGAACACGTCGCCCAGCTTGATCGAGCCTTCCACCACTTGCGCATGGTGGCCAAACACGTCCGCCTGGATCTTCAGCGTGTCGTCCACCACCAGCCGGGTGGTGGCATTGCGCAGTTCGCCGGCATCACCGACCTGGCCGCCGCTTTCTGCATAAAACGGGCTGTGGTCCAGCACCACCACCACGTCGTCGCCCGCGTCCGCGCTCGGCACCGAGCTGCCGTCCACATACAGGGCCACCACGTTCACGTCGTCGCGCGACAGATGGTCGTACCCGTGGAAGGTGGTCGCAATGCCGCTGTATTCCAGGCCCTGAGCCATCTTGAATTTGCCTGCCTGGCGGCCACGCTGCTTCTGCTCTTCCAGCAGGCGGTTGAAACCGGCTTCGTCCACCGTCACGCCGCGTTCGCGGCAGACGTCCCCCGTCAGGTCCACCGGGAAGCCATAGGTGTCGTGCAGCTTGAAGGCGGTGTCGCCGTCCACCTGCCTGGCGCCACCGGCCAGGGCCGATTCCAGCAGATCCATGCCGGTGGCAATGGTCTTGAAGAAACGTTCTTCTTCCTGCTTGAGCACGTCGGTCACCCGGGCCTCGTCACGGCGCAGTTCCGGATAGGCGTCACCCATTTCCTTGGCCAGTGCGGCCACCAGCTTGTGGAAGAAGGGCGTGCGGGCGCCCAGCTTGTAGCCGTGGCGAATGGCGCGGCGTGCAATGCGGCGCAGCACATAACCGCGGCCGGCATTGCCGGGGATCACCCCATCCACCACGGTGAACGAACAGGCGCGGATGTGGTCGGCAATGACCTTCAGCGACGGCGAGTCCTTGTCGCAGTCGCCGCCGTCCGGGGTGGCCGCATCCACCTCGCGCTTGGCCGCCTGCAGCAGGTTCACGAACAGGTCGATCTCGTAGTTGGAGTGCACATGCTGCAGCACGGCGGCCAGACGTTCCAGGCCCATGCCGGTATCGACGCTGGGCTTGGGCAGCTTGTGCATCACACCGTCTTCGGTGCGATTGAACTGCATGAAGACGTTGTTCCAGATCTCGATGTAGCGGTCGCCGTCTTCCTCGGCGCTGCCGGGAGGGCCGCCGGCCACGTCCGGGCCGTGGTCGTAGAAGATTTCGGTGCAGGGGCCGCAGGGGCCGGTGTCGCCCATCATCCAGAAGTTGTCGGACATGTAGCGGCCGCCCTTGTTGTCACCGATGCGCACGATGCGCTCGGCGGGCACGCCGACCTGCTGGTTCCAGATCTCGTAGGCTTCGTCGTCTTCCTGGTAGACGGTGACCCAGAGCTTTTCCTTGGGCAGCTTGAAGTGCTCGGTGAGCAGTTCCCAGGCAAAGCTGATGGCGTCCTTCTTGAAATAGTCGCCGAAGCTGAAATTGCCCAGCATCTCGAAGAAGGTGTGGTGACGGGCGGTGTACCCGACGTTGTCCAGGTCGTTGTGCTTGCCGCCCGCGCGGATGCACTTCTGGGCGGTCGTGGCGCGGCTGTAGGAGCGCTTGTCGTAGCCCAGGAACACATCCTTGAACTGGTTCATGCCCGCGTTGGTGAACAGCAGCGTCGGGTCATCGCCGGGCACGACCGGGCTGGAGGCGACGATCTGGTGGCCCTTGGATTCAAAGAACTTCAAAAACGTATTGCGGATCTCAGCGGCTTTCATGCCCGTCCTTTTGCTGTTGCACCCAGCTGTTGCACCACACGCCGCCCTGGTCGGTCCAATCGCGCGCGAGCGTGCGATTTCAGTGATCGCGCGCGAGCGTGCGATTTCAGTGATCGCGCGCGGACGTGCGATCACAGGACAGACCGAGGCCGCCGGTGGCGGTCAAGAATTCTTTACGAAACGGCTTTGCAAGCATTTGAAAGGGGCGCAAGGCGCGCCGACAGCCGGCCTGGCTGATCAAGGGCCTGCCCGCGCCTCTCAAATGCTGGATTCAGCGTCGTTTTCGCGAAGCTTTCCATTATAGGAGCGGGGCTTGCTCCCGCTTCGGCCTGGCGTTTCTGTGACGTGGCGCCCATGCCAAACCCGATAGGATGAGCCGCACACAGAGAGCCACTCTCGAACACTTCCGCCGGAGCAACGACGATGGACACCCCCGCTTCCCCCCTGGCCCAGCTCAGGGATCCCAGCCTGCTCAAGACCGACGCCCTGATCAACGGCGAATGGGTGGGCGGCACTGCACGGTTTGATGTGGAAGACCCTTCCACAGGCGAACTGCTGACGCATGTGGCCAACCTGGGTTCGTCCGAGGCGGATGCCGCCGTCACCGCCGCCGAAGCCGCCTGGCCGGCCTGGCGGGCCAAGACCGCCAAGGAACGGGCGGCCATTCTGATGCGCTGGTATCACCTGCTGATCCAGCATGCCGACGACCTCTCCCGCATCCTCACCGCCGAGCAAGGCAAGCCGCTGGCCGAAGCGCGCGGCGAGATCACCTATGGCGCCAGTTTCCTGGAGTGGTTCGCCGAGCAGGCCAAGCGGGTGTATGGGGAGAGCGTGCCCACCACGGACGCCACCAAGCGCTACCTGGTGCTGCGCCAGCCGATTGGCGTGTGTGCGGCCATCACGCCGTGGAACTTCCCGCTGGCCATGATCACCCGCAAGGTCGCGCCCGCTCTCGCTGCGGGTTGCCCCGTGGTCATCAAACCCGCCGAACAGACCCCGCTGACGGCCCTGGCGGCTGCGGAACTCGCCCAGCGGGCCGGCATGCCGGCGGGCGTGCTGAATGTCGTCACCGGGGACAGTGAACATTCGGTGGCCATCGGCAAAGTGCTGTGTGAACGCGGTGCCGTGCGGCATCTGTCCTTCACCGGTTCCACCGAGGTGGGGCGCATCCTCATGGCGCAGTGCGCGCCCACCATCAAGAAGCTGTCGCTGGAGCTGGGCGGCAATGCGCCCTTCCTGGTGTTTGAAGATGCGGACCTGGACAGCGCGGTGGATGGTGCCATCGCGAGCAAGTTCCGCAATGCCGGCCAGACCTGCGTGTGCGCCAACCGGCTGTATGTGCAGGACAGTGTCTACGACGCCTTTGTGGACAAGCTCGCCGCCAAGGTGGAGTCCCTGAAGGTCGGCAACGGCTTGGAGCCGGGCGTGACCCAGGGGCCGTTGATCGATGACGCTGCCATGGACAAGGTGGAGCGCCACGTGGCGGATGCCACAGGCAAGGGCGCCCGCATCGTGACGGGGGGCAGCCGCCTGCAGGGCCGCTTCTTCCAGCCAACGGTGCTGGCCGATGTCACCGCCGACATGCTCTGCGCCCGTGAGGAAACCTTCGGGCCGGTCGCACCGGTGTTCCGCTTCCATACCGAAGCTGAGGGCATCCAGATGGCCAATGGCACGGAATTCGGGTTGGCCAGCTATTTCTACAGCCGGGACATTGGCCGCATCTTCCGGGTGGGGGAAGCCTTGGAGTCTGGCATGGTGGGCGTCAACACCGGCCTGATCTCGACGACGGAAGTGCCATTTGGCGGTGTCAAGCAATCGGGCCTGGGCCGCGAGGGCGGGCACCAGGGCATCGATGAATATCTGGAGACCAAATTCCTGTGTCTGGGAGATCTGCAACGCTGAGCACCACGGTACATCGGCTCACCAGCGCAACAAGCGTGGGCCCAGCAGGGCGCCGATGATCGTGGGAATCAGAACGCCGGCCCCGTACCAGACGGCCCAGAACGCGACCTGCATTTCCGGGCAGTGCAGGCAGTAGATCACCGTGGCACTGGCTCCGGCGAGCAGGCCGGAGACTGCGCCGGCGGTTCGCAGACGGGTCGGCGCCATGCCCTTCACCGCCCAGAAGATGGCGACAAATCCTGGCATGGACAAGAGGGCGATGTTGAACGGGCAACTGCGCCAGGACGATCCCATCACCATCGGCACCCATTGCCCCGCCGGGGCCTGGATCAGCGTGCCGAGCGCGGCCAGCCACACCACCACGACCGGTCCTGCCACGAGGCCCCAGCGTCGGCCGGCCTCCATGCCGGGCCGGGCCGTACGCAGCAGCACCTGCCAGGCGCCCACGGCCAGCAGCCCTGGGGTGGCCAACTTGAACCAGAAGAGGGCGGTGACCGATACCGCTGCAAGGTCCGGGCGCAGGCCCAGGGTGGCCAGCATCAGCACAGTCGCCCCCAGCAGGCTCACCAGCATCGCGCCCCCATACCGACGGGCGGGCGCCGAGCGGTCCACCGGCTCCGCCTGCGTGGCCAGCAAGGCGATCAGGTCATCGGTTTTCATGCAGTACCTCGAATTTTCATGGCCAGGGCTTTGATGCCGCGGTGGATACCCACCTTGATGGCGGACTCCGACAGGCCGGTCAGGCGGGCGGTCTCGGCGACCGACAAACCCTGCAATTTGACATGCACGATGGGCAGGCGATGCCGGTCAGGCAATTGCGCGAGCAACTGATCGACGTCTCGCCGGGCCTGGGCGGCCTCATCGTCCGAAGCGGCGAACAGGTCGTCGGCCTGCTCATCCAGCGGCTCGTTCCACGCAGCGTATCGGTAACGGCTGCGCAGGAAGTCCGCCATCTTGTAGCGGGCGATGGCATACATCCAGGCGGTGAGCGGTTGCTCCGGCAGATAGGTGTGGCGGCCGTTGTGCACCGCGATCAGGATCTCCTGGACCAGATCTTCCACATCCTCCGGCTTGTCGCGCAGCCGTTTGCGCAGAAACGCGCGCAGCAGGCCGCCCAGCGCCTGCAGGAAGGATTGATAGGCCGGTGCATCGCCCTCCAGCCCCGCCAGGAACAGCGACTGAAGATGCTGTTCCGTGGTGGGGGCCTCGGCGCGGGAAGACTTGTGTGAATCGCCCATCGTGTTCGGCCTCACCACCGCAGATAACGCGGCCCCAGCGCCGCGCCCAGGGCTGTTGTCATGAAGATGGCCCCGCCATGCAGCAGGCCCCAGGAGGGGAGGGGCATGTCGGGCCCATACAGCATATAGATCAGAGCGCCTTGTGCGCCAGCCAGCAGGCCTCCACCCGCACCGGCCAGGCTCAGCCGCGTTGGCGCGAGCTGACGCATGGCATGGAGCGTCGCGGCCAGGGAAGGCAGGGACAGCAGGACGATGTCGGCCACGATGGAGGTCCAGCGGGCCTCGGTGGGGAACAAGGTCAGCCGCAATTGCGGCGGTGTTGCCAGCAGGAAGGCCGTCGCACCCAGCACCATGGCGACAATGGGCAGCAGGGTCACCAGCCAGGCCTGCCGCCAGGCGGCACCGGGCCGGGCGAGCCGGTCCAGCAACTGCATGGCGCTCACAATGACCACCAGCGGGAAGAGCAGCCGCAGCCAGAAGTCGGCCGTCAGCAACAGGTCGGGCATTTCGCTGCTGAAGCCGAACAGGACCACCAGCAGCAGCGCTCCCCCGCTCAACCCGACGATCAGCGCCTGGTTCAACTGGCGGCTGACGGCGTGCCGATCCACCGGGCGGCTGTCCCGCACAAGATGGAGGATCAGGTCCTGCGTCTTCATGCAGCGCTCATCAGGTGCGCAGCCACCGCCGTGCGGCGAAGTGGTCCAGCGATGTGGGGCCCGGGCCCCAGGCCGCGATGGCAAACGCCATGGCGAACCACGTCAGATGCACCGGCCAGCCGTCCGGCACCGTCAATTGAATCACCAGCGTCATGGCCATCAGACCGAAGGCCGCCAGGCGCGTGCCCAAGCCCGCGATCAGCATGAGCGGCAGCACCACCTCGCCGCAGCCGGAGAGAAAGGCCACCACGGCCGGCGCCGGGAAGGGATAGGGGCCCCCGGGAAGATGCAGCTGGAATTCGTCGGTGAACAGCGTGATGGCGACATCATTCAGCTGCAGGAAGCCGTTCCACTTGAGCAGCCCGGACTTCAGGAAGGGCACGGCCACGGCCACGCGCAGCAGCCACTGGGCCAGCCAGGGGGCGGCGAGGAACTGCATCCAGCGGTGCAGCGTGGCCGCAGGGGCTGTGCGGAACGTCGGGCGAGTGGGGTGATTGGGGTGAATGGGCATGGGGGAGTGCCGTGACGTCGGTGAAGTCTGTGAGGCGGGGGGGCGAGTCGTTCGGGTGAATCTGGAAATGGCATTCATGAGGCGGTCTCCTGAGAGAGGGCGGCAAACACGCCGGCGTCCACCATCGCGGCCATATGGGCTCCGAGGTCGAAGTCCGGCACCGCGGTGAAAGTGGCAGAAGCGGCAGTGCCCAGCGGGGCTCCGTCAAGCAGGGCCCCCAGAAAAATCGCAGCACCGGCAGGGAGGTGGGACACCACCACCTCGTCCAGGGGGCGGGTCACCAGCGCGTCCTGCGCTTCATCCGACTCCAGCTGGGTGATGGGCCCGTTGTCTCGGTTCATCGCGAAGATCGACACGGCGGGATACGGGGAGCGGATCAAGCGCGTGGCGGGATGTGCCACCAATGTCAGATCGGGCAGTGCGCTGGGCGGAATCGCAGCCAATGAAACTGCGTCCAGCACAGCTACATCCGCCGCATGGTAGGCATCCAGCCAGGCGCGTTCGATCCGTGCGGTGTCCGCCAACCATGGCAGTTCGGCGGCGTACGGGTAGGCCGCGATGAAGTCGGGGAAGTCCCGGCCGTATTCGAACAGCAGGGGGGAGGTGGGCGGTGTGGCACGCAGGTAGAAACGGGCCATCGCCCTGAAGAAGTCGACGCCGGTGATGCGCTGCACGGCCGGATAGATCGATGCCAGCGCGTTGATCAGGCTGACGGTGACGTTGTTGCGATAGACGTTGTAGCGTTTGATGACGCCCTTGCCGGCGCAGTCACCCATCTCGGCTCTGGCGGTCACCGCCACCGGCACCGGTTGTGTCGGATCCATCAGGCCCGGTGCGAACGCGGCTGCAAAGGACGAGTCGAGTTCAGTCCTCATGACACAGCTCCATCTGCGGTTCGACGCTGTGCTCGGCTGCCGCGTCCAGGCAGTCCCGCGCCTGCTGCATCTGCGCCTTCAGCACCGGCCAGGAAGGCAGATCGCTGTCCCATTCGATGAGCGTCGCCACAGGCCCGGTGTGCTGGAGAAGTGCTGCATAAAGCGCCCAGACCTCCGGCGAGACCGCGCGGTCATGGCTGTCGATGAGCAGCGGGGCCGCTTCGTCATCCTGCTGCTCGCTGTGGCCCGCCAGATGGACCTCGCGCACGGCAGACAGCGGAAGGCCCAGCAGGTAGTCCCAGGCGCTGAAACCGTGATTCACCGCGCTGACATGGGCATTGTTGACATCCAGCAGCAGCCCGCAGCCGGTGCGTTGCACCACGGCCGTCAGGAACTGCGCTTCCGTCATGTCGGACGCGTCGAAGCGAAGGTAGGTGGAGGGGTTCTCGATCAGCAGGGCGCGCCCGATGGTGTTTTGCACCTGATCGATATGGTCACACACCCCCTGCAGCGTCTGCGCCGTGTAGGGGAGCGGCAGCAGGTCGTTGTAGAAGTGCCCGCCGTGGGAGGACCAGGCCAGGTGCTCCGACACCCACGCGGGTTGATAGCGCTGCACCAGCGCCGCGAACCGGTGCAGGTGCACGGCATCGAGCGGCCCCGGGCCGCCGATGGACATGCCCACGCCGTGGACGGACAGCGCAAAGCGTTCTCGAAGCGCCGTGAGCGCCCGGTGCGGCGGCCCGCCCGCGCCCATGTAGTTTTCCGCATGGACTTCAAAGAACGTGTTGGGAAGCCGGTCCGCCAGGATGGCCGACAGGTGCTCCGGCTTGAAGCCGGCACCGGCCAGCCGCTGGCGCGCGCCAGGTTCTGGCAGGCGCCAGCGCTCTCCCTGCTGCGACGTGGGTGATGTCGGGGGCGGCATGGGGGCTCCTGGCGGCGCGGGCGGTGGGGTCTGCGTGATCTGCGTGATCTGCGTGGAGATCAGAAGATCAGGGCTTCATCGGCGTCAGCGAGCCCATGCCGCCGCCCGGCACCTTGATCGAGGTGCAGGTGCCGCCTTGCACGAACTTCCAGGCGTTGCCCTGGAAGTCCTGCGTGGAAGAGCCCTGGCAGGTGGTGCCCGGGCCGGCGGCGCAGTCGTTCTGGCCCTTCAGGGCGACGCCATAGCACTTCTCCTTCTTGGCGGCGACGGCGGCGTCGGCTTCGGCCTTGGTCAGCGGACCAGCATGCGCCGTCGAAGCGAGCAATCCGGCGACAGCGCTGGCCAGCAGGGCGGAAGTGACAGTGAACTTGGCAGTCATGGTGTTCTCCAATGGTTGACTTGGGATGCGTCCGATGCGGACACATGGGCTAGTTCGCCGCAGCCTTCGATGGGGTTACACCACTTCAAAATTTTTTTGTACGCCGTCACGCGGCCTGCAACCCCTGCATCCGCTGAGCGAGATGGTCCAGGAAGCAGCTGATGCGGGAGGCGCGGTTTTCGAGAGGCCTGGGGGGTGAGGCGCACACCCGCTGATCGACGTCCCCTCCCTCGTCTGGCGAAAGCTTCCGTGGGTCCATGGAGAGCATGGCCAGATTCTGCAGTGCCATCACTTGGCACCGTCGGTGGCCTGCGGGCTCAAAGGCAGGCAGCACATCTGCCGCAGGCCGCCAGCATTCACTTCACTTTGGCCATCCCGGCCAATGTATGGGTCAAGTCGCAGATGCTGGTGATCCATCGAGGATCCGTGGAGCGGGTGATGGGAATCGAACCCACGTATCGAGCTTGGGAAGCTAGCGTTCTACCATTGAACTACACCCGCATCGCTGGCGATTGTAGCTGACGCCGAGGCGCTTCCGCGTGTGTCGAAAGCAGGACTTTCCAGGGGAGACGCTCCGCGGCACAAAGTCGGGGAAAAGGCCGGGAAAAGGCCGGGCAAAGGCCGGGCAAAGTCCGGGGCAAAGTCCGGGGCGACTGGCGACCCTGTGCACCAGGGGGCTGTCCGATTCATGTTGCAATGCTGAACGATTTCTGAACGTCAGCTTGCTGCGCCTGTCAATGAATCCTCCGGCCGTCTCCAGCGCTTCCCCCGGCTCCACCGTGGAGCCCCGTCACCCGCATACGGTCTGGGCCCTGCTGGCGCTGGCCTTGGGCGGGTTTTCGATCGGTACCACTGAATTCGCGGCGATGACGCTGGTGCCGTTCTTCTCGCCGGACCTGGGCATCGACGTGCCAACGGCGGGCCGGGTGATCAGCGCTTACGCCCTGGGCGTGGTGGTTGGCGCGCCGGTATTCGCCACGCTGGGGGCCCGCCTGCCGCGCCGCACCCTCTTGATCCTGCTGATGGTGGCCTTTGCCGTGGGCAACGGCTTGAGTGCCTTGGCACCCGGTTATCACGCCATGTTGCTGTTCCGCTTCGTCAGCGGTTTGCCGCATGGGGCCTATTTCGGCGTCGGCGCGCTGGTGGCAGCCTCGCTGGTGGCGCCGGAGCGCCGAGCCCAGGCGGTCAGCATGATGATGCTGGGGCTGACGGTGGCCACCATCATCGGCGTGCCGCTGGCCAATGCGTTGGGGCAATGGGTGGGTTGGCGCTGGGGCTTTGGCATTGTGGCGGTGCTGGCCTTGTGCACGGCAGGCCTGGTGGCCGCCCATGTCCCCAAGGACACCGTCCAGCCGGGGGCCAGCGCCATGCGCGAGCTGGGCGCTCTGGCGCGTCGCCAGGTCTGGCTGACGCTCGGCATCGGCGCCATTGGTTTTGGCGGCATGTTTGCGGTCTACACCTATCTGGCCTCCACGCTGATGGAAGTCACCGGCGCCCCTGCATCCTTGCTGCCGGTCGTGTTTAGCGTGTTCGGCCTGGGCATGACGGTGGGCACGCTCGTCTGCGCCTGGGCGGCGGACCGCGCGCTGATGCCCACGGTGGGTGGCATCCTGGTCTGGAGCGCCTGTTCGCTGGCCTTGTACCCGTTCGTCGCGGGCAGCCTGTGGACGCTGCTGCCGGTGGTGTTCATGATCGGCTGCAGCGGCGGTCTGGGCGCCGTGTTGCAGACCCGTCTGATGGACGTGGCCGGTGAGGCCCAAACGCTGGCCGCCGCGCTGAACCACTCGGCCTTCAATGCCGCCAATGCGCTTGGCCCCTGGCTTGGCGGCATGGCCATTGCTGCGGGTTACGGCTGGACGTCCACCGGCTGGGTGGGCGCGGCGCTAGCGCTTGGCGGATGGCTGGTGTGGCTGTGGTCGCTGGCTGACGAACGACGCACGGACGGGCTGCGGTTGTTGTCCCAGCGCTGAACCCTCCGCTTCACCTGCCCCGCACCCGCCCCTCACCCGCGCAGAACCCCGCGCTCGCACGGGATCAGGCAGGAGCGGCGATAATCCCGCCCTGCCAACGGGCCCAGCGTGGTGACGCCGCGCCGATGGTCCCCGTGCTGACCCCGGGGCGTTCCCCGTCTCCCTTGTGCGCTGAATCAATGTCCGTCCCTCCCCGGTGAGGCCTAATACGGCCCGATCCACGCCCCACGATCCACGCCCCAACAACGCCGAAGAGAGTTTTTCATGCCTGTCCACATGGCCGAATGGTTGCCACCCATGCGCTATTGGGTGCTGGCGATCTTTATCGCCTCTGCGCTGTACGCCCATTTTCGCGGCCGTGTGCGCTTCAAGCTGGCCCGCGCGCTGACGGACTTCACCGTGCTGCTCGCGCCCATCAATGCGGCGATGTATTTGTTCTCCCGGCCGCCCGCCACCCCCTATCTCAAGACCGAGGACTTCAAGGAACTCGACCTGCTGCGCGACAACTGGCAGGTGATCCGCGACGAAGCCCTGCGTCTGAATGACGAGGGCTACATCAAAGCGGCCTCCGGCTACAACGACATCGGTTTCAACTCCTTCTTCCGTACCGGCTGGAAGCGCTTCTACCTGAAGTGGTATGACCGTGAGATGGATTCGGCGCAGACCCTCTGCCCGAAGACGGTGGAACTGCTCAAGCGCATCCCGACCGTCAAGGCCGCGATGTTTGCCTCGCTGCCCCCGGGCGCCCGCCTGGTTCGCCACCGCGACCCTTATGCCGGCTCGCTGCGCTACCACCTGGGCCTGACCACGCCCAACCATCCCGACTGCTTCATCGAGGTGGATGGGGAGCGTTATCACTGGCGTGACGGGGAAGCCGTCATGTTTGATGAGACCTTCATCCACTATGCCGAGAACAGTACCGATCACCAGCGTGTGATCTTGTTCTGCGATGTGGAGCGTCCGCTGCATTTCGCGCCGATGCGCTGGCTCAACCGCTGGTTTGGCAAGGTGGTGATGACGGCGGCGGCAACGCAGAACCTGGAGTCCGAACCGATCGGCGGCCTCAACAAGTTCTTCTTCCACGCCTACAAGGTCCGGATCTTCTTCAAGGCCTTCAAGAAGCGCACCCGGCTGGGCTATTACATCGTCAAGTGGGCCCTGATCCTCGGCATCCTGGCCGCGATCTTCCTGTAAGGGAAGCACGGGCTGCCTCGCGGGGGGGGATGGTCGCCCGTCACCCCTGCGGCTCCTGCGGGTGTCAAGCGGGTCGCGTGCCGACCTCATGCAGGCCCCCTGCCGGCCTCATCCGGGACTCAAGCGGGCCTCATGCCGGCCTCATGCCGGCCTCATGCCGGCCTCATGCGGACATCAAGCAGATTGAGGCTGACCTTGCGTCACTGCCGCTTGCAGCGCCGCAGCCTGCGGCCCGAACGCATAGGCATCCATGCCCAGGCAACCGAAGGTGACTGCCTCAAAGATCCGGCGCGGCGCCGTGTCGCGCCCACCCACGCCGGCCGCCACAAACCACGGCAGCAAATGCTCATCCGTGGGGTGCATCAGCACGGCATGCGGGGCCTGGACCCGGTAGTGGCTCAGCGCGTCCCAGTCCCGCTCGCCACTGCGCGCCGCGAACCAGTCGCGAAAAGCGGCGGACTCCGGCATCTCCGCATCATGCTCGCGAGGCGTTCCTCCCCATGGGCGCTGGGTCATCAGCAGGCGCAGGTTGTGCGTGATGCTGCCAGTCGCCAGAACCAGCACCCCGTCATTCGCCAGCCCGGCCAGTTGTTCACCCAGGGCCATCAACTCGACGGGCGAAGCCATCGGTGTGAGCGCCAGCGGTAGCACCGGCACATCCGCATCCGGATACAGATAGCGCAGGGCGGTCCAGATGCCGTGGTCCAGGCCACCACGGTCCAGCACGGGCGCATTCAGCCGTTCGCTCAGTTGTTGTGCCAGGGCAGGGGCGCCCGGCGCGTCGTAACGGAGTTCATACAGCGGTTGCGGGAAGCCGCCAAAGTCATAAATCGCCTCGTGCTTGGCACCGCCCAGCAGGACCGGGCTGCGAGCCGTGGTGTGGGCGGAGACCGCCAGCACCGCCTTGGGGCGCCCCCACTCGCGGTCCAGGGTCTGGCCCAGTTGGCACAAGAAGGCGCCGGTGTCGCCCGGCTCCAGGGCCATCATGGGAGAGCCGTGTGACACGAAGAGGGCAGGCAAAGGACGGTTGATCGGCATAGTCATGGTGGTATTGCAGCGCGTGCCGCACGTGCGATCGTCAAAACCCCTTGCATGCTCTGTTCAATCCGATTGCACGTCCGCAGCACGGGCAGGCATGTCCTTCGCTACAGTCCGGGCATGACCGCGCAATCTTCGTCCCGTCCCGCTCCGCCTTCCGGTTCCTGGCCTGCCGCCGGTGCCCCATCCGCTTCGAGGCGGCCGCCATCCTTGTGGCGGCAAACCGCACTGCAGACCTGGCGCGATGCGCGCGCGGGTGAGCTGTATCTGCTGGTCCTGGCACTGATGCTGGCGGTGGCGGCGGTGTGCGCCGTGGCTTTCCTGTCGGACCGGCTGGACCGGGGCCTGCGCCGTGACGCCGGTCAACTCCTGGGCGGCGACGTGGTGCTGGCCAGTGACCAGCCCACGCCGGCACCGGTGCGGGAATTGGCCCGCAAGCACGGCATGCAGACGGTGGACAGCCTGAGCTTCCCCAGCATGGCGCGTGCGCCGGATGCGCAGGGGGGCGGCAGCCGCCTGGTGGCAGTGAAGGCTGTGGGACCCACCTATCCCTTGCGCGGCGCCCTCACGTTGGCGGATGGCAGCAAGGCGGGGGCGCCAGCGCCAGGCAGTGTGTGGGTGGACCCGGGGGTACTCAGCGCCTTGGCGGTGAAGGTGGGCGATACGGTGTTGCTGGGTGATGCCAGCCTGCGCATCGCCGGGCAGATTTCGAACGAACCAGACCGTGGTGCCGGTTTCATGAACCTGATGCCGCGGGTGATGCTGGCGCAGGCCGACCTTCCAGCGACCGGCCTGATCCAGCCTGCCAGCCGGGTGACTTATCGGTTTGGCGTGATTGGCAATGAACAGTCGGTGCGGTCCTTCACGGCCGAGGCCAAACAGGCGCTGCAAAGCCAGAACTGGCGCGGTGTCCGCCTGGAGTCGCTCGATTCGGGCCGCCCGGAAATGCGTCAGACCCTGGACCGGGCCACGAAATTCCTGAACCTGGTGGCGCTGCTGGCGGCGTTGCTGGCCGCCATTGCGGTGGCGTTGGCGGCTCGCGAGTTTGCCAACCGGCACCTGAATGACTGCGCCATGCTGCGGGTGCTGGGGCAGCCGCAGCGGCGGCTGTCCTGGGTCTTCACCCTGGAGTTCGCCATGGTCGGCGGCGTGGGCAGTGCGGTGGGGGTGCTGCTGGGTTTTCTGCTGCACTATCTGTTCATCGGGCTGCTGGCCGGTCTGATCTCGGTGGATCTGCCGGCGCCGGGCCTCTGGCCGGTGCTGCTGGGTTTTGGCATGGGCATGAGCCTGTTGCTCGGCTTTGGCCTGCCCCCTGTGCTGCAACTTGCGTCGGTGCCTCCGCTGCGGGTCATCCGGCGGGATGTCGGACGTCCCAAGGCCAGTTCCATCGTGGTGCTTGGCGCGGGCGTGCTGGGTTTTGCGGCGGTACTGACGGCCTTGTCGGCCGATTGGCGCCTGGGGCTGTTGGCCACGGGCGGCTTTGCGGTGGCACTGGCACTGTTTGCGCTGCTGGCCTGGCTGGCGGTGCTGGCCTTGCGCAAGCTGGTGCCGCAGTCCGGGGCCCCGCGCTGGCTGCTGCTGGCGACGCGTCAGGTGGCGGCCCGTCCGGCCTTTGCCGTGTTGCAGGTGGGCGCCTTGTCGCTGGGGCTGCTGGCGCTGGCGCTGCTGGTGCTGATGCGGACGGACCTGATCGACAGTTGGCGCGCGGCCACGCCGGCCAACGCGCCGGACCGATTTGTCATCAACATCCAGCCGGACCAGGGGGCGGCCTTCAAGTCCGAGCTGGAGAAGGCAGGCATCAAGGACTATGACTGGTACCCGATGATCCGGGGGCGGCTGGTCAGCATCAATGGCGAGGCGGTGCGTGCGGGCCTGTTCCAGGAAGAGCGTGCCCAGCGGCTGGTGGAGCGCGAATTCAATCTCAGCCACAGTGCCGAGTTGCCCAGCCATAACCAGCTGTCGCAAGGCCGCTGGGTGCCCGGCGAAAAGGACGGCCTGAGTGTGGAGCAGGGCCTGGCGGACCAACTGGGGCTGAAGCTGGGCGACCGTCTCGTCTTTGATATTGCCGGCACCCCGGTGGAGTCGCGCATCACCAGTCTGCGCAAGGTGGATTGGGGCTCGATGCGGGTGAACTTCTTTGTGCTGTTCCCGCAGGCGGACATGCCGGACCTGCCGCTGAGCTACATCTCCGCCTTCCGGGCGCCGGAGGGCCAGGCGGCGGCGCTGGACCGCAGCTTGGTGCGTGCTTTTCCCAACCTGACGCTGGTGGATGTCTCCGCCGAACTGCACCAGATCCAGTCGGTGCTGGAGCAGGTGAGCATGGCGGTGCAACTGCTGTTTGCGGTGGCGTTGGCGCTGGGCGTGGTGGTGCTGCTGGTGGCGGCGGTGGGATCACGCGAGGCCCGCACCCGCGAATTTGCGCTCATGCGAGCCATGGGGGCCTCCAGTGCCTTGATGGCGGCCGTCCAACGTGCCGAGCTGTTGGGGCTGGGGGCCTTGGCGGGCCTGCTGGCCGGCCTTGCTGCGCAAGCCATGGGCTGGGCGCTGACGCACTATGCGTTCGACTTTGCCTGGCAATTCAAGCCCTGGGTCCTCTTGGGCACGACGGTGGGCGGTGCACTGCTGGCGCAATTGGCTGGCTGGTGGGCCTTGCGCGGGGTCCTGAACCGTCCCGTTGTGCAAACCCTCCGCGAAGCCCAGGACTGAACGCCCCAAAAGAAAAAGCGCCCGGCAACCCGAGCGCTTTTTTATTCCAGCCCCAAGGCGCGCGAAGCGCCGCCGCCCCTCCAGCGGAGCTCGTGGATCCGGCTCTGCCGGTCCACCGAGCTCGCCCCCCTGGGGGGGCCGCCGTCAGGCGGTAGGGGGGCCATCCGTCAAGGGGTCATCCAGCGATAGAGTCCATGAGCCCCATGTCCGCGCTGCTCATGAGGCCTTCGATGTCGATGAGGATCAGCATGCGTTCGCTGACGGCGCCGATGCCCATGATGAAGCTGGTGTTGACCGCGCTGGCGCTCAGTTCCGGCGCCGGGCGAATCGCTTCACGATTCAGTTCCAGCACGTCGGACACCGAGTCCACCACCGCGCCCACCACGCGGTTCTTCACATTCAGCACGATCACCACGGTGAAGCTGTTGTATTCGGCAGTGGCGCAGCCCAGCTTCAGGCGCAGGTCCACGATCGGGACGATCACGCCACGCAGGTTCACCACACCCTTGATGAAATCAGGGGCGTTGGCGATGCGGGTCGGCTGCTCATACGAGCGGATTTCCTGCACCTTCAGAATGTCGATGCCGTACTCCTCCTGTCCCAGACGGAAGGTCAGGTACTCGCCATTGGACGGTGCGACATTGCCCGAGCCGGACTGGAGAGCCAGCGCGCCTGCTTGCACGACTTGCGTGCCGGTTTGTTGGACGATTTCCATGTTGTGACCTCGTGCGGCTGATTAAAAAGTTTCCCAGTCGCCATCTGCGGCGGCCGTGACAGCCGGCTGAGCCGGCGCAGGAGTATACGGAGCGGCCGCCTTCGGCGCGGAGGCCTTGGGTTTGGGGGCGGCGGTCGCCTTGGCTGGCGCCTTGGGCGCAGCCTTGAGCACCGGCTTGGTGACCGGCGCAGCGGCCTTGGCCACGGGCTTGGCCGGTGCCTGCGAGGCCACCGGCTTGGCAGCAGGTGCAGCGGCCGGCTTGAAGGACGGGGCAGGTGCCGGAGAGAAGGTCGGCGCCTTGGCCACAGGCTTGCTCGTCGGGGCTGGCGTCGGTGCGCTCACTGATGCGTTCACAGGCTTGCTCGCGCCACTGAACAGCGTGGACGTCGAAGCCGCTGCATGCGCATTCACGCGGAAGCGGTCCACCACCGAGCCCAGCCGCTCGGCCTGATCCTTCAGGCTTTCTGCGGCGGCGGCGCTTTCTTCCACCAGCGCCGCATTCTGCTGCGTCATCTGGTCCAGCTGGCTCACGCCCTGGTTCACCTGGCTGATGCCATCACTCTGCTCGCTCGAAGCGGCAGTGATCTCACCAATGATGTCGGTCACACGCTGCACGCTGGAGACGATGTCGCTCATCGTCGTGCCGGCTTCCTGCACCAGACGGGCGCCGGTCTCCACACGCTCGACGCTGGCGCCGATCAGTGTCTTGATCTCGCGGGCCGCTTCAGCGCTGCGCTGGGCCAGCGAACGCACTTCACCGGCCACCACGGCAAACCCACGGCCTTGCTCGCCCGCGCGGGCGGCTTCCACCGCTGCATTCAGTGCCAGGATGTTGGTCTGGAAGGCGATGCCATCAATGGTGCCGATGATGTCGCTGATGCGCTTGGAGCTGGTATTGATCTCGTCCATCGTCGAGACCACCTGGCTCACCACATCGCCGCCCTTGGCCGCCGCGCCAGAGGCGGAAGAGGCCAGTTGGTTGGCGGTGCGGGCCGAGTCGGCCGTCTGCTTCACCGTGCCGGTGAGCTGCACCAGTGACGATGCGGCTGCCTGCAGGTTCGAAGCGGTCTGTTCGGTCCGGCTGGACAGGTCCTGGTTGCCCGTGGCGATTTCCACCGAGGCGGTGCGGATCGAGTCGGCCGCCGTGCGCAACTGGCTCACCATCGCCTGCAGGGCCTGCTGCATGCGCTGCAGCGAACGCATCAGCTTGGACGCTTCATCCTGCCCATCCACCAGCGTGACCACGCGGGACAGGTCGCCCTCGGCAATGGCACCGGCCAGTGCTTCGGCTTCCACCAGCGGTGCGCAGATGCTGTGCATGTTCAGCAGCGTCAGCGGCACCACCACCACGGCGGCAAACACCAGCACCAGCACGAAGGTCCACAACACCTTGGACTGGGTGCTTTCGATGCCTTGACGCATCTCCTGCGATTCCGTGTCCAGGCGCTTGGAGAATTCGGCCACCTGGGCTTCGGCTTCCTTGACCTGGTCCTTGGCGGGCTGCAGCAGCCGGTCGGCCACGGCGGCGTGGTCGTAGGCGCCAGCTTCCAGCTGGGTCACCACGTTCGAAGCCTTGGTCGCGTAGGTGTCCAGCGCGGTCTTGAGCTTGCCCAGCAGGACCTTGTCGTTCTCGTCGCTGAGCTTGACCAGCTCGGCCAGGATACCGGCGGCCTGGGCGCGGGAGGCATCCCACTTGGCATGCCGCTCCTTCACCACCTCGGACTTTTCGTAGTTGATGATCATGTCCTTTTCATGGACACGGATCAGTCCCATCGCTCCCACGAGATTGCTGAGCAGGCGGCCTCGCTCGGACGATTTATCCAGGAACTCCTGGGTCTGCCCACGCATGGATTGCATGCCGAACAGCCCCACGCTCCCGACCACCAGCAGCAGTATCAGCACGATGGCGATGGCGCCAATCATGCGGGTCCTGATGCTGAACTGCCGAAGCAGTACACTGAAATTCATAGCTCTACCTCAAGAATGTGACAGGCGTTCTCGGTTCAATGCCGAGAACGGCGCACCAGGCTGCCCACGTCCAGGATGAGGGCCACGCGGCCGTCGCCCATGATCGTGGCACCGGACACGTCGGGTACCTTGCGATAGTTGGCTTCGAGGTTCTTCACCACCACCTGCTGCTGGCCGAGCAATTCGTCCACCAGCATGGCTACGCGGCCGCCTTCGGCTTCCACCACGACCATGATGGAGCTGACATGCTCGAAGTCGAAGCGCGGAACATTAAAGACCTGCTCCAGTTCCACCACCGGCATGAACTCGTCACGCACCTCGACCACGCGGCCGGAGCCGCCGACGGTCTTGATGGTGTCGGATTGCACCTGGAAGGACTCGACCACCGACGACAGCGGCAGGATGTAGACCTCTTCACCGACACCAACGCTCATGCCGTCCATGATGGCCAGCGTGAGCGGCAGCCGCACCGAGACCTTCATGCCGTAGCCTTCGGCGGAGTCGATCTCCACCGTGCCACCCAGCGAGGTGATGTTCTTCTTGACCACGTCCATGCCCACGCCACGGCCAGACACATCGGTGACCTGGTCGGCGGTGGAGAAGCCCGGCGCAAAGATCAGGCCCCAGACTTCCTGGTCGCTCATGGTGTCGGGTGCGTCGATGCCCTTTTCGCGGGCCTTGCGGATCAGCTTCTCGCGATTCAGGCCACGGCCGTCGTCCCGCACTTCAATGACGATCGAGCCGCCCTGGTGCGAGGCCACCAAGGTGATCGTGCCCTGTTCGGGCTTGCCCTTGGCCACACGATCGGCCGGCGATTCAATGCCGTGGTCGCAGCTGTTGCGCACCAGGTGGGTCAGGGGGTCGGTGATCTTTTCCACCAGGCCCTTGTCCAGTTCGGTGGCTTCACCCTGGGTGACCAGCTCCACCTTCTTGCCCAGCTTGGCAGCCAGATCGCGCAGCATGCGCGGGAAGCGGTTGAAGACGACCGACATCGGAATCATGCGGATCGACATCACCGATTCCTGCAGATCCCGGGTGTTGCGTTCGAGATCGGCCAGACCGGAGGCCAACTGCTGATAAAGCGCCGGGTCGAGGTTGCGGCTGTTCTGGGCCAGCATGGCCTGGGTGATCACAAGCTCGCCCACCAGGTTGATCAGCTGGTCCACCTTCTCCACCGAGACGCGCAAGGTGGATTGGTCCATGTTGGCACCGCCGGCACGCGGCGCCGCCTCGGTCTTGGCGGGCACGGCCGGCTTGACCGGCACCGGCACGCTGGACTTGGGTGCCTCGGCGGCCTTGGCTTCGGAGGCCGTGGTCGTCGGCGAGCCCGGCGAATCCTCGAAGAAGCCGTAGCCCGGATCTTCTTCTTTCTTGACTTCGTCCTTGGGGGCGCCTGGCGCCCCGTCATGGAAGCCAAAGCCGGCACTCAGCGCCAGGATCTTGACCTGCTCGCGCGAGACGTGGAAGGTGAACAGATCCAGCAGATCGTTGTCGGTGCTGCTGGTCAGAACCTTGAAGCGGCGCATGCCGTCGGCGGAGATGCCGCCGTCCAGCGGCTCGATGGTGCCCAGATCGGTGATTTCCTTGAACAGGTCCACCAGGTTGTCGGCCTGTGCGGGATTGCTCAGCGGACCCACCAGCAGCTCCAGCTGACGCACCGAGGAGGTCAGCGGGGAGGGCGAGGTCGCCGCCGCAGCGGGTGCAGGTGCCGCCACAGGAGCTGGTGCCGGGGCGGCGCGGTTGCCTTCCAGCGTGCCACCGTCCACCAGGGTGCGGATATCGCTCAGCAGGGCGCTGGTGTCGACGGCGTCGGCGCCCGAGCCTTGATGGCGGGCCAACTGCGCGCGCAGCGCGTCGCCGGATTGCAGCAGCACGTCCACCATCGGGGACGTCGGGGCCAGTTCATGGCGGCGCAGCTTGTCCAGCAGCGTTTCCATCTGGTGGGTCAGCTCGGCCACGTCGTTGAAGCCGAAAGTGGCCGCACCACCCTTGATCGAGTGGGCGCAACGGAAGATGGCATTCATCTGCTCATCGTCCGGGTTCTCGATGTCCAGGTTCAGCAGCAGCTGCTCCATGTTGTCGAGGTTTTCGCCCGCTTCTTCAAAAAAGACCTGATAGAACTGACTCAGGTCGATGCCGGCGCCCAGATTGGCGCCTTCGGAGGTCATGTCTCCCATCTATCTCTCCCCGCGCGATATCAGCGAATCACCTTGCCGATCACTTCGATCAGCTTGGCCGGGTCAAAAGGCTTGACCAACCAGCCGGTGGCGCCGGCAGCACGGCCCGCCTGCTTCATCTGATCGCTGGACTCGGTGGTCAGGATGAGGATGGGCGTTGTCTTGAACTTCGGGTTGTCCCGCAGCTTCTTGGTCAGGCTGATACCGTCCATCCGGGGCATGTTCTGGTCGGTCAGCACCAGATCAAAGTCGCGCTGGGTGGATTTTTCCCAGGCATCCTGCCCGTCCACCGCCTCCACGACATTGAAACCCGCATTCTTGAGGGTGAACGAGACCATCTGGCGCATGGAGGCCGAATCGTCTACGGCGAGGATCGAGGGCATTTTTGGTTCTCCGGATGACAAGCGGTTTTCGGTTGCAGCTTGAGATTCTTTAGGCTACAGCAGCGGTTGTATTTTTTCAGGATGTGTGTTTGCTGATGAATGTCAGAACAGCTCGATCGAGCCAGCGTCCATCTCATCCTGCGTGACCGGATTCGGTCGCAGGGGCGCAGTTTCCACCACAGTCGCCCCATCTTCGTCGTCCCCGAAAGCATCGCGGGCGAGTTGATCGGAACAATTGCGCAATCGCTGGCTGGTATGGTTGATCAGCTGCGTGGACATGTCGTGAAACTGCAGCGCGGTGACGGCTCCCGCGAGGTGCAGCATCACCTGCTGCAAGGCGTCCCGGTCCTGATCGCTGCTGGCGCGTGACATCAGCTGGTCGATCAGGCCCGAGGCCCCGAAAAAGTGGCTGGACAAGGTCTCTCCCGTGTCGTCCAGCAGCCGCTGCAGACGCTCAAGGTCGTTGTTGACCGTCATGAGATGGTCCTGCAGCTCGGCGGCGGCCAGCAACGGCATCAGGCCACTCTCAGGCTCGACCGCTGTCTCATCGATTTGCATCTTGGCTCCACATGCGATGTCCACACTTTGTGCTCACACCGACCCAACTTCGGTGTGCGGCGAGACTTTTCTTGGCTACAGGAATCTTCGGACTTTAGGGAGCATCTGTCGACGGGAGTAATTGGCCAAAGTGAGCGCAATATTTCGCTTCGTCCAACTTTCCACGCTTTCAGAACTTCCGGCCGACGACTTCCTCTCCAGGGTAAACCCAGAACTCTAAGGTTTCCAGATGTGAATGACGTCCAGTTGTCCTTTCACAGCCCAGGGAGTCGCGACAAACTTGGCATACTCGCGGCATGCCTGCTTTGCCTCTGGGCGAACGCCGCCTGCGTTTGCTGCATATCGAAGACTCCGACCTGGACCACCAACTCATCCTGGCCCAGTTGCGACGGGCCGGCTTGTCCTTCGAGATCAGCCGGCTCGACAGCTTGTCGAGCGTAGAAGCCGCCCTGGGTCAAGGGTGGGATGCCATCATTTCCGACTACAACCTGCCCGGGTTTTCGGGCTTGGTGGTCCTGGACCTGATCAAACAGCGCCAACTGGTGCTGCCTTTCATCCTCGTGTCCGGTGAAATCGGCGAGGACACGGCGGTCGCGGCCATGCGCAATGGGGCCTCGGACTATTTGCTCAAGAACAACCTGGCCCGGTTGGCGCCGGCCTTGCTGCATGCCATCGAATCCTGCGAGGCCCAGCGGGCACGGCAGGAATCCGACCGCGAGCTGATCAAATCCAAGCAGCAGCTTCATGAACTGGCCGGCCATCTGCAGACCAGTGTCGAAATGGAGCGGGCGGCGATTGCCCGCGAAATCCATGACGATGTGGGCGGATCGCTGACCGCCCTGAAATTCGACCTGGCCTGGATTGCCCGTCATAGTGATGATGCGGCCGTACAACAGCGGGTGCATTCCGCCCTGGAAACGGTCAGCAGCGCCATCGAATCCAGCCAGCGGATCATGCACAACCTGCGGCCGGCCATCCTGGAACAGGGGTTGCTGGCCGCCGTTCAGTGGCTGGCTGCCCGTTTTGAGCGGCGCACCGGCATTCCCACCGCCGTGCGCAGCGGTGAAGACATGCAGCCCCTGCCGCCCGGTGTCCCGCTGGTGGCCTATCGGACGGCGCAGGAGGCCCTCACCAATGTGTCCAAGCATGCCAATGCGGCCCGGGTGGAACTGGAGCTGAGCATGGGCGGCGGCGTGCTCACGCTGGAGGTCAAGGACAACGGCCAGGGTCTCGCCCCCGGGGATCTCGGCAAAGCCCGCAGCTTCGGCATCCGGGGCCTGCGCGAGCGTGCCGCCACCGTGGGCGGCTGGGTGGACCTGAGTTCCGGGGTGCATGGGACCAGCCTCATCCTGTCGGTGCCGCTGCGAGGCGTGGTGCATCCTTTTGACGACGATTTCACAGATGAGGACGGCCCAGGCGCGTCCGGTGCCAGCTCCCAGTCGGAGCATGACCCGTCCACCTGGGGCCAACTATGATCAAAGTCATTCTGTGCGACGACCATGCGCTGATCCGCCGGGGCATCCGCGACACGCTGGCGGATGCGCCGGACATCGAGGTGATCGGCGAAGCCGGCGACTACGGCGAACTGCGCAGCCTGATGCGTGAACTGCCGGCGGACAAGCCCTGTGATGTGCTGGTGCTGGACATCAACATGCCGGGCCGCAGTGGCCTGGATGTGCTGCATGTACTCAAGGACGAGGGCACCACGACCCGGGTGCTCATCGTTTCCATGTATCCGGAAGATCAATACGCCATCCGCGCGTTGCGTGCTGGCGCCTTTGGATATGTCAACAAGGGCGGCGACCCCCAATTGCTGGTGCAGGCGGTGCGCACGGTGGCTCAGGGCCGCAAGTACGTCACCCCGGAAATCGCCCAGATGCTGGTCGAGAGCCTGACCGCGCCTGCGCCCGAACAGGCACATCAGAAATTGTCCGATCGCGAACTGCAGACCCTGGTGATGATTGCCTCAGGGAAGCGGCTGTCGGATATTGCGGAAGAGTTGATGCTCAGCCCCAAGACGGTCAGCGTGTACCGTGCACGGGTCCTGGAGAAGCTGGGCCTGTCCAACAATTCGGAACTGACGGTGTACGCCATACGGAACGGGTTGGTCGAGAGCTGAAGCACATCACGCCAGGCAGACGGGCTAGGCAGACGGGCCAGGCAGACGGGCCAGGCAGACGGGCCAGGCAGACGGGCCTCCACAGCAGTCATGCCCGGCCTGTGATGTATTGATTTGGATCAGCGCTGCTGATCACCCCCACCCGGCGTCCTTTCGCGACGCAGGGGCCCCGTTCGTCGCATGCCGCTGTTGAATCGGCCCAGGCCTTCTCAGAATGCCTGGCATGCATGACCCGGCGTCGCCCCACTGAAGGCTTTTCAGGCGAGCGGCGCCGGTGACTGGACGTCCATCCGAGGGGGTTGTCATCGATACCGCATTGTTGAAAGAGTTGCGCATCGAGGGCGCGCAGCGTGAGGAACTCCGTTCCGGGCTGCCGGCCTGGGCCTGGATCACCGCTGGGGTGCTGCTGGTGCTGGCGCTGCTGGCCGGCGGCGGCTGGTGGTGGTGGCGAAGTGCCCAGGTGCCCGAGGTGCAGACGGCGGCCGTGCAGGCACGCTCCGGCGCGACCGGCAACGCGGTGCTGCAGGCCACCGGATATGTCACCGCCCGGCGGGCCGCGACGGTCTCCACCCAGATCACCGGCACGCTCACCGAGGTGCTGTTTGAAGAGGGGGACCGGGTGCAGAAGGGCCAGGTGCTGGCGCGGCTGGAGGACCATGCCCTGCGAGCGGCCCTGGACATGGCACGGGCTTCGGTGAAAAGTGCGCAGGCCAATATCGAGGCGGTCCGTGCGCAGTGGCTGCAGGCCCAGGCGGACCTGCGCCGCCAGGACGAACTGGCCGCCAGCGGCATGACCACCCGGCAGTCGGCAGAACAGGCACGCACCGCAGTCAACAGCTATGCCGCCCAGTTGGAAGCCCGGCGCCGGGAGGCAGAGGCGTCCATGGCTCAGGCGGCCCAGGCGCAGGTCAATTTCGACTACACCGTCGTGCGGGCGCCGTTTTCCGGCGTCATCACGGCCAAGGCGGCCCAGGTCGGTGAAATCGTGTCGCCGCTATCGGCCGGGGGCGGTTTCACCCGCACCGGCGTCGGCACCATCGTCGACATGGACTCGCTGGAGGTCGACGTCGATGTGAATGAGGCCTACATCGGTCAGGTCAAGGCGGACATGCCGGCTGAGGCGGTCCTGGACGCCTATCCGGACTGGCGCATTCCCTCACATGTGATTGCCGTGGTGCCGGCCGCCGACCGGGGCAAGGCCACGGTGAAGGTGCGGGTGGCCCTGGAGCAGAAGGACCAGCGGCTGGTACCGGACATGGGCGTGCGGGTGTCCTTCCTGGCGGGACGGGCCGAAGCGCCGACTGTTCCGCCACCGGGTGTGCTGGTGCCGCGTGCTGCGGTGGTGACCCGCAGCGAGGCGCCTGCGGCCTTTGTGGTCACCGGCACACGCGCCGAGCTGCGGCGCTTGCGCACCGGGACCCCGGTGGGCGACCAGGCCGTCGTGCTGGAGGGCCTGAAGGCGGGCGAGACGGTGGTGCTGAATCCTCCGGACACCCTGAACAGCGGCGATGCATTGCACGTGGTGCCAGCCGCGCGCTGAGCCCCGATCTCTTGAACCAAGGCGAGGAGTTCCTGTGAGCACACTGATCGACATCCGTGACCTGTCCAAGGTGTATGTCCGAGGCAAGCAGCAGGTGGAAGTCCTCCACCGCATCGACCTCAAGGTCAACCAGGGTGATTTCCTGGCCCTGATGGGGCCGTCGGGGTCTGGCAAGACCACCTTGCTGAACCTGATCGGGGGCCTGGACCGGCCGACCTCCGGCACGATCACCGTCGGCGGCGAGCGCATTGACCAGCTGAGTTCGGCGGCCCTGTCGCGCTGGCGGGCGGCGCGGGTGGGATTCGTGTTCCAGTTCTACAACCTGATGCCGATGCTGTCGGCCCAGCGCAATGTGGAGCTGCCGCTGCTGCTGACCAAGTTGTCGGCGGCTGAACGCCGCAAACGGGCCTCGATTGCACTGGCCCTGGTAGGCTTGTCCGACCGGGCCACCCACAAGCCCACCGAGTTGTCGGGCGGGCAGCAGCAGCGGGTGTCGATTGCGCGGGCGATTGTGTCGGACCCGACGCTGCTGGTCTGCGACGAACCGACGGGCGACCTGGACCGTCAGTCCGCCGAGGATGTGCTGAGCCTGCTGCAGGCCCTGAACCGTGACCAGGGCAAGACCATCGTGATGGTGACCCATGATCCGCGGGCGGCGGAACGTGCAGGCCAGGTGCTGCATCTGGACAAGGGCAGCCTTGTGGAACAGCTGGCCACCTGAGGAGCCTGCGATGAAATATCTGCATCTCATCTGGGCGGCGCTCTTCCGGCGCAAGCTTCGGACCTTCCTGACACTGGTGTCCATCATCACGGCCTTCCTGCTGTTCGGGCTGCTGGATGCCGTACGGACGTCCTTTGACCAGGCCGGGCAAAGCGCCAATGGTGCGTCGCGCTTGCAATCGGGGGCGCGCTTGTCCTTTATCCAGACGCTGCCCATGGCCCTGGGAGCGAGGATTGCGCAGGTGGACGGCGTCAAGGCCGTGACCTATGCCAACTGGTTTGGTGGTGCTTATCAGGACCCGCATAACGCGGTGTTCAGCTTTGCCGTGGCACCGAACTATGTGGACATGTATCCCGAAATGCGGGTGAGTGAGGACGCTCGCAAGGCGTTCGCCAACACCCGCACCGGGGCGCTGGTGGGGGAGCGTCTGGCCAAGCGGTTCAACTGGAAGGTGGGGGACCGCATTCCCTTGCAGTCCACCATCTATGCGGATCGCAGTGGCAACAAGAACTGGGAGTTCGAGATCGTCGGATTGATCCAGCCGACCGATAAAAAGACAGGCGGCTGGTACGACCAGATCTTTCTGCTGAACTGGAAGTACTTCGACGACACCACGCCGATCAATCAGGGGACGGTGGGTTGGTATGTCTCGCGTGTGGTTGATGTAAACCGGGCGGACCAGGTGGCCAAGGCCATCGATGCGCTGTCGGCCAATTCCGACCATGAAACCCGTACCCAGACGGAGCAGGCAGCGATGTCGAACTGGGTGAAACAGTTGGCGGACATCGGGCTGATCGTCACATCCATCATGGGCGCGGTGTTCTTCACCTTGCTGCTGCTGGCGGGCAACACCATGATGCAAGCGGTGCGCGAGCGGACCAACGAGATTGCGGTGCTCAAGACCATCGGTTTCTCGGGCCGTAGCGTGATGGCGATGGTGCTGGCCGAATCGATGCTCCTGCTGCTGATGGGCGGGGTGATCGGCCTGGCGCTGGCCAGTGTGATCGGGCCCGCAGTGAGTGCCGGCAGTGGCGGGACCTTGCGTCTGCCGGCTGCGGGGCTGGGCAGTTGGGCCATCGGCGTGGGCCTGGCGGTGGTGTTCGGGGGCATCGTGGGCGCCTTGCCGGCGTGGAACGCGATGCGGCTGAACATTGTGGACGCACTGAGGTGAGGGGCAGGCGATGAAATTCCTGAAACGATTCGGATTGGTGGTCTTCCTGATCCTGGCGCTCATGGGATGGGTGGTCCTGCCATGGGCCGGGGCACTGGCCCTGGCGGTGCTGATGGCCCTGTGGCTGATGCTGACCCGCCGTGGCGGGCAGGCACGCTCGGTGGCCAGGGTGGGCATCAGCACCTTGCCGCAGCGGCTCGGCTCGTCGGCGGTGATCGTCGTGGGCATCGCCGGAGTTGTGGGGGTGCTGGTGGCGCTGCTGGCCATGGCGGAGGGCTATGCGGAGACCCTGAAGCGCTCGGGCAGTGCAGACACGGCCATCGTGCTGCGTGGCGCCTCGGCGGCCGAAGTGGCCTCCCAACTGAGCCGCCAGGACATCATTCAGATCAGCCAGGCGCCCGGGGTGGCTCGCAGCGACAAGGGCGAGCCCCTGGTGTCCGCCGAAACGGTGGTGGCAGCCAACCTGCCGGTGAAGGGCGGAGGCAAGGATGAGGAAAGCAGTGTCCAGTTTCGGGGCGTGGGGGACGACGCTTTTCTGGTGCGGCCTCAGGTCCACCTGATCGAAGGGCGTCGCTTCCAGCCCGGTTTGCGGGAATTGATGGTGGGCAGGGGCGCCGCACGCCAATTCGACGGGCTGGTGGTGGGCAAGGAGGTCCGGCTGGGTAACCAGGTCTGGACGGTGGCGGGTGTGTTTGCCACCGGGGATGCGCTGGAATCGGAGTTGTGGGCCGATGCCACGGTGTTGGCGGATGCCTTCCGCCGGGGCAGCAGTCGCAATTCGGTGACGGTCCGGCTCACGGGCCCGGAGGCCATGACGGCGTTCAAGGAGGGCCTCGCGGCCAACCCGCAGCTGAAGGTGGATGCCACCACGACGCTGGACTTCTTCGCCAAACAATCGGAAGGCACCACCAAGATGTTGCGCATCATCGGGACGGTGGTGGGGGCCATCATGGCGGTGGGGGCGGTTTTTGGCGCGCTCAACACCATGTTTGCCGCCGTGGCGACACGGGCCCGGGAAATTGCCACGCTGCGGGCCATCGGCTTCCCGGGGCTGCCGGTGGTGGTGGCGGTGATGCTGGAGACCATGCTGCTGGCAGCGCTGGGCGGGTTGATCGGCGGTGTGGTGGCGTTTGTGCTGTTCAACGGTCACTCCGCCTCCACCTTGGCGGCGGGCTCGGTGGGCAAGCTGAGCTTCGAGCTGAAGGTGTCCGGTCAGTTGTTGTGGGAAGGGCTGAAATGGGCGCTGGCGATCGGCTTCATCGGCGGACTTTTCCCTGCCGTGCGGGCAGCGAGCGTGCCGGTGACAACGGCGCTGCGCGAGCTCTGACGCGCTGACGACGCTCCACATGGTGTCTGATCTTTCGCAGGATGGCCGGCGACTGCAATTGATGGAGCAGGGTGATGGCGGCGCGAACGGTTTGGATCGCTTCTCCTTGCCTAAAGCGCTCGGCGGTGTTGTAGTCCGCCCGATTGCGGAGCTTGCGCAGTTGGTCCGCCAGCTCTGCGAATGCGCGGGGACAAAAGGCTGGCATCGCTAGCGGGAGGGGCGATACGGAGTTCTGGCGATCGTCAGTCCGATGTGCCCGGAGGTGTGGCGAACGTGCAGGCCCTCAGCGAAGAGCGCATCCAGGAAGTTGCGATGCTCATCATGGACGGCACCGTGGCGCCTCAGCCGAGGCAGGCCGTAGACCGTGAACCAGAGGCACAGCCATCCGTCTTCCGGGTCGATGCTGACATGTGCGGTGATGGTGCGGCCCTTCATGCAGTGCTGCAACAGTCGGCCAGCGCCTTGGGCTGAAGATAGGGCTTACGGCGCAAGTACCAGGACACGAGCTGACGGAAAGCCTTTGAACCCACCGGCGCTTCGGTATGGCGGACCCAGTCGTCTGCCGGATCACGTTCCCAGAAGCCTATCTCCAGACGCTGCCGAAGCCTTCGCAACTTGCGAAGTTCCCAGGGGTCCGCCAGCGGAGATCGTGGCGTTGGCTGTACAGACGAAGACGATTTGCCCCGTGGAACGGGGGCCATCCGGGGGACTGAAGCGGTGGTACCAGAAAGTGGCCGCGCTCAAGTGAAAGCCGCGAGCAGCCGCTCCAGCGCAATCATGAAGGGCTGATGCATCAACGGCAGCGTGGCCACCAGCCCCACCAGCCCGATGCTGACGGTCAGCGGGAAGCCCACCGAAAACACGTTCAGCTGCGGAGCCACCCGGGAAATGATGCCTAGCACCAGATTGACAAAGAGCAGCATGGTGACCAGGGGGAGCGCAATCCACAGCCCCATCCGGAACACCTCCGCACCCCACACCTGCGGCTGCGCCACCCGCAGGAAACGGAACGGCTCTTCGCCCACCGGGAACGCCTGGAAGCTCTCCACCAGCGCCTGGATGAGCATCAGGTGGCCATTGATGGCAATGAACAGAAAGGCCACCATCGACCCCAGGAATCGCGAGGACGCGGTGCCCTGGGAGCCGGTCGCCGGATCGAAGAAGCCCGCAAAGTTCAACCCCATCTGCAAACCGATCAGTTCACCGGCAAACTCCAGCGAGGCAAACACCAGCCGCACCGCAAAGCCCATGGACAAGCCGATCAACAACTGCTGCGCCACCATCACCAGCAATTGCGGCAGGGAGTCGAGCGGTACCACCGGCATGGCCGGCAGCGACGGCTGGGCGGCCACGGCAATGAACAGCGCCAGGCCGATCTTCACCCGTTGCGGGACGGCCCGCTGGCTGAACACCGGCATGCCGGCAAACAGCGCGAGTGTGCGGATGAAGGGCCACAGGATCGGGTTGATCCAGGCCAGGACCTGCGCTTCACTGAAGGTCAGCATCGGGACCATGCGGCAGGGGAGGGCGGCAGTGTGGGGCGGCGGAAACCGGCTCCAGCATGGGCCGGATCAGCCCAGCGCCTGCGGAATGCTTTGCAGCGTGCGCTGGATGTATTCCACCAGGGTGGTGATCATCCACGGCCCGGCCACGGCCAGCACCAGCACCGCCGCCAGGATCTTGGGCACAAACGACAGCGTGGATTCGTTGATCTGGGTGGCCGCCTGGAACACCGACACCAGCACCCCGACCGCCAGCACGGTCAGCAGCAGTGGGGCCGCGACCAGCAGCAGCACATACAGGCCTTGCTGGCCGATGGTGAAGACTTGTTGAGCGTCCATGGCGTGATCTCGAGAATGTTCGGGAAGGGGCGGGGCGGAGCAGGTGCCACTACAGGTGCCGCTACGGGTGCCGCCCCAGGTTCCGCTACAGGTGCGGCTCCTGGGCGGCTACTGGGCGGCTACTGGGCGAAGGACGCCGCCAGCGACCCCAGCAACAGGTTCCAGCCGTCCGCCAGCACGAACAGCATCAGCTTGAAAGGCAAGGACACCAGCACCGGCGACAACATCATCATGCCCAGGCTCATCAACACACTCGACACGATCATGTCGATGACCAGGAAGGGAATGAAGATGAGGAAGGCGATCTGGAACGCGGACTTCAACTCGCTCGTGACAAACGCCGGCACCAGCACGCGGAAGGGCACGTTCTCCGGTGTGGTGTTGGCCTCCAGCTTGGCCAGCCGGGAAAACAGCGCCACGTCGGACTGGCGGGTCTGCTTGAGCATGAAGGCCCGCATCGGCACCTGCGCCCGCTCCAGCGCCACTTCGAAACCGATCTGGCCGGTGGAATAGGGCTGGTAGGCGTCGGCATAGACGCGGTCCAGCGTGGGGCTCATGACGAAAAACGTTAGAAACAGCGAGAGCCCGACAATCACCTGGTTGGGCGGCGCCGCCTGTGTGCCCAGGGCCTGCCGCATCAGCGACAGCACGATGACGATGCGGGTGAAGCCTGTCATCATCAGCAGCACGGCCGGCAGGAAGCCCAGTGCGGTGAAGAACAGCAGCGTCTGGATGGGGACCGAATAGCTGTTGCCACCGGCGCCCTGGCTGATGATCAGCGGCACGGACGCCGGAGATCCGCCCGTCTGCTGGGCATAGGCCGCCATGCTCAAGCTGCCCAGCACCGTGGCAATTAGCGCGGAGACGGCCATTGCCCTTCCGCGGCCCGGAGCCGCCGTATTGGCTGGAGCCGCTGTACTCCCTGTACTTTCTGTAGTCGCTGCCATCGGTGTCACTCCGCCAACGGTCTGCATATCAGGCAGATGGGCCATCAACATGCCTGCCGCCCAGGCTGCGCTTGAGCATCTGGGCAAAGCTGGGCTGCGCCGACTGCAAGGCCATGCCGACATCCGGTTGCGGCGGCATCACATGCAAGGTGCGAATCTGCTGGCCGGTAATGCCCAGCACCAGCCATTGACGATCTGTGTCCTGGCCGACCTCCACAATGACGATGCGCTGGCTGGGGGCAATCACCAGCTGGGCCACCGTGCGCAGATGCCCTCCCAGGGCGCCTCCGCCCAACGGCGTGCGCTTGAGCAGCCACAGCACCACTGGAATGAGCGCCAGGATGGCGAGGAACCAGAGCAGGGGAGCCAGGGAGGTGTTCATGGCGGGGGATTATGGCGGGGTTCTTTGGCCAGGACCCTGTTGAGTGGTGTGTGGCGAGCCAATGCGCTCGGTGCGAGGTCAGGCCTTGCTGAGCCGGCGCATGCGTTCGGACGGCGTGACGATGTCGGTGAGGCGGATACCGAACTTGTCATTCACCACCACCACTTCGCCCTGCGCAATCAGGTAGCCGTTGACCAGCACGTCCATCGGCTCCCCGGCCAGCGCGTCCAGTTCCACCACCGAGCCCTGGGCCAGTTGGAGGATGTTCTTGATGGGGATGCGGGTGCGGCCCAGTTCCACGGTCAGCTGGACGGGAATGTCCAGGATCATGTTGATGTCGCTGCCCGGCATGTTGCCCGGGGTGGGGCTGAAGTTGGTGAAGGTGGCCGGTGCCACCTGTTCCGCCACCGACTGCACTTCTTCCACCGCCTGGGCGCTGCCGCCCCCACCGCCAGCTTCGGCCAGCGCCGCCGCCCATTCGGCGGCCATTGCGTCCTGTTCGTCCATCGAGTCCGGAGTGTCAGCCATTGCGGGCTCCCAGCCAGCCGGCGTCCGGGCCGGTCAGCAGTTTTTCAATCTTGATCGAGTATTTGCCGTTGGAAGTGCCGTAGTGGCAGTCAAACACCGGCACCCCGTCCACCTTGGCCTGGATGATCTGTTCCAGGTCCAGTTCAATGAAGTCACCGGGCTTGAAGGCCAGCAACTGTTCCACCGTGGCCGGGGCCTTGGCCAGTTCGGCCACCAGTTCCACCTCGGCCGACTGGATCTGATGCTTGAGCAGGTTCACCCAGCGGCGGTCCGGTTCACTGGAATCGCCCTGCGTGGTGCTGTAGAGCACGTCCCGGATCGGCTCCAGCGTGGAGTAGGGGATGCAGAAGTACACCGTGCCGCTGGTTTCACCGATTTCCAGCGTGAAGCTGGTGGAGACGATGATTTCGCTGGGCGTGGCGATGTTGGCAAACTGAGGCTGCATCTCCGAGCGCTGGTATTCCAGCTCCAGCGGATAGATGCCTTTCCAGGCCTTTTGATATTCCTGGGTGATGACTTCCACCAGCCGCAGAATGACCCGCTGCTCGGTGGCGGAAAAGTCCCGGCCCTCGATGCGGGTGTGGAACTTGCCGATGCCGCCAAAGAGCGAGTCGATGACCGCAAACACCAGGGTCGGGTCGCAGACGATCAGGCCCGAGCCCCGCAGTGGCTTCACCGACACGATGTTGAAGTTGGTCGGCACCACGATCTCGCGCAGGAAGGCGCTGTACTTCTGCACCTTGATGCCCCCGATGGCGACTTCCGGGCTCTTGCGGATGAAGTTGAACAGGCCGATGCGGATGTTGCGTGCAAAGCGCTCGTTGATGATTTCCATCGTGGGCATGCGCCCACGGACAATGCGCTCCTGGCTGGCCAGGTTGTATTCACGAATGCCACCGCTCTGGACCTCTTCGGCCTCAAGCTTCTGGCTTTCGCCGGTGATGCCCTGCAGCAGGGCATCGACTTCGTCCTGAGACAGGATTTGCTGGTTCATGGCAACAACCTTTGCACGGCCCCGTGCTTACTGCACGATGAAGGTGGAGAAGAGCACCTGGGTCACAGGGCTTTCCACCTGACGCTTCTTGCGCTTCTTTTTCTTGGGCGCGTCGCTGTCTTCCTCTTCCTCGTCATCCAGTTCAATGCCCATGGGGCGCACGGCTTCGCGGCGGATTTCGCGCGCCAGTTTTTCCTTGCCTTCCACCGTCAGCAGCTCTGCCGATGTCTTGTGCGAGAGCACGAGCAGCACGTTGTTGCGAATGGCCGGCATGTAGGCCTTGAGCTGGTCGGCAAACTTGGGGTCGGCCACTTCCAGGGTGATGCCCACCTGGGCAAAACGGTCGACTTCCTTGTCCGCCAGGTTGACGGTGAAGGGGTCCAGGGGCACGAAGGTGGGAGGGGTGCCCGGCTTCGCATGGGCGGCCGGCGCATGGGTTTCCTCCGCTGCGCCGCCTTCCTCTTCAGCGGCGGCCGCCGCCTTCTTTTTCATCATCAGCAGGGCGCCCACGCCAGCCAGCACCAGCACCAGCACGATGGCGATGATGATGATCAGCTTTTTCTTGCCGCCGCCCTTGGCGGCGACCTCATTCCCTGCGGCAGCAGTGGCCATGGGTGGGCTCCTGTAATCAGTCGGACACGCGGGCTGGCAAGCAGCCCGTTACAGCATCCATTGTGCGGCGCTTGTGTCGCCGCCAAAACTGGAAAAAGCAGGAAAAACGGTGTTTGGCGGTCGGACTGCGCCCACTGGGGCGCGTCCGATCAGGCGTAAAGGTCCACCAGGCCGCGCGGCTGGGTGCGGCGTTCCGATCGGGCCACGGCGGTCAGGCCGTCGTCCCCGGACGAGCCCCCCCGGCTGCCTCGGCGACCGCTGCCATCCCCGTCCGAGCCGCGGCCACTCTGGCCATTGCCCGACTGGGCCTGCGCAAACACACCGCCGCCGCTCAGGGTCAGGCCCTGGCTTTGCAGCGCAGCGGCCAGGTCCGGCATGCTGCGCATCAGCACGTCACGGGTGGCGGCCTGTTCGGCGTGGAAATTGACTTGCGCCTGCTGGCCGTCCAGTTGGATCTGGATGGCCACCGGCCCCATGTCGGCCGGATTCAGCTGCAACTGGGCCTCGTGGACGCCGTCCTGGATCAGCATACTGACGCTGGCCGACAGCTCGGGGGCGAAATCCGGGCTGTCCAGCGGCTGGGAGAGCGGCACCGAGGGCCCATCGGCCGGGGCCGCAGCATCGGTACCGGAGGTGCCCCCGCTGGCGTCGGCCTGTTGCGCGGCAGCCAGCAGTGCATCAAAGCTCTGGGCCGGTCCGCCGGCGGTGGTCTTGTCGCCCAGGCGGATCTCGCGGGATCCGCCCGCCAGGGCTTCCAGCCCCTCGGCGCCTTCACCGGCCCGGGTTTTGCCGTCCAGGGCCGACAACGTCGCCTGTTGAAGATCCTTTTGCAGCGCCTCATGGCTGGCCACACCGGCGGCGGCATGGCCGCCCTTGCCATGACCGGCCAGTGCGGCGTGGCCGTCACCAGCCGCGTCGGTCAGCGCACCGTCTTTGAGCTGCGGACGAGCCTCCTGCGGTGCATCCCCACGCAGCATCGCCAGCATCTGCTGGGCAGCGGCCGTGGGGTCGGTGGCGGCGGTCTTGTTGGTGGCGCTGGTGGCGTCATCCTGGGCCGTCGCTGCATCGCTGGCGTCGGTTTTTCCTGCCTTGTCGCCGCTGTCCGCCGCCTTGGCCGGCCCCTTGTCCGACCGGGCCTGCGCGGGTTCCGCGCTGTCAGGCTTGGCCTGCGTCTGCCGGGCCTGGGGCTTAGGCGCAGCATCGGCCTGGCGGTTGGCGGCGCTGCGATTGGCCGCATTGCGGGCATTGAGCTTGTTTTCTTCCTGGGCCGCGCTGCTGGTACCGTTGCCCGATCGCGAGCCGCCTTGGGCGGACGTGGTCTGGGACGGTGTCCGGGCCGGCGTGGCCGGCTTGGCTGCGGGCTGGGCCGCAGGCGGGGCGGAAGCAAACGTCTGGGCCTGCGGCGCCGGCGCCCGGGCCTGCAGATGCTGCGCACTCTGGTTCAGCAACTGCGAGAAGGAGGCCGGCGACGACGACGCCGTGGTCGAGGTGGTGGACCCCGCCCGGCCGTTGTCCTTGCGGGTGCCGGAGGAAGGGCCGCCGATGGCGCTCAACGCGCTGCCACCCGCTGCCGTGTTGTGATGCAAGGGAATCTGGGACATGGACGAAGACCTCAGGCGACCAGGCGGTTCAAGGGATTGCCACCCCGGGCGGCCGCACGGGCGGCCTGCTCATCGGTGGTGCGCTGCTCCTGGCGCAACTGGGTGCGCAGGGCCTCGGCACGGCGGCGTTCAATCAGCTTGCGCACCGATGCCACGCGGAGCTCGCGCTCCTGCAACACCTTGCGAGCCGCGTCCAGACGTTGATCCGCGAAGTTGGCAGCACCGGCCTGCTGGCCGATGGCCTGGTCCAGCCGCCCCCCAAAGTTCTGATAACAACCCAGGATCTGGATCGTCGTCCGCTGGGCGAATTCCTGTTTCCAGCGCGATTGGTAGTCGTTGCGGTATTGATGCAGCTGGTCATGCTGCATCCGCGCCGCCTGCGCCCGCCGTTCGGCGTCTTGCAGGAAGCGAAGGGCTTCGTCACGCTCGGCTTCAGCGCGCTCCAGCAGCACGGTGAGTGCCTGCAGATTGGAACTACTCATTGGGATACCTCGTCCACGGATTTCGACGTTTTTCACGCGAAATTAAGTGTGGCCGCCAATTGAGAGAGGCAATCCGCTAAAGAAGCGGGTGAATGCATGTCTTGTTGAAGCAATCGAACCATGTCGGCATGCAAGCGAACGGCGGCGTCCAGCTCCGGATCGTGCCCCGGTTGGTAGGCGCCGAGTTGAATAAGATCACGCGCTTTGTTGTATTTCGCGAGCAATTGCCGAAATCGCCGGGCCAGTTCAACATGTCGGCGGTCCGCCACGGCGGTCATGACCCGGGAAATGGACTTTTCCACGTCAATGGCAGGGTAGTGGCCACTTTCGGCCAGTTCCCGGCTTAGTACGATGTGACCATCCAAGATGCCTCGGGCCGCGTCCGCAATGGGGTCTTGCTGGTCATCCCCTTCGGAGAGCACCGTGTAAAAGGCGGTGATCGATCCTTCTCCCGCCAAACCGTTGCCGCTGCGCTCCACCAATTGCGGAAGCTTGGCAAAACACGAAGGCGGATAGCCTTTGGTGGCCGGCGGTTCGCCAATGGCCAAGGCGATTTCGCGCTGGGCCATGGCGTAGCGGGTCAGCGAATCCATCAGCAGCAGCACATGCTGGCCTCGGTCGCGGAAATGCTCGGCAATCGCGGTGGCGTAACTGGCGCCCTGCATGCGCAGCAGCGGGGGGGCGTCAGCCGGCGCGGCCACCACCACCGAGCGGCGCAGCCCCTGCTCACCGAGGATGTCCTCGATGAATTCCTTCACTTCACGGCCCCGTTCACCAATGAGGCCCACCACGATCACGTCGGCCTGGGTGTAGCGGGCCATCATGCCCAGCAGCACCGATTTGCCGACACCGGTGCCGGCAAACAGGCCCAGCCGCTGGCCGCGTCCCACCGTCAGCAGGGCATTGATGGCGCGCACGCCGGTGTCCAGCGGACGCCGGACCGGGTCGCGGTCCATGGCATTGATGGCGCGGCGCACCATCGGTTCATCACGCACGTTCTGCAGCGGGCCGCTGCGGTCCAGCGGATGGCCTTGCGGATCCACCACACGGCCCAGCAGCCCGTCGCCCATGGGCAGGTGCAGGCCACGGTCCTCGTCCCGGCGCCAGGGGTGCCGTTCTTCGCCGAGCACCGGCCCATGCAATGCGGCCGGGCGCGGCAGCACCATGGCGCCACTGGCCAGGCCGTGGATTTCGTCGGTCGGCATCAGGTAGGCCCGGTCGCCGGAGAAGCCGACCACCTCCGCCTGGACCGGCCGCTGTCCGCGCCGGGGCTGGGCGGCGGAGGAGGGCATGTGGATCTCACACACCGAGCCCACCGGCACTTTCACGCCGGTGGCTTCCAGCACCAGGCCCGCCACGCGCACCAGCTTGCCCTGTGGCTCCAGCGTGGGTGCATGGCTCGAAAAATTCTGCAGGTCGCGGAAGTACTGCTGCCAGCGATCGGTGCGGGTGCTCATGGGCCTGGACCGGCGTCAGGCCGGTGTGTCGTCGCCGAAGCGGCTGTGGTCGAAACGGCTGGACTCAAAGCGTTCAGGCTCTAAGCGATCCGGTTCCTGGGGGGTGGGGTCCTGGGCGGAGGGGCGTGTGGCCTCGCGTTGGAAGTCCCGCGGCGCTTCCCTGGCCGCGTCCGGCTGCCAGGGCCGGGGAGATGCCTGCTCTGCCGCACTGCGGCGATCTTCCCAGACCGAGGCCTGACCCAGCGTGGACACGGCCGCCTGCCATCGCGCCGGCAGGGTGGCGTCCACACTGCAGATGTCGGCATCGACCTTGCAGCCGCCACGGGCGATGCTGGGGTCGGGTATGACCTGGGTTTCACGGGCGCGCAGTTCTTCACCGGCCCCGTCCAGCACCAGCGGCAGATCATCCGGATGCACCCGCATTCGCACATGGCGCGCGTTGATGAGCAGCGCCTCCACCGCATCGTGGGCCACCTTGGCAATCAGCTCGGGCTGGGTGCTCAGTTCGGACCGCACCACCTGCCGCGCCAACTCCACCGCTGTGCGGGCCAAGGCTTCTGCCATCTCCCGCTCCACCGATTGCAAATCGGCATCAAAGCTGGTCACCAGGGCGCCCACCTGGGCGCTGATCTGCTTGGCAAAACTCTGTTTGAAGGCATCCAGTGCGGCCATGCCGTCGCGGTAACCGTCCTGATAACCCGACTGCCGTGCGGCATGCAGCAACTCATCGATGCTGGGCTGGGGCGGCGGTGGCGGTGCGGGCGGCTCCACCGGTGGTGGGGCACTCACGGGGGAGCGGCGCGGCGCCTGGCCCCCATCCAGGGAGCCGGGATTCCAGGCGGCAAAGCCCGACAGCTCCTCGCGCGGAATGATGCGGCTGTAGCTGGTGCCACGCGGCGAATCGCCCTCGGGGCGGGTGGGCGGCGGCACTTGGCGGGGCGGGCGGGTGACCATCGGTGTGAAGCGTCCTGACTGCGACAGTGCAGACTATTACAGGAATTGGTCGTCGCCGCCGCCGGCCAGCACGATTTGTCCTTCGTCCACCAGGCGGCGCACCACCTTCAGAATTTCCTTCTGCTCGGCTTCCACCTCCGACAGGCGGACCGGGCCGCGCGACTCCAGGTCCTCGCGCAGGGTTTCGGCCGCACGGCTGGACATGTTGCGGAAGATCTTCTCCCGCAGTTCCGGCCCGGCGCCCTTGAGGGCCACGATGAGGGATTCGGACTGCACTTCCTTGAGCACGGCCTGGATGCCACGGTCGTCGATCTTGTCCAGATCGTCGAAGGTGAACATGTTGTCCATGATCTTCTGGGCCAGGTCGGAGTCGGCTTCGCGGATGTAATCCAGCACCGAGGCTTCCACGCTGGAGCCCATCATGTTGATGATTTCCGCCGCCGTCTTCACGCCGCCGAGGTTGGACTTCTTCATGCGCTCGCCACCGGCCAGAATCTGGCCCATGACTTCATTGAGGTCCTTCAGCGCCATCGGCTGAATGCCGTCCAGGGTGGCGATGCGGATCAGCACTTCATTGCGCTGCCGTTCGGTGAAGACGCGCAGCACCGAGCTGCTCTGGTCGAAGTCCAGATGCGACAGGATGGCCGCGACGATCTGCGGGTGTTCATTGCGCAACAGCTCGGCCACCGAGCCCGGGTCCATCCACTTCAGGCTTTCGATCGACGACACGTCGGAGCCTTGCAGGATCCGGTCCAGCAGCAGGTTGGCCTTGTCCTCGCCCAGCGCCTTGCGCAGCACGGCGCGCACGTATTCGTCGGTGTCGGACACCAGCGTGCTTTGTGTTTCCGCCACCTTGTCGAACTTGTCCAGCACCGCTTCGACGCGGTTGCGCGGCACCACCTTCATCTTGGCGATGGTTTCGCCCAGCTTCTGCACTTCCTTGGGAGCCAGATGCTTGAAGACCTCGGAGGCTTCTTCCTCGCCCAGGGACATGAGCAGGATGGCTGCGTCTTCTACGCCTTTGTCGTCCATGTCGGGTCTCGCTTCGGTCCTGTTGAGTCTGGGGGATCTGCCGGATCAGCGCTTGGCTGTTTCCAGCTCCTCGCCGTTCACCCAGGCACGCATGATGTTGGCCACGGCCACCGGATTTTCCTTCGCCAGCATACGCGCCCGCTCGAGCTTGTCGTTGGAGATGGGGGCTTCCAGGGCCGGCAGGCCGCCCGGGCCGGCCGTCAGGGCCAGTGGTTCGTCCTCGACCACATTGAGATCGGCCGCAGCTGCATTGTCTTCCTTGACCGGCGGGGGCGGGAAGGCCGCCTTCAGGGCCGGCCGCACCAGACCAAACACCGCAATCAGGGCCACCAGCACCAGGGCCGCGGGGATGGCGGCATCACGGGCCACATCACGCAGCCAGGGCTGGCGCCACAGCGGCAGGTCGGCCGGCTCGGTCTTGTCGGTCACAAACTGGGCGCTGATGACCTTCACCGAGTCGCCACGGTCCTGCGAAAAGCCCAGGGCTTCCTTCACCAGGCCGTCCAGCTTTTGCAGTTCTTCGGCGGACAGCGGCTGGCTGGTGGTCTTGCCCTTGGCATCGGTCACCGTCTTCTGGTTGACGACCACCGCCGCATTCAGCCGGCGCACCTGGCCGATGGCATTGCGGGTGACGCGCACCGTACGGTCCACTTCGAATTCGGTGCCATTGACACGACGGACGTTCTGGCTGCCTCCGGTGGTGCCGGCGGGTTGCAGCTGCTGGGCCTGGCCGTTGATCGGGGCGGCAGCCTGCGGCGGCACCTGATTGGTGGTGGCACCCGGCACACCGGTGGGCACGGCGGGCGTGCTGCCGGTCTGCTCTTCGGAATTCATGCGGCGCACCGAGCTTTGGGTGTTCGGGCCCTGGTTCGGCTTGAACTCTTCGGCCGTCGATTCCACCTGATTGAAGTCCACATCGGCGGTGACGGTGGAGCGCAGGTTGTCGCGGCCTACCACCGGCTCCAGCAGCTCGGCAATGCGCTTGTTCAGGTTGTTCTCGAGCTGCTGCTTGTACAGCAGCTGCTGGCTGTCCAGCCCGGTGCCGTTGTTGTCAGTGTTGTTGGACAGCAGGGTGCCGGTGCTGTCCAGGACGCTGACGGCCTTGGGATTGAGTTCGGGCACCGAGGACGACACCAGGTGCACGATGCCGGCAATCTGGTTGCGGTCCAGCGTGCGGCCGCCGCGCAGGGTGAGCATCACCGACGCGCTGGGCTTTTGCTGCTCGCGGAAGAAGCCGTTCTGTTGTGGCATGGCCAGATGCACGCGGGCATCGGCCACATCCGCCATGGCGGTGATGGTGCGGGTGAGTTCACCCTCCAGGCCGCGCTGGAAATTCAGGCGTTCATTGAACTGGGTCTGGCCAATCGACTGCTTGTCCATCAGCTCGAAGCCGACAATGCCGCCTTTGGGCAGACCTTGGGACGCCAGCTTCATGCGCAGGTCATAGACCTGGCTGGCCGGAACCATGATGGTGCCGCCCGGCTCATTGCGGTAGGGGACATTCATCTGCGCCAGTTGGGCGATCACGGCGCCGCCGTCCTTGTCCGACAGGCCGGAGAACAGTGGGCGGTAGTCGCCCCGGCTGGTCATCATGGTCATGGCCACGATCACCGCCAGCAGGGCGGCCACACCCGCGCCCAGCATCATCTTGCTCTTGGCCGGCATGGCGGCCAGGCGGGCCGGGAAGCTCATCGGTGCATCGGGCTTCACCTCGGGGAGTCCGGCGGCGGGGCTGCTCAGGGCGTTGTCCATGGGGCGGTAGGGGGCGGTGGGTTGGTCTGGCGAGTCGGCGCCCGGAACATGCCAGGCCGCAGTCGAAATTATGGTCAAGACGACTCTCAAGAATGCCGGAAACAGGCCGAAGAAGCCCCCCTTGTTTCCATCTTGTGCGGCCCACTGTTTCACTACAGTCTGTGCCGTGGACCTGAAACTTCAACCCTTCAATTTCGCCAACGCGGTGGCCCGCGCCGGACTGACCCCTCAGGGGCAGCCGGTGTCCAAACCCGCGTCGGGTGCGAGCTTCGCCGATGCGATGAGTTCGGCATTGAAGTCGGTGAGCGCGCAGCAGAATGAGGCCTCACGCCTCCAGCGCGAGGTTCAGCTGGACAATCCCACCGTCAGTCTGGAAGAGACGATGGTGGCGATGCAGAAAGCACAAATCGGCTTCCAGGCCACCTTGCAGGTGCGCAATCGTCTGGTCTCGGCGTATTCCGAGATCATGAACATGCAGGTGTAAGTGGGCCGGCGTCAGCCGGGGCGCTTCATCATGCGTTCGCGCTTCTGGGCCTGGTCGATGAACAGTTGCAGGGCCCGCGCGGCGGAAGGCGCCAGCGACACAAACGCGCAGCCGAGCGCGTGGGGTGTCTCGCCTTCACCCGGTGTGACATGTTGCACACGCAGCAGCGCCGCAAAACTGACTTCCCGCTCCAGCTCCAGTGTGCCGGACAGCTCCTGTCCGGCGGCAGGCGGCGCGGGCATGGCGGTTGGCATGCCCGGCGGCGTGGCCGCAGGCCACTGAAGCGCCAGGCCGCCGCCGCTGACATTCACCACACGGATGCGCAGTCCTTCCGGGGAGGCCAGTCGCAAGGCCGGAAACAGCTGGCCGTGGGATTGCACCCGGTAAGCCTGGCGGCGCTGGAAACGGTAGAGCGTGGTGGGGAGCGGCGCGCGCAGCACTTCGGCGCCGGCACCGCGAACAGCCACCAGGCCTGGCAGCTCGAATTCAAGTTTGATCCGGTCGAGGTAGGCCGTGGCCGTGACTTCGTTGCTGGCCAGAATGTCGGCCGTCGAGGCGGGGGCCGCCGGGGACTCCACGCTCAGCATGCCGTGTGGCATGTCCAGGGCCAGGAGCACGGTGTGGAACAGCCCGCCTTCGGGGGTGCTCAACTGCACACGGGCCTGGGCCTGCAGCAGCTCCCGCAACCAGCTCATGATTTCGCCAGGCGCGTCGAGCCGGAAGTCCGCCGCAGCGGCGTCCGACGCATGGGTGGGGGCCGGCGGGGGCGGGGCGGTGGAACGGTCGTTCAAGGCAGCATGCTCAGGGAGATCGCAGGGAGCGTACGACTCTTGGGGCAGCCGCGCTCGGATCGGCGGCGTCGCCCCGGGGCGCTTTAATGCACCGTCTTGGATTTGCCCTTCATCAGCTGGTCCAGGTCGTCCAGCCAGGGTTCAGCCAGATGGCGGATCTCGGCGTCGTTCAACAGGATGCGCTGCATGATGCGGCTCTTGAGCTGGCTCTCTTCAGCTCCCAGTTGCTGCTGCGTGGCGGCATGCTTGAGCTGCGAAATCAGCAGCACACAGGCGCCTTCCAGCTTGACCACCTCATCCCAGTTACCAGTGCGGGCTGCGTTCAGCATGTCCGCGCTGGCCTGTTCGATGGCTTCGTAGTAGCTCAGGAGATGAGTGTTCATGGTCGTCGTCGGGGCGGTTGCTGCCGGGGCGGCGGTCTGCGTCTTGGCGGCGGAAGTCTTGCTCATGGTACTGCTCGGGGCGATGGGGCCGTGATGAAGGCCGTCCCTCAGGCGGCGACGCGTTGTTCGGTCGAGGCCGGGGCAATCGTGGCCCAGGCTTCGCGGATCGGTTGCATCAGACGTTGGCACTCTTCCACGGCGACGATGTCGCTGTGCAGGTTGGCGTAGGTCAGGCGCATGCTCATGTAGGCATAAAGGTCGCGCAGGTCCAGCGCCAGGGTGCCGGCGGCGGGGTTCAGCGCAGCTTTCAGGCCTTCGTCCAGGATGCGGACGGCCTTGCTCAGCGCACGGCCCTTGGCTTCCACATTCCCGGCACGAATCGCTCCCAGGCTCTGCGTCATGGCGTCGTGGGCGCCATCCAGCAGCAGTTGCACCAGGCGGTGCGGGGAGGCTTGCAGCACATCGGTTTCCACGCCGACGCGGTTGTACATGTTGCTCGCGCGCTGGCCGTGGGAAGCAAAGGGAGAAGAGTTTCCGTACATGGTGTGCTGCGGGGTTGTCGTAGTACTTGTTTTAGTTTTCGGCTCTCACGCGGCTAACTTGAGCCGACCCTCGCGCTGATTCATGAAGGAATTTTGCGATATTTCACAAAAACAAAAGCCTCCGTGAGGAGGCTTGGGGGTGCTCTTTTCAAAGCGCCGGAGAAAGGGGGCGTTCCGGGGCCGGTTTTCAGAGAGGAAGACCGGTTTTTTTCTTCGCTCAGCTGCCGCTGTCCAGCATGCTGGTGATCTTGCTCACATAGCTGGACATGTCGTTGAGCTTGGCCATTTGAGTGTCCAGCGCCGTGTATTGGGCACGGATGCGCTTTTCGTAGTTGGCCGCCCGATCGTTCAGCTCGTCGGCGCGCTTGTTGTTGGCGGTGACGCGTGATTGCAGGCCGGAGGTCCGGGTGGTGATGCTGCCGTCCATGCCGGTGACCTGGTCGGCCAGGGCGCGCCAGCGGGTGGCAATGCCGTTGTTCGCGGCATTGGTGCTGTCGGTACCCATGAAGAGCTGTTTCAGGTCGCTGATGTGGCCCAGGGCGCTGCTCAGCTTGCTGTCGTCCACCGTGATGGTGCCGGCCGTGCCGATGTTCAGCCCCAGGTCCGACAGGCGCGCATAGGCGCCGCCCAGGGTGCTGCCACCGGAAGTGATGTTGCGCAACTGAGCCTGCAGGTTGACCGCCGTGCTGTCGCCCTGCAGCGTGCCAGCCACCTTGTTGGTGTCGTCATATTTCGTGTTCTCGCGCAGCATGGTCATCAGGCTGTTGTACGACGTCACGAAATCGGTAATGGCCTTCTTGACGCTGTCCTTGTCCTGGCCGACGGTGACGGTGAGGTCGCCCTTCTTGAGCACGTTGATGCTCAGCCCGTCCACGGCGTTCTCGATCACGTTGGTGGAGGAGACGATGTCCAGGTTGTTGATGGTCAGCTTGGCATCAGCCGCAGCGGCGTTCTGCGTCAGGGACTTGATGCCGGCGGTCGGGTCATAGGCCAGCGCAGAAAGGCCGGAGGCGTCGCTGTTGTTGCCGTCGGCATCGGTGGCGGTGATGCGAAACCCGTTGGCCTCACCGGTGGAGGCCGAGCGAATGACCAGCCGGCTGCCGGTGGCATCCGTCACCACGGACGCCAGCACACCAGCGCCGGACGCATTGATCTTGTCCCGCACATTCGCCAGGGTGTCCGTGGCGCTGATGGTGACGCTGACGGCCGACGTGCCGCTTTTGCTGGTGAACGAAGTCTGGGCGGCATCCCCCCACTGGCCCAGCTCGAAGGTCAGCGTGCCGGCACCGACCGTCGCCGTGCTGGACATGGAGGTACTGGCCAGGCTCTGGGCCGCCGCCAACTGGGTCACCGACACGGCGTAGCTGCCCGCGCCGCTGCCGGAACCGGCCGTGACGGTGGCCATGGACGTGTCCGACGACGTGGCGGTCAGGGCTGCCCAGGTGGCCGGCGTGGTCAATTTGCCGGCGGCATCCCGCATCGAGCTGAAGGCGCTCTGGATCTTGCCGTAGGCGGAAATCTGCGTCTTGAGCGTGTCGGTCCGGGTCTGGAGGTCGGTGATTGGCTGTTTCTCGACCGCCACCAGCTTGGCGACGATGTCCTCGACTTGCAGCCCGCTTCCGAGGCCGGTGGAGGTGATGGTGGCCATACTTCGACTCCTGGGTCATGCCTGACGGTCAGCAGACGCGCACATTCGCTGAACAGGCAAGCGCAATGGACGACCGGGCCCCGGATGGAGGCCCTGTCCACGGTATCGGCACGGCAGGTGTCCGACTTGAGGGAAATTTTCGCGTCAGGACGCGAATCAGCCCTTCAACAGGGTCAGGACCTGCTGCGGCAACTGGTTGGCCTGGGCCACCATCGCATTACCGGCCTGTTGCAGGATCTGTGCCCGGCTGAGATTCGAGGTTTCCTGCGCAAAGTCGGCATCCATGATGCGGCTTCGGGCGGCGGTCTGGTTTTCGTAGGCCACCTGCAGGTTGGAAATCACGGCATCGAAGCGGTTCTGGGTGGCGCCCAGAACGGCGCGCTGGGAGTTCACCGCATCCAGCGCCGAATCGATGTTGGCCACGACGGTGGCAATGGCGGCGGCGTCCGCCGTGTTGTCGATCACCGCGCGGCCGGTGCCATTGATGTCGGTACCGGCGACCGCCGTGATGGCGGCGTCCTGCGTCATGTTCGGCGTGGTGACGATGATTTCGTCATTGGCCGTGGTGTTGGGGCCCACCTGGAAGGTCTGCGGCGTGGCCGCATCCGCACCCAGGATGTATTTTCCGTTGAAGGTGGTGCCACCCAGCACGCGCTGCATTTCCTTGGCCAGCTCGCCGAATTCCTTGTCCAGGGAATCCTTGTCGCTGTTGGCGTTCGTGGCGTTGCGGGCCTGAATCGCCAGTTCACGCATGCGCTGCAATGAATCGGCCACCTTGCCCAGCGCGCCTTCCGCGGTCTGCGCCAGCGAAATGCCGTCATTGGAGTTGCGTATGGCGACGCTCATTCCGCGGGCCTGGGCATTCATTCGCTCTGCGATGGCCAGGCCGGCGGCATCATCCTTGGCGGAGTTCACCCGCAGGCCCGACGACAGCCGTTGCATCGATGTCGACAGCGACGACTGCGAGCTGCTCAGATTGCGTTGCGCGTTCAGCGAAGCAATGTTGGTGTTGATGGTCTGTGGCATTGATGCACTCCTGCGGAGATCCTTGTCCTGGCTTAGATCCTGACGGTGATCGTGGTTGACGGTGTCGTTCCCGACCTCGCCTGCCGACCCCCACCGCGCCCCTGGCGCTCTGGATGGGATCTGCCGGTTGGACCGGTGGTCGAGCCGATCAAAGCTTGGGCTCGATGGATCTCATTGTGGGGAATGTGTCGAATGCATGAAGCCGCGATAAGGAGGCGAAAGACCGGCCAAATGAAAGAAAGGCCCCGCGGCCATCCCGGGGGGCGGGATGGCGGCGGAGCCTCGGTGGAGACGGGGTTCTGGCTGAATGGATCTGCCTGCTGGCAGAGGCATTCAGCGCCCGGAAATCAGTCGCGCTGTGAGTGTGCCGGCGCGTGGGGCGCCGGCCTTGCGAAGGGCTTAGCTGCGCAGCAGCGACAGGACCTGTTGCGGCAGCTGGTTGGCCTGCGCCACCATGGTGTTGCCTGCCTGTTGCAGGATCTGGGCACGGCTGAGGTTGGCCGTTTCTGCGGCGAAGTCGGCATCCATGATCCGGCTGCGGGCGGCGGTCTGGTTCTCGACCGAGATCTGCAGGTTGGAGATGATGGCGTCAAAGCGGTTCTGCGAGGCGCCCAGCACGGCGCGCTGGCCGCTGACCGTCTTGATGGCCGCATCGATGTTGTCGATGACGGTGGCCAGGGTGGTGGGCGTCGAGGCGTTGTCGATGGTGCCGCCGGTGACCGCCGTGATGGTGGCGTCCTGCGTCAGGTCGGTGGTGACCACGTCCACCGAGTCGTTGCTCGTGGTGTTGGCGCCGATCTGGAAGGTCTGGGTGCCAGCATCCGCAGCCAGGATGGCCTTGCCGTTGAAGGTGGTGCCGCCGAGCACGCGGCCGATTTCTTCACCCAGCTGGGCGTATTCGCGGCCGATGGAGTCCAGGTCGGACGTGGTGTTGGTGGCATTGCGGGCCTGAACTGCGAGTTCACGCATGCGCTGCAGGGAGTCACCCACCTTGGACAGTGCGCCTTCCGCCGTCTGCGACAGGGAGATGCCGTCGTTGGCATTGCGGACGGCGACGTTCATGCCTCGGACCTGGGCATTCATGCGCTCGGCGATGGCCAGGCCGGCCGCGTCATCCTTGGCGGAGTTCACACGCAGGCCGGAGGAGAGGCGCTGCATGGAGGTGGTCAGGGACGATTGCGAGGCGCTGAGGTTGCGCTGAGCATTCAGGGAAGCCAGGTTGGTGTTGATGATCTGAGCCATGATCAAAATCCTTTCAATTGCGTAGACCTTGTCGGTCCGAGTCGGAGAGAACTGTCCGACGGGGCCGGACCACGAGGTCCTTGCTAGACATTGCGGACCCGTTGAATCCGTTATCGGGTCCGGGCTCGGAAGACTTGAGGGGATTTGTCGACGCGATGCTGTAGCAGCCCTCCACGAGTGTGATTTCGTGGGCATCTGGTGGGGGACGGAAGAAATGGCGGGTGATTGCCCGTCATTTCCTCGTTTCACCCCGAGGTGGCTTCAGCGCAGAAGAGGCAGAGATGCGGTCTCGGTGGGAGCCCCGGCAGCGCCGCCGATGTCTAGGGCAGCGACGCTGGGCTCACCGGGGTTCCCACCGGTGCCGACTTTCCTCTTTCCTCTTCCTATTCTTGTTCTTCTTGTTTTGGCGATTGGCGTTCGTCGTTCGTCGTCGGAGTCGGGCCTTTGACCGCGCCGGAAAGCACCAGCCCGGGGCCCGTTGGCTCCATGTCATTCCTGTCCGGCTTCGCCGGCCATTCCCTTCTTGACTTACGCCAACGGGCCCCGGGCTGGCGCTTTCCCGAATCGAGGACCGTGTGCGTTATGGCCTGCCTGCGTTGCCGCCTTTATCTCTACCCGTCGCGCCACTGCTGATTGCACATCGGCGGGCGATAGATGGAAGAGAAGAAACGGCAATGGCCTCGCAAACCCCGGGCCGACGCTCATGAGGGCAAGCGTCCGCCCGGACTCTGCCACCGCAGTGACCCATCGCCGCCTTGCAAGGTGGGCACGATCCCGTCGCCGAAGGAGCGAGGGGCCTTGCGAGGCGTCCAGGGCGCCGCGATGACGATGCCGGGTTCCTGGGGCCGCCACCCGCCTTCCGGTGAGGTGGCGGCGCGCCCTCAGGAGGATCAGCGCAGCAGGGCCAGCACTTGCTGGGGAGCCTGGTTGGCCTGGGCGATCATGGCATTGCCAGCCTGTTGCAGGATCTGCGCGCGGCTCAGGTTCGCGGTTTCCGACGCGAAGTCGGCATCCATGATCCGGCTGCGGGCAGCGGTCTGGTTCTCGACCGAGATCTGCAGGTTGGAGATGATGGCGTCAAAGCGGTTCTGCGAAGCACCCAGCTTGGAGCGCTCGGTCGAGACGGTCTTGATGGCCGAGTCGATGTTGTCGATGACGGTGGCCAGGTCGGTCGTGGTGGAGGCGTTGGTGATGGCGCCGCCAGTCACGGCCGTGATGGTCGCGTCGGTCGTCATGTTGGTCGTCACCACGTCCACCGAGTCATTGGTGGTCGTGTTGGCACCGATCTGGAAGGTCTGGGTGCCAGCGTCCGTGGCCAGGATGGCGCGGCCGTTGAAGGTGGTGCCACCCAGCACGCGCTGGATTTCCGAACCCAGTTGGGCGTATTCCTGGCCGATGGAGTCCAGGTCGGACGTGGTGTTGGTGGCATTGCGGGCCTGAACCGCGAGTTCACGCATACGCTGCAGCGAGTCACCCACCTTGGAGAGCGCGCCTTCAGCCGTTTGCGAGAGGGAGATGCCGTCGTTGGCATTGCGCTGGGCCACATTCATGCCACGGACTTGCGCTTGCATGCGGTCCGCAATGGCCAGGCCGGCAGCGTCGTCCTTGGCGGAGTTGACGCGCAGCCCGGAAGACAGGCGCTGCATCGACACAGCCAACGAGCTCTGGCTGGTCGAGGTGTTGCGCTGAGCATTGAGCGACAGCAGGTTGGTGTTGATGACTTGGGCCATGTTTTGCTCCTAACAGCAATCTAGAAATACATACCGGCAAAAGCGCCGAACCACACATGAGCGCCACCTCGGCTTGCCGCCTTGGCTTCGACTCCTGCCAGTCCGGCGCTAGTCAACCCTTTTCGCCCCGCCCCTCCCTGAAGGGGGTCATGACGCTTGGCCTTCTAACCGGACGACGTGTCTGATAGCAGACCCGTTGATTTGGTTGTCGGCACCTTCGCCATAGAACTTGAGGGCTGTTTGTCAAGACACTTGAAACGCGGAAAAGAGGGTCTGACAACAGGCTGTTTGGCGTTTGACTTTTGGCGGGAGCAAGGCCCCTGCCGCCGGTCAAATGCGACGGACACCTCTGGTTAACGGCAGGGCAGGGGCGGGATAAAGGGAGATTGGCCGGTGATTCGGGCGCTTTTCGTGTGCTTGGTCACAGGGGTGGCGGCCTAAAGTCTTTCCCAGCGTTGCCGACCCCGGTGACGCACCCGTCACCCCCTTCAGCAACCTTTGACCCCATGGAGAGGTCTATGCCGCTGCAAACGCCCACCCAAGCGCATTCCCAGGCACGGTCCGCCGCGTCCATCGTGTCCCCCCCCTCGACGGACGGCGTCAGCCGCATCCAGCCGGGGTCTCATGAGGCCACCCTGCTGCTGGCCCAGGCTCGCAACGCCGCCTTTGAGCAGGCCTCGCAAGGCCGCCTGGGCGAAGGGGTGAACCTGCTGTGCAATGCACTGGAAATTGAACCCACCAGCGTGGATCTGCTGTCCGATGTGGCGGCATTGCTGCTGTCCGCCGGCCAATTGGCGGATGCCGCGCTGTATGCGCACCAGGCCGTGCAATTGCAGCCCCAGCATGCCCCCAGCCTTTACACCCTGGCCTTTGCCCTCTCGGGGCTGGGTGAAATCAAGGCCGCCATCGAGGTGCTGACCACCCTGTGCCAGGGAGAGGCGGCCGAGATGCTGAAGCGCGAAACTCCGGAATTGGCACCGCTGGTGGCGATGGAGTTGCGTCGTCTGCAGACGACGTGAGGACATGGCCACCTGGCCACCTGACCATCTGACCACCTGACGTTTGGACCGTCTGGCCATTCGTGATGAATGACCGCTCTGCGGCGCCTCGGGGGCCGCATGAGCGGTGATCCCGCAGGGGCGTGGACGCCCTCTCAACAGTCATCCGCATCCGACATGCTCCGTGTCGGGGGCCCGCCCGCTGCCTGCGGGCTTGAAGTGGCTGACAACGCCACCACCTCCCGCTGACGGCTCAGCCGCCACGCCACCGGCCTTTGCGCCGCTCCCATCTCCTCCGGATGTCTCCCCGACCTGTCAGCGTGTAGGAATTGCGCTGACAAGACGGTCGGCGCGTTCCCTAGCTCCAATCTGGCGGCGCCCTGATGTTGTCGGACGGGGTGAATCTGCAGAATTCATTCCAACGCAGCCAACAACGCCGTTGAGGAGATTCCAAATGAATGCAGACCAGATCCTCGCTGAGATCCGCGAAGCCAACCTGTCCTACCTGATGCTGGCCCAGAGCCTCATCCGGACAGATCGCGAGCAGGCCCTGTTCCGCTTGGGCATCTCGGAAGACACCGCCATCTTGCTGAATACCCTCAGCCCCGCACAGATGATGAAGATGGCCGCCAGCAACACGCTGCTGTGCCGCTTCCGCATGGACGACGACCTGGTGTGGAACCTGCTGACCAGCCACGGTAAACCCGCCGCCAACGATTCAGTCTCCCGCCTGCACGCCTCGATCCTGATGGCGGGCCGGCATCACGAAGCAGCGTGAATGGGGCCCCCGGTTCCGCGGGTACGCGGAACCACCCCCCGAGGGGGTGACCCTCGTTCGGGGCGAAGGCCCCGAACTCGGGTCGATGCGGCCGGCTTGGGGCGGCCCGGCGCCAGCGCAAGTCGGTCCAGGCACGGACTTCGAGTAACACCTTGGCTTGCGTGCGAAAGTCCCGCGCTCGGGTCGATGCGGCCGGCTTGGGGCGGCCCCGCGCCAGCGCAAGTCGGTCAAGGCACGGACTGCGAGTGACGGCTGGGTATGCGGGCGAAGGGCCTGCGTTTGGGTTGATGCCCCGGTGTGGGGTGGGTTTTTAAGCTCATTGTGAGAGGTTTTTCATGCGTACGAAGTCCATCCTGACGGAAGCCAAGCAGATCGATCGCGCTGTGATGCTGATCAAGCTGGGCGCACGGCTGCAGGTGCTGGAATCGGAAACCGACTTGAGCTACGAGCGTTTGCTGCGCCTGTACAAGGAAGTCTCGGGCAAGAGCCCCAGCAAGGGCCAACTGCCGTTCTCGACGGATTGGTTCATGAGCTGGCAGCCTAATATCCACGCCACGCTGTTCATGAATATTCATGAATACCTGAACAAGGTGGCGGAGATGGATGAGATCGATACCGTGATCAAGGCCTATCAGCTGTATCAAGAACAGACGCAAGCCCAGAATCTGGAGCCGCTGCTGTCAGTGACCCGCGCCTGGCGCCTGGTGAAGTTCGTGGACAACGGGATGCTGACGCTGACCAAGTGCAGTAAGTGCCACGGACACTTCGTGACGCATCCGCATGAAGTGGCCAAGCACTATGTGTGCGGCCTGTGCAACCCCCCAGCTCGCGCCGGTAAGGGCAAGGCCGCCGGCGGCCTGCAGATGCACTGATCCATTCGGCTGGAGCTCGCGCCCTATGTCCACACCCTGGCGTACCTGCCTGGTGGTCATTGCCAGAAATGAAAGCGCCCACATCCAGCGGCTACTGGAGAGTGTCCGCCCGTTTGTGGACGATATGCTGGTGTTGGACACCGGCTCCTCCGACAACACCGCCAGCCTCGCGGCTGCCTGCGGCGCTCGGGTGGCGCAGCTGTCATGGCCAGATGATTTTTCCGTGGCCCGTAATGCCGCGCTGGCACTGGCTGCTGCAGACTGGCATGTGGTGTTGGACGCCGATGAATGGCTGATCGAAGGCGGCGATGTGCTGGGCGCATTGCGACACACCCCGCCAGACTTTGTGGGCACCCTCGCGCTGGAAGACCGGTTCGATGATGGGGTCGCCCATGCTCGCCTGAGCCGCGTGCTGCCCGGCAGCGTCAGATATGCAGGCCGCATCCATGAACAACCAGTGCATTCGCTGCCGGTCCGTCCCCTGGCCCTGCACGTCGGACATGACGGTTATCTCGGCCAACGTCTGAAGGACAAACAGGGCCGGAATCGCCGGCTGCTGCAGGCCGCCATTCAGGATCATCCACAGGATGCCTACCTCTGGTATCAGTTGGGCAAGGACGCATTCGTCTACGAAGACTTCGCGTCGGCCGAAGAGGCGTTTGCGACCTGTGCCAGTTGCCTGTCTGGCGACCCGGCATGGTGGCCGGATCTGGTGGCACGGCGACTGTTCGCGCTCAAACGACTTGGGCACCACGCGGCGGGAGTGGTCTTTGCAGAGTCGCAACTCGGCCTCTGCGCCAATTCCCCGGACATGTTCTTCGCCTTGGGCGATCTGCTGCTGGATTGGGCCGCAGAGGAGCCGGCCCAGGCGGAACTGCTCCTGCCAATGATCGAGGACGCCTGGCGCCGTTGCCTGGAGATCGGGGAGCGGCCAGACCTTCCCGGCGCAGTGGCCGGCCGCGGCAGCCATCTGGCCGCCCACAATCTGGCGCTGGTCCTGGAAGGGACGGGCAGGGCGGATGAGGCCCAGTTGCTGCGCCAGCAGTTTCCGACGGGCTGAATCAGCGGATTGCCACGGATTGCCACGGATTGCCGTCCAAGGCGTGCCGCCCTCCATCATGAATGCAGTCGGCTCATTGGGCTGAATGGACTTTCGGCGCACGGCAGTGCCCGAATCAGGGGACTGCAAGGCGCGCCTTTTGTGAAAAAAGCCCTGGACACCGCCGGGCGTCTTTCATCACGGCTGGGGATGCCGAAAACGCCATCACCTTGAAATGTGAAAAAGCAGCGTCGGGATGGCGCTGATCCGGCAACCTGTAGGAAGTTCCCTGACAGAGCCGTCGTCCTGCGCCCTAAGGACGACATAGAAGCACCCTGATGTCGGCATTGTTTCGGGTTCCCTACAGTTCAACCCATGCCGCGACGTTCCAACAACGACGCACCCACAGGCCCAGAACGCAGACCCGAGGTACCCAGATGAACGCCGACCAGATCCTTGCTGAAATCCGCGAAGCCAACCTGTCCTACCTGATGCTGGCCCAGAGCCTCATCCGGTCAGATCGCGAGCAGGCCCTGTTCCGCTTGGGCATCTCGGAAGAGACGGCCACGCTGCTGAACACTCTGAGCCCGGCCCAGATGATGAAGGTGGCTTCGGGCAACACGCTGCTGTGCCGCTTCCGCATGGACGACGACCTGGTGTGGAACCTGCTGACCAGCCACGGTAAACCCGCCGCCAACGATTCAGTCTCCCGCCTGCACGCCTCGATCCTGATGGCAGGCCGGCATCACGAAGCAGCGTGAATGGGGCCCCCGGTTCCGCGGGTACGCGGAACCACCCCCCGAGGGGGTGACCCTCGTTCGGGGCGAAGGCCCCGAACTCGGGTCGATGCGGCCGGCTTGGGGCGGCCCCGCGCCAGCGCAAGTCGGTCAAGGCACGGACTGCGAGTGACGGCTGGGTATGCGGGCGAAGGGCCTGCGTTTGGGTTGATGCCCCGGTGTGGGGTGGGTTTTTAAGCTCATTGTGAGAGGTTTTTCATGCGTACGAAGTCCATCCTGACGGAAGCCAAGCAGATCGATCGCGCTGTGATGCTGATCAAGCTGGGCGCACGGCTGCAGGTGCTGGAATCGGAAACCGACTTGAGCTACGAGCGTTTGCTGCGCCTGTACAAGGAAGTCTCGGGCAAGAGCCCCAGCAAGGGCCAACTGCCGTTCTCGACGGATTGGTTCATGAGCTGGCAGCCTAATATCCACGCCACGCTGTTCATGAATATTCATGAATACCTGAACAAGGTGGCGGAGATGGATGAGATCGATACCGTGATCAAGGCCTATCAGCTGTATCAAGAACAGACGCAAGCCCAGAATCTGGAGCCGCTGCTGTCAGTGACCCGCGCCTGGCGCCTGGTGAAGTTCGTGGACAACGGGATGCTGACGCTGACCAAGTGCAGTAAGTGCCACGGACACTTCGTGACGCATCCGCATGAAGTGGCCAAGCACTATGTGTGCGGCCTGTGCAACCCCCCAGCTCGCGCCGGTAAGGGCAAGGCCGCCGGCGGCCTGCAGATGCACTGATCGGCAGTGCACGGCACGTGACCACCCAGACGACACGAAGACCCGGCCGCACTGGCCGGGGGAGCGCCCGCTCACGCACAATCGGGTCGCGTGCATCACCATCGGTCGTCTTGAGCGACATCCCCTCATCCCCCCCTCCCGCCACCACGGCTTCGCCCTGGCGCTGGCCCGCGCTTGCCCTGGCCAGCTGGGCGGCCTGCTGGGCCGTCTGGCGTGGCTTTGGCCCCGGTTGGCCCGCAGCGGTCGTGGGCGTCGGGCTCGGACTCATGCTGGCCGGCTTGCATGCGCAGTGGTGGCGCCGAGCCATCGTGGCCGGCGGTTTTCCGCTGGCATTGCTGGTCAGCGGTGTATCCCTGCCGGCCTGGGCCTGGCTGATTCCTCTGGCCATCCTCCTGGTGGCCTATCCCCGACGCGGATGGTCGGATGCTCCCCTGTTTCCCACCCCCCATCACGCCTTGTCGGGCTTGCCGGCCCAGGTGCCGTTGCGTGAACAAGCTCACGTTCTTGACGCTGGGTGTGGCCTGGGGGATGGATTGGTGGCGCTTCGCCACGCTTATCCCGCCGTCCGGCTGCACGGGATTGAATACAGTCCAGGGCTATGGCTGCTGGCTCGGTGGCGCTGCCGCTGGGCCAAGGTGTCCCGGGGAGACCTCTGGGCACAGTCGTGGCGGGACATGGACCTGGTCTACCTGTTCCAGCGACCCGAATCCATGCCACGGGCACTGGACAAGGCGCTGGCGGAGATGAAACCAGGCAGTTGGCTGGTCAGCCTGGATTTCCCGCTGCCGGGGCAGACGCCCCATGCGCAGCTGGAAACGGGAAGCCGACATCAGCTGCATGTCTACAGCGTTGAGGATTTAAAGGCCCCGTGAGAATCAGACGGGGCAAGGTGAGTGGCAGCGCTGGCGAAAGCCAGGCACGCCAGGCTGGCGGCGCGAGAGCAAAAGAAGGCTCAAGCGTTCAGGAGCGCCGGTCGATAAGAGATGAGACGGGTCGTGCCGCGAGGGGGCACGGCAGATTTTTCAGGACGGAACCACTTCCATGTTTGTCATCATCGGTTGGGTGCTGGCTTTGGCTTGCATCTTCGGCGTGTTCATCGCGCACGGAGGAAATATCGGCGTCGTGCTGCATGCACTGCCGTTCGAGATGACCACCATCTTCGGTGCGGCCATCGGCGGCATGCTGGCCACCAATCCGCCCAAGGTGATGAAGGCCACCATGAAGGGGCTGGGCGAGTGCTTCAAGGGCAGCAAATACACCAAGGCCCGCTACATGGAGCTGCTGGCGCTGCTCTACGACATCCTGCAAAAGGCGCGCAAAGAGGGCCTGATGTCCATCGAAAAGGATGTGGAAGACCCGCACAGCTCGCCGCTGTTCCAGAAATACCCCACCGTAGGCAATGACCACCATGTTGCGGAATTCATCACGGATTACCTGCGAATGATGGTCTCGGGCAACCTCAATGCCCATGAAATCGAATCCCTGATGGATGCCGAAATCGACACCCATCACCATGAGTCCTTCCTGGCAGTGCAGGCGCTGCAGCGTCTGGCGGGCGGCCTGCCGGCGTTCGGCATCGTCGCGGCCGTGCTGGGTGTGGTGAACACCATGGGCTCGGTGGGGCAGCCGCCGGCCGTGCTGGGTGGCATGATCGGCTCCGCACTGGTCGGCACCTTCCTCGGCATCTTGCTGGCTTACGCCTTTGCGGAACCACTGGCGGGGGCGCTCGAAGCCAAGGTGGATGAGGCGGGCAAGGAACTTCAATGCATCAAGACCACCTTGCTGGCGTCCATGCAGGGCTATGCCCCTCAGGTCGCCATTGAATTTGGGCGCAAGGTGCTCTATTCAACAGAGCGTCCGACCTTCTCCGAGCTTGAAGGTCACGTGAAGAAGAAGTAACCCAGGCGGAAGGACATTTCCATGGCCGGAGACGCCAAGAAGCTTCAGCCCATCATCATCAAGCGCGTCAAGAAGGGCGGCCATGCCGCCCATGGCGGCGCCTGGAAGATTGCCTATGCGGACTTCGTGACCGCCATGATGGCCTTCTTCCTGCTGATGTGGCTGCTCGGGTCCACCACCGAGGGTGACAAGAAGGGGATCGCCGACTATTTCGCTTCGCCGCTCAAGGTGGCGATGTTCGGCGGGTCCGGTTCCGGCGATGCTTCCCACATCATCAAAGGCGGTGGACAGGACCTCACCCGACAGACCGGCCAGGTCAAGGCGGGTGATGTTGAATCCCCTCGGAAAACCGTCAATTTGAAGGCCTTGAAGGAGGAGCAGCGTCGCGCGGAACGGGTGCGGTTGCAACAACTCAAGGACAAGGTCGAAAAAATCATTGCCGACAACCCAAAAATTGCGGCATTAGGTGGACAAATCAGGCTGGACATGACCCGCGAGGGCTTGCGTATCCAAATCGTGGACGAGAATAATCGTCCTATGTTTGACAGTGGCAGTGCCGTGGTGAAGCCGTATATGCGCGAGCTGCTCCAGGAACTGGGGGGAGTACTGTCCGAGGTGCCCAATCGGCTGACGCTGGAAGGTCACACGGACTCCCAACCGTTTTCTGGGGGTGAGCGTGGATACAGCAACTGGGAGTTGTCCGCCGACCGTGCCAACGCCTCGCGCCGCGAGTTGTTGGCTGGCGGGCTGCCGGACAGCCGGGTACTGCGCGTGCAGGGTCTGGCTTCCAGCAAGTTGCTCGACACCAAGGATTCGAAAAGCCCGGTCAATCGCCGCATCAGCATCATCGTGATGAATCGCGATGCTGAAGATGCAGTCCTGAAGAACTTGACGGATGACGAAGACGCCCCGAGCGAAGCAGCCAGCGAACCGATGGCCACCAGTTCGGCAGCAGCGGGCAGGTAACCCGCGGCGCCTTTGAAATTGTTGAATATCGCCCCAAAGCCCTCCAGTCCCCTCAGAGGAACGCCATGAGCACTGACATGAAATTCTTGATCGTCGACGACTTCTCGACCATGCGCCGTATCGTGCGCGGGTTGCTGAAGGAAATCGGCTACAACAACGCCGAAGAGGCGGAAGATGGCGTTGAGGCCCTGAGCATGCTGAAACAGGCGAAATACGATTTCGTCGTCAGCGACATCAACATGCCCAACATGAATGGTTTTGAACTGCTCAAGGCCATCAAGGAAGACGCCAGCCTCAAGCACCTCCCGGTGCTGATGGTGACGGCAGAAGCGCGAAAGGAAGACATCGTGCTGGCGGCTCAAAGTGGCGCTGCGGGCTACATCGTCAAGCCTTTCACGAAGGCGACGCTGGAAGAAAAAGTCCAGAAGATCATGCAGAAACTGGCCGCTGCGGCCTGACGCGTTGGGAGTTCACCATGCAGATGGAAGAGTTGGCCAAATTGAGTCAAAACGCCACCGAGCCCTTGTCGGTGTCGCCCGAGGTTTTTCAGCAACTGGGCAACATCACCCGGGTGCTGCACGACACCATGCAGCAACTGGGCGTGATGCCCAAGCTGCAGGTGGCGACGGATGGACTGCCGGATGCGCGTAGCCGCCTGACCTACATTGCCACCAAGACGGCCGACGCCGCCAACAAGGTGCTGAACCATGTGGACCAGGCCAAGGCCGAGCATGCCCGCATTTCTGCGGCGGCCAATGCCATGGCGCAGGCCATCACGGCGGATCCGGTCAAGGCTGTGGCCACCGGTGCGGTGTTCAACTTCGTCAAGGAGGTGGAGGAGTCCACGTCCAAGATCGACACCCACCTGACCGACATCATGATGGCGCAGGACTTCCATGACCTGACGGGTCAGGTGGTGGCCAAGGTGGTGACGCTGGCCAACGACCTGGAAGACAGTCTGGTGAAGCTGCTGGTGCAAGTGGTGCCGCCGGATCAGCGTGAAAAGGTGGACCCGAGCATCCTGCAGGGGCCGGTGGTCAATCCGGAAGGTCGGACCGACGTGGTGTCCAACCAGTCCGAAGTGGACGACCTGCTGGCGTCTCTGGGCTTCTGACGCCATCTGCGCGACATCTCCCCTTTGTTCTGAAGGGGAGTCCCAGCATCCCTGGTGAGGTGCCTCACCAAGCGAATGCGGACAGGAGGTCTTTCCGATCTCCTGCTCCCTCGACCTCTCCGTCTCCCTCTCCCTCCTTCTCCGCCCCCTCTGCCCAACCGTTTTTCATGGTTAGGCCGATGCCTTCATCCGTCTGTGCTGGCCACTGCTGGGCACGGCTACGACTGGCTTGCACCTCGATCCAAACGCCCCGAGTCCTTCCCTGGTTTTGGGTGATGCTCTGAACTGATGTTTGGGTGTTTGTGGGGGGGGGGGGGGCTAGGTCTTGATGGATGGGTGGTGTGCCCGGCTGTGGGGCGGGTGTAGGGGGAGCCGAGGAGCGGAGGGAGTCGGGGAGCGCGCGGAGCGCGCATCAATGACTAGCTAGAGGGACCGGCTGTTTGAGCGAAGCGAGCCGAAGGTGAGCGAAGCGAGTTGGGCCCGCCCCGACTCCTGAGCACCGCAGGGGAGTCTTGAGGGCGGGGCCCTCAAGACCTCCACCTCCACCCGCCCCACAGCCGGGCACACCACCCATCTGCGCCACCCTCTGCGGGCCGATTTCTCTGCGCCCACCTCTCCGCGCCCACCTCTCTGCGCCCACCCCGTCGCGCGCACCACCATCCGCCTCAGAGAACCCCTCCTTTTCCCCCCTTTATCGAGCTAAAGCCACCCCCCCAGAAGCCGAACAATGGCGGTGCAACGGCATGGTGCCGTGGACGACCACCCGCTCATGGCTGACCAAGACGCCCAAGACCGCAACTTACCCGCCTCGCAGAAGAAGATCGAAAGGTCTCGCAAGGAAGGGCAACTGCCGCGTTCCCGCGACCTGCCGCACTTCACGGTGATGGCGGCGGGCGCCGTGATGATGGTGTCCGGCGCGCCTGCGGCTGTGGAGAAGATGCAGCGCATGCTGGAGGGGGCCTTGCGTTTCGACGCTGAACAGCTCCGCACGGCCGGCATGATGACGGAGCGCCTGTCCGGGATGACCTGGCAGGCGTTTGCGCTGGCACTGCCGGCTCTACTCGTGCTGATGGTGGCGGCCGTGGCGGGTCACCTGGCCGGTGGGGGCTGGAACTTCACCATGAAGCCGCTGGCGCCGAAGTTCTCGCATATCAACCCGCTGACCGGTTTTGGCCGCCTGTTCCAGTGGCAGAACCTGACTCAGGCGCTCAAGGCCTGCCTGCTGGCGCTGGTGCTGGGGGTGATTGGTGCGATGGCGCTCAAGGATCGTGTGGCGGGTTTTGTCGGCATCATGTCCGTCCCGCTGCCGTCGGCGCTGGCCTTTGCTGGCCAGCAACTGATGGGCGGCCTGATGCTGCTGGGCCTGGCCCTGTTCCTCTTTGCCGCGATTGATCTGCCGCTGCAGCGCTTCATGTATCTCAAGCGCCTGCGCATGTCCCGCGAAGAGGCGAAGAATGAAATGAAGGAAGCCGAGGGTAACCTCGAGATGAAGCATCGCATGCGCCAGAAGGCGCGTGAGCTCATCAAACGCCAGATGCTGGCGGCCGTGCCCAAAGCCGACCTGGTGGTCATGAACCCCACCCACTACGCCGTCGCCATCCAGTACGACGAAACCAAGATGGGCGCGCCCCGTGTGGTGGCCAAGGGCCTGGACCTGCTGGCCTTCAAGATCCGCGACATCGCCAAGGACAACAAGGTGCCGGTGCTGCGTGCTCCGGCCCTGGCGCGCGCGCTCTACGCCCACGCCGAGATCGACCGTGAAATCCCCGGCGCGCTCTTTGGTGCCGTCGCCCAGGTGCTGGCCTACGTGTATCAGCTCAAGGCTGCCCTGGCTGGCCGTGGCGCCACCCCCAACGAAGCGCCCAACCCCAGCGTGCCGGACGAACTCGACCCGCACAAGAAGCCGGGCTGGACGCCTCCCGCCGAAGAACAGGACGACCTGTTCACCGAGGCCACCCCCCAACGTTGACGCAGATTCAAGAAGGCTGAACCATGAACGAGCTGATGGCCCGTTTGCAGAACATCCTGGGGCCCCGCGCCGCGATCGTCAGCGCCCTCGGCGCGCCGATCGCCGTGATGATGGTGCTGGCCATGATGGTCCTGCCGCTGCCGCCCTTCGCGCTGGATCTGTTCTTCACCTTCAACATCGCCATGGCCATCATGGTCATGATGGTGGCGTCCCATATGGTCCGGCCGCTGGACTTCGCCGCCTTCCCGACCGTGCTGCTGCTCACCACCCTGATGCGTCTGTCGCTGAACGTGGCGTCCACGCGCGTTGTGCTGATGGAAGGCCACACGGGCGCAGGCGCGGCCGGCCAGGTCATTGAAAGTTTCGGACACTTCCTCATCGGCGGCAACTTCGCCGTCGGCCTGATCGTCTTCGCCATCCTCGTGGTCATCAACTTCATCGTGGTCACCAAGGGTGCGGAGCGTATCGCCGAGGTTGGCGCCCGCTTCACCCTGGATGCAATGCCCGGCAAGCAGATGGCCGTCGATGCCGACCTCTCCGCCGGCCTGATCGACGAAAAGGAGGCCAAGCGCCGACGCGCCGAGCTCTCCGACGAAGCCGACTTCTTCGGCTCCATGGACGGTGCCAGCAAGTTTGTCCGGGGCGACGCCGTCGCCGGCATCCTGATCCTGTTCATCAACATCATCGGCGGCTTCATCATCGGTGTGGCCCAGCACGGCCTGTCCGCCAGCCAGGCGGCCGACAGCTACATCCTGCTGGCCGTGGGTGACGCCCTGGTCGCCCAGGTGCCCGCTCTGCTGATCTCCGTCGCTTCCGCCCTGGTGGTGTCCCGTGTCGGCAAGGACAAGGACGTCGGCGCCATGATCGGCAAGCAGGTCTTCGGCTCCACCAAGGCCGTGGCCATCACCGCCGGCGTGGTGGGCGTCGTGGGCCTGATTCCTGGCATGCCGCACCTGGTCTTCCTGATCATCGCCGGCGGCCTGGGTTACCTGGCCTACTGGATGCAGGACAAGGCCGCCAAGGTCAAGGCGGCCGAAGCCGCCAAGCCGGCCCCCCCCGCCGCAGGCGCTCCCAATCCGGATGCAGAAGCCTCCTGGGAAGACGTCGCCCCGGTGGATACCCTGGGCCTGGAAGTGGGCTACCGCCTCATCGCCCTCGTGGACAAGAGCCGCGAAGGCGACCTGCTCAGCCGCATCAAGGGCGTTCGCCGCAAGTTTGCCCAGGATGTCGGCTTCCTGCCGCCGTCCGTCCACATCCGCGACAACCTCGAGCTCCGCCCCAGCCAATACCGGGTCACCCTCCGCGGCGCCGTCATCGGCGAAGCCGAGGCCTACCCCGGCATGTGGCTCGCCATCAACCCCGGGCACGCCACCCAGAAGCTCATCGGCACCCAGACCACCGACCCCGCCTTCGGATTGCCGGCGGTCTGGATTGAAGACCGGCAACGGGAAATGGCACAAATGGCAGGCTTTACCGTCGTTGATTGCGCGACCGTCGTGGCCACACATCTCTCACACTTGATGCAAGTCCACGCGGCCCGTTTGTTGGGCCGGGTGGAAACCCAGCAGCTGGTGGAACACCTCACCAAGCAAGCGCCTCAGTTGATCGAAGACGTGATTCCAAAAATGGTCAATATCGCCAACCTGCAACGAGTCCTCCAGTTCCTGCTGGAAGAGGGCGTGCACATCCGCGATATGCGTTCCGTTGTGGAAAGCCTGGCGGAAAACGCCGGCCAGACCAACGATCCGGCCGAACTGGCCCGTCGCATCCGCATTCACATCGCTCCGGCGATCGTGCAGCAGATCTACGGTCCGGCCAAGGAGCTGGATGTCATTGCCCTCGAGCCCGAACTGGAGCGCCTGGTGACCCAGGCCCTGAATTCCCCGCACGGCGCTGCCCTGGACCCCGGCGTGGCTGACACGCTGGCCCGGAGCGCCGCGCAGACTGCCCAGTCTCAGGAAGACCGGGGCCTGCCTGCCTGCCTGCTGGTTCCCGACCTGATCCGCGCCCCCCTGGCCCGGCTCCTGAAGCGCGCAGCGCCGCGTCTGAAGGTGCTTGGCCATAGCGAGATCCCGGAAACGCACACTATCCGCATCGGCTCCATCATCGGAGGCACGGCATGAACGTCAAGCGATTTACTGCCCGCAACACCCGCGAAGCCATGAACCTGGTCCGCCAGGCTTTTGGCGACGATGCTGTGGTGCTGTCCAACAAGCCTTGCCCCGAAGGGGTGGAGGTGCTGGCCATGGCGCCCGAAGGCATGTCGCAGATCGAGCGTGTGGCCGCTTCCGCACCACGCGTCGCCGCGCCGCGCCAGGCCCCTCAGGCCTCTGCCCGCGCTGCCGAAGCGCAGCCGCGGCAGGCGGTCAAGCAACGCCTCTCGACCCAGCGCCAGGAGCCGGGCTTTGCCAACAGCCAGCCGCCGTCCATCGGGGACGACGTCAATGCCATGGCCATGAGCACCTTGTCCTTCCAGGACTATGTGCGCGAACGCATGCTCAAGCGCCGTGCGGCCGAGATCAACGGCCTGCCCGACCCGATGATGGAGGCGCCGGCCCCGGCGCCGATGCAGGAATCGGTGGCGTCGATGATCGCCGCCCGCGACCAGCGCGCCCGCAGCGCCATGCAGACCCTGGGCGCCCGCCGGGTGGACCAGTCGTCGGCATATGCCCCGGAGCCTGCCCATTCCCATTCCCAACCCCAGCAGCGCATCGTTCCCCCCGTGCTGCGTGACGAGATCCGCGTCAACCATGCGCCCATGCACAGCCCGGACCTGGGGGGCTTCGGCGTGCCGACCATCGACAGCATGCCGGCGCGCCGCGAGCAGGAAATGATGACCGAATTGCGCGCCATGAAGGGCCTGATCGAAGAGCGCTTCGGCGCCCTGGCCTTCATGGAAAAGCTGCAGCGCCAGCCGACCCAGGCGCGCCTCACCCAGAAGCTGCTGGATGCCGGTTTTTCGCCGGCCCTGGTGCGCAAGCTGGTCGAGGGCCTGCCGGCACAGGCCGCTGAAGAATCTGAATGGAGCGCCTGGGCGGCCAATGTGCTGTCACGCAACGTCGCCACGGCTGAACAGATGCCTCCGCTGGAAGACCAGGGTGGGGTGTTTGCCCTGATCGGCTCCACCGGCGTGGGCAAGACCACCACCACCGCCAAGATCGCCGCTGCATTTGCCACCAAATACGGTGCCAGCCAACTCGGGCTGATCACCCTGGATGCCTACCGGATCGGCGCCCATGAACAGCTGCGTGCCTATGGCCGCATCCTGGGCGTGCCGGTGCATACCGCCCATGACCGTGCCTCCCTGGAGGATCTGCTGGACCTGCTGGCCGGCAAGAAGATGGTGCTGATCGACACGGCGGGCACCGCCCAGCGGGACAGCCGCACGGCCGAGCTGCTGGACATGCTGGCCCACAAGAGCATCAAGCGCATTCTGGTGGTGAATGCTGCTCAGCAAGGCGAAACCATTGAAGACGTGGTCCAGGCCTGGCGCGGCAGCGAAGCCCAGGGCGTGATCCTGTCCAAGATCGACGAGGCGGTGAAGCTGGCTCCGGCGCTGGATACGGTGATTCGTCACAAGCTGCGGGTGCTGGGCGTGGCCAACGGCCAGCGCGTGCCGGAAGATTGGCATCGCCTGTCGTCGCAGGCCCTGGTGCAGCGTGCCCTGCGCAGCAACGGCCCTTCGGCCTGGCGCATGGATGCCTCGGATGTGAACCTGATCTTTGCCGCCGGCTCGGTGCCCGGTGCTGCGGCGGGAGCGGTGCCATCGATGGGGATGAACTGAATGTCCAGCGGCGCCTGTCGCTCACGGGTGGGACACACCTTTGGCACTAGTGCGCAAACGCCCTCCGGTCGCCCGGGGGATGGACTTGAAAAGCAGGGTGATTTCCCCGTTCAATTCAGTCTGGGGATTCGGCACTCACAGCGACACTTCCGGTAACGGACAAGCAGAAATACAGAGCAGCCCATGCGCGACCCGATGAGCCTCAGCAATGCGCCCAAGGACCAGGCCGACGGCCTGCGTCGACTGTTTGCCACCGCCCGCGTTCGTGTGGTGCCGGTGGTGAGCAACCCGCATGTGGTCGGCAGCGGGGCCTTGCTGGAAGGCCTGTGCGCCGCCTTCGGCGAGTTGGGCCTCCATACCTTGGTCGTGGATGCCGGCGAGCAAGCCGCCGCAGCATCGGAACTCGCAGCGGTCGATCTGGCTGCCTGCGTGGAGCCGCTGTCGGCCAAGGTGTCCTTCCTCGCCGCGCGGGGCCTGCCGCTGCGCTACATCAATGCGCATGGCTCGGCCGCACAGTTCCTGGAAGCCGTGACCGATGCCGCGCCATTTGCGGATGTGGTGCTCCTGCATGCGAGTGCTGCAGAGCTCTCCCGGGTCCTGGTGTCTCGGGAAGTGCGCCCGGTGCTGCTGGCCGATACCGATGTCCAGAGCGTCACCCATGCCTATGCCGGCATGAAGTGGCTGACCCAACGTGCCGGCCTGATGGTCTACAGCCTGCTGCTGGCCTGTTCGCCGCAACTGCGGCTGGCTGAACGCATTGCCCAGCAGCTGTCCAGCTGCGGGGATGGCTTCCTCGGTGCGGTGCTGCGGGAGTGGAGCTGCCTGGATCCGAAGCAGCCCGTCACTGCGCCGCTCACCCCTGAATTGCGGCACATGGCGCGTGAACTGCTCCTGGCCTCGGTGCCGGGCGCCGCGCTCGACAGTGCCGCCGAAGCCATGCCCCTGCGCCCGCGCCCGATGTGGCAGCCGCCCGCCCGTCGCGCGCAGGTGTCGCCTCACTGAGTGTCCTGGTCTTGGAGACGAGCATGTATACCGCCAAGGGCCAACTCGACAACAACACGCTGATCCGCCAGTACAGCCCGCTGGTGCGACGCCTGGCGCACCAGATGATCGCCAAGCTGCCGGCCAATGTGGAACTGGACGACCTCATCCAGGTCGGCCTGATCGGTCTCACCGATGCGTTGTCGCGCTTCGACACCGCCCAGGGCGTGCAATTCGAAACTTTCGCCACGCAGCGCATCCGCGGCGCCATGCTCGACGAGCTGCGTGGGTCCGACTGGATGAGCCGCGGCAGCCGCCGCCAGCAGCGCTCCATTGAATCCGCCGTGCACAAGCTGGAGCAAAAGCTCGGCCGTGCGCCCCAGGAATCCGAGATCGCCCAGGAGATGGGCATCAGCCTGGTGGAATACCAGGACATGCTCTCCAAGGTGCGTGGCACGCAACTGGTGTATCTCGAAGACATCTCGGGCGACGATGGCGACGACGATTACCTCGACCGCCACGTCGGCGACGACACCGCTGACCCGATGAGCATGCTGCGGGACCACCGCATGCGTGAGGCGCTGGTGGAGGCCATTAAAAACCTGCCAGAACGCGAGGGGTATGTCATGTCGATGTATTACGAGCACGACATGAACCTCAAGGAAATCGCTGCAGTGTTGAAGGTGACCGAATCTCGCGTCTGCCAACTCCACAGTCAGGCGATTGCCCGCTTGCGCGTCAAGCTGCGCGACTGGTAAAAGAAGCCGCAGGGGATGCAGCGGTTTCGCATCCCCCGGGCCTGGATCTTGCCGAAGCTCAGGCCAACGACGCCGGAGAAGTCCCCCAAGCCATAGAAGTTGAACAAGGCGAACAGGGCGAAACCGGCGACCTTGGCGAAACCGGCGAAACCGGCGAAACCGGCGAAACCGGCGATTGCGCGAGAGACAGGAAAGACAGGCCCATCAGCTCTTGAAGAAGCCGCCTGCCGTGGGCGGCCCGGGAGCCATAAGGAGCGGCTGTGATGTGGGAGACATGGCGCCGGCGTGCCCTGAAACAAGGCGGCACGCCAGACGCGAGCTCGACCGTACCGGGTACGGCCGACGGAGGCATTCACAACGGCCAGCAGACCACCCGTGTGGTCCGCGAGCTCTCCGGCGGCGTTTCGCGCCTGGGGCGGGACGCGGCGGAGGTCCGCGGGCTGCTCGAAGACACCCAGAAAGTGGTGTTGTCCCAGGCCCAGGCCATGCAGGCGCTAGGCACCGAGCTGGATGAGGTCCGGCATGCGCAGGACGCCATCAATCAATCCACCTCGCAGACCCGCGAAGCCGTTGGCCGTGCGCGTGTGGCGCTGGCCGGCGTAGGCGACGAAGTCGGTGGCATCGTGGCCACGTTGCGGCAGGTATCGGGCGCGGCCTCGGACATCACCCGGATTGCGCTGCAGACCCGACTGGTGGCCTTTAATGCTTCGGTCGAAGCCAGGCGTGCGGGCGAAGCCGGCCGCGGTTTTGGTGTGGTGGCCGATGCGGTGAAGGATTTGGCGGCTCAGGTGGAAGCCTCCTCCAAGGCCATCATGGGCACGGTCGGGACGCTGGACAGCCGCATCGAGGCCTTTAGCCGCGAGTTGCGGGTCGACGGCAGCCAGCACGGAGCGCCGCAAAGCACCATCCACCGGGCATTTGCCGACGTGGAAGCCGATGTGGACCTGATCGCCCGGTCTGCCCAGCAAAGCCAGGCCACCACCCAGCAATTGGTGGCGCGCTCCGGAGAACTGGGGCAGGAGATTCAACAGGCCATGCACCGGCTGGAATCGGCCTTTGCCTGCAGCGACCGCTTTCTTCGTCTGTCCGAACAGATGATCGAGCAAATCGCATCCAGCGGCGTGCCGGTGGACGACACGCCTTACATCGAAGCGGCCCAGCAGGCGGCCGCAGAGATGTCGGCCCTGCTCGCGCTGGCGCTGGCCGAACGGCGCATCGATGCCGCAGGATTGTTTGACGAGGCCTATCAGCCCATTCCCGGCACGGATCCACAGCAGCACCGCACTCGCTTCACCGACCTGGCGGACCAACTGTTCCCGCAGGTCCAGGAACGCATGCTGACCTTCTCCGAGAAGGTGGTGTTCTGCATTGCGGTGGACCGCAATGGCTATGTGCCGACCCACAACAAGCGTTACTGCCATCCGCAACGGCCGGGGGAAACCGCCTGGAACACGGCCAACAGCCGATACCGCCGCATCTTCAATGATCGGACGGGGTTGGCCTCGGCGCGCAATCAGCGGCCCTTCCTGTTGCAGACCTATCGGCGTGACATGGGGGGCGGACAGTTCGTGCTGCTCAAGGAGGCGTCCGCGCCCATCACGGTGGCCGGCCGCCACTGGGGCGGGCTGCGGTTGGCGTTTGGATTCTGAGCAGCGTCAACCCGAAGTAACTTTGATGCAAATGGACTTCTGAGCAAATTGACAACCATCCATGTGCGGCCCAAACGGTATCCAATTTGGACCGTGGCGTGCCGGTGCGGGGCGCCTTCAAGACCCGGCCGCGGTGCCTGCGGGCGCAGGAGCAGTACATGGAGAACCGTTTGACGACGCTGGAAACCAAGTGGGACGCTGTGATCCCCACACTGGCCACCAAGGCCGATCTGGAAATCCTTGCCTTGGCGACCAAGGCTGATGTTGATCGACTGGCGCAACAGACCAAGGCCGAGATTACACAGCTGTCTCAGGAGACCAAGGCCGAGATTGCACAGCTGTCTCAGGAGACCAAGGCCGAGATTGCACAGCTGTCTCAGGAGACCAAGGCTGAGATTGCACAGCTGTCTCAGGAGACCAAGGCTGAGATTGCTCAGTTGGCGCAGGAAACCAGGTTTGAGATCGCGCAGCTGTCGCAGCAGACCAAGGCGGAGATCGCGCAGCTGTCGCAGCAGACCAAGGCGGAGATCGCGCAGCTGTCGCAGCAGACCAAAGCGGAGATTGCGCAGCTGTCGCAGCAGACCAATACCGAGATTGCGCAACTCTCGCAGCAGACCAAGACCGAGATTGCACAACTCTCGCAGCAGACCAAGACCGACCTGGAGAAGCTGTCGCAGGAAACCAAGTTTGAGATTGCGCAGCTGTCGCAGCAGACCAAGGCGGACATGGCCCAACTGTCGCTTCAGACCAAGACAGACATGGCCGAGCTTCGTACTGACCTGCACAAGATGTCTGCGTCCTTGCGGAGCTGGGCGTTGGTCACGTTGCTCGCGCTGCTCGGCGTCCAGGCGGGAACCCTCACCTGGTTGAGCCGGCAGTTTTCGGTGTTACACACCGCAGCCCATCATGCGGAAGGTCTGTCGCACGAAGCCGACCGGCTCAAAGCGCCTGCTGTCGTCGGCGGTAGGATCGATCCCTCTCTGGCAGATGCCGCCGCATCCCCCTGACGTCCACCTGTTCCGAACGAGGCCCATGACCCCTGCGGATCCCCGCCACCCACATCTTCGCCGCATGCAACTGGCCGCCCTGGCGGTCCTGCTGCTGGCATTGGCAGGCCTCGCGGTGAGTGTGGCCATGGGCGGGAAGGGCGGTTGGGCCTGGTTCAAGGCCTTTTGCGAAGCGGCCACGGTGGGCGGTCTGGCCGACTGGTTTGCCGTGACCGCGCTGTTTCGGCACCCTTTGGGCCTGCCCATTCCCCACACCGCCTTGATTCCGCAAGGCAAACATCGCATCGCCGACAGCCTGGCCTCATTCGTCCGCGACAACTTCCTCCATCCGGACATGCTGCTGAAGAAACTTCAGGTGTTCAACCCGGCTCAGCGCCTGGGTGAATGGCTGTCGCAGCCCGAGCATCAGGCCAAAGTCACCGCCTCCGTCCGCAGCATGGCGTTGGAAGCGCTCTCGCTGCTGAACGAAGACGCTGTTCGCCGCGCCATGGGGGACTTCCTCATGCGGCGTGCCATGGCCTGGAATGCCACCGCCACGGCGGCCAGCGTGCTGGATGTACTCACGGATGCCGGCCGCCACCAGCAGGTGCTGGACGGGGCGCTCGGAAAACTGCGCGACTACCTCGCCACGCCTGAAGTCCGCGCGCTGGTCGCCGCACGCTTGGTGAAATTCTCCCGTGCGCAGTGGCCCAAGGTGACATCGGTGGTGGATGCCCTGTCCAGCGTGGACAAGATGGCCGACAGCTTGTCGGACAAGCTCGCGCTGCAGTTGGTGGAAGAAGTGCAGGAGGCGTTGGCCCATCCGGAGCACACCGTCCGCCGTGAATTTGACGCCTGGATCCATGACTTCATCGCACGCATGCGAGGCGATGAGGGCTTTGCGCAAGACATCAACGCGCTCAAGAATCGCGTGGTGCAGAGTGAAGACGTGCGCAGTTATCTCGACGGCTTGTGGCTGGAGGTGCGGGCCAGCATCGAGGCCGACATCCGACGCGACGAGTCCGCGCTGATGCGTCATCTCGGGCATTCCCTGGCATCGCTCTCGCAACGCCTGGGGCGTGATGAATCGCTGACCCAGGCGATCAATGACCATGTGCTGTCCACCGCCAGCGCGCTGGTGGCCCAGATGCGCAGCGGTGTGACCGAGCATATCGCCTCGACGGTGAAGTCGTGGGACGACCGCCGCCTGGTTCGTCAGATCGAACTCAGCATCGGACGCGACCTGCAGTTCATCCGGCTCAATGGCACCCTGGTGGGGGGCGCCATCGGTTTGCTGCTTCATGCGGGCACGGTCTGGATGACCTGATCCGGCTGCGGCATTCACCAAAGCCGCCTCCGCTTGGGTCGCCTACAGCCGAAAGCCCCGATCATGGTCCACCAGACCACGCATGTTTCGCTGTCGGTTCACCACGCTGCCGCCCAGCTCGCCGGCCGGTGTTGTTTCGGCGGTGAAGAGCCCCCTGGCAGCGGCCCCGGCCTTTACCGCCTGAATGACCCCTGGCAATTGGTATGTGCTGAAGCAGTTCACGGCCGATTCAGGCGGCACCGCTGGTGAGAACAAGGTGCAGGCGCTGTCCGCCGGCCCGGTCATCGCCTATGGGGCCGAACGCGGCAATTGGGGATTGGATCTCAAGACCATGCAGAATTTGCCGTGCGCAATCGTGCGCAATCGTTCGCAAGGGACGGTGACCTGGCTGCGTCTCAACGTGCGCCTGGACTGAAGACCCAGTTGACGCCAAACGTCCACCAGGGTCGGGACTCGGCGCCCAGGTAAGCAGCGCGGCTGAGGTCCAGGGACACGCGCTCGTTGACGAGATACCGGACGCCGCCCCGCCAGTGGCGGGCGTCGTGGTCGTCAAAGCGTTCCGCAATGAAGGACCAATGCGCCGACGGTGTCCATTCCGCTGCCAGTCCGCGACGTGCCTGAGCGCCAACGCCCGGTTGCTGGTCGAGGCCGAGGTTGCCATGCACCGCCAGCGTGGCCGTGGGCTGCCATGTCACCGGTATCACCATCGTGCTTCCGCTGTAGCGGACGTCCCGAGTGGTCCAGTTGGCGCCCACGGAGAACCCCACACTCCATTGATCGGTCAGAGCGGTGGCCCATTTGGCCTGGGGGCCGGCAAAGGTCTGGCGACCCTGTCCCGTCTGCCGGACCTGGTCCACATTCAGCCCCCACTCCAGCGCTCCCCAGCGGCACCCCGGCCCGACATGGTTCAGCGTGCCGGCGCCATGCTCGGTGCGTTCCTGCCAGATCTCCACCTGGCATTGCCCAGGCTCCAGGATGGACGCGTCGTCCACCGCATGATGTCCACCCGCCGCCTGTGCCGATGGGGCCAGCAAGGGCAGGGCCGAGGCCAGCCCGAGGCGCAGCATCGGGTGCCGAGCCAGGCGATTCAGGAACGGAAACTGCCGCACACCCGCGCGGCTGGAGGAGGCCTGGAGGAAGATCATGATGCTTGTCTTCTGATTCAAGAGTGCCGGCTGGACGCAGGGTCGTGGCGGGGGCTCATGGCTTCTTGCTGCCACAGGGCAGCCTGTTGTGCAGTCGCGCGCGGCATTCCGATTGACGCCGACGACGTGCAAACGGTTCGCGGCATGCAGGCGGAGCGACCTTGGTATGCCGATTGGGCGGCCCAGGTCATGCGTGCCGCTCTGCAGTGCAGATCGTAGGGGTGTGAAGCTTGTGCGCCGGTCCCGCATGGACCTTGAGGCGTCCTGCATGCCGCGAGCCGCGTTCTGCGGAGCGCATGGTAGCGCCAGTCGAGGTGAACGGATGGTAAAGGGAACGCGGCTTGCCAGGGAAGCGGCAAGTCTTCAGGAGTTCGTGAACATGTCTGATTCAAGCACCACTTCCCCCTCGATCGAGGCCGATCGCCGCCACAAGCTGTGGAATCTGATCAAGGACACCCGCTTTGCGATGTTCACCACCCGCCATGCAAATGGCCATCTGCATTCGCGGCCAATGACCACCCAGAACCGATCCGTCGACGAAGACGATACGCTGTGGTTCTTCATGTCGCGTTCAGGTGAGCCGGTGGCCGACATCCAGGGGGACTTCGTCGTGAATGTGAGCTACGCCAATACCGATGAAGATCATTACGTGTCGGTGTCCGGTCGTGCCGCGCTGGTGGAAGACCGTACCAAACGCGAGCAACTGTGGAACAAGGCCGCCCAGGCCTGGTTCCCGCAGGGCGTGGATGATCCGGATGTGGCCCTGGTGCAGGTGAAGATCACCCATGCCAGTTATTGGGATGTGAAGGCCAGCAAGCTGACGCAGCTGTACGAGATGGCCAAGAGCCTGGTGACCGGGGAGCCGCCGCGCCAACTGGGCGAAACGGGTGATGTCCGGATGAACGCCCGTTGAAACAGGGAGCCTTGCGCATGGCCGGTCCGCCGCTGTTTGTTGTGTTCAACCTGGCCTCCGGTCGCGGGGACCGGGAGGAAGTCCGTCGTGAGATTGAATCGGCCTGCGCGGCCCACGGCCGCCGAGCCGAGCTTTTGACAGTGGAGTCTCCCGACCAACTCATGGAGACGGCCCAGGAGGCGGTCTGCCGTGCGCGTTCGGCGCATGGCGTGGTGGTGGCCGCCGGAGGCGACGGCACGCTCAGTGCGGTGGCGCAGGCCACCCTGGGCAGCGGCTGTCCCTACGGGGTGCTGCCGCGTGGAACCTTCAACTACTTCAGCCGCACCCATGGCATTTCCGCTGAGATCGGAGAGGCCATGAAGACGCTGCTGGAGGAGTCGCCGCAACCGGTGCAGGTGGGCATGGTCAATGGCCGTGCCTTTCTGGTCAATGCCAGTGTCGGGCTCTATCCGCAGTTGCTGGAAGATCGGGAAAGCTGGAAGCAGCAATTCGGTCGTAGTCGTCTGGTCGCGCTGGGGGCGGGCATTGCCACGCTGCTCAAGGGGCACCGGTCGCTGCGTCTGAACTTCAATGCGCCGGATGCCCCCGAAGCGCCCCGTGAGATCCGCACGCCCACGCTGTTTGTTGGCAACAACGCCCTGCAGATGGAGCAGGTGGGATTGCCCGAATCCAGGGCGATTGACCAGGGCCAACTTGCAGGGGTTGCCATTCGACCGGTGAGCCGGTTGGGCCTGATGGGGCTGTTGCTGCGGGGCGCGCTGGGCCGATTGGGCGAGGCCGACGACCTGGTGGACTTCTCCTTCCGGCGTCTGACCGTGCATGCACGCCGTTTCGGCAGACGGCGGGTCAAGGTCGCCACCGACGGTGAGATTGTCTGGATGCAACTGCCACTCACCTTCGAGCTCGGTCCCGAGCCGCTGATGCTGGTGCGTCCCCGTGGCCTGGCACCGGAGCGAGCAGCGCAGGCGTCCCAACGGTCCCAACCGTCCAACCCGGACACTCCCCCGGCCGATGCCCAGCCGCCAGCGCAGTCGACGGCCCTCCCCACGGGTCAAGGCGCACCCATCTCAGGAGGACCCACCCGGTGACCCTGCTGATGCAGGTGAGCGATCCGCACTTCGGCACGGACCGGCCCGCAGTGCTCGCCGCCTTGGAGAACCTTTGGCGGCAGCACGCTCCGGACCTGCTGCTGATGACCGGCGACATCACCCAGCGCGCCCGCGTGCCGGAATTCCGCGCGGCGCGGGAATTTGTGGATCGCCTTGCTCCAGCGGCATTCCTGGCGATTCCCGGCAATCATGACATTCCGCTGTTCGATGTCTGGAGCCGCTGCGCGCATCCCTACCAACGTTTTCAGCAGCATTTCCACGGCGCGCTGGAAGGCTGCTTCCAGGATGGCGAGGTGATGGTGATTGCCATCAACACCACCCGCTGGTACCGCCACAAGAACGGTGAAGTCTCCAAGGCCCAGATCGAGCAGGTGGCCAGGCAGTTGCGAGACGCCGGGCCCCTGCGTTGCAAAGTGGTGGCCGTGCATCAGCCGGTGGCTGTGACGCGGGACAGTGACCGCGCCAATCTGCTGCGCGGGCATGAAGCGGCTGTGCGGGCCTGGGCCGAAGCTGGCGCCGATCTGGTGATGGGGGGGCATATCCACCTGCCCTTCATCGTGCCGCTACGGGAGCGCTGGCCGTCCCTGCCTCGCCCGATGTTCGCGGTTCAGGCGGGTACTGCCGTCAGCACGCGTATTCGTGGCAAGGTGCCGAATTCGGTGCAGCTCGTCGACCTCAATGAGCAATGGACGGTCGAGCGCTGGGACTTTGATGAAGAGCAGGTCTGCTTCATGCGGGTGGAGGGCCGCGTACTTCGCTGAGCGCTCATGAGCCCACTTCCAAGTGCAATTGCTGGATGCGGTCGCGGTAGGCGTCCATGTTCAGCGCGAGATGGTTCGCAAAATGATGACGTAGGGCGGTCGTCGCTTCAGGCAAGAAGCAAGTCTCGACGTGTTGCACGCCGCAGGCGCTCAACAGCGCTTCGCGTTCCTCCTTCGGCAGCGAGGCCAGCACTGCTGCGTAGAAGCAGTTGCCGTCAAGATCGTTGTCGAGCAGTGTTCCTTCTGACACCCCCTGGTAATGGCTATTCTTCAGGTCCAGGGCCACTACGACTGGGGGGCGATCCTTGCCCGCCAATTCGCTGCAAAACAGCTGGGCACCATTGTCGACATGATGAATATGCAGCGGCCGACCTGCAGGCCAACCCGGGCAGGCGGTGATGAAGCGCGGCGGAAGCTCGGCGCTGAACGAGGCCCATGACCCAGGCTCGCGGATCTGTTCCAGGATGGTGCGCATCTCGCGGTTGAAATTGACGGCAAAGGGGGTCAGCAGGCGCTCGGCCCCCGGCGCCTGGGTGTCTTGCGGCTCGAACTCAACAGGGGCTGTCACGTCAGGGGCGTGCGTCGGGTTCACGGTATTTTTCAGCCAGGAGGGCTGAAGGCGGAAGGGTTTCAAGTTGTCGAAATGCAGCGTTCCCTGTTTCACCTGCTGGTAGGCCAAGAGCGCCTGGTACCACCACTGCTGGGTTGGGTGCAGGTCCCGCGACAGATCCTTGCGCTGGACAGGATCGGCCTGGCGCGGGACCTTCGCCGGGCGGCTTGCCTGCGAACTGTCCGGGACACAGTGGTCACCCGCGTGGATGTCGATATCCCTGTAGCCATCGTCCTCATCGTCGTCCTCCAGGAAGTTGTCCGTCATTTCTCGCAGGAGGAGGCTTCCCATCGGCTGACCCGTTGATCGCTCCACATAGGACCCTTGCACTTGTGTTGCAGCCGCTGCGGCTGCACGGCCTTCTCCGTTGCCTGCGCTCCACATCTCACGTCTTTGTTTCATGTCCGCCCACACGGACCGCTCGGTCGCGCTCATCAGCGTTTCGACATGTCCGAGCGGAACGCCGAATGTGGCGGTGCGATCGCCCGCGCGTTCGCTGAGAAGCCGTTCCAGCATGAGCTGGACGGCACAGCCCCGCAGCAGCATCGGCCGGTAGACCTCGCCAGCTGGCAAGCGGCGCAACACCTTGCCCGGTGTAGCGTTCTGCTCCATTGATTGCGCGAGCACACGGGCGTTTTGCAGGATGCTGACGAGGTGATCGTCGTCTGCGATCTGCTCATCCAAAACGCTGTCCTCGGCCAGCAACTCATAGGTGAACCATATCTCCTGTTCGATGACGCTGACAGCTAAGGGCTGAACGACAGCGTTGGTCAGCTCGCGGGGAACGTCCGGTCGGAGCACCAGACGAAGAGGCGTATTGGCTTTTTGGTTGTAGTTGTCCACTGCGGTCGCCAGGCTGTCACAGCCGACGGCCTCAAACAGCGCCATTTGCAAGTCATCCAGCGCGCGTTCGGTAACGAATTTGGAAGAGCCGCCCGCGGGCAGTTGTGGTGGCACCGCGATGTGGAGTCCCCACGGCTTGCTGCCGAGGGCCAGCAGCGGATGTCCCAGCGCATCGCCCAGCGGGATCTCTTCGGTGGTCGCTGCCAGGAGACGCTCGGTCCGGGCCAGGTGCTCACCGAGCCAGTTTCCCGTGCCAACGGCCGAGGCCACCAGGAGCGGGGCCGAGAGCACGGCGGGTTTGGCCACCAGCATGATTTCGCGACCGGCGCCACACGTCGTCAACGTCTCCTCCCATTGAGGGAGAAACAGGGCCAGGACGTTCTGCACGCCGACAGGCCGGGACGCGCTGCGGGACACCGGATTCAGGACCTCCTGTGCCATCGATGAGCGTGTGGCTTGAATCAGATCCCAGGTGCCGCTGTCGGGAATCAGGTAGACGGCGGAGCATCGGGCGATCTGATCGGCGAATGCTTCACACTGGTCGATACGAGCCGGGTCGTCCACAGGCAGATCCTGAAGGGCGTGCAGCCCCTGCAGGATGGGCAGCAGATCGAGCGTATTGGTCCAACCCTTGGGCGCATCACGGGTGTTGCCAGCACGAGGGAGGTGCCCGGGGGCCGCAGCAGCCCAACGAGGCGGGGCGGAGGTGCTGGTGCCGCTTGCGGCGGGAGGTTCCGGTTCTGCGGGCTGGAGGGCCGAGGCGGAGAGGGTGGCCAGGGAACTGATCATGGGAGGCGCTCCGAAAGCAGGCAAGACCTCTGAGTGCGTGGCACGGCGGGATCGTTCCTGAGCAACGGGACATCGCCGCGAAGGGCGGTGTTTAATCCCCCTCGATGAGGTCGTGCATGCGGATGATCTCCTCACGGTAGTCGATCACGTTGTTGCGTAGTTGATCGGCCAGGTGGCTGCGCAAGCTTGCGACCGCCGACGAAATCGTGGGTTCAGCTGGCAGGGTGGGATTGGCTTGGTTCAACAAGGCCGCGCGGTCGCTGTCCCCCATGGCATGGAGCACTGCAGAGAAAAAACAGTCGCCGTTGGCTGCCACCTCATAAAGCTGCTGGTTCAACAGGGAGTTGTAATGCCGAGTCACCGGGTTCAGCACGACGGTGACCGGTGAGGCGCCTGCGACCGTGGTCCCTTCGTGACTGATCTCATTCCCGTTGGTGGCATTCAGTACCTGCAACCCACGGCCGACGGGCCAGCCGGAGCAGTCCGGCAGGAAGCGGGGCGGCAGTTCGGAGGCGAAAGTGTTCCAGCAGTACGGGGTCTCGAGATCCTTCACGACCTTCAGAATTTCCACGTGGTAGCCCTTCGCAAACGCGGATTCCTCGCCACTTCCGACCGTCGTGGGCGGCTCCTGGACGGTCTCCGCAGTGTCCGCCGCTGCTGAAGGCCGAAGTGTCTGCAGACTCGAGGGGGCCTCGGTGGGGGACCTCGGCGCATCCGCTGCACCCGGTGGAAGGGCGACCAGGGTCGGATAGTCCCCGGACTCGATGGAGGAGTCGTCGGCTGCCAACGGCTGCGCCGCCCGCGTTCCCTGTGCCCCGGGTGTCGATGTCCCTGAGGGGGCATCGGGGGTGTCGACGAACAGCTCGGCCAGCCGCTGACGCCGTGCCGCAGTGGTGGTCGCCGGGACCTTGAGAGCACTGCCGGAATCTCCTTCCGAAGGAAGCGCCGCAGAGGCCGCGTTCTTGTCCTGCGAGCCCGCAGGGATCAGGTCTTTGAGCCATCGCGCCTGCCGGGCCAATGGACGTAGGTCATGGAAGGCCGTGACCGGCGGCAGGGCGGCGGATGGCTGGGGCGATCCTTTGAGCCTCAGGGTGTGACCGAATCTCGAAGTGGGCGGCTGGGGGGAGGGAAGGTTCAATTCCACACCCGGCGCCACGCCCGGCCGAGCCATCAGCTGCATCGTTCCGATCGGACTCCCGGTGTGTCGATTTATGATGGTGCCGGGGGGGACGGTGAAATCGTCCCGGTGGGGTTCTTCGGCCATCATCGTGGCCAGGCGATCATCACGCTGCCAGGTCAAATCGCCACGACACCACCGGTAGATCTCGCGTTCTCGCGGAGTCATCATGCGCATCAAGGTGGCCAGCGGGGGAGTGAAATGGATGGCATGGCGGTCGGTGCCTGCCTGATGGGCATCCTCCAGCTGCAATCGCACCAGGCAACCTCGGACCAGCCCGGGCCGGTAAAGCTTCATGTCCACGGTGTCATAGGGGCTGCGGACCTGCTGATATCCCTGTTCCGTGTGACTGGCCCATGCGCGTGCCGATGCCAATGTCCTCTCGAGCTGCGGGTCTCTGGGAAGAAGGCGATCGAGGTCGGAGGATGCGGCCAGCTTGCTGTAGTCCAAACTGAGAGCAACGCCGAGCCGGGGCGCCTCGTCCCCGGGGCACCTGACGAGCGCGATGGAGGCCAGATCCGTTGGCAGATCTGGCGCCAACTGCAACATCCGGGCCAGGCTCGTGCCGCTGTTGTACTGCAACACCGCCTTCTGGAGGGTGAGCGGAGACGCACTCATGAAACGGCTGGCCAAGGCTTCGGCGTTTGCTTCTGCGCCTCCCCGCGCAACGGCCATGGGGCGGGCTGAGGTCGTGTCATGCACATGGATGCTCAGTCCATCCGCCTCGTTGACCAGGGATATGACGGATGGTGATTGGGGATCACTGGGCACAGTGCGCTCGCAGCTGTGAGCCAGCACCTGTCCCGGCCTGACTGCGGCAGCGTCCAGGCGCAGGGGCAGTTGCAGGACGTAGCGCTTCTCCAACGCCAAATCGACGCACTTCGGTTTGTGTACCACGAGCGGGATGGTGGACACGTCCTGCCGCTGGAGCGCTTTGTACAAGGCGCCGCCCAGGTAGCGCAGGTTGTATTGCATGCCGATGGGCCTGCTGGTGTCCTGGGCCTGCGGAGACAGCACGTGCTGCCAAAGCTGAGCTTCCATATTCCGAAGCTCATGCACCGATTTGGGGGCGCGTGGCAAGGAAATGGAACCTGCCCGACTCAGTTTCTCCGCGACCAGGGCTTGCATCGAGCCGTAGGCCCGCGAGCCGGTATGGCTCAGTTCCACCAACTGGCCCACGCAATCCGCCAGTGTCGCCCCATCGATCGAGTCGCCGTGGCTCAGGCGCTCAAAATGTCGCATCCATTGGGGGATGTCGGTGGACGGTAGTTGTCCGGGAAGTGGCACCGACTGCGGGGCCGCACGGAGATCCGATTCCGGTGCCTCCTGGTGAGGGGCATCAAGTGAGTGGGAGGAGACCGGCAACCGGATCATGCAAAACGCTCCAAGCGGGAGGGGGGATGCACCGTGAGTGGTCCCGTCCAGAAGAACGTTCGCAGAGGCCCGCCCGCCCGGCGGGCCGGGCCGGGCTGGGTTCAGCCCACGCAGGCCCGGTTCTTCCCGGTGCGCTTGGCTTCGTAGAGGGCCTCGTCGGCCCGGTCCAATGCGTGCTCCATGGTTTCGCCCTGGCGATACAGGGTGACCCCGGCGGAGAAGGTCACGAACACGTCGCGGCCTTCATGCATGAACAGGCTGGCCGACAGGGAGCGCTGCAGCCGTAGCAGCACCGCCTGGGCTTCTTCCAGCGGCGCCTCGGGCAGGATGAGCACGAATTCCTCGCCACCCCAGCGGCCCACCGTGTCGCCCGGGCGCAGCAGCCCGGAAACACGGGCCGCCAGAGATTTCAGCGCCTCATCGCCGGCCGCATGGCCGAGGCTGTCGTTGAGCTTCTTGAAGTTGTCGATATCCAGCAAGGCCAAGGACAGCGGCCGTGCTTCACGTTCCAGCTTGGCCCGTTCGGTGTCGAATGCGGCGATCAGGCCGCGGCGGTTGGCCACCTGGGTGAGCTGGTCGGTCTGCACTTCATTGGAGAGCCTGCGCAGTTCGCTCTCCAGCGCTTCCACCCGCTCGGCCAACTGGCTCGCCCGGTCATGCTCGTCGCGCAGGCGTCCCTGGGTCTGTTGCACCAGTGACTGCACGCTGCGGCTTTCTTCCACCATCTCGCGCACCACACCGGCCAGACTTTCCAGCGTGTCCGCCTGCTCGATCACTTCGGCATACCGGCCCACGCTGTCGCTGAACCGGTCGGTGTGCTGCCCCAGTTCGCCGAGTTCCTGCAGCATCCGGTTGATCAAGCCCTTGAGGGCATCGCGGGCGCGGCTGCGCTCCTCCCGAAGGCTCGCCTGGCGGCTGCGGGTGTTGGCCAGCAGCTCATTGACAGAGCGCACGCTGCGGGCGGTCAGCCCCTGCGCCAGCGTCTGGCCCATGGCCTCGCACTGGCCGCGGGCCCAGGAGTCGTCTTCGGCCAGATCGGCCAGGCTGGCGGTCAGGGAGCCGCACAGCTTGCCCAGTTCGGTAAACGCATGGTCCCGGTGATCCAGCCAGCGACGCACGCGCTGGCACAACGCTTCCATGGCTTCGGCCCGCTCGGGCGAGGCGCCGTCGCGACGGATCTCCGCCAGGGCCGCATCCAGCTCGGCCACCAGCTCCAGCGCGCGTGGATCTTCCCCACGCAGCGCCTGCTGCACGGTGCCACCCAGGCTGGTGCCGATCTCCGGCCAACTGGCCTGGCCAAGACCCTGGCCGCCCAGCAGGCTGGACAACTCGCCATACCGGGCGCTGTCTTCCTGGGGCTGGGCCACTTCGTCGTCGGTGAAAAACTGGCTGGGCGTGCCGCCGTTGCGATCGTCGTTGTCGTCGTCGTCCAGTCCGTCATCCAACGGTGCGGGTTGGGTTTCCACCCGCGCGTCACTCACGTCGCCATCCCAGCTTCCCACCAGCTGACGCAGCCGCTGCATGAGGCGTTGCGGATCGGTCCGGTTGCTGGCCAGCACGCGCAGCACACCGTCCTTCTTGCGGGCCAGGGTCCATTGGCGGCCGCCGCGTTCCAGCCCTTTCATCAGCCGCTCGATCAACTGGGCCATCTGCTCGGCCTGGGCGCTGGCGCCATGCGTCTGCTGCAGGGCCTCCAGGGCCCGCTGCAGTTCGTCCCAGCGGCCTTCCTTGAGCTGCGTGGCCAGGCCGGTGCGGGCCTGCAGATCGGGCACGGCCAGGCTCAACAGCCGGCTCAGCGGCACTTGCGCGCGTTCGGGCAGATGACCGGCCACGTCGCGCTGGGGTTCACCGGCCTCTTGTGCATAGGCCCGGGCATAGTTCTCCGGGGTGGGTTCCAGCTTGTCCAGCGCCAGGCGGCGCAGGGCCGCCTTGGCAATCAGAGCGGGGGGCTGCTGCGGCATGAGTAAGAGTTGAGATCAGCGTTGGGACAATTCTTCGCCAGCTTCGGCCGAGGGAAGGATCCAGGGAGCCTTGCGGGGCAGCACGGTCTGCGCCAGCCAGCGCTCCAGCTCATCCGGCGGTAGCGGCTTGCTGAACAGGAAGCCCTGCATCAGGCTGCAATCCAGCCGTCTGAGCACTTCCATCTGACGCAGCGTTTCCACGCCCTCGGCAATCACCTGCAACCCCAGCGAACGGGCCAGGGCAATGATCGCAGTAACCACCGCAGAACTTTGCGGCGTAATACCGAGATCCCGCACAAAACTGCGGTCGATCTTCACTTCCGAGATGGGCAGAGTGGTCAGGTAGGCCAGCGACGAATACCCAGTGCCGAAATCGTCAATCGAAATCTCCACGCCCACCTCATTCAAGCGGTGCAGCGACGGAATGACGCTCTGCAGGTCCTTCATCAGCCCGGTTTCAGTGATCTCCAGCTGAATCGCTCGGTGCGGCACGCCCCAGGCGCTGACGAACTGATGGATGTGCTCCACGAGGTCGGAGCGCTCGAACAGCCGGTTCGGCAGGTTGACGGCGATCGATTCCGAGAATCCGAAATTGAGCTGCCAGACCTTGGCCTGCCGGGCCGCCTCGCGCAGGGCCCATTCGGACAGCGGCACGATCAGGCCGGTTTCTTCCGCCAGCGGAATGAACTCGCCCGGAGGCACCAGGGTGTTGCCCCGGCGCCAGCGCATCAGTGCCTCCGCGCCCACCATGCGGGCGGTGCGCACGTCGATCTTGGGCTGGTAGTGCAGCACCAGCTCATCGCGCTCGATGGCCTTGTGCAGGGCCGATTCCAGCTCCAGCTTTTCGCGGCCCCGGCCGGCCAGCATGGGCGAATACAGCGCCGACGCATTGCGGCCCTGATTCTTCACGGCATACATGGCCACGTCGGCATTGCGCAGCAGGTCGGCCATGGTCAGGCCGTCCCGTGGATACAGCGCAATGCCCACACTGGCGGTGACAAAACATTCCTGCCCCGCAATGAAGATCGGCTCGCGCAGGGCTTCCAGCACCCGTTCGGCCACCCGCTCGGCATCGCCTTCATCGCTGACCTCGGGCAGCAACGCCACGAATTCATCTCCACCCAGGCGGCCCACCGCTTCCAGTGTGCGGTGCGACCGTGTGCCCACCGACTCCAGCATGCCTTCCATGACCTGATCGGAATGGCGCACGCAGGAACGCAGCCGTCGGCCCACTTCCATCAGCAGTTCGTCCCCGGCGGCATGACCGAGGGTGTCGTTGATGACCTTGAAGCGGTCCAGGTCGATGAGCAGCAGGCCGACGTCATGGCCCATGCGGCGCCCGGCCTCGATGGCGCGCTCAGCCCGCCAGATCAATTGCCGGCGATTGGGCAGGCCAGTGAGCGCATCGAAATTCGCCAATTGGCGAATGCGGTCTTCCGCCATGCGCCGATCGGTCACATCCTGAATGACGCCGGTATAGCCGCAGGCATTGCCGTGCTCATTGAATTCCGGCTCGGCTTCGATGTGGATGACGCGCTGGCGTCCATCCAGCAGGGTGAAGGGCAGGTCGGTGACCAGCACCGAGTTGTGGGCCACCACATCTCGCAGCAAGCGCATGAACAGCAGGCGCTCCTCGCGCGGCACCATGCGCATCACGCCAATGAAGTCCAGTGGATCGGTCGGGCTGCGGCCAAATACCCGCAGCGCTTCATTGGCCAATTTAAAGCCCTGACCGGTCTGCCATTCAAAGCTGCCCATGCGGGCAAGATCCTGCGCCCGGGCCAGTTTGGCCTTGCTGCGCTCCAACTCGATGCGGGTGCGCGAACTGCGCAGCAGATAGCGCAGTCGCCCGGCCAGCAGACGCCATTGCGTTGACTTCACGAAGAAGTCGGTGGCCCCGGCCTGATAGGCGCGATTGATCGACGCTTCGTCATCCAGGCCGGTCAGCATCAGGATGGGCGCGTTCTCGAAACCCGGCAGAGCACGCAAGCGTTCGCAGGTCTGGAAACCATCCAGCCCCGGCATCAGTGCATCCAGCACGATGAGTTCCGGCGTCCATTGGGTGACCATGTCCAATGCCTGCTCGCCGCTGTGAATGGCCGTGACGTCGAACCCGTGCTCCCGCAGCGCCGCCTCGATCAACATCAGGTTGACCTGGTCATCGTCCACAAGCAGGACGCGGGGACGTTCGTTCAGCATGCTGTCCTTCACGTCGCTGCTCTCATTGGGCCGGGGGCAGAAGCTGCTGCATCGCCTGGCGTGCAGCATCGATCTCGGCCAGCACCTGGGTGGTGAGTTCGGGGAGTCGATCCGCCTCGCCGGCGCGGGCCACTGCTTCAATCTCCGCGCAGCGCTGGGACAGGCCCATGGCGCCGAGGCTGGCCGATGCCGATTTCAGCGTGTGCGCCACATGGCGCACCGCCGCCAGGTCTGGCGCCGGTGCCAGACCTTGGCCCAACACACCTTCCTGCTGCTCCAGCGATTTCAGAAAGGCGCCAATCACCCGTTCCAGCAAATGGTTGTTGCCGCCCGGATCCAGCTCGCGCAGTCGGGCAAGCGCCTGCTCGTCCAGCACGGAGGAAGTGGGCTTCAGTCGCGGAGGCATCGTCAGGATGTGGTCTGGTGACATCTTTTAATCATGGATCTGCGGTGATGACTTCACGCAAGGTCACACTGCATTGTCTGTCACTGCAAGCCATCAAGCGTGCGAAAAAGCGGCAAATCTGCCAAGCCCCCCAACCCAAATCGGGGTAAGCCCTTGGTTTTTTCCAGGACATGGGTGTTGCATCCCGGTCGGCACTGGCGCAGGGAGCTGCCGCACCTGCAAGTTGACTGCCTACAATGGCTAGCATGATTAGGTTGGGGGAAGCCGTCGTACGCCGTCGGCCGTGGAAGGGAGCAGCGCTGGCCCTGGGGCTGGCGGCTCTTGCCCTCGTCCTGCTGTTGGCGATGAATCTGGAGCAGGCGGGCCCGGGGCTGGTACTTACCGCCCTGGTGGCTGGGGCTGTGCTGATGCTGTTTGTCGCGGCCGTGTCCTGGCACATGGCCGTGCGGCTGGCGCGTGCGCAATTCGGTGAATTGCTGCGAGAAGCGCGGCAGCAGTCACAAGTGTTCAGCCAGTTGATTCCCGACTGGCATTGGCAGACCGACGCCTCGCATCACTTGGTGCGCTGGCAGGCGCCCCAGGGCGCGCCCGCCTCCAACTGGGTGGGGGGGCCGCTGCACGGGTCGGTCACCCAGACGCTGTGGGAGCGATTTCAGCCGACGGATGAAGGCCTGGACCTCGAACGAGGGTTGGCCAGTGGGCAGTCGTTTGGCGGTTGGCAGGTGCGGGATGCCCAGGGGCGCCAATGGGAGCTGAGAGGCCAGGCGCTGATGGATGCGACCGGCCATTTCAATGGGTATCTGGGCTCCGCCCGCCTGCGGGATGACGACGAGGCCGCCCTGGCGGGGGCCAGCCTGCTGTTGACGCCGGCCCTGTCGACCGACTGGATTCATGCGCTGCCGGGCCCGGCCTGGCTGTTGAGCGATGCCCCGAGCGGCGCCACGGCCCGTCTGATGGATTTCAATGAAGCCGCCGCCCAGATGATGGGCGGAACGGTGGAGGTGAAAGGGCAACTGTGGCGCGCCTGCGAAGAACGGCTGCCGGAGGAGCTACGGCAAGCGCTGGGGGAACCGGATCTGCAATCGGGCAGCGCCTGTGGCGCCTGGTGGTTGTGTCTCACGCCCGTGCGGCACGGGCTGGGGCAACTCTTGAGCCTTTGGCCGCAGGGCGCCGCTGATACGGTGCCTGCGGCGCTGGCCATGCGGGCGGCGGAACAGGCGAGATCGGATCAGGCGTCCTTCAGCTATACGGTGTCACATGACCTGCGTGCGCCGCTGCGGGTGGTGGAAGGCTTCACTCGCATCCTCAAGGAAGATTACGGGCGCTTGCTGGACCGGGCGGGCAATGATCACCTGGACCGGGTGCTGAGTGCGGCCGGACGTATGCACAGCATGATCGATGCACTGCTGGCGCTGTCGCAGTTGTCGTCCCAGACCCTGCGGCAGGAGACGGTGGACTTGTCACTGCTGGCGTCGATGGTGCTGGACGAACTGCGGCGTGCCGCGCCGGAGCGTCAGGTGCAGACCTATGTGCAGCCAGGGCTGCGGGTGACGGGGGATCCGACCCTGCTGCGGATGGTGCTGGAAAACCTGCTGGGTAATGCCTGGAAGTACAGCAGCCGGCAGGAAGAAACGGCCATCCGGTTCGAGGCCATGATGCGGGATGGCCAGCAGGTGTTTGTTGTGTCGGACAACGGCGCCGGTTTTGACATGCGTTTTGCGGACCGGCTGTTCGGCGTGTTCCAGCGGCTGCACAGCGCCAGTGAGTTCCAGGGCACCGGCGTCGGATTGGCATCGGCCCGGCGGATCGTGCGGCGGCATGGCGGCGATATGTGGGCCGAGTCCGAGGTGGGGCAGGGGGCGAGGTTTTATTTCAACTTGAATGTGTAAGGTGTGTGAGCCCCCGGTTTGGCTGGCCTAGGGCCAGCCAAACACGCCCCCCGAGGGGGCTGGGGCCGCCTTGGGGCGGCCCGGCGGCGGCCCCCTCGCTCACCACGAGCCCCGCTTGGACGGCGCTACGCGCGTCCTGCGCGACTAGGTGCAGCGAGGAGCGGTGAATGTGGACGCTGACGGTCGCCCCTCTCGCTTACCGCGAGCCCCGCTGGGACGGCGCTACGCGCGTCCTGCGCGACTAGGTGCAACGAGGAGCGGTGAATGTGGACGCTGACGGTCGCCCCACTCGCGCACCCCGAGCCCCGCTGGGACGGCGCTGCGCGCGTCCTGCGCGACTAGGTGCAGCGAGGAGCAGTGAATGTGGACGCTGACGGTCGCCCCTCTCGCTTACCGCGAGCCCGGCTCGGACGGCGCTGTGCGCGTCAGGCGCCGAGGGCAAGTTGCTCGACGGCTTCGATGAGGCGTTGGGCTTGGTCGACGGGCGTCAGCTTCTGCTCGGCAGCCATGCGTTGCAGACGCGCGAGCGCTTGCGCTCGCGTCAGGGAGTAGCGGTGCATCAAGATGCCGAGCGCCATCGCCTCCACACGCTCCAGAGCCTCCTGGCTTTCGATCGGGGCCGCAGGCGCCGTAGCGCTGCCAGTACGTGCCGGACGGTTGGCAAATGCCGCTTCCACCGCAGGAACAATCTGGTGAATGTCCAGTGGCTTGATCAGATACGCCAACGCCCCCAGCTCCTTGACCTTCGCCACCGTGGCTTCGTCCGCAAAGGCCGACAGAAACATGAAGGGCATCTGCAGATAATCCCTCAGGTAGCCCGCGACATCAAAGCCGCTCATGCCCTCCATCCGGATGTCCAGTAAGGCCAGGTCCGGCCTCTGCTGGCGCGCAATCAGAATGGCATCATCCCCATTGTCCGCATCCAGCACGTCATAACCCGCCTGCGCCAGACCATGCGTCAGCGTGGCCAGCACCAGACGGTCGTCATCCACGACCAAAATGCGGCCCTTGCCCGTCCCATGACCAGACGAACTCGGGGGATTCCCGAAGGCGCTTTGATACGCGCCACCGACGCCACTCACGCTGTTCACGCTGCTGTCCAAGCTCTCATTGGCTGATCAAACATTGTCACCGAAATGTCGGAGACCGCCCCTATCGTTTGCGAGCCGTCACAATCTGCAAGGAGTCCAATCACTCCTGCGGCAGCCAACTGACCCCCGGCGGCCACAAACTGAGTTCACAAACCACCCGGTGTTCCTCCTGCTGCAGGCTGAGCAAGGCACTGCGACGCGGCAGCAAGGCCCGTACCAGCCCCAGGCCGGAAACGCCCCCACGGATCTGCTTGAGGTCAAATCCGGCCGGCAACTGGCCTTCATTGACAATCCGCAGCAGCACCTGCTCCGGATCAAACACCAGTTCGCACAGCACCGGGGCGGTGCCGCCATGCTTGAGTGCATTGGTGAACAGCTCATTCAGGGTGAGCGCGATCGGAATGGCTTCCACCTCCGGCAGGCCCCAGCGCTCGGACTGCGTCGCCACCAGCCCGCCAACCTCCACCCGGATGTCCCGGCCAAACATGCGCTGCACCGAGCCGAGCACCGCTTCAATGACCTGGCGCAGCCGCAACGGGCCCGAGGCGCCCACCTGCAGGCCGTACACCTGGGCAATCGCCTGCACCTGGCCCACCGCCTCGTTGATGACAGTGGCCACCTCCGGCCGGCGGGCGGCAATCTGCTGCAGCAGACCCGCCACTCCCTGGAGGTTGTTCTTGATCCGGTGATGCACTTCTCGCACCAGCAGCTCGCGCTGGGCAATCGCCGCCTCCAGCCGCGCCGCTTCCTGCGCCCGCTGTTGGGTGACATCGCTGGCCACCAGCAGCAGTTGTTCCGGTTCGACTTCGCCGCTGGCGTCGTTGATGCCCGAGAGATGCAGCAGCCGGGTGTCCCAGACGCGTGTGCGGCCACCCACCTGCAGCCGGTATTCACGCTGCAGGACTTCAGAGCTGTTGAGCGCAAATTCCATGTCGCTGCGCACCGCCTGCGCCTGTTCACTGCCAAACAGCGCTTCCAGGCTGGCCCCCACCAGTTCCTCTTCTTCACGCCCGGCCAGGGCCGCAGCCGCCTGATTGATCTGCCGCACTTGCAGGGTGCGGGCGTCGTGCAGGCTGATGGCAATCGGCGCGGCTTCAATGATCCGCTGCAGTGAGGCCTGGGCCTGCTCGCTCTGCGCTTCGGCCTGGCGGCGGCGCTCGATGTCCAGCAGCGCATAGGTCAGCTGACGCTCACCGTCCGGCCCGCTGCCGGTGACCACCGCATTGCCCACTACCCAGAATTCCCGCCCATCCCGGGCCACCAGGCGGCATTCAAAGGTCTCGGCCAGGCCCTCCGCCAAGTCATCCAGATAGTGGGTCTGGCGGAAGGGATGATCCGGCGCCTCGGTCGCCACCCTGCTGATCGGCTGGCCAGCAAATGCCGCCAGGTCCCCGCCGAACATACGCCGGGCCGACCGGTTCATCCATTCAATGCCATGCCGCCCGACGGTGACAATGCCCACCAGCACCGAATCCAGCACCGCCCGTTCCCGCTCGGTCTGCAGCAGCAGCGACTGCTGGGCACGGTGGCGCTCATCCACGCTCAGATAGGTGGCAATCAGGCCGGTCTCCGGCTGGCCCGCCCGCACATGGCGTTTGCTGACCTGCATCCAGAGGATGGAACCGTCACGTCGGCGCACCCGGCGCTCTCCGCGCCACAGGCCCGCCTCGGACAGCGCCTTGGCCACCGCCCGTCGCTCATGCTCGAATTCCCTCGGTGATTCAAACAGTTCCGCATGGGGCAGCCCGACCAGATCATCCGGGCGGTAACCCAGCAGATGGGCCAGGGCTTCGTTGGCCCGCACCAGGTGGTCGTCCCGCAGAATGGCAATGCCGACGTCCGAGAGGTCAAACATCAGCTCCCGGTCCTGCGCCAGGGCTTCCAGTTGGGCCTGCTGGGCCTTCAGCCGCGAGATGTCGCTCACCACGGCCACCAGCGCCTGTTCTTGCGGCGCCTCCGGCGGCACCACGCGCCGCAGCGACAGGGCGTGCCAGCGCGGGTCCTGGCCGGCCTGCCCGCCCGGCCATTCAAATTCGAATTCCAGCCCGTTTTCATTCAGACCGGGCAGGGCGGCCATCACCTGGGCATGCAGCTCAGGCAGGGCCTGGAACAGCGCCTCGAACGGGGTGCCAGGTTCGGGCTCACCGCCCATGCCCAGCATCCGCCCCAGCGCGCCGTTGCTGCGCAGCAGCCGTTGCTTGCGGACATAGGCCATGCCCAGGCCCGCACCGTCGAGCATCGCTCCCAACTCCCGCAGCAGCAGCTCATATCGGGCTTGCGCCTGCTGGTTGTCGGTGATGTCCAGGGTCAGGACCGAGGTGATCCGCTGACCGGAGGACAACTGCCCCGGCTCCACGCGGGTGAGCAGCCAGCGCAGCCCCAGCTCGGGATGCCGCACCGCATACCGAAGCGCCACCGGCTGGTTTTGTTTGATCGCCTGCTGCAGTTTTTCGTAGTCGGCGCGGGAGTCGGGATCGACCATGTCCCGGTTGACACCCTGCAGCGCATTGGCCTTGCTGGTGGCTCCCCCCGCAGCACTGGTGCCAATCGGTGCCGCCGCCGTGGCCGCAGGCGGCGCCGAAGCCGCTCGGGTGGGCGCCGATGTGGGCGCCGATGTGGGCGACGCCACTTCCCCGGCCGCCGGCAGGGCGAGCAGATCGTCCAGCACGTCCCCGGGCCTGGACCATCCCGCGTCCGGTTGGAACGTGGCCAATCCCACCCCGGCGGTGTCCATCAAGGCCTGCACCTGCTGATGCGCCAGTTCCAGGGCCTGATCACGGCTGCGGTCTTCCAGCATCAAGAGCAGGCGCGGGCGGTGCCAGGGGCCGCTGAGACGGCGCGCCCGCACCCGCATCCAGCGAGGCTTGCCCTGCGGCTCGGCCACCAGGGCCTGGCGATGAGTTTCGGTGCCGGCTTCGGGAATCGGCCCGACCAGCAAGGCCAGCCAGTCAGGCGGCAGGTCCTGCAGGCTGGCGGGCGGTTGTGGGCACAGGCGTTGCGCCAGCCGGGCAAAGGCGGCATTGCTCCGCAGCAGCAGGCCCTGGTCGTCGTGCATCAGGGCGGGCAGGGGGCACAGGTCCAGCCACTGGTCGATTTCCGCCTGCATGCGCTCGGCGCGTTCTCGGGCGGCCTGCTCGGTGCTGTGGTCTTGCAGCAGGGCCAGGGTCAGGTCGCTGCCCTCCAGCGGGTGCAGCGACGCCTGCAACAGATGCTCCCGCTGCTGGTCGTCCACCAGCCGCAGCTCCTGGGCACGGTGAGCGCCATGCAGACGGCGGCTTTTGAGGGTGACCGGGCCCAGCAGCTCGATCAGCCGGTCATTGGCCAGCAGCACATGGCCTTGGGCATCTGTGACAAGCGCCGGCCAGGGGCCCTCCCAGAGCCCAAACAGCAGCGGGGACCCGAGGACCGACCGCTTGCCCAGCAGTGAGCGAAAGGGGTCGGTGGTGGTGGGGTCCATGGGGGCGGGGCTTACTCCAGCTGGCCGGCCTTGTGCAGCGAACGCAGCACAGCGTTGTTGACCTCTTCCGGGGCCAGCATCAGCGCATCAATGGCGGTGCGGGTGTCAAAGACGGATTCGTTCTCGATGGCCTGCACCAGGTCCAGATAGGGCTTGTAGGGGCCGGTCTTGTCGACCAGCGCCTGGCGTACCCGCTCCGGCACCGGGATGGATTGCAGCAGCCGCTCGAAAGGCTGGCGCAGCATGTGGTCCAGCAAGGAGAACAGGCCGCAGATGAACATTTCATCGCGCAGCTCGGCTTCCGCCATGCTCTTGGCCAGGTCTTCCATCAGCAGGCCGCGACGCAGGGCGGCGAACATGACGGGCCGCATGGCGTGCTCTTTGCTGGCAGTGGCCAGCAGCAGCGCCAGCCAGCGGCGCAGGCGGGCATACCCCAGCAGCATGATGGCGTGGCGGAAGGACGACACCTCCACCGACAGGCCGAAGGCCGCCGAATTCATGTAGCGCAGCAGCTTGAAGGCCAGGCTGGGATCCCGCTTGAGCGTCTGCTCCAGGCGTTCCACATCCTCACCCTGGTCCACCCGGGACATCAGCTCCACGATGACCTGCAAGTCCGCCGCCTGGGTGTCCTTGGTGGCGGGCGGCGTGGCCGGGGCTTCGAACTCGCCATGGAATGGCCAGCCCAGCACACCGGCCGCGCCTTTGTCCCAGGCCTGCTTGAAGTCATCGGCGCTGCGGGCGCCAGACACCAGCACCGTTTTGCCGGCCGGGGCCGGGCCACCGGCCAGATCCGGCAGGTCCAGCACGATCTGCTTGAAGCCGGTGGCGTCCGAACGGCCCTTGAGCAGCGTCACCACGCCTTCGGCCGCACGGACCTGGATCTGGGCAGCCAGGTCGGCGTCCCCGATCAGGAAGGCGGGCACTTCCACCCGGAAGTGGCGGGGCAGCGGGGCGGCCAGCAGGCCTTTGAGCAGCCCTTCATGGGCCACATTCAGCACCACAGCCTTCGCAGGGAAAGCGTCGGTGAGCGCCGCCAGCACGTCCGCCGCAGCCGGTGCTGCTTCGGGGCGCAAAGCGAACACGGTCACGCGGGTGGCTTCGATGTCGAGTTGCCTGGAAACCAGGGGCGCGTATCCCAGGGCCAATTGGCCCAGCACGGCGTGCGTCGAGTTCATGCAGATGGCGGCGTCAGGAGTTGAGGTATTGGAACAGCGACATGCGCTGAACCATCGCGTAAGTCTTCAACGCCGCATCGTAGCCCGTCTGCTGGTTCTGGAAATCGGAAATGCCCTGCGTCATATCCAGATCCTCTGCGGCAGATTGCTCAGCCTGGTTGTAAACCTTCAAGGTTTGCAGCCGGGTCTGGGAGCCGTCGAGGTTGTTCATCTGCTCGCCGACCTGGCTGCGGACGTTGGTCAGGTTGCCCATGACGGCATCCAGATCCCGGATGCCGACCAGGTTGTCCTGGGTGATTTCGGTGCCGGTGCGATCTTCCTTGCGCAGGGCTTCGATGGTGCGGTCCAGCACGTCGAACACCTTCAGGTCGTTGGTGGAGGGGGCCACGGTGAAGGTGTCGCCATCCACCGGATTGCCGCCGATCGTCATGGACATGCCGTCAAACTTGACGGTATTGCCGGAGGTGTAGTTGTCGCTGGCCACAGGGACATGGCCCTGCGTCTCATTGAAGACGGTATAGGTCTGCGACGGGGCCGTGCCGCTGATGACGATGGAATAGCTGTCACCGGTGACGGCCGCCGGGTCGGTCACCCGGCCGGAATCGACCCAGCCCGCCGGGGCCGCGCCCGTGGTGGCATTGGTGCCGGCACCGGTCACAAACGTGCCGTTGCCGCTGCGCGCCTGCTCCCAGGCCGCCTTGCCATCCACGCTCAGCGGATAGTTTTCGAGGTTACCGGTGGTTACGTTGCCGCCGATGCCTTCGAAGCTGACGCCGCCGCCTGTGCGATTGCCGGCCGCGTCGCGTTGCACCGGGTTGTCCAGGAACGGGGTGCCGGTGGTGCCCTGGCCGGAGAACAGGTAGCCGCCAGACCCGTCGCCCCGGTTGGCAATGGCCAGCAGTTGGTCACGCAGGCCCTGCACCTTGTTGGCCAGGCCCTTGCGTTCCGCGTCGGTATAGCTGGCATTGCCAGCGGCCACCAGCGTTTCGCGGATCTGCTGCATGATTTCATTGGCATCGCCCAGGGCGCTTTCGGCCAGGGTCATGCTGTTGCGGCTGGCTTCCAGCGCGCGGGTGCTGGCATCGACCTGGCCGATGGCCGTGCGGGCGCGCTCCGCGCGGGCCGCCCCGGTGGGGTCGTCGCTGGCCTTTTCGACCCGTTTGCCGGAGGTCAGGCGCTGCTGGGCGTCCTGCATCTCCTGCTGGCGTTTCTGCAGCGTCGAGATGCTGGCCTCGAACATGTTGGCGGTGGAGAGGCGCATGGCAGGTGTCCTGAGGTCAGTTCAAGGGCGAAGCATCGGGCGGCTCGCCGGGCGGTTCAGTGCGAGGTTCATGACTGCACGATGCTCAGCAACTGGTCGAAGACGGTCTGGGCCGTCTGCAGCACCTTGGCCGCAGCCTGGTAGCCCTGCTGGAATTGCATCAGGCGGGCGGCTTCTTCGTCGAGGTTGACCCCAGCCTGGCCGGAGCGGGTGGCTTCCGCCTGGCTGGCCACGGTGGTGGACACGCTGGCCAGATATTCCGCGCCCTGCACCCGCGAACCGACATCGGCAATCGCAGCGGCGTAGGCTTCGGTCATGGTCTGCCCACGAGAGAGCGTGCCATCGGCCTGCAACTGCTTGCCGACCAAGGTTTCGCTCTGCAGCTTCAGGAAGGCCTTGGCATTGCCGTTGTTGGTGGAGACCACCGTGTCCGATGTCTGCAGGTTGATCTTGTCGCCGTCGCGCGGCACCCCGTTCAGGCGCAGCTCGAAGCCAAGGTCCACCCCGTTGGTCGGGTCGTTGCCAATCGCCTGCCCGGCCTTCCAGGTGCCGGTGTAGCTGGTGTTGTCCGACAGCGTGATGGTGTAGTTGATGCTCTGGTCCGCATTGACCGTGCCGAACTGCACCGTCGCGGGCTGCAGGCTCTTGTCAAACTTGCTGTTGACCGCGTAAAGCGAATCGACCGTGGCCGTGCCCTGGTTGTCCACATCGACCGTGCCCACCACCGGCGAGGCTGCGGCCAGACCGCTGGGGTCGTCCAGGGCGCGTTTGAAGCTGCTGGCGGCCCCGGCCACCGGCTCCAGCACAAAGCGGTCACCTTGCTGCATCGTGCCGGTCATGGTCAGGCTGATGCCGTAGGCCTTTTCGATCTCGTCCTTGTTCATCGTCGTGGCCGTGCCATCGGGGCGCACGGCCACCTGATAGCTGTCCGGCGTGCCGGTCGGGTCCGGCGAGATGACAAAGGACAGGGCCGGTACCAGCGCACCATCGGTGATGGTGGCTGTCAACTTGGCATCGCCCGTGTTGGTGATGGCGGGCAGCACCGTCGGCTCTGCAATGCTGAACAGCGGTCCACCCGCTGCGGTCTTCAAGTCCACACCCAGCGACTGCTGCTCGTTCACCCGGGTGGCGATGGCGGTGGCCATCTGGCCCAGCAGGTTGCGGGCGTCCTGCAGATGGGTGTTTTGATAGCGCAGCAGTGCGGTCAGAGAGCCTCCGGTGAGGGTGCTGTCGTCCAGGACGCGGGTGCCGTTGGCTTCGGTGATGGAGAGCTGGGCACGGGAATTGTCGTAGGGGTCCGACGTGACCTGCAGTTCCTGAGCCTGGTTGCCCAGCACCAGACGCTGGCCGCCGCCGATGAACACCCCCACGGTGCCGTCGCTGCTGTTCACGGTGGAGACCTGCACATACTGGCCCAGTTGCGAGATCAGCTGGTCCCGCTTGTCCAGCAGGTCGTTGGGGGAATGGCTGGTGCCATTGGCCTTGGCGATCTGGTCATTGGCCGTGGCAATCTGTTTGGCCAGCTCATTGACGGTCTTGACGTCCGCCTTCATGTCACTGACCACGCCGGACTGCAGGTTGGCCAGTTGCTGGCCCGCGCTCTGGAACCGCGAGGCCAGTTCCTGTGCCTTGCCCAGCACCACCTGGCGGGCCGACGGATCGGAGGGGCGGCTGGCCACATCCACCAGCGCATTCAGGAAGTCGTTGCTGGCCTGGCCGATGCCGTCCGAGCCGGTCGGGAAGACGTTCTCCAGCTGGGTCAACTGGGCCTGCATGGTGTTGTCCATGAAGGCCTGCGACTTGGCCGCCGCCGCTTCCCGGGTCAGGAACTCATTGTGGGAGCGGGTGACGGTCTGGACATTCACGCCCTTGCCGAAGTAGCCCGCGCCGGTGAACTGCCCGTCCGGCGTGGTGAGCACCACTTCCTGGCGGGAATATCCCGCCACGTTGGCATTGGCAATGTTCTGGCCGATGGTCTGCAGGGCCGCCTGATTGGCGAACATGGCCCGCACGCCAAGGGAGAGCAGGGCAGAGGTCGACATGGTCGGTTCCTAGAGCGTCAGGCCATGGCGCGTTGCACGCGCATGGTCGTGTTGATCACTCGCGCCAGCTTGGACGCGTACTCCGGATCGGTGGCGTAACCGGCCTTCTGCAGGCCCTTGGCAAACCCCTCGGCGCTGCCGGTGCTGGCCTTGGCCACCACGTCGCGATAACGGTCGTTGCCGCTGATCAGCTTGGCGTAGTCCTTGAAGGCTTCTTCATAGCTGCCATAGGCCCGGAACTTGGCGGAGACACGTTGCGGCTTGCCGTCCACGTATTCGGTGGTCTGCACCTCGGCGACCTTGCCGGTCCATCCCGGCCCGGCCTTGATGCCGAAGACATTGAAGCTGCTGCTGCCGTCCTTGTTCAGGATTTCGCGCTTGCCCCAGCCGGACTCATGCGCGGCCTGGGCAATCATGAAACTGGCCGGGATGCCTGTGGCCGCCTGCGCTGCCTTGGCGGCACTGTCATGCTTCTGGATGAAGTCCTGCACATGGGGCTGCACATTCTTCGTGGCCAGTTGCGGCAGCTGCTGGGTACTGGCGGCGGCCTTGGCGCTGGGCAGTTCCCCGTCCTTCACGCCGAGCTGACGCTGCAGATGGCGCTCAATGGCTTGCGACAACCCACCCGGCAGGCCGGCCATCTTGCCGGCGTATTGCTGGTCCAGCATGTCGCTGCCCATCTGGGTGGCGGAGTTGTCCAGCATGCCGGAGCTCATGGTGGCCTGGCGCATGCTCTTCATCACCTCCTGCATGAAGAGGGTTTCAAACTGCTTGGCCGTTTCTTTCACTGCGGCCTTGGGGTCGCGGGCGGCGACCGACTTCAGCTGGTCGATCGAGCGGGTGTCGTTGGAGAGGCCCCCGTTGCCCAGGGCGGTGCTCAGCGGTGTCGAGAGAGCCATGTCAGATCACCTCCAGCTCGGCATTCAGGGCGCCGGCGCTTTTCATCGCCTGCAGGATGGCCAGCAGGTCCTGGGGCGTGGCACCCAGGGTGTTGAGGGCCTTGACCACATCATTGAGACGGGTACCCGCTGGCAGCTGGATCAGCGTGCCAGGGTCCTGCTTGATGGAGATGTCGGTCTTTTCGGTCACGGTGGTCTGGCCGCTGCCCATGGCATTGGGCTGGCTGACCTGCGGCGTGCTGGAGATGGTCACCGCCAGATTGCCGTGAGCCACGGCGCAGGGCGACAGCGTCACGGCCTGGTTCATCACCACCGAGCCGGTGCGGGCATTGATGACGATCCGCGCGGCCGGGGTTTCCAGGTCGATCGGCAGGTTTTCCATATCGGCCAGGAAGGCGATGCGGGCATCCGGCGCCATCGGTGTGCGTACACGCACCACCCGGCCGTCCAGCGGCGTGGCGGTGCCTTCGCCCTTGGCCTTGTTGATGGCCCTGGCCACTGCGCGGGCGGTGCCGAAATCCGAGGCATTCAGGTCCAGCTGCAGGAATTCATTTTGCTGCAGCGGCGTGGGGACGCTGCGCTCCACCAACGCACCGTTGGGAATGCGGCCGGCGCTGAGATGGTTGATCTGCACCTTGGAGCCGCCCTGGGAGGCGCCAGCGCCTCCCACCATCAGGTTGCCCTGGGCAATGGCGTAAACCTGGCCATCCGCACCCCGCAGGGGTGTGGCGATCAAGGTGCCGCCGCGCAGGCTCTTGGCATTGCCCATGGAAGACACCACCACATCCAGCGGCTGGCCCGGCTGGGCAAACGGTGGCAGTTGGGTGGTGATCATCACGGCGGCCACATTGCGCGGCTGCATGGTCACCCCTTGGGGCAGCAGCACACCGAACTGCTGCAGCATGGCCGTCAGGCTCTGGCCGGTGAAGGGCGCCTGGGTGGTCTGGTCGCCGGTGCCGTCCAGACCCACCACCAGCCCGTAGCCGGTCAGCGGGTTGGAACGCACGCCCTGCACCGTCGCCACTTCCTTGATGCGGGTGGCCTGGGCCGGGGTGGCCAGGGCCAGCAACGCCATCAGGCTCAGCAGGCCGCTGGCCAGCAGGCGGGGGCAGGGACTGAAAAAGCGGCGGAAGGAGGGGGTGGTGTTGGGGGACATCTCGGTCACACGTGAGGCAGACTCGTGTGACCGATTGTGGGGAAACTTAAGTCGGCGAAAGGTTCAAGAAGAACCGGGATAGCCAGCCAATTGAATGCGCATCCGCCACGGCGCCACGGCCGCGCTGTTCCACCCGGACGTTGGCCACGGCGGTGGAAGGCACGGTGTTCCCCTGACGGATGGACTGCGGATCCACCTGGCCGAAGAAGCGCAGCACGTCAACGTTGTTGTTCACACCCACCTGTTTCTCGCCCGAGATCAGCAGATGGCCGTTGGGCAGCACCCCGGTCACCACCGCCGTGATGGTGCCGGAGAAGTCATTGGTGTTCTCGTTGGTGCCCTTGCCGGTGTTCTTGTTGCTGGATGTGCCACCCACCTCGGCCCGGCCGCTGCCGAATGAGTTGGCGGCAAAGCCCGGAATGGCCGTGACGGCGGCGGACAGGCTGCCGGTCTTGTCCAGCGCGGAACTGGACTTTTGCGTCGCGCTCACCTTTTCGGTGATCTGGACGGTGACGACGTCGCCGACCAGCCGCGCACGATGGTCCTCGAACAGCGGGCGGAAATTGGCGTTCTGATAGATGGCCCCGTTGTTGGCCGACGCCGGAATCGGCTCGGGCATGCGCACCACCGGTGCTGGCTGCATATCCACCCGTGGCTCCGGATAGGGTGTGCTGCAGGCGCTCAGCAGGGCGAGGGCGGACACGGATCCGGACAGCGTCAACGACACGCCGCGCACCGCCTGACGGACCCGCGAGGCGGCGCCAGGACGCGCCGGATGACGATGACGGGCAGACAGCAGGGAAAACCGGGACATGAACAACTCCTGGAAGATCATGAGGCGCAGGGCCTGGACGCTGGACGGAACCCAGCGACACCAGGCTCAGATCTGCGACAGCTTCTGCAGCATCTGATCCGAGGTCTGGATGGCCTTCGAGTTCAGCTCGTAGGCGCGCTGGGTCTGGATCATGGACACCAGCTCTTCCACCACATTCACATTGGAGGTCTCGGTGAAGCCTTGCTGCACGGCCCCGAGGCTGTTGGTCCCGGGCGCCCCCGTCTGGGGTGTGCCGGAAGCGACCGTCTCCGCATACAGGTTGCCCCCCAGCGATTCCAGGCCGGGCGGGTTGATGAAGTTGGCCAGTTGCAACTGGCCCAGCGTGGTCTGGGCCGTGTTGCCGGCCGTGGTCACCGCCACCGTACCGTCCTGGCCGATGGTCAGGGACTTGGCATCGGCCGGCACGATGATGCCGGGCAGCACGGTGTAGCCGTTGTTGGTTACCAGCTGGCCATTGGAATCCAGCTGGAAGTTGCCATCGCGGGTGTAGCTGGTGGTGCCGTCCGGCATCTGGATCTGAAAGAAGCCGTTGCCCTTGATCGCCACATCCAGGTAGTTGCCGGACTGCTGCAACGACCCCTGGGTGTGGTTGCGCGAGGTGGCCACGGCGCGCACGCCCAGGCCGACCTGCAGCCCGGTGGGCAGGCTGGTCTGCTCGGAGGTGGCGGAGCCGGCCGGGCGGAGGTTCTGATACATCAGATCCTCAAACACCGCATGTTCACGCTTGTAGCCGTTGGTCGAGACGTTGGCCAGGTTGTGGGAGACCACATCCAGCTGCATCTGCTGGGCTTCCATGCCGGTCTTGGCGATCCAGAGGGAACGAAGCATCTTGAACTCCTAATGTTGTCAGGCTGCGGATGAGCGCCGCGCGGACTCAGCTGTCGGACAGCAGCTTGGAGGCTGCCTGTCCATGGGTCTGGGCAATCTGCAGCAGCTTCATCTGCTGTTCAAACTGCCGTGCGGCGGCGATCATGCCGACCATGGTCTCGACCGGGCTGACGTTGGACCCCTCCAGCGCGCCCGCCTGCACCTGCGCCGCCGGATCGGCCGGCAGCGGCTCGCCATCGGGGGCGGCAAACAGGCCGTCGGTGCGGCGGGTGAAACGGCCGTCCTCGGTCACCAGCTTGAGCTTGCCGATGTTCACCGGCCGCTGGTTCCCGGTCTTGGCGGTGACGGTGCCATCGGCCCCGATGTCCACCGTGGAATTGGGGGGCACCGAAATCGGGCCACCGTCGCCCAGCACCTGCAGGCCGTTGCGCATCACCAGCAGGCCTTCGGCATTCACATCCATCGAGCCGGCACGGGTGTAGGCCTCGGTGCCGTCCAGCGCCTGGACGGCCATCCAGGAGCGGCCTTTCATGGCCACGTCCAGGTTGCGGCCCGTGGTTTCCACCGGGCCGGCCGACAGATCGTGGCCGGTGGTGGTTTCCAGCGAGAAGGCCCGCACGGTGGACCCGTCGCCACGGACGGGCACCGAGCGAAACGCCTGCAGTTCGGCGCGGAAGCCGTTGCTGTTGACGTTGGCCAGGTTGTTGGCCAGCACGTCCTGGCGCGAGAGGGCGGCCTGGGCGCCACTCATCGACAGATAGATCATGCGGTCCATGGTGCGGGGTCCTTGGCGGTCGGGCGGTCAGCGGGTTAGCAGGGCATCAACGCAGGTTCACCAGCGTCTGCAGCACCTGATCCTGCGTTTTGATGGTCTGCGCATTGGCCTGGTAGACACGCTGGGCGGTCACCATGTTCACCAGCTCATTGGTCAGGTCCACGTTGGACTCTTCCAGCGAACCGGCATTGATCGAGCCCAGGTTGCCGTCCCCCGGAACGCCCACCACGGCGTCCCCGGACGCGTTGGTGCGGGACCAGAGGTTGCCGCCCATCGGTTGCAGGCCCTGCGGATTGCGGAAGTTCGCCAGTTCCACCTGGCCCGCCGGTTTGGACTGGCCGTTGGAATACCGGGCGGTGACGATGCCGTTGTTCTCGATGCTGATGCCGGTGAGCTGGCCCGGGGCGTAGCCGTCCTGCGTCAGACTGGTCACGGCGAAGTTGGCGCCGTTTTCCACGGCCGAGGTCATGTCCAGCGAAATCCCCTGCACCGAGGGATCGGACAGGTCGGCGGGCGGTGCGGGGATCGACAGCGTCGGCGCCCCTTGCGAGTTCACGCCGGCAGGAATCTTCAGGTTCAGCAGCTCATTGGCGGCCGGCGACACCGGATTGCCGCCGGTGGGCAGGAAGGTGACCTGGGTGTAGGGCGTCAGCGGGTTGCCGGTGGTCGTGCCGTCGTCGGTCTGGATGGGGTTGCCTTGGGCGTCGTACTGCACGGCGCTGCCGTTGGCCGTCACATAGACGTTCCAGACGGTGTTGCCGTTGGCATCGTCATTGTTGGCGCGCTGGTAATACAGCGTCACAGCCACCGGCTGGCCCTTGGCGTCATACACCGTCAGCGAGGTGGCGTTGTTGTAGGACGTGGGGTCGTCCAGCTTGATGCCGGTCTGGTCGATCTTGGCCGAATTCGGATCGGCCGGGTCGCTCAGTTCATACGGGGCGGTGGCGGCAGCGCGCGAATCCAGCGTGAACTCCATGTCGATGGTGCTTGTCACCTTGGGGTCGATGCCGCCGGTGGGCAGCTTCAGCGAGGTGGCCAGGCCCGGCTGGATCACGCCGTTGCTGTCCGCCGGATACCCTTGCAGCTTGAGCTGATCGTTGTTGACGATGTAGCCTTCCCGGTCCACTTTGAACTGGCCGTTGCGGGTGTACACCGTGGGGCTCGCGCCGTCGCTGACCTGGAAGAAGCCGTTGCCGTTGATGGCCAGATCCATCGGGTTCTCGGTCACGGTGATGTTGCCTTGGGTGAACTGCTGGGCCACGGCCTGCAGTTGCACACCAATGCCGATCTGGTTGGTGCCCGCACCATTCAGCGCGGTGGCGTACATGTCGGCGAATTCGGCGCGGGACGACTTCGCGCCGTAGGTCTGGGCGTTCGCAATGTTGTTGCCGATGACTTCCAGGTTCTTGCTGGAAGCGTTCAATCCGGAGAGGCCTTGTTGGAAGCTCATGGGAAGTCCTTGGGCGGTTCGGTTCTGTTCAGGGGCGGACGGGCGTCCTCAGACGATGTTGCGGACCTTGTCGTAATCGACCAGTCCGCCGTTCTTCAGTTCCAGCTGCAGCGTGGCGCCGCTGGTGTTGACGGCGCTCACCACATCGCGGGTGTAGGTGGTGGCGGTGACGGGGTTGGTGCTCTTGGTGGCGGTGACGCGGAAGGTCAGGCCGGTGGTTTCACCGGACTTGCTGGCGTCCCAGGTGTAGGTCTGGCTGCCCGCTTTCTGCGCCCCCAGGTCCTGGGTGGAGATCACGTTGCCGGCGCCATTGAGCACTTCCAGCTTCACCGTGTCGGCCGGGTTGGCCAGGTCATAGTTCAGCGAGGCCTTGCCGTTCTCCACCGCCACGCTGTTGCCAGGCACGGTCACCGAGCGTCCCACCAGGCTGACGCTTTGCAGCGCCTGCATCTGGCTGAACTGGGTGGCCAGGCTCTGGATGCTGGTGTTCACGTTGCCCACGCCGGTGACGGTCTGGATTTGCGCCAGCTGGGTCGTCACCTGGGCGTTGTCCATCGGATTCATCGGATCCTGGTTCTGCATCTGGGCCACCAGCAGCTTCAGGAAACGGTCCTGCGTGTCAGCGGCCGAGGGCGTCGAGCTGGAGGTCGTGCCCGTGCTGCTGCTGGAGGTCTTGCTGGTGCTGTTGAGGGTGGTGAAGTCCATGATGGGCCTTCCTGAGGTGGGGGGTGAGGGCGGTCAAGACCGGGCGGGGGATCAGCCCTGGCCCATCTGGAGGGTCTTGAGCAGCAGCGACTTGGCCGTGCCCATGACTTCGAGGTTGTTCTGGTAGGAACGTGAGGCGGAGATCATGTTGACCATCTCCTCCACCGTGTTCACATTGCTGTAGGTGACATAGCCATCGGCATCAGCCAGCTGGTGGCTGGGGTCGTGTACCCGGCGGCCGGGCGCCTGGTTTTCCTTCACCGCCACCACCTGCACACCGACGTCGGTGGCGTCGGTCATGCCGCCGTTCTGGTTCATCAGGCTCTGGAACACCACCTCGCGGGCCTTGTAGGCCTGGCCGTCCGGGCCGGCGACGGTGTCGGCATTGGCCATGTTGCTGGCCACCGCATTCAGGCGCTGGCTCTGCGCGCTGACGGCGCTGCCGGAGATGTGGAAGATGCTGAACATCGACATCGCTGGGTCCTCCTCGGGGATTCTCTTCAGGCGGTCCTAGGCGTCAGGCAGCGTTGGGCGATTTCATCGCGTCCATGATCGTGCGGACACTGCCGTTGATGAATCGCAGGGAGGCCTCGTACTTCACCGTGTTGTCGGCAAAGCTGGCACGTTCGCGGTCCATGTCCACGGTGTTGCTGTCCATGCTGGTCATGGCGCTGAGCGAGTTCTGCAGCACGCTCTGGGTGCGCTCGGTCAGGGTCTGGTTGGAACCGGTCGCGGCCGGCGAGGTGGCTTCACGCAGCGCCTTGGCAAAGTCCAGGTCCCGCGACTGGTAGCCTGGGGTGTCCGCATTGGCGATGTTGCTGGCCAGCAGGCGCTGACGCTCCGCCCGCAGGGTCAGTGCCTGGGCCTGGAAGTTCATCGCGTCGGTCAATCGGTTCATCATGCTGCTGGCTCCTGGTGGGCGTCCGGCCGGTGAGGGCGGATGCCGGTGGGCTTGTCACGTTCGGGCATTGTGGGCAGCCGGCCGGAAAACATGAGCGCGATAAGACGGGGGTTCCCGGCGTATTTCGAAGCCATGGGGTGGGGGGCGGTGGATAGAGTGGCAGGCCATGGCATTTCCAATCCACTCCCACGCGCGGCTGTTCGGCGCCAGGGCGACGGGCCCCGTCCCGTCGGCTCGCCGGTGGGCCCATGGGCGCGCCGGGGCGCCGGACCACGGGCTGATGAACCGCTTGCCGAAGCGCCGTTTGCCGATCAGCGGGTGGGTGATGACCGGCCTGCTGATGACCGGCCTGCTCATGTGCGGCATGGGCATGGCCCAGGCCGTGGCGGGTTCGCTGCCGGAGCCGATCATTGATCCCACGATGGGTGCGGCCAGCGCACAGATGCAGGGCCAGCTGGAGGCGCAGACCGCAGCGCAGCCGTCACTGCCGCAGCGCAAGCCCGCCGTGCAAGGGGCCGGCTCCCTTCAGACTCTCAACCGCCCACCGCTGACGACCTCGGCGGCCGTGCCTCAGGCGCCCAGCCCAACGCCTGGCGCGGTGCCGACCCCGCGAGGGACGCCCGGCAACGGGATGGCCAGTGCGACGGCCCACGCGCTCCCGCCGCCCAGCCCGCTGGAAGCGAGTTTGCAGGAAACGCTTCAGATGCTGGCCCTGGCCGGCGCCCGCCAGGTGGCACCCACCCAGGCCCGGGTGGAAGTGGAACTGGGGCGGCTGGACCCGCGCCTGCGCCTGGCGCCCTGTGACCAGATCCAACCCTATCTGCCCCCCAACCAGCGGATGTGGGGGCGTACCCGCATCGGCATCCGCTGCCTGTCCGGCCCGACCAAATGGAATGTCAGCCTGCCGCTGACCATCCGGGTGTTTGCACCGGCCTACGTGGCCATGGCCGACCTGCCGGTCGGGACGCTCCTGACTCAAGAACATCTTCGACTGGCCGATACGGACATTGCCGGTGAGGGGGGCGTGATCTTTTCCCAACCTGAAGGCTGGGTCGGGCGCCACCTTGCCAAGGGCTTGATGGCCGGTGAGGCGCTGCGCTCGACCGACTTGAAGCTGCGCCAATGGGTGCAGCCGGGGGACCGGGTGCAGGTCCAGGCCGCCGGGCAGGGGTATGCCGTCTCCGGCGAAGGCCAGGCGATGGGGGTGGGGCTGGAAGGGCAGGAGGTTCGCATCCGCTTTGACAACGGACGGATGGTCACAGGTCGAACTGTGGGCGAACGTAAAGTCGAGGTGCTGCTGTGAATCTGGCCGGAAAATCGGCCGGCTTCCCTGGCGCGCCGCCTGCCGCCACGGGGTGGCGAGCACCGGCAAGCGTGAAATGGGCGTTGAAATGGACGGGATTTGTCCCGTTCATCACTATCCATTTTGTGAAGACAGGCCCTAAAGTCTGGGCTGCACAGGTCGATATACCGAATATCGAATGGGGTCCGGCATCTGCCCGGGCCCACGGATGAATGCCAGGAGAATGGCCATGAAGATCGGTAACAGCCCAGAACTCAATGCCTACACCAAGGTGAGCAGCACGCGCACCGGTGGGGCTGATGCCGGCCGTGCCACCCCGACGACCAGCACCGGCACCAGCAACAGCACCAGCAACACAGCGGCCGCCACCGATGCGTCCAGCAGCGGTGCCACCCGTGCCACCGGCGTGGCTGCGCAGGACGCAGCGTCGCAGGTTGCCTTGTCCAGCACCGCCAGCTCGCTGATGTCGTCGACGGCCGGTACGGACGACAGTGTCGACATGGACAAGGTCAATCGCATTGCCGCTGCCATCCGCAACGGCGAGTTCAGCATCAACGCCGGGGTGATTGCCGACAAGCTCATCGCCAACACGGCCGAGCTGCTGGGCAAGGTGCAGTCTCACTGATCGTTTGGATCCACTGAAAGCCTGCCCGCGTGTCCGCCCTGAAGATCAACGTGCCCCTCAACGTGCCTGGTGTCGCCATGTCTGCAACGCCCAATGCCCAGCCCTCGGTCGACCTCGAGCAGCCGCTGCAAGAGGTGGAAAGCTGCCTGAATCTGCTGGGCGAAGCTCTGCACCGCCGGGACACCCAGGCCATCGAGCTGCATGCGGCTTCGCTGCATCTGTCGCTGGCCCGCGCGATTGAGCAGTTCACCGTGGCCGCCCGCAGCGGCACGGTGCCCCCGGGCCTTCGTACGCGCCTGGTGCAGGCCGGCGGCCGTGTGGCCGCCCAGCGCGAATCGCTGGCCCGCGCCACGGCCGCGCTGGACCGCGCCATTGATGTGCTGATGCCCGGAGAACCCAGCGGCTTGTATGGGGCGTCCGGCAAGAGCGAGCGCAAGTCGGTCCTGGCGGGAGGTTCGATCCAGGCTTGAGGGAACACAGTGGGCGGCCCGAGCCCGCCCGGTCGCTCCGACAAGTCAAAAGGCCACGCAGTGCGTGGCCTTTGTCATGGTGGGTGCTGTGAATCGAGGAGGGGCCAGAAGGGGCGGCTCGCAGGTCAGCGTGTCGCCTTGCGGCGCAGGCAGTCCAGATACGCATGCCCGTCGGGGGGCAGTCCGCTGCGCTGTGAGGTCCAGATCATCTCGCCCAGGCACTCCATCGCTTCGTGGTGGGCCTCATGCAGCGACTGCCGGCGGGCCGCCAGCAGGTCCAGCGCCTGCCGCACACCACGCGGCTGGTCGATCTTGTGCTGCTCGATCAAGGTCAGGTGCATGGAGAGGTGGAGGAACGGATTGGTCCGTCCCTCCTCGACGGTATAGACCGCCGCCAGCGCGGCCGCCGGGTCGACCAGATCGTCGTGATATTCGGGATGTTCAACGATCCAGTCCGCCGCGATGACCTCCATCGGCGTCAGGGGCAGGCTCTCGCGCTGCTTGCGATAGGTCTCGCAGAAGAACTTCCGGACCTCGAGTTGGGAAGGAGCAAACATATAGCCTGGATTGTCGCCCGACCGGTCAAGGTTTGCCGGCCTGGGGGTGCTGCTCGGGCTCCTGCCAGGGGCGAGCGCCTTGACCGTCGGCCAATGCACGGCGCTCCTGGGCCAGGCGCTCCTCCAACTGCTGCCGGCCTTGCTTGGACAAGGCAATCAGCGTGTCCAGATCGCCCCGATGCGGACGCATCGCTTCCATCTGCTCAACGCTGTGGCGGCGGAAGCGCCAGGCCAGTTGGCGGGCGGCGTGTGGGGTCCAGCCGATCTGCTCCATGACACTGCGGGCGCTCATCAAGGCGGAGTCCAGCGTCTCCCGTTCAATCATCTCCACGCCCAGGTCGCGCAGGGCGTAGTAGTGCTGCACATTGCGGGCGCGGGCGACGATCTGCAGGTGCGGGAACTGCTCACGGGCCAGTCCGGCAATCTTGATGCTGTGGTTGATGTCGTCCACCGCAATCACCAGTACATGGGCCGTGTCGGCCCCGGCGATGCGCAGCAAATCCAGCCGGGTCGCATCGCCCCAGAACACCCGCCAGCCAAAGCGCCGCAGTGACTCCACCGTGTCGGCGTCGTGGTCCAGCACCGTCGCGCTGACCCCGTTGGCATTGAGCACGCGGCCGATGATCTGCCCATAACGGCCGAAGCCGGCAATGATCACGGGCGAGTCCTGCTGCTCCTTGAGCTCATGCGGCGAACTGCGGGTCTCCTTGCGCGCCTGCCGCTGCACCCAGGCCAGCAGGGCCGGCGTGAGCGCCAGCGACAATGCGACCGCCGCCACCAGCACCGAGCGCTGTGCGGCATCCAGCAGCGTGGCCTGCTCGGCCAGTTGGAACACCACAAAACCGAACTCACCGCCCTGAGCCAGGAGGATGACAAAGACCGGGCGCTCCAGCTTGGGCAAGTCCATCAGCCGCGCCAGTGTGGCCAGCACCAGGCCCTTGCAGACCCACAGCGCGGCCAGCATGCCCAGCACGGCCATCGGGCGCTGCCACAGCACGGTCAGGTCCAGCCCCATGCCGACGGCAATGAAGAACATGCCCAGCAGCAGGCCCTTGAACGGCTCCAGGTCGGCCTCCAGGGCGCGGCGGTACTCGCTTTCGGCCAGCAGCACGCCGGCCGCGAAGGCGCCCAGCGCCATGGACAGGCCCACCTTCTGCATCAGCGCGGCGGTACCGAGCACCAGCAGCAGCGACGCGGCGGTGAAGATCTCCGGTGTGCGGCTGCGGGCGATCCACCGCAACACCGGCCGCAACAGCAGACGGCCGCCCAGCACGATGGCCACCAGCGCACCCAGCGCCAGCCACAAGCGCGTGCTGTTGTGGCCGGCGGCGGGGCGGCCCTGGCTGGCCAGCAGCGGCACGAGCGCCAGCACCGGGATGGCGGCAATGTCCTGCAGCAGGGCCACGCTGATCACGCTCTGGCCCGCGCGGGTGCTACCCAGATTGCGCTCTGCCAGCACGGCCAGTGCAACGGCGGTGGACGACATGGCCAGGCCCAGCGCGGCGATCACGGCGGTGTGCCAATCGGCATCCAGCCAGAAGGCGGGCACCAGCAGCAGTGCAGCGCATCCCAGCATCTGGGCCGAGCCCCAGCCGAAGATCGGCCGACGCATCGCCCACAAGCGCTTGGGCTCCAGTTCCAGCCCCACCAGGAACATCATCAGCACGACGCCGAATTCACCGATCTCCAGCACGGTGGCGGGGTGGCTGATCAGCCCCAGCACCTGCGGGCCCAGCAGCACGCCGGCCACGAGATAACCCAGGATCGCGCCCAGTTTCAGGCCACGTGCCAGCGGCACGGCCAGCACTGCGGCGGCCAGCAGCACCAGCGGCGTCATCAGCCAATTGCCATGTGCTTGCATCAGACCGGCACTCCTTCCTGATGGGCCGGCCGGTCCTCATTGGGGACGTCCTCCTGAGCGGGGGCCGGCTGGAGGTGGCTCGAGTCCGGCAGGGCCGTGAGGCCGTCGACGAAGCGGCGGGCGTGGGCCTGAATGTCTTCCGCGCTGGCCTTCTGCGCGCTGTGCAGCAGCAGCGGCGGCACAAAGCGCATGCCGCACAGGGCGGCCGTCTGGGCGTAGGGCAGCAGGAAGTCTTCCACCGGATGGTGGTTGTAACCCTCGGGGCTGTAGGCATGGGCGCTACCGCCGGTGGAGGTCACCAGCCACAGGTCCTTGCCATGCAGCGCGTGGCCGCTGTTGCCGTAGGCGAAGCCCACGCTCAGCACTTCATCCACCCACAGCTTCATCAAGGCCGGCATGCCGTACCAATGCATCGGATGCAGCCACACCAGCAGCCTGGCCTCCCGCAGCGCTTCCTGTTCGGCATGGGTGTCGATGGAATAGTCCGGATACAGCGAATACAGGTCCCGGACCCGCACGGTGGGCATGGCGTGCACGGCGGACAGCAGCGCCCGTGTAACCCGGGAATGGGCCAGATCGGGATGGGCGGCCAGGATCAGGACGGGTGCAGCCGGATCCGCCAGGGGCGGTGTCGGCTTCTGGGTGTCCCTCTCAGGGTTGGCACCAGGGGGGTGTTGCGGCGAAGACATGGGCCGGGAGTATGCGGTATCGCCTAAGATCCTGTCGCACCCCAATGAGGAGAGCATCCAGCAGAGGAGGGGCCATGCCGGTGATTCTGGTCGCCAACCCCAAAGGGGGCGTTGGCAAGAGCACGCTCGCGAGCAACATCGCGGGCTACCTGTCCCATCGCGGCCACACCGTGATGCTGGGCGATATCGACCGTCAGCAATCCTCCGCCCGCTGGCTGGCCCAGCGACCGGCCAGCGTTCCGCTGGTGCAGGGGTGGGCGCTGCAATCCACAGACGCTTTGCGCACACCCAAGGGAGTGACCCATGCGGTGCTGGACACGCCGGCGGGCCTGCACGGCAAGAAGCTGGCGCAGGCGCTGAAAGTGGCGGACCGCGTGGTGGTCCCGCTGCAGCCGAGCCTGTTTGACATCCAGGCGACATACGATTTTGTGCAGGAGCTGCAAGATGCCCGCCAGGATCGTGGGACCAACGGCCATCGGTTGTTGGTGGGGCTGGTGGCGATGCGGGTGCGTGAGGGCACTCTCTCGCAGCAGCAGTTGCAGCAGTTCATTGCCCAGTTGGGTCTGCCCTTGCTGGCGCAACTGCGTGACACGCAGAACTATGTGCAACTGGCGGCGCGCGGGCTCACCTTGTGGGACATCGCCCCGGGCCGCGTGGCCCGCGATCTGGAGCAATGGCACGAGCTGTGCGCCTGGCTGGAGCCGCCTCCCCTCAACTGAGCGAGCCGTCCGGGTGCCTGCATTCAATCAGGAGACCCGCATGCGCATGTTTGACACCTTGGACCAGCTTCCCCCGCTGGTGGGCCAGGAGATTGGCCTGTCCGACTGGGTGGAGGTGGACCAGGCCAGGATCAACGCCTTTGCCGAGGCCACCGAAGACCGGCAGTGGATCCATACGGACCCGGAGCGGGCGGCGCAGGGGCCCTTTGGCGGACCGGTGGCGCATGGCTTTCTCACGCTCAGCCTGCTCCCGCGTTTCTTTGAGACGGGCTTTTGTGTGCGGGAAACGCGCATGGGCCTGAACTACGGCCTGGACCGGGTGCGTTTTCCGGCGCCTGTGCCGGTGGGCAGCCGCTTGCGGGGGCGATTTGTGCTCAAGCGCGCCGACCCGGTGGACGGCGGTTTGCAATTGCTGGTGGAGGTCACGGTGGAGACCGAACGCGGCGGTAAGCCGGTGTGTGTGGCGGAATCGATCACCCGCCAGTACCGCTGATCCCCCATCAATACCGATCGGTGGGTTCACGCGACCGGCGGCGGCGTCTGGTTGCCATGGTCTTTACAAAGGCGACACACAACTGGGCGAGAGGTGCAGCCAGAAAGAGGGCGATCAGCGCGCAAAACGTCTCGTCACCCACGGAACCCCACCGATTTCAATCCGGCGTCCGCAACGCTTTTGTCTCTCTTGTAACGCAACGCTTGTGCAGCGGAAATATGTTCTATTAGAGAACTTTTCGTCACCCATGAAGCCACCGTAAGGGGGAGTGCCTATGAAGAACGCCACGCCTATGATCGCGCCTTCCATGGGGCTAGCGCCCGGTGTGCACAGTTGTCCTGCCGACAGGCATGAATGAGGAGAGATACGCGTGAGGGTTCTGCTGATCGACGACCATCCCTTGATCCTGGCCGCGCTGCAGACCGTCATCCAAGGCCTGGGCGAAGACGTGCAGGTACTGGGGGCGGACAGCGCCGCTCAGGCCCGCGACACGCTCAAGGCCCGGCAGGATTTCGATCTGGTGCTGCTGGATCTGAACCTGGGCGATGCCAGTGGTTTTGATGTCCTGGAAGAGTTCCGGGCGCAGTACCCGTCGCTGCCTGTGGTGGTCATCTCGGCGTCGGACCGTGCCAGTGATGTGATCCGTGCGATTGACCAGGGGGCGATGGGTTTCATTCCCAAGCGCACCAGCAATGAAGTGCTGGCCCAGGCGCTGAAGCTGGTGATGTCCGGCGGCATCTATGTGCCTCCCATGTCCTTGGGCAGCGAAGCGCCGGAACCGGTGGAAGTGGCCCCGCATGTGGCGGGCCCGGTGACCATGGCGGACAAGCTGCAGCAGGTGCATGCCTTGGCCTCCCAGGCCGGTTACCAGACCACCACGGGCCTGGAGGGGTTGCAACTCACGCCACGCCAGACCGATGTGCTGGCGCTGCTGCTGCAGGGCAAACCCAACAAGATCATTGCGCGAGAGCTGGGCGTGTCGGTGGAAACCATTAAGGACCATGTGGCAGCGGTCTTGAAGGCTTTGGGTGTCAGTTCCCGGACGCAAGCGGTTCTGGCCGTCGGTCAGATGGTGCAACGCCAGCCGAATGCGGCGTTCACGACTTTCCGCTGATTCTCCTCCGCTGAGCCTTTTCCTCTGAGGCTCACCCTCTGCCCCATCCCTCAGACTCTCTCCCTCAGACCCTCCCGCTGCCCCTTGCTCGCGGCCTCTTGTTTGCCGCCTGCAGTTTCCTGCCTCAGGTTCGCAGTCATTCTTTGCCTCAGCCGTGTTCTCCCCCGGCGTGCTCGGTCCGAGAAAGCCGATGGCCGGGGCCCCTTTTCGGAAGTAAAGAAGGGAATGCCCGGCGGAGCCGGGCAGGAATGACATGGAGAAAAGGGGCCCCGGCCATCGGCTTTCGAGCGCCCGCCCCGCCCCGCCCCTCTCAAGCCCTCAAGCCCTCGCCGCCACCTCATACGTCAACCGCACGTAAATCGGCGCAAACGCCTCCGCCTGGGTGATTTCCAGCAGCCGCTCCCGCGACAACTCCAGCATGGCGATAAAGCTGACCACAAGCACCTGCGGCCCCCGGTCCAGCTCGAACAGATCCTCGAACTCCACGAACTTCTGCCCCTGCAGCTTCCGCAGCAGATGGCTCATGTATTCACGGACCGACAACTGTTCCCGCGTGATCTTGTGATGCTGATTCAGCTTGGCGCGGCGCATCAGATCCGCCCAGGCGGCCCGCAGGTCGTCCACATGCACCTCGGGCAGTCGCGGCGCCAATGACTGTTCGATGTGGATCTGCGCCCGCAGGAAATCTCGTCCCAGCACGGGCAACTGATCCAGCCGCAGCGCGGCCTGCTTCATCTGCTCGTATTCCAGCAGCCGCCGCACCAATTCTGCCCGGGGGTCTTCGGGCTCTGCACCGTCGTCCGATTTTTTCGGGGGCAGCAGCATCCGCGATTTGATCTCGATCAGCATCGCCGCCATCAACAGATACTCGCTCGCCAACTCCAGGTTGTGCCGACGAATCTGCTCCACATAGCTCAGATACTGACGAGTCACCTCTGCCAGTGGAATGTCGAGGATGTTGAAGTTCTGCTTGCGGATCAGATAGAGCAGCAGATCCAGGGGGCCCTGGAAGGCTTCCAGGAACACCTCCAGCGCATCCGGCGGGATGTAGAGGTCTTGGGGGAGCGTGAACAGAGGCTCCCCGTAGAGCCGCGCCACTGCCACGTTGTCCACCGTTTCTGGTGTTGTGGCGGCGACGCCTGCCTCGGCCGGCGGGTCCGGCAGGGCAATCGGGGTGTGGTGCTCGGGTTGGTCGCTCACCGCGACTCAGGCCGTGGGGCCATGGGCGTCATGGGCATGCACGACAGACGGAATGGCGACGAAACATGCGCGGACCTGGAGTGTCCGCACCGTCCGCTCATTCCGATTTGGTCTGATAGACGTAGGGCTGCTGTTCCACGCGGGCATCGCGGTATTCCGACTGCGCCTGACGGTCGATCGGGCGGTCCCACAGCAGGCCGCGGCCAGCGCGTTGCTCGGCTTCCAGCGTCGGTTTCTGGGCCTTCAGCTGTTCAATGAACTGCGTGACGTCGGACTTGTAGGGCTTCCAGAAGAGCGGCATGGCGTAGGGGCAGGTGAATGGCAGAAAGAACTGCCGGATTGTAAGGGCCGGGCCGCCCGGGTGGGCGGCGCCGACGGGACGCGGTCAGGGATCAGCGGATGCGCATGCCGGGCAAAGCACCCGGGAAGGGTTCCAGCACGAAGATGCCGGGATGCGCCTTTTCGTCGGCATGGCTGGCGGCCAGCACCATGCCCTCCGACACGCCGAACTTCATCTTGCGCGGGGCCAGATTGGCCACCATCACCGTCAGTTTGCCTTCCAGCTGTTCGGGCTTGTAGGCGCTGCGAATGCCGCTGAACACATTGCGCAAGCGGCCTTCACCGGCATCCAGCGTCAGGCGCAGCAATTTGTCCGAGCCTTCCACCAGTTCCGCCTTCACGATTTTCGCGACGCGCAGGTCCACCTTGCTGAAATCGTCGATCTTGATTTCCGGCGCGAGGTCTTCGCCGCCGGGCGTCACCTTCGGCGGCGCCGGTGGCTCGAACAGGGCTTCCAGCAGCTTGGGGTCTACCCGCTGCATCAGATGCTCATACACGCCAATGCGATGGTGGCCCAGCGCGCGGTCCGCATCGTCAAAGCGCATCGGCGCCACCTGCAGGAAGTTCTCCACCTGCGCCACCAGCGCCGGCAGAACCGGCTTCAGATAGATGCTCAGCAGACGGAAGGCTTCGATGCAGACGGTGCAGACATCCTGCAGCACCTGATCCTTGCCCTCCAGGCGCGCCAGTTCCCAGGGCTTGTTCTGGTCCACATACTCGTTGACACGGTCTGCCAGCAGCATGATTTCACGCAGCGCCTTGCCAAACTCGCGGGTCTCATAAAGCTCCACGATCTGGCCCTTGTGCGCGCGCAGGCCATCCAGCAAGGTGCGGCCTTCCACACCGACGTCGCCCGACAACTGGCCACCAAAGCGCTTGGACAGGAACCCGGCGGCCCGGCTGGCAATGTTGATGTACTTGCCCACCAGATCGGAATTCACCCGGGCGACAAAGTCCTCGGGGTTGAAGTCCACATCTTCCACCTTGCTGTTGAGCTTGGCGGCCAGGTAGTAGCGCAGCCATTCGGCATTCATGCCCAGGCTCAGGTACTTCAGCGGATCCAGCCCGGTGCCCCGGCTCTTGCTCATCTTCTCGCCACCATGGATGGTGAGGAAGCCATGCACGAACACATGGTTGGGCGTCTTGCGGCCACTGAAATGCAGCATGGCCGGCCAGAACAGCGTGTGGAAGTAGGTGATGTCCTTGCCGATGAAATGCACCTGCTCGGTCGATTCGTCGGCCAGGAAGGCATCGAAATCACGACCGGTCTTCTCGAAGTAGTTCTTCAGCGAGGCCAGATAGCCGATCGGCGCATCCAGCCACACATAGAAGTATTTGCCCGGCGCATCAGGAATCTCGATGCCGAAGTAGGGGGCGTCACGGCTGATGTCCCAGTCGCCCAGGCCCCCATTGCCTTCTTCATCCTTGGTGAACCATTCCTTGATCTTGTTGAGCACTTCGCCCTGCAGGCGGCCCGGCGTCTGGGTCCATTGCTCCAGGAATTCCACGCAGCGCGGGTCGGACAGGCGGAAGAAATAGTGCTCCGAACTCTTCATCACCGGCGTGGCACCGGTCAGCACCGAGAACGGATTCTTCAGCTCGGTGGGCGTGTAGACCGCGCCGCAGACCTCGCAGGAGTCGCCATATTGGTCCTTGGCTCCGCACTTCGGGCATTCGCCCTTGATGAACCGGTCGGGCAGGAACATCGACTTTTGAGGGTCGAAGAACTGCTCGATGGTCTTCACCGAAATCAGCTCATTGGCCCGCAGCGACTTGTAGATCTCCTTGGACAGCGCATGGTTCTCCGGGCTGTCGGTGGAGCTCCAGTTGTCAAAGCTGATGTGGAAGCCATCCAGATATTGGCGGCGGCCCGCTGCAATACCGGCCACGAACTCCTGCGGCGTCTTGCCGGCCTTTTCTGCCGAGATCATGATCGGCGCGCCATGGGCATCGTCCGCGCAGACGAAATGCACCTCGTGGCCCATCATTCGCTGGAACCTCACCCAGATGTCAGCCTGGGTGTACTCCATGATGTGGCCAATGTGGAAATTCGCATTGGCGTAGGGCAGGGCGGTGGTGACAAATAGCTTGCGGGTCATGGCGAAAAGTCGGGGTTCGACTGCCTGGTTGGTACAGCGCTGGGAAACCAGTGATTCTAGGCGTCAGCGGGCCGCTTGTTGCGCGGGGGCATCCGTCCGGGGGGCGTGCATCGTCCGAGCCGCATAACGCTGCGCCATCCAGGAGCACAGGATGAGCTGCAACTGGTGGTAGAACATGATGGGCAGGACGATCACCCCCACCGCCGGATGGGCGCCGAACAGCAATTTGGCCATCGGCACCCCGGACGCCAGGGTCTTCTTTGATCCGCAGAACACGGCGGCGATCTCATCTTCGACCGGCATCCCCATCCAGCGGGCCACCATCCGTGTGAGCACCACCACCACCCCCAGGAAGAAGGCTGCGCCAGCCGCCGCCTTCACCAGCAGTTCGGCGCCGTGGTCCCGCCACAGGCCGGAGGCGACCGAATCGCTGAATGCCGACAGCACCAGCAGGATGATCACCCAGCGGTCCACCAGCGACAGGGTGGACTTGTGGCGCTGATGGAATCCCAGCAGCAGCGGTCGCAACAATTGGCCGGCCACCAGCGGCAGCAACAGCAACTGGGTGAGCTTCCACACGGCCTCGCCAAAAGGCAGGGCCGCGCCGCTGGCGCCCGACATCAGGCTCACCAGCGCGGGCGTGAGCACGATGCCCAGCAGGCTGGAGGCGCTTGCATTGAAGATGGCGGCAGGCACATTGCCACGGGCCAGCACCGTCATCGCGACAGAGGAGGAAATGGTGGAGGGTAGGGCGCACAGGTAGGCAAAACCCAGCGCCAGGTCTTGCGGCAGCCAGCGGCTGAATAGCGCCATGAAGCCCCACCACAGCAGCGGAAAGAGCGCATAGGTGCTCAACTGCACCAGCAGGTGTACGCGCCACTTCATGGCCCCGTCCCGCAAGGCCGTGGCCGACAGGCCCAGCCCCGTGAGGAAGAACACCAGCGCCACCCCCCAGTTGCTCACCAGGTCCAGGCGCAGCCAGCCGCCGCTGCGCCCGAGGTCCGGCCAGGCGCTGGCCAAGCCCACCGCACCCACCAGGGCGAGTAAAAACCATTCCTTGCGCAGACGCGCGCCAAATGTTGCAGCTGAACTCATGCGCCGCACTCTAGCGGTTCCATTCGGGCCATTGGTCGCGTCATGAACCTTCCAGGCATCGAGTGCGAACATCGCGCGCAAAAATGACAACCGCCTGCCGCACATTGGCCGACCGCAGGGGACGCGGCTGGCGCGGACGTGGGCGTGAATGACTTCGAAATGTGTTCAAGGCTGACCCGTAACGCCTTGATTTTGAAAGGGTCTCCGACCTATCCACTGAGCCTGTGGATAAATGTGTGGGAAACCTTGTGTGCCTGCCTCTAAACCCTTGATTGATCGTGGGTGTAGGTTGGTTGCCTCATTTTCGAGCGATGCGGTTTCGTCTATATGAATCAATGACTTAGATTCGCCCTGGCGGCGGCCGGCAACGCTTGTCCCCCGCGAGGCGCGAGATATGTCTGGACCTTGCAAGTGGGGATAAGTCAACCCCCTGCCTGCTGATTTTTGGCTTGACAGGTGGTGCCTGAACCCAGAATGGGCGACCCTCGGCCCCTGTGATGTCCACCTCCGCTGTGGACAACCATGTGGGCTGTCTGGCGATGACACCTGCAAGTTGTTGTCAGGCCTCGCCTTTGACTGCTTTGCTGCAAGATGTGGCAGTGCCGGATCGCCCCACGCAGGGGGGCGGGGCCACCCGCCCCGTGAGGACCCTGAAAGTTCAGGTGGGCGGCACCGCTAAAATCCGCCACTTTGTTATCGCATTGACCTCTTTCATGGCGCAGGCTTTGGCGGGAACCACAGACACCACGGCGGCTCGTTCCGCTACGGCCGGCAAGTCGCCGGATCTCTTTGAACTGAAGAGCGCCTCGCTGAGCCTGCTCTCGCTGGTGCTGAAGAGCGCCGACATGGCGGCGCTGGCGCATTCGCTGACCGCAAGGCTCGGGGAAACGCCCGATGCCTTCCATCACGACCCGCTGCTGCTGGACCTGAGCCAGCTGCCGCCGCCGCAGGCTCAAGAGGGGACGGAGGCCGACACCGCTCCCGCCGGCCCACGCCTGGATCTGGCCACCTTGCTGCCCCTGCTGCGGCAGCACCGCCTGCAACCGGTGGGCGTGGTGGGTGCCAATGAGGCCGAGCTGGCCCAGGCGGCTGCATTGGGCCTGGCCGAAGCGCCCGAAGCGGCCGCGCCGGTGGCCCGGCCCGAGCCGAGGGTGGAAACCGTTGTGCAGCAGGTCATCAAGGAAGTGGTGGTGGAGCGTCAGGTCGAAGTGGCGGTGATGACCGAAGCCCGCACCGTCTTTGTCGACAAGCCATTGCGCTCCGGCCAGCAGGTCTATGCCAAGGGCGCCGACCTGGTGGTCCTGGCGCTGGTGAATCACGGGGCCGAAGTGATTGCCGACGGCAATATCCACATCTATGCGCCGCTACGTGGCAAGGCAATTGCCGGGGCACGCGGCAACACCGACGCCCGCATCTTCGCGCAGTGCCTGGAGGCGGAACTCATTGCCATTGCGGGCATCTACCGCACCACCGAAAACCCATTGCCTGACAACGTCCGAGGCAAGGCCGCCATGGTGCGCCTGGACGGTGAAAAGCTGTTGATGGACCCGTTGCCCCAATGACCCGCATCAGGCTGCAATATCACGCTGCAAACACGGCGACCGACTCACTGAAAGGACTCTGACCCATGACCAAGATCGTTGTGGTGACTTCCGGCAAAGGTGGCGTGGGCAAGACCACCACCAGCGCCAGTTTTGCCACCGGGCTGGCGATGCGCGGCTACAAGACCGCCGTCATCGATTTCGACGTCGGCCTGCGTAATCTCGACCTCATCATGGGGTGTGAGCGTCGCGTGGTGTATGACCTGATCAATGTCATCAACGACGAGATCAAACTGAGCCAGGCCCTCATCAAGGACAAGCAGCTCGACAAGCTCTACATCCTGGCCGCCAGCCAGACCCGCGACAAGGACGCCCTCAAGCAGGAAGGCGTGGAGCGTGTGTTGGAAGAGCTTAAGGCGATGGAGTTCGACTACATCGTCTGTGACTCGCCGGCCGGCATCGAGACTGGTGCGCTGATGGCCATGCACTATGCGGACGAGGCCTTGGTGGTGACCAACCCCGAGGTGTCGTCGGTGCGCGATTCCGACCGCATCCTGGGCATGCTCAACAGCAAGACCAAACGGGCGATCGAGGGCAAGGAGCCGGTGAAGGAACATCTGCTGATCACCCGCTACAACCCCAATCGCGTGGAAGGCGGCCAGATGCTGTCGCTGGAGGACATTCACGAGATCCTTCGCACGCCGCTGATCGGTGTGATCCCGGAAAGCGAAATCGTGCTGCAGGCTTCCAACCAGGGCCTGCCGGCCATCCACATGAAGGGCTCGGACGTGTCCGAGGCTTATGTCGATGTGGTGGCACGCTTCCTGGGAGAAGACAAGCCCATGCGTTTTGTGGAGGCGGTCAAACCCGGCTTCTTCAAACGTTTGTTCAGCCGCTGACATCCACCGGGAGAGATCATGGGATTCATGTCCTTCTTCCTGGGCGAGAAGAAAAGCACTGCCAGTGTCGCGAAAGAGCGGCTGCAACTGATCCTCGCCCACGAACGCAATGGCCGCAGTGCCAGCCCTGACTACCTGCCGCAATTGCAGCGGGAGCTGCTCGCGGTCATTTCCAAATATGTCTCCATCAATCCGGACGACATCAAGGTGCATATGGAGCGCCAGGATGATCTGGAGGTGCTGGAGGTGAAGATCGAACTGCCGGAGAAGCGCTGATCGGCGTCGGTCAGCGCCGATCGGCGCCAATCAGTGCCAATCAGTGCCAATCAGTGCCAATCAGTGCCCTGGGCGCTCATCCGCACCCGGCGGGCGCTGACGGTCGTTCAAGGCGCTGCCGGCCCTGCTGGCGCTGACCGCCGTGTCCCCACACTGACCGCACCAGGGGCAGGGGGGCAAACAGCGGACGACAGGCGGCCGTGCCGGGAGGCCCGTCGCTTGCGTGATGCAAGCGCCGCGGAACCAAGCGCTGCGCAAGCAAGCACCACGGATGCAAGCACCACGGAAGCAAGCGCCGCAGATGCAACCGTCGCAGATGCAACCGCCCGGCGACTGCCGCCGCCGGGATTGCCCCGATCCGTTTAGCGCAACACCTTCAACGCATCCGGATTGACGATGTTTGTCGGCGTGCCGGCGATGTAGTTCAGCACGTTGTCGAAGGCCGAGTCGAAGTACATCTCATAGCTGTCCAGCTCCACATAACCGATGTGGGGCGTGCAGACCGCGTTCTCCAGCCGCAGCAGCGGATGCCCCTGCAGGATCGGCTCGCTTTCAAAAACATCCACCGCTGCCATGCCGGGCCGTCCGCGATTCAGACCGGAGACCAGTGCCCCGTCCGCCACCAGTTCCGCCCGCGAAGTGTTCACAAACAGCGAGGTCGGTTTCATCCGGGCCAGGTCTTCCGCCGTCACGATGCCGTTGGTGGCATCCGCCAGCCGCAAATGCAAGCTCACCACGTCCGCCTGTTCAAAGAAGGCTTCCCGGCTGTCGGCCGCCAGATGGCCGTCCGCCTGCGCGCGCAGGCGAGAGCTTTCGCTGCCCCACACCATCACCTGCATGCCGAAGGCCTTGCCGTAACCGGCCACCATCTGGCCGATCTTGCCGTAGCCCCAGATGCCCAGGGTCTTGCCGCGCAACACCATGCCCAGGCCGAAATTGGGGGGCATGGAGGCGGATTTGAGCCCCGACTGCTGCCACACCCCATGCTTGAGCGTGGAAATGTACTGCGGCAGCCGCCGCATGGCCGCCATGATCAGCGCCCAGGTCAGCTCGGCCGGGGCGATGGGGGAGCCGCCGCCTTCGGCCACTGCAATGCCCAGCCGCGTGCAGGCGTCCAGGTCGATGTGCTTGCCCACCCGGCCGGTCTGGGAGATCAGCTTCAACTTCGGCAGTTTTTCCAGCAGTTGACGTGGAAATTGCGTCCGTTCGCGGATGGTCACCAGCACTTCGGCGTCCCGCAACCGTACCGATAGCTGACCGATTCCCTTGACCGTATTGGTAAAGACCTTGGCGTTCAGCGCGTCCAGCTTGGCGGCGCAAGGCAGCTTGCGCACGGCGTCCTGGTAATCGTCGAGGATGATGATGTTCATAGGCGTGCGGCTCCGATCCTAACCGCGTCTACGGTGCAGTCCCAAGGCTGTTCGTTGGAGTCAATGCAACAGATGCGAACAGCGGATAGCATCCCCGCCGGTTCGTCGGCTTCGCATCCCGGCCAGCCGCTCTGCAATCGACAAGGAGATTTCTTCATGGACATGTTCACCGCCACCGTGCCGGTGTTTGATCGCATGCTTGGCAGCATGCAGACCTGGATCGGCATCGCACGCGATCACGCCAAGGCCAAGGGCTTCGACGAATCCGTCTACCTGACGCTGCGCCTGGCGCCGGACATGCTGCCGCTGCCCCGCCAGATCCAGATTGCCAGCGATGGCGCCAAGGGCGCTGTGTGCCGCCTCTCCGGCCAGGACGTGCCGAGCTGGGCCGACACCGAAGCCACCCTGGACGACCTGCTGGCCCGCCTGCAGAAGACCCGGGACTTCCTCAAGGGCTTCCAGCCCGAGCAGATCAACGGCAGCGAGCAGCGCGAGGTGAGCGTGCCGCGCCGCCAGGGCGACCCATTGAAGTTCAACGGCGAGGACTTCCTGCGCTTCTTCGCCACGCCCAATCTGTATTTCCATGCCACGACGCTTTATGCGCTGCTGCGCCATGCCGGCGTGCCACTGGGCAAGATGGACTTCCTGGGCAGCCGCTGAGCGGATGAGTCTGGCAGGCGGGGTCCGGTGATCGGGCCCTGCCGGACGCATCAGCCGCGGCCCATCCACAGCTTGAGCCGGCCGCGGCTCCAGTCGAACTGCGCCGTCAGCAGCGCCAGCCGGCGCTCCGCCTCCGCCTGGCTACGAGCCCGTGCGACCTCGGTGTAGACCAGCGCACGCAGATGCCACAGGTCCTCCGGATGGCTGCTGTGCACGATGTGGCGGAGCACGGCCTCCAGCCGCTCCTGGCTGACCCCATCGTCGCGGGCAAGGGCTTCCTGCAGCAGGTCGGAAATGCTGCCCCGAAAGGCGGACCGCAACCGTGCCATGGTGCGGCTGCTGGCGTCGGGCCGCCGGCCCTCGCGTGGCCACAGCCGCATCAGGCTCTGGAAAATCGAGTCACCGCTGCGTCGCCGCAATAAGGTGGACGGACCCGCCCGCCTGGAAGCGACGCCTTCCGGTGCGAGGGCCGACGCTTCGGTCCCTGCTTCGGTCCCTGCTTCGGCCCCCACTTCGGCCTCTTCAGCCCCGACATCTTCCAGCAACCATGCGGAACCGGCCGCATGGGTTTCCTGATCATCCCAACAAGACTTCGCCTTCATGTGTCTGACCGCCGGCTTGGTGTCTCGCGCGTCCCTCGACGTCCCCGGGCCTGCCTGTGGGCCCGCTCGCGCGGCGTCCGGTCCTCTGTGGGCCTGGATCGCGAGCCGATTGTGTCGAGCCGGCGACTCCATTCATGCGTCAAAAAGGCCGTCGTCCCGCCTGCATTTCGTGCTCAAGTTGGCATTTGGATGGCCGATATCAGATTGAATCAGCGGTTTGTGACAGCGGATCTGACGCTTTGGGACCCGGTGAACGACGTGGGCGTTGGGTGGATGGGGTGTGTGCGGATGGGGCGAACGGTGTGCTGCCTTCGGGGCACGGGCCCAGGCTGAATGCGAGGTCGTTGGTGGGGGAGTGGGGCAGGCCACGGGGATTGTCCTGGCATCAACTGGGGGGCGTGGGCATCGGCTGGAGGGGCGGATGAGCGTCTTGAAATGGCCGGTGAGCCCCCGCCAATTGATTCGTTTCAAAATCCTCATAGGCGTTCACAATCCTGACAGGGGGCCTCCGTGCCTGCCCGAGTCGCCCCTGTTCTTCACCGAGCCCTTCTATGGACCTAGCCTCCAACCGCATGCAGCAACTGAGCGTTCCCGCTGAGCTGGCCCCGGAATGGGCGCAATGGATCCAACGCGCCCGTGACGGCAGCCTGCCGCTGCCCGAGCTGATGGACCGGGCCAACTTCCTGCAGAACCGGCAACTCGGTCAGGCCGCTGCGGCGCTGTACGAAGCCTGGCTGGGCGTGGACGGTCATCCCCCGGCCAGCCGGTTGGTGGCGCTCTACAACTGGGGCACGGTGCTGGGCAACGTCCAGCAGCACCAGCAGGCCGAGCAGGTGTATCACCAGGCGCTGGCCATCAGCCCCACCTTTGCCCAGGCGCGTCTGAACCTGGGCCACCAGCTGGAACATCAGCAACGGGTGGAAGAAGCCCTGGCCGCCTGGCGGGGCGTCTACGACCACGAAGGCCCCATGGAGGCCCTGGGTGCCGACCTGCTGGGCCTGCGCACCCATGCCCTCAACAATGCCGCCCGGCTGCTGGAACTGCAGCGTCGGTATGAGGAGTCCGAGGCGCTGATGGTGCGCAGCCTGACGCTCAAGCCGGACCAGACCGATGTGATGCAGCACTACGTGCACATCCGCCAGAAGCAGTGCAAATGGCCGGTCTACCAGCCATTTGGCGAGGTCACCCACAATGCCCTGTTGCTGGCCACCTCGCTGCTGGCCACCTTGAGCGCCACGGATGATCCCGCCCTGCAGATGGGGGCCGCCCAGCGCTTTGTCCTGGAAAAGGTCACCCGCCCCAAGGAGGCACCACTGTGGCGCCATCCAGCCTCGGTGGCGGCGCGCCAGCAGGGGGGCAAGATTCGCATCGGTTACCTCTCCGGGGATCTGTGCATGCATGCGGTGGGGCTGCTCACCGCCGAGCTGTATGAGCTGCATGACCGGGAGAAATTCGAAGTCCACGCCTTCTGCTGGAGTCGTGAAGACGGCACGCCGCTGCGCCGCCGTCTGCTGCAGTCGTTCGACAAGGTCTGGCGCATCAACGCCATGGACGACACCAACGCCGCCAAGCTGATTGCCCAGACTGGCATCGATGTGCTGGTGGACCTGCAGGGCCTGACCAGCGGTGCCCGGCCCAACATCCTGGCCTACCGGGCCGCGCCGGTGCAGGTGAGTTACCTGGGTCTGCCGGCCACCTCCTTGCTGCCGGGTGTGGACTGGATCATCGCGGACCGTTTTGTGATGCCGCCGGAATACCTGCCCTACTGCAGCGAAACGCCGATCTACCTGCCGCATTGCTACCAGGTCAGCGACCGCCGGCGCGAGGTGGGGGCCCCACCCACCCGGGCGCAGTATGAGCTGCCCGAGGACGCCTTTGTCTTCTGCTCGTTCAACAACAACCACAAGATGAATGCCGAGATGTTCGGCGCCTGGATGCGCATCCTGCGGGGTGTGCCCGGGAGTGTCCTGTGGCTGCTGGCGGACAACGAATGGGCCAAGGCCAATCTGCGACGGGAAGCCGAAGCGGCCGGGGTGGACGCGGCACGGCTGATCTTTGCGCCCCGGGTGGCGCCACCGGACTACCTGGCCCGTTTCACCTTGCCGGACCTGGTGCTGGACACCTTCCCCTACAACGCCGGCACCACGGCCAGCGACTGCCTGTGGATGGGCACGCCCATCCTCACCCGGTCCGGCCGCAGCTACATCTCCCGCATGTGCGGCAGCCTGTTGACGGCCGTGGGCCTGCCCGACCTCATCACCTTCTCGCTGCAGGAGTATGAAGAGCGCGCCATCCAGATCGGCCGGAACCCCGGGCGGGCGCGGTCCTACAAGCGTTACCTGCGGGATGAGGGTCGCAACAGCGAACTATTCAACGTGCCGCAGATTGTTCGTGACATTGAGCGCGAATTCGAGCAATTAACACTGGCCCATCGCGCCTGATTGATCCACGATCCCCCTTATGAGCCGGCCGCACGACCCTTTCTTCGACGGTGACCAGCGCGCACGCCGCCCCGGCCTGCGCCTGGCCGCCGAGGATGGGCAGCGCGCGCCTGGCATGCCCGAAGAGCCACAGGACCCCCTGGCCGGCCTGGCAGGCCAGCCGGCCATCGACCCGCTGCTGCACTGCCTGGCCTGGCTCACCCAGCACCATGGCCGGGCCCGCTCCCCGGAATCGCTGCGGGCGGGGGCGCCCGTCGAGGGCCAGCTCAGCCCGGACCAGGCCATCCGCCTGATGCGGGAGGCCGGTTACAACGCCGGCCTGTTGCGCAAGGGCATTGACGAAATCAACCCGCTGCTGCTGCCCGCCGTGCTGCTGCTCAACGGCGGTGATGCCTGCGTGCTGGTCCGCCGCCTGGACGATGCAGAGTCGGGCAGCGCCACCCGGTATGAGGTGGTCTTCCCCGGCCCGGAGGCCGCCAGTTGCGTGGCCCCCGCCTCCGAGCTGGACCAGGAATACAGCGGTTTCATCCTGGCGGTGACACCGCAGGAGCAGTCGCAGGCCAAACCGCTGGCCGGTGAACCGCCGCTGCTGCAGCCGGAAAAGCACTGGCTGTGGGGCACCTTGCGGCGGTTTGTTCCGTATTACCGCTCGGCCATGCTGGCGGCGCTGCTGAGCAATGTCCTGATGCTGGTGTCCGGCCTGGTCACCTCGGTGATCTACGACAAGGTCATTCCGCACCAGGCCTATGTCACGCTCTGGACGCTGGCGGTGGGGGCCGGCCTGGCGCTGCTGTTTGACATGTTCTCGCGCCAGCTGCGCAGCCACCTCATCGACCTGGCCGGCCGCAAGACCGACCTGATCATCGGCGCCAAGCTGTTCCGCCAGACGCTGGGCGTGCGCATGGAACACAAGCCGGCCTCCGCCGGGTCCTATGCCCACTATCTGGCCCAGGTGGAAGTGGTGCGGGACTTCTTCACCTCGGCCACGATGTCGGCCCTGACGGACCTGCCGTTCATCGTCATCTTCGTGGCCATGACCTTCGTCGTGGGGGGGCCGCTGGGCTGGGTGCTGATGGCGGCGATTCCGCTGATGCTGGGCATGAGCCTGGCCATCCAGGGCTACCTGCGTCGCGCCATGCGAACCAACATGACCGAGGCCGCCGACCTGCATGGCACGCTGGTGGAAGCGCTGGAAGGCCTGGAGGATCTGAAGACCTCCGGCGCCGAGGGCCGATTCCTGCGCCGTTACGAGCAGAGCACCGCCATCGTGGCCGAGTCCGCGCTGCGGGCGCGCACCATGTCCAGCTGGAGCATGAACATCTCCATGACCATGCAGCAGCTCATCAATCTGGTGATGCTGGTGTGGGGCGTGTATCTGATTGGCGATGGTGCCATCACCGCCGGCGCCCTGATTGGCGCCGTGATGTTTGCCGGCCGCGCGACCATGCCGCTGAACAGCCTGGTCAGCCTGGCCACCCGCTATCAGGGGGCGCGGGCGGCAATGCTGTCGCTGAACTCGGTGATGAGTGCGCCGACCGAGCGGGAATCCCAGCGTAACTATGTGCCGCTCACCCAGATCACCGGCCGCATGGGCCTGACCGATGTCGGCTTCAGTTATCCGGCGCAGGGCGACGCTCAGTCGCCCAAGGTGCTGCGCAATGTCACGCTGCGCATCCAGCCCGGTGAACGCATTGCCATTCTGGGCCGCATCGGCAGTGGCAAGTCGACCGTGCTGCGCATGCTGGCGGGGTTGTACCAACCGACCGAAGGCATGGTGGAGGTGGATGGGATCGATCTGCGCCAGGTGGATCCGGCCGAGTTCCGCAGCAAGGTGGGGTTTGTGTCGCAGGAGCCGCGGCTCTTCCACGGCACCTTGCGAGACAACGTGCTGATGGGCCGCCATGTGGATGCCCAGCGACTGGTGGAGGTGGCCAAGCTCACCGGCCTGGACCGTGTGATTGCCACCCATCCGATGGGCTGGGACCTGCCGGTCGGGGAAATGGGCGGGCTGCTGTCTGGCGGCCAGCGGCAACTGGTGGCGCTGGCACGCAGCCTGGTCACCCGGCCGCAGATCCTGCTGATGGATGAGCCGACCAGCTCGATGGATGCGCAGTCCGAAATCGCCTTCCTGCGCCAGCTGCGCGATGCGGCGGGCGACTGCACGCTGGTGATGGTGACCCACCGCCCGGCGGTGCTGGAGCTGGTGTCACGCATTCTGGTGGTGGACAGCGGGCGTCTGGTGATGGATGGCCCGCGTGACCAGGTGCTGGCAGCCCTGTCCGGCGTGCGTCCGGCTGGAGCGCCCGGCCAGGCTGCAGCGCCGGGCGGCCAGGGGGCGCCGCACCGGCCCAGGCCGGCCAGGCCGCGCAGGGGGGCCATGGAACGGCTGGCACGGTTCACATGCATCCGGCGGCCCAGCCGGTGCAGCGTAACGCGGCCGTCTGAACGGCTGGGTGAGCAGGAAGTCGAGCATGTCCCAGCAACGCGCCTTGTCCCGCGAGGACAACCTTTTCGTCAGCAGCGTCCAGGCGGCGCTGATGGATGAGCCGCTGCCCAAAGCCGTGTGGGTGCTGTACCTCCTGGCCATCGTGCTGTTGGTGGGCATCACGTGGTCATCCCTGGCCACGGTGGATGAGCTCACCCGCAGCGACGCTCGCGTCGTGCCAGACGGCAAGGAGCAGGTGGTCACGAGTGTGGAAACCGGAGTGTTGAGCAAGCTGCTGGTGCGTGAAGGCGAGGAAGTGGAGGCCGGCCAGCCGCTGGCCGAGCTGGATCCGACACGCGCCGAAGCCGCCCAGAACGAGAGCCAGGTCAAGCGGCTGGGGCTGATGGCGCAGGTGTCTCGCCTGCGGGCCGAAGCCCTGGGCATCCCGCTGAAGTTCCCCGTCGAAGTGCAGCAGGTGCAGCGGCTGGTGGACAGTGAATCCGAAGTCTTCGACACCCGCCGCCGCGTGCTGGAGGAGGCGGTCTCCAGCTTCAACCGCAGCATTGGTTTGCTGTCGTCGGAGCTGAAGATGGCCCAGGACATGTCGGCCAAGGGGCTGATGTCCAACGTGGAAGTGATGCGGCTGAACCGGCAGGTGAATGAGCTGCAGCAGCAGCGCAATGAGCGGGTGAGCCGCTTCCGTCAGGAGGCCAGCTCCGACCTGTCGCGGGTGCAGACCGAGCTGGCGCAGATCGATGAGCAGATGGTGGTGCGCCGTGATGCCTTGCAGCACACCGTCTTGAAGTCGCCGGTGAAGGGCTTCGTCAAGAACATCAAGATGAACACCGTCGGCAGCGCGGTGGCCTCCGGCGCGGCCATCATGGAGATCGTCCCCATGGGCGCGCGGGTGATGGTGGAGGCGCGCATCAAGCCCAAGGACATCGGTTTCCTGCAGGTCGGCCAGGCGGCCGTGGTGAAGGTCAACGGCTATGACTTCAACGTCAACGGTGGCATGCACGGCAAGATCGAATACATCAGCCCGGATGCGCTGGGTGAGACCGAGAAGAACGGAGAAGGCACCTACTACCGCGTCATCGTGGCGGCGGAGCGGGTGGACATCAAGCTCAAGGGTGAGCCGCTGCCGGTGATCCCCGGCATGACGGCAATGCTGGAGATCCGCACCGGCGAGCGCTCGGTGCTGAGCTACCTTCTGCGGCCGATGCTGAAGTCGCAGGAGGCCCTGCGGGAGCGTTAATGCGGCGCCCTTGGCGGCTGTTTTTACGTTTGAACGCAGGTCTTGCGACACGGCGGTGACGGGCCGGGGAGGGGTGCGGGACAGTCCGGCACCACCTGCGTGGGAACGCAGGGCGCATGAGCGTGGAAGAGGGCCGGGGTTTGGCTGCTTATCGGGGCTTTGGGCGGGACCGGGCGTGGTCCAGTAGAGGCATGGGAAATTGCTTGCAGTTCGCGTGACCATGACTCAATCGACTCTGCGCCGGGGCCTGCGGCGCCATTCAATCAGCGCTCCTGTGGCGCTTGCGCTGACCGCCGGTCTGGTGCCTTCGGCCTGGGCACAAGATCCGCCTCCGAGCCGCTGCAGCGATGACGGCTCGTTGCCGCAGTCGTCCTCGGCCGTGCGGGATGCGGCCTTGCTGGAAACCGGCTCGGCCGATCCGCGCGCGCAGTTGCAGGAGATGGTCCAGCGGGCGCTGGAACGCAGCAACTCCATTGGTGCCAGCCGGTTGCTGGCCCAGTCTGCCGAGGCCGATCTGGCCGAAGCGAAAGCGCAGCGCCTGCCCACGGTCAACCTGGGGATGACCGGCGCGCATGTGGGCACCCAGATTCCCGGCGAAGGCCCGGCGGGGCGCAGCTCCGGCTTGCAGGGGCGGGGCACGCTGAATGTCACGGCGCCGCTGTATGACTCTGGCCGCATCACCAAGCTGACCGAATGGCGTGCGCAACTGGCCGAAGCCGCCCGCTACAGCCAGAGCAGCGCCGAAGAGCAGGTGGCGCTGCAGACGGTGACGCTGGCGCTGGACCGGGGCCGTTATCAGCTGCAGGCGCAGGTCTACGGCCAATACACCCGCAAGATGGCCTGCCTGGTCGAGGCGCTGGAGATCATCACCAAGGCCGACCGGGGGCGTGCAAGCGAACTGGTGCAGGCGCAAAAGAGCCTGCAGCAGGCGGATCTGTCGTATGAGCAGACCGTGTCTGCATTGCGCCAGACCGAGGTCCGGCTGCGCCGGTATGTGGGCGATGAATTGCCGCGGCCGGCGGCGATGAGTTCGGTGCTGGCGCGTCTGCCGGATCTGAATGAAGCGCTGGCGGATGTGCTGGTGTCCGCTGATGTGTCGCAGGCCGCGGCCACAGCGCAGGCCCAACGCAGTTATGCCGAATCGGTGCGCGCCGGGCAACAGCCCAGCGTGAGCCTGCTGGTGCAGGGCATTGCCACCGTGGGCCAGTCCAAGCAGAACGAGTGGATCGGTGGTGTCCAGGTCAATATTCCCATCGTGCAGCCGGGGGCTGATTCAGCCTTGACGTCCGCGCGACGCCGGGCGCAGGCAGCCTCGATGCAGCGCGATGACACCATCGAAGCCAAGCGCTACCGCGTGCAGGAGATGTATGAAGCGGCGCAGTCGTCCCTGGACCGTGCGCGGCGGATTGTGGAGATCCTGCGCAACAGCGACCGGGTTCGGGGCTTCACGCTGCAGCAATGGCAGCAGCTGGGCAAGCGCTCGCTGTTTGATGTGATGGCAGCCGAAGGCGACTACTACTCCATGCGGATCAGCCATGTGAATGCGCTGTACGACGCCCAGCAGGTGGTGGCCATCATCTGGTCCCAGGGGCGTGGGGTGGTGACGCCGTTGCGGTGAGCGCGGCGGGTGCTGGCACCTGTTGGACAGGTGCGGGTGGTGTCGTTTGACATCTGAACCCCTTAAAAATCAACAACTTGTGCCGGTGTTCGGGTAGAAGCTGCGGCCGACACCAAGTTCTGCAGCAGCCCAGGGCCGAAGAACCTAAAATCTCAGCTTGTTTCGCTCCCTTCGGCTTTGATCGCGTCGAAGCCACCGACCAGCGGAGTTGTGATGCCCAAGTTCTCCAAGTTCGATTCACCATTCTCGAGCCCCGTGGGCCGCGCCGCGCTGCGTGCGGAGCGCTTGAGTGTGAGCGCCTCCGCTAGGGGCCAGGGGGCGCCCACCGACTCTGCACCGACGCTCTCCGATGCTGAACATGCCTTGGTCGCTGCCATGGACGCCCATCCCGAGCGCTTGACGTGGGGGGCTGCCGTCTCCGGGGTGTTCGATATCGAATGAATCTCCATCGGCCCGTCCTGATGTCCATGGCCTTGAAGGACAAACTGGACGGACTGGCACCGAGTGGTCATCAAACGTTTAAAGCCTCGTTCTTGGATTGGGCCGCTGCGGGCAAACCGAATCCCCATGCAATGTTCGGTAGGAACAAGACGGAACGTGACTTGTCCCATGTCCACCTCCATCCGACGCTGACGGATCCCGAGTCCCTGGAGAGGTGGAGATTCCGAGGTACGAGTGACCGCAACCTTTTCTACGTCGATTCGCTCGCGCACGGCTACCTGTTGATTGACATCGTGGGGGATCCTGGAGCCCACGACATGTGGAAGCCGGCGCAGGCAAAGAAGCTGGGCGATTGGACCGAAGTGGCGGAAGCGTTCTGTCTTGGTGGCGCGGGGGCCGTCAGCGCCTTGATGCAGCGTCGGGCACGCTCGCGGTAGCGCAGTCGCTCCCGGCGGTCACCACGCTCACCACTCCCATGAAAAAAGCCGCCCGAAGGCGGCTCTGTGCATCTGGCTCGCGGGCTCTGCGGTCCGCGTTCCAGATTACTTGACGCTGCGGCGGCGTTGGGCAAAGCCCAGGCCGGCCAGGGCCAGACCCACCAGGGCCAGGCTGCCAGGTTCCGGCACGTTGATCGTCAGCGAACCATCCAGGGTCGATTGACGAATCAGGGCAGAACCGGAATTCCACAGCTCCGACGCCGACGGCAGCGGCGAATCCACGTTGGTGTCCAGAATCCAGCTCACCGAGATCGGGCTGTTCTGCCAGTTGCTGTAGAGCGTGCCCAGGCCCAGACCGGAACTGAAGAAGTTCTGGATGAAGCTGTCGCCTGCGGCATAGCTGTAGTCCACGGTACCGTTGATGTAAACACTGCCCGGCTCAACGCTCGAGCTGTCCACGATCAGGCGCAGCACTTCCTTGCCGTTGTTCGGGTCGTTCGTAGCGCTCTGGTAATAAACGCTGAAGACACCCGTGGTGTAGGACACCGAGTCGGTCACGCCGTCACCGTCCAGGTCGATGGTCGTGCCAACGATCTGGTAGGCGTAGGTCAGGCCCCAGGCGCCGCCCAGACCGGTCGTGGTGTTGGCGCCCGTGCCGTATTGCGGGAAGCTCACACCATTGCTGAAACCGTTCAGGTCCGGCGAGGCGGGGTTGTTCAGGGCGTCGATGTTGTTCTGCGACGGAATGTTCGGGTAGTTCGCGTTCACCGAACCACCGTTGAGGGTGGTCTTGGTGCCCGCCGAGAACCCGTAGAAGTTCATGATCGACGGGATGTTGGTGTCCACCACCGTCGTGCCGGGAACCGTGGGGTCGCCCAGGTAGATGGAAGTGGCCAGGGTGCCGCTGTAGCCCAACTGGTCGAACACCGCCGTCGTGGTGGAACCGTTGGGCTCGAGGTTGAAGTCGGAACCCGTATTGATATACAGCGGTGATGCCAGGGCCGGCGCCGCAGCTGCGCCCACCACCACCAGGGAGGCCAGGGCGAGCTTCGCTTGCTTGAACATGTGTCTCTCCTTTGAGATGCGTCTTGCCAGATGCACAGGGAAGCGGTGTCTGCCGACTTCTTGGCGGAGATAAAAGCGAGGACCGTGCCAGTCGTCTAAGTTCATTAAAAATCAATCACTTAACGTTTGGTTGCGTGAATTCTTCGGGCCGTGTGTCAAGTTTGTCGACACGGTTGATGGGACAGCCTCACGCCGCCGCTTCGGTTGTCAGGCGGCATACTTGAGACCACACAAAAGACAAGCAGGGGCTCCACATGACCAGCGCCGTGCCACCAGACGCTGACCCCACCCGGCAGCCGGGCCACACCTTCAACTATGAGCGGGCGTTTTCCCGCAACATTGGTTGGGTCACCGCCGAGGAGCAGCAGCGCCTGCGCCGGGCCCGGGTGGCCATTGCCGGCCTGGGCGGGGTGGGCGGCGCCCATATCCTGACGCTGTCCCGCCTGGGCGTGGCCCACTTCAACATCGCCGATTTCGATGAGTTCGATGTCCACAACATGAACCGCCAGGCCGGCGCCTTCATGTCGACCATGGGCCACCCAAAACTCAAGGTGATGGAGCGGATGGCGCTGGATGTGAATCCGGAAAGCAATATCCGCCTGTTTCCGGAAGGGGTGCAGGACCACAACCTGGATGATTTCCTCAAGGATGTGGACGTGTATGTGGACAGCCTCGACCTGTTTGTCCTGCCCACCCGTCGCAAAGTGTTTCAGCGTTGCCGCGAACTGGGCATTCCCGCCATGACCGCCGCCCCACTGGGCATGGGGGCGGCTTTTCTTTATTTCAGCCCGACGGGCATGAGCTTCGAGGACTATTTCAAGCTCGAAGGCCGCCCCTCCAACGACCAATACGCCCGGTTCATCGCCGGCGTGTCGCCCGCGATGCTGAACCGCAAATACCTGGTGGTGCCGGAATCGGTGAATTTCGCGGAGCGGCGGGGACCGTCCACCGGCATGGCCTGTGAATTGTGCGCCGGGGTGATGGCCACCCAGGTGCTTAAACTGCTGCTCAAGCGCGGCCCGCTGAGGGCGGCCCCGTGGGGCCTGCATCTGGATGCCTACCGAGGCATTCTCAAACATACCTGGCGTCCGGGCGGCAATGCCAATCCGATTCAGCGCTTGCTGATCAGTTTGATCAAACCCCTGCTTCGGGGGGGATGAACGCCCCTTGCCCTTCTACCGCACCAGCGGTGAAGTAGCACGGAATTCCATCACGCCCCCTGGGGATCGCCCTCAGTCCAGGGGGTTCCATACCCGGCCGCACTGAGGTGCAATCCGGCTAGTTTCCAGAGGGGTGGACATGTTCAAGAAGACTGGGTCAATGCACTGGACGGGCCGCACGATCCTGCGGATGGTCGGGGGACTGATCGCGGCAAGCCTGGCCTTGACCGGTTGCTCCACCGCTGGCAAATATCCGCCCGCTCCGGTGAGCGCCAGCCAGGCCGATTACAGCTATGTGGTGGGTGCCGGCGACAACCTCAACATCATTGTCTGGCGCAACCCCGAGCTGTCCACCACCGTGCCGGTGCGTCCGGACGGCAAGATTGCCTCGCCGCTGATCGATGAGCTGCCGGTGCAGGGCAAGAATTCGGTGGAAATCGCCCGGGACATCGAAAAGACCCTCTCCAAATACGTGCGCGACCCGGTGGTGACCGTCATCGTCACCAGCTTTGTCGGCCCCTACAGCGAGCAGATCCGTGTGGTGGGAGAAGCGGCCAAGCCGATGTTCCTGCCGTACAAGCAGAAAATGACGCTGCTGGACGTGATGATTGCGGTCGGCGGACTCACTGATTTTGCCGACGGCAACGGCGCCAGCATCCTGCGGACCGCCGAGGGCAACAAGCAATATTCCGTGCGGCTCAAGGACCTGATCCGCCGTGGCGACGTGTCCGCCAATGTCGAGATGCGGCCCGGCGATATCCTCATCATCCCCCAGAGCATTCTTTGATTCCTGGCGCCGGATCGCACGCAGGAGTCGTGGCCGACCCTGCGCCGGGCCCGTTTTTCCGCAGTACCGCCCCATAGAGAGATCGCCGCATGGATTCCCTCATCGCCCAGCTGATGGCTGTGTTCAAGCGCATGTGGCGCTACCGCTGGCCGGGGCTCATGGCTGCCTGGCTGGTGGGCATCATCGCGGCGGTGGTGGTGTTTGTGCTGCCCGACCGCTTTGAAGCCAGCGCTCGGGTGTATGTGGACACCCAATCCATCCTCAAGCCGCTGATGTCCAACCTGGCGGTGCTCAACAACACCGAGCAGCAGGTCAGCGTGCTCAGCCGCACCCTGATCAGCCGGCCCAATGTGGAAAAGCTGGTGCGCATGGCCGATCTGGACCTGCGCGCCACCTCCAAGTCCGACCAGGAGGCGCTGATCGAACGCGTCACCCGCAACCTGTCGATCCAGTCGGCCGGTGGCACCACCAACAATCTCTACATCCTCTCCTACCGCGATTCGTCGCCGGAGGTGTCCAAGAAGGTGGTGGCCTCGCTGCTGAGCATCTTCATGGAATCCAGCCTGGGGGCCAGCCGCAAGGACAGCACCACCGCCGCCACCTTCCTGAACGAACAGATCAAGAACTACGAAACCAAGCTGGAAGAGGCTGAAGCCCGCCGCAAGGAATTCCGCCTGCGCAACCTGCAACTGACCGCGCAGGACGGCAAGGACTCGGCGGCCCGCCTGGCCGAAGCCAGTGCCCAGCTGGACGCCGCGCGGCTGCAGTTGCGTGAGGCGGTGAATGCCCGTGACATGGCCAAGCAGCAGCTGGAGATCGACAACAAGCGCAGTACCAGTGGCGGCAGCTTGCAAAGCCTGATGCAGGAAAGCTCGCAGAAACTGGCCACGCCGGAAATCGACAGCCGCATCGAAGGCCTCAAGCGCAATCTTGACGCGCTGCAACAGCGCTATACCGACCAGCATCCGGACGTGGTGAACACCAAGCGTCTGATCAAGGACCTGGAAGAGCAAAAGAAAAAGGAAGTGGCCGACCTGCAGAAGGCCGCGCTGAACAACCCGGTGGCCGCCGGTGGCCGCGCGGACAGCCTGGCCAACCAGGAACTGGCGCGGGTGCTGGCCACCAAGGAAGTGGAAGTGGCGTCGCTGCTCGCCCGGGTGGACGAGCTGCAGGGCCGGTATGCCCTGGCGCAAGGGGCCATCAAGATGGCGCCGCAGCTGGAGGCGGAATTCGCCCAGCTCAACCGCGATTACGAGGTCATCAAGAAGAATTACGAGGAAATGGTCTCCCGCCGGGAATCGGCCGCGTTGTCCACCGACCTCGACAACACCTCCGGCGTGGCGGATTTCCGCATCATCGATCCCCCCCGGGCGTCGTCCAAGCCGGTGGCGCCCAACCGTCTGATGCTGCTGGGCGCCGGTCTGGTGGTGGCGCTGCTGGCCGGGCTGGTGACCGCCTTTGCCGCCAGCCAGGTGCGTCCGGTCTTCCATGACCTGAGCGAGCTGCGTCATCGCCTGGAGCTGCCCATCCTGGGCGTCGTCTCCCGGCAGGAAACGCAGGAGGACCGGCGTCGGGCCAAGGTGGATCTGCTGCGCTTCGGCGTGGCCTCGGGCAGCCTGGCAGGTCTGTATGCGCTGGGGTTGATTGGCATGGCCGTCTGGCTCAGCCGGCAGGTGGGGTGACGCGATGACAAGCCTGATCGAACAAGCCGCCCAACGGTTGGAACAACTCAAGCAGGCCGGCGTGGACCTGGGGCCCGCCCCGGCGGCTCAGTCGGCTGTGCCAGTGGCCGCACCCGTCGCTGCCCCCACGGTTGCACCTGCCGCCGCGCCTGGGGCCAACGCGTTCAACGCGCCGATCTCTGCAGCTGCCGGTGGTGCCGCCGCATCGGCGCCGCGTGCGCGTGGTCCGCAGGAGGGCGGTTCCAAGCGGGTGGAACTGGACCTGGAGGCGCTGGCCGCCCAGGGCTTCCTGACTCCCAATGCGCCGCGCAGCTACCTGGCGGATCAATACCGCAACGTCAAGCGCCCGCTGATCCGCAATGCCATGGGCAAGGGCGCGGCGACGCTGCACAACGCCAATCTGATCATGGTGACCAGCGCCTTGCCTGGAGAGGGCAAGAGCTTCACCTCGCTGAACCTGGCCATGAGCATCGCGGCCGAGTTCGACAACACCGTGATGCTGGTGGATGCCGACGTGGCCCGCCCGTCCATGTTGCGGATGCTGGGGTTGCCGCCCGGCCCGGGTCTGCTGGACGTGCTGGAGAACTCGGTCGACATGGCCGATGTGCTGATCAAGACCAATGTCGACAAGCTGACGCTGCTGCCCAGCGGACGCCCGCACGAGCGCGCCACCGAATTGTTGGCCAGTGATGCGATGACCGGGCTGCTGGACCACATGGCCAAGCGTTATGCCGACCGCATCATCATCTTTGATTCCCCACCGCTGCTGCTGACCACCGAGTCCCGGGTGCTGGCCACCCACATGGGCCAGATCGTGGTGGTGGTGCAGGCCGAGCGCACGCCGCAAAGCGCGGTGATGCAGGCCATCGCCACCATCGAAAGCTGCCCGCTCAAGATGGCGCTGCTGAACCAGGCATCGGCCAAGGCAGACGCCGGCTACGGCTATCACTATGGCCAGTACGGCTATGGCCAGGGCTATGGCTATGGTTACCGTCGCGACGGGGCTGACGCCGAGGGCGACACGCCGGCGGCCAGTGGCAAGGCCTGAGGCGATGCACCGCGCCGGCTTCCCTCGTCGTTCCCGGCGCCAGGCCGCCTGCCCGATGGCCGCCCTGATGGCCTGTGCGCTGCTGGGCCTGGGGGCGATGGCGGGTGCGCGGGCGCAGAGCGATGGCGCCAGCAGCGATGGCGGCGAGGGCACCAAACGGCTAGGCCTGACGGTGGTGCCGCGCATCGGCCTGTCCGAGACCTGGACCGACAACCTGACCCTGGCCCCCGACGGTCGCCGCGACCGTGCCCTGATCACCGGCATTTCTCCCGGCATCACCATCACCAACCGGACCGGCTGGGTGCGTGGGGTGCTGGACTACACGATGGACGGCCTGGTCTACCTCAAGAGCGACCAGAGCAGCCGTGTGCAGAACCAGCTGCAGGCGCGTGGCAATGCGGAGCTGATTCCTTCGACCGTGTTTGTGGATGCCACCGGCAATATCAGCCAGCAGTCGATCTCGGCCTTCGGCCAGACCTCGCCCAGCAACGACCTGGACAACCCCAACCGCACCGAGGTGCGTACGCTGACGGTCTCGCCTTACTGGCGCGGCATGTTGAGCACCCTGGCCAGCTTCGAGCTGCGCGCCACCGGGCAGGTGCGCGATTCCAGCGAGGGCGGCAGCGGCAACAGTTCCGCCAGCGGCGACACCAAGGAAGGCACGCTCAGCTTCAGCCTGAGCGGCCCGCAGGGCAGGGCGCTCAACTGGGGTCTGCAGGCCTACACGCGGCGGGTCCATTACGACCTGACCGGCCAGGACAACCGCAGCAGCAGCACCGTGGGCACCTTGAACTGGGTGCCGGATGTCGACTGGGTGCTGGGGGTGAGCGCCGGCCGCGAAAAGAGCGACTACCTGGGCGACGACACCAGCACCATCTACGGCCTCAACCTGAAGTGGACACCGACCCCCCGCACCACGCTGAGCGGTGATTGGCAGCACCACCATTACGGCAACAGCCACAACGCGGTGCTGGAGCACCGCATGACCCAGCTGGTGCTGCGCCTGACCAGCACCCAGGCGGTCAACACCGGCAGCGACCCCAGCGGCCAGATGACCAACTACCAGCTGCTGGACCTGCAATACAGCAGCATCGAGCCCGACGCCGCCAAACGCGACGCGCTGGTGCGCGCCATGCTCGCGGCCATGGGCCTGAGCGCCAACGCCGTCAGCAGCAGCGGTTTCCTGACCAACAGTGCCACCTTGCAACGTCGAAACGAAGCGGCCCTGGCCTGGAGCGGCCCGCGCCTGACCCTGACCGTGGCCGCCAACGACAACAAGAGCCGCGCCCTGAGCACCACCACGACCAGCAGCGACGATCTCGCCCTGGCCAGCAACATCCGCCAGCGGGGTGTCACGCTCAGCGTGGCCTACCGCTTCACGCCGCTGAGCACCGGCAACCTCACCTACACCCGCCAGACCAGCAGCGGTGATGGCACCGGCGCCAGCCTCTCTACAGGCATGTCGTCGGTCTACGCCACCACCACCACCCGCCTGGGCCCCCGCACCGATGCGACGCTGGGCCTGCGCCACACCCGTTCCGACGACCAGTCCCTGGGCTACCGCGAAAACGCGGTCTACGCCCAGGTGACGCAGCGTTTCTAGGCAGTTACCGCGATGTATGAGGCCTTCTACGGGCTGAGCAGCAAGCCGTTCCAGCTCAGCCCCGATCCCAGTTTTTATTTCGGCAGCAAGCAGCACCGGAAGGCCAAGGCCTATCTGGACTACGGCGTGCTGCGCAGTGATGGCTTCATCGTCATCACCGGCGAAATCGGCGCAGGCAAGACCACGCTGGTGCGTGGCCTGCTGGACAGCCTGAACCGCAGCCATGTGGTGATCGGCAATGTGGTCACCACCCAGCTGGATGCGGAAGACACCTTGCGCCTGGTGGGGGCGGCCTTCGGCGTGAGGGTGAAGGACCTGCCCAAAAGCGAAGTGCTGATGGCGCTGGAGGCCTTTTTTGTGAGCGAGGCCAGCCGTGGCAAACGCTGCCTGCTCATCGTCGACGAGGCCCAGAACCTCACTGCGCGCGCGGTGGAAGAGCTGCGCATGTTGTCCAACTTTCAGTTTGGCAACCAGTCGCTGGTGCAGACCTTCCTGGTGGGGCAACCCGAGTTCCGCGCCATCTTGCAGCGCCCGGAAATGGAGCAGTTCCGCCAGCGGATTGCGGCCAGCTGTCACATCGGGCCGCTGGATGAGGAGGACACCCAGCGCTATATCGAGCACCGCCTGAAATGCGCGGGTGCCGATGGCAAGCCGACCTTCGAGCCGGAAGCCTTCGCGGCGCTGCATCGGGCCAGCCACGGCATTCCGCGCCGCATCAACACCTTGTGCGACCGCCTGCTGCTGCTGGGCTTCATGGCCGAACGCATCCACCTGACGGTGGCCGATGTCGAGGAAGTGGTGGCCGATCTGTCCCGCGAATCGGCCTTTGCCCCGCCGCCGGTGGTGACGGTCTCGCTCCATGCTGCCGGGGAGCCGGTGCAGGAGGCTTCGCCGGAGGTGAACCATGCGCGCTTGCGCCTCCAGGCGCACGCGGCAGGCACCGATGTGGGCGCCGATGTGGGCGCGCTGGCGCAGGAACTGGCCGGCCTGGGCCTGGAAGGCCAGGATGCCCGGCTGCAACGCATCGAGGACAGCCTGATGCGGCTGGAACGCATCAACCAGCAGACGCTGGCCCTGCTGCAGAAGCTGGTGAGTGCGGTGAAGTCGCCGTGAGCGGCCCGCACTCGAACGCCCAGGGAAGGACCGAACCCATGACCCCCTCCACTCCCGCGGCCCGCGCCCGCATCCGCAATGCCATGAGCATCGACGTGGAAGACTACTTCCAGGTCAGTGCCTTTGCGCCCTACATCCAGCGTGCGGACTGGGACCTGCGTGAATGCCGCGTGCAGCGCAATGTGGGCCGCATCCTGGACCTGCTCGACGCACGCGGCGTCAAGGCCACCTTTTTCACCCTCGGCTGGATTGCCCAGCGTTATCCGCAACTCGTGCGCGACATTGTGGCGCGGGGTCACGAACTGGCCAGCCACGGATATGCCCATGAGCGCGCCAGCGATCTGAGCCCCGAGGCTTTCCGCCAGGACATCCTGAGCGCCAAACAGCTGCTGGAGGATCTGGGCGGTGTGGAAGTGAAGGGCTACCGGGCGCCGAGCTTCTCCATCGGTGAATCGAACCTCTGGGCCTTTGATGTGCTGGCCGACTGCGGCTACCGCTACAGCTCCAGCGTCTATCCCATCGAGCACGATCACTACGGCATGCCCGATTCGCCGCGTTTTGCCTATGAAGTGCGGCCCGGGCTGATCGAGGTGCCGGTGACGACACTGCGCTTTCGCGGACGCAACTACCCCAGCAGTGGCGGCGGCTGGTTCCGCCTGCTGCCCTATGGGGTGACCCGCTGGATGATCGAACGCTTCAACCGCATCGAAGGCCGCAGCGCGGTGTTCTATTTCCATCCCTGGGAAATCGATCCGGAGCAGCCCCGCATCAGCGGCATCGATGCCAAGACCCGTTTCCGGCACTACGTGAACATCGGCCGCACCGAAAGCCGCATCGAGCAACTGCTGGCGGATTTCGACTGGGCCCGCATGGACGAGCTGTTCCTGCCTGCCCCGGTGCTGCAGCGGGAGGCCGCATGATCGTCCGGCGTCTTGCGCTGGACGATGCCGAAGGAGCCCGCCGCTGGGACGCCTTTGTCCAGGCCTGCCCGGAAGCCACGTTTTTCCACCTGAGCGGCTGGCAACGCATCCTGCGCCGACAGTTCGGCCACGAGGGCTACTTCTTTTATGCGGAGCAGGACGGCCGCATCGAAGGGGTGTTGCCACTGGCGGAAAACAAGAGCCGCCTGTTTGGCCATGCGCTGGTGAGCCTGCCGTTTGCGGTCTATGGCGGCGTGGCGGCTCCGTCGGCGCAGGCCGCCGACGCCCTGGAGCAGGCCGCACGGGAAACGGCCCAGCAGCTGAAGGTGGAGCATCTGGAGATGCGCAACCGCATCCGGCGCCATGAGGACTGGCCGCACCAGGACCTGTATGTCACCTTCCGCAAGGAGATCCTGCCCGAGGAAGAGGCCAACATGCTGGCCATTCCCCGCAAGCAACGGGCCATGGTGCGCAAGGGCATCAAGAACCAGCTGAAGGCTGAGATCGACCCGTCGGTGGACCGTTTTTTTGCGCTGTATGCCGACAACGTCCACCGCCACGGCACCCCCGCCATGCCCAAGCGCTACTTCCAGGCCTTGCTGGATGAATTCGGTGATGCGGCCGAAGTGCTGGTGGTCAGCAGCGAACAGGGCGAGCCGCTCTCCGGGGTGCTGAGCTTCTACTTTCGCGATGAGGTGTTGCCTTACTACGCGGGCGACGCCGTGGCAGCGCGGGACCTGGCCGCCAACGACTTCAAGTATTGGGAGCTGATGCGTCGTGCCTGCGCACGCGGCCTCAAGGTGTTTGACTACGGCCGAAGCAAGCAGGGCACGGGCTCGTTTGCGTTCAAGAAGAACTGGGGCTTTGAGCCGACGCCGCTGCATTACGAGTACTGCCTGTACCGCCGCGACGCCGTGCCGCAGAACAACCCGAGCAATGCCAAGTACCAGCTGATGATCAAGGCCTGGCGGCGTCTGCCGATCGGCGTGGCCAACTGGCTGGGCCCGCACATCGTGCGCAGCCTGGGCTGAGGGGGGCGCATGGCCCGCATTCTGTATCTCGTCCATCGCCTGCCGTATCCGCCCAACAAGGGCGACAAGCTGCGCTCCTACCACCTGCTCAAGCATCTGGCCGCCGGCCACGAGGTGGTGCTGGGCAGCTTCATCGACGATGGGGAAGACTGGGCCCATGTTCCCGCCCTGCGGCAGTGCTGCGCGGATGTGTTTGTGGCCGGCCTGAACCCGCTCACGTCCCGACTGGCCAGCCTGCGGGGCCTGATCAGCGGCGAGGCGCTCAGCCTGCCCTACTACCGGCACCGGGCGATGCGGGCCTGGATTGAACAATTGGCGCAGGGGCCCCGCTTTGACGCCATCGTCGTCTTCTCCTCCACCATGGCGCAGTACGCGCTGCAACTGCGCCAGACCATGGGCGACGTGCCCATGCTGGTGGACTTTGTGGATGTGGATTCCGCCAAATGGACCGACTATGCCAAGGCACATCGCTGGCCGATGTCCTGGCTTTACCGCCGTGAAGGCCGGGAACTGCTCGCTTACGAGCGGCAGGTGGCCGAGCATGCGCGCTGCTCCTTCTTCGTGACCGAAAGCGAGAAGGCGCTGTTCCAGCGGCTCTCTGCCTCCGGCGCGCCGGTGGAGGCGCTGGGCAATGGGGTGGACAGTGGCTATTTTTCGCCACTGCCCGCGCAGGGCAACCCGTTTGATCCGGACGAACTGCCGCTGGTCTTCACCGGAGCGATGGACTACTGGCCCAACGTGGATGCGGTGCAGTGGTTTGCCAGCGAAGTGCTGCCGGGCCTGCGGCAACGCTGGCCGAAGCTGCGCTTCACCATCGTGGGCCGCAGCCCCACACCGGCGGTGCAGGCGCTGGCTGGGGAGTCGGTGCGGGTGACCGGCACGGTGCCGGATGTGCGCCCCTATCTGCAGCATGCGGCTGCAGTGGTGGCCCCGCTGCGCCTGGCGCGCGGCGTGCAGAACAAGATTCTGGAAGCGATGGCCGTGGGCCGCCCGGTGGTCGCGGCCCGCAGTTGCGTGGAAGCGCTCAGCGCCAATGGTGTGCTGGCCGGCCAGGATTTGCTGTCTGCGGACTCGGCTGGAGACTATCTGGAACTGGTGCATGCGCTGCTGTCCGCACCCCAGCGCGCCCAGGCGATGGGGCAGCAGGCCCGGGAACGGGTGCTGCGCCAGTTCAGCTGGCACGCCCATCTCTCCCGGTTGGACCACTACCTGCCTCGCAGCCCCGAGGGGGCCGCATGAGCGTGACCACACCCAAGCGGCTGGGCCCGGTCAGCCTGCCGGCCGCCTGGCGCCGCCCGCTGCTGGTGCTGGGGCTGCTGGTGCTCGTGCTGCTGCTGCTGTACCGGCAGACGGCGCTGGGCATGGTGAACATCTGGTGGCGGTCCGGCACCTTCACCCATGCGTTTCTGGTGCCGCCGATCGTGTTGTGGCTGGCCTGGCGGCGCCGCGCCGTGGTGGCGTCACTGACGCCTTGGCCGATGCCCTGGCTGGCAGTGCCGATCGCCCTGATGGGTGCGGTGTGGCTGCTGGCGGATTTCGCGGCCATCAATGCCGCCACCCAGTTCCTGCTGGTGGCCATGCTGGTGCTGCTGGTGCCGGCGGTGCTGGGCCCTGCGGTGACGCGGGAGATGATGTTTCCGCTGGCGTTTCTGTTCTTCTGCGTGCCTATCGGCGAATTCCTGCTGCCGCAGTTGATGGAGTGGACCGCGCGCTTCACCGTGCTGGCCCTGCGCCTGAGCGGCATTCCGGTCTACAAGGAGGGCCTGCAGTTCATCATCCCCAGCGGCCAATGGTCGGTGGTGGAGGCCTGTTCCGGCGTGCGGTATCTCATTGCATCGCTGATGGTCGGCACGCTCTATGCCTACCTCAGCTATCAGACACTGCGCCGCCGCCTGGCCTTCATCGCCTTTGCCCTGGCCTTGCCGCTGGTGGCCAACTGGGCACGGGCCTATCTGATCGTCCTCATGGGCCATCTCTCCGGCAACACCCTGGCGGTGGGCGTGGACCATCTCATCTACGGCTGGGTCTTCTTCGGCCTTGTGATGCTGGTCATGTTCCTGATCGGTGGGCGATGGGCGCAAGCGGAGCGGCCTCTCCAGCCGGCGACGGACCGCCGGTCGGCCGACGGGGCCGGGGCGGCGTCCCCCTGGGTGAGCGCGACGGCGCTGGTGGCGGTGCTGATGCTGCCGGTGGCCGCCAGCGCCTGGCTGCGGCAGGGCAGTGGTACGGTGGTGACCGGGCTGACAGCACTCTCGCCTGCGGGCGGCTGGGTCGTCCGCCCCGTGCCCGCCGACGCCTGGCAGCCCGGATTCAGTGGGGCCAATGCCAGCGTGCATGAGCGCTTTGCCCGCGTTGGCGGGAACGGTCCGGTTGATCCAGGCGTCCCAGCCAGTCCAGGCGTCCCACGCAGTTCAAGCCAGGGCCCTGACCCGAGCGCGGCGCAGGAAGTCGGTCTTCATCTCCAATACTTCCGCGACCAGGACTACGACCGCAAGCTGGTCAGCTCCAGCAACCTGGTGGTGATGCCGGACAACAAACAATGGGCTGCGGTGTCTCGCGGCCAGACCTCGGTGCCCTTGTCCACAGCCACGGAGCTGCCGATGCTCACCACGGACATCCGCGCCGCCGGTCTGGAAGCCAGCAGCGCCCGCCGTCTGCTGGCCTGGCATGTGTACTGGATCAACGGGCGCCCGATGGTCAGCGACTGGCGCGCCCGGCTGCTGGGCGCCTGGGGCCGCATGACGGGGCAGGGCGATGATGCCGCCCTGGTGCTGGTCTACACCGCACAGGACGAGGCCGCACCGCAGCGGCTGCGGCAGTTCATGCAACACCACTGGCCGGCCATCGATGCCGAGCTGCAGCGCGTGCGCTCGCAGCACACACCGGCAGCCACGGGAGGGCGGCCATGAGCGTCCGTCTGCCCTTGGTCCACGGCAGCGACCGCCGGGGAGACCCGCGCCCGCTGGTGCTGCATGTGATGTACCGCTTTGACACCGGTGGGTTGGAGAATGGCGTGGTCAACCTCATCAACCACATGCCGGCCGACCGCTACCGCCACGCCATCCTCGCGCTGACCGAGGTGACGGACTTCCGTCGCCGCCTGCAGCGCGACGATGTCGACTTCTTTGCGTTGAACAAACCCCCCGGCCAGGGTTTCTGGCTCTATCCCCAGCTCTACCGGTTGTTTCGCACCCTGCAGCCCGCCGTCGTGCACAGCCGCAACCTCGCCGCGCTGGAGGTGCAGCTGCCGGCCTGGCTGGCGCGGGTGCCGGTACGCATCCATGGAGAACATGGTCGGGATGTGGGAGACCTGGATGGCCGCAATCGCACCTATCAGCGGGTGCGCCGCTTCTATCGCCCCTTCGTGTCGCACTACATCGCTCTGTCCCGCGACCTGGGGGACTACCTGACCGGTCCGATCGGCGTGCCCGAGGCGCGTGTCAGCCAGTTCGTCAACGGCGTGGATACCGAGCGTTTCCGCGCGGGCCTTGTCGACGGTGTGCCGCGTCAGGCGCAGCCCATCAACGGCTGCCCGTTCGACCCTGCCCGGCACTGGATCATCGGCACGGTGGGCCGCATGCAGGCGGTGAAGGATCAGCTCATGCTCACCCGCGCCTTTATCCTGATGGTGCATGCGGCGCAGGACCTGCGGGATCGGCTGCGCTTGGTGATGGTGGGCGACGGCCCGCTGCGGGCCGAGTGCCAGGCCCTGCTGGACGAGGCCGGCATGTCCGATCTGGCCTGGCTGCCCGGCGAGCGCAGCGATGTGCCGGCGGTGATGCGCGGCCTGCATGTCTTCGCGCTGCCCTCTCTGGCCGAAGGCATCTCCAACACCATTCTGGAGGCCATGGCCAGCGGGCTGGCGGTGGTGGCCACCGAGGTCGGCGGCAATGCCGACCTGGTGACCCCGCAGATCAGCGGCCTGCTGGTGGCTGCGGGTGATCCGCAGCCGATGGCCACGGCCCTGCTGCGCCTGGCGCGCAGCCCGGCGCAGGCCGCAGCCATGGGGGATGCAGGACGCCATCGGGTGGAGCGGGACTTCAGCATGCGGGCCATGGTGGCTCGTTATCAGGGGCTGTACGACCGCCTGCGCGGCCAGTCGCCGGCATCAGGGAACTGACGGGAACAACATCATGTGCGGAATCAGCGGCATCTTCGACACCCGGGGCCGGCGCGACTTCGACGCCGCCCTGATGCATCGCATCAACGACACGCTCCACCATCGCGGGCCGGATGAGGGCTCCATCCATCTGCAGCCGGGCCTGGGCTTTGGCCACCGCCGCTTGTCCATCATCGACATCGCCACCGGGCAGCAGCCGCTGTTTAATGCGCAGGGCACGGTGGGCATCGTCTTCAACGGTGAGATCTACAACTACCAGTCGCTGATGGCCGAGCTGCAGGCGTTGGGGTATGTGTTTCGCACGCGCAGCGACACCGAGGTCATCGTGCATGCCTGGTCCGCCTGGGGCGAAGACTGCGTGCAGAAGCTGCGTGGCATGTTTGCCTTCGTGCTGTGGGACCAGGCGCGGGATGTGCTGTTCATGGCGCGGGATCGGCTTGGTGTGAAGCCGATGTTCTACGCCTTGCTGGACGACGGTGCGCTGGTGTTCGGCTCCGAGCTCAAGGCGCTGATGGCCCATCCGCAACTGCGCCGCGACATTGACCCGCAGGCGGTGGAAGAGTACTTTGCGCTGGGCTATGTGGCCGAGCCGCGTACTGTGTTCCGCCAGGCTCTCAAGCTGCCGCCCGGCCATACCCTGGTGGTCCGCCGCGGCGAGACGCTGGGCCAGCCGCGCCGCTACTGGGATGTGCAATTCACGCTGGACGCCAAGATCGACGAGACCCAGGCGCAGGAAGAACTGCTGCGCCGCCTGCGTGAATCGGTCCGGCTGCGCATGATTGCCGAGGTGCCGCTCGGTGCCTTCCTCTCCGGCGGGGTGGACTCGAGTGCGGTGGTGGCCATGATGGCCGGTGAGAGCACGAGCCCGGTCAAGACCTGCTCCATCGCGTTTGATGACCCGGCCTACAACGAATCCGAATTCGCCCAGCAGGTGGCCGACCGCTATCACACCGACCACCATGTGGAGATGGTGCAGAGCGACGACTTCGATCTCATCGACACCCTGGCGCGTCTGTACGACGAGCCTTACGCCGACAGCTCCGCCATCCCTACGTACCGCGTCTGCCAACTGGCGCGCAAGCATGTCACGGTGGCGCTGTCCGGGGACGGCGGTGATGAGAGCTTCGGCGGTTACCGCCGCTACAGGCTGCACATGATGGAAGAGCGCATGCGGGCCAGCCTGCCGCTGGGCCTGCGCCGCCCGCTGTTCGGCACGCTGGGCCGTTTGTATCCGAAGGCGGACTGGGCGCCGCGCGTCTTCCGGGCCAAGACCACCTTCCAGGCACTGGCGCGCAATTCGGTGGAAGCCTATTTCCACACCATGTCCGTGATCCGGGACAACGAGCGTCTGCCGCTCTACAGTGCCCGCTTCAAATCGGAGCTGGGCGGCTACAACGCCCGCGAGCTGTTCCTGCGCCATGCCGAGCGGGCCAACACCGATGACCCGCTGGCGATGATTCAATACATCGACCTTCACACCTATCTGGTGGGGGACATCAACACCAAGGTCGACCGCGCGTCCATGGCGCATTCGCTGGAAGTGCGTGAACCCTTGATGGACCATCCGCTGGTGGAGTGGCTGGGCACGCTGCCGTCACATCTCAAGCTGCGCGGTGGGGAAGGCAAGTATCTCTTCAAGAAATCGCTGGAGCCGCATCTGCCCCGGGACGTGCTGTACCGGCCCAAGATGGGCTTTGCCGTGCCACTGTCGCGCTGGTTCCGCGGGCCGCTGCGCCAGCGGGTGCGCAGCTCGCTGCTGGGCGGCCCGCTGGCGGATTCGGGCTGGTTCGACCTCAAGGCCATCGGGCAACTGGTGGAGCAGCATGAGAACGGCAGCCGGGACCACAGCACGCCCCTGTGGACGCTGCTGATGTATGACGCGTTCCTGCGCAACGTCATGGGCATGGCGCCGATGCGCCAGGCCGCCTGACGTCACCAACGGCCCCTCGAATGAAGATCCTCTATCACCACCGCACCGCGTCCAAGGACGGCCAGGCGGTCCATATCGAAGAGATGATTGGCTCGCTGCGTGCCTTGGGGCATGAGGTGATGGTCGTGGCGCCGGGCGGGGAGTCCCGGCCGCAGGACAAGGCCCGCATGGGCGACGACGTCGGTTGGGTGCAGCGCCTGCGTGCCCGCTTGCCCAAGTGGGTCTATGAGCTGCTGGAGCTGGGTTATTCACTGCTGGCCTACCGGCGGCTGGCCCGTGCCGCCCGGGTGTTCCGGCCCGACGCCATCTACGAGCGCTACAACCTCTATCTGCTGGCCGGCCTGCTGCTCAAGCGCCGCACCGGCTTGCCGCTGCTGCTGGAAGTGAATGCACCGCTGGCCGATGAACGCGAGCGCTTTGGCGGTCTGGCCCTGCCACGCCTGGCGCGGTGGGCCGAGGGCCTGGTCTGGCGCGGCGCCGACATGGTGCTGCCGGTCACCCGGGTGCTGGGGGATCTGGTGGCCGCGCGTGGTGTGCCGGCGGAGCGCTTGATGGTGGTGCCCAACGGCATCAATGAAGAGCACTTCGCAGGCGCACCAACACCGGCCGAGGCCAAGGCGGCCCTGGGCTGGCCGGACGCGCTGGTGCTGGGCTTTACCGGTTTCGTGCGGGACTGGCATGGCATGGACCGGGTGATCCGCTGGATGGCCAGTGGCGATGCGCCGCGTCATGCGCGCCTGCTGCTGGTCGGGGACGGCCCGGCGCGTGCCGACCTGGAGGCTTTGGCACGGGAGCTGAACCTGGGGGACCGGGTGCGTTTCACCGGGGTCATCTCCCGTGATGACGTGCCGCGCCACGTGGCCGCTTTTGACATCGCCCTGCAGCCGGCGGTGGTGGCTTACGCCTCGCCGCTCAAGCTGTTTGAATATCTGGCGCTGGCCAAGGCCATCGTCGCGCCCCGGCAGCCCAACATCGAAGAAGTGCTGGAGGATCAGCGCAATGCGCTGCTCTTCGACCCTGCCCAGCCGCTGGCGCTGGAGGGGCTGCTGGCGCGCCTGGCCCATGACGAAGCGCTGCGCCAGCGGCTGGGGGAGGGCGCCCACGCCACCATCGGCCGCTTGAACCTGACCTGGCTGGGCAATGCTGAACGGGTGGTGGCGCTGGCGCGGTCGCTGCGGGACGCCCCAGCGTCCACGCTGGGTGATGTGAAGATTTGAGGTCGTGCCAAAAGCCATGCTGAAGCTGCTGACCTTTTCCACGCTCTACCCCAGCGCTCAGATGCCCAGCCACGGCATCTTTGTGGAAACCCGTCTTCGCCATCTCGTGGGCTCCGGACAGGTCACCTCGCGCGTGGTGGCCCCGGTGCCCTGGTTCCCGTTCAAGGCCGAACGCTTTGGTGAATATGCCCGCTTTGCCACGACGCCGAAGGACGAAATGCGCCATGGATTGGCGGTGAGCCACCCCCGCTTCATCCGGCTGCCCAAGGTGGGCATGAGCAGCGCGCCCTACACCCTGGCCTGGACGGCACTGCGGGCGGCGCGGGCCTTGCAACGCGCGGGTGAAGACTTCGATCTGATCGATGCCCACTACTTCTATCCGGACGGTGTGGCCGCCGCGATGGTGGCCAAGGCCTTGGGCAAGCCGCTGGTGATCACCGCCCGCGGCACCGACATCAATCTCATCCCGGCCTACAGCTTCCCTCGCAAGCTCATTCTGCGGGCAGCGGCCCAGGCGGACGCCATGGTCACCGTCTGCGCGGCGCTGAAGGATGAGCTGGTGCACCTCGGTGCCGATGCCGCCAAGATCCATGTGCTGCGCAATGGCGTGGATCTGACGCTCTTCCATCCCGGTGGGCGTGACGCGGCCAGAACGGCCCTGGGTCTGGCGCCCGGACGCTTCACGCTGGCGTCGGTCGGCCATCTGATTGAACGCAAAGGCCATGAGCTGGTCATTGCGGCGCTGGCCGAGTTGCCGGACGTCGATCTGCTCATTGCCGGCGCAGGCCCGGAAGAGGCCGCCTTGCGCCGTCGGGCCGCCGAGTTGGGTGTGACCGACCGTGTGCGGTTCCTGGGTCCGCTGCCGCAATCACGGCTGCGGGAGGTGTATGTGGGCGCGGATGCCCTGGTGCTGGCCTCCAGCCGCGAAGGCTGGGCCAATGTGCTGCTGGAGGCGATGGCCTGCGGCACGCCGGTGGCGGCGTCCAACGTGTGGGGCACGCCGGAAGTGGTGGCCAGCCCGGAAGCGGGCGAGTTGATGCTGCAGCGCACCGCCGCAGGGGTGGCCGCTGCCGTGCGGGCCCTGCGGGCCGCGCCGCGTGACCGTACCGCCACACGGCGCTATGCCGAGCAGTTCTCCTGGGAGGCCACCACCCAGGGCCAGATCGATTTGTTCCAGCGGGTGTTGGCCGCCCGTGGAGTGCCGGAGTTCCGACATGCGTGACCTGATCATGCTGGCCCTGTTTTCGCTGCTCATCTGGAAGACGATGAAGGAGCCGATCTGGGGCGTGCTGGGCTGGGTGTGGATGGGGGTGATGAACCCGCACCGCCTGGCTTACGGTTGGGCCCACGACGCGCCGTGGTCGATGGTGATTGCGCTGGCGCTGTTTGTCAGCCTGCTGATCCACCGGGACAAGCTCACCCGCTTCCCGTTCAACGGCGTGACGGTGCTGTTGCTGATCTGGATGCTGTGGATCGGTGTCTCGCCGATGATCCATTCCTTCTATCCGGACCGCGAGTTCGCGCCTTGGTCCCGCGCCTTCAAGGTGCTGCTGATGGTGATGGTGTCCATGCTGGTGGTGCAACGCCGGCGTGACCTGGACTGGCTGGCCCTGGTGCTGGTGATTTCCATCGGTTATTACGGGCTCAAGGGCGGCCTGTTCACCATCATGACCGGCGGCGCGGCGCGGGTGTGGGGGCCGGAGGGGTCCTTCATCGAGGACAACAACTCGCTGGCCCTGGCCACCATCATGACGGTGCCGCTGATCCGATATCTGCAGTTGCAGGCCACCAAGCGATGGCAGCGGAACCTGGCCCTGGTGGCGATGCTGCTGTGCATGGCCTCGGCGGTGGGCTCGCAGTCGCGCGGTGCCTTCCTGGCCATCTGTGCCATGTCGTTCTTCATGTGGCTCAAGAGTCGCAACAAGCTGCCGCTGGCCTTGGTGGTGCTGGTGGCCCTGCCGCTGATCTTCGTGTTCATGCCGGAGAGCTGGACCGACCGCATGGAGACCATCAAGACCTACAACCAGGACGGTTCGGCCATGGGCCGCATCAACGCCTGGCAGACGGCCTGGCGGCTGGCGGTCGATCTGTTCCCGCTGGGCGGAGGTTTCACCGTGGCCGGGCCGGCGGCCTTTGCCAAATATGCGCCGGACCCCACCATTCCGCTCACCGCGCACAGCATCTATTTCCAGGCGCTGGGCGAGCATGGTTTTGTCGGGCTGTTCCTGTTCGTGGGCATCTTCTGGCTGACCTGGCGGCGCGCGTCCCTGGTGATCCGGGCCACACGCAATGTGGCCGAGCTGCAATGGGCCCGGGACCTGGCCGCCATGTGCCAGGTGGGCCTGATCGGTTATGCCACCGGCGGCGCATTCCTGAGCCTGGTCTATTTCGACATGCCCTACTACCTGGTGCTGATGGTGGTGGCCCTGGACCGCATCGTGGCCCGTGAGATGGACCAGCGCACCCAGGCAGCCATTGCCGCCGGCACGCGCCCGGCCAACGTGCATTCGCCCTATTGGGGAGGTGCCTGATGCTGGCCTCGCTGAGCCTGCTGGGCTGGCCGGGCGGTGCGCCGGCCTTGAGCATCCTCATCTATCACCGGGTGCTGCCAGTGCCGGACCCCTTGCGCCCCGGCGAAATCGACGCGGCGCTGTTCGAGGCCCAGACCCGCTTCCTGTCGCGACATTTCACGCTGATGACCGTGTCCGAGGCCGCGCAGGCCTTGCGCGAGAAACGTCTGCCCCGACGTGCCGCCTGCATCACCTTTGATGATGGCTATGCGGACAACCTGACGGTGGCCCATCCCATCCTGGCGCGCCACCAGGCCAAGGCCACGGTGTTTGTGGCGACCGGGTATCTCAACGGCGGACGCATGTTCAGCGACACCGTCATTGAATTCGTGCGTCGGGCCCACGGACCGGTGCTCGACCTGGCATCGATCGGCATGGGCCGGCATCCGATCTCGACGGGGGAAGAACGGCTGAAGGCCATCTCCGCCTTGCAGGTGCAGCTGAAGTATCTGGCGCCTGCGGAGCGGGATGCACAGGTGGCACGGATGCTGGCGGCCCATCCGGTGGGGCCGCTGCCGGAGGACCTGATGCTCAGCGACGCGCAACTTCGTGCGCTGGCAGATGCGGGCCATGAGGTCGGTGGACACACGGTGGACCACACGGTGCTCACCACCTTGACACTGGACGCTGCGCGCCATCAGGTGCAGGCGGGACGCGAGGCTCTGGAACGGCTGACCGGCCGCCCGGTACGCAGCTTTGCTTATCCGAATGGTCGCCCGGTGCGCGACTACGACGCCGGCCATGCGGCCCTGCTGCGGGAACTGGGCTTTGAGGCTGCCGTGTCGACGGCGGCGGGTGTGGCCCGGCCCGGGGCCGATCTGTTCCAACTGCCGCGCTACACGCCGTGGGGTCGCTCCATCACCCTGTTCGCCGCGCGCCTGATGCGCAATGCCCGCATGGGGGCACCGTCCGCTGTCGTCTGATGGCGAAGGTGGCGGTGCATCGCTGCCTTGCGGCGCGCACCGGTTGCCTCCCCCAGCCCTGACGCGACGTGAGGGTCAAGCGGTTGCGATGCGCGTTGGCGACAGATCCTGGGGCGGATGGATCGTCAGCCAGGGCCAGCGTCGCTGATAGGACGCCGCCTTGCGTTCGAACAGGTCGCGATGCGGGGACAGCGGGTTCATCCGCAGATCTCCCGCATACAACGAAGCGAGCCCGTTCGGCGCGTAGACCTCGCCGCCCGGTCGCACACCCACGCAGGTGGCCGGTACCAGGAAACGGTCGATGCCTTCCTTCGAACTGCCCAGCGGTGCGTAGGGATGGCCGAAGTAGCTTTCATACCAGAGATGGACCCGCGCCTGGTTGGTGGCCTCCACGGTGATGCCCAGATCGCCCAGCACGGTCTCTGCATGCGCCTGCATGCGGCGCTCCCCCTCGTCGGTGACATCGTCCGGATTGAAGTAGAAGAGGTCGTAGTCCTGGATGTCCGCTGTGGGGTCACGGCCGCTGTGCAGGTTCCACACGGTCTGGAACAGACAGCCCGCCACCAGCCAGCCGTCCGGCAAGGCCAGTGCATCCCAGCGCTCCAGGATGCGGCGGTTGTGAGGGTTGCGAAGAATGTCGGCGTGGAAGCGTTCTTGCATCCAATCAGTATCGCGCCTTGTTTCCCAGTGCACGGTGGCGAATGCTCGGGAGGATCTGCGGCCGCTTCGGGAGAAGTTCCGGAGAAGGGCCCGCTCTGACGCTTCTCCAGCCCTGCACACACCCGTGATTGACCGCTCGTGTTCCGGTGATCCGGTCAATGGGCCGTCACCCTGCCACCGAAGAATGAGCACATCGGCAACACGGCCCTGCAGTGCTGCCGATGCCTCGACAAAAGGTCGAACAGGCGTGTCACCTCACCACCACGGGGCCGCGCCTGAGAGGCTAAGAGTCTGGTGTTTCAACCTCTGGTTTGTTCAAGGAGCAACTTGATGAAATCCGTGAATCTCCATATCGGCCGCCTGCATGCTGCCGTGGCCATGGCCCTGATCGCTGTGACCGGTGCCGCCGCTGCCCAATCGGTGACCTCTGGCGGCGCCACGCTGCCGCAGCCGATGTACCAAGACATCATCACCAATGGCCCGATCCTCGGTACCTGGACCTATCTGGGGACGGGCAGCGGCACGGGCAAGACCGCTTTCCTGACCAACAATGCCTCCCTGCTGGGCAAGTCCGGCACGGTGCACATCGTGGGCAGTGATTCCGCGCTGAGCAGCGCCGAAATCACCACCTACAACGCGGCCTACAACAACGGCAGCGCTTCCACCGTGGCCAACTATGGCCGTCTGGTGCAGATCCCCGCTGTCGCCACCCCCGTGCTGCTGCCTTACAAGGAATCCGGCATCACCACGCTGAACCTGAGCACCGAAGAGCTGTGCAAGATCTACTCGTTCGACAGCGGCGCTCGCACCTGGAACCAGGTGACGACGGTGGCCGATGACGGTGGCGTGGGCGCAGCCAGCCCGATCGCCGTGGTCTATCGCACCGACAACAGCGGCACGACCGAGCTGCTGTCGCGCTTCCTGAACCAGGCCTGCGCACCGTTTGGCAAGTCCTTCACCGTCTCCAACAACTTCAAGACGATGGTGGCCAGCGCCCTGCCGGCCCTCACCGCCGCACAGGACGCCAACAACGACGGCCTGCCCGATGTGTGGGTGGGCGGCGCCGGCAGCGGTGGTGTCAAGACCGCCGTGACCGCCAACCACAGCCTGGGCTACCTGAGCCCCGAGCCTGGCTACACCGGTGAACAAAATGCCGTGGTGGCCCGCATCAATGGCTTCTCGCCCAATGACGACGCCATCCGCTCCGCGCTGCCGGCCCCCCCGGCCACGACCCTGGCCCGTGCCAACCCGATCAACTGGGTGCCGGCCTACACCTACAACGCGTCGTTCTATCCCATCTACGGCACCACCAACCTGATCCTGGGTCAGTGCTATGCCGGCGGGGCTGCTTCCGGCAGCGCAGCCTATGCGACCAAGGACTTTGTCAGCAAGCTGGTCGGCGGTACCTACGACAGCTACATCACCACCCACAACTTCGTGAAGCTGCCCGCCGCCTGGCTCACCGCCATCCAGCAGACCTTCCTGACCTCGGGTGCCTCGCTGGAAATCAACGGCACCGCCTGCTCCAGCGTGACCGGCCGCTGAGTGATCTGACTCACCGCTTCGGCAGGTGAGCTCGCCAGACTGGTTCGCCAGTCTGGCGTTCTGCATTGCGCACATCGCTGAAGCCGCGAGTGGTGAATCCGGATCGAAAGCCTGCGGTTTCCCACCGCGCCACTCGTCTGATGGATAGGGCGCCTCAATGCGCGGACCAGCCTCCGGCTGCCACCGTGTGTGAAGCGTCCCCCAACAGGGCGGAGGTCAAGATGAGAAAACGGAGGCCAGACCATGATGCAGCCGGCGAATACGCACCCAGCGTGTCCATGCAGACGCTGGACAAGGAACTGTCCCGCCATGTGGAGATGGCCCGCAGCAAACCGGTGCCGGTGGACCGCTATGGCGTTCCCTGGGTGTGGATCGTCTCGCACCCCGTGTGGATGGCCGTTGATCATTTGAAGGCGCTGGTGCCACCGGAGCATCCGCTGGTGCACCTGAGAGAGGCCATCGACAACACGCTGGCGTTTGAAAGCCGGTTCATTGCGGAACTGGAAGCGTCCTGCCGGAGCGGCCTGGAGGGCCGCATGCTGGTGCGGGCCTGGTTGCTGCAGGTGGTGTATTCGCTGCCCGACCCGCGCCGCGTTCGCGAGGGCATGGGCTACAACATGCTGTGGCGCTGGTTCGTCGGTTATTCGCTGCGGTCGGATCCGCTGCCGGATCCGCAGGCGTTTGAGCAGGACCTGAACCGCGTCTGTGCCGATGCGCATGCGGTCGACATCGTCTGGCGCTGCCTCAACGGCTCGGCCTTTGTGACCGACGACCATGAAGAGTTTCGGATCAATCGTGGGCTGCTGCAGGCGCTGCGGGCGCACCACATCCAGGCGGCTGCTGGTTTGGAGGGCGTGAATCGGGCCCATGCGGCCGCTCCGGCGGTCCGACTCAATGAAGCGGTGGGCTCGTCACTGGCGCCAGGGGGGGGGCTGGGGGCCCTGGGGTCACTGGGGTCACTGGGGTCATTGGGAAGAGCCGCTGCCAGATAAGGCCTGCATCGGCGCAGCCACCCGCCGACTTCAGGGGGCGTCGTCTCGCTGTCATCGCATCGCAACGTTCCACCGGAAACATTTCGACTTTTTGAACCAAGGCTAACGTGGACTTGCTGATGGGCGTGGTGGACCGCCGGAGGAACATCTCCCGGACGGTTGATGAGGGGCGCCTGGGCTCCTGCGATGGCTGGCGGAGGGCCTCCCGGTGCTGGCTGCGTCGCGTGTGGATCTAGGACGCGCGGCGGCGTACGCCTGCGCGTTGTCCTTGGCAGGGGCGCCCGCACCGGCGGCTGCGCGTGCGGCCACTCAACCCGCGATGACGGCGGCGGCGGGCGCTCGTGCGCCGCTGTATTTCAGCATTCCTGCGCTGCCGCTGGCGCAGGCCCTGGAACGTTATGCGGTGGTCGCCGACGAAACCGTGCTGTTCAGTGACGAACTGGTGGCGCAGCGCCGCTCCCACGCCATTGACGGCCACTTCACCCCGCAGGAAGCGCTGGATCTGCTGCTGATCGGCACCCGCCTGCGGGCGGAACGGATGGGCGAGGGCGGCGACAGCGATTCCTTCGTGCTCCGGGAGGACCTCGAGGCCGATGTGTCCGCGCCCCGCCTGGACCGCAGCTACGACGGCCTGGTGCAGCAGCGGGTCTGGCAGGCCCTGTGTGCGCGTCGGCTGACGGCGCCCGGGAATTACCGGGCGATCCTGCTGCTGGAAGTTGATGCGACGGGGCGCCTCAAGGCGCCGCAACTGCTGGGCAGCACCGGCAGCCCGGGGCGGGACCGCGCCATCGTCGCCACATTGCAAGGCCTGCGGCTGGAGGCCCTGCCGCCTCCGTCCCTGCAGCAGCCTCTGGCCCTGGTCATTCTGCCGACCCGAAAGCCGGCGCCGGTCCCTTGCGCCTCCCAGGAGGGTGGCGATGAGTGAAGGCGTGCTGCCGCTGCTGCGCAACCTGCTGGTCCAGAAATATGACCAGATCCGTCAGAGCCTGGCCATCAAGCTGGGCAATACCGAGCTGGCCAGTGATGCGCTGCACGAAGTCTGGCTGAGGCTGGAGCGTGAGCCCGAGATCGCCGGGCCGGTTCAGAACCCCCAGGCTTACCTGGTCCGCATGGGCATCAATCTGGCCATTGACGTGCAGCGCAGCCAAAGCCGCCTGCTCTCCACCGAAGAAGTGGAGGAGTTGATGCACACGCTGCCCGACCCTTCGCCGGGCCCCTCGGAGCTGGCCGAAGTGCGCTCGGAGATGGCCTGCCTGATGGCGGCGCTGGCCGAGATGCCAACGCGCCGCCGCGAGGTGGTGCTGCTGGTGCGCCTGGAGGGCTGGCCGCAGAAGGAGGTGGCGCGCCATCTGGGCATTTCGCTGCGCACGGTGGAGTCGGAACTCAAGGCCGCCCAGCAGTTCTGCGCGCAACGCCTGAATCGGCCTGTGTGAGGGGCGCGATGTTTTTTTGTTGTGCCGATTGCGGTTTTGCTGGCGGCCATCCGTCTAGGGATGGAATGGTTTCAAAACGATGACACTCCGCTCCCCTCCCTCCCCGATGGATGTACACCTGGATGCGCAGGCCTGGGTGCGCAAGCTGCATTCCGGGCCGGTCACGGCCTGGGAGGCGGGCGCCTTCCAGCGCTGGATGGAGGCGCAGCCGCAACGCCGCGCCGCCTTTCAGGAAGCGATGCGTCAGTGGCAACTCATGGGCGCCGCCGGGGCGCAGTTGCTGCGGGCCGATGCGGCCCTGGCGCGTCAGCATCGGGCACTGCTGCAGCGGCAGCACCGTCCCGGGCGGCGGGCCTTTCTTGGCTTTGCGGTGGGTGGGGCCGGGGCCGCCATGGTGGCCGCCTACGCACCGATGGACCTGTGGCCGTCGTTTCGGGTGTGGGGAGCGGACGAGCGAACCGCTGCCGGTGAACAACGCACGCTGGACTTCGCCAGCCAGGTGCAGGTGGCCTTGAATACCCGCACCAGCGTCCGTCGTGTGGCTGCGGGGGCACAGTCCCTGGGCGGCCTGGAACTGATCGAAGGGGAGACGGCGGTGGAGGTGCCGGCGGCATCGGTCCCGTTCAATGTCTGGGCCGGCCCCGGGCATATCAGTGCGTCTGCCGCCAGCTTCGAGGTTCGTCACCTTGGGCGGGTGAGCTGCGTCACCTGTGTCCAGGGCCAGGTCCGGGTGGATCATCCCGCCGGCCAGCGCCTGCTGGGCGCGGGGCAACAGCTGCGCTACAACGCCACCCGGATCAGCGGCATCACCACGGTGCGGACGCAGGACTGGACCGCCTGGCGGCGCGGTGAGCTGGTGTTCCAGCAAACCCCCTTGCCGACGGTCATCGAGGAGATCAACCGCTATCGCAGCGGCCGGGTGGTGCTGGCGGACGATGCGGTGCGTCGCAAGACGGTCACGGCCCGCATCAAGGTGAACGACATCGAGACGGCGCTGCTGCAGATCCAGCATTCCTTCCGTCTCCGGGCCACGTCCTTGCCCTCCCACATCCTCATCCTCAGCTGACCCGCGCGGGACTTCGCCGAATCCATCAAAACCTCTGCGGTTTCACCCGTCGGCATTCGTCAAGGAGCAGACACGACGATGGCGCCTGCGGTGCCTGTCGATTCCTTCATTGAATGGCGCCGGGCCGCGAATGCCCATGGCGACTGCGAACGGGCACAGACATGACCAAACCACAGAAGGCAGGGACTCGGGTTCATCGCTTGAATGAGGAGGCATTCCGATTGGCGCCACTGGCCCAGGCCGTGGCCTGGATGGTGGCCTTCGGCGGGGCCGCCACCGCGCAGGCGCAGACCGCTTTCAGCCCGGCATGGTTCGCGTCCAAGGGGGCGACCCAGGCCACGGCCAGCCAGACCGGCCGGCTGCCCAGCGGGCAGGCGGCGGGCACCTCGGCCGCTCAGCAGCAGTCGGACGCTGCACGGCAGAAGCTCCAGCATTCCATCAACAACCTGGGGCTGACGGCCCAGTCGATCGCCGCAGCGCAGGCCCGCCAGGCGGCCGCCCGAGCCGCCGCCCAGGCGGCGGCGGCCGGTGTGCCCGACGGCCTGAGCACCGGTGGCCTGGTGGTGGACAGCAACAGTCTCACGGCCGGCTGGACCGGCGCCAAGGCGCCCACCCAGACGGTGGACGGTGGCAAGACCACGGTGACCGTCACCCAGACCGACAGCCGCGCCGTCCTGAACTGGGACACCTTCAATGTCGGCCGCAACACCACGGTGCAGTTCCAGCAGCAGTCCGATTGGGCCGTGCTCAACAAGGTCAATGATCCGCTGGCACGCCCGTCCTACATCCAGGGGCAGGTGAAGGGTGATGGCACGGTGCTGATCGTCAACCGCAATGGGGTGATGTTCTCCGGGACCAGCCAGGTCAATGTGCGCAATCTGGTGGTGGCCGCTGCCACCATCACGGACGACCAGTTCCGCGCCAACGGCATCTATGGGGGCGCCTTGCCCGCCTTCAGCCAGGCGGGCGGTGCCATCGACGTTCAGGCGGGCGCCCAGATCACCACGGCCACACCGACCTCGGCCACGCAGGGCGGCGGTTATGCGTTGCTGCTGGGGACCGAGGTCCGCAATGACGGCAGCATCAGTACCCCTGGCGGCCAGACGGTGCTGGCTGCCGGCGACAGCTTCAGCATCCGCAAGGGCGCGGGCACCGACGGCAACAGCGGTAGCACCACGGTGGGGCAGGAGCTTGTGGCGCAGCGCAGCGGCGGCAGTTCGGCCACCACGGGGACCGTGGTCAACAGCGGCCTGATCACGGCGACCACCGGCGACATCACCCTGACCGGTCACGACGTGACGCAGGCGGGTGTGGTGCTGAGCACCACCTCCACCAGCAAACGTGGCACCGTCCATCTGTCCACCCGCGCCAGCGACGACACCGGCACGGTCACGCTGGCCGGTGGCAGCACAACGGCGATCCTGCTTGAGAACACCCAGGCCACGGCGCTGGATGCGCAGCGCGATGCCGCCCTGCAGACGCTGGGCCAGTCGGGCAACAACACCAGCGGCGGCTTTGACAACCTCAGCACCGTGGTGGACCGCAAGGACCTCTCCCGCATCGAGATCGTCAGCGGCAACACGGTGCATGCCGAGGGCGGAGCCCTGGCGCTGGCCACGGGCGGAGAAATGGCCATCACCGCCGTCCGCCGCACCCTGCTGGACCCAGGGGCGGAGCTGGATGTGTCCGGCGCAGTCGGCGTGAAGGTGGCGATGGAGAGCAACAATCTCCAGATCAATGCGCAGGGCAATGAGCAGCGAGATGCGGCCAGCAATCGCGACAAGGGCAACCTGAACAACCTGGACCTGTGGGTCGACCGCCGCCAGCTGGTGCTGGTGCCCGCCGGCACCAACGGCTATGCCACCGACCGCTGGTATACCGCTGGCGGGCTGCTGGAAGTCTCCGGCTATGTGGCCACCGGCGGGCACAGCGTGGGGGAATGGATGGCCCAGGGCGGCACCGTGACCGTCACCGGTGGCGATCTGGTCACGCGGGCAGGTTCCAGCATCAACCTCTCCGGTGGTACCTTGGACGTGGCCGCAGGCACCATCCGCCAGAGCTGGCTCAAAGGCAGCGACGGCAAGCTCTACGAGGTCTCCAAAGCGCCAGCGGACCTGCTCTACACCGGGCTTTATCAAGGCTATGCGGATGAACATGCGCGCTGGGGAAGCACCACCACGGAGACCTTCTACAGCCCGCTGATTGCACCGCAGAGCCGTCTGGAGAATGGCTATACGGTCGGGCGTGATGCCGGTCGCCTGGTGGTGGCCACCCGCAGTGCCGTGCTGGAAGGCAGCCTGGTCGGAGACACCTACCAAAGCGCCCAGCAGACCGCCGCACCGCAGGCCGAGCTCGACGGCTATCACCAGTCCCAGAATGCCGTGCCGCGCGGTGCTCAACTGGTGGTGGGCACCTACCGGCCCACCTTTGACAGCACGGCCAGCCTGCTGCGCTACACCCTGGCCCCGTCGGTCGACAGCGTCACGCTCAAAGACGGCGCCCCGCTGCTGGCCGACAGCATCGGCCTGAATGATGTGGTGGCTGCTGACCGTTCCGGCGAGGTGACGCTGGACACGGCCCTGCTTCGCCGCAGCGGCCTGGGGGCCGTGCGTGTGGCGGCGGCGGGGCAGGTGATGGTCGAGGGCGACGTGCAGGTGGCCGACGGCGGCGACATCACGCTGTATGCGCCGAAGGTGGACGTGGCCGCCGACCTCACGGCCCATGGCGGCACGATTCACCTCGGGAATGTGCTGCGGCAGGCCGTTGCTGGCACCACCCGGGTGGAAGACCAGGTCGTGCTGCCCACGAATGGCAGTGACGCAGACGCCCGGGGCGTGCAGGTGCGCAGTGGCGTCACCCTGGATGCCTCCGGCCGCTTCACCGATCTGCGGACCTCTGCGGGGACCTCTGCCGGGACATCGGCCGGGACCTCTGCCGCCATCACCACCGAGGACCTGGCGCAGCAGGCTGTTGTCAACGGGGGCTCGGTGAGCCTGCGCTCCACGGACGGGGTGAGCCTGGACACGGGCTCTCTCATCAATGTTTCTTCCGGTGCCGTGGTGCAGGCCGATGGCAGCCAGACCGGCGGCCGGGGCGGCTCGGTGCAATTGGGCGCGGGCTTGAAGGGCCTGGGCGGCGACAACCCGCAGGCCCGGTTGGCGCTGGACGGCAAGATCACCGGCTACGGCGTGAAGGGCGGTGGCACGCTGTCCCTGGAGACGGGCAGTGGCGTGGTCATTGGTGGACAGCCGCAGGCGGCTGAAGGTGTACTGCCCGCCGGACAGACCTCCGCCGTGGACCTGTGGCTCCAGGCACCGGCCACGGTCTCCCTGGCGGCAGGCAGCCTGCTGCCGGTGGACTACACCGAGGTGATCCGCTGGGTGAATGCCGGCCAGGTGGTCGGAACGACCGGCCCGCGTCCCGAGGTGTCGATGACCGTGGCCGCGAACTGGATGCCGCCGGCCGATCCGAACGGCGGGGTCTACTCCTTCAAGATCAATGGGCAGATCGCCCAGCGGTATGGCGATGCGCTGTACCTGGGCAACAGCCGCCTGGACTACGTCCCCGCAGGCGCGGTGATCAGTTTCAGCAGCTTCAGTGTTGGTGATGCCGCCCGCGCATTCGCCAGCTATGTGGTCCCGGCCGATGTGTTCCCTCAGGGGATGCCGATTGCGGACCGGACGATTCGGTATGAAGCCGGCACGGCGGCCCCCAAGGACCTTACGCTTCAACTGGCCGCGGGGACGCGCCTGCCTGCCGGTGTGCCTTTGTCGGTGGATGCGGCCGTGTCCTCGGTGACCACCCTGAGCACCGATCTGTTCCGCAGCGGTTTTGCGACGTACGACGTGCGCGGGCAGTTGGGCGTGGCGGTGGCCAGCGGCACCACCCTGGCAGTGGACATGCCGGTGCTGCAGGCCAAGCTCGGCCAGTTGCCGGCCGGGGCTGATCTGGCTTCGGCCTTCCAGCCCTGGACGCCGCCCTTGCATGTGCAGGACGCTCAGACCGGCACCATCACCACGCGGGCGGGCGCGAGCCTCTCGCTGGCGGCGGGTGTGCCCTCCGCCGTGGTGGACTTCAGCAACCCGAGCGAAGCGTATGCGGGCAGCCTGGTCATTGGCGAAGGCGCACAGGTCAGCGTCGCGCCGGGGCAGCACATCGACCTCTCCAGTCGGGGCAACCTGACGGTGCTGGGTGAACTGCAGGCCCGCAGCGGCAGTGTCAGCCTCACCGGCCCGGTGGACCTTGTCGACACGGCCACCACCGGCCGCCTGCGGGGCGATGCGGGTGGCCGCCAGCGCGCCATCACCGTGGGTGAGCGCGCCCTGATCGACGTCTCGGCCGATGTGGCCGTGGACACCGACGCCCTGGGCCGTTCGTACGGCAGCGTGGGGCAGGGGGGCAGCATCACGCTGGGCGGAACGCTGGACACCCAGCGCGGATTCGCGCTGGCCTCCGATGCCTTTGTGGTGGTGAAAGAGGGGGCTCGTCTCGACGCCTCCGGCGGGGCCGCCATCCTCGACGTGCCGGGCAGCGGACCACAGACCGTGGCCACCGATGGCGGCAGCATCACGCTGGCGTCCACCCGCGGCATCACCTTGAACGGCAGTGCCCAGGCGCATGCCGGCGGTGGCACAGCCGTGGGCGGTGCATTGACCCTGGCCCTGGAAACGCCCAACTATGTGGAGGCGGGGCTCAATCCCGAGGTGGGCGCGCTGCGCGAACTGGTGCTGAGCCAGACCGCGCAGCGGCCGGCCAGCGCGGGCGACAGCGGCGCTTCGGTCGGTGTCACCGGTCAGGCGCGGCTGGGGGTGGATCAGGTGAAGGCGGGCGGGTTTTCGTCGCTGGATCTCTACAGCGCAGGGGCACTGAGCTTCGACGGGGACGTGTCGTTGAGCATGGACCAGTCGCTGCGCCTGACCTCCGCCGCCATCGGCCTGTCGTCCGCCAGCGCCGCAGCGGCGCGGGTGGACGTGGCCGCACCGTATCTGCAATTGTCCGGACTGTCCAACACGTCCACCGGCGTCCCCGGACAGGTTCGCCCGGTTTATCCGACCAGCGAGGGACCGGTGGCGGAGACAGCGGTGTTGACCGCGCGCGCCCAACTGCTGGAGGTGCAAGGGTCGGTTCAGGTCGGCATGGGCGCGGTGGCGCAGGTGCTGGGGGCGCGCGATGAGCAGCGCCGTGGCTTTGGGGAGGTCCAACTGATCAGCCAGGGCGACCTCCGCTTCACCGGCGACAGCAAGCTGAGCGGCACGACCTACGACGCGGAGCTGCTCACCCCTGGCAACCTGCTGCTGCGTGCGGCGCAGGTGTATCCGGGCTCCGGCGTGGACGCCCGGCTGGTCGCCGGCTTCCGGGTCAATGACACGCCCAGTGCGGAACGCCAGATCGTGGTGGAGCGGCAGGCGGTTGATGCAGGCACGCCGGCGCTGCCGTATTCGGTGTTTGGCAGCCTGTCCCTGGAGGCCACCAGGATCGATCAGGAGGGCGTGCTGCGTGCCCCCCTGGGTTCGATCCGGATCGGTGGGACCAACACCGCGTCGGTGACGCTCGGCAAGGACAGCATCACCTCGGTCAGCGCTGCCGGCCTGGTCATGCCCTACGGTGGCACGGCCGATGGCGTCAACTACACCGTCGATGGCGAAGCGGTCCGGCTCAATGGGGCGGGCAATGGCGGGCAAGTCACGCTGGCGGGGCATGAGGTGGCGGTCAACGCCGGGGCCTTGCTGGATCTGTCTGGCGGCGGTGACCTGCGGGGGGCTGGTTTCATTGCCGGCCGTGGCGGGTCGGTTGATGCCCTGCAGCATCCGCTCACCCAGGTGGACAGCAACGGCTTTGTGATGCCCGGCCTGGCGGACCGTCCGGTCTATGCGATTGTTCCCGGCTACGCGTCGGCCTATGCGCCTGCGGACCACGCGGGGGCGGTGGACCCGCGCATTGGCCAGCAGATCACGCTCAAGGCCAATGACATTCCCGGCCTCCCCGCCGGCACCTACACGCTGCTGCCCTCCAACTACGCATTGCTGCCGGGGGCTTTCCGGGTGGAACTGGGCGGCACGGCGACGGGGCAGACGGCCAGCGGCGCCGTGCCGATGCGCAACGGTTCCTATTCGGTGGCCGGTCTCATGAGTACGGCGAACACGACGCAGCGTGACAGCCTGGCGACGCAGGTGGTGGTGACGCCTGCGGATGTGGTGCGACGCTATTCCCAGTACAACGAAACCTCCTATTCCGACTTCATCCAACAACAGGCGACCTTGAATGGCACGCCCCGGGCCATGCTGCCTGCGGATGCCAAGACCCTCTACATCAACCTTGCTGCGGACCCGGGCAGCAGCCTGAGCCTGGCGGGGCGCACGGACTTCACGCCGGCCAGTGGGGGCTACGGAGGCAGTGCCGTGGTGACCACCTCGAATGCCTTGGGCACGGGTGCGATCGAGATCGTGGCGGACGGCGCCCCCCGCACGCCTGACTTTCAGGGCCTCACCCTGCATGCCGATGATCTGAATGGACTCGGGGCGGCGCGTCTGGTGGTGGGCGGTACGGTCACCACCAACAGCGGACAGCGCAGCGACGGCAGCGATCAGAGCCGATTCATCGATATCGAAGGCACCACCGGCGAGGTGATCCTGCGGCAAGGCGCAGTGCTCAAGGCGCCGGAGGTGTTCCTGGTGGCGGCCAATCCGCAAGGCGGCATCACCCTGGAGCAAGGGGCCGGCATCAGCACCCTGGGCGCGGGCAAGGTGGCCTTCGATGCCACCAACGGTTATGTGTACCGGCCGGGCGCCTCCGCCGTGGTGGCGGCGTCCAACGGCGTGCTGGACCTGCTGGCTCCTGCGGCTGACACCTCCAGCAGCGGCAGTGGTGCCATCCGTCTGGGTGTCTGCGCCGAAACCTGCCAGGGCGACGGCGCACGCCTTTATTCCGAAGGCACGCTGGTGGCAGCGACGCGGGGCAGTTTCGAGATCGGCGACTCCGCCGCCTACGGCACCCGTAATCTGACGCTGGCTGTTGGCACCATCAATGCGGGCAGCGCGCAGGACCTGGCAGCCGCCAAGGCCAGCGGCACGCTCACGCCGGGCCTCACGCTCAACCAGACCGTGCTGGACCGCCTGCTCCAAGGGGATGCGGCCAGCGGCGCTCCGGCCCTGCAGCAGTTGACCCTGACCGCAGCGGAGTCGTTCAACTTCTTTGGCAACGTCAGTCTCAGCACCGTGGACCCGCGCACTGGCAAGTCCAGCCTCGGCCAACTCGTGCTGTCCACGCCGGCCTTGTATGGCTACGGCCAGACAGGGGAGGTGGCCACCATCACCACCGGCCAGCTCATCTGGGCGGGCACGGGGGGCGCTGCGCCTGCACCCGTCACCGGCGGGCGAGGCAGCGGTGAGGGGCAACTGCAGATCAAGGCCGATGTGATCGAGTTGGGCTACGGCCCCAAGGCACAGCCGAACAACCTGGATGACTTTGGCCGTACCGTCCTCGGTTTTGCCGATGTGCGCATGAGCGCCACGGACCGCATCACGGCCAACCACAAGGGCTCGCTGGCGGTCTGGCAGTCGCAGGTGAGCGACAGCGACGGCGTGCACCTGCAAGGCGGCAGGCTGACGCTCAGCGCGCCCTTGGTGACCGGCGAAGCCGGCTCGGTCAACCGCATCAGCGCTGGTGGGGCGCTGGAGGTGGTGGGGTCTGGCGCGGCGCCTTCGGCCGCAGCGACCGCCGGGACCACCGGCGCCGAGCTCAGCCTGTCGGGCAGTACGGTGACGATCGACACCGCCGTGGTGCTGCCCAGTGGCAAGTTGACGGTGAAGGCCGATGGCGACGTGGTGTTGGGGGAGCGTGCCCAGCTGGACCTTGCCGGACGCGAGGTGAAGATGCTGGATGTCAGCCGCTATGCCTGGGGCGGGGACGTGACGCTGCAAAGCGCGCAGGGCGACATCACGCAGGCCGCTGGCTCGGTGATCGATGTGTCGGCCCGCAACAACCATGCAGGCCAGATCACCGTCGTGGCCCTGGCCGCCGAGGCCGGGCGGGTGGATCTGCAGGGGCAGCTCAAGGGCGGCAGCAGTGGCCACTATGACGCGGGCGGCACCCTGGTGCCCTATCGCGAAGGCAGTGTGGACATCCGCGCCCAGCACCTCGGTGACGGTGAGCTCAGCAGCAACTTCGCCACGCTCAACAGCCGGTTGACTGCGGGTGGGCTGAATGGCGAACGCAGCTTTCAGATCAAGCAGGGCGACCTGACCGTGGGCGATGAGCTCAAGGCGCATGCGGTGAACCTCTCGCTGGACGGCGGCGCGCTGACCGTCAACGGCACCATCGATGCCGGTGGCGAGCAGGTGGGCAGCATTCGGCTGGCCGCTGCCCAGGGTGTGACGGTGGCGGGGTCGGCGGTGCTGGATGCCCATGGCACGGTCCTGCGTGTGGACAGTCGCGGCCAGGTGATCGAGAGTCCCAACCGCGCGACGGTGGTGGTGGATGCCGGGCAGGGCCCACTGACCCTGGGTGAGGGCGCGCGTGTTGACCTGCGTCATGGCACGGCCAGCACCAGCCAGGGGGAGGGCGCGCTCGGTACGCTGGATCTGTATGCCCCGCGTGTGGGCAGCACCGGCAGCGTGAATGACGCCGATGCGGCCACCTACGGCGACATCGCCATCCGGGCACCGGGCCCGGTGCAGATCCAGGGGGCCAAGGCCGTGTCGGTCTACGGACGCCAGGTCTATACCGATGCGCCCTACGGGACCGATCCCTCGGCCAGTGGCAAGCCCTATCAGGTGGTGGACCAGACCTATCTGGACGGCAAGCATGCCGAGGCCGATCAATTCATCCACGGGGCGCTGGCCAACAGCGATCTGCTGAACCGGCGTCTCGTCGGCCTGACCGGCGCCACCACGGCCGGTGCGTTCCATTTGCGCCCTGCCGTGGAGATCAACAGCGCCACACCCCAAGGCGACCTGATCGTCCGGGGAGACCTGGATCTGTCCGGCTATCGTTACGCCAGCCTCAACCCCGCCACCGCCAGGACCGATGTGCTGGGCTCCGGCGAGGTCGGCATGCTGACGCTGCGGGCCGGTGGGGATCTGTCGGTGTATGGCAGCATCAATGACGGCTTTGCACCGCCGCCGGAAACGCCCGATGACAACGGCTGGCTGCTGACCTCCGGCGTGCAGGCCTTTGGGGGCGATGTGGTGGTGCCGGTGGCCGGCATCACGCTGGCCGCTGGCACTCGGTATCCGAAGGGCAAGCCGCTCAACTACGACATCACGGCCAGCAATGTCACGCTGCCGGCGGGCACGGTGCTGCCCACGGCGTTGACCTTGAACCAGGCCCTGAGCCTGCCGGCCGGCACGGTTCTCGCCGCAGAGGTGCGGGCGGCCGACGGCACGGTGCTGCTGGCCGCCGGCACGCGGGTGGGCAGCCAGGGCCTGGACCTGCCGGCGGGGGCGGTGTTGCAGCCCGGCATGACCCTGCCGCTGGCCGTCGCGACCGCCCAGATCACCTGGCCCAAGGGCGTGGCCCTGCCGGTGGCGATGGTGCAGTCCGGCGACGTCCAACTGCCGGTGGGGGCGGTGATCGCCAGTGGCACTGACGTGAAGTTGCCGGACGGCGTGGACCAGGTGCAACTCCGCCCGGCGGACGCCTCCGGACGTCAGGCCCGCAACTGGGCCGTGGCACAGATGCTGCCGGAAGGGTCACAGTCGTGGAGCCTGTCGCTGGTGGCCGGCGCCGATCTGGAGGCCGCCGATGCACGGTTGCGCAACGCCAATGGCACCGGGCATCTCACCCTGGCAGACACACACTACGGCACGCAGACCCGGGCCGGCGGTGTGGTGGCGGGTCTCAACGCCACGGGTCTGGATCAGATCCTGATGGCGGCGGGCGCATTGCCCGATGGCATCTCCGACCCCAACGAACTGCTGGGCAAGACGCAGGACGAGATCGTGCGGCTGTATGGGGCGTTCAGCTGGGCCGACTTCGGCCTGCCCATGGATTTCTGGGAGCCTTCGGCCGGCAACATCCTGATGGGTCTGACGCTGCAGGGCGCCACGCAGATCTTCAATGCGGTCGGCGAATTGCCGCCGGGCGTCGGCTCGATCCGTGAGCTGGTGGGCAAGAACGAGCAGCAGCTGGTGAACCTGTATGGGGCGTTCAGTTGGGCCGACTTCGGCATGCCCTCGAACTTCTGGGAACTGGCCCAGGGCAATGGGTCGGTGCTGACCCTGCCACCGACGGTGACCGTCAAGGCGCCCGCCTTCAGCGTGCTGCGCACCGGCACGGGAGACCTGTCGCTGCTGGCCGGTGGCGACGTGTCGATGGCGTCGGCCTATGGCGTCTACACCGCCGGGACGCAGACCCACCTGGGTAGCTCCACGGTGGATGCGGCCTACCAGCAACCCCGGGGCGCGGCGGATGACCGCGGTGTGCTCGGTCAGGTGGCCGGCGCGCAGGCATCGGCCTACGAGCAACTGGTCAGCGGCAGCACCAGTCTCTATGAGGCCTGGTATCCGGACCACGGCGGCAACCTGGCGATCGAGGCGGGTGGCAATCTCACCGGCGACAGCTGGACCACCAGCCAGCAGACGCCCTGGTCCAGTAACAGCACGGGCAACTGGCTCTGGCGTCAAGGCACTGGCGGGACGGCCGGTGTGGATCCGGTCCCCACCGCCTGGTGGATCAACTTCGGCACCTATGCCTATCGCGATCGCGATGTGCAGGGCGGCGAAGCGGGTGCCAAGGCGTATTGGCCGACCGTGGTGGGCTTTACGGGCATGGGTACGCTGGGCGGCGGCAATCTCAGCGTGCGGGTGGGGGGCGATGCCGGTGTGATCACGCAGCGCACCACCGGTGCCGCCACCAACTCGGCGGGGCCTCGCAGTGATACCGCACGAGGTCAGGGCCTGGTGCTGGCGGTGGGCAGCACCGGGCGGGTGCTGGACGACGGCAGCCTGGTGCAGACCGGCGGCGGCGACCTGGATGTGCGCCTGGGGGGCGGCTGGAACAGCCATGTCGAAGGCCGCGTGATGGAGGCGACTGGCTCGACCACGCCGACCCAGACCCACGAGCTGTACGGCGCGCTGGTGAATCTGCGCGGCGCCATGGACATGAAGGCCGGGCAGATCGGCACGGTGGAGACGATCTACAGCGGCCTGCAGGATGGCCGTGATGTCCGCCCGGCCGATCCGTATGTGGCCTCCGTTACACGGGCCACCGGCGGATTGTTGGTGGTGCCGGGAGACTCGACAGTGAACGTGTTGAGCCGGGGCGACCTGGTGATGGGTGGCACGGCGGACGCCGGACTGGCCATCCTGCCCAACACCCTCAACGTCTCTACGGCTGCGAACAGCAGCACCGGGGCCGTCACAGGGACCAGTTGGTTCACGCTGTGGACCGATCGCACGGCGCTCCATCTGAGCGCCGGAGGCGGCGCACTGGCCTTCGACACACGCGCCAGCGAAGCCGTGGCCCACCGGGATGTGACCGACTGGGAATACGGCAGCAATGGCGGCTGGTTCCTGCTGCCAGGCACCGTCAGCGTCACGGCGCTGAATGGCAGCATTTTCTATGGACGCTCCGCCGCCAGCGGATGGACCGACAGTGCGGCCAGCCAGTGGGACAAGGCCGGCCTGCTGCTGGTGCCGCAGGGCGAGCGTCGCATCGAGATGCTGGCCGGTCAGTCGCTGTACGGGGGCGGTTATGCCATCAGTGCCTCGGGCGCGGAGTCGTCCATCCTGGCCACGCCGCAGCATGCCGCCTTCGTGGCGCAGGACGCCCTGACCAACCTGGTGGCCACCAATGTGGCCGATGACGCGCCCGCCGTGGACCGCCGCTTCACACCGCTGCTGGCCTTTGGTGCCAACACCCTGGCCGACAGCGTGGCCACCTCGGCCGAAGCGCGCCAGCCGTCGCGCTTCTATGCGGTGGAAGGCGACATCGTGGGGTTGCGCACCGGCTCGGTCATCCACTATCAGAGCGGATCTCGTTCGGGCGAGAGCGATGTGGTGGCGGTGGGGCCGGTCTCCATCCAGGCCGGGCGTGACATCGTCTACACCGGCACGCTGCTCAATGAGACGCTGCCGATGATCACCGACTTGTCCCGCGACTTCAGTGGCGCCACGGCCTCCGGCAATGTGGTGGTGCATACCCAGGCCAAGGACCTGTCCGTGGTGCAGGCCGGGCGTGACATCCTCTATGCCAACATCGAGGTTCAGGGCCCGGGCACGCTGGAGCTGACGGCCGGGCGCAACGTGATCCAGGACGATCGCGCCGTGCTGCACAGCAGCGGGCCCGCCGTGCCGGCGGACACCCGTCGTGGTGCCAGCATCGTGGTGCAGGCAGGCATGGGCACGATGGAGCCGGACTATTCCGCGTTCGTCCGTCGCTACCTGGACCCCGACAATCTGGCGGTGGCTGGCACACCGCTGGCCGACCAGCCGGGCAAGGTCGTCAAGCTGTACCGGGACGATCTGGTGAAGTGGCTGGACCAGCAGTTCGGCTTCAAGGGTACGGCGGATGAAGCGGTGGCCCTGTACGGCAGCATGCCGCTGGCGCAGCAGCGCATCTTCGCCCGGCAGGTCTTCTTTGCGGAACTGCGGGAAGGGGGGCGGGAGTACACCGATGTGGACGGCCCGCGCCGTGGCAGCTACCTGCGGGGGCGCAACGCGATTGCCGCCATGTTCCCGGGCAAGGACAACGGCCCCGGCAAGGACAGCGGCAAGCTGTTGATGTATGGGGGCGCCGGCATCCACACCGATGTGGGGGGCGACATCCAGGTGCTGACCCCAAGTGGTGGGCAGACCTACGGCATCGAAGGCGCGGCACCGCCCGCCACGGCCGGCTTGATCACCCGAGGCAGCGGCAACATCCAGCTCTATGCGCTCGACAGCATCCTGCTGGGCCAGAGCCGGGTCATGACCACCTTTGGCGGGGACATCCTGGCCTGGTCGGCCAAGGGGGACATCAATGCCGGCCGAGGCGCCAAGACGACGCTGGTGTTCACGCCACCGCGTCGTGAATACGATGCCTTTGGCAATGTGACGCTGTCACCCGATGTGCCCAGCACCGGTGCCGGCATTGCCACGCTCAATCCGCTGCCGGAGGTGAAGCCGGGTGATGTGGACCTGATTGCGCCGCTGGGCACGGTGGACGCGGGCGAAGCCGGCATCCGTGTCTCCGGCAATGTCAACATTGCCGCGCTGCAGGTGCTCAACGCCGCCAACATCCAGGTGAAGGGGGAATCGGCGGGCCTGCCGACGGTGCCCACCGTCAATGTGGCAGCGCTGACCAGCGCCAGCACTGCGGCCAGCACGGCCGCAGCGGCCGCCCAGGAGGTGTTGCAGCGCGAACGCGAGCAGGTGCGTCAGCAGCAGCCGTCGGTCTTCACCGTCCGCGTGCTGGGCATCGGCGATGAGGCCGCCCCGGCCGCACCGAGCCCGCTGCCGCCGGCCGGCCCGGTCAGCCGCTCCAGCACGCCGTATGACCCGAGGAACCCGGTGCAGATCGTCGGCCACGGCGTGCAACTGGACCCGGCACTGATGGCCCAGCTCACCGAGGAGGAGCGGCGCGCGCTGCGCCGCATGCGCTGACGACAGACCCACCACCGCCAGGCTCCCGAGGATTTTTATGAAGTTTTCGTGACTTGCGGTGGTTTCGGCGCTGCTGCGCCGTCTAGGTGTATCGGGACGTGACACCCGCAGCGGAATCGCTGGCGAAGTTCGGGTGTCCATCGGCAGTCATCGGGATCGAGGTCATACCCATGAGGGAGAACAACAAGACCGCAGCGCCTGGCGCGCGGCAGGCTGTCGGCCTGCTGCTGTGCCTGGTGGTGCAGGGCGGGCTGCTGGCCCCCGGCGCCCAGGCGCAGGGCGCGGCGGGCGAGCCGCCGTCGAAGGGGGCATCGTCGCCTTCTGCGTCCTCCCCGGACGCGGGTCATGGCGACGCGCCGGAGGCAACGCTGGATGTGCTGGAGTATGTGGTTCGTGGCAACACCGTGCTGGACGCGCGCACCATCGAGCGCCTGGTCACGCCCTTCCTCGGCCCCTCGCGCAGCCGCCAGGACATCGAAGGCGCCCGCGACGCACTGACCGCCGCCTATCAGGCGGCCGGCTACCAGTCGGTGTATGTGGACGTGCTGGAGCCGATCGGAGCGGACGGTGTTGTGGTGCTGGCGGTCAACGAGGTGCGTGTGGGGCGCCTGCGGGTCACCGGCAGCCAGTACACCTCGCTGCAAGAGGTGAAGGCGCAGGTGAGTGCCTTGCGGGAGGGTGAGGTGCCCAATTTTCAGCAGGCCCAGACCCAGCTCAATGCCGTCAATCGCAATGGCCAGCGTCAGGTCATGCCGCTGGTGCGGCAGGGCACCCTGACCGGCACGATGGATGTCGACCTCAAGGTGGACGATCACAGCCCCTGGCGGGCCAGTGCCGGCCTGAACAACGACCGCAGCGCGGACACCCGAGACCTGCGCATGACGCTGTCCGTCGGTCACGACAACCTCTGGCAACTGGGGCACAGTGCCACACTCAGTTTCTTCGGCACGCCGCAGGACTTCGATCAGACCAGTGTGGTGTCGGGGTCCTACACGGCGCCGTTCCGGGGCAGCGGCTGGAGCCTGGAAGCCGCCGCTTATGTCTCCGACAGCAACGTGGCCACGGTGGGGGGCACCACCGTGCTGGGCAAGGGCTATTCGGCCGGGCTCAAGGCTACCTACACCGTGCCGGAGGCGGGTGACTGGTGGCACGCCTTCAGTGTTGGCATCGATGCCAAGCGCAATCGGGAAGCCCTGCGCATGGGCAGCGGCGGTGACCAGGTGCCGCTGGACTATGCGCCGCTGACGCTGGGTTATGCCGGCTCCCGCCAGGGCGAAGACAGCCAGCTCGGGCTGTCGTTCTCGGCCGTGGTGGGCACGCGCAGCCTGCTCGGGTGGGGCAGTGACTGGCGGCAATTCGACTACAAGCGCTACAAGGCCAAACCCGGCTTCCTGGTGCTCAAGGGCGATTTCAACGGCAGCCTGAACTTCTGGCGTGGCGCGCAACTGGGCTTGCGGCTGGCGGCCCAGGGCAGCGACACGCCGCTGGTCTCCGGCGAGCAGATCTCGGCCGGCGGGATGAACTCGGTGCGCGGCTACCTGTCGGCGGAGCGTGTGGGCGACGTGGGGCTGGTGGGTGCGCTGGAGTTGCGCTCCCGCCCGATGGGGATCTCTGCCATCGCGCTGGAGAACGCGCGGCTCTACAGCTTCTTCGATTTCGGACATCTGCGCCTGCGGGAGCCCTTGCCGGAGCAACAAAGCCGCTTCACGTTGTTCTCGCTGGGCCTGGGGACCAGCTTCGCCGTAGGCCCCCATCTCAGCGGCCGGGTGGACGTGGGTTATCCGCTGCGGGACGGCGAACGCACCGAACGCAAGGACCCACGGGTCACCTTCAACCTGAATGCCAGCTACTGAGGCAGCGCCCGTTGCTTCAACCTGATCCAACCTTATCCACGGAGACCGCCGTCATGCGACGCATCCTTTTCCTGGCGCTCACGCTGCTGAGTGCCCTGTGGCCCGGGCTCTCCCATGCCTGGTGGCAGAACGACTGGGCTTATCGCAAGCCCATCACCATCGATGCCGGCCCCCAGGGCGCCGCGCTGGGCGGCGACGCGGGGCGTGTGCCGGTGCTGCTGCGGCTGCACACTGGCAACTTCAGCTTTGAAGGTGTGTCGGACACCGGTGCCGACCTGCGCTTCGTGGCGGCTGACGACAAGACCGTACTGAACCACCAGATCGAACAGTTCGATCCCTTGCTGGGCATTGCGCTGGTCTGGGTGGATCTGCCCAACGTGCCGGCGGGAACACCCCAGCATCTGTGGATGTATTACGGCAATCGCAAGGCCCCGGCCTCGGCCAACGGCCAACGCACCTTCGACCCGGACTACACGCTGGTCTATCACTTCAGCGAATCCGGCGCCCCGGCGCGGGACACCACTGCTTATGGCAACCATGCCCAGACGACGGTGCCCACGGCGGAGGGCACCGTGATTGGCCGCGGTGCCCAACTGGGCCGTGCGGCGCTGATGCTGCCGGCATCACCCTCGCTGGCCACGACTGCGGGGGCCCCGTTCACGCTCAGCCTGTGGGTGCGCCCGACCGCGTTGGGAGACCGTCAGATCGTTTACGCTCGCCGCGACGGTGCCAGCCATCTGGTGGTGGGGATCGACCAGGGCATCCCCTATGTCGAAGTCAACGGGCAGCGCAGCGCGCCGGGGCAGCCGATCCAGGCGGGCCAGTGGTCCCACCTGGCGGTGAAGTCCAATGCCGAGAGCGTCAGCCTGTGGGTCGGCGGACGGCTGGCCGCGCGATTGCAAGGGGGATTGCCGGCGCTCAACGGCCCCACCTCCATCGGCGCGGATACCGGTGCCGGCCCGGGCACGCCGTTCAATGGCAGCATCGATGAACTGCGGCTGTCCAAGGTGGCCCGGCCCGATCCGCTGTTGCTGGCCGATGCGATCTCGCAGGGCGCGGAATCCCGGCTCACGCAGTTCGGTCCGGATGAGCAGCAGGCCGGCAAAAGTCATTTGGGTTTCATCCTGGCGGCCATGCCGCTGGATGCCTGGGTGGTGGTGGGCCTGCTGGGGCTGATGATGATGGGCTCCTGGGCCATCATGATCGGCAAGGGGCGCAGTTTCGGTGCCATGGAACGTGCCAATGCCGAGTTCATGGACCGCTTCCGGGAGACCGCCGGCCATCCGCTGGATTCCCTGGCGAGCGGTGAAGGGCTGGCGGCGACGGTGAAGACCGACTCACCCCTGTGGCGTTTGTATGCGGTGGCCATCCAGGAACTGCAGCACCGCCATGCACGCGGGTATGACATCCACGCCGTGTCGGCCTCCACCATCGGCGCGATCCGTGCCGCGATGGATGGTGTCATGGTGCGCGAGTCCGAGAAGATGGCACGCCGCATGAGCTGGCTGTCCACCACCATCGAAGGGGCGCCGTATGTGGGCCTGTTCGGGACTGTCATTGGCATCATGCTGGTGTTTGTGGTGGCCGCCATGGCCGGGGCGGTGGACATCAATTCGGTCGCACCGGGCATGGCCGCTGCGTTGCTGTGCACGGCGGCCGGCCTGGGCGTCGCCATCCCGGCGCTGTTCGGCTACAACTGGCTGGCGTCGCGCTCCGATGCCATCGGGGCCGACATGGCGGTGTTCGTGGATGAGTTCTCCACCCGTCTGGCCGAAGAGCAGGGCGAGGGCCGGGTCCGTCCGGCCGTGCCCGTCGTGCGGAGCGCCTGACATGGCTCGCGCAGCAAAGTTCGGTGTCAAGAAGCGCGGCAGCGGCATCAACATCACGCCCTTTGTGGACGTGCTGCTGGTGGTCCTGGTGATCTTCATCCTGACCAGCAACGCCAGCATTCCCGGCATCAAGGTGGATCTGCCCAAGGCGAGTTCGTCGGTGGCGCTGGAAAAGCCCAAGACCAAGGCCATCACCGTCGACGGCAATGGCAACGTGTTCCTGGACGCCTACCCGGTGACGATGGCGGAGCTGGAAGAGCGGCTGCGCACCGAGAAGGCGCTGACCCCCGATTTCCCGGTGATCGTGCGTGGAGAGGCCACGGTCCAGTATGCGCGGGTGGTGGAGGTGCTGGACCTGTTGCGGCGCATTGAACTCAACCAGGTCGGGCTGGTGACCGGCAAGCCGGCGTGAGGATGCACCGTGATGCGCACTCCTGAAGGCTTGAACCCGCTCACGGCCTGGTGGCGGCGCTGGGGCGGAGGGTGCATGGCCGCCCTGTTGCTGGCGCTGGTGGGGGGGCTGCTGTGGCATCTGCTGTCCGACACGGCCAGCCAGCGTCGTGAGCTGCCGCAGACGGCGCTGCTCAGCTTGCCGCCCCCACCGCCGCCGCCGCCACCACCGGAGCCGGAGAAGCTACCCGAACCTGAACCCGAGAAGACGCCCAAGATCACCGAGCCGACGCCCGAGCCCGAGAAGCCGGCCGAGAAGCCGATGGAGGACAAGGCGCCCGACCCGGCCAAGGATCTGGGCGATCCGGTCACGCTCAATGGCGAGGCGCAGGCCGGGACCGATGCCTTCGGTGTGCAATCCGGCAAGGGCGGCGGCCGCGCCGGGACGGGCGCCGGTGGCGGGCTCGGTGGCGGGTCTTATGCCCGTTATGTGTCCAGCCGGCTCCAGCAGGCGCTGTCACGCGACGCGCGAACCCGCAGCCTGGTGTTTGACGACCTCCGGCTGGATCTCTGGCTGGGGACTGACGGCAAGGCCACACGGGTCGAATTGGTCCGAGGCACGGGCACGGAGCGGGTGGACGCGCTGGTGCTCAAGGTGCTTCGCGAACTCGACGCTCTGGACGAGCGACCGCCGGCCGCCATGCGTTATCCGATCCGAGTGGCGATCCGGGGTGTGCGTCCCTGAGGACGCGCCGCCGGCCTTGCCTCCCTCAACGAACCCTCTGAAGTTTCTTCAAGCGTTGCCATGAAAACACTTGCTCACCCCTTCTCCAGCGCCTTCCGCCGCGCGCGCGCCCCCGGCTTGCGGACGCTGGCCGGCGCCCTGGTGCTGGCCCTGCCGACCCTGGCGGCTCATGCGCAGACGCAAGCCACGTCGCAGGCAGCGCCTGCGGCCAAGGAAAGCACGATGGTGCAGTTGATCCGCGGCCTGATGAGCAGCGGTGCGCTGGCCAAGGACGTGGGCGAAGCCCTGCTGGCCCAGGCGCAGGCGGAGGCGTTGGCCTCTCAGCAGTCGCAGCCCACCCAGCGCCGGGTGGCGGGGGCGCCATCCACCCGGGTGGACAACGGTGATGTTCGCGTCACCTATGTGCCGCAGACGGTGCGGGATCAGATCCGGGACGAGGTCAAGGCCGAGGTGATGGCCCAGGCCAAGAGCGAAGGTTGGGCCGCACCGAATGAAACGCCGGAATGGTCCAAGCGCATTCATGTCGAAGGCGATGTCCGGGTTCGCAATGAATCGAGGCTGTATGCCGGCGGAAACTCCGACCAGGTGGTGAACTTTGCGGCCATCAACAAGGGGGACCCCTACGACGTCAACCCCAACACCGCCGCTGAACTGCCACCGCTGCTCAACACGCGGGAAAACCGCAGCAATCAGTGGCGGGTGCGGGCGCGTCTGGGCGTGGTGGCCGACCTGTCGGAGTCCACTCACGCAGGTGTGCGCCTTGCTTCTGGCAGTGATGACAGTCCCGTCTCCACCACACAGACGCTGGGGGGCGGGCTGCAGAAGAAGGCGCTGTGGCTGGACCAGGCGTGGCTCTCGCATTCCCCGCTGGACGGCCTCACGCTGACGGGCGGGCGTTTTGGCAATCCCTTCCAGACCACCGAATTGCTGTTCTCTTCCGACCTCAACATGGACGGTGTGGCGGCCAGCTTCCGGCGCGCCGTGGGAGCGAAGAAGGACGCCGAAGTGTTTGCATCGCTGGGGTTCATTCCCCTGGAATACCTCTCCAGCGACTTCCCCTCGCGCAGCCAGGACAAGGCCCCGAGCCAGAGCAAGTGGCTGGTCGGGCTGCAGGCTGGCGGGACCTGGAAGCTCAACGACAGCAACCGCGTGGGCGGATCGCTGGGTTACTTTGATTTCCACAACATCAGCGGTGAAGTGTCTGCCGCCTGTGCGCTGTATGCCGGCGAGGACCATTGCAGCACCGACTGGTCACGCCCGGCCTTCATGCAGAAGGGCAACACCATCATGTCGATCCGCGACATTGCGCTGAATCCGAACGATCCGGCCAACACGCCGACGCCGCAGTACTTCGGCCTGGCGTCCCAGTTCCGGGTGCTGGATGTGGCGGCGCGCTGGGACACGGAGGTGACGACCGGCTTCCCCCTGCGGCTGGATCTGAACTATCTGCGCAACACGGCCTATGACGTGAAGGAGATGTTCAGCCGCGCCCGGGGCAACATCCTCAACAACTACGGCGGCTCCGGCGCCACAACGCAGACCGCCTTCCGCAGTGGGGGCAATGCCTACCAGGTGCAGGCGACGCTCGGGACGGTGCAGCCGCAACTCAAGGGGCAATGGCATGTGCTGGCGGGCTATCGCCGCATCGAGCCCGATGCCGTGCCGGATGGTTACAACGACGCCACCTTCCACGGGGGCGGTACCAATGCCCGCGGCTTCATCATCGGTGGCGCCTATGCCTTCGACAAGAACGCCTGGCTGAGCGGCCGGTGGATGTCGTCCAAGGAGGTGGTGGGACCGCCGCTGTCCATCGACACCCTGCTGATCGACTTCAATGCCCGTTTCTGAGGACACCGCCATGACACTGCATCGGATATCCGTGGGTTGGCTGAGCGTGCTCTGCATGGGAGGCGCGCTGGCCCAGGCCCCTCAGGCGTCGATGGAAGAACGCCTGCGAACCCAGTTGCGCGCCACGACGTCCCAACTGCAGCAGGTGCAGAATGAGTTGGCGACGCTGAAGGCGGCGCAAGCCGCGCCGGGGGCCGGGACGTCGGAGATGAAGTCCGGCACTGCAGCCGCCAGGGCTGGCGATGCACAGATCGAGGCGCTCAAACGGGAGCTGAGCCAGGCCCGGGCGATGCTGGCCGAGGAGCGTGCTGCGCGCGCCCGTGACGACCAGCAGGGCGAAGAGGCGCGCCGCTCCGCCCAGACCGCCACCGAGCGGGCCGCCACCCAAGTGGGGCAGTTTCGTGATGCCTACAACGAGGTGCTGAGAATGGCCAGGAGCGCCGAGGCCGAACGGGCGCGTCTGGCTGCGGGTGTGCAGGTGCAGGAGCAGGCCTTGCAGCAATGCGATCTCAAGAACCGCGAGCTCTACCGCGTCGGGCAGGAGATCCTGCAGACCTATGAAACGCTGGATACCCGCAAGGTGCTGGAATCACGCCATGTGTTTGCGGCCAAGGCGCGGGTGAAGTACGACGAAATTGCCCAGCGCTTTGGTGATCAGCTCCATGCCGGCCGGTTTGATCCGGTGAATCCGATGGGGCCGGGGGCGGCGGAGCAGTAGCAGGGGAGCAGTGGCAGCGGAGCGGTGACGACGCAGTCTTGGTGACGCAGTCCGGACGGCAACGTCGTGGCGACAAGGTACTGGCAACAACGTGGGGGCAACAACGTGGTGGCGGCTGCCGCGTTGCGGCAGCGCCCGCCGCATCAACTCGGCGCTAGCACCTGCCATCCCAGGCCCAGGCTCTTCTGCAGGGCCACGAAGTCCTTCAGCAGGGCCGCTTGCCCATCCAGCGTTTTCAGCGCCGCCAAGGCCTGGTTGCGCTGCGCATCCAGCAGATCCAGCTGGCTGGCGGTGCCGGCTTGCCGACGCTGACGCGCCAGGGCCAGGCTGCGTTCCGCCGAGGCCTGCTGCGCCAGCAGATGGGTGAGCGTCTGCCGCTGCTGGCCGAAACGGGATAGCGACGTGTTGGCGTCCTGCAGAGCGCCCAGCACGGTGGCCTGGTAGTTGGCCACGGCTTCATCACGTCCGGCTTCGGCCTGACGGACCTCTGCCCGGATGCGGCCGAAGTCCAACACGTTCCAGCTGAGGTAGGGCACACCCACCAGGGCCAGGCTCTTGCTGCTGAGCCAATGGCCCAGGTCGGTGCTGGCCATGCCGATGTCGCCCAGCAGAGTGAGCTTGGGGAAGTAGTTGGCTTCCTTCTGGCCGATCTTGGCCTGGCCCGCCGCCAGGCGGCGCTCCGCCGCGCGGATGTCGGGGCGACGTTGAAGCAACGACGCGGGGTCTCCAATGGCCACGGACTCGGGCAGCGTGGGGAGCGACGGCTCGGAGGCCGCAAGCTGAGCATCCAGCGCACCTGGGGCCTGACCGGTCAACAGGGCCAGTTGGTCCAGCGAGGCGCTGATTTGCGCCGCCACATCTGCCAGCGAAGCGCGGGTGGATTCGCCCTGCAGCACGCGTTGCTCCACGTCGTCCGCACCGGAAACACCCCGCTCCTGTCGCTGACGGATGAGGGCCAGTGTCTGGGCGTCGTAGGCCGCTGTGCTTTGCAGCAAGGCCTGGCGGCGCTGCTGCGCGCGCAAGTCCGCATAGGCCTGGGCCACCTCGGCGGTGAGGGACACCTGTGCATCGGCCAGGTCCGACTGGACGGCCTCGGCCTGTGCTGAGGCTGCTTCTGTGGCGCGCCGGGTGCCGCCGAAGAGATCGGCCTCCCAGGTGGCGTCAAAACCCACGTTGTAGAGATGCAGCGTGGTGTCGCTGCTCGTGCCCGGCCCTTGCCAGATACCGGCCCCCAGCGCCGACGCCGATCCCTTGGGCATGTGCTGTGCCTCCTGCAGGCGCAGCGCCGCGCGGGACTGGCGAAGACGCGCCTGTGCCGCCTGCAGCGTGGGGCTGTTGGCCAGGGCCTGGTCGATCAGCGCGGTGAGTGTGTTGTCGTGCAGTTGCAGCCACCAGGCGGCCGTGGTGGGGCGGGTGGGGGAGATGAGGCTGGTAGTGTTGGCGTTGGCGTTGGCGTTGGCGGTGACTGCGGCTGCGGCTGCGGCTGCGGCTGCGGCGGTGGCTGTGGATGTAGATGTGGATGTAGATGTGGATGTAGATGTGGATGTGGATGTGGATGTGGATGTGGTGCCTGTGCCGGTGTTGGCGGCGGTGACAGCATTGGCATCCGCGGGCGCGCGGGCAAAGCGGCTGGCCTGGATCGCATCGGCGGCGACAAGCGGCGCCCCGTGATAGTCCGGTCCGACGGTGGTGCAACCGGTCAGCGCCAACCCGGTGGTGGCCATCAGAGCGGTCATGATCCACCTGCCGAGGTGTGAGTGGGGCAAACCTTGGTGGATAGAGGGCCGGTGAGCCGGGCGCTGTTGGGTGGTTCGCTGCGGGGTAGATCGCTGCGAGCTGAGCCGCTGGTGGGTGGCCCGCTGCTGGGTACACCGCAGCTGGGTAAGCCGTTGCTGGGTAAGCCGTTGCTGGGTACACCGCAGCGGGGTACACCGCTCCTCGGTAAGCCGTTGCTGGGTACACCCCTCCTGGGTCACCCGCTGATGACCGGCGCGGACCACCGCATCAGCCACCCATCGTGCAATAAAAGCTTGGGAATGAAACATGAAATGAATCCGCATCAATGGGCTTCGCTGATCGCCGGGGCCTGTCCGGGCTTGGGCGTTTTCAGCAGCAGGGCCAGCGGCACGCACAGCAGCAGTGCCACGGCCAGGGCATAAAAGGTTTCGGAGAAGGTCATCACACTGGCCTGCTGCTGAATCTGCAGCGCAATCTCCTTGATGGCCTGCAGCTGCGCATGGGCCATGTCGCCGACCTGTGCAAAGTGGCTGGCCGTGCTGGCCGCCACCCGTTCCTGAACCACCGGGGAGTTGGCATTCAGCGTCTCACTCAGGCGGTCCACATGCAGGGCATTGCGGCGGTCGATGAAGGTGCCCAGCACCGCCAGCCCCACTGACCCGCCCAGGTTGCGGGCCATGTTGTAGAGCCCGGCGGCATCCCCCGATTCCTCGCGGTTCACCGCCGCCATGGACGCCTGGTTCAGCGGCATCATGCACAGCATCTGCCCCACACCGCGCAGCAGTTGCGACAGCGTGAAGTCGTGGCCGACGCTTTGCACCGTGAGGTTGATGTCCAGCAGGCAACTGCCGGCAAAACACAGCAGCCCGGTGATGACCAGCACACGGAAGTCCACGCGCGTGATCAGCCAGGGCAGGATGGGCATCATGGCGAAGGCCGGCACCCCGGAGAGCAGCATGATCACGCCGGATTGCTGCGCGTTGTAGCCCGAGATCAGCGCGAGGAATTGCGGCACGAGATACGACACCCCGTACAAGCCGGCGCCCACAACAAACACGATGAAGATCACGCTGGCATAACTCTTGTTGCGCATCAGGCTCAGCCGCAGAATGGGCTTGGTCGAGAGCTTCTGCGACAGCGCCACCAGCGTCAGCCCGAAGGCTGTTGCCACACTGAGCCAGACGATCATCGCCGACTCAAACCAGCGTTCGCGTTGCCCCTCTTCCAGCACCACGGTGAGCGTGGACAGGCCCACCGCCAGGCCGACAATGCCCAGCCAGTCGGCGCGCAGGAATTGGTCCAGATGGGTCCGCTCCGAGGGCAGCCCCAGCAGCAGCAAGGCCAGCAACGCGGCACACACCGGCACGTTGATGAAGAAGCACCAGTGCCAGCTGACGTTTTCGGTGAGCCAACCGCCGACCACCGGGCCCAGCAGCGGCCCGAGGATGACGATCAGCCCAAAGACGGTCATGCCCACCGGCAACTGGTGGCGCGGCAGGCGCGTGCGGATGATGGTCTGCGCAGTGGGAATCATGGCTCCGCCCGTGAAACCTTGGCCGATGCGCGCAATGATCAGGGTGCTGAGGCTGTTGGACAGCCCGCACATCACCGAAAACAGCGTGAACAGGGCGGCATTACCCACCAGAAAATTCCGCAGACCGAAGACCCGGGTCAACCAGGCGGCCAGCGGGATCATCACGATCTCCGACATGAGGTAACCCGTGGAGATCCAGGTGCCTTCGGTGCCGGTGGCGCCCACCGCCCCTTGAATCTGGGGCAGGGCGGAGTTGGTGATGGAGATGTCCAGCGTGGCCATCAGCGCGCCCAGGGCGCCTGCGGCGACTGCGATCCAATCCACCGCGCGGGCATTGGGCTCTGCGGCTGCGGCGGTACCGACTGCGTGGCCCGTGCTCCCTCCGCCTGCACCGGCTGGGGCCGAGGCGGCGGCCTTAGCCATGGCGGGCTCCATCGGCGGTGTCAGGGGCGGTGTCGGGGGCGGCCTGGCGAGCCGCCTGCGGTACCGCTGCTGGGGCCAATTGCGGCGTGGCACGCGCCGTCGCTTGTGCGGCAGTGCTGGCGTCGCGTGTGTCCACCTCGGTGGTCACCGACAGGCCGGGCAGCAAACGGTCCCGCACGCTGGCGTCCAGCGCCTGCAGCTTGATACGCACGGGCACCCGCTGCACGATCTTGGTGAAGTTGCCGGTGGCATTTTCAGAAGGCAGCAAGGCGAACTGAGCGCCGGTCCCGGGCGAGAAGCTCTCCACCTGGCCATGCAGTTCCAGGTCGGGCAGGGCGTCCACATGCAGCGTCACCGGCTGGCCGGCGCGCATGCGGCCAATCTGCGTTTCCTTGAAGTTGGCCAATAAATACACCTCCTGCACCGGCACCACCGTCATCAGCCGGGTGCCGGGCTGCACGAGCTGGCCGACCCGCACGGTGCTGTCGCCCACGCGGCCGTCGATGGCGGCGCGCACGATGGTGTCATCCACATCCAGATGGTTCTGGCTGCGCGCGGCTTCTGCCGCTTTCACCTGCGCCCGGTTCTGCGCCACCTGGGCCTGCGTTGATTGAATCTTGCCTTCGGCAGACGCTACCGCCGCCTGGTTGGCCGCGAGCGTGGCTTTGGCCTGGTCCCGCGCATTGCGCAGATCCGCCAGATGTTCTTCGGTGGTGGCGCCGGTGCTGATGAGCGGCGCGTAACGTTCGTATTCCCGTTGGGCATGGGTCAGGCTGAGCGACGCCGCCTCTGCCTGCGCCCGAGCCTGGGCCAACTGGGCCCGCTGCTGAACGATGTCGGCCTCCGCGCGCAGGATGTCGGCCTGGCGGGCATCCATCGTGGCCTGCGCCTGGGCCAGCATGGCTTCGTATTGGCGCCGGTCCAGGCGCACCAAGGGGTCTCCGCGCATGACGGCCTGATTGGGCTGCACAAACACGTCGGTGACGTAGCCGACGACCTTGGGGGCGACCGTGACGCTGTCGGCCTTCAGGTAGGCGTCTTCGGTGCTCTCAATGAAGCGGCCCACGCGCCACCAGTTCACGCCGTACACCGCGCCACCTATCACGGCGGCCAGGGCCACCACCAGGAGGATGGGGCGGCGGCGCCCCTTGGACGCCGGCAGCTCAGGGGGCGTGGGCGCGGGGCTGGGCGTGTGCGCGGCAGTTTGTGGGGATGAGTCCGGCGCAGGAGGATGAGGGGAAGGAAGCGTGCCGGGGGTGGCAGGAGTCGGAGCGGACATGAACAGGCACCGGTGAAATTTATTCCGAGTGCTATCTTTTTCCATCTGGAAGAATTTTGTCAACTGATATATTTTGAGTCTGAGCCCCTTCCGCCACGCCGGCTTCCCGCTTTACGCCGCAGCAATGCTTCATGACTGACCAACCTGTTCGAGCTCCCCGACACCGCCCTGACGGTGGCTACGCCCGCGGTGAAGAAACCCGCCGCCGCATCATCGACGTGGCACTGCGGCTGTTTGCGGAGCGCGGTTACGAGGGCGCTTCCACCCGTGAAATTGCGAAGGCGGCCGGGGTCAATGCACCCGCGCTGCAGTACTACTTCGACAACAAGGAAGGCGTGTACCAGGCCTGCGCGCAGCACATCGTGGACAGCTCCATCGAGCATTTCCAGCCGGCGGTGGAGCACGCCGAAGCGGTGCTTGAACAGCCCGACGCAACCCGCGAGGACTTGTTTGAAGCCTTTGGCCGCTTGCTGGATGCCATTGCCGAGCACCAGTTGCTGCCAGACGACGCGGAGCACCGGCGCCTGTTCATGGCGCATGAACAGGTGGGGCAGGGGCCCAATCTGATTTTTGAGATGCTGGACAAGGATCTTCGTCCGCGCATGGCGCGTGTCTCCACCGTGCTGGTGTCGCGCTACAGCGGCCTGGATGCGGAGGAGCCAAGCTTGCGGATGCGCATCATGATGCTGTTGGGTCAGCTGATGGTGTTTGCGCTGGGGCGCCGCATGCAATTGGCCAAGCTGGGGTGGGAGCGCTTTGGGCCGAAGGAAGTCGCCATCGTCAAGCAGGCAGCCCGCGACCATGCGCGGGTGCTGATGGACCACTGGCGGGAGGCCGCCCGTTGATGTTTTGAGGCGCCGGGTTGGGATGCCCGGCGTTTGAATGCTCGGCGTTCGGATGCCCTGCGCCGGTCAACGTCACCGTCACCGACGCAAGGCCCTGCCACCTTGGGCTTCATTGGCACGCCCAGGGCATGCCCAAGGCGCGCCGTTGGCGCACCCAAGGCACACCCACAAGGCACACCTTGGGCGGGGTAGCCAACTCAGGCTGCCAGCAATTGGCGCAGCACGTAGGGCAGGATGCCGCCGTGCCGGTAGTACGCCACCTCGATCGGCGTATCGATCCGCAGGATCAGCGAAACCTTGCGTACTGCGCCCGAGGCCGACGTGATGGTGAGGAAGGCCTCCGACTGCGGCAGGATCTCGTCACCCAGCTGAATGTCGATCAGCTCGTCACCCTTCAGGCCCAGGCTTTCCCAGGAATCACCCGGGCGGAATTGCAGCGGCAACACCCCCATGCCAACCAGGTTGGAACGGTGGATGCGCTCGAAGCTCTTGGCCACCACCGCCTTGATGCCCAGCAACTGCGTGCCCTTGGCCGCCCAGTCCCGGCTGGAGCCGGTGCCGTATTCCTCGCCCGCGAAGATCACGGTGGGCACGCCGGCCGCGATGTAGCGCATGGCAGCGTCATAGATGAAGAGCTTCTCGCCGCCCGGCTGGTACAGCGTCAGGCCGCCTTCTTCCCGCGCACCATCGGCCTTGGCCGGGATCATGAGATTCTTGATCCGCACATTGGCAAAGGTGCCGCGCATCATCACTTCATGATTGCCGCGGCGGGAACCGTAGCTGTTGAAGTCCGCCTTCAACACGCCTTGTTCCTTCAGGTAGGAACCCGCGGGTGAGGCTTCCTTGATGGCACCGGCCGGGGAGATGTGGTCGGTGGTGATGGAGTCACCAAACAGGGCCATGATGCGGGCCTGTTTCACACCCACATCCTGGGCCTTGGGCTCCTGGGTGAAGCCTTCAAAGAATGGTGGCTGCGCGATGTAGGTGCTCTTGGGCCAGCCATAGACCTGGCCCTTGCCGCCCTGGATCTTCTCCCAGAGCTTGCCGGGTTCAGCCTTCACCTTGGCATAGTTGGCGCGGTAGGCGTCGGGGTTGAGCGCCAGCTTCAGCAGCGCATAGATCTCGTCGCTGGTCGGCCAGATGTCGCCCAGGTAGACCGGCTTGTTGTCCGTGCCGAAGCCCACCGGTTCGGTCATCAGGTCGCGGGTGACGTTGCCGGCGATGGCATAGGCCACCACCAGCGGCGGGCTGGCCAGGAAGTTGGCCTTGATGTTGGGGTGAATGCGGGCTTCGAAATTGCGGTTGCCGGACAGCACGGCCGCGCAGACCAGGTCGTTGTTGACGATGGTCTCGTTGATTTCGGCCGTGAGGTCGCCCGCATTGCCGATGCAGGTGGTACAGCCATAAGCGGCCACGGCAAAGCCCAGCTTCTCCAGATAGGGCAGCAGGCCCGCCTTCTCCAGATATTCGGTCACGATCCGCGAGCCGGGGGCCAGCGAGGTCTTGATGTGCGGTTGCACCTTGAGCCCGGCGTACACCGCTTTCTTGGCCAGCAGGCCGGCTGCCAGCATCACGCTGGGGTTGGAGGTGTTGGTGCAGGAGGTGATGGCGGCGATCAGCACGTCGCCGTTGGCGATGTCCAGACCCTTGGGGCTGGCCACCGGGAACTTCTTTGCCAGCTTGTCGGCCGGCTGGTTGAAGCCGTTCTCGGCCACCGGTTTGCTGAACAGGCTGCCGAAGGTCTTGGCCAGATCGGTGATCACGATGCGGTCCTGCGGGCGCTTGGGGCCTGCCAGGGAGGGCGCCACGGCACTCAGGTCCAGGGAAACGACCTGGCTGTAGGCGATGTCGCCGGTGCGGGGGACGCCGAACAGGCCCTGTGCGCGGAAGTAGGCTTCAAACGCCTCGATCTCTTCCTGCGTGCGGCCGGTGCCCTTGAAATAGTCGATGGTGCGCTCGTCCACCGGGAAGAAGCCCATGGTTGCACCGTATTCGGGCGCCATGTTGCCGATGGTGGCCCGGTCCGGCACCGACAGGCTGGCCGTGCCTTCGCCGAAGAACTCCACGAACTTGCCAACCACCTTGGCCTTGCGCAGGATTTCGGTGACGGTGAGCACCAGGTCGGTGGCGGTGACGCCCTCCCGCAGGCGGCCGGTGAGTTCGAAGCCCACCACATCGGGGGTCAGGAAATACACCGGCTGGCCCAGCATGCCCGCTTCGGCCTCGATGCCGCCCACACCCCAGCCCACCACCCCAATGCCGTTGATCATGGTGGTGTGGCTGTCCGTCCCCACCAGGGTGTCGGGGTAGTAGACGGTGTCCGCACCGCTGCCCGTCTTGTGCACGCCGCGCGCCAGGAACTCCAGATTCACCTGGTGGACGATGCCGAAGCCGGGGGGCACGACGCCGAAGGTGTCGAAGGCCTGCATGCCCCACTTCATGAATTCATAGCGCTCACGATTGCGCTGGAATTCCAGCTTCATGTTGAGATCGAGCGCCTTCTTGTCGCCAAAGTGGTCGATCATCACCGAATGGTCGACCACCAGGTCGACCGGCACCAGCGGTTCGATCGTTTTGGGATTCTTGCCCTGGGCCGCAGCCACATTGCGCATGGCGGCCAGGTCGGCCAGCAGCGGCACACCGGTGAAGTCCTGCAGCACCACGCGGGCGACCACAAACGGGATTTCTTCGTTGCGCGGTGCCGTGGGTTTCCAGTTGGCGAGCTGCTCCACATGCTCCGCCGTCACCCGCTGGCCGTCGCAATTGCGCAGCACCGACTCCAGCACCAGGCGGATCGAAACCGGCAGCTTGGACACATTGGGGAACTGCTCGGCCAGGCGCGGCAGCGAGTAGTACTGGCCTTTGGCGCCGGAGGCGGTCTTGAAACTGGCGAGGGTGTTGGCAAACGCATGGGGCATGGCTCACTCCTTGGCTGATCTTGGCTGTTTCTGGCCTGGTTTCTACTTGGATCTGGATCCGGTATCACAGGGAAGGGTCGCCGGGGCAGGCAGGCCTGCACTCCGGTTGCTTCTGCGGCTGATTGTGGCGCTGTTATTCGATGCTGTGATGACTCTGTTGGGCGATGGCGGTGTCGCACCACGCACTGAAGAGCTCCCACTCGGGGTGGAGAACCCGACGAAGGGGGATCCTCGAGGGGCAAGGGGCGGACTCAGGCACGACGTTTGCACGCGAATAAAGATCAACGGGATGGGAGATGGCGGGGTTTGTAACGCCAATCGCCCAATGCCCCCAGAGACAACCCGGGCGGTTGGTGAGCCGTGAGGTGCGTGGATGGGGATCGCTAGCATTCGTCGGCGTTGAGGTCCGCCAGCGCAGCTACCGGCAAGAACTGACCCCGGACGCGCTCCCGAACCCCGCTTTTTTTCGTGCTTTGCTGACGGGGAATTGCATGGATCAGGAACTGTTGTCGCGCCCGACGGGCGATTTCAGATCGCAGAAGTCCGAAATCGAGATCACCCCGGTCTTCCACCGCCTGCCCGAGCGCATCAAGGCCCACGCCAGCATCTGCTTCATGGCGCTGATCCTGTACCGCGTGATACGCCAGCGTCTGAAGCTGGCCGGCAGCGATTTGTCACCCGAAGCCGCCTTGGCGGACCTGCGCCGCATCCAGCGTCACACCGTCAGCATCGACAGCAGCGCGCCCATCCACGGCGTGTCCACCGTTCAACCCCGCCAGGCCCAGGCCCTGGCCGCACTGCGCATCAAGAAACCGACTATCGACACCCAGTTGACGCTGCTGTAGTGGCAATTCCGAAGGGCCAACCTATACGGATCAATCACTTACGGCGGTTGGTGTCGAACTCGGGCGTCCTGCTTGGTGCGCTGGCGCCAGCGCGCATCGGGGAAGCCGACTGCGAGTGGTTGCTGGCGCATTCCGTCGAAGCTGCAGCAGATACCGGTTGGCCTGGCTGTCGTAGCCCCGGTCGGCCAGCAGTTTCTTGCCGGTGTTGCTCGCGTCCAGCACGTCTGCCAAGGTCTGGCCGTCGTCCACGTTGGCGGACGTGACCTTGATTTTGCGGATCAGCTTGTAGCGGGCGTCGCTGTTGGCGTGAACCTTGTAGCCGTAGTAGCTCTTGCCGTGCTTCTTGCTGGCTCACCGCGTCGAAGATGGCCCGCCCGCCCAGGCCGCCTTGGGCCAGGTGCTGCTTGAAGCGCCACAACGTGCGCGCATCCGGGATGTGCAATGCCCCTTCCAGCCGACAGAAGTGCTGGAAGCTCATGCGGTCCAGCACCTGGTACTCGCAGTCTTCGTCCGAGAGGTTGTACAGCGACTGGATGAACAGCAGCCGAACCATCACCTCGGTGGGGTACGGCGGGCGACCGCCCTTGCTGCGGTCCGGCCGCGGGCAGGCAAGGTCCACCTGAGCAGCAATGGCGGCGAAGTCGATCAACTCGTCCATCGCCGCGAGGTTGGCGATGAAGCCGCCCATCTTGTCCTGGCGTCGCTCCTGCACGAACAGGTCAGATGACGGCTGTCGCCGCCAGAAGGCCGAGGGCTTGATGCGGGGCGTGATCATGGCCGCCATCCTGCCCCATTACGGTGTCAGGCGTGAGGGAGGTTTCGAGAAGTGCCCCACTGCCTTCAATCACCCACCACGCACATAGCGAATCACCGCCAGTTTTTTCCCCGCTGCGGTTTGTGCCCGCACCAGCATCCACCGCGCCTGTGGCTCTCCCTCGTTGAGCTGCTCGATGTACTTCAACAGCATCTCGTAATCCGAGAACTCCAACGCCACCTCGGCGCTTCCCTGAGCCGGTTGCAGTGCGATGCTCGTGATTCGGATGCCGTCCGAGGCTGTCGCCTCCAAAGACCGCAATACCGCTTGCGTGGGGAACCCGGCCACGCGGGCCGCTTCCAGTGCGTCTCTGGCGTAGGCGGGCGGCTTCTGTGTTGCGGCGGCCATCCTTGCGTCGCGCAAGCTCTGGTCCAGCAGCGCCAAGTTCGATTGCGATTGCGCCGCGCTTTCGGCAGCCGCTTGCCGCGCTTCCCACGCAACGCCGGCCATCAGGCACAACGTAGCGGTCCCAATGCCGCACAGCACTGCCCAGCCAATCAACGGTGCGGTCCAAACGCGTCTCGGTGCAAAGTCCACGGGGATCGGTCTCATGCTGCCCCCTCCAGAAACGGCGTCCACTCTGGAGCGCTGGCGGTGGGGCGCGACGACACATCATTCATTTCCAGCACGGAAACTTCGCCCAGGTGTCTTCCATGCGAAACCAAAGCCCGAGCAAGGACGGGCTGTGCTGGCTCGCCCAGCAAGGCATACGACTGCGCGGCGACATAGCGCTCTCCCTCCTCCAACAGCAGTGTCACTGAATCGCTGTCGACAACCGCCACGCCATGCCCCTGCGATGGCGTTGCACTGACTGCAGTTGAGGCCGCGTTCGCCGCCTTCACGTGACCGTCCAGCACTTCCGCCCACCAGGGGCGTAACGACGCCAAACGATGCTTCTCCCAGAGCGGCTTCAGTGCTTCTTCAATGTCCGGATGCAAGGCGACGACCAGTGGACCCAGGCCATTCTGATGATCCAGCCACAGTCGACTGTTCACAGGCATGCCGGTCAGCTCCTCCACCAGGCCTTCCGCCACCTGTCGCCACTCTGATTCGCCCTTCACGCCCTCAATAGGAGGCAATAGAAACGGCTGGCACCATCCCGCACTGAGCAGCACCCGCAGACCCACGCGCCCAAGAGATTGCAGTGCCTCCTGCAGCAAAGGCAAGGCCTGCACCATCGGCAAGCCGCTGGCCACCAATTGCTGCGTGTCCCTGTGAGCGAGCCGAATCTCCTCCTGCCCCAAGTACACCGTGGCGACTGCGCGCTTACCAGCCCACAACACGCTTGATCTCCTCGGCACTCGTTTCACGTTTCACGACCATCTCGGCCCCCAGTGCGGACAGTGTTTTCACCCCTCGGCGATAGACGTGTTCCCTGAGGGCCGACACCGGCGCTCCGGTGGTGACCAGGTCCCGAAAGCCGTCGTCCATGGTGTGGACTTCCGCAATCACCCGTCGCCCCTTGAAGCCTGTGCCACCGCACATGTCGCATCCCACGGGTTGCGGTACGGTCATTGCGCTGGCCTGGCCGGCATCGCGCAACCATTGCAATTCCCTCGCGGTGGCGGGACGTTCGCCTGCACAGGCCTGACACAGGCACCGCACCAGCCGCTGAACGATCACGCCATTCAAAGCGGCCATGAAGCCGAACATGTCCAGATCGAAGTGCTTGAATCGCCCCGTGACATCAAAGACGCTATTCGCGTGGACGGTGGTAAGCACCTGGTGACCCGTCAGCGCGGACTGCACCGCAATCTCTGCAGTCTCTGCATCGCGGATTTCACCCACCAGAATCCGATCCGGATCGTGCCGCAGGATGGATCGCAGCCCTTTGGCAAAGGTCAGCCCCTTGCGCTCATTCACCGGCACCTGCAAGACACCCGCCAGTTCGTATTCCACCGGGTCTTCAATCGTGATGATCTTCTCAAGGCCATTGTTGACCTCCGAAAGGGCGGCGTAGACAGTGGTGGTCTTCCCGCTTCCGGTCGGGCCGGTGACAAGCAGCATGCCGTGAGGCAGTTCTGCCAGCTCCCGGATCTGCGCTGCGCTGATGGCATCAAAACCCAGCCGGTCCAGCGAGACCTGTTCGGATGGGTCCCGCAGTTGCGCTTTGTCCAGCAGGCGCAACACGGCGTCCTCGCCAAACACGCTGGGGATGATGGAAACACGCAGGTCGATGTCGCCATCCGGCAGGGCCATACGAAAGCGGCCATCCTGCGGCAGTCGTCGCTCGGTGATGTCCAGTTGCGCAAGCACCTTGATGCGAGAGATGGCTTCCTCCGCGCGTCGTGGGTCGTCCAGACGCGCATGGGTCACCAGCACGCCGTCGCGCCGGAAACGCACCTGCACGCCGCTGCGGCTGCATTCGAAGTGGATGTCGCTCGCGCCGAGTGCATACGCACGGCGCAGCGCCGTATCCACAAACTCCACCACCGGTCCGGAGGCCTCCACCTGAAACGCGGAGCCAGCTGCTGCAGACATCGAGCCCGTACTGCCACCCTCCAGCCACCCATCCAGCAAGGCCTGAGATGCAGCCACGGGTGTCACGCGTCGGCCCATGGCCTGATGGATCGCACGCAGTGCCGCCTCATGCCACGGGTCTGCCATGGCCACGTGCAGAACGTCAGGCCGATTGCCGGGCCGAACGGGGACTGCACGCCACTGCCGAGCCAACGTAGCCGCCTGGGCTCCCCAGGCGGACAAGTCTGGCGTCCAGCCAGCCCCGGCACTTATCGCCTCAATGCCGCCCACATGGCGCAGCAGGGCGCTCACCCCCGGTGTTGACCATCGGCCTTCGGCGAGCAGTGCATCCAATACGGAAACGCTGCCGTCCTGCGCAGCGCGGCGCCTCGCAGCCTGGAGGGCCGCCGGGAAGGCCTGTTGATCGTCGTTTGATACGTCCACGATGGTCTTTCTGGATGTCTCGGCTCAGCGGATGCTGCTCGCAATGTCGAAGATGGGCAGGTACATCAGCACCACGATGCTGCCCACCAGCAGCGACACCAGCAGCAGCATCATCGGCTCCACGATGCGGGTGGCCCGGTCCATGAAGGCCGAGAAGTTCGTGGCGTGGCGGTCCGCGATGGTCTGCAGCACCCGCTCGAACTGGCCTGACCGCTCACCAACGGCCAGCAGCCGCTGCGTCACCGTATCCGTCATGCCGGCTTCTGTCAGGGCTGCGGAAACGCGAACACCACGATGCAATGCCGATCGGGCCTCCCGCATGCCGCGCTCCAGATCGCTGCCCAAAGCCAGCCCTTCGCAACGCAGCAGCGCCTCGTCCAGCGTGTAACCGCCCCTGAACATGACGGTCATCGAGTGATAGAGCTTGGCCAACTGAAATTCCCGCAGCGCGCGGCGGATGACACCCACACGCATGCCTGCAGCCAGGGACGCGCGTTGCACCAGCCCTTGCCGCCAGCACCCCACCACTGCTGCCACAAGCCCGACCAGGCCGACCACCACGGCCCAGCGGTACTCGCGCATGAAGCGGCTCACCACCGTGAGCATTTCCGTGGTCCAGCTCATGCTGCCGTGCAGGTCGGCATACATGCTGGCGAAGCGCGGCAACACAACAATGACCAGGAACGTGCTGACCAGCAGCCCCAGGCCCAGCACCAGACTGGGGTAGATGGCAGCGCTGACGACCTTCTTGCGAAGTGCTTCCACCAGATCGTGGTAGCGCAGATATTCGGTCAGCGCCTCAGCCAGTGAACTGCTGCGTTCGCTGGCCCGCACGCTGGCCACCAGCACCATCGGGAAGCGCTCCAGCGATTCCATGGCCACCGAAAGGGCTTTGCCCCGATGCAGTTCTGTGAGCAGGGCGGATTGCAAGGCGGCTCGGTCACTTCCTGGTGCAGACTGGGCCTGCAAGGTCTCAATGGCTTCCACCACCGTCATGCCGGCCTGCAGCAGTGTGCGCAGTTCCTGACACCACCACGCCACATCCAGCGACTGTGCACGAGCCGAAGCCGGGCGCAAGCGGCGCTGCGCTTGGCCCGCCACGGGCTCGGCACTCAGCACCTTGCGGCCGTCCGCCAGCACGGAGCCCAGCTCCGCCACGGACGTCACCTCCATCAGCTCTTCGCTGATGGCCATGCGTTGGGGGTCGAGCAGTCGGACACGGACTTTCATGGGCTTGAGGGCGAGTGCGGGGGACCGTCAGAGCTGGATATCGGCGTCGTCGCCCGTGCCACCGGACACGCGGTCGCGCCCGAAGCTGTAGAGGTCGAAATCCTTGCCCGGTGTCTCGCTGGGAATGCGGTACTGATAAGGCATGCCCCAGGGGTCGTTCGGGACCTCACCCTTGAGGTAGGGGCCGCGCCAGCGAGCATCGCTGGTGCCGTCCTTCACCAAGGCGGACAGGCCTTCATTGGTGTCGGGGTAGCGGCCCATGTCGATCCGGTAGGCCTGCAAGGCCTTGTCCAGCGCATCCAGCTGCGCGCGGGCGGTTGTTGTCTCGGAGCGGTTGATCTGCGCCAGGAAGCGCGGGCCCACGATGCCGGTGAGCAGGCCGATGATCAGGATCACCACCAGCAGTTCCAGCAAGGTGAACCCACGTGAGCGGCGGCCTTCCAACGGCCGCGAGGGAAGATAGGCAGTGCGGTGTTGAGTCATTTGTCAGAATCCACTACGAATTTCCAGTCGGAATAACGGGCGGCCGCAGCCAGGCGCAAGCCCGGCCGGGCCACCGTGCCTTTGATCAGGGGCTCTTCCTGACTCAGGCTGTAAACGCCCTGAATGCGGCCGTCATCACCCCGGATGACGCCCCAGGGCTGACCCATGCTGACCGGGTCCGGGTACAGCCGGCGAAGATGGCGAACAGTGCCCACGAATCTCTGATCCAACAGCAGTTCATCGAGTTCCATCGGCAGGCGCTTGTCGGTGCCAGGAGACACGCGGCGGTAACGTTCAAGCGCCTGTACATACAACTGCCCGATGCGGATCAACTGCTGTTCCTTGTCGCGTCTGGCCTCGGTGCTCCATGCACTGCTGACGCTGGAGAGGCCCAGCGACACCACGGCCAGCAGCAGCAGGATGGCCACGAAACCATAGCCGCGTTGCTGCCTGGGTGGGAAGGCGTCACCAGGTCGCATAGGCGGTCCCGTCCGGCGCGAGATCCTTGGTGCCACTGTGGACGTCATAGACACCTTCACCGTCGGCATTGCCGTTTCGCGGCAGGACGGTTTGCCAGGTGTCTGATCGGCCTGTGACGGGATCCTGGGGAATGGCACGCAGGTAGCGACGTTCCACCAGCTCCGCCAACGTGGCAGGGTAGCGGCCCTGGTCGCTGTAGAACTGGTCGATGGCGTTGCGGATTTCGTGCAGGTTGTGACGCAGCGCGGTGTCCCGGGCCCGGTCCAGATGTTGCATGTAGCGCGGTGCCGCCACGCTCAGCAACAGCGCGAGTGCGGCCAGCACAACCAGGAGTTCAATGACGGTGAAGCCGGACGGGCGACGTGAGAGGCATTGCTTCATGGCCGTCACCATTGCTTCAGCGGAATGCCATTGAGCCCTTTGAGCGGCGAGGTGGAATAGACGTCATACACCTCGGGGCCTGCCTTGGGGTTGTCCGCTTCGGACTGAAACCCTCGCAGGCCCCAGCTCTGCGCTGCGGGCACGGTGGGGTCCGCAAACGGATCGCGAGGTACGCGCCGCAGGAAGCGCAGGGTTTCGCCTTGATGTTCCAGTCGGGCATCAGGGACGGGCTGTGTCAGCTCCTCCAGCGAGGCCGGGTAAGGCGGTTGGTCTGCCGCGCCGAGGACAGCACCGGACTCCCGGGCAGCGCGGTAAGCGTCCAGGGCATCACGGATCTCCCAGAGCGCACGCTTGAGCTCGCGCTCTTTCTCGCGCTGCGAGGCCATTTCCGCCATGGGCAGCGCCAAGGTCGCCAGAAACGCCAGGATGCCCATGCAGACCAGCAGTTCAATCAGCGTGAAGCCGCGTGCACGCCCGGCCCTGCCGGTGGGTGCCGAGGAGCTTTCTTGCCGGAATCGCTGCCAGTGGCTCATCTCACTTCACCTCGATCACCACCGGGGCGGGCAGGGCGGGGCGCTCCGCACTGGGGTCCAGTGAGACGGGTTGTGCGGCGTTGAGGCGAATCTCGGCGCGTCCGGGTGCGCTGGCCTTGAAGCGCAGCTTGAACACACCGCCAGCGCCCTCCGCCGAGGTGGCCTGATTGCGCAAGACGCTCATGTTGGCTTTGCCGGTTTCCACACGCTTGGTGAAACTGGTGGGGCTGCCGCCTTTGCGGAAGAACTCGTCCTCTTCGGCCTCTACCAGCGTGAGCTTGTCGGCGCTGAACTGGAATTCGGTCAACAGACCGCGCAAGCTGGCATCTCGCAGGTCCAGTCGAACTTCCACCGTCTCACCGACCTTGGCCTGACCCGGTGCGACAAGGTTGAAGCTCGGGGCCTTGCGCTCGGCGGATGCAGGCGGCTGACCTGCAGAGCCAGCCGTGGGCATGCCGGTGGCATTGGTCGCCGGTGCGTTAGGCGCTGCCGGGCCCGCGCCGGCGGCGGGTTTGCCGGCGTCCGGTGCGGGCAGGTTGAATTGCAGCCCGCCGACCGATCGCAGCTTGGGTGCCGCTTCAGTACCGACCCACAATTCGGATTCACCGGCATTGAGGCGGCGCACATTGCGCAGCACGCGCGGGGTGATGGCCAGCAGCAATTCGGTGCGGGAGCCGTTGTCCAACTGGCTGGAGAAGAGGCGGCCCACGACAGGAATGTCTCCCAGACCAGGGACGCGGCTGGAACTGTTGCGCTCTTCACGGTTGATGAGGCCGGCCAGCAACTGGGTTTCGCCATCTCGAAGCCGCAGCAGCGTATTGGCATTGCGGGTGCTGACCTGGTAGACGGTGGTGCCCGAAGCGGTCTTGCTGGCCGTGCCCAGTGAACTCACCTCCAGCCCGATCTTGATCGCCACTTCGTCGTCCACGTACACCACCGGCTCCACATCCAGCTTCAAGCCCACATCCATGTAGGTGATGCTTTCAGAGGAGAAGCCGCCGTTGCCGCTGGTGGTGGTGCTGGGAATGGGGATCTTGTCCCCGATCATGATCTTGGCCTTTTCCTTGTTGCGCACCCGCAGTTTCGGATTGGCGAGCGTGGCGACATCACCCACTTCGCGGCGCAGGTTGATCAGCAGACTGCCCACGCTGGCACTGATGCGGCTGCTGTTGAGGTCTTTCAGGTCAGCGATGGTCGTGTCAGAGCCGCCACTGCTGCTGAGCGGCGCAAAGGTGAATGAACTTGGGAACTTCACGCCGAGTTCGGTGAGGCGGGTGGAGCTGACCTCCAGCACCTCCACGTCCAGCAGCACCTCGGGTTCGGCCGCGTCGTACACCGCCAGCAGACGTTCGGCCAACTGGATGTTTTCCGGCGAATCGCGCAAGGCGATCATGTTGGTGCGCTCATCCACGTAGGGTTCGCGGATCTTGAGCATCGACTTCAGGAACGCTGCAGCGCCCTTGGCATCGCTACTCTGGAGGTTGAACATGCGGACCAATTGCTCCTGATACTCGCGGTGTTTCTCCGGCGTGTTGGGGTAGATGATGATCGTCTTCGGATCAATCACCTTCTTGGCCAACTGGTTGGTGGAGGTGATGAGGTCCAGCGCGTCTTCCACCTTGGCCTGACGCAGCAGCACGGTCACCTTCACATCGCTGCGCACGTCACGGTCCAGCACGAAGTTGATGCCGCTGTTGCGGGTGAGCACCTCCAGCACGGTGCGCAGGCTCGCCTCACGGAAGTCCAGCGAAATCGGGCGTGACTCCTGCAAGCCGCTGTTCATCGCCTGCACCTGCAGGCTGCGCTGGTCCGCCAGCAGGCGGCGCTGCAGGTCCATGAGGCCTGTGTGGCGCGGGTTGTCCTTCAGGGCCTGTTCCAGCAGGCGAAGGGCGCGGTCCGGCTGCTTGGCGGCCACCAGCTTCTGGGCGGCGGCCAAGTCGTCCATGGCCTTGCGGTCCAGCGTCATGTCACTGAGCAAGGTCTGCACCCGGGTGTTGTTCGGGTCCAGAGCCTGGGCCGTCTCCAGTGTTTTCACGGCTTCGTCGAACTGACCGGCGGCCCGCTCATTGAGTGCCTTGCCGATCAAGCGGGTCTGAGCCTCGCTGCGGGCCGTCAGCAGCGTGGTGCGGAGCGTGGTGCTCTCCGGGTAGTCCTTGAGGCCCGTTTCCAGGGTCTTCATGGCCAGGTCGTATTGGCCGTCAGCGAGGGCCTTCTGCGACTCGTTGCGAATGCGGGTTTCGGCGCAGCCGGCCAACTGCAACGCCAAGAGGGCGGCACAGGCCCAGGCCGTGGTCCGCGCACTCAGTGGGCGGGCGGTGGGGCGAGGCACGGAGGTGCCGGAGTTGCTCCAGGGCGGCATGGTGATTCTGTTCAAGGCGTGGGCTGCGCGGGCGGGATGCGGATGACCGTTCGCTGCTGCAGAGGTTCGTAGATGAGGCGGATCTCGTCGTCCGTGATGGCTTCCACCCGGTAGCCTTCTTCCAGGCGTGTGCCTGCCTCCACCAGCACATCCTTGTCGGCGCGGGCGAGGTAGACCTTGCGGGCGCCCTCGGGGTCCACCATGGAACCCAGATAGCGGTAATTGAGCGGTGGTGCCGTTGGGGCTGGCGGCGGGGGAGGTGGGGGCGGCGGTGGCGCAGCAGGCGGGGGCGGCGGGGCCGGGATCATGAACGGATCGCGGTCTGCGGCTTCCAGGGCCAGCTCCGGCAAGCGGCCGGGTATTGGTGGAGGCGGAGCTCCGGTGGGCTTTCGATTTCCGGCTGTGGAGTTCCCGGCTGTGGATGCAGGTGGGGGCGCGAGTGAGTCTGCGGGCGCTCGGTCCTTGTTGGTCGCCGGGGTGCTGGCTGCGGGTGTCACATTGCCGTCGGCAGGCGACAGGAGCGCCCAGGCCGTGGCGGCCGCAGTCAGGCCGAGCGTCCAGCGCAGGGCGGGACGAAGACCTTTGGTGGGCACTTCTGGCGACGGCGACGCGGAGGGCATGGCTCAGGACCTTCCGGCGTTGGTGGATGAGGGGCGCGAAGTGCGGACAGCTGCTGAGGCAGCCGACGACGGGGTCGAAGGCAGCGATGCCGTGGAGGCCGACGATGCTGTTGGTTTGGCGGGCAGCGGTGCTGGCTGGGCACTTGCAGCAGAGGCAGCCGCTGGCGGCGGTGACGCATTGGTGGCTGGCTTCGAAAGTCCCACCGCGTTACCGGCAGCCAGGGGCCGATGCAGCCAGTTGACCGAGACCTGCGCCTCCAGATCGGCACTGCTCGTGGGGGCGCCCAACGTTGGATTGACGGCGGAGCGGCGCAGACTCAATTGCTGGAGCACGACGCGCTGTGCATCACGAGCCAGCAACTCATTGAGGACGGCCTTGATGGCCACGTAGCCGCCACGCAGTGTGAAGTCCAAGGTGACACGGCCCATGGTTGCGGGCGTGGCTGCACGCTCATTGGCACTGAGGGTCACCACGTTGACGGCTTGGGACTGGGCGGCGGCGCGCAAGTGTTCAACGGCCCGCGCCACCGGGTAGGGTTCTACGGGGAGAAGCTCCGCGTAGGGGGTGTTCGCAGTGGCGGGGGCGCTGCCGAGCTGGGCGAGCCGCTGTTTGATCTGGGCTTGCAGCGCGCGGGCCTTGGCTTCGGTGGTGCGTTCTGCGCGAGCCAAGGCGAAGTAGACAGAGGCAGCCAGTAATGGCGGCAGCAAGAGCACCGCGACGATGACCCACGGTTGGTTCAGGCGACGGCGCACCTCGTCGGACAAGGGCAACGAAGGGGAAAGTGCGGAGAGGGAGAAACGCATCGCGTGGGACCGATGCGGGTACAGCACAAAAGGCGAGCGGAGCAAAGTCCGACAACGACGAGCAAGCCGGGATGGCTTGCAGCTGGACGCCGCAATGGCGGGTCAGTGTGCCCGTCGGGGCCTGACAAGACCGGCTCGGGCGCCAGATCGGCGGATGACTGTGTACTTCATTGGTTTCCTCCCTCGAACTGGGCGGGCTCGATGGCACCGTCTGTCCAGGGGCGCGACTTTACCTGACTGGTGAAGCGGAGGTTGCGCCAGCGTGCGATGGGGCGTAGAGGATTGCCCTAGCTTGTTGTGGGTGCGATGCAGATGATGTCTGGTTGTGACTGTGACGTGAGCGATGTCGGCCTCGCTGGACAAGGATAGGGCCGCTTCACGAAACTAAACGTGTCTACACATTGTGGGCGAATATCGCTCGGTGTCAGCAAGCTGAAGAGGTGAGCTGGGGTCACTTCTGCAACACTTGCATCAAAGGGAGGGCGCCAGATCGCATGCGAAATGACATGCGACGACGCAAGCATAAGCACTCGCACAGTTCGGCGAGGTTGTTGAGCATTGGCAGTGCTACAAAGCACTGAACTCCCCTTCGAAGATGCGGCGCCCGCCGCTCATGGTTACCAGCAAGCCGGTAAGGACCGGGGGAGTTGCAGATGCGATGGATCTTGAGGTTGATGATGTTGTTGGCCCTCTTTGGGGGGCTGTCATCCAAGGTGTCCGCCGAAACCTACTCAGATCGTTGGTGCATCAATAACACGCTATACACAGACTACAGGGAGTGCTACCCCAGCGCACAGGCATTCATCGACGCCTACTGGGCCTTCCTGCAGCCGAAGCTCAACTACGTCGACAAGTCCGACCGGACCTACTGGCATGACGTCCGGGCTACGCTCGGTCCCTGCGAGGTGAGGTGGCCAGGCCCCCCACCAATCATCTACTGCACGGTCACCCACTACGACACTGAGCACACCTACGAAAATGACCATCCATTGGAGTTCACACCATGGCAGGGGTGGTTTGGGCTCGCATTGGTTTGTGGTGCCGCAAGAGGGTCCACTTATGTGGCTTCCCAGGGGAAGTGCGTCTACGTCTATCATCAAGACAAGACGCCATGCGACAAGTGCAACCCTGAAAATTACCGCTCAGTGGGGAACCCCATTACGCCACTGGACGGGCTCAAGCACCAGACGGAACAACTGGTTAGCTGGGGACGCGGATACAGCGTCACTGCCAGCTACAGCTATATCCATGAGAGTCTCGACCATCGACTGAGCCGAGTCACCCAGCCTGGCCTGGGGCCGTTATGGGTCACCAATCACCATAAGGTTCGGCTCTATAGCCAGATGGTAGACAACGCTGAGGGAAATCTTTTCCTACGGCCGGACGGCACTTGGAGAACATTCAGAAAAGATGGCTTGGCCTACAGCCAGATTGAGCGGGATCTCCAACCCAAGTCCAACGGGGCAGGAAGCTACTGGTACTACGACACTGGCGCCGAAGCCATTGAGAATTACCTTCCTGCAGGTGAGGTGCGTGGGCATTACGGTGCGTCGGTGTCCTATATCGATGGTCGTAAGTTGTCCTACATCTGGGCCAATGTGCCCTTGGGCAGCGGGATCGTCACAGTGTTGCAAGGCATCAAGGACGACTCCGGAAGGCAGGTCAGTTTTTCCTACGAAGCGGATCCAACGGAGGTTGGCACCATGCGCGCCGCATCGATGACCGATCCTGCCGGGAGCGTGTATGCGTTCAGCTATGACGCAAAAGGCCAGCTTACAGCCATTGGGTACCCAGACCAAACCTCCCGCCAATACAAGTATGAGGTAAGCGACAAGCCTTGGTTAATCAGCGCGTTGATTGATGAGGCTGGGTCCGTGTACGGACGCTATGGCTATGACAGCGAAGGCCGAGCGATATCGACCAGGACTGGGACTGGTGGCGAGCAGTGGTCCGTTGAATGGACGCAGGCACCTGCCGTGACGGCGGTGGATACGCTCACTAGCAGCTACCTCTACCGGACCCTGGCCTTCACGCAACCAACGGTGGCGAAGCTCCACGGCCCCGACGGTTACGAGGAGACTTTGACCAGTACTCAGTTGGAAGGCGCTACGTTCATGGGCAGCCGCGTGCAGCCTTCAGGCTCTGGGTCTTCGCCAGCGACGTGGCAATACGACCGTGACGGGGAGGGTAATATCACGCGCCGCATCAATGCGAATGGCCTTCAGTCCTGCCATTCATTCGTGAGTGGACGAAAAGCTGAGTCTTCCCGCGTGGAGGGATTGGCCAGTGGTGCCACTTGCAGCACGGTACTGGTCGCCAATGCGGCATTGCCTGCTGGTGCTCGCAAGGTCAGTTCTTTGTGGCACCCGGTCTGGCGCAAACAGGTCCGCATTGCCGAACCTAATCGAGTCACCACGCTTGTATACAACGGCCAGCCGGATCCAACCAATGGCAACGCAGTCGCTATCTGTGCTCCTTCGACAGCCAAGTTGCCCGACAACAGTCTGATCGTTGTACTGTGCAAACGCGTCGAACAAGCCACCACAGACCCCAACGGTGCGCAAGGCTTCAACGCGGTGGCCCAAACCGGCGTCCCAGCCCGCGTCTGGACCTGGACCTACGATGCCACCGGCCATGTCCTGACCGAGACCGACCCGCTGGGCAAGACCACCACCAACGAGTATTACGCCGACACCACGGCTGATCACTGGATCGGTGACCTCAAGAGCAGCACCAACGCTGCCGGCCACGTCACCAACTACCTGCGCTACAACGCCCTGGGCAAGCTGCTGGAGATGGTCGATGCCAACGGCATCAGCACGGTCTACACCTACGACGTCCGCTCCCGCCTCACCTCGGTGACCCAGGCGGACCAGACCACGAGTTATGCCTACTGGCCCACCGGCTTGCTCAAGCAAGTCACGCAGCCCGACGGCAGCACGGTGAGCTACGACTACGACGACGCCCACCGTCTGGTGGCCGTGGCCGACAACCTGGGCAACCGCATCCAGTACACGCTGGACCAGCGGGGCAACCGGGTCAATGAGGCGGTGCAAGACCCCAGCGGGGCCCTGCAGCGCAACCTGGGCCGCGTGTTTGACGCGCTCAGCCGCACACAACAAACCACAGGCGCGGAGTGAGGATGATGAGGGAGAAGAACAGGGGCCAAGTTCCCCAAGGACACGCGCGCCCGGCGCACGCGGTTCAGGCGGTGCACGCGGTGCCTCCGACACATCAACCAGCCCTGGCCTGGACCGCAAGGACCGCCCGCGCCACAGTGGCGGTGATGGCGGCCATCACCGCCACCTTGGCGGGCACAGCCGGCATGGCCCATGCCGCCACGCTGCCACCCCCACCAGTCTCGCCCGCCCCGGTGACCGACTATGAATACGACGCCAAGGGCAACCTTACCAAGGTGGTCAAGGCCAAGGGCGCGACCGGCTTCGGCTTCACCACCCAGAACGCCTACGACACCCTGGACCGGCTCAAGACCAGCACCGATGCCAGGAACGGCGTCACGGCGCTCAGCCACGATGGTCAGGACCAGGTGAGCCAGGTGACCGACCCTCGCAGCCTGGTCACCCAATACCAGCGCAACGGCCTGGGGGACCTGACTCAGCTCAGCAGCCCGGACACGGGCGTGGCCAACAGCACCTATGACGCGGCCGGCAACCTGCTCACCCGCACCGACAGCCGCGGCGTGCTGGCCACCTACACCTATGACGCCCTGAACCGCCCCACCTCGGTGAGCTTCACCAAGGCCGGCAAGCCTCGGTGACCTACGGCTGGACCTACGACCAGTCCGGCGGGGTGTATGGCTACGGCGTCGGCCGCCTGACCACCGCCACCTTCCCCACGGGCAGCACGCAATACGGCTATGACGCCCATGGCCGGGTGATCACCCGCATCCAGACGGTGGGCACGGTGGCTCTCACCACCCGCTATGCCTACGATGCAGCCAACCACGTCACCCGCCTCACCTATCCCTCGGGGCGGGTGGTGACTTTCAGCTACGAGGCGGGGCAGCTCAAGGGCATCAGCCTTGCCACTGACACCGTCTCCCCGGGCCAACCGCTGATCAGCCAGATCCAGTGGCAAGCCTTCGGGCCGGCGCGCAGCTGGCTGATGCACATGGCCAGTGGCACGCAGGCCTATGAGCGGGTGTTTGACACCTACGGCCGCCTGGTGCGCTACCCCTTGAACGGCGTGGTGCGGGACCTGCGGTATGACGCCGCCAACCGGATCATCAGTTACACCCATCTGGATGCGACCACGGGGCAGGCCACGGCCGCCACGCAGGCGCTGGAGCAGAACTTCGGGTATGACGAACTGGGGAGGCTGACCACCATCAGCACACCCGCCCAGAGCTGGACCATCGGGTATGACGCCAATGGCAACCGCACGCAGGTGACCCTGAACGGGAGCAGCCGCGCCTACACGACCTCAGCCACCAGCAACCGGCTGGAGCAGATCAGCAACCCGGTGCGCAGCATGAGCTACGACGCGGCGGGCAACACCATTGCCGACACCGCGATGTACAACAGCGCGGTGTACAGCCTGGACAACCGGCTGACAGCGATCACCAAGGCGGGGCAGACCACGTTCTACAGCTATGACGCCGGCGGGCAGCGGGTGAGCAAGTCCAATGCGGCTGTGCCGGATCAAGCACGGGTGTTTGTGTACGACTCCAGCCCGGAGCTGCTGGGGGAATACGCAGCCGACGGCACAGCGGTGCAGGAGGTGGTGTGGTTCAACGGGCAGCCGTTGGTCGTGCTGGGCCCGGTCAACAGCAACGATGTGTTCTTCAGCTATGCGGATCACCTCGGGGCGCCCAGAATCCTGGTGGACCAGTCCGGGGCGGAGCGCTGGCGGTGGATCGCGGAGCCGTTTGGGTCCACGGCGGCGGAACCCGCGCCGGCGCCGTCAGGGCTGGCTGCGGTGGCATTCGCCTTGCGCTTTCCGGGGCAGTACTTTGACGGAGAGACCGGGCTCAATTACAACTACTTTAGGGATTACGACTCCTCTCTTGGAAGGTATGTCCAATCTGACCCTGTCGGGTTACAGGCCGGGGTCAACACATTTGCATACGTGAATGCGGACCCGTTGTCATTAATCGATATTAAGGGGTTGGCCCCCAATTCCAAAAATGCAAGCTGCACCAAACTTGATTTACAAGTTTGCAGCGCAAAATGTGGCACCTCAGAAAATGTCGATGCATGTTATGTCCAAAACGTGGTCAGAACAAAGGAATATGATCCGGTAACTGGCCAAAAGAACGTGGAAATCGAAAGGATAATAAACTGTGCATGTAAGGAGGAAAAAAACTGTCCGCCCGAACGTTCATGGTTTGATCGCTTGAAAGACATGATGTCACCTCCGCAGAGTTATGACCCTCGTCTGGAGCGACCAGTGCCACCCAATGAAGCCTCTCCGGCACACAATCCAATATGGGTTCCTTTCAGGCCCATACGAGTGTTTCCATAATCTAGCAAGCATTATGTTTTTGCCATTAGCTATTAATTTTATTGTAAGGAGGTAGCAATGAACGCGAACTCTCTTGAGGTCGGAGTGACCTACTTCAGAATAGCGTATGCAGATGTCGATCAAACAATGCCAAGCGTAGAGCCGATCGTTTTTGCGGGCGTAGACATTTTTGGCGCTTCGAAGGATGGGCTGAGTAAATATTATTTTCAAGACACAACTTCGGTACTGCGGTTCGGCTTGGGTCGAGGGATTGAAAAGTCGGAGGTGAAAAGTCCGCTAGATACTTCTGATGCCTGCGGGGATACTACTTTTTTCGCCCATCAAGAGGATGAGATCGGTCAGGTTATATTGGACATATGCGCTCTTGGCGATGAAATCGGCGTCGCAATCGCGAAAGCGAAAAAACTTCATTTCCCTAAACTAACACAGGCAAAGGGCAAGTGGCTTTAATTCACCCAATTGCGAATTGGATCAGCTTCCAAAATAGCGTCCCATAACTAACTGACAGGATCCAGTCGTAAATCGCCCGCAGATTCTGAAGTCTTATTTTCGGAATCTACATGACGCTCAGAGTAAAGTATTCCAGCGTATCGCGTCGCCATCCACAGTGTTCAGCTTATGGGGCACTTCTCAAAACCTCTCTCACACCTGACACCGGAATCGGTCACCATACAGGCCATGATCACACCCCGCATCAAGCCCTCGGCCTTCTGGCGCCGCCAGGCTTCATCTGACCTATTCGTTCAGGACCGACGTCAGGAGAAGATGGGCAGCTTCATCGCCAACCTCGCGGCGATGGACGAACTGGTGGACTTCGCAGCAGTTGCAGCTCAGGTGGAGGCAGCCTGCCCACGGCCCGACCGCAGCAAGGGTGGCCGCCCGCCGTACTCCACCGAGATCATGGTGCGGCTGGTGTTCATCCAGTCGCTGTACAACTTGAGCGACGAGGAGTGCGAGTACCAGGTGCTGGACCGCATGAGCTTCCAGCACTTTTGCCGGCTTGCAGGCGAGCTGCACATCCCGGACGCACGCACGCTGTGGCGCTTCAAGCAGCAACTGGCCCAGGGTGGCCTGGGCGGGAGGGCCATCTTCGAGGCCGTCAGCCAGCAACTGCAGGCTCACGGCTACATCCCGCGAGGCGGGCAGATCGTGGACGCCAGCATCGTGCAGGCGCCGGTCACGCACACCAAGAGCGAGGAGCGCGAAGCGCTCAATGAAGGGCAGGCCCCTGAGGGCTGGTCCTCCAAGAAGCTGCGCCACACCGACCGCGCCGCCCGCTGGACGAAGAAGCACGGCAAGAGCCACTACGGCGACAAGGTGCATGCCAACAGCGACGCGCGCTACAAGCTCATCCGCAAGATCAAGGTCACGCCGGCCAATGTGGACGACGGCCAGACCTTGAAGGACGTGCTGGACCCCAGCAACACCGGCAAACGCGTGCTGGCCGACCGGGGCTATGACAGCCAGGCCAACCGGGACCTGCTGCGAGAGCAGCAACTGCGAGACGGCATCGGCAGAAGAGCCCGGCCTGGGCAGCAGAAGCGTCAGCGGCTGGATGCACGCAACACGGCCATCAACCGCATCCGGGCCAGAGGCGAGCACGTGTTCGCGGGCCTGCAGCAGTTGGGTGGCAAGGTGGTGCGGGCCACGACGCTGGCTCGCAATGAACTGGCGATCACGCTCCAGTGCGTGGCCTACAACGTCAAGCGGCTGGTGTGGCTGGCCGCCCATGAGCCGGCGCATTGAGCGCCGCCAAGGGCGAGGTGCGCCCGCTGAGCCCGCAAAGCGGGAGATGAGGGGCCTGGCGGCCAGCTTCGATGGCTGAAACGGGCTTGTGCGGCCTCAATCCGAGGCTGCGGACATGCTCGCGCCTTCAGGTGCGGCGAGAACGGGGTTATGAGAAGTCCCCGTTTGGGTCCACGGCAGCGGAAACTGCTCCGGCAGGACTGGCTGCAGTGGCATTTCCCTTGCGCTTTCCGGGGCAGTACTTTGATGGGGAGACGGGGCTCAACTACAACTACTTCCGGGATTACGATGGGACGAGTGGGAGGTATGTTAAAAGTGACCCGGTTGGCCTAGGCGGAGGCATCAACACATATGCCTATGTGGAGGGTAACCCCGTCCAATATGTCGACCCGTTAGGACACGTTAGGCAAGGCGGAAAGACCGGCCAATGGTGGGAATTCACGGACCGAAATTTCCAGCGTTGGTTTCATCAATGCTGGAAGCAGCCTGGCGACCAGGATGCAACAAGAGCAGAATTGGCGGAGGCTTATGCGACCTGGGTGGAATGGGGCATGCCAGATGGTAAGAACGGTTGTGGTGGACCACCTCCAGCACCTGCCCCAGAGCCAGAAGCTTGTGGCGATGCATGCAAGAAGACGGCAAAAGTTGTTGTTGTCGGCGGCACAGCCTATATCGTTTACCGGTGTCTAAGAATGTTGCCTTCATTACTCCCGCCACTGTGGCCGACTATTCCAGCGAATGCTGTGATGCCATGACAAAGGAAAAACGTTCGGCGCCTCACACCTACACGGTGGAGCTGCGATTTATTGGCTCAAAGTTGGAGCCGGCAAATATCTCGAGACGACTCAGCTTGGCTGCAAGCGCGGAGTTGGGCCTTTTAGAAAGTCAGGCGAGCACAAGAAGGCGTGAGCCCTTCTGGGCATACAACGGAAAGGGTGAAATCGGATTTCAATCCGAATGGACATCCTTAGACGAAGGTTTGCAATTTTTGCTTGGCTGCCTGCGCGCTCGAAAGCCAGAAATAGTGGCGCTTTCTCTTGAATTTCGCTCTATTTGGTGGTGCGGACACTTTCAGGCTAGTTTTGATGGAGGTCCGACACTGTCGGCTAACTTACTGAAGGAAATCGGCAGTTATGGGATTCCGCTTTCAATCGACCACTATTTTTCTGAGGACTGACTGGTTATCGAGCGGCGAGTTCAACAACGTTGAACGACACTACGCCTGTCGGCGCGCGTCAAGCTAGTTGTCGCCTCGCTCATGCAGCCAATGTCTGAGTATTACTGGAACGCGAGGCCGCAGCGACGAGCGACTCGCGCTCCGGGTTAAGAGTGACGACGGTGATGTGCGACCAGTCCCGGGCGGTCTCAAGTCTGAAGTGCAACACCTTGCCAACCGGTAAGGTGTGAAGATGACGACGAGATACAAGCAACTGCAGCCTGAATACCGAGTGACGCTGGCAGCGCTGCACCAGCAGGGGTGCAGCTGCGGCAGATTGCAGCTGTTTTGGGGGCCTTATGCCGTTTCGTGTGGAAAGCTCCCCGTCTATGCCCCGCAACCCGCCCGCCTTTCGTCTGGCGGTGGCCCGTTCCGTGCCTGCCGCTGCGCTTTCGCAGCCCGACCCGAACACTTCGCACGGTGTCGTCATCTACGGATCGGTAGACGTCTTCACCGGCCAACCCGCTCCAAAAAAAGTTCCCCTCCCCATTTAAGTCCCCGCTCCCCCCAGTCGTCCTAAGCAGGTGAGGGCAGTTCAAAGCCCCTCACCAAACAAGCGCAAGACCACTCTTTAGGAGCGAACATCATGTTGAGCCTGCACACCAATGCCGCGGCCCTGTCGACCCAGAACTCGCTGAGCTCGACGCAAAAGAGCCTCTCCACCTCCATGACCCGCCTGGGTACCGGCTATCGCGTCAACTCCGCGATGGACGACGCCGCCGGCCTGCAGATCGCCACCCGCCTGGACTCCCAGACTCGCGGCATGGCCGTCGCCCAGCGCAACACCCAAAACGGCATCTCGATGCTGCAAACCGGTGAAGGCGCCCTGAATGAAGTGAGCAACATCCTGCTGCGCATGAAGGACCTGGCCACCGAAGCCTTCTCGGCTTCGTCCACCGCCACCGACAAGACCGCGATGCAGAACGAGTACGACGCCCTCGGCACCGAACTCACCAACATCGTCAAGAACACCAGCTTTGGCGGTACCCAGCTGTTCTCCAACGGCACCACCATCGACGGCTCCAACGGCAAGATGAGCGCCGCCATGAGCTTCCAGATCGGCGCCTCCTCCGGTGAAACCATGTCGGTGGACGTCAGCACCCAACTGACCGCCCTGGCCACTGCCCTGGGTGCCGTCTCGTCGCAGTACAACGCCGCTCCTGCCGCCGGTACCGAGCTGTCGGCCACCGCCAACACGCTGCTGACCACGCTGGGCACCGCCATCGACAAGGTCGGTGAACTGCGCGCGTCCTTCGGCGCTGCCGCCAACCGTCTGGACCATGTCTACAACAACCTGCAGAACATGAGCACCAACACCACGGCTGCCAAGGGCCGCATCATGGACACCGACTTCGCCGCCGAGTCGTCCACGATGACCACCAAGCAGATGCTGTTGCAGTCCGGCACCGCCATGCTCAAGCAGAGCAACAGCATGTCCGGCCTGGTGATGTCGCTGCTGGGCTGATCCCCGCTCTCACACCCCCCTCGGCGGTGCCTCCCGCACCGCATTCTCAGCAGCCGGGTGTTCGCCCGGCTGTTTTTTTTCGCCTGCAAGCGCGCGGAGGTATGGCGCCATGGCTGCTGGATCGACTTCTCCCGTCTCGCCGGTCTCGGCCACGGTGCGTGTCGCACCGGCCGGTCGCGAGCCCCAAGGCCTTCAGGCGGGTGATCTGCTGCGGCTCAAGCCCGGGAGCGCCAGTGCCAGTGGCTGGACGCTGGAGTCGCTCGATGGCGCGCAGGTCCTGTCCCTCATCCAGCCGCCACTGGAAGATCTCGTCCCCGGTGATGAGCTGCTGATGCGTGTGGTGAGCGTGTGGCCTCGCCTCGCCCTGGAAGTGGTGGAACGGCGTGGCGCGGGCGCGGGCGCTGGCCCCCAGTCCTCCAATACAACCCATGCCGCCAGCCCCGACACAGACTTCCCCGAGCCCTTGGACGACACCCGCCCACGATGGCAACGTGGCGGCGCCGGGTCCAGCCCATCAGCGGATCCGTGGCAGGCCGGTGGTGGGTCCAGGCTGAATCGCGCAGACAGTGGATGGTCGCAACTCAGTGCCCTGCGCGCCGATCTCGCCGGCTGGCGTCGCCAGATGCTGGCCGATCCGGGCATGCCGACGCGTTCGCTGAGCACCGCTCAATTGATTCAGGGATGGGCGGAAGCGTTGGCGCAGGGGCGGCCCCCGATCGGTCCGGGGGGCGAGCCGTTCTGGCTGCTCCCTCAACCGTATTGGCTGCGCCATGAACGCGACGCCGACAGGCCTCATCGGCACCCCGAGCCCGGCGATGACGAGGAGCACGAGCCCGCCTTGAGCCTGCTCTTTAAATGGAAAGACGCTGCCGTCGGCCTACAACTGCAAGGCGCGCGCCACGCCTTGCACCTGACATTGCTGGCCGAATCGGAGCAGGTGCTCACGGCCTTGCGCAGCGAACTGCCCGCATTGGTCGCGGCACTGGTGCGCGCTGGTGTACGGTTGCAGCGCCTCGGATGGCGGCAGCAAGCCTTGTGGGTGCCGGTGGACCCGTTCCCCGACCTGCGGGCGGACCCCGGTTTGCTCAGCGCTGCGGCGGAATTGATGCTGGCGCTGCGCTGACTTGGGCCGGGTGGGCGACCAGCAACGCACCACCGCCTACTTCAACCCGCCACTCAAGAACGCCTTCAAGCGCTCACTCTGCGGCGACGTCAGCACCTCGCGCGGATGCCCCTGTTCTTCCACGCGCCCCTGATGCAGGAACATCGTGTGGGTCGACACCTCGCGCGCAAAACCCATCTCATGGGTGACCACGATCATGGTGCGGCCTTCGGCGGCCAGGTCGCGCATCACCTTCAGCACTTCACCGACCAGTTCCGGGTCCAGTGCCGACGTGGGTTCGTCAAACAGCATCACCTCCGGCTCCACCGCCAGCGCTCGGGCGATGGCCACCCGCTGCTGCTCGCCGCCGGACAACTGGGCCGGATAGACATCCTTGCGATGGGCCACGCCCACCCGCGCCAGCAAGGCCTCTGCCTTTTCAATCGCCTGGGCGCGCGGCTGCTTCAGCACATGCACCGGCGCTTCAATGACGTTTTCCAGCACGGTGCGATGCGCCCAGAGGTTGAAGTTCTGGAACACCATTGCCAGCCGGGCGCGCCAGCGCTGCAACTGCGCGGCATCGGCCGCACGCAGGCTGCCATCGCGGTCCCGCACCAGTTTCAGCGCTTCGTCGCCCAGGCGCAGCGTGCCTTCATAGGGCTGTTCCAGCAGGTTCAGGCAGCGCAGGAAGGTGCTCTTGCCGGAGCCGCTGGATCCGATAAGAGTGATCACATCGCCGGGCTTGGCGGACAGCGAGACGCCCTTGAGCACCTCCCGCTCCCCGTAGCGCTTGTGCAGGTCGACAACACTGAGACTGGCGGTGGACATCAACGGGCTCCCAACAATTTGCCGGTGCGCAGCGCTTCGCGACCAGCGACTTTCGCGACCTTGGCGCCGGCCGTCACCAGGCGCAGCGTGTCGCGAGCAAACAGCAGCCCGTCCACCGGGCTCTTCAGTTCCGTCACCGTGGCGGTGATGGGGTCAATGACATGGGCCAGCACGTCCCCGTCCTTCACCGTCTCGCCCACCTCCCGGAGGAAGGTGAGCACACCCGGCACCGGCGTCTGGATCGGCATGCAACCCGCCAGCGGCCTTGAATCCCCCACCGGGGCGGGCGCCGGTGTCACCGGGCCGTCAATCACACCCCGGAAGGTGAGGAAGTCCAGGATGGCGCGGGCGTCCTTGCCGGCCAGGTCATGGTGCACATCCTGCTGGCCCCGCAGTTCCACGGTCACCGACAGGCAGGCCTGCGGAATCGGGAATCGGTCGCCGAAGTGATGTTTCCATTTCCACCAGGGCTGCGAGCAGGCTTCGTCAAACGGTTGGTCCCCGGAGTCCATGGCCAAGAGCGTCACGGCGGACCCGAGATAGGCAGCCAGCGGCTCGCACTCCGGCCAGCACGGTGTTTCTGTGTAGAGATGCATCAGGGCCTGGGCATCGCAGTGCAGGTCCAGCACCACGTCGGCATCACAGGCCAGCAGCATCAGTGTCTTGCGCAGCGCCTGCAATTCGGTGCTGGCCGGGGACGACTCGATTTCCGACCGCAGCACGCGCCGCAGCACCGCCACGTTGTGGGCGGCATCGGCACCCAGTTCGGGCTCGGCCTTCTGCGCGGCGGTTTCGATGAAGGCGGGATAGTGCCGGTTGAAGTTCTCCCCCGACAGCGACTCAAACCGCCCCAGGTGCGATTGCAGCCACCATTGAGATAGACCGATGGGATTGGCCATCGGCACCAGCACGATCTCGCCCTGGATGCGGCCGGCCGCATCCAGCGCATCCAGGCGCTGGCGCAGATGCCAGGCGGTGAGCATGCCGGGCAATTCATCGGCATGCAGTGAGGCCTGGATGTAGACCTTGGGGCCGTGGCCGGGCCGGCCGTAATGCAGGGACACGAGTTCCCGTCGGGTGCCCGGCGATGGGCTGGGCAGAAGGTGTTGTTGGACTTGCATGTCGTGGGATTTCAGCGAGGCATCAACGGCTTGAGCCAGCGAGCCTCCGCCTTGTGGAACAGCCCCACCAGCACCAGCGTGAAACTGAAGTAGAACAGGGCCGCTGTGATGAAGGCCTCGAAGGGAATGTAGTAGGTGGAGTTGATCTCGCGCGCAGCGCCGGTGAGATCCATGATGGTGACCACGCTGGCCAATGACGTGCCGTGCAGCATGAAGATCACTTCGTTGCTGTAGGCCGGCAGCGAACGCCGCAGGGCCGAGGGCAGCACAATGCGGCGCAGCATCACCCAGCGGGTCATGCCCAGCGCCTTGGCCGCTTCGATTTCTCCATAAGGCAATGCGCGGATGGAGCCGGCAATGATTTCGGTGGTGTAGGCGCAGGTGTTCAGTACAAAGGTCAGGCAGGCGCAGAACCAGGCGGAGCTGAACAGCGGCCACAGGGCGCTCTGCTGCATCCATTCGAACTGGCCCAGCCCGTAGTAAATCAGGAAGAGCTGCACCAGCATCGGGGTGCCGCGGAAGATGTAGGTGTAGACCCAGATCGGGCGGGAGACCCACGGCATCGGCAGCGTGCGCAGCACGGCCAGCGGAATGGCCAGCGCCAGCCCGATGAGCAGTGAGATGCCCAGCAGTTCGGCAGTGGCCAGCGCTCCCTCCAGATACCGAGGGAAGTTCTCAAGAATGGCGTCCAGATTCATGGGCGGCGGGTCAGAGGGCGGCGTTTGACGGAACTGCCACCCGGAAAGGGCAACAGAGGAAGCAACAGGCGGGGCCACCCATGGAGCGGCCCACCGGCGTATCAGTGCGGCAGGGCTGCGATTCCATCGGCAGTCACCAGCGTGTCATAGCGACTGGCGCCGCACGCCGATGGACAGCCGCTTGTTCAGATGGCTGAACAGCAGTTCGGAGAGGGTGGTGAAGGCCAGATAGATGAGCGCCACCGCGCTGTAGAACACAAACGGCTCGCGGGTGCTGCCCGCCGCCTGCATGCCACGGGTCATCAGATCATGCAGGCCGATCACCGAGACGATGGCGGTGCTCTTGATCAGCACCAGCCAGTTGTTGGAAAGCCCCGGCAACGCATGCCGGAACATCTGGGGGAACGTAATGCGCCAGGCCACCTGGCGTGGCGACATCCCATACGCCAGCCCCGCCTCCCGCTGCCCGGGGGGCACCGCCAGGAAGGCGCCCCGGAAGGCTTCCGTCAGATAGGCGCCGAAGATGAAACCGATGGTCAGCACCCCGGCCACAAACGGGTTGATGTCGATGTAGTCCTCATGGCCCAGCGACAGCGCCAGGGTGTTCACCAAGACCTGGCCGCCGAAGAAGATCAGCAGCATCAGCAGCAGGTCCGGCACGCCGCGAATCAGCGTGGTGTAAACCGTGGCCAGCCACTGGGCAGGGCGCCAGCGCGACAGTTTGGCCAGGGCGCCGATCAGGCCCAGCAGCATGGCCAGCGCCATGGAACTCAAGGCCACGGCCAGGGTCAGCAAGGAGCCTTCAAGCAGGCTGGGCAGATACCCATGCAGATTCATCAACGTCTTTCCATCCAGACCCGCCCCTCAGGCCTGAGCCGGCAATGGGCCGGCCCAGGCGCTGCCGGGGAGGGGTTACTTCACCGAGATGTCGTACTTGAAGTACTTGTCGTTCAGTTTTTTGAATTCACCGCTGGTCTTCAGGGCGGCAATGCCGTCATTGAACTTTTTGGCCAGGGTCTTTTCGTCCTGCTTGCGCAGGCCCACCCCGACCCCAACGCCAAAGTACTTCGGATCGTTGTATTCCGGGCCGACCATTTCATACCCCTTGCCGGCCGGCGTCTGGATGAAGCCCATGTCCGTGGCCACCATGTCGGCCAGCGTCAGGTCCACACGGCCGGACTTCAGGTCCAGGAAGGCCTGGTCTTGTGTGGCGTAGCGAACAATGTCGCTCTGCTTGAACGTGGCATCCACAAACTTCTCATGGATGGTGGCGCGCTGCACACCGATCTTCTTGCCCTTCAGGCCGGCGGGGGAGAAGTCGAACTTGGCGCCAGCCTTGGCCGCGAAGCGGGCGGGCACGCTGTAGTAGGGGTTGGAGAAGGCGATGACCTTCTTGCGTTCGTCCGTGATGGACATGGAAGCAATGATGGCATCCACCTTGCGGGACTGCAGGGCCGGAATCAGGCCGTCGAAGTCCTGCTGCACCAGGGTGCATTCGGCCTTGATCTGGGCGCACAGGGCATAGGCCAGGTCGATCTCGAAGCCCTTGAGCTTGCCGTCCGCGCCCACTTCAGAGAAGGGAGGGTAGGCGCCTTCCACACCGATGCGGATCTTCTTCCATTCGGGAGCCTGGGCCTGGGCGCCGGCGGTGGCCAGCACGGCAGCCGCCACCAGGGCAGCGCGGGCAATCAGAAAGCGACGTTGCATGAAGTTTCCTTTGTGGGGGATTCAGAAAGGCCGATGTTGCAATGCGGCATGACGCGCAACCATCAGGGTTATAGCGAGTGCAAAAACGCCTGGACCGGGCGCACGGTGGACAAGGGGTCCTCCTCCTGGGGGACATGACCCAGCGAAGGGAAGAGTTCCAGGCGGCTGCGAGGGATCTGCTGCTGGAAGATCCGCCCCGCTTCCGGCGGGATGAGCCGGTCCTGGCCGCCCCACAGAATCAGGGTTGGCGCCTGGATGCGGGGCAGCAAATCCGCAAAACGGCCGGGGGTGCGCTGGGCCAGTCGCTGCGCCAGGGCTTCGCGGTTGCCCTCGCGCAAGGTCAGCTCGAAATAGCGGTCCACGAGGGCGGCACTGACTTTGGAAGGGTCCCCATACACCGCCTTGATGCTGCGTTCCACCAACGGTCGCGGCAGAAAATTGCGGGCCAACGCGCGCAGCACGGCCGATTGCGGCACACGGAAACCGGCCGGCACCGACGCACTGGCCACCGCCAGATTGCCGGCATCCACCAGCACCAGGGCGGCCACCTGCTCCGGATGGCGTGCAGCGTATCCCCAGGCAATTCCCCCTCCCAGCGAATTGCCGCCCAGCACCACCCGCTGGAGCTTGAGGTGCGCCAGGAAGGCCTTCAGAAAGCGGTCGTAGGCTTCGTCGCTGTAATCCCCCACCACCGAGGGGCCGGTGAGGCCGAATCCAGGCAGGTCCAGCGTGATGACCCGACGTTCGGTCTTTAATTCGGACACCCAGCCGGCCCAGGTGTGCAGGCTGGCGGCGGTGCCGTGCAGCAGCACGATCGGCGCCGCATCGTCACGGGGCCCTTCGTCGCGCAGATGTACCAACTGGATCTGGCCGCCGGCCATCGGTAGTTCGATGAAGTCGGAAGGCGCTTCCGCCCAACGGCTGAGCAGGCTTTCCAGCGGACGGTCCGGCGCATGGAAGGCCATGGCCAGCAGGGCCGTGGCCAGCACCAGAAAGCCCAGCAGCTTCATCAGCCGGGCCAGGAGGGTGGGGCGTTCGCTCATGCCGCTGTGGAGGGCCACTGGGGATGCTGCTCAGAATGCCGATGCCGCTGGTCGTCACCGTGGTACGGCGCGGCTCAGTGACGATCCAGCGCTTCGTTGTGGGGCGAGGGCGCCAGACCGGGGTCCACCGCACGGCGCTCGTCAAAGACAAAGCAGTCGCCGTGATAGTGGTCCCCGCCCACTTCCTCGAAATACTTCAGGATGCCGCCTTCGAGCTGATAGACCGGGCCCCCCAGGTTCTGTTGAGCCAGGTAGAGCGCCGCCTTTTCACAGCGGATGCCACCCGTGCAGTAGCTCACCACCGTTTTGCCTTCCAGTTCCGCGCGGTGCGTCTTCACCGCTTCGGGGAATTCGCTGAACTTGGTGATGCGCCAGTCGATGGCCTTGTTAAAGGCGCCCACATCCACTTCGAAGCCATTGCGGGTGTCCAGCGTGACCACCGGGCGACCGTTGTCGTCATGGCCCTGGTCCAGCCAGCGCTTGAGTGTGGCCGCCGGCAGCGCAGGGGCGCGGGGGCTGCGGTCCGGCCGGATGGTCGGATGATTCATGCGGATGATCTCCGGCTTCACCTTCACCAGCAGCTTGCGGAAGGGCACTTCGGTGCTCCAGCTTTCCTTGGGGGCCAGCGTGGCGAAGCGTGGGTCGGCGCGCAGGGCCTCCACCCAGGCGTTGACGTCGGCCGCCGGGCCCGCCAGAAAGAGGTTGATGCCTTCCTCGGCAATCAGCACGGTGCCCTTGAGGCCCAACTGAGCCGCGTGCTCGTGCAGGCGCTCGCGCAGCGCGTGAGGGTCGTCGATGCCGACGAACAGGTAGCAGGAGATGTTGAGAATGGACGAGCCGGATGGGTTCACGTCGGCAAACCGGGCACAAGGCCCGTGGATACGGTGCAGGACGGGCGATTGTAGGTGGTGGACCGGGCCACTCGCTGTCAGCAGTTCAGGCATGCGCGTCAGTGGAGGCCGATCCCGGTCAAGGTTCGTTGACCGGCCTACCCTCTGTATGCGGACCAGCTCGTCAACGCCGGCTCTCTGGCGACACGATCTTCTCCAGCTTCACATCGGTCGGCTTGTTCCGGACGGGGGCCGCTGCCGAGCAGATCTCGGTGTGCTCCGGGCTGTGCACAAACCAGCCCCCACGGTGGCGGCGCGCATGGAGCAGCGCCTGCCAGGTGGGGGTGTCGGTGCGCAGCACCTGCAGCTGTGGGCGCTGGTCCGCCGGCAGGGCGGAGGCCAGCGTGATGCGGGTGATGGTCTGGCGCTGCTCGGGCTTGTCATAAAACCCCAGGCGGCCGGTGCCGCGCGGCAGCGAGGACAGATCTTCCATGCCCCGCAGGACACGGCCCACCACGGTGATGTTGAGGTCCAGCCCGCGGGGGGCATGGCCGATCACCACATACAACTCGGCCCCGGTGCTGGAGTCCACATCGTTGCCTCGGCCGGCGCCGACGGTGGCATAACAGTGGGCCATCCAGGCACGTCCGGTCTTCGGGTCGGCGGCCACCGGAAAGCCGTCCACATGGCCGGCCTGGGGCGCCCAGCCGTCCACATCCGGCAGGACGTTCAGGGGCAGGCCCTTGAGCGGGACGTCGAATTCGGCAGGCAGGTGGGGGGCGGCGCCGGTTGGGAAAGGCCGGGCCTTGCCCTTGGTGCCGGTGTCCTCATCATCCGCATCCGGGTCGCCCCATTGGGTGACGTAGTTGTCCTGCACCCGCAGGATGGCCAGTCCGTCCCAGTAGCCGCCGCGGGCCAGGGCGCGGATGTTGTCCACATGGCGGGGCGCGAAACGCGGTGCCAGCTCGATATAGGCCTCGCCCTGGGGCAGGGTCATGATCAGCAGGCTGTCCGGGTCCACCTCGCGCCAGGCGGTGGCGGGGGCGGTGGCGATGATGTCGGCGCTGGTGGGCTGGGGCTGGGTAGCGGCACTCGCGGCGGGCACCGGTGCATGGGCCGGGGCGGCCTTGGCGGCCTTGACGGGATCGTGCGGCTTGCTTGGGTTGGCGGCCGGCTCGCTGGTGCTGGTGCTGGTGCTTGCGCCAGGGCTCGCGCTGGCGCCCCCATGAGCGCCCCCCGCTGGATTCGCGCCATCGGCCGCCTGGGCCGATATCCCCAACACCGGCACGGTCAGCGCCAGTGCGGTGACTGCGGTCCACAACGGGCTCCAGGTGGATTTCGGGGCAGAGATCGGCACGGCGGGCAGGTCGGACATCTTCCAGGCACTCCTGTGGGGGCGGCAGCTTTGCGCACCGAGCACTTCAGCCCACGGGGCCTGCGGCGATTCGGTGCATGAACGATCGGATGACTGGCAGCATAGCGCCCGAGAGGGGGGTGACTGACGCCCGGAGGAGCGTCGCGCCTCCCTACAATCCCGGATATGGCTTTTGTTCACCTCCGCATTCACACCGAGTTTTCCGTGGTCGACGGCACCCTGCGCGTCGACGACGCCGCCAAGGCAGCCGCCAAGGACGGGCAGGTCGCCCTGGGCCTGACGGATCTGGCCAACATGTTCGGGGGGGTGAAGTTCTACAACGCCTGCCGGAAAAAGGGTGTCAAGCCCATCCTGGGCGCGGAGGTCTGGCTGGAGCCGGACAGCCATGACAAGCCGCCCAGCCGGGTGCTGCTGCTGGTGCAGAACTTCCAGGGCTATCTCAACCTGAGCGAGCTGCTGTCCCGCGCCTGGATCCAGAACGTGCAGCGCAACCAGGCCCTGCTGAAACTGGAATGGATGCAGGAGCTGCATGAAGGCCTGATCTGCCTGGGCGGCATGCAGTTCGGCCCGGTGGGGCAGGCGCTGATCGCCGGGGACGCGACCAAGGCCCTGGAATGGGCCCGGCGCCTGGCCGCCATCTACCCCCACCGCTTTTATCTGGAGCTGCAGCGCGCCGGTCTGCCGGGCCAGGAGGCCCTGGTGCGTCAACTGGTGCCGCTGGCGGCGCAGGCCGGGCTGCCGGTGGTGGCCACCCATCCCATCCAGTTCCTGGAAGAGGACGATTTCGAGGCGCACGAGGCCCGCGTCTGCGTGGCCGAGGGCGAAACCCTGGCCAACCCTAAGCGAATCAAGCGTTTTCTGCCCAGCCAGCACTTCAAGACGCAAGCGCAGATGGAGGCCCTGTTTGCCGACATCCCGAGCGCCATCACCAACACCGTCGAGATTGCGCGCCGCTGCAGCCTGACGCTGGTGCTGGGCAAGCCACAGCTGCCCAACTTCCCGACGCCCATCCGCGCCGACGGCACGCCCATGCCGATGGAGCAGTATTTCCGCCAGCTCTCCCACGAGGGCCTGGAAGACCGCCTGCAGCTGCTCTATCCGGACCCGGCCAAACGCGAGGAGGTGCGGCCCCGGTATGTGGAACGGCTGGAGTTCGAGCTGGACACCATCATCAAGATGGGCTTTCCCGGCTACTTCCTCATCGTGGGTGACTTCATCCGCTGGGCGAAGAACAACGGCTGCCCGGTGGGCCCGGGCCGGGGCTCTGGTGCTGGCTCGCTGGTGGCCTATGTGCTGCTGATCACCGACCTGGACCCGCTGCAGTACAACCTGCTGTTTGAACGTTTCCTGAACCCGGAGCGGGTGTCGATGCCTGACTTCGACATCGACTTCTGCCAGGGCAACCGGGACCGGGTGATCGAATATGTGAAGGACAAATACGGCCGTCCGGCGGTGAGCCAGATTGCCACCTTCGGCACCATGGCCGCCAAGGGCGCGCTGCGCGACATCGGCCGGGTGCTGGGCATGGGGTTTGGCCATGTCGACTCGATTGCCAAGCTGGTTCCGGCCCCTCCCGGCAAGACGGTGACGCTGGCCAAGCTGCCGCCCGATTTCGATCCGGACAAGGCCAAGATGGTCTATGCGCGGCATGAGTCGCCCGAGATTGAAGAACGCGAAAAGCAGGACGAGGAAGTGGCCGGCCTGCTGGAGATGGCGGCGCGGGTGGAGGGCACGGTGCGCTCCATCGGCATGCACGCCGGGGGCGTGCTGATTGCACCGGGCAAGATCACCGACTTCTGCCCGCAGTATCAGCAGCCCGGCTCCACCTCGGCGGTGAGCCAGTACGACAAGGACGACGTTGAAGCCATCGGCCTGGTGAAGTTCGACTTTCTGGGCCTGGCCACGCTGACCATCCTGGAGCTGGCCAAGAACTTCATCGTCTCGCAGTACCCGGAACACGCGAACTTCGCCTTCGAGACGATTCCATTGGACGACAAGAGGACCTACAAGCTCTTCTCCGATGGCCTGACCGAATCGGTGTTCCAGTTTGAATCCAGCGGCATGCAGCGCATGCTCAAGGACGCCAAGCCATCGCGCCTGGAAGACCTGATCGCCCTGAACGCCTTGTACCGACCGGGCCCGATGGACCTGATCCCCAGCTTCGTGGCTCGCAAGCACGGCAAGGAACCGGTGGAATATCCGCATCCGCTGGTGGAGCCGGTGCTGTCGGAGACCTACGGCATCATGGTCTACCAGGAACAGGTGATGCAGACGGCCCAGGTGCTGGGCGGCTACTCGCTGGGCGGCGCCGACATGCTGCGCCGGGCCATGGGCAAGAAGAAGGCCGAGGAAATGGCCATGCACCGCGAGCTGTTCCGCAAGGGCGCCGCGGGCAAGGGCATCGATCAGGACAAGGCCGACGAGGTCTTTGACTTGATGGAGAAGTTTGCGGGCTACGGCTTCAACAAGTCGCACGCGGCCGCTTACTCGCTGCTGGCCTATCACACCGGCTGGCTGAAGGTGCATTTCACGGCGGAGTTCTTCGCCGCGAACATGACCATCGAATCGGACGACACCGACAAGCTCAAGGTCCTGATGAAGGATGCGAAGCTGTTCGGCATCGAGTTCGAGCCGCCCAACATCAACCTGGGCGTCGGCCGTTTCGAGCCGATGCCGCCGGCTGCGGGCAGCGAGTCGGCCGCCGACGGCAAGCGCGGGGGCACGCCCCGCTCACGCAAGATCAACTACAGCCTGGGCGCCGTGAAAGGCACGGGCGCGGGCGCCATCGAGGCCATCGTGCGGGCCCGCACCGAGGGCGGCCCGTTCAAGAGCTTCTTCGATTTCTGCGCCCGTGTGGACCGCAAGGCGGTCAACAAGCGGGTGGTGGAAGCGCTGATCAAGGCGGGTGCCTTCGACGCGCTGGAGCCGGATCGCGCACGGCTGCTGGCCAGTGTCTCGCTGGGCTATACCTATGCCGACAACCTGGCCCAGAACGCCAATCAGGGCGGGTTGTTCGACTTCGATGACACCCATGGCAGCTCCACCGCCGAGCCGGAGCTGGTGGACGTGCCCGGTTGGGGCATCAAGGAGCGGCTGAGCCTGGAGAAGACAGCCATCGGCTTCTATCTCTCCGGCCACCTGTTCGACCAGTGCGAGGCAGAGATCCGCAAGATGGTCCGCCGTCGCATCGTGGATCTGCAGGACAGCCGTGAACCGGTGGTGGTGGCGGGCATCGTCAGCGACATGCGTGTCATCAACGGTCAGCGTGGCCGGGTGGGCATCTTCAAGCTGGATGACAAGACCGACGCCATCGAGGCCGTGGCCAATGAAGAGCTGCTCAACACCAACAAGGAGCTGCTGGCTGAAGACGAGCTGGTGATTGCGGTGGGCAAGGTGCAGAACGACCGCTTCTCCGGCGGCCTGCGCATGAACATCCAGCAGGTCTACAGCGTGCCGGCGGCGCGGGCCAAGTTCGGCCGTTTCCTGCGTACGGCGCCCAACCTGCCGGCGGCCACCGTGCTGGAGCTGATCCGCACCTGGCCGGCCAAGCGGGTGGAAACCGACCAGGGCACCCTCAGCCAGGGGCTGGAGTTGCGCATCCCCATCCGGCGGGACGGAGCCACGGCGGAGCTTGGCCTGGGCGGTGCCGGCAAGTTCTGGCCCAGTGACGAGGCGCTGCAGAAGCTGGCGCCCGCAGAGATCGTGTACGACGCGGGCGGTTGATGGGCTGTCGATCCCCCATTTGACGGATCAGTGCCAGCGATCCAGGTGAGTTGTCGGGAGTAAGCTTGATTCACCATGGACGCCCCGACCAAGACCGGCCTGATCCTCACGGGAGGCGGGGCGCGTGCGGCCTATCAGGTGGGGGTGCTGGCGGCCATCGCCCAATTGCGGCGTGATGCCTGCGCCACCGAGGGCAGCCCTTTCCAGGTGATTGCCGGCACCTCCGCCGGCGCCATCAATGCCGCGACGCTGGCCTGTCAGGCGGATGATTTCTGCTCGGCCGTGGACGGCTTGATGTACATCTGGCAGAACATCCATGTGGACCAGGTGTACGCGGCCGATTCGCTGGGGGTCATCCGCAGCGGGGCCCGCTGGCTGACGATGATGAGCCTGGGTTGGGCGCTGGCCCGCTGGCGCCGCACCCGGCCCCGCAGCCTGCTGGACAACACGCCTCTGCGCGGCCTGCTGACCCGCTGGATCCAGCTGGACCGACTGGACCAGATGCTGGCCCAGGGCCATCTCGATGCGCTGGCCGTCACCGGCTCCAGCTACACCTCCGGCCATCACGTCACGTTTTATCAAGCCCAGCAGGTGCGGGCCCCGTGGGTGCGCAGCCAGCGCCTGGCAGTGCAGACCCGCCGGCTGACCATCGAGCACCTCATCGCTTCCTCCGCCATTCCCTTCATCTTTCCGGCGGAGCCCTTGGACCTGCATGGGCAGATGGAATGGTTCGGGGACGGTTCCATGCGGCAGACGGCCCCCATTTCACCGGCCGTTCATCTGGGCGCGCAGAAGGTGCTGATCATTGGTGCGGGGCGGATGCATGAGGCCGGAGGCGAAGGCCAGCAGAGCCCGATGCCGGCCGGGCACCCCAGCCTGGCGCAGATCGCCGGCCATGCGCTGTCCAACATCTTCCTGGACGCACTGGCGGTGGACATCGAGCGCATGCAGCGCATCAACAAGACCTTGTCGCTGCTGCCGGAGGAGTCCCTGCGCAACACGCCGCTGCGGCCGCTGGAAGCGCTGGTGATCGCACCCAGCCGCCCGCTGGACAGCCTGGCCGCCGAGCATGTGGGCCACCTGCCGCCGCCGATCCGGGCGCTGCTGCGCAGTGTGGGGGTGTCCGGCGAGGGAGCCACGGCGAGTGGCTCGGCGCTGCTGAGCTATCTGCTGTTCGAGCCTGCCTACACCACCGAGCTGATCACGCTGGGCATGGCCGATACGCTGGCGCTGCGCAGCGACATCCAGCGCTTTTTCGGCTGGCCGGCGCAGGCGCCGCCGATCGATCCGGCCTCCATGCGCAAGCGCGCAGGGGGATTTGCGGTGCAGATGCCACCGAATCCGCCCGGGCCGCCGCGACTGGTCGCCTGAGGCGCTGCCGGCCTTGATCGGGGTGGCGGGCGGAATGAGGGGAAATGGGGGCTACGGCAGGCGCAGTTCCGCCATCAGACCGCCCGACGGGCGATTGGTCAGCGACAGCTCGCCACCCTGGCGCTGGGTGAGTTCCCGCGCAATGTAGAGGCCCAGCCCCACGCCGCCGGTGTGCCGGTTGCGGGAATCTTCCAGCCGGTAGAAGGGCTCGAACACGGCCTCGATCTTGTCGGGGGGAATGCCGGGGCCTTTGTCGCAGACATGCACCCACGCACCACGGCCATCCCGGCCCACATGCACATCCGCCTGGCCGCCATAACGCAGGGCATTGCCGATCAGGTTGCCCAACACCCGGCGCAAGGCCATCGGCTGGCCGCGCGCCACCACGGCCTCACCCTTCATCTCAAAGCTGACCGCCTGACCCTGTTCGGCCAGGTCATCCACCATCGACTGGGCCAGGGCGCCCAGATCCAGGTCCTGCATGTCTTCCACGGCGCCCGGGCTGTCGCCCCGGAACAGCTCCATCACCGCATCGACCAGGGCATTCATCTCATGGATGTCCTCCACCGAGCGCACCCGCTGCTGTTCCTCGATGTCCAGGGTTTCCAGCCGCATGCGCAGCCGGGTCAGCGGGGTGCGGAGGTCGTGGGAAATGGCAGCCACCATCAGGCCCCGCTCGTTGAACTGACGCCGCAACTGGCGAGCCATGGCGTTGAAGACCTGTGCCGTCTCGCGCACTTCCAGCGTGCCCCGATGCTCATCCAGCAGCGGCAGCCGGTCCTGCTTGTGCAGCGACTGGCCCAGCGCCCGGGAGGCCTGCACCAGTTCGCGCATCGGCTTGGCCAGCCAGCGAGACGCCAGCCAGGCCGCCAGTGCGGTGACCAGCAGGCGGATGCCGTAGTCCAGCATCAGCGCCTTGTTGCTCAGGCCACGGAACGGGCCGCGGTCACGCAGACGGTCCCGGTCACGGTCCATGAAACCGGGGCCGCGTTCCATGAAGTCCGGGCCGGTCCCGGGGATGGGCACGTCCTGGAAGTCCTGGTTGCGAAACTCGGGCGGGCCGCCGCCGTCGCGCATCGGGCCGTTCTGGCCCGGGCGGCTTGACGGCCCCTGGGCACCGCTGGTGTCATTTTGCCCCTGCGGGCCGTTGCTGTCGTTCAGCCCGCGAAGGCCGTTGCCGCCCATCGGGCCTTGCGGGCCCGGTCCCCCGATCTGCGCCATGGGCGGCAGCGTGGGGGCCACCGGCACATGGGTGAGCGGCATGTTCCAACCTTCCATCCACTGCACCGCCATGATGGCCAGCAGTTGGGCCGCCACCAGCGTGATCCACAACAGCAGAAAGATGCGGCGGGCCAAGGTGTCGCCCAGGATGCGGCCCATCCAGTGGCGCAGGCCGTTGCGGGCGGCGGCGGGCTCGGTCAAGACTGCACCTGGGCGTCGAACAGATAACCCTCGCCCCGCATGGTGCGGATCAGTCGCGGGTCTTTCGGCGAATCCCCCAGCTTCTGGCGCAGGCGAGAAATGGTGAGGTCCACGCTGCGGTCGTTCACTTCGACCCCGGGCGCCCGGGTGAGTTCGATCAACTGCTCGCGGGACAGCACCCGGCCGGGGCGTTCCACCAGCGCGGTCAGCATGCGGTATTCCGCGCTGGACAGCGGCACCACCACTTGTTGCGGAGAGATCAACTGACGCAGCAGGCGGTCGAAGCTCCAGCCTTCAAAGCGGAATTCACGGCGGGTCTGCGCTTCGTTTTCGCCCCGCTTGGCGCGGCGGCGGATGGCATGGATGCGGGCCACCAGCTCACGCGGCTCGAAGGGCTTGGCCAGATAGTCGTCCGCGCCCATCTCCAGCCCCAGGACGCGGCTGATCGGGTCGCCGTGGGCGGTGAGCATGATCACCGGCACGCTGGGGTGATGCTGCTGGATCCACTGGCACAGGCTCAGGCCGTTTTCATCCGGCAGCATCAGGTCCAGCACCACCACGTCAAACACCTGCGCGGCCATCAGGCGGCGCATGTCGCGGCCATCGGCGGCGGCACTCACCGTCACGCCAAACTTCTGCAAATAGTCCTGCAGCGAAGTACGGATCTCCGCATCGTCATCGACCACCAGGCATCGGGTCATTCGGTCCTCCACGAGAGGCACCGGGCGCGAGACCGGTGCATCCTGGGACGATACACGAGCCGCAGGTAGCGCGGGAGGGGGCGCCGCCGTGGCACCGGCAGTGTTGCCGAATGCGGTGGGGGAGGTCATGGTGGCCTTGGGGGTGGCGGAGCCACCGGACTTGTCATCATCAGTCGGCCAGGCCGGGGGCCAGGCGGAGGGGAACGGAGGCGGTTGCGTCACGCGGAAATTCCTACGGTGAGCGTGGCTGCGTAGCCGGCCGAGGTACTGCCGGTGACGGTGGACAGCTGGGTGCTGTAGCCATCGCTGAAGATGCCATCGGTGGCGAAGGACATCTGATTGAAATTGGTCAGGCTGCTGCTGTAGCTGCTGAGCGAATAGACGGTGGAGCAGACATCCGTCGGGAAAGCGATCTGCGAGGTCTTGACCTTGTTGGCATAAGAGGTGGCCGCGCTGGCGCTGGGATAGACCTCGAAATGCATGTGCGGCATGCGGCCCGAGTAGCAGCCCGGGAAGATGGTGGTGAAGGTGACAGTGCCGTCGCTGCCGGTTACCTGCACGCCGCGCAGGTAGTTCTCCGACGTGACGCCGCTGCTGTACATCGAATAGCGGCCCAGGCGGTCGCAATGCCAGAGATAGATGGCATAACCGGACAGGTCCGCGCAGCTGTTGGCGGCATTCACCAGGGTCAGGGTGACGGTCAGTGCCACGCCATCCGCAGTCCCGGTGGCGCTGCCGATGCTGGAGCGGATGTCGCTGCGCACGATGCCGGACAGGGCCAGCGCGTTCACCACGCCGCTGCTGTTGCTGTTGGAGCCGTCGCCGGGGTAGGGGCCCTGGGTTTCTTCAGGGATGACGCTGCAGCTGGTGGTGCCGCTGGACGTGGAACCGCTGCTGGAGCTGCCGGACCCGCTGGAACTGGAAGAACCGCTGCTGGAGGTGCTGGTGCTGTCCGAGTCCCCACCACCGCAGCCGATCAGCGGCAGCGCACCCAGACCCGCCACGCCCGCCAGCAGGCCAAGCGCGCGGCGGCGCTGTTGCTGCTGGCTCAGGACCACCAGGTCATGGGCCAGCCCGAGATGATGGTCGTGGCCGTCGTCGTGAGGGCCCTCAGACCCCGACGCAGCCAGACGGGTGGCGTCGGCATGGATCCCGGTGCGGAAGGCGTGTCGGCTCATGGGCATGAGGTACTCCGTCGAATGGAAACCTCATTGGACCGACGGTGAATGTCGGGGACTTAGCAAGTTTGTGTCAGCGCTGCTACGTTCAGTGCTGCACCTGCACCATCCCGGCATAAGTACCGCCAGCGGCCACCAGATCGTCGTGGTTGCCGCGTTCGATCACCTGACCGTCGCTCATCACCTGGATGATGTCGGCACGGCGGATGGTCGAGAGGCGGTGGGCGATGACGATCAGCGTCTTGCGGCCCTGCCACTGTTCCAGCGCCTGCTGCACCGCGCGTTCGCTTTCGGTGTCCAGGGCCGAGGTGGCTTCGTCGAAGATCCAGACCGGGGCGTCCTTGTAGAGCGCGCGGGCGATGGCCACCCGCTGGCGCTGGCCGCCGGACAGCTTGCTGCCGTTGGCGCCGATGTTGGTGTCCAAGCCTTCCGGCAGGGCCTGGACGAAGTCCCACAGCGCAGCGGCACGCAGCACCTGCTCCAGCTTGGTGTCGTCGCGGGGCTGGGCGTAGGCGATGTTGTCGGCCACCGATGCATCAAACAGCACGATGTCCTGCGACACGACCGCGAATTGACGGCGCAGATTGGCCTTGGTCAGTTCATGGATGGGCACGCCGTCCAGCAGAATCTGGCCGCTGTCCGGAGGTTCAAAACCCAGCAGCAGACTGACCACCGTGCTCTTGCCTGCGCCCGAGCTGCCGACCAGGGCGGTGGTTTGTCCAGCAGGGATGTGAAGGTTGAGTTGGCTCAGGGCATCGCGGTTGGCGCCGGGATAACGCAGCGTGACCTGCTGCAGCTGGATGTCTCCACGGACCTGGCTCAGTTCACGCGTCCCGGTATCCCGCTCGGCGGGCAGGTCCAGCATGCCCATGCAGCCTCGGGCAATGACCAGGGCGTTGGTGATGGGCTGCATCACATCGCTGAGGTGGCGCAGGCGCGAGCTCATCAGCAGCAGCGCGGTCACAAAGCCGGCGAACTCCCCGACGCCGGTGCCGTTCTGGCGGGCCTGGACCAGGGCCAGGCTGACGATGATGGAAATGCCGATGCTGGCCATCAGCTGCGACAGCGGCTGTGCCAGCGCATTGGCGGCGGCGGTCTTGAGCGCGCTGCGCTGCACTTCCTTGGCCCGCTGGGCAAAGCGTTCGCGTTCGTGATCGGCCGCATCGAAGCTGCGCACCACACGCCAGGCACGTGTCACGTCTTCAATCACCGAAACCAGGCGCAACTGCGAGTCGTAGGCCCAGGAGCCCATGCGGCGCACCCGGCGGTTGACCTTGCGCACCACAAACGCCAGGCCCGGCACGGTGATCAGCGACAGCAGGGTCAGCTTCCAGTTCAGGAAGAACAGGTAGCCCATCAGCGAAAGCGCCGGCAGCCCATCCCGCAGGATGGTGACCAGCGAGCCGGCCACCAGCGTGACCACCTGCTGCGGATCACTCACCACCTTGCTGACGGCGGTGGCTGGCTGGAGGTTGGTGTAGACGCGGGCGTCGGCGCGCAGCAGCACTTGCAGCAGGGCGGCGCGGATGTCCATCACGGTGCGGGAGATGGTCCAGTTCAGCAGGTACTGGCCGCAGAAGCTGAACAGCCCACGCAGCGCGAACAGGCCGATCAGCGTGACGGGCACCATCCAGATGGGAAAGCTGTATTGGCTGGTGCCCACGGCGCCGGTCTTGGGATTGAAACCTTCCCCCAGCGCGAAATTGATCAGGTTGGGGATGAGCGGCTCGGTGGCGGCCACCAGCAGGTAGCAGAGCACCGTGAGGAAGAGCCCCAGGCGGTGCGGCTTCATGAAGCGCCACAGCCGGCTGGCGGTCGGGCCCAGCGGTTCAAGGGGTGTGGAGGCGGAAGGGGCAGCGCACATGAATACGAAGCGGCGAGCGTCCCAGGGGCACGCCCGCGAATAGGCGAAAAACGGATTGTGCCCGGAATCGGCGGCCGCTCGGCGGGGGGGCCACTCGTCGCCCCGGGCCACTGGGTTGCCGTTCAGGCCACGATCCCTTCAGCCCGGGATCACGTCGGGGCGTTCCCCGGCACCGGCGGCTCCAGCAGATCCTGCGCCGTCTTCAGCGCCGCCGCCACGATCTGGTCCATGTTGTAGTAGCGGTACTGCGCGAGCCGTCCGACAAAGGTCACGCCTTGTGCGGCATCGGCCAGTGCGGCGTAACGCTTGAACAGGGCTTCGTTCTCCGGCCGGGGCACGGGGTAATACGGGTCGCCGTCGGCCTGCGGATATTCGCGCACGACGGAGGTTCCCGCGTGGGCTTCACCCGTCAAATGCTTGAACTCGGTGATGCGGGTGTAGTCGTGGTCGTTGGGATAGTTCACCGTGCCCACCGGCTGGAAGCGCTCGGTCTGTGGCAGATGCTCATGCTCAAAGCGCAGGCTGCGGTAGGGCAGCGGGCCATAACAATGGTCGAAAAACGCGTCGATGGGCCCGGAGTAGATGATGTGGCTGCCGGCAAAGTCGGCGCGCACGTCCTTGAACTCCACGCCGGTGCGGACGGTGATGCCGGGATGGTCCAGCATGCGCTCGAACATGGCGGTGTAGCCATCGGCCGGCATGAACTGGTAGGTGTCGCCGAAATACCGGTCGTCGTCGTTGCTGCGGGTGGGAATGCGTGCGGCGACCCCAGCGGACAGCTGGGAGAGGTCCAGCCCCCACTGCTTGCGGGTGTAGCCGCGGAAGAACTTCTCGCACAGATCGCGGCCGACGCTGTTGAGCACCACGTCCTCGCTGGTCTGCAGCGGTTCACGCGGTTCGCGCACGGTCTCCAGATAGCCCTGCACCTCGTCTTCCGTGAGTGACAGGCCGTAGAGCTGGTTGATGGTGGTGCGGTTGATCGGAATCGGCAGCAACTGCTCACCGACCTGGGCCAGCACCCGGTGTTCGTAGAAGCGCCAGGTGGTGAAGCGGGACAGGAACTCGATCACCTTCTTGGCATTGGTGTGGAAGATGTGCGGGCCGTAGGGGTGGATCAGCACCCCGTGCGGATCCCGCTCGTCATAGGCATTGCCACCGATGTGCGGCCGCTTGTCGATCACATGGACGGTCTTGCCGGCATCGGCCAGCACACGCGCGCAGACGGAGCCGGCATAACCGGCGCCCACGATGAGGAAGTCTGTAGTCATGGAGGGTCCGCAGGGCAAGGTCGAGAGGGTGGACACATTGTGCTCGAAGCTCGCACCAGCGAGGCGCACACCTGGCTGACGTGTGAAGGCTCGATGGCGGAGTGTCAAGGCTCCGATACACTGTTTCCATGACCGTTCCCACTTCGGGCGCGCCCGCGGGTGGGACCCGCCGCGTGCTGCATTTCGTCACCGGCGGCTTTTCCGGCGCCACTCAGGTCGCTGTGGAGTTGTGCCGCTCCCAGCGCCAGGCGGGCCGGCTTGAGCCGATTCTGGTGCTGCGCCGCAAACGCAGCACCGATCCCGCCAAAGTCCAGGCACTCCGAGATCAAGGCCTGGAGGTGCATCTGGTGCCGGGCTGGGCCCATTGCGTCACGGTCTGGTCGCTGCGGCGCCTGTGTGAGCGGCTCAAGCCCGATGTGGTCATGGCGCATGGCTTCCCGGAGCATCTGCTGGGGCGCAAGGCTGCCCTGCAGGCGGGTGTGCCGGCCGTGGTGCAGGTGGAACACAACTCCCGCGAGCGGTATGGACCCTGGTCGCTCGCCCAGGCGCGGGCCTTGGCGCGGCGTAGCGCCAAACTGGTCGGTGTGTCCGAAGGGGTGCGTCGCACGCTGGTGAGCCTGGGCATGCCCGAGGTGCTGACGGTGGCCATTCCCAACGGTATCCGGCTGGAACGCTTTGCGGCGGCGGACGCACATCCGCATGCGCTGCGGGAGCCCGGCATTGTGATGTCGGCGCGTTTTGCCCGGCAAAAGGACCAACTCACCCTGATCCGCGCCCTGGGCCTGCTGGCGCAGCGCGGCCTGCGGCCCCCACTGCATCTGGCGGGGCAGGGCAAGGCGTCTTACATGAGGGCGTCCGAGCGCTTGGTCCGGGAACTGGGCCTGGAAGGGCAGGTGCGCTTTCTGGGCTACCACAAGGACATGCCCGCCCTGCTGATGAGCCAACGCATCTTTGTCCTGAGCACCCACTGGGAGGGCATGCCCTTGGCCTTGCTGGAAGGCATGGCGGCGGGATGCGCCTGTGTGGCGTCGGCGGTGCCAGGGGTGGAAGGCGTGCTGGAACCGGGCAGGACCGGTCTGCTCACGCCCGAAGGGGATGCCGCCGCGATGGCGGATGCGCTGGAGCAGTTGTTGCGCGATGAAGCGCTGGCTCAGCGGCTGGGGGCGGCAGCGCGGCAGCGGGCCATTCACGAGCACAGCGTGGAGCTGATGATGCAGCGCTACGAGGATTTGCTGCTGGCGATTGGGCAACCGGCGTCACGGCATCAGTCCCCCGCAGCATCTCCTGCAGGTGCCGGCGCCTGAGCCCGGCGAAGCCATTGCCTCAATCGCAGAGCCCGCAGCCACCAGCCGCGTCGAAGGTATTCGGCCATGAGCGTGTCAGGGGGCATGGGGGAAGCTGCCACCATCCATTGCACATAAGCGTGGAGGATGGCCGGTGCCTGCTGCGGGTTGAAACGCCAGGCCATGCGGGCGGCGCCGATGAATTTGCGGGCCAGTGTGTTGGCCCAGGCGAAGCAGGTCTCCGGCCCCAGGCTGGAAGGGCTGCGCTGCACCGCCTCAGCGGCTTCCTTCAGCCCGGTCATGGCCCAGGCCAGGTCATCGGCCTTGCGCAGGTTGAGGGTGTGCATGATGGAGCCCTGCCGCTGGCGGTAGGCCACCCAGACTTCGGGCTCATACCAGAGGTCCGGCGCCCGCAGGGCCAGGAAGGGCAGCAGATGGATGTCCTCGAAGTGCATGCCCGGCGGGAAGCGCAGGTCACTGCCCCATAGTTCGCGGCGCGCGATCTTGGACCACGGGTGCATCTGCCCGCCCCGGAAGGTGCCGGTCATGATGACTGAGGCATCGGTGATCCGCTGGCGTTGCGGACCCTTGAAGGTGCTCTTGCGAGGATGGCCCCGCAGCCGGTGCTTGAGCTTGGGAGCCTCGCGAACCATGCGGTAGTCACACATCACCAAAGCCGGTGCATGCTGGTCAATGATGTTGCGCAGGCGCGGAACCGCTCCCGGCATCAAATAGTCGTCGGCATCCAGGAACCAGACGTAGCGGCCTCGCGCCTCATCCAGCAAGGTGTTGCGAGTGACCGAAACACCCTGGTTGCGCTCATGGAACACGCATCGAATCCGAGGGTCTTCTTCCGCCAGGCGGCGCATCAGTGCCGGGGTGCCGTCGGTGGAGCAGTCGTCCACGATCAGCACCTCCACATCAGCATCGGATTGGCTCAGCGCCGATGCCACGCTCTCTCGCAAATAAGCCTCGACGTTGTAGGCCGGAATGAGAAAGCTCAGCCAGGGGCGCGACGCGTTTAAGCGGGGGGCCAACGGTGGGCCGGCCTTCGGCTGGGAGGCTTGCATGGTGGAGCGCGTGCGAGTGATTCTTTGCGTCTAGGCGTGGCGGCTATTCGTGACGGCTATTCATGCCGGCTATTTATGCCCGCTAACCGGTCGTTAATAGGCCGCTAATAGGCCGCTGATCTGTGCCGTTCATTCATGCCAGTGGTCCGCAATCCAAGGCGCTGGCAGCGGGCGGCGCCAGTTGCCGTTGCTTTGGCCGGCCAGTGCGTCAGGCGGGTTCATCACCCCGTGGAAGATCAGGATGCGAGCCCCAGCGGGAATGCGCGGTGGCTGCCAGTAGTTCAGCGGCCAGCGCGGAATGCAGTGGTATTTGAAGCTGGCGCACCAGTGGGAGTCCCAATACTGCAACTGGCCCTTGCGGTTGATCGCGTCGGAGAGATAGGCCTGCTCGTTGCGGAACTTCTCGCGGATGCTTTCAAACTCGGCCCGGAACTTGGCCAGCACGTCGGCATGGGCGCCGAGGGTGAAGCGGTAGACCGAGGAGTTGCCGGTAATGCGCCAGGGGCGCTTCCAGTCGTGAATGATCAGGAATTCCCCGGGCACTTCGAAGAACGGGGTGATGTCGTCCACGATCACCACATCCAGGTCCAGGAACAGTGCGGTGCCCTTGAGGCCGTGCAGGTCCGCTTCGAAGGTGGTGAGTTTGGTCCAGCCGCGTTCGGGAATGCCTTCGGGCAGCGCCAGCGCCGGAATGGGCAGGCATTGCACTTCCGGGCGGATGCCTTCGCTGCGGTCGGTGAGGCAGACGAAGCGGAAGTCGCCGCGCAGATGCCGGCGCACCATCGCGTAGAGACGATTGACGTATTCGGGGCCGTACTTCGTTCCCCACTTCATGCAGAGGATGACGCGCGGGTCGTCGTGGGGGGCTGGGCTCGTCGACATGTTGGGTGCGGTGCAGAAGGGGCGAGTGATCAGCGATCAGGCGAAGGGGCGGGCGGTGCGGTTGAAGTCAGGGGCAGAGTGGGGCGTTGTTGGACCAGCGGTCGCGCCGTTCATGCCCCGTGCTGTCATGCCGCCTCAGAGTTCTTCCACCCACCGGGGCGGATAGCTGTCCCAGCTCAGACAGCCGGGGCACTGCCAGAAATAGTGCTGCGACTCGAAGCCGCAGGCTGCGCAACGGTAGCGCTGCAGCGGACGAACGGCACGTTGCAGGGCGCCGCCCACCAACTGGGCTTCGTCCTCGTTCAGCGGTTGCTGGCGGGTCTGGCTTTGCTGCAGCAGCTGGGTGGCGGCCGACAGGGCCGGTTCCACCCGCAAGTGCTCGGCCAGACGGCGGCGCTGGGCGTCCGGTGCCGGTTCCAGCAGCGCGATGGCCAGCAGCAGGGCCATGCTGGGATGGCGGCGGTAGTGGGCTTCCAGCAGTGACAGTGCCTGCGGGACCGACTGGGTGGCCAGGGCGGCCTGGGCGTAGTCGCGGGCCACCAGGTTGAAGGCGTCCGGATTGGCTTTCAGCAGTTCGCCATAGATGCCCATGGTGCCGGCCTGATCGCCTTCGCGGGTGAGCATCTGGCCGAGCAGCACATAGGCGCGGGCGGATTGCGGGGCGCGCTGGCGGGCCCGTTCCAGCCATTGGCGGGCGGCGGCCAGATCCTGGCTGCTCTGGGCTTCCAGGGCCAATTCGCACCAGTAATTGGCGATGCGGCTGGCGAAGGAACCGGTGCCGGTGGCTTCCAGCGATTCGGCCACATCGGCGGCCTTGGCCCATTCACGGGAGCGCTCATACAGCGACAGCAGTGCCAGCGAGGCCTCGCGGTCGAAGGCGGTGCCTTTCAGGGCTTCGTAGGCGGTCTCGGCGCGGTCGAACAGCCCGGCCTTGAAGAAGTCCTGGGCGAGGGCGTATTGGGCGCGGTCGCGCTCGTCCTTGGGCAGATCGCCGCGGGACAGCAGGTGCTGGTGCACGCGCACGGCGCGCTCATATTCGCCTCGACGGCGGAACAGGTTGCCCAGCGCGAAGTGCAATTCGGAGGTGTCGGGGTCGGCCTGGACGGCTTCGATGAAGGCGTCGATGGCCTTGTCCTGCTGCTCGTTCAGCAGCAGGTTCAGGCCTTTGAAATAGGCCCGTGGGGCGTCGCGCTGTTCCCGCTTCCATTGACGGGAGTCCAGCTTGGACGCCAGCCACCCGAGGCCGAAGACGAGGGGGACGCCGATCAGCAACCAGCTGAGATCAAATTCCATCGGGGAGCTTGGGGTCTGGGGAGGGAGGGGGGGGCAGGTCGTCTGCGGGAGGCAGGCTTCGCGCGGCGGCACGCTTGTGGCGCCACCAGGCGGGCACCATGGCCAGAACGCCGAAGGCGCAGCCCACGGCAAACACCAGCAGCACCACGATGACCAGGGGGGCACGCCAGGCCTGGCCGAAGAACCAGTGCACAACGACCTCCTGGCTGTTGTTCAGCGCGAAGGCGAAGAGGGTGAAGAACAGGAAGGCACGGAAGAGCCAGACCAGGATTCGCATGGGCGCGATTCTAGGCTGGCTGAAAGGCTTATTCGGAAGCAGGTGTGTCCGCAGGCAATTGGGCGTCCACGGCTTCGCGCAGCGCCTTGCCGGGCTTGAAATGGGGGACCAGCTTCTCGGGAATCATCACCTGCTCGCCGCTACGGGGATTTCGTCCGGTGCGGGGAGGGCGGCGGTTGATGGAGAAACTGCCGAAACCGCGGATCTCGATGCGATGGCCGCGGGCCAGTGCGTCGGACATGGCGTCCAGGATGGTCTTGACCGCGAATTCCGTGTCTCGTTGGGTGAGCTGGCTGAAGCGCTCGGACAAATGGGCCACGAGGTCGGATCGGGTCATGGTGATGGGGAATCTGAAGAACAACAGGCCCGCACATGCGAGCCTGTATGAAGGAACTACATCGGGCACAACAGCGGCTTCAGCCTACCTCAGGCCTGCACTGCCCTGCACCCGTAAAAGCCTCATTTTCCGAGAAAAATGCAACGCCCTTCGACGCCACACCTCCCGAACCGCCACTTCACCCCGCCCGCCACCACAGACACCAGGCCTGACGACCTGTCACCTGAATGAACGGCTTGGTGGGCCCTGCCCACCAGCCGTTCCTCAAGCCACATCCGAAGTCAGGGTTTCCCTGACTGCAGGATGGCGCCCCTTGGGGGCAGGAGCGGAGCGACTGGGGGGCCTCAATCCACCAAATCCGAAGTCAGGGTTTCCATGACTTCAGGATGGCGCCCCTTGGGGGCAGGAGCGAAGCGACTGGGGGGCTTAGTTCTGATCCAGCTTGGCGCGCAGCAGAGCACCCAGGCTGGTCGTACCAGCGTTTTCACGCTCGTTCGACTGCGACAGGCGCTGCATGGCTTCTTGCTGGTCGGCGCTGTCCTTGGCCTTGATCGACAGCTGGATGCTGCGGGTCTTGCGATCGACGTTGATGATGATCGCGGTGACTTCTTCGCCTTCCTTCAGCACGTTACGGGCATCTTCCACGCGGTCGCGGGCGATTTCCGAAGCGCGCAGGTAGCCGGTGACGTCTTCACCCAGGTCGATCTCAGCGCCGCGGGCATCCACGGTCTTGACCTTGCCGGTGACGGACATGCCGCGGTCGTTGACCGAGACGAAGGTCGAGAACGGGTCGCCGTCCAGCTGCTTGATGCCCAGCGAGATGCGCTCGCGCTCGACGTCCACAGCCAGCACGATGGCTTCGACTTCCTGGCCCTTCTTGTAGTTGCGGACAGCCGTTTCGCCCGGCTCGTTCCACGACAGGTCGGACAGGTGCACCAGGCCGTCGATGCCCTGGGCCAGGCCCACGAACACGCCGAAGTCGGTGATCGACTTGATGGGGCCCTTGACGCGGTCGCCACGCTTGACGTTTTCGGCGAACTCTTCCCACGGGTTGGCACGGCACTGCTTCATGCCCAGCGAGATGCGACGCTTGTCTTCGTCGATCTCCAGGACCATGACTTCCACTTCGTCACCCAGGGAGACGACCTTGGAAGGCGCAACGTTCTTGTTGGTCCAGTCCATTTCGGACACGTGCACCAGACCTTCGATGCCCGGTTCGATTTCGACGAACGCGCCGTAGTCAGCAATGTTGGTGACCTTGCCGAACAGGCGGGTGTTGGCCGGGTAGCGGCGCGACACGCCGAACCACGGATCGTCGCCCAGCTGCTTCAGACCCAGCGAGACGCGGTTCTTCTCGGCGTCGAACTTCAGGACCTTGGCGGTCAGCTCTTGACCCACCGTCACCACTTCGCTCGGGTGACGGACACGGCGCCAGGCCATGTCGGTGATGTGCAGCAGGCCGTCGATGCCGCCCAGGTCCACGAACGCACCGTATTCGGTGATGTTCTTGACCACGCCGTTGACGATGGCGCCTTCGGTCAGCGTTTCGAGCAGCTTGGCGCGCTCTTCACCCATGGAGGCTTCCACCACAGCGCGACGCGACAGCACAACGTTGTTGCGCTTGCGGTCGAGCTTGATGACCTTGAATTCCATGGTCTTGCCCTCGAACGGGCTCATGTCCTTGACCGGACGGGTGTCCAGCAGCGAACCGGGCAGGAAGGCGCGGATGCCGTTGACCAGGACGGTCAGGCCGCCCTTGACCTTGCCGGAGACGGTGCCGGTGACGAACTCGCCGGATTCCAGCGCGTTTTCCAGCGACAGCCACGAAGCCAGACGCTTGGCCTTGTCGCGCGACAAGATGGTGTCGCCGTAGCCGTTTTCGATGGCGTCGATGGCCACCGAAATGAAGTCGCCCACCTGGACTTCGACTTCGCCCTGGTCGTTCTTGAACTCTTCGATGGGCACGTAGGCTTCAGACTTCAGGCCGGCGTTGACCACCACGAAGTTGTGCTCGATACGGACCACTTCAGCCGAGATGACCTCGCCGGTGCGCATGTTGGCGCGTTGCAGCGATTCCTCGAAAAGGGCGGCAAAAGATTCAGACATGTGAGATTTCCTTGCCAGGCACAGAGCGTCCGGCGCTTGAGGCGTCAAGCGGCCTGATCCGAGAGGTGCGCGGGCGTTTTGTGCAAGCGGACTTGCGGGTTAGGTTGTTGAACACGTCACCCCCGATGAACTGACGTTCGGAGGGAGGGGTGACGCTCCTGCATGCGTGCAAAACAGTCGCCTGTTCAGCGGGTTAATTCAGAAACGGGCGCTTTGTTTGCCACCAGCTCAACACCAGATCCCTTGAAGCCTCAATGGAGTGGGCGGAGTTGTCCAGCTCAATCGCGTCCGCAGCTGCCTGTAGCGGTGACGCACTGCGACTTTTGTCACGGGCGTCACGCGCTTCCAGATCTGCGCGCAAGTCTGAGATGTTAGCCGGGATGCCTTTGGAAATCAATTGCTTGTACCGCCGCTCGGCCCGTGTGGCGGCGCTGGCGGTCAAAAAGACCTTCAGCGGGGCGTCCGGGAAGAGGGCCGTGCCCATGTCGCGGCCATCCGCCACCAGGCCGGGCAGGCGGCGGAAGTCCAGCTGCAGCTGGTGCAGGGCCTGGCGCACGGGCGGATGGGCGCCGACCTGCGAGGCCATCAGGCCGGTGGCCTCCAGGCGCAGTTCATTGCTCACATCTTCGTCGTCCAGCAGGACGCGGCCTTGTTCGAATCGCAGGTCCAGGCTGGGCACCAGCGCCGCGACGGCCGCGCCATCGGCCAGGTCGATGCCGGCGCGGTGAGCCGCCAGGCCGGTGACGCGGTAGAGCGCCCCGGAATCCAGGACACCGTAGCCCAGGGCGCGAGCCACCTCGTCGGTCAAGGTGCCTTTGCCGGAGGCGGTCGGGCCGTCGATCGTGATGACCGGGATCTCGTCGGCGCGGGCATGGACGACGCTGAACAAGGTCTCGAAGTAATCCGGGAAGGTCTTGGCGACGCATTGCGGGTCCAGGATGCGAACCGGCACCGCCTGTTCGCCACGGCCGGCCACCAGGCCGTTGAAAGCCGCGAGGGAGAAGCACATGGCCACCCGGTGGTCGTCATAGGTGTGGATGGCGGCCGGACGCCAGTGCTGCAGCGGATGGACACGCAGCCAGTCCGGCCCTTCGTCCACCTCGGCGCCCAGTTTGCGCAGCTCGGTCGCCATGGCGGCGATGCGGTCGGTTTCCTTGACCCGCCAGGAGGCGATGTTGCGCAGCGTGGTCGGGCCGTCGGCATACAGGGCCATCACGGCCAGCGTCATGGCCGCATCCGGGATGTGGTTGCAATCCAGGTCCAGGGCCTTCAGCGGCCAGGCGCCTCGGCGCACTTCCAGCCAGTTCGGGCCCAGCGTGACGGCCGCGCCCATCGCCTGGGCCGCCTCCACAAAACGGACATCCCCCTGCACCGAGCTGGCACCGACACCTTCGATGCGAATCGGTGCCGCCTCGGCCGCAATGGCGCCGAGGGCCACGAAGTAGGAGGCCGACGAGGCGTCGCCTTCCACATGCACATCGCCGGGGGATGCGTAACGGCTGCCGGCTGGAATGACGAAATGCTGCCAGTTCGCATCGCGCTGCACCTGCACGCCGAAGCGGGCGAGCAGGTCCAGGGTGATCTGCACATAGGGTTTGGAGATGAGTTCGCCGGTCACCTCGATATGGATGTCCCGCGCACCCTGGCCGTCGCCCGCGCCCCCGGCCACCAGCGGCAGGGCCAGCAGCAGCGCGGTGAGGAACTGGCTCGATACATCACCGCGCACACGCACCGGTGCGTCCAGGCTGAGGGGGGCAGGGCCGTTCAGGCGCAGCGGCGGATAGCCCTCCTGGCCTAGGCAGTCGATGGGGCAGCCCAGCGCGCGCAGGGCATCGACCAGATCACCGATCGGCCGTTCATGCATGCGCGGCACGCCCGACAGCTCGAACTGTCCGCCCTGCGTGGCGGCCAGCAGGGCCAGGGCAGCGGTGAGGGGGCGCATCGCGGTGCCGGCATTCCCCAGGAACAGTCGAGCCTGGCGCTGCTGCAGACGGCCCCCGAGGCCGGTGACGGACAGCACGCCGTCATCACGTTGATGGAGCACGCAGCCCAGTTCGCGCAGAGCGGCGATCATCACCTTGGTGTCGTCCGAGTCCAGCAGGTCGTGCACCAGGGTCTCGCCCTCGGACAGGCCGGCCAGCAGCAGGACGCGGTTGGAGATGCTCTTGGAGCCGGGCAGGGCAACGGTACCGGCTGCACCGCGCAGCGGAGGCAGGTCGAGGAAGGCGGTCTTGTACATGGCAGGGCCTGGATCGGACCGGCCCGGGCCGACCGGCTGGCGGCAGCGCCAGGGCGGGCCCGGAACGGATGGGTGGACGTCTCGACGGATTGTCGGATCGGGAGCGGCCCAGCGGCCTTCCCGAGACAGCTACTTTGACTTCGGCGGGGCGGGAGGTGTGCTCAGTTGCCACTGTGAACGGCCTTCCGACGCCTGACGGATCATGCCTTCCAGGCTGGACGTGTCGCCCTTCTGGATGGCCTGTTCCAGCGCATCCAGGGATTCCCGGAACTTCTGGGTCTGGGTCAGCAGCTCGTTCTTGTTGGCAATGAGGATGTCCCGCCAGATGGTGGGATCGCTTGCGGCAATGCGGGTGAAGTCGCGGAAGCCCGAGCCGGCCAGACTGAGGAAGTCTCGGCCGGACGGCTGCCGGGCTACCGCATTGAAGTAGGCATAGGCCAGCAGATGCGGCAAATGGCTGACGGCGGCGAAGGCGGCGTCATGGTTGTGCGGTGCCATCTTCAGCACCTGGCATCCCAGCGCCGACCACACGTCGGTGGCCTTTTGCACCAGCTCCGGACGGGTCTGCTCCAGCGGCGTCAGGATCACCTGACGGCCGTGGTAGAGATTGGCGTCCGCATGCTGCACACCCGCCGACTCCTTGCCGGCGATGGGATGCGCCGGCACGAAGGTGGGCAACTGCTTGCCCAGTGTGCGCCGCGCGGCATCCACCACATCACCCTTGGTGGAGCCAACGTCCATCAGCAGGACGTCGCTGTGGATCAGGTGGCGGATCGCCTTCAGCGTGGATTCGGTCGCGGCAACCGGCACGGCCAGCAGCACGATGTCCGAGCCGGACACTGCAAGCAGGGCGGACTCCGCCGCAATATCGATGACGCCCATGCGCCGGGCGGTTTCCGTCGTGGAGGGCGACTTGCTGTAGCCCACCACACGGCGGACCAGCCCGGCCTTCTTCATGGCCAGCGCAAACGAGCCGCCCATCAGGCCGCAGCCGATCACACCGAGTTGATTGAAGGTCGCAGACACCGCTTTTCTACCTGCTTGACTACCTGTTTTGCTGGCGGCCTTTTGAGCCCCCCGGCTGCCGTTCTTGTCGGCCGACTTGCTCATGGCGCCAGCCTCCGAGGTGCCAGGCGCCGAGCTCCCTGTTGTATTGCCTGTTCGATTAGCCGTCTTGTCACCCCGTGATTGTGTGGCCTGAGTGCCGGTAAGCGCCGCATGGGCTCAGGCCTTCAATGGATAGGCGCCAATGATCTTGAAGAAGGCACAGAGTTCCCGCAACTCCGCCAAGGCTGCTGCCACATGAGGCTGGGACGGATGGCCGTCCAGATCGATATAGAAGTAGTACTCCCACTGGCCGGTGCGGGCCGGGCGCGACTCCAGACGGGTCATGGAGACGCCGTGCTGCTTGAGCGGCACCAGCAGGTCATGCATGGCCCCGGGGCGGTTGTGGACCGACACCACGAGGCTGGTGCAATCGCGACCGCTGGCGGGCGGCATGTCCATGGTCTGCGGCAGTGTGATGATGGCAAACCGCGTGCGGTTGTAGGCCTCATCCTGGACCGCATGGGCGACGATGTGCAGCCCAAACAAGGGGGCCGCCCGTTCGCTGGCGATGGCGGCCCAGGCCGGATTGGTGGCAGCCAGGCGCGCACCTTCGGCATTGCTGGAGACCGCACGCCGCTCGGCATGGGGCAGGTGCTTGGAGAGCCAGTTCTGGCATTGGGCCAGCGCCTGCGGATGGGCCAGCACGGCCTCGATGCCCTCCAGCGAGTTGTCCTTGCGCAGCAGGTTGTGCCGGATCAGCAGGCTGACTTCCCCCACTTGATGGGTGGGGGTGTGCAAGAAGAGGTCGAGCGAGCGGGTGACCACGCCCTCGGTCATGTTCTCCACGCCCACCACGCCGTACTGGGCGCTGCCGGACGCCGTGGCATGGAAGACCTCATCAAAGCTGTTGCAGTAGATCAGGTCGGCGGCGCCACCGAAATATTCGATGGCCGCCTGCTCGCAGAAGGTGCCAAAGGGGCCCAGCACCGCGACGCGTTGAGGAGATTCCAGCGCCAGGCAGGCGGACATGATCTCCCGCCAGATGGCGGCCACATGCTCGCCCTTGAGCGGGCCCTGGTTGGCCGCCTTGATCTTGGCGATGACCTGCGCCACCCGGTCGGGGCGGAAGAAGGGCGTGCCGTCACGGCGCTTGATTTCACCCACCTGCTCGGCCACATGGGCCCGCTGGTTCAGCAGGGACAGCAACTGGCTGTCCAGTGCGTCGATCTGGTCGCGCAGGACCAGCAGCTCGGCGCTGGCCACCGGAGGGGGAAGGGAGGAGGAGTCGGTGGCGTCAGCCATGTTGGGTCTCGAAGTCCTTGAGGTAGCTCACCAGAGCCTGGACACCCTCCATTGGCATCGCGTTGTAGATCGATGCCCGCATGCCGCCCACCGACTTGTGGCCTTTGAGTTGCAGCAGCCCGCGCGCCTTGGCGCCTGCCAGGAAGTCGTCGTTCAGACGTTCGTCGCGCAGGAAGAATGGAACGTTCATCCGCGAGCGCGCCTCGGGCGCGACACGGTTCTCAAACAGCGACGAGCCGTCCAGCGCCTGGTAGAGCAGGGCGGCCTTGTCGATGTTGCGTTGTTCAATGGCCGCCAGGCCGGTCTTGCCGGCGTACTGGAAGCGCTTGATCCATTGGAACACCAGGCCGGCGACATAGATCGCGAAGGTCGGCGGGGTGTTGAACATGGAGTGGTTCTCGGCCACCGTCTGGTAGTTGAAGGCCGAGGGGCAGATGGGCAGGGCATGGCCCAGCAGATCCTCGCGCACCGCCACCAGCGTCAATCCGGCCGGGCCGATGTTCTTCTGGGCCCCGGCGAAGGCCAGCCCCACCCGGGACCAGTCCAGGCTCCGGGACAGGATGTGGGAGGAGCAGTCGATGGCCAGCGGCGCGTCGCTGCCGAGTGCCTTCAGGTCGGGCAACTGATGGAATTCCAGGCCGTCGATGGTCTCGTTGGTGCAGACGTGGACGTAGGAGGCCTCACGCCGCAATTGCCAGGAGGCGGGGGCGGTGAGGGTCTGGTAGCGGCCGTCGGCATTGGCGCTGTCCGACGCGATCTTGACATCGGCATAACGGCGGGCTTCGCCGGCGCTCTTGCGGGACCAGGCGCCGGTGACCACCACATCCACCGCGCCACCGCGCGACAGGTTCAGTGGCACGATGGCGTTTTCGCCCAGCCCGCCGCCCTGCATGAACAGGATGCGGAAGTTGGCTGGCACCTGCAGCAGCTCGCGCAAGTCGCGTTCGGCGGCCTCATGGATGGCGCCGAATTCCTTGCCGCGATGGCTCATCTCCATCACCGACATGCCGCTGCCTTGCCAGTCCAGCATCTCCGCTGCCACCTGCGTCAGCACCTCTTCAGGCACTGCGGCGGGGCCGGGGGAGAAGTTAAAAGGACGGCGGGTGGAGGTCATGGGGTGTCAGGCGTCTGAGCAGCGGCTGGGGGAGGAGAGCGGCTGGCGTTCCAGGTTGCACCGGGAACGCCAGCGTCGCGCTTCCTTACTTCTTCGGAGCGGTCACGGCCGGCTTGGAGGCCGGCTTGGCGCCCGAAGCGGCGGCGCCGTTGGCTGCCGGAGCATCCAGACCCAGTTGCTTGGCGATGTTGGTCTGCAGTGCGTTGAACTTGTCGTCCAGTGCCTTGCCGTTATCGTCGATCAGCTTCTTGGTGTAGACGGCTTGCAGGTCGGGGGCCACTTCGGCGAACTTCTTGCTCACCGGCGATTCCAGCCAGGCCACCAGTTGCTTCAGTTCGTCTTCGCTGAACTTCTCGTCCAGGGTCAGGCCGATGGTCGACGCCTGGATGGACTTGCCCTTCTCGATCAGGGCCGGGCTGTTGTCTTCCATGAACTTGCGCAGCGAGGCGTCGATGGACTTGGCCGTCGATTCACGCTTGTCTTCCGGCAGGCGGCGGATGGCGGGCATCAGCTTCTGGGCCAGGTCGTTCACCGGGCGGCTCAGCACGCCCACCGTCAGCTGCTCGATGGCCGGCTGCTGGAGCTTGAGCACCTTGTTGATCAATTCCTTCTTGGCGGGCGAGCTGTCGGCCTTCTGGGCAAAGGCCAGGGGGGACATCAGCAGGGCGGCCGCGAGGGCACCCACTTGTACATGCTTGAGCAACAAGATCATTCCTTCGCGTCAGGTTCGGAAGTAGTGCCGGTGGCGCCAGTGCCATCGGTATCGGTTGGCGCGGCATCGCTGCCCTCGCCGGTGTTTTCATTCGCGTCGTTTTCAACGATGCGCTGCAGGCCCGAAAGCTTGGCACCTTCGTCCAGGGCAATCAGCGTCACCCCCTGCGTGGCACGGCCCAGCTCACGGATTTCCGACACACGGGTGCGCACCAGCACGCCGGTATCGGTGATGAGCATGATCTCGTCCTCAGGGCGAACCAGCGTCGCGGCCACGACCTTGCCGTTGCGCTCGCTCTGCTGGATGGCAATCATGCCCTTGGTGCCCCGGCCATGGCGCGTGTATTCCGCGATGCTCGTGCGCTTTCCATAACCGTTCTCGGTCGCGGTCAGCACGCTCTGGCTTTCGTCCTCAGCCACCAGCATCGCAATCAGGCGCTGGTCGGGTTCCAGCATCATGCCGCGCACGCCGCGGGCCTGGCGGCCCATCGGGCGCACATCGTCCTCATCGAAACGCACGGCCTTGCCGCCGTCGGAGAACAGCATCACGTCATGCTGGCCGTCGGTCAGGGCGGCGCCGATGAGGTAGTCGCCATCATCCAGGTCCACCGCGATGATGCCGGCCTTGCGCGGGTTGCTGAAGTCCTTCAGCGAGGTCTTCTTCACCGTGCCCAGGGCGGTGGCAAAGAAGATGAAGTGGTCTTCCGGGAAGGTGCGGAATTCACCGGTCAGCGGGAGGATGACGTTGATCTTCTCTTCCGGCTGCAGCGGGAACATGTTGACGATGGGCTTGCCGCGCGAGTTGCGCGAGCCCTGCGGCACTTCCCACACCTTCAGCCAATACACACGCCCCCGGTTGCTGAAGCACAGCATCCAGTCGTGGGTGTTGGCAATGAAGAGCTGGTCGATCCAGTCGTCTTCCTTCGTGGCGGTGGCCTGCTTGCCACGGCCGCCGCGGCGCTGGGCGCGGTATTCGCTCAGGGCCTGGCTCTTGATGTAGCCGGTGTGGGAGAGCGTCACCACCATGTCGGTGGGAGTGATCAGGTCTTCGGTGCCCAGTTCCTGGGCGTTGTGCTCGATCACGCTGCGGCGGGCGCCCAGCTTGGTCTGGCCGAATTCCTGGCGCACGGCCACGAGTTCGTCGCTGATGATGGCGGTCACGCGGGCCGGCGTGGCCAGGATGTCCAGCAGGTCGGCGATCTGGGCCATGACGTCGCGGTATTCGCCGACGATCTTGTCCTGCTCCAGGCCGGTCAGGCGTTGCAGACGCATCTGCAGGATTTCACCGGCCTGGTCGTCGGAGAGGCGGTACAGCCCGTCCGGCTGCATGCCGTATTGCAGCGGCAGGCCTTCCGGACGGTAGGCATTGGCGCCGCCCGCATGCTCACCGGCTGCGCGGGTGAGCATCTCGCGCACCAGCGACGAATCCCAGGAACGGGCCATCAGCTCGGCCTTGGCCACCGGCGGGGTGGGGGACTCGCGGATGATCTTGATGAAGTCATCGATGTTGGCCAGCGCCACCGCCAGGCCTTCCAGCACATGGCCGCGTTCACGGGCCTTGCGCAGTTCGTACACGGTGCGGCGGGTGACGACTTCGCGGCGGTGCTCCAGGAAGACGGTGATCAGGTCCTTCAGGTTGCACACGCGCGGCTGGCCATCCACCAGCGCCACCATGTTGATGCCGAAGCTGTCCTGCAGCTGGGTCTGCTTGTAGAGGTTGTTGAGCACCACCTCAGGGACTTCACCCCGCTTGAGCTCGATCACCACACGCATGCCCGACTTGTCGGACTCGTCCTGGATGTGGCTGATGCCCTCGATCTTCTTTTCCTGGACCAGCTCGGCAATGCGCTCCAGCAGCGTCTTCTTGTTGACCTGGTAGGGGATCTCGTCAACGATGATTGCCTGACGCTGGCCACGGTCGATGTCCTCGAAATGGACCTTCGCCCGCATCACCACCTTGCCGCGGCCGGTGCGGTAGCCCTCGCGCACGCCGCTCAGCCCATAGATGATGCCGGCGGTGGGGAAATCGGGCGCCGGAATGATTTCCATCAGTTCTTCGATGGAGCAGTCCGGGTTTTTCAACGCATGCATGCAAGCGTCGACCACCTCATTCAGGTTGTGAGGCGGGATATTCGTGGCCATGCCCACCGCAATACCGGAGGAGCCATTGACCAACAGGTTTGGCAGCCGGGTGGGCAAAACCAGCGGTTCTTTTTCGCTGCCGTCGTAGTTGGGGCCGTAATCGACGGTTTCCTTGTCGATATCCGCCAGCATTTCGTGGGCGATTTTCGACAAACGGATTTCGGTGTACCGCATGGCGGCGGCGTTGTCGCCGTCCACCGAACCGAAATTCCCCTGACCATCCACCAGCATGTGGCGCAGGGAGAAATCCTGGGCCAGACGAACGATGGTGTCATACACGGCGCTGTCACCGTGCGGGTGATATTTACCGATCACATCGCCGACGATACGCGCCGACTTCTTGTAGGGACGGTTCCAGTCGTTGTTCAGCTCGTGCATCGCGAAGAGCACGCGCCGATGCACCGGCTTAAGGCCGTCACGCGCGTCGGGGAGGGCGCGCCCCACGATCACGCTCATGGCGTAATCGAGGTACGAGCGGCGCATCTCCTCTTCGAGGCTGATCGGCAGGGTTTCCTTGGCGAACTGAGTCATGCGCGGCAGGCCGCGCGCATGGGAACGCCGGCCTCTGGATTGAGCAGAAGAACGACATTCTAAATGCGCCCGCTTGTAGTGCCTGCGCAACAGCTTTGCGCCCGATCGCGGTGCGCCTTGCGAGAATGAAATCGACCTGTTGCCCTATGGCACAATCGGTCGGTCCCTAGGAGAAACCCTTGGTCGTGTGGAGTAGTACGCGCGGTCTTCGGTGGCTCTTGAGGTTTTTAGTTCCGACATTGGACATTTCGCAGGGCAACTGCGGCTTTCCTTGAGAGGAGAATCATGAAGAAACTGAACCGCGTGGCGTCGCTCTTCGCTGTCGCCGCTTTGGCCACCTCGGGTGCTATGGCCCAAACCGTGGACAACTGGCGTGCAACGGACGGCACCGTTTGGAAGAACGGCACCAACGAGCTGTGCTGGCGCGATGCCTTTTGGACCCCGGCCACGGCTGGCAAGGATTGCGATGGCGCGCTGAAGCCCGTCGCTGCACCGGTGGTTGCTCCGGCTCCTGCCCCGGCACCGGCTCCTGCTGCTTCCCCGACGACGCCCGCTCCGGTGGTCGTTCCTCCGAAGCCCACCAGCGAAAAGGTCACCTACGCTGCTGACGCTTTCTTCGACTTCGACAAGTCGGTGCTGAAGGCCGATGCGAAGACCGCTCTGGATGACCTGGTCGGCAAGACGGGTGGCATCAACCTCGAAGTGATCATCGCCGTCGGCCACACCGACAGCGTCGGTAGCGACGAGTACAACCAGAAGCTGTCGGTCCGCCGCGCTGAAGCTGTGAAGGCTTATCTGGTGAGCAAGGGTCTGGAAAAGAACCGCGTGTACACAGAAGGCAAGGGCGAGAAGCAGCCTGTGGCTGACAACGCCACTGCTGAAGGCCGCTCCAAGAACCGCCGCGTCGAAATCGAAGTGGTCGGCACCCGCGCCGTCAAGTAATCGTCCTTCCGCAATCGGGCGCGCAAGTGCCTGATGCTGAAACGATCCGAACCCCGCTGGCTGCAAGGCTGGCGGGGTTTTTCTTTTCCCTCGGCTACCATTGCGACCCATGGCGAACGTCGATGCAAACGAACTCGCGAAATTCAGCGAGCTGGCCCACCGCTGGTGGGATACCGAAAGTGAATTCAAGCCCCTGCACCGCATCAATCCATTGCGGTTGAACTGGATTGACGGCTACAGCCCGTTGGCTGGCAAACGCGTGCTGGATGTGGGGTGCGGCGGCGGCATCCTGGCCGATGCCATGGCGCGCAAAGGCGCGAATGTGCTGGGCATTGACCTGGCGGTGAAGTCGCTGCGTGTGGCCGAACTGCATGCCATGGAGGCCGGGACCGACAACGTGGCCTATCAGGAGATTGCCGTCGAGGATTTGGCGGCGCAGCGCCCCGGTGAATTCGATGTGGTCACCTGCATGGAGATGCTGGAGCATGTGCCGGATCCAGCGTCGGTGGTGACTGCACTGGGGCGGCTGGTGAAGCCGGGTGGCTGGGTGTTTCTCTCCACGCTGAACCGCAATGCCAAGTCCTTCCTGCTGGCCATCGTCGGCGCGGAATATGTGCTGCGGATGCTGCCAGCGGGCACCCATGAATACGGCCGTTTCATCCGTCCGTCCGAGCTGGGGCAGATGTGCCGCGAAGCCGGGCTGGAGCCACAAGGCGCCAAGGGCCTGACCTTCAATCCGCTGACGCAGCGCTACAAGCTGGGCGGCGATACCGACGTGAACTACCTATTGGCGTGCCGTCGCCCGGCATGAGGGGTCAGGTCATGCGGGCTTTTGCTTTGAAGGGTCTTTTGCTGTCCCCTTTCAAGGGGGCGTGGGTGTGGGCGGGGGTCGGGCCGTGAGCGGGCCGCTGGTGAACGCTGCGGCTCAAGCCTTGCAGCCGCCCATTGGGCGTGTGGTGCGTGCGGTCCTCTTCGATCTGGACGGCACGCTGGTGGACAGTGCGCCGGATCTGGCCGGTGCCACCAACGAGATGCTGCTGGCTCGTGGGCTTCCAGCGGTGCCGTTCGAGCGGCTGCGTCCGATGGTGGGGGCCGGCGCGCGCGGCATGATGGGCGTAGCCTTTGGTGTCACGCCGCAGGACGAAGCGTTTGCTGCGCTGCGCACTGAGTTCTTTGACCGCTACGAAGCGCGCCTGCTGCAGTCCACCTACGCGTTCGAGGGTGTGGAGGAGATGCTGGCGGGCTTGGTGGCGGCAGGGCTGAGCTGGGGCATTGTCACCAACAAGATCGAGCGATTTGCACTGCCGCTGGCGCGTGGTCTGGGCTGGGATCGAATGGCGTCCGCAGTCATTGGTGGAGACACCACCGGCCATGCCAAACCTCACCCGGCGCCCTTGCTGGAAGCGGCGCGCCGTGCCGGGGTGGATCCGCTTCATTGCATTTACGTCGGAGACGATGTGCGGGACATTCAAGCCGGCAAGGCGGCGGGTATGCCGACGGTGGCGGTCCGCTGGGGCTACCTCGGGCAGGGCGAGCCGATTGATGCGTGGGGCGCTGACGTGATCCTCGACACCCCTTCCGAATTGCTGGCGTGGCTGGCGCCCATGCGGGCGACCCGCCACGCTTAAGCGCCTGTGCGTCACTGCGCGGGCAGGGCCCGCGCGGGCCTCCCACCCGAGGGGCAAGGGGCCCCGGTGCTATACTGGCGTCAGCTTCTATGGGGGCGACCTGGTTTCGACGTGGGTTCTGATGCGTCGCAGGGCATGCCGAGGGCCAGTATCCTCGTAAATCCACCTGGAAACACAGTAACTGCAAACGACTCTACGTTCGCACTCGCCGCTTAATTGCGCGTGAGCCTCTCAACGGTTGGCCTATGGGCCGGGTCTGATCCGCAAGGTGATGATTGAGAGGTTAATTACATAGGCTGGCTTGTGTCCGGGCACCTTGGGCACAGGTGAGATTTAGGGTGCTGGCTTGTGGGGTAGCGTGCTGCTGCGCGACTCCATGGGCGAGATCCAAATCAGACAGCTACGCATGTAGAACTGTACGTGGACGGCTTGCGGACGGGGGTTCAATTCCCCCCGCCTCCACCAAAACCCAAAATCCCAACCCTTATCGGTTGGGATTTTTTTTGCCCAGAACGCCAGTGTTGGCGCGATTTCCGGCCTTGGCCTCTTGAGCATGCATCTCCGGAAGTCGTCGTTTTCGGCGTGCATTCCGCCGTTTTTCTCTCTCTGTTCTCTGCTGCCCTCTTGAGCATTCAAGGCCCGGAGCCGTGTGTTGGCGCGGGTTTGCGGGCCGTCGGTTTGCTTCTTCGCTTGCTCTGGCGGACGCGACCGAGACAGCGAAAAGCACAAAAAAACCGCCCGGAGGCGGCGGGTCGGTGCGGCACGGATATCAGCGCCAGCCTGCCACTAGCGCCTCACGTTGGGCCAGCCAGGACGCCGACAACCTGCCGCGCAGCAACTGGCTGACGCCCACATTGAGGCGTCCCAGGGCGATGGCTTCGATCAAGTCGGGGGCCAGTTGTGCCAGTCGGCTCATCTTGCTCGCTTGGCCGAGGTCGATGCCTTCGGCCGCCGCGATCTCGGTCATCGAACTGAACCGTCCTTCGTCCAGCAGGCGCTGCCAGTGGTGCGCGAGGCCGAGCGCCCGCATCAAGGGGGTGTCCTGCGCCATCTCGCGCACCTGCCGCTCACGGCGGGCCTCGTCCAGGAACTCCTGCGGCGCGTCCAGCGGCGTGATGACCTGCTTTTTCAGGCCCCGGCGCACCAGTGTCCAGGGCAGGAAGGTTTCCATCTGCACGCCGCCAGCGGGCAGCGGCGTCTGATAGGTCACCGGGTCGCCCTTGGCGTGGCCGCAATGCTTCTTGCTCATGCCTCCTCCTCAAAACTGGCCATGAGCTGGCGCTGGGCGTGCCAGTCGACCATTAGGCGGTTTCGCTGAAACCACATCAGCGTCAGCCGACGTGGCTGCTTGCCCGCCATGAATTGCTCAATGATGTCGGGGGCCAGCAGGGTCAGGCGCAGCAGTTCGTTGACCACCGAGTGGTGCAGTTTCTCGGCACGGGCGATGGCCGACCCGCTTTGCATCGCGCCGGTGTCCAGCAGGTGCTGCCAGTAGAAGGCGCGTGCCACACCGTCGAGCAGGGTCACGTCGTGGACGTGCCGGTCGTCGGCAGCCACGCGCTGGACGCCCCGGCGGCGGAACGTTAGTGGCACAAAGGTTTCCATCGACTCGTCCATCAGACTTCGACCTCCAGCAGTTCGGCACCGATGCTGTTCGGGGCGAACTCCGCGATGAGCGCGTTCCAACCCACCTCACGCCACTTCACCTTGATCCCCTGCACCTCGCCTGCGTGGACGAGGTCGATGCGCTCGATCATCAGATTGGCGATGCGGTGGCGCTCGACGGGGAACAGTTGATCCCACACGTTGTTGAGCCGTCCCATCGCCATCACGGTGGTGGCCTCGTCGATCTGGGCCCCGTTGCGTTGGATGTGCCGAACCACCGACGCCACCGTTTCCGGGCTGGTCAGCACCGTTCGGATCTGGGCGACCACCGCCCCTTCGATCTCCGGCGCGGGCAGGCGCTCGTAGCCCTTTCCCGGCGCGCCGAACCGCGCTTCCGACTTGGACACGTAGTAGTGGTACTTGCGCCCGTTCTTGCGCGAGTAGGTCGGGTACATCCGCTCGCCCGAGGGCGCGTACAGCAGGCCGCGCAGCAAGGCGTCGGTGCGCGACCTGATCTTGGTTTCCACCGACCGGGTGTGACCGTCCTTGGCCAGCACTTCGTGAACCCGTCCCCACAGTCCGGGATCGATGATGGCTTGATGCACGCCCGGGTACCAACTGCCCTTGTGCGACAACTCCCCGAGGTAGATGCGGTTGCGCAGCAGCTTGTGCAGGTACTTCTTGTCGATGCGCGTGCCTGCCCTTGTCTGACCGTCCTGTGTCGTCCACGCCTTGGTGGTAATGCCATCAAGCGTCAGGTTGGCGGCAATCTGGGTGGGCGAGCCGATGGTCAGCATCTCCTCAAAGATGCGCCGCACCACCGCCGCCTCGGTGTCGTTGATGACCAGCAGACGGTTCTCCACGTCGAAGCCGAGCGGCGGCACGCCACCCATCCACATCCCTTTGCGCTTGCTGGCGGCGATCTTGTCGCGGATGCGCTCGCCGGTGACCTCGCGCTCGAACTGGGCGAAGGACAGCAGCACGTTGAGCATCAGCCGTCCCATCGAGGTGGTGGTGTTGAACTGCTGCGTGACCGACACGAACGACACGCCCTGGCGCTCGAACACCTCGACCATCTTGGAGAAGTCGGCAAGGCTGCGCGTCAGGCGGTCAATCTTGTAGACCACCACGATGTCGATCTGGCCGCGCTCGATGTCGGCCATCAGGCGTTTCAGCCCGGGACGATCCGTGTTGCCGCCGGAGAAGCCGGGGTCGTCGTAGTCGTCGGCCACCGGAATCCATCCTTCTGCGCGTTGGCTGGCGACGTAGGCGTGGCCAGCCTCCTTCTGCGCGTCGATGGAGTTGAACTCTTGGTCAAGGCGCTCGTCCGACGACACCCGGCAGTAGACGGCGCAGCGTTTGCGCGCCTTGGGAGAGGCGATTTGGGTGGCGTCGCTCATTGCGCACCTGCCTTGCCGGTCAGGCCGAAGAACAGTGGCCCCGACCAGTGCGTGCCGGTGATCTGCCGGGCCACGGCTGTCAGGCTCTTGAAGGTGCTGCCCTCGTACTCGAACAGACCTTCGGCGGTGACCGCCACCTTGTGCTCGCGGTCGCCCCATTCGCGCAGCAGCACGGTGCCGGGCGCGAAGTTGGTGTCGCGCGGGCGAGCCCGCAGCTTGATCTTGGAATGCTTGGCACCGATGGCCTCCAGGCGCTGGCGCGTGTTGTGCGCCAGACCGCCGAAGGCCTCCTCCTGCATCTTGTAGGCGATGCGCGACTCGATGAAGACGCGGTTGGGGTTGATGGGGCGGCTGCTGAAGTACCGATCCCACACTGGCCACAGCTCAGCGATGGGCTGGCTCGACAGCTCCGCGATCCGTGCGGCGACGGATGCTTGTTTCTCGTTCATCACAACTTCTCCGTTTGATAGGGGGTTGTATGAACGCGCTGGTCGGGCAGGAAGCCAAGGCCAACTTCTCTCTGTTTTGGCGCTTCTGCGACGACGGTGCGGACGATGGCGGCCGCAAGGATGGCGGTGATTTCACCAGCGCGGGCGCTGGCGGACATCTCTGAGGGAGATGCGAGTTCGAGGTTCTTCATGACGGCTCCGAGGAATTGCAACTGTCAGGAATAGTGAGCCAGATCTTCCAAAGCGGATGGCAATTCCGGGCAATCGAACCAGTTTCGCGTTAACTAAACAGTTGACGAAATTAAGGTGGAGCAGTACGATCACTCCATTGACCAATCACGCAATTAGGAAACACCCATGCCTTTCGGAGCCTTCATTCGCAAGCAGCGCGAAGAGAAGAACATCCAGATGAACGAGTTCGCGCGTCAGCTCGAAATTTCGCCCGCCTACTGGTCACGCATCGAGCGCGATATGGAAAAACCGCCCAAGGATGAACTGATACGCAAGGCGGCCGAGATTCTGGGTATCGATCCGGACGACGCATTCGTTGAGGCCAGCCGTCTGCCGCCCGACATGCGCGAGGATGTGGGTAACGTTGTGCGGATGTACCGCCGGGAAGCAACGGAGAAGAAGTGAATGCCGGTTTTGACCCTCGACTACCGGCATTGCGACCGCAAGCGCCCCAAATTCATCAAGCACGTTGAAATCGAAGGCCTTGCCGCGCAGGCTCGCCAACAACTGGTGGCGGGCGGTGTGGATGCCATTGCCTTCGGCACACTGCGCCAGATCGACCGCCTGAAGATCAACGGCATCGACTTCGCGCTCGAGGTCAGCACCGAGAGTGAGGTGCATGACGAGCAAGGCAACCACGTCTTCGGTATTTGCGAGTTCGACCCCGGTGTCCCGGACACCGCAATGGTATGCGTCTCACCCATCGGCGAAAAACTCAGCGGACTGTTGGCACTCAGCACGCTGGCCCACGAATTGGGGCATGCAGTGTTCGATGCGCCGGGCTGGATCATGGATGGCAGCAAAGGGCCGGGGCTGTTCGACACCTTTGAACCATGTGGGCAGCGCGCCTACCGCACCACGACGCCCGACAGCGAACATTTGGCGAAATCACCGACCACCGGCAAGGCCGCCCTGGCCTCGGACGTTCATTTCGCAGAACTGCGCGCCAATGAATTCATGGGTTCGCTGCTGATGCCACGCCAGCTTTTGAGTGCCGCCGCAGAGGAGCTCGCCCCGGAATACAACGTCAGCATCCACCGTGGCCCTTCGCTTGATCCTGAGATCCACGGCATCAGCCTGCATCTCACCGCCACCGACGCGGTCGATATGGAATTCTTGGAGAAAGCCCTCGCCATGCGCTTTGGCGTCAACCCACGTTTTGTGCAGGTGCGCCTGCAGCGCTACGGATTGATCCGACCGGAGGCCATCTTGCGCTGATCATTCCCCTATCCCTCCACGCCGACCTTGCGTCGGCATTTTTTGAGCCTCGCAGTTAACTGCTCGCGCAATCGCGCACTTTGTTGAAGGAGCTTGCCTATGCCTACCGGTCACACCACCACCGCTCAGCAGGAGAAAGTGGTCAATCAGCAACTATCCTCGAAACGCGTGCGCGAGCAGCGGTCGGATGACGGCCCCGCCATCCTGCCCGGAATGGAGCATTTCATCGATCTGCTGCGAAAGGTAAAGCGTCCGACGCTGGTGGTGCGCCTGCTCGAACGTGCCAGCGGTGAACCGTTGCCGGAACTGCATGCGTTGGCCGAAGCCGCCAAGGGCAAATTGCCGGTCGAATCCCGGCATGCGTTTTTTCATTGCGTGGCCAAGCTGGACGCTGCCATTCGCCAGCGCCTCGAAGATGTCGTCGAGCGGGTGCTCCTGCTTGGCGATGACTACGGCGCGCAGGCAGTTCAGTCGGTGCTCGACGAACGACGCGAGGACGATGCTGCCGTGCTTGAAGCGCCCAGCGACCGTCACAGCCGCGCACTGCACCTGTGCATCCTGCAGGAGTTCCCCGAGGCCGGGGCTCGTCGCGAAACTCGGTTCGATCAGGCCGAGCATGAACAGGTGATGCACCGCCAATGGAAAAGCGACCATTTCTCCAGCCACTACCTTGGCCCCAAGGGCGTGGAGCCGCAGCAAGTCGACGACGTCCAGGAAACGCTGCGCACACGGATTGCCGAGCTGTTCCCGCATGTGCCGCAGGATCAAATCCTGATCGAGCAGTTTGTGCGGCATGGTCTGTCACATTCACAGCATGACGATGATGACGATGCAGAGGGCGAATCCCCGAACCTTCTGCACACTGTGTGCGCCACCTTCAATGGCTCCACTGCACATTACCAGCAGGTCGAGGATGGCCATGTGATCGATCACGAGGAACCTGCGGCCATGTCGGCGCGCTTTTCCTGGGAACCGGCCACCGGAGCGCTGACCGTGTTCTGCGAAAACCGTGAGGCGCGGCGCGAACTCGCCACCATCTTCCGTGATGTGGTGCTGGCGCATGAAGGCACGATTGATGACATGCCGATCCGCCAGTTCGATTTGTTCGGGTTCTCAACCTCGGCAATGCTCAAACGACTGGAACAGGATCGCATCGCCGATATCGAGAGCATCGCGATTCTGCAGATCAAGGTGGCCAAGCCTTTTGAGCAGCAGCTGGAACTGGGTGGAAAACCCGTTTCCCGGCAACTGGCAAGCAAGATGGAGATCACCCGCGACCGGCGCGACGGTCGCAACATCTATCAAGTCGCCTACGAGGATTACAGCGCCGAGGATCTGAGCCAGTACGCGCTGGTGCAAGTGAAGCTGGTGATGCGTATAGCCAAGCAGCCCCACCGCAAGGCACACAACGTCGCCGTCCAGATCACCGCCCCCAACGGGCTGAATGACAAGAGCAAAACCGAGGACGACCGCAAACGCGTGCTGGAGCAACTGATCCGCATCGGCGTACTGAGCGAGTTCTGAGGGAGAAGCCGACGATGTCACTCTATCTGCGATTCTTCGCAGCCATTGACAGGTTGCAGAGCCTGGATACACCGGTACTGGCCACATCACTCGGGCGTGACTGGCTTCAGTTTATGCAACGGGGCTGGGTCACCGACAAGGGCCACCTCACGCATGTGATGGCTCCGTTCCTGGACTCCGAGCGTGAGGTCGAAATCGAGGCTGATCCGGATGCAGGTTGCTATCGCTATCGCAGCCCGCTGAACGGTCGCACTGTCGTGCGGCCACTGAGCGAAATAGCGCTGTACGGCATCCAGATCGAACCATGGCTGGCCGATCTTGCATCACTGATGGGCATGGAGGATCGGCGGCGGGCAAATCGCCCATGTCGCACGCCGCATCATCTTTGGCATCTGGGCGATTTGCGCGTCGCTGGGACGCATGATTTTGCTCCGGTGTTTGTCGGGCGGGCGTGGGCATGTGCACCCGTCGACGATACATCTTCCGTTCTGGCCGACTCGGTGTGGCCACGCAGTGGCGTGGTTTTGCAGGCATGCCGAACGCATTCCGTGTTGCCGCGTGACCATGTGATTCGGGCGCTCGACGAGTTCGTCCGCGTGGACGGCGGGCAGGACGTTTTCGACGCGAGCGCATTCGACAGGGTGCTGCACGGCTATGTGACACCCAGTGGTGCGCCGGAGCCAGTGGAGTTCTTCCAAGGCAATCGACTGAAGTTGCCGCACTTCCCCGAATCGCGCGAGTTGTCGGCGGAGCGGGCCAAGATCATCAAGCAGATGTGGAGTGCCGACGGGAAGGCCGCACCTGAGGTGTCCTGGGCCGAGGTCAACAGGATCGCCAACACCGGCTATCAGTCCTTCGACGATGCCTTCGGTGGCAAGGCTGAGCGCGAGGACGTTATCGCCCTGGTCAAGCGCGGCAAATATCGGATACGGCGCAACACATAAATCCGCCCATAAATCGAACCAGACACGGGCCATAAACCCGTGCGGAGACTTCGATGTGCCCATTTCATCTAGGAGGCACATCGAAATGCAAACCCAAGCACCAGCAATCCAAATCGGTCGGAATCCCATCCGACCCAACCCGGGCGATGTCACCTGCATCGCCCTCGACGAAAACGAGCTCGCCATCCGCTGGGGGCTCTCCGTCAAGACCCTGCGCCGCTGGCGTCAGGAACAGCTCGGGCCGATCTACTGCAAGCTCGGCCGCCGCGTCACCTACCTCCTGCACGAAATCGAAGCCTTCGAGCGGCGCGTCTCGCGTTACTCCAGCTTCACTCGTGCGTACCAGTGAGGAGGAAGGCCATGAGCGATCTGACCATCTTCCCCGCCGACATCGCCGAGATGTCCGTCAGCCAACTGGCCGCTCTGCCACCTGAGCAGAAACGCGAGATCGACAAGAACCTCGACGCGGCCATCGACTGGCTCAAGAAGGCCCGCACCAAGTTCGATGCGGCGCTGGATCAGTGCTACGGCGAGCAGGCGCGCGCCGCGCTGCGTGAGTCCGGCCGCGATTTTGGCACTGCCCACATCAGCGATGGCCCGCTGCATCTGAAGTTCGAGCTACCCAAGAAGGTCAGCTGGAGCCAGCAGCAACTGGCCGAAATCGCCGAGCGCATCGTGGCTTCGGGCGAGAAGGTCGAGGGCTACCTCGACATCAAGTTATCCGTCTCCGAGTCCCGCTACACGAACTGGCCCCCGGCGCTGCAACAGCAGTTCGCCGCCGCCCGCACCGTGGATTCCGGCAAGCCGTCTTTCACCCTTTCCCTTGATTCGGAGTAACGACCATGAGTGCAATCATTCCTTTCCAGTTTGAAGCGCACGCCGTGCGCGTCCAAGTCGATGGTGCTGGCCTGCCGTGGTTCAACGCCAGCGATGTCTGCGATGCCTTGGAGATGAGCAATCCGTCTCAGGCGATCAAATCCCACGTCGATGGTGATGACCTCCAGAAATTGGAGGTCATCGACAACCTCGGACGCACGCAGCGCGCCAACCATGTCAACGAGTCGGGCCTCTACGCCCTGATCCTCGGCAGTACCAAGGATGCAGCCAAGCGCTTCAAGCGTTGGGTCACCAGCGAGGTACTGCCCGCGATCCACAAGACCGGCAGCTACGCCATTCCTGGTGCCCTGGCGGCTTTACCTGCACCGACCCACGACCGCGTATCCGCGATTCTGCTGATCGGCGAGGCCGTGGCGAAGGTGCCGGGTGTGAAGCCGGGCATCGCGGCAGCGGCAACCCTGACCTGCATTCAGGAGAACACCGGCATCACCACCGAGGTGTTGCGCCGCGCGCTGCCGTCGGCCAATGAGCCGATCTGCGCGCGCAATGCCACCCAACTCGGCAAGCTGCTGAGCCGTTCGGCCAAGGCCACGAACCAGATGCTGGCATCGCACGGTTTTCAGTTCCGCAACGACCGCGACGAGTGGGAGCTGACCGAGGCCGGTGAAGCGTGGGCCGAGGCCATGCCGTACTCGCGCAATGGCCACAGCGGCTATCAGATCCTCTGGAATCCCGCCGTCGCCGAGCAGTTGAAGGAGGTGGCGTGATGTCACTTCCAATCATCTCTGCCCAACAGCGACTTGCTGAACGCAAGGGCGTGAAGCTCCTGATGCTGGGCAAATCCGGCATCGGCAAGACCACCCGGCTCAAAGACCTCGACCCGACCACCACCTTGTTCCTCGACATTGAGGCGGGTGATCTCGCCGTGGCCGACTGGCCGGGCGACACCATCCGTCCGGCATCGTGGCCCGAGAGCCGCGACTTCTTCGTGTTCCTCGCGGGCCCGGACAAGTCGCTGCCGCCGGAGAGCGCGTTCTCGCAGGCGCACTACGACCACGTCATCGAGAAGTTCGGCGACCCGACGCAGCTCGACCGCTATCAGACCTTCTTTCTCGACTCGATCACGCAGCTGTCCCGGCAGTGCTTCGCGTGGTGCAAGACGCAGCCCGGCGCGGTCAGTGATCGTTCCGGCAAGCCCGATCTGCGCGCTGCCTATGGCCTGCTCGGCCAGGAAATGATCGGCGCGTTGACCCACCTGCAGCACGCCCGGGGCAAGAATGTGGTGTTCGTCGCCATCCTCGATGAGCGACTGGATGACTTCAACCGCAAGGTGTTCGTGCCACAGATCGAAGGCAGCAAGACCAGTCTGGAGCTGCCCGGCATCGTCGACGAGGTCGTGACGCTGGCCGAGATCAAGGCCGACGACGGCAGCGCTTACCGCGCCTTCGTCACACACACCGTCAATCCCTACGGCTTCCCGGCCAAAGACCGCAGCGGTCGTCTCGACCTGCTGGAGCCGCCGCATCTCGGCGCGCTGATCGCCAAGTGCGCGGGCACATCCACCACGCCCGCCAGCGCCGCCGCACACATCGAATCTCAGGAGTAATCGCCATGACCACCAACAACTGGAATGACTTCAACGACGCCGAATCACAGCAGTCCGGCTTCGAACTGATCCCCAAAGGCACCGCCGTCCCGGTACGCATGACCCTCAAGCCCGGCGGTTATGACGATCCGTCGCAGGGCTGGGGCGGCGGTTACGCCACCGAATCCTTCGACACGGGCTCTATCTACCTCGCCGCCGAATTCGTGGTTACCGCTGGCGATCATGCCAAACGCAAGATGTGGAGCAACATCGGCCTGCACTCCCCCAAGGGGCCGACCTGGGGGCAGATGGGGCGCAGCTTCCTTCGCGCCGCGCTCAACAGCGCCCGCAACGTCAACCCGCAGGACAACAGCCCACAGGCTGCCGCCGCCCGCCGCATCCAGGGCTTTCACGAACTGGACGGTCTGGAGTTCCTGGCCCGCGTGGACATCGAGAAGGACACCAAGGGCCAAGACCGCAACGTGGTCAAGCTGGCGATCGAACCCGATCACCCCGACTACGCCAAGTTGATGGGCGTGCCCACCAAGAGCAGCTCTGGCGGTGGCACCTCCGGCGCGCCAGCGCAGGCAGCCCCTGCGTATCAGGCATCCACACCTCAACGCGCACCCGTGACGGGCAAACCGTCATGGGCTCAGTAAGGGGGGGCGAATGAAATGCTGGGTCTGCAAACGACAGGCCCGGGGATTCGGCCACACCGACAACCGTCACGGTGTCGGCAATCCCCGGCGCTACCCCATCGACTGGGTGTTCTGCTCGCAGCGTTGCCAGAACGCGTTTCACACGCTGTACGGCAACTGGCTGCGGGTCAAAGACGGCCGCACCGACACCAAGGAGGTCGCCATGATCGATCCATCTGATGTCGAACTGGCCGCGATGAAGAAATGCCTCAAGTCCTTCGGCGAGGCAGCGGGCGAGATCGGCTTCGCCAAACCGCTGGGCGACTATTCCGAAGCCGAGGCGCTGCAAGTGATCGACGCCATCGTCACTTGCTACACCGAGGCAATGGTCGAGCACCACGAGACGAGCAAGTACCCGCCGGTGCGTGGCATGACGCCCACGGCCGATCCCATGACGCCGAGTGCAGCCAACCCGTTCGCCGATCTGGAGGACGACCTGCCCTGGGAAGAGCCGAAGGAGAAGAAGCCATGATCGACTTCAACTCCTCATCGAGCATCTCGGGTCAGGTCACCACCCTGGTGGACACGGGCCTCCAGCAGGCTCGCGCCCGCCAGTCAGAACGCCAGTACCTCGGGGCCTCACGTCTCGGCGTGGCCTGTGAACGCGCGCTGCAGTTCGAGTACGCCAAGGCACCCATCGACCACGGGCGTGATACCCCGGGTCGGATGCTGCGCATCCTCGAGCGCGGCCATGTCATGGAGGACTGCATGGTCGCGTGGCTGCGGGACGCGGGCTTCGACCTGCGCACCCGCAAGGCCGACGGCGAGCAGTTCGGTTTCTCGGTGGCCAACGGTCGCCTGCAGGGCCACATCGACGGCGTCATCGTCGGTGGCCCGGAGGGCTTCGCCTATCCCGCGCTCTGGGAATGCAAATGCTTGGGCAACAAATCCTGGAGCGATCTGGAGAAAAAAGGGCTGGCCATCTCCAAGCCCATCTACGCCGCGCAAGTGGCGATCTACCAAGCCTATCTCGAACTGCACGAGCACTCGGCGATCTTCACGGCGCTCAACGCCGACACGATGGAGATCTACACCGAGGCCGTGCCCTTTGACGCAGCTCTCGCCCAGCGCATGTCGGATCGGGCGGTAAAGGTCATCACGGCCACCGAGGCGGGAGAACTTCTGCCGCGCGCCTTCAATGACCCGACCCACTTCGAATGCCGGATGTGCGCGTGGCAAGACCGCTGCTGGAGGACACAAGCGTGACCGACAACAACACTCCAGCGAATGCCATCGAACCGATGATCGACGCCAAGCAGGCCGCTGCCGCACTGCGCCTGCCGTACTACTGGTTTGCCGACCATGCCATGCGCAGCAAGTACCGGATTCCGCACTACCTGATGGGCGGTCTGGTGCGCTATCGACTGTCCGAACTCTCTGCGTGGGCCACACGCAGCACTGCCGTCCAAGGCCGTGATGCCGATGACGCAGACGCATCTGTCGAGGGGGCCGAATGATCGACTTCAACGACGCCACTCAAACTGCGGAGCACGACCGAGAATCTCAGCGCGACGAGATCCGCGCCGACCTGATCGCACGCCTGGACTCGGTGCTGACCACGATGTTCCCTGCGGGGAAAAAGCGCAGGGGCAAGTTCCTCATTGGCGACATTCTCGGCAGCCCGGGTGACAGCCTCGAGGTCGTGCTCGAAGGCGAGAAAGCGGGTTTGTGGACGGATCGCGCCACAGGCGACGGCGGCGATATCTTCGCGCTGATCGCGGCCTATCTCGGGGCCAACATCCACACTGACTTTCCCCGGGTGCTCGACGAGGCTGCCGATCTGCTCGGTCGCGCTCGGTCGGTGCCGGTGCGCAAAGCCAAGATGGAAGCCCCGGTCGACGATCTCGGCCCGGCCACGGCCAAATGGGACTACTTCGATGCCACCGGCAAACTGATTGCGGTCGTGTACCGCTACGATCCACCCGGGCGCAAGAAGGAGTTCCGGCCGTGGGATGCCAAGCGGCGCAAGATGACTTCGCCCGATCCGCGCCCGCTGTACAACCAGCCGGGGCTGGCTGCCGCTGGTCACGTTGTGCTGGTCGAGGGCGAGAAGTGTGCGCAGGCCCTGATCGCCATCGGCGTGGTGGCAACCACGGCCATGCATGGCGCAAATGCTCCCGTCGACAAGACCGACTGGTCGCCGCTGGCGGGCAAATCTGTGCTGATCTGGCCTGACCGGGACGCGCCGGGCTGGGATTACGCTGACCGTGCATCGCAAGCAATCCTGAACGCGGGTGCGACCACGGTCGCCATCCTGGTGCCTCCCGATGACAAGCCGGAAGGCTGGGATGCGGCTGACGCCATTCCGGACGGCTTCGATGTGGGAGGCTTCCTCGCCGTCGGCGAGCGGATGCCGGTGATGCGCTCGGTCGAGGAAACGCCACCACCGGATCTGCTGACCGGTGTCGACTGGGCTACGGAGGACGGCTTGTCCTCGGCCTTCACACGCCGCTATGGCGAGGACTGGCGCTACTGCGCGCTTTGGGGCAAATGGCTGGTCTGGACCGGTGTCCGCTGGAATCCGGATCAGGTGCTCTATGTGTCTCATCTGGCGCGCGGTATCTGCCGGATGGCGTCACTCAAGGCGGACAGCCCTCGGCTCAAAGGCAAGCTGGCCAGCTCCGCCACGATCTCGTCCGTCGAGAAAATCGCACGCTCCGATCCCAAGCACGCGTCCACCGCCGAGGAGTGGGATGCCGACGTCTGGGCGCTCAACACACCAGGCGGTGTGGTTGATCTGCGCACGGGCCGCATGCGACCGCACCGGCGCGATGACCGGATGACCAAGGTGACCACGGCCACACCGCAGGGCGACAGTCCGACGTGGCGCGCATTCCTGGCCGATGTCACAGGCGGCGACGCTGAACTGATTGCCTATCTGCAACTGATGGTCGGCTACTGCCTGACGGGCGTGACCAGCGAGCACGCGCTGTTCTTCCTGTACGGGACCGGCGCGAACGGCAAGTCGGTGTTCGTCAACGTCTTGACCACCATCTTGGGCGACTACGCGGCCAACGCGCCGATGGACACGTTCATGGAGGCGCGCACCGACCGGCATCCGACCGATCTGGCGGGCCTGCGCGGCGCACGCTTTGTGTCATCCATCGAAACCGAACAGGGTCGGCGTTGGAACGAATCCAAGGTCAAGGCCATCACCGGTGGCGACAAGGTGTCTGCGCGTTTCATGCGCCAGGACTTCTTCGAGTACGTACCGCAGTTCAAGTTGGTGATCGCAGGCAACCACAAGCCATCGATCCGCAACGTGGATGAGGCGATGAAGCGGCGACTGCACCTGATCCCGTTCACGGTGACGATCCCGCCCGAACGGCGTGACGGCAGGCTGACGGAAAAGCTGCTCAAGGAACGGGACGGCATTCTGGCGTGGGCGGTCGAGGGCTGCAGCCTTTGGCAACGCCAAGGACTGAAGCCACCCGCCAGTGTGGTGTCGGCGACTGAGGAGTATTTCGAGGCCGAGGACGCGCTCGGGCAGTGGATCGAAGAGCGTTGCCTGCTGGCTAAGACCCACCGCGAAGGCGTTTCCGAATTGTTCGCTGACTGGCGTGAATGGGCTGAGCGCGCGGGTGAGTACGTGGGCTCGGTCAAGCGCTTCTCCGAACTGATGGCGGCCCGCAAGTTCGAGAAGTGTCGGCTGACCGGGGGCGCTCGCGGCATCACAGGCATCGCCCTCAGACCCAAGCCCTATCACCCACAAAGTGGCCATGGCTTCCCCTACCGAGATGACTGAGCAATCCGGTCGAGTGACGGATTTGACGGATTTCCTGATTGACGCGCTACGCGTGCGCGCACGTAAAGGCTGTTATCCCAAGAACCCGTCGCATCCGTCACTCGCCCCCGAACTGGAGCACGACGATGAACACAACGATCCTGGCCCTTGATCTGGGCACACACACCGGGTGGGCTCTGCAGCACCTGGACGGCACCATCACCAGTGGCACCGAGCACTTCAAACCGCAACGATTCGAGGGTGGCGGAATGCGCTTCCTTCGCTTCAAGCGCTGGCTCAATGAACTGCTCTCGGCCAGCAACCACATCAACGCTGTGTTCTTCGAGGAAGTTCGACGGCACGCGGGCGTTGATGCGGCACACGCCTACGGCGGTTTCATGGGGCACCTGACTGCGTGGTGTGAGCATCACAACATCCCATACCAAGGCGTTCCGGTCGGCACGATCAAGAAGCACGCGACCGGCAAGGGAAACGCGGGCAAGGACGAAATGATCGCGTCCGTTCAATCGCGCGGCCATGCCCCGACCGACGACAACGAAGCCGATGCCCTGGCGCTATTGCACTGGGCGGTCGAGACGCAGGAGGTGTGACGTGAAGGTTCCGACACCCCAATACCGCTGCCCCCTCGGTCGTCTGCAACCTCAAGCCACGGATCTGAATGCGATCAAGGAACGTGGCTGGCATGACCAGCGCATCTTGGTCGTCTCCGCTGACGACGAACGCCTCGACTGGATGGAGCGCGAACTGGTGCGCCAGATCGGCGAGCGCCTCTACGGTGCGGGAGGACGACACCATGGCTGACCGTCGCAACGCGTGGACAATCGAGGACGTAGCCGCTCGCTTCGAAGAGGCGGCCAGCACTGCACGCCGTTTGCCACCCGTGCGGGTGCAGGGCTACTTCAACTGCTGGCCTGCGATCAAACGCATGCCCTGGGAAAACCTCGGCGCGGAACCGACGATCTACCGCTTTCCTCCCGACCCTGCTGCCATCGAGCGGATGCTGGAGGTCATGCGCTGGGTCCAGTGGCTGGAGGAGGAACACAGGCACTTGGTCTGGATGCGGGCCAAGCGCTACGGGTGGCGAGACATCACGATCCGCTTCGCCTGCGACCGAACGACGGCATGGCGGCATTGGCAGCGGGCATTGCAGACGGTGGCCGATCACCTCAATGCAGCGCATGGCGGTGTCACGCTGCGCGCACAGTGAATACGCTCCGCGCAGCACGACTTGACGAGGATGTTCCAAAAACGTGGGCAATTTAGGGTAATGCCTGCCGTGTTTGTCCTCGCCTTGCCTCGTTTGTCCTTTTCGAGACCCGGTAGCCCTGCAACAAAACTGGCCGGTCGGGGGTAGTATTTCAGCTATCTTCTGGACAGAGGTGACGGCAGACGGAGCTGCCCGGAAATCAACGGGTCCTTCCCGGCCAAAAACCAATGCGGGGGGCGACAGCGCGACGCTTTTTTAGCGTCAGGGTGCGAACCAAGGTTCGCACGGTTCGCAGTTCGCACCCCCGCCAGTTCGCACCAACCCACAAACCCGCCCACGGCTTCGTCGGCGGGTTTTCTATTTTCAGGACACCAACTTTGAACACGCTCAACGTCGAGTACCGCAAGGTCGAGGCGCTGATTCCCTACGCCCGCAATCCGCGCACGCATTCCGAAGCGCAGGTTGCCAAGATCGCCGCCAGCATCGTCGAGTACGGCTGGACGAATCCGGTTCTGGTCGATGGTGACAACGGCATCATCGCGGGCCACGGTCGTCTGGCGGCCGCGCGCAAGCTGGGACTGGATCAGGTGCCGGTGATCGAATTGGCCCACCTCAGCACGGCACAAAAGCGCGCCCTCGTCATTGCCGACAACCGGCTGGCGCTTGACGCAGGGTGGGACGAAGAGATGCTGACACTGGAATTGGCGGAACTCTCGGAAGCGGGTTACGAGCTGGCGCTGACCGGCTTCGAGAACATCGAGATCGAGGCACTGCTGGCAGATGCCGCGCCCTCTGACGAAGAACCTGCGGCGCAGGACGAAGCAGAAGCCGACGACCCCGATACGGCAGACGATGTGCCTGATGCACCGGTGGTGCCGGTGTCGCGCGTGGGTGATGTCTGGGCCATCGGGTCGCACCGATTGATTTGCGGTGACGCCACCGACCGGACGGTGGTCGCTACTCTGATGCTGGGTGACACCGCGCGTCTGTGCTTCACCTCACCGCCGTATGGCAATCAGCGCGACTACACCTCCGGCGGCATTGGCGATTGGGATGCACTGATGCGTGGCGTGTTTGGCAACGTGCCGATGGCCGATGACGGTCAGGTACTAGTCAACCTCGGGCTGATCCACCGCGACAACGAAGTCATCCTCTATTGGGACGGCTGGTTGTCCTGGATGCGCCAACAAGGATGGCGGCGCTTTGCGTGGTACGTCTGGGATCAGGGGCCGGGCATGCCCGGCGACTGGCAGGGCCGACTGGCACCGAGTTTCGAGTTCGTTTTCCACTTCAATCGCAGCACCCGCAAGCCCAACAAGATCGTGCCCTGCAAGCACGCTGGCCAGGATTCGCATCTGCGCGCCGATGGCTCATCCACGGCGATGCGCGCCAAGGATGGCGAAGTCAGCGGATGGACGCACAAGGGTCAGCCGACGCAGGACACCCGCATCCCCGACTCAGTGATCCGCGTGATGCGCCACAAGGGCAAGATCGGGCAGGACATCGACCACCCCGCCGTCTTCCCGGTGGCGCTACCGGAGTTCGCCATCGAGGCCTACACGGATTCGGGCGACCTCGTGTTCGAGCCCTTCGGAGGCAGTGGCACGACGATGCTGGCCGCGCAACGCACTGGCCGCATTTGTCGTAGCGTCGAGATTGCGCCGGAGTACGTGGACGTGGCCATAAAGCGCTTTCAGCAAAACCACCCCGGCGTGCTGGTCACGCTCATCGCCACCGGCCAATCTTTCGACGAGGTCGCCACTGAACGCAAAACGGAGGTGGCTGCATGAACTGGCTAGCCGACAAAATCGAGCAGTGGCCAACTGCCAAACTGCTGCCCTATGCCCGCAATGCGCGGACACACTCGGATGATCAGGTGGCGCAGATCGCCGCATCGATTGCCGAGTTTGGATTTACCAACCCGATCCTCGCAGGCAGTGACGGCATCATTGTCGCTGGGCATGGACGCTTGGCCGCTGCGCAAAAGCTCGGGCTGGAGATCGTGCCCGTGGTCGTGCTCGATCACCTGAGTCCGACCCAGCGCCGGGCCCTGGTGATCGCGGACAACCGAATTGCCGAGAACGCAGGCTGGGATGACGCGATGCTGCGCATCGAACTGGAGTCCTTGCAACTCGAAGGCTTCGACATTGATCTGACCGGCTTCGATGCTGACGCGTTGGCCGAACTGCTGGCGGGCGACGAGCCCAACAACGACGGGCAGACCGACGAAGACGCGGTGCCGGAGGTTGGCGAAACACCGATCTCGCGTTCGGGCGATGTCTGGATCATGGGCCAGCACCGCTTGCTGTGCGGCGACTCGACGGTGGCCGAGAGCTACGACCGATTGCTGCAAGGCGAGCAGGCGGACATGGTGTTCACCGACCCGCCGTACAACGTGAACTACGCCAACAGCGCGAAGGACAAGATGCGCGGCAAGGATCGCGCGATCCTCAACGACAATTTGGGCGACGGCTTTTATGACTTCCTGCTGGCAGCGCTAATGCCGACCGTGGCCCATAGTCGTGGCGGAATCTACGTGGCGATGTCGTCCAGCGAACTGGACGTGCTGCAGGCAGCCTTCCGTGCCGCCGGTGGTAAGTGGTCGACATTCATCATCTGGGCCAAGAACACTTTTACGCTCGGTCGCGCCGACTACCAGCGCCAGTACGAGCCGATCCTCTACGGATGGCCCGAGGGAACACAGCGTCACTGGTGCGGTGACCGCGATCAGGGTGATGTGTGGAACATCAAGAAACCGCAGAAGAACGACCTGCACCCGACGATGAAGCCGGTGGAGTTGGTCGAGCGGGCGATCCGCAATTCGAGTCGCCCCGGTAACGTGGTGCTTGACCCGTTTGGTGGTTCCGGCACGACGCTGATCGCTGCAGAGAAATCCGGGCGCGTCGCGCGGCTGATCGAACTCGATCCGAAATATGTGGACGTAATCGTGCGCCGGTGGGAAGACTTCACCGGCCAGAAGGCTATCCGCGAGGCGGCAGACCAGGAGGTGTGCGCCAGTTGAATGGGCGGGCGGGTTGCCTGGCCTCTTCTTCCTCGGCGATGCGTCGCAGGATTTGCATGGTGGTGAGATCGCGAGGCAGTGCTATGCACATCACGCGCACGGCCTGCTCGATGGAGACGTCTGGACGCCGGTTGGCGATCAGCCAACGCAGTGCCTGCTCCCGTTCGGTGGCGGGCGTTTTCATCAGGCGGCCATCTCGTCGCAGATTTCGCAGTGGATCACAAAGCCGGTCAGATAAGGCAGGCCGCGCGGGATGCCGTACTGCTTGCTGGTCTGGCGACCAATCGTCCAACCCATCCAGCGTTGGGTGGCGGCGTTGATCGCATCCTGCAAGGCTTGGCCTTGGTGCAAACCGTTCTGGACATCGTCGGCGAAGTGACGTCCGTGGCGACTGTCGAGGAAGATCCGCACCGACTCGAGGGGCTGGTGAGTGGAGTCTGAGATGGCGTTCATGGCCAAGGGCCATGCGGCGCTGGCGTGTTCATTCATCGTGCCCCAAAAGCCCCAGGCATCGTTCTGGGTGGCTGGGATTGGGTTGGCGGTCATGGCGTTTTCTCCTTCGGGTTGATCGTTGCGACACCCGTAGTAACGCGCTGTTCGATTGAGAAGCCAAGCTGTTCGTAGCTTCTTTCTCGATCAATTTCGATCACCCGAGACGGGCCACGTAGCGGGCGTAATCACCGCCCTCGGGATTGACATAGAGGTAGGGACGCCCGGGTGCGGTGACCTCGACGCAGAGGTAGCCGTCGCCGCTGCCACCGCCCTTGCCGCGCAGCCAATCGCGTGACACCAGCAGACTGCGCGAGAAGGCGTCGAATTCGGCGGTGGTCAGTTCCTTGGTTTCGGTGATGTAGACCTTGTGCTGATCGCTCCCGCTCAATTCTCCGAGGTCGGCGGGCTTGCGTGAAAACGGCAGGCGGATGCTCAACTCCTCGATCTGGATGCTCTGACCGCTGAACTGCAGGGTTCGCGGGGTGCGTTCGATGGTGATGGTCATGGTGCTCATGGCGATTTCTCCTGGTGTGGCGTCGTCAATCACGACACCAGCATGAACGCGCTGTTCAAGCAGGAAGCCAAGCGCCGCTTGGCCTCTTGCTCGAGCTTTCTGCTCAACCTTCCGGGAACTCCGGGTAGAGGTCGCCGCTGGTGATATCGGCCCGGTAACTGACCTTGCTGAATTCGCCCTGCGTGTCGGCCAGGATCACGCCGCCGACCGACTGTATGGCGACCCCGTACTTGCGGGTGAGCGCGGTCAGTTCTGCGATGAAGTGCTGGTAGTTGGTTTCGGTGGTGGTTTGCTGGGTGCTCATGGCGTTCTCCGGGTTGATCGTTGCGACATCCGTATGAACGCGCTGGTGGCGAGAGAAGCCAAGCTATTCATGGCCTCTCTCGCCATCTTTCTTCAAGCAATTCGGTACACCCGCTCGCCACCCTGCGGCTTGTCCGAAACGATGGTCAGGCCGAGCTTTTTCTTGAAGGCCCCGGCGAAGGTGCCGCGTACCGTATGCGCCTGCCAGCCTGTGGCCAGGCAGATCTGGCCAATGGTCGCGCCTTCCGGACGTTGCAGCATCCGGATCACTTCGGCCTGCTTGCTGTTCTCGCGGGTGCGCGGCTTGGCCTGCTCGGTAGTGGCGTCCTTGGCCCACGTGGCCTCGGCTGCCGTCACGGCTGCCTCGATCTCGGGGTCGGCCTCCAGAGGCGCAAGTGCGGGGCGAGCGCACCCCATTGCGTCGTAACCCTCGGCAGCAACGAACCAGTCGGTGCCGTCCGTTGTGATCAGTGCGCGGTTTAACAGGCCGTCGAGCACCTTCTTGCGCGCACCGCCTTTGAGATTGTCGGGAAACCAATCGATCTTGCCGCTGGTGTTGTGGATGGCGTAGGCCAGGACGGAATGCTGGGACAGGGTCAGTTGGGTGATGGTCATGATCTGCTCCTTCGGGGTGGTTGATGACGATGTGATGAACGCGCTGTTCAGGAGTGAAGCCAAGCGTTTCTTGATTGGCTTGCTGCTCTGTCGATCAGTCGTTGCCAATTTCCGACTCCGTCGCCTTCGGCATCGATGCGCCAAGTTCGACACCAGCCTTGAAGGCGGCTTCCAGTGCGTCCTTGATGCACCAGACCGCCGTGTCGTGGAAATCGAGGCTGTCTGATCTGCGCGTTTCCAGTGTCTCGATGCCGAGGTACTTCTGCGCGATCAGGGTGAGGATGGTTTCGATCTGGCTCATGTCCGTGTCCTTTGATGGTGTTGATGACGAACGTATGAACGCGCTGTTCCCGATGGAAGCCAAGCTCAATCCGCAGGAATGACGAACAAATGATTGAAGGTGCCCCGAAGGGGAAATATGGGTATTTCGATTCGTGCCTACGCACGCCACCGAGGGGTGTCCGATGCGGCGGTGCGCAAGGCCATCGCTGCGGGACGGATCACGCCGGAGGCAGACGGAACGATTGATGCCGAGCGCGTCGACCGCGAATGGGCACGCAACTCCGATGCACCTCGCAATGGCACTGCCACCCGCGCCGTCAAGGTCGCTGTACCGGAATCCAGCGGCACCACGGGTGATGGGCCTGCAGCGCTGCCCTCAGGTGGCACGTCCTTGCTTCAGGCGCGCACGGTCAATGAGGTGGTCAAGGCGCAAACCAACAAGGTGCGTCTGGCCCGCCTCAAGGGCGAGCTGGTGGATCGGCCACAGGCCATCGCCCACGTTTTCAAACTGGCGCGCTCTGAACGCGATGCATGGCTCAACTGGCCAGCGCGCATCTCGGCGCAGATGGCGGCCAAGCTCGGTGTCGATCCCCACACGATGCACATCGCCCTGGAGGCGGCGGTGCGTGAGCACTTGCAGGAACTGGGCGAGATGCGCCCAAGGGTGGATTGATGGACATGGACTACGAAGGCGCTGCCGAGATCGAACGAGCATGGCGTGAAGGATTGACGCCCGACCCGCTGCTCACCGTGTCCGAATGGTCGGATCGCCACCGGATGCTCTCCAGTAAGGCATCTGCCGAACCGGGGCGCTGGCGCACCAGCCGCACGCCGTACCTGAAAGCAATCATGGATTGCCTGTCGCCGACCTCCCCGGTCGAGCGCGTGGTGTTCATGAAAGCCGCCCAGCTTGGCGCGACTGAGATGGGATCGAACTGGATCGGCTACGTGATCCACCACGCGCCGGGCCCGATGATGGCGGTGTGGCCAACAGTAGAGATGGCCAAGCGCAACTCCAAGCAGCGGATTGATCCGCTGATCGAAGAGTCATCGGCATTGGCCGAACTGATTGCACCGGCGCGCAGCCGGGATTCGGGCAACACCATCCTGGCCAAGGAATTCAGGGGCGGTGTGCTGGTGATGACTGGTGCGAACAGCGCGGTCGGTCTGCGCTCGATGCCGGTGCGCTATCTGTTTCTCGACGAGGTCGATGGCTACCCGCTGGACGTCGAGGGTGAAGGCGATGCGATCTCGCTGGCCGAGGCGCGCACGCGCACCTTCGCGCGGCGCAAGATCTTCATCGTCTCGACGCCGACGATCTCAGGGGCATCGGCTATCGAGCGCGAGTACGAGGCCAGTGACCAACGTCGCTACTTTGTGCCGTGTCCGCATTGCTCCCACCGTCAGTGGCTGCGTTTCGAGCAGCTGCGTTGGGACAAAGGGCAACCGGAGACCGCCGCCTACATCTGCGAGTCATGTGACACCGCGATTGCCGAGCACCACAAGACGTGGATGCTGGAGCACGGCGAGTGGCGCGCGATGATCACTGATGGCACGGGCAAGACGGCGGGCTTTCACCTCTCATCGCTGTACAGCCCGGTGGGCTGGCGTGCTTGGCGCGAGATCGCCGCTGCGTGGGAGAGCGCGGTCAGCAAGGAATCGGGATCGGCCGCCGCCATCAAGACCTTCAAGAACACCGAGCTGGGCGAATCTTGGGTCGAGGAAGGTGAAGCACCGGACTGGCAGCGGCTGGTCGAGCGCCGCGAGGACTACCGGATTGGCTCGGTGCCGCCGGGCGGACTGCTGCTGGTGGGCGCTGCCGACGTGCAGAAGGATCGCATCGAGGCGTCGGTCTGGGCTTTCGGGCGTGGCAAGGAATCCTGGTTGGTCGAGCACCGCGTGCTGATGGGCGACACCGCCCGCGACACGGTATGGAAGCGCCTTGCTGAAATGCTCTCCGAATCGTGGACGCACGTCTCGGGCGCGGTGATGCCGCTGGCCCGCTTTGCACTGGACACCGGCTTTGCCACGCAGGAGGCCTATGCCTTCGTGCGGGCCTGTCGCGATCCGCGCGTGATGGCGGTCAAGGGTGTGCCGCGCGGTGCAGCCCTGATCGGGACGCCAACTGCCGTCGATATTTCGCAGGGCGGCAAGAAGCTGCGCCGGGGTATCAAGGTGTACTCGGTGGCGGTGGGCATCGCCAAGCTGGAGTTCTACAACAACCTGCGCAAGAGCGCCGATGTTGGCGAGGACGGATTGACTACGGTGTTTCCTGCCGGGTTCGTCCACCTGCCCAAGATCGACGCAGAGTTCATCCAGCAGCTTTGCGCGGAGCAACTGATCACCCGCCGCGACCGCAACGGCTTCCCGGTGCGCGAGTGGCAAAAGATGCGCGAGCGCAACGAAGCGCTCGACTGCTACGTCTACGCCCGCGCGGCCGCATCGGCGGCGGGACTGGATCGTTTCGAGGAACGCCACTGGCGGGAACTGGAGCGACAACTGGGGCTGGCCAGTCCGCCAGCCCCCGAAACACCAACTGAATCGATCAACGAGGCCACCCAACGCGGTGGCCTCGCTGTTTCTGGCAACCGCAACACCGGTCGGCGCGTGATCAAAAGCCGCTGGCTGTCCTGACACCCAAGGAGAAAACATGAGTCTTGCTACCCGTATCGAAAGCCTGGTCATCCGCGTCGCGCAGGAATTCAACGACGTCCGCGCCAAGGCAGGCAACCTGGCCAACCTCACCACCACCGACAAGTCGAATCTGGTCGCGGCCATCAACGAGCTTCAAGCCGCCGTGGTGTCCTCAGCGGTAATTGATGACGCGCAGATTGCAACGACCAGCACTTACTCGTCCAACAAGATCGTCTCGCTGCTCGATGCGCTCAAGACTGAGATCTTGGGCGGTGCCGATGCCGCCTACGACACGCTGGTGGAAATCCAGCAACTGCTGCAGAACGGCACCAGTGGTCTGGATGCGCTGCTCGCCGCCGTCAACAACCGCGTGCGCTTCGATGCTGCGCAGTCGCTGACCGTCGCCGAACAACTCCAGGCGCGCAGCAACATCGGTGCCGTCGCGGCCAGTGATGTCGGCAACACCGACACCGACTTCGTCGCGGTCTTTGTGGCTGCGCTGGTCTGATGAGCCTCGCATCGCGCATCAGTGCGTTGGCAAGTCGTGTCGGGCTCGAGGTCAAGACCAAGATCGACGCCACCCACCCCGGCTTGGCCCGGGCGTGGGTGTGCTTCGGCTATGTCGGCACGCAAATCGTCGTGCGCTCGTCGCACAACGTGGCCAATGTGACCCGAACGGCGGCTGGCCGCTACCGCGTGACCTTCGCTACTGCCATGCCGGATGCCAATTACTGCTGGACGGCGCTCGCCCGCAGCAGCTCCAACAGCGGCACGCAGCGCATCGCCATCGTGCGATCCACCACCGACCAGAAGACCGCCCAGTACGTCGACATCAGTTGCGCCACCACGGCCGCATCGTTCGACGACTCATCTGAAATCAACCTCACGGTGTTCCGCTGATGGCCTACACACAAGCACACCTCGACGCGTTGGAAGCGGCGCTGGTCAAGGGCGAGAAGCGCGTGACCTTTGGCGACAAGACCGTCGAATACCGCAGCGTCGATGAACTCAAGGCCGCCATCGCGGCGGTCAAGCGCGACCTCTTCGAGCAGGCCGTGGACACCGGCCTGTGGCCCGGTGCTCCACGGCAGATCCGTGTCACTACGGGCAAGGGGTTCTGATGGGCTGGCTGACTCAGATTCGCCGTCGCCTGTTCGGTGGCACACCGTTCTACGACGGCATCGGCGGCGGTCGACGTGCGCTGGCATGGCAGGTCGGCAATCCAGGCGCGGTCGCAGCGCTGGCGTTCACACAGAATGAACTGCGCGCCAAGAGCCGCGATCTGGTTCGCCGCAATGCTTGGGCTGCAGCAGGCGTCGAGGCCTTCGTCTCCAATGCCATCGGCACCGGCATCAAGCCGCAGAGCATGCTGACCGATCAGCCCTCACGTGAAGCCATTCACAGCCTTTGGCGAGATTGGTGCGAAGAAGCCGATGCCGCTGGTCTGACGGATTTCTATGGACTGCAGGCGCTGGCCTGTCGCGCGATGCTCGAAGGCGGGGAATGTCTGGTTCGGCTGCGCTACCGCCGCCCGGAGGATGGTCTGCCGGTGGGCCTGCAATTGCAGTTGCTCGAACCCGAACACCTGCCAGCCACGCTGAATCAGGAATTGGCCTCGGGAAACGTGATCCGCGCAGGCATCGAGTTCGACAAACTCGGGCGGCGCGTGGCCTATCACCTCTACCGCTCGCATCCCGGTGACGGTTCGCTCGCACCCATGTCCGGCACCGGCGGCATCGATACGGTTCGTGTTCTTGCCAGCGAGATCATCCACCTGTTTCGTCCCTTGCGGCCCGGACAGATCCGGGGCGAACCGTGGCTGGCGCGCGCGCTGGTCAAGCTCAACGAACTAGACCAGTACGACGACGCCGAGCTCGTGCGCAAGAAAACCGCCGCGATGTTTGCAGGCTTCATCACGCGCCTATCGCCCGAGGACAACCTGATGGGCGAAGGGCTGCCCGACGCCAGCGGCGCAGCGATGGCCGGTCTGGAGCCGGGCACGATGCAGATCCTAGAGCCCGGTGAGGACGTGAAGTTCAGCCAGCCCGCCGACGTCGGCGCGAGCTATGCCGAATTTCTGCGCATGCAATTCCGCGCTGTGGCCGCTGCGATGGGCATCACCTACGAGATGCTGACCGGCGATCTGACACAGGTGAATTACTCGTCGATCCGGGCCGGTCTGCTCGAGTTTCGCCGCCGTTGCGAGGCCATCCAGCATGGCGTGATCGTACATCAGCTGTGCCGCCCGATCTGGCGGGCCTGGATGGAACAAGCCGTGCTGGAAGCGGCGCTGCCGCTCCCCGACTTCAATCGTCGCAGGCGCGAGTACCTGTCGGCCAAGTGGATTCCGCAGGGCTGGCAATGGGTCGATCCCAAGAAGGAATTCGACGCGATGCTGACTGCCATTCGTGCAGGACTTCTGTCTCGCTCGGAAGCCATCTCGGCCTTCGGCTACGACGCCGAAGACATCGACCGCGAGATCGCCGCCGACAACCTGCGGGCGGACGAACTCGGTCTGGTCTTCGACTCCGACCCGCGACACGACAAAGCGCCTCTGAGCGCTCCCATGAATGCGGCCGCCGCAGTGGCTGTGCCGCAAGACCATCAGGACAACTGACATGCAACTCGTTCATCTGGCGTCCCGCCTCTACGGGACGCCGCTCCTCATTGCGCGTCCCAAACTCGACGTGATCCTCTCCGTGCTGGGTTCCCGCATCGGCTTGCCGGATCTGGACATGGCGATGCCGCTGCCCATGCCGCGCCAGAGCACCACATCGGGGCAGGCGGGCATTGCCGTCATCCCGGTGGTCGGCACGCTGGTCAGACGTTCGATGGGTATCGAAGCCGCCTCTGGCCTGATGTCCTACGGCGAGATCGAAGCCCGACTGGACGCCGCGCTGGCCGACCCACAGGTGGCGGGCATCCTCCTCGATCTGGATTCGCCCGGCGGCGAGGCCTCGGGTGTGTTCGAACTGGCCGAGCGCATCCGCGCAGCCAGCGCCATCAAGCCGATCTGGGCGCACGCCAACGATGCCGCGTACTCGGCAGCTTTTGCCATCGCGGCTGCCTGCCAGCGCCTGACGCTGTCGCAGACCGCTGGCGTCGGCTCGATTGGCGTGATCGCGCTGCACGTCGACCAGTCGGTGAAGGACGCCAAAGACGGCCTGAACTACACCGCTGTCTTCGCGGGCAGCCACAAGAACGATTTCTCCCCGCACGAGCCACTCACTCCCCAGGCCACTACCGCGTTGCAGACCGAGGTGGATCGTCTCTACGACATCTTCGTGAATCAGGTCGGACAGATGCGCGGCCTCGATCCGGATGCCGTGCGCGCCACCGAGGCGGGGCTGTTCTACGGCGAGCAGGCGGTGGCAGCAGGCCTCGCCGACGCAGTGATGCCGTTTGATGCGGTGATGACCGAGTTCACCGACGCGCTGGCGGCCAAGCAGCGGCTGGCGCAGCCCGGCGTGGCCCGCGCCTCGCCGCGAAGCCTGTCCGCGCAAGCCATTTCAAACCCGCCCCGAAGCAAACCTCTCACCCTGGAGAACACCATGACCGACCCCAAAGACGACCACGAAAACCCGAGCCATCCGGCCGACACCGACCCACAGGGCGACCAGCCGCAGACCGACAGCGATCCGCAACCGACGCCTGCCGCCCAAGCCGCACTGGCGCAGTCCTTCGCCAGCGGGCGCGGCCAAGCTCAGGCCATTGCAGAGATGTGCCTGATCGCGGGCCAATCCCAACGCACGGCGGAATTCCTCGCAGCAGGCTTCTCGGAAGCGCAGGTGCGCCGCGCCTTGCTCGACGCCCGTGCCGACCAACCCGAAATTGCCTCGCGTATCACCGCCGAGGCAGGAACCAGCCAGCACCCGGAAAACAGTCCGGTGGTCGCTGCCGTCAAGAAACTCACCGCCAAGGAGTAAGCCATGCCCACTGTCTCTCAACCCAAGAATCTCGGCGACCTGCTGAAGTACGAAGCGCCGAATCTCTACTCGCGTGACCAGGACACCGTCGCGGCCGCGCAGAACCTGTCGCTGGGTACCGTGGTGGGCCGCGAAACGGCTACCGCCAAGCTCAAGGCCATCGACCCGAGCGCTTCGGACGGCACGGAAACCGCCGTCGGCGTGCTCGGCAATGACGTCGATGCGACGCTGATTGACCGTGAGGACGCGATCCTGATCGCCCGCCACGCCATCGTCGCGCGCGGCGCATTGATCTGGCCGACCGGCATCAGCACTGCGCACAAAGTGGCTGCCATCAAGCAACTCGCAGAACGTGGAGTCCTGGCCCGCGAGAGTGCCTAAAACCCGCGCCTGACCCACTTCCAACGCTCCGTTTCACTCCCCCCAAAACCCGCCGCTGGCGGGTTTCGTCATTTCTGGAGATCCCAAATGCAGAACCCTTTTGAAAACCCCGGCTTCTCGATGGCCAGCCTGACGGCCGCCATCAACCTCCTGCCCAACCGCTATGGGCGGCTGGAGCAACTCAACCTGTTCCCGGCCAAGCCGGTGCGCACCCGGCAGATCATCGTCGAGGAGTACGCCGGTCGTCTGAACCTGCTGCCCACCCGGGCGCCCGGTTCGCCCGGCACGGTGGGTGAACGTGGCAAGCGCAACCTGCGCTCCTTCGTGATCCCGCACATCCCGCACGACGACGTGGTGCTGCCCGAGGAAGTGCAAGGACTGCGCGCCTTCGGTTCCGAAACCGAAATGGAAGCCATCGGCGGTGTCATGGCCCGCCATCTGGAGACCATGCGCAACAAGCACGCGATCACCCTGGAGCATCTGCGCATGGGTGCGCTCAAGGGCAAGATCCTCGACGCTGATGGCAGTGAGCTCGTCGATCTGTTCGACGAGTTCGACATCACTGCGCAATCGGTGTCCTTCGAGTTTTCGACGGCGGCCGACAACGGGCAAATCAAGACTGCCTGCCTCGAGTTGCTGGGCCTCATGGAAGATGGGCTCACTGGCGAGTTCTCGACCGGCGTGCATGTGCTGTGCTCGACCGAGTTTTTCCGGGCGCTGACGACCCACAAGGAGGTCAAGACCGCTTATCAGAACTGGCAGCAGGGCGCAGTGCTGATCAACGACATGCGCTCGGGCTTCAGCTACAGCGGCATCACCTTCGAGGAATACCGTGGCCAGGCTTCCTTTGTGCAGGCCGACGGCACGCTGGGATCGCGCCGCTTCATTGCCGCAGGGGAAGCCCATGCCTTCCCGGTCGGCACGGTGGATACCTTCGCGACCTACTTCGCGCCAGCGGACTTCAACGAGACAGTGAACACCATCGGCCAGCCGCTGTATGCCAAGCAGGAGCCACGCAAGTTCGACCGGGGTACCGATCTGCACACGCAGAGCAACCCGCTGCCGATGTGCCATCGCCCTGGCGTGCTGATCAAGCTCGTTGCTGCCTGATGGATGTCGCGACGTTGTACGAGGCGGCCCGCAGTGCCGGACTGCTAACCGCCGTCACGGTGGCGGGTACCACAGTCCACTGTGCCTTCCGTGCCCCGGACGAAACCGTGCTGGATGGTTTTGCGCTATCGCGGGACTACCAGATCGTCTACCCGGCGTCCTGGCTGACGCTGGCTGCCGGGGACACGGTCGAGGTGGCAGGCAAAACCTATCAGGTGCGCGACGTGCGCGCCATCGGCGACGGCACCGAGCGTCGCGCCTCGCTCTCCCAACTCTGAGGAACACCCCATGAACTCCGTTCGCGAGCGCGTCTTGCGGGAGATCGTCACGCGCCTGGCATCTGCGATTGCCCCGACACCGGTGCTGCGCATGCCTACCGTGCCGGTCACCCGCGAGGCCAGTCCAGCGCTGCTGCTGTTCGTTGATGGCGACAGCATCACCGCCCACGCCAACCACCTGGTCGACCGGCTGCTGATCGTCCGGCTTGCCGTGGTGGCACGCGGTGCGGATGCCTTCGACGTCGCCGACCAAGCGCTGGTCGCGGCCCACGCGGCAATGCTCGCCGACCCGAATCTCTCCGGGCTGGCCATCGCCGTGCGCGAGATCGACTGCGAATGGGAGTTCGACGACGCTGACGCCGGGGCCGTCGCGCTGCCCGCCCGCTACGAGATCCGTTACCGCACCCACGCCATCGACCTCACCCAAACAGGATGAACACCTTATGCAAACCCTCTCCATCGAACTGCTGAAACCCCATACCCACGCAGGCAAGCGCCGCGCCGTGGGTGATCGCCTTGATCTGAATGACGCCAGCGCCCGCTGGCTGATCGCACAAGGCACGGCCAAAGCGGCCACCCCCGCCACCGATTCCAAACCCACCCGCCGTGATGCCACGCCCGGTGTTTCCACAACTGCAGCCACCCAAGGAGACTGAACATGGCTTACTTTTCCGGACAAGGCCGCGTCTACATCGGCGCACGTGATGAACTCGGCAACCCTGCTGGGCTGACCTTCGTTGGCAACGTGCCCGAGCTGAAGGTGTCGCTGTCGGTCGACACCATCGAGCACCAGGAAGCGCAGTCGGGCCAACGCCTCACCGATCTGCAGCTCATCAAGACCAAGAAAGGCGAGTTCGCCTGCACGTTGGAAGAGCTGATCGCCACCAACCTGGCGCTCGCGCTCTATGGCACCACGACCACGATCACCCCCGGTACGGTGACTGGCGAACTACTGCCCAACCCTGTCACGCCGGGCAGTCTGTATCCGTTGGCTATGCAAAACGTGTCCGCCGTGCAGATCCAAGACTCGGATGCCACGCCCAAGACGCTCCCGGTCAGCCAGTACAGCGTCAATGCCAAGCACGGTTCACTGGTGGTGCTCGATGCCACGTCGGGCGGTCCGTACACCGAGCCGTTCAACGTCGATTACGCCTATGGCGCGGCGCAGAGCACGGCGATGTTCACCCAGCCCTTGCCCGAACGCTGGATTCGCTTCGAGGGGCTCAACACCGCCGACGGCAACCGCGAGGTAGTGATCGACCTGTACCGCGTGGCCATCAACCCGGCCAAGGAACTCTCGATCATCACGGACGAACTGCTGAAGTTCGAGTTGTCGGGCCAGGTACTGGCGGATCTGACCAAGCCAGTCGGCGGTGATCTCGGCCAGTTCGGCCGTCTGGTGCTGCTGTGATGGACGGGTTCAAGACCTTCCCCCCTGAGCCTGTGGTCGTGACGCTGTCCGGCACCGCGCTGGAACTGACGCCGATCCGGCTGGGTGAGCTGCCACGGCTGCTGGCCGTGGTGCGCCCGCTGGCCGAGGAAATCACCAGTGATCCGGACTGGATGGCGCTGCTGGGACGGCACGGCGATGCCGTGCTGGATTTGCTGGCGGTCACCACCCGGCGTGAACGCGCGTGGATCAACGACCTGTCGCTGGAGGACGCCGTACGACTGGCCGCCGCCGTATTCGAGGTGAACGCGGATTTTTTCGTGGCGCACGTCGTCCCGGCGATTCAGGGCGCGGCCCAGCGACTCGCGCCGACGTTGCGCTCACTGACGACCTCGGCTGGGACAGTGCCGTCGCCCGCCTGATCCGCGCCGGGCACCGCCTCGGTGACTTGATGGGCTACACGCTCACGCAAGCCCAAGCCTTTCTCGACGCCGACGGGCAACTGGAGCGACAACAACTCGCCCAGTTGCTCGGCGTGGTCGCCGTGGCAGCCCAGGGCGAGAAGCGTGGCATCGAACAACTGCAACGCGATCTGCTCAAGGACTGACCCATGCGCCTCTCGCTCACCACCACCGGCTTGCTGGACCCGCGCCAGTTGGCGGCGTGGAGCACCGAGCGGCGTCGTGCCATCCACACCGCTGTCGCCAAGGGCATGCAATCGGGCGGGCGTGAAGTGCGTGATGCGGCGCGATCCGAGATGCGCAGTGCCTTCACCGTCAAGCGCAACAGCTTCATCTCCTCGATGGGCGTGAAGGTGTTCGACAAGAAGCCAGAACTGCTGCCCGCCTTGCTGGTCGGCAGCAAGATTCCTTGGCTCGGTCTGCATGAAAAAGGCGGCACGGTGAGCGGCAATTTGCTGATACCGCTGCTGCCCGGGCGCATCGGCCCCAAGCGCTTCAAGGCGGTCCTTGACGGCCTGATGCGCTCGGGCAATGCCTTCTTCATCGAGAAGAACGGACGCGTGCTGCTGATGGCCGAGAACATCAAAGAGAACGCCGGGCAGCTGGGCCGCTTCAAGCGTGCCGAGCGTGGTCGTACCGGGGCCAAGCAGATCAAGCGTGGCCAGGAGATTCCCATCGCCGTGCTGGTCAAGCGCGTCGATCTCAAACGACGACTGAATCTGGCGGGTGGCGTGCAACGCGCACTGCCTGCCTTGGCTCGGGCGATTCAACAAGAACTGGACAAAGTCTGATGGCAAGCAATCGTGCCCAAATCCTGATCAGTGCCGTCGACCAGACCAAGACCGCTTTCGACTCGATCAAGCGGGGCCTGGGTGGCCTCACAGACACCGCCAAGAGCGTTAACGGCGTGCTGGCCAACCTCGGGGTGGCTGTCTCCGTGGCCGGTCTGACCGCGATGGTGAAATCGGCCATCGACACTGGCGACGCGCTGGACGAGATGTCGCAACGCGTCGGCGTCAGCGTCGAGACCCTGTCGGTATGGAAACCGGCAGCCGAACAGTCCGGTGTGTCCGGCGAATCGTTCGAGAAGGGGCTGCGCAAGCTGTCCACCACGATGCTGGAAGCCGCGACTGGGTCGGAAGATGCCGCGCGCGGATTCTCCGCCGTAGGTGTCGAGTTCAAGAACCAGGACGGCACCCTGCGCGCCACCGATCAGGTGCTACTCGATCTGGCCGAGCGCTTCAAGGCCATGCCCGATGGCGCGGAAAAAACCGCGCTGGCCGTGCAACTGTTCGGCAAGTCAGGAGCCGAGCTGATCCCGTTCCTGAATCAGGGGCGCGACGGCATCAATGAGCTCGCCGCCGAGATGCAGGCGCTCGGCGTGCAGATGAGTAGTGAGACTGCAGCGCAGGCGGGCAACTTCAACGATGCCCTCGACAAGCTGAAACTGGCCACCACCAGCATCGGCAACCAGATCATCGCGTCCTTGCTGCCCGCCCTGAACGATATGGCCGGTGGCATGGTCGAGTCGGCCAAGCAAGGCGGCACACTGCGCGCGATCCTGGATGGCGTGGTGCTGGTGCTCAAGACCCTGGCACTGGGTGCCGCCACCGTTGGCAAGGCCTTCGTAGCCTTGGGCGAGGCCATTGGTGCCGGTGTGGCGGCGGCGGTCGAGGCGCTCAAGGGCAACACCGATGGGGCCAAGACCATCATTGCCGACCTCAAGGGCAATCTGGTCAAACGGCTGGATGAACTGGCGTCCTTTCGTGACAGCCTGTTCGACCCCAAGCCCATCGAGGTCAAGGCACCCAAGATCCAGGCCGATCCGGAACTGCTTCAACGCCTGTCCAAACCCAAAGCCGTCAAGCCAGCGCAGGACACGACCGGCGCGCAGACCACGCTGATGAAAGCGCAGCTGGACGCCGAGTTCGCGCTGCTCAAGGACGGTCTGAACCGGCAACAAACTGCGCTGGATGCTGCGCTCGAAGACCGTCTGGTATCGGTGCGCGATTACTACACGCAGAAAACTGCCCTCGAACAGCGCGAGGTCGATGCCGAGATTGCCCGCAAGCAGCAGGAGCTGGCCCGCAGTCAGCAAGTCGCCGCCACGGGCAAATCGGAAAACGACCGACTGAAAGCCAAGGCCGAGGTCGCCAAGGCGGAAGCTGACCTCATCACGCTCAACAACCGGCGCACGGACATCGAGCAGGCCAATGCGCGCAAGGCGGCACAAGCCGAGCGTGAACTGGCCGATGCCTTGGCGCAGGCTCGTGAGGAACTGGCCCAGATCACCGGCACCGCCACGGATGCCGACCGGCAAGCAGCCATTGAGCGCAGCTACCGCGATCTACGGGCGCGACTGGCGGCAGAAAGCGATGTCGACGGCGTGTCGCTCGTTGATCGGCTGATCAATGTTAAGGCTGCACAGGCCAATCTGGCTGCGCTTGAAGCTCAGTGGCGGCAAGTCACTGAGCGTCTGCGTAATGCGCAGGAGGCCATTCAGACCCAGCAGCAGGCTGGGCTGCTAACCGAAGCACAGGCGCGTCAGCAGATCGTGGCCTTGCAACAGCAATCAGCCACCGAGATGGAGCGCCTGTTGCCGACCATGCAGCAAGCCGCGCAGGCCATCGGGCCGGATGCGGTGATTCGCGTGCAGGCGTGGCGCAACGAGCTGGATCGCACCAAGCTCACCGTCGATGAAATGGCCCCGCTGTGGAATCGCATCGGCGAGAGCTTCGGCGGTGCGCTCAACGGGATGATCACCGGCGCGCAGACCTGGCGCAGTGCCTTGGCGAGCATCTTTCAGCAAGTGGCCGATGCCTTCCTGCAGCAGATCGTGATCCAGCCGTTTCAGCAGTGGATCGCCATGCAGGCTCGGATGCTGGCGCTCAAGCTCGGTTTCATCCAGCAGGAGCAGACCGTCGATGCAGCGGCCAGCGCCGCCAAGGTCGCGCAAAAGACCACCGAAACCACCGCCGTGGTGTCGATGGATGCAGCCAAGGCGGGAGCCGGGGCGGCGGCGTCGCAGGCTTCCATTCCCTACGTTGGCCCGGCACTCGCGGTGGCCGCGATGGTAGCCATGGTCGCCGCTGTGATGGCGCTCTTGGGTGGCATCAAGAAGTTCGCGGGTGGCGGTCTGGTCTCCGGCCCGGGTAGCGCCACGTCGGATTCGATCCCGGCGCGTCTGTCCGCAGGCGAGTACGTGGTGCGGGCGGCCGCCGTGCGCCAGGTCGGTGTGGCCTTCCTCGATTCGCTCAACGGCTTGTCGGCAGGCCCACGTTTCAAGGGTGGCGAATTGGCCTTCGCAGCGGGCGGGCTGGTACCGGAGGTGAAAGTGCCGCCCGCGCAGCCGCAGGTGAATCAGGCGGTGCGCATCGTCAACGCGGTCGATCCGGGCGTGACCCACGACCACCTGCAGTCGCCTGCCGGAGAGAAAGTCATCGTCAACATCATCGGACGCAATGCACGGGCCATCCGTGCGGCGCTGCAAGGCTGAATTTTCAGAGGAAAGTCCAATGGCACTTCTGTTCATCGACGGTTTCGATCACTACGACCCACAGGCCGTGGACAGCTTTGGCGATCCGTGGCTGGCACGAGGCAAGGCAGCGTATCTGTCGCCGCAGGCCACCCGGATCAATGGCCGTCGCCCGTCCTCCTATGCTCTGCGTTTGCCGGAAGGTTCGGGGGGTGGCTACGTCAAGAACCTCGACGTCACCAAAACCAGCCTGATCGTCGGGGCAGCCATTCGCGTGGTGCCGTACCAGAACACCTACACCGAGCCACTGCTCCTGGGCGTGCGCGATGCCAACTCTCAGGTGGCGCATCTCGTGAAAATCGGCGAGGACGGTCGGCTCAAGCTCTACCGCTGGCAATACGGCTATGACCAGTTGATCTCTGTCTCAGTCGCCAGCGCTCCGGCGCGCGGCTGGCACTACATCGAGTTGCAGGTCACGCAAGGCACCAGCAACGGCATTCTGTCAGTGCGCATCAACGGCATCCTGGCCATCCAGATGACTGCGCAGAACACCATCCAGGGCGGTGGCCAACTGCTCACGGCATTCGTGGGTGCAGTGCCTGGCCAAAACTGCCCGCTCACCATCGACGTCGACGACTTCTACATCGCCGACACCAGCGGCACGATCAACAACACCTTTCTCGGCGATGTGCGCGTCGATGCCTTGCAGACACAGGCCGATGGCAGCCTGAACCAGTGGACGGCCAGCCCGGTCGGTACTGCCGCGTGGGAAGCCGTGAGCGATGAGGACGAGGCCACGGCGATCAGTGCGCCGAACGTGGGGTTGCGCCAGTCCTTCGATGTCGAGCCGTTGCCGGTGATGGCCACGCCCGCCATCTACGGCGTCCAGCTCACGATGCTGGCCCGCAAGACCGACGCCGGTCTGGGCAAGGTCAAAGGCCTCGTGGTCAGTGGTGCGCAAAGCGCCGTCAGCACCGACATCATTCTGCAGGAGCAACTGGCCTGGCAGAGCACGTTGTTCGAGCGTAATCCAAACGGCAACGTGCAGTGGACGGAGGCCGCCTTCAATGCCGCTGAGTTCGGCGTGGAGTCGGCATGACGGATCGCGTCGTCGTTCAAGACCTCGCGGAGGTTTCCAGCAAGCCGACGCCTGGAAGCGAACTGCCCGCCTTCCAGGGTGAAGTGCTCTCGCGCGTCACCTTCGGGGCGAGCGCAGCCAGCTTCACGCCGGAAACAGCTGCAGCTCCGCTGCCGCCCAATCTGGCGGCCAGTCTGCTGGCGGAATCCTTGGCAGGCCCTTGGCCACCCATCGATGCACCGACCTTTCTGGTCGAAGTGTTGCGCCGGGATACGGCCTCAAGCGCCATCGTCGCCACCGGTATGGATGCTTTTGGCGATCAGCCTTGGCCGGATGCGCAACGCGGCGTGTTTGCCTTCCGCCACGATTGGATGGAGCCCCTCGTGGAACGGCTGGAGTGGCAGACCAGCGTCACGCGGCTGGCCAGTGGCAACGAATCCCGTCAGGCACGCCGACGTGTTCCTCGGCGCTGGCTCATCTACAAGGTGGGCAACGCCCGACAGACCGATGCCCTGGTGGCCGACTGGCTGGCCGATCATCTCGGTCAAATGGCGCTGTGGCCGCTGCCGCAGTACGCGGTGCACCTGACCGAGTCCTGCGAACGTGGCGCACTGGCACTCAATGTGACGGAGTCTGACGGGCGACAGTTCGGGCCACTCTCGGCCAATGTGCATCTGACCTACGACGGGGTGCAGGGCTGGCAGGAGACTGAGAGCAATGGCCGCTGGATTTTGATCATCGCCGCCGATGGCTGGCAGATCGCCCAACTCAGCGATGTGGAAAGCGATCTGCTGTGGCTGACGGAACCGTTGGCACGCGCCGCAGCCGTGGGCAGCACCATCATGCCTTTGGTGTGGGGCAAGGCCATCGACCCGGTCGATCTCACCCAGTGGGTGCCTGGCATGGTCGGCGGCAACATCCCCACACAGATTCAACCTGCGCCACTGCCCGACCAGGATGTTCTCGATGACCCATGGCTCGACGAGATCCCGGTCTGGCCAGATGGCAACTGGCGTGACGATCCGACAGCCGCCGCGCAGGCCACGATCACCCGCCAAGACTTCTCGCCTGCAGATCCGTGGGCGCGCCGGGACGATCCGTGGGCGACGACGACTTTGCAGCGGCGCTATCTGGCCAGTTCACTCGATGAAATCGAAATCTGGCGGGCGCGGTTGTGGCGCACCCAAGGCCGTCTGGAGGCCTTCTGGCTGCCCGATGGCTTGGCTCCGATCCTGTGGGTGAACGTCGAAGCAGATCCCGAAGATGGCTTCCTACGCGTGGATGGCAAAGACATCTCCGCGCGAATTTCGGATTTTTGGCATCGCCCCGCCGCTTGCTTGATCGTGTACCCAGACGGCTATCGGCAGTACGCCCTGACGGCGACCTGCCATCTGGATCAAGGCGGTGTGCTGGTGCTGCGCTCGGGTCTCGACGACTGGGTGCCCGCAGGCAGCCGCGTCATTCGCCTCGTGCGCTGCCGCCTCGATCACGACGCAGTCGATCTGTACTGGCACAGCCCGACGGTGCTGGAGATCACCTTGACCGCGCGCCAGTTGCCCGAACCACGCGGAAATGACCGTCAAACCTACGAGGGAGAGTAAGCACGATGAGCCAGAACCCATTGCTGGAAGTCGAGCTATACGCCTTCGCCAGCAACAGCGCGCAGTTCTATCTGACGCCGCACGAATTCGACGTTGATCTGGACGGCAATCTTTACAAGAGCCTGGCCTTGGAACGCAACGAACTGGCGCTGGGTGCTGAAGCTGCGAAGGCTGGCTTGGATCTGAAACTGCCGCCGAACTGTGATTTGGTGCGCCATCTGCTCGCCAACTCGCTGACCGGCGACACCACCTCGATCACCCTGCGCATCGGACGGCGTGATACCTGGGGCGACTACTGGTGGATCTCTGGCACGCGCTGGATGGGCCGGGTGCTGGGCGTCGAAGTCGCTGACGATGTGGCTCGCGTTCGCTGCGAGTCGGCGCAAGTCAGTCTCAAGCGCATCGGGTTGCGGCGGCTCTACAGCCGCAAGTGTTCCCACGTGCTGTATTCGGCTGCTTGTGGTGCCTCACCGATTTCTGCCAGCGCCTTGGTGAGCAACAGCAATGGCCGCAACGTCGATCTCGACGGTGGCACGCCCGGCAGCGTCAGTGGTGGCTTGGCCGGTGGCTGGCTGCAAACCCCGGAAGGTGCCCGCCACATGATCGTCAATGACTACGGTGGTGGCGTCGAGTTGCTCTATCCGGTGGCCATTGAAGTCGGCACCGAGGTGCTGCTGACGGTTGGCTGCGATCACAGCACGGCCACGTGCGAGTCGCGCTTCGGCAACCTCGACAACTACGGCGGCTTTCCCACCATCCCGAGCAAAAACCCGTTCTCGACGGGCGTGTTCTGAATCCCTGGAGAAATCGCCATGTGGTACCTCGTCGTCATCGTGGTGGCGGCGCTGGTTTCGGTCGCGCTCGCGCCGAAACCGCCCGAACCCAAACCGGCGTCCCTGTCTGACGTCGATGCCCCCACCGCAGAAGAAGGCCGACCGATTCCCGTCGTGTTCGGCACCGTGCTGCTGCGTGGCTCCAACGTCGTCTGGTACGGCGATCTGGAGGCCGACCCGATCAAGAAGAAAGGTGGCAAGAAATGACCACTCAGACCGTCATCACCATCGATCACGTGCGCGCCGTGGGCCTGTGCGTGAACGGCACGCGCACTTGGTTCGCGCGTCACGATCTGGATTTCCGGGCCTTCCTGCGCGATGGCTGTGACGCCGAAACCTTGCTGGCCACCGGCGATGCAATGGCACAACGTGTGGTCGAACACGCCCGCAATCGATCCAGCCAGCGGGAGCACGGCTGATGGGCGGTAGCAGCAAGAAGCAAACCGTCGGCTACCGCTACCGGATGGGGCTGCATCTGGCCTTGTGCCAAGGTCCCGTCGATGCCGTGCAGGAAATCCAGATGGGAGACCGTACCGCGTGGGGGGATGCCGACCGTGCGCCGCTGTCCAGCGGGCATGGCCTGACCAGCCTCTCGATCAACAAGCCCACGCTGTTTGGCGGCGACGAGCGCGAAGGCGGCGTGGTCGGCACCATCGATGTGCTTTCTGGTCATGCCGGACAAGGACGCAACGACTATCTGATGAGCCGCCTCGGCAGTTCCATTCCGGCATTTCGGGGCGTGCTGTCCTTGGTGGCACGCAAGATCCTGTTCGCGGCCAACAACCCCTACATCAAGCCATGGGCGGTACGGGTGCGTCGCTTCACGGCGGGTTGGTTCGATGCGCCGTGGATGGAGTGGAATGCCGAAGTCCGCACCTGGGATGAGGACGAAGGCCAGGAAATCAGCGTCGGCATGAACCCGGCGCACATCCTGGTGCAGTGCCTCACCGATCCGCACTGGGGCATGGGCTATCCGCAGAGCACCATCGGTTGGAGTTTCTGGAACGCAGCGTGGGCCCTGTCGAGCGAGGGCTTCGGCCTCAATCTGATCTGGACGCGCCAGCAGCCCATCGAGAGCTTCATCGGCCAGGTCATCGACCACATTGGCGGCATCCTCTACACCGACCCGGAGCAAGGCACGTTTGAGCTCAAGCTGCTGCGCGACGACTATTGGATCGACAGCCTGCCACAGTTGGGGCCTGACGAAATTGTGCGGCTGGAACGCTTCGAACGTGCCCAGTGGGGCGAGCTGCCCAATGAACTGACCGTGGTCTACACCGACTGGCAGACCGGCGGTGATGCTGCCGTCACGGTCGAGAACCTGGCCGCCATCCAGTTGCAAGGCGGCGTGATCAATCAACGCCGCGACTACCCGGGTGTCAACTACGGGCCACTGGCCGCGCGGCTGGCATTGCGTGACTTGCGCGCCTTGGGTTCGCCCCTGGCTCGGATGAGCCTGACGGTGGCACGCGACACGCTGGAGCGTGCGCCGCTGCCGGGTGATGTGTTCCTGCTGAACTGGCCGCGCTTGGGTGTGGATCAGATGGTGGTGCGCGTCACCGGCATCGACACCGGCATCTTGGGCGCGGCCGAGTGGCGCATCGAAGCCATGGAAGATGTGTTCGGGATGAGCAACACCGTGCTGTCGCCCCCGCCACCGCACGTCGAGGAGCCGACCATCGAACCGTTGCCGCCCGCCTTGGTGCTGGCCGTCGAGGTGCCGTATTGGGAACTGGCCCGGCGCTTGTCGCGGGCCGATCTCGCGTACCTGACCGACACAGACACCTATCTCGGCGCGCTGGCGGCCGCAGGCGGTACCGGGCAACTGAACTGGCAACTGGCCACCGGTGCTACGAGCGGCGATCTCGCTGCCGTCGTGGGTGAGGACTACGCGCCACTGCTCACGCTCAATGCCGTTTTGCCTGCGAGCGAGGTTGATGCCGTTGGTATTCCGGTGACGGCCATCAGCCAGCCGGAGAGACTGGCCGTGGGCGACTACGCCTATCTGGTGGCGGCCAATGGGGCAATTGCAGAGGCCGTTGCCGTCCTGGCCTTTGATGCTGCCAACGCGACCATCGATCTCGCACGCGGCGTGCTCGACACCACACCCCAAGCACATGCCCCGGGGACTCGGTTGATCGGTGTCGGCGAATGGCTGGCATCCGAAGGCGCGGAGCGGGCCCCGGGAGAATCGGTGTTCGTGGGCGCGATTCCTCGCACTTCGACCGATCAGGGCGATCCTGTGTTGGCTGCCAATGGGCAGCCGATGGTGCTGGCTGGTCGGCAGGCTTTGCCGTATCCACCCGGTCGTATCCGCCTCAATGGCCAGACCGAGCCTGTCGTAGTGGCCGGTGACATCACCGTCGCGTGGGCCCATCGCGACCGCACACAGCAGACCGCCTATCTCGTGCAGCAAGACGAGGGCGATATCGGGCCAGAACTGGGCGTGACCTACACGGTGCACATCCGCAATCGCAACAACGTGCTGGTTCGTACCGAGACGGGGCTGCTCGGCACCGCCTACATCTGGACGGCAGCAGTGGCCGCGCTGGATGCCGGTGCGCTGGGCGACCGCATCACGGCGGAGATCAGCGCCGTGCGCGATGGTTTGAGTAGCTGGCAGCCGCAGGTGCGGATCATGGATCGCGCGGGCTACGGCCTGCGCTGGGGGCAGTATTGGGGAGGTGTGTGATGGAAGCACGCATTGATGTTCATCTGCTCACCCTGAACGAGCCTGCCGAATGGCGGGTGACCTGCATCGCCAGCCTCGAGGACGCACCGATCCAGTTGCACGTTTTGTCCGGCATTCCGGGCCGTATTGGTGAGGCACGCGCGGTAGGCTACGCACAAGGCAGGCTGCCGCTGGTGTCCTTTGTCGATCCCGACGATTTGTACGAAGCCAGTGCCTTCACACAACTGGCCGATGCGCTGGATGCCTGCCCGCAGGCCGTGATGGCCTACACCGACGAAGCACTGACCGACGAAAGCGGCCAGGACATCGCCGTGCGGCGTCTGGCCTACAGCCGTTGGCAACACGCCAACAGCGCCAGCCACGTGCACGGCCTGATCGTGATGCGGCGCTCCATCGTCGAAGCCGTGCTCAAGGAAACCACCGACCTCAACAACTTCGCCGACTGGCTGCTGACCCTGCTCGTAGCCAAGCGCGGCGGCGTGCTGTACCTGCCCATCGTCGGGCGGCATTGGCGACAGCACCCGCAGCAAAGCCATCGCACCGGCGACCCGGAAGCAGTCCGGCGTATTCGCCACGCATCGAATCTCTGGAGATAAACCATGTCATCAACCGATCCGAACCTTGGACTCAACTACGGCTGGACGCTCGGCGAGAGCGGCTGGGATACCGGCATGGACGCCAACCTCAAGCGCCTCGGCGCGGTGGTCGGCCTGTCCGTGAAAGACCGCGACCTGACCACGCCACCGGCCAGCCCCGCCAACGGCGACCGCTACATCGTGCCTGCGGCCGCCACCGGAGTGTGGGCAGGCAAAACCAATCAGATCGCGGTGCGCATTGCCGATGCCTGGGAGTACCACTCGCCCAAGATCGGCTGGCTTTGCTACATCGAGGACGAGGCCAAGCTCTCGGCCTACAAGACCACCGGCTGGAGCGCAGGCCTCGCCATCTGATTTCCCAAATTCGTACCCACCAGAAACCCGCCCAGATGTTCACGCACTGGGCGGGTTTCGCATTTCTGGAGACCGCCAATGACCGAACCCGAACAACAACAGCCTGCGCTCGTCGAGAACATGCTCCTCTTGCGTCGCGAGGACTTCGACGAACTGCTGGACCGCGCCGCTGAACGCGGAGCCGAACGTGTCCTGACCCACCTTGGCCTGGAAAACGGCCACGCCGCACGCGACATCCGCGAACTACGCGACCTGCTGGAAGCCTGGCGTGATGCCCGTCGCACGGCTTGGCAGACCACCGTCAAGGTCATCACCACCGGCATCCTGGCAGCACTGCTCGTTGGCGCAGCCATCAAGTTGAAACTGATGGGAGGCCCGCAATGATCGAGACCTTGCTCGGTGGTCTCCTCGGAGGGGCCTTCCGTCTCGCACCTGAAATCCTCAAATGGCTCGACCGCAAAGGCGAGCGTGGCCACGAACTGGCGATGCAGGACAAGGCGCTGGAGTTCGAGAAGCTGCGTGGCGCGCAACGCATGTCGGAAATCGGCGCGGGTGCCGATGCCGCGTGGAACGTCGGGGCCATCGAAACCCTGCGCGAAGCCGTTCGCACACAGGGCGAGAAAACTGGGGTTCGCTGGGCCGATGCCCTGTCGATCAGCGTGCGCCCCGTCATCACCTACTGGTTCATGGCCTTGTACTGCGCAGCCAAGACGGCCGCTTTCGCGGCAGCCGTGACTGCTGGCGCTGGCTGGGGAACCGCCATCCTGCATGCCTGGACGGAGGCCGATCAGGCGCTGTGGGCCGGGGTGCTGAACTTCTGGTTCCTGGGGCGCGTGTTCGACCGGGTGAGGTCGTGATGGTGCCGCAGTCTGCAATCGAACTGGCCAAGCGCTTTGAGGGCTTTGAAAGGCGTGTGAAGCGCGGAACGGAGATTGCCGCCGTCCCCTACGTGTGTCCGGCAGGATTCTGGACGATTGGCTACGGCCATCTCTGCGACCCCAAGCACGCGCCGATCACGGAGGCAGAAGCCGAGGTCTATCTGGCGCGCGATCTCCAATCGGCACTCGCCGCCACGTTGCGTTACTGCCCGGTGCTGGCCACCGAACCGGAGGAGCGGCTCGCGGCCATCGTTGACTTCACGTTCAACCTCGGCGCGGGGCGGTTGCAGACGTCGACGCTGCGGCGGCGAGTGAACCAGCGAGACTGGATCGCTGCAGGTCAGGAACTGCGGCGGTGGGTCTATGGCGGCGGGAAGGTACTGCCGGGGCTGATGGCACGGCGAGAAGCTGAAATTGCGCTGGTGTCCACGTAAAGAGAAGACGAGCACCGCCCGGACTGAGCCGCACCACAGCATTCAATCACATCAAACCGCACCCAATCATGCCAAATCCGATCTATTCGGATTTACTGCGAGCATAATCTGTGCAATCATTAGCAAGCTGCCCTTATTCCGACTTTTGATGGAAACCCCTGCCATGTCAGATCGCTGGTTGTCGGTCGAAGAGATCGCCGAGTACCTCGGCGTGAGCAAGGACACCGTTTATGCCTGGATCAGTAAACGGAATATGCCTGCTCACCGAATCGGTCGACTTTGGAAGTTCAAGTCTGAGGAAGTCGATGAGTGGGTGCGCTCTGGTGGAGCAGCAGAAAACGAAGGTCGAGGCAAAGAATGATTGACTTGCTATCGACGGGTTTCGACCGCCTCATACTGCGGTCGAAACGAAAAGAGGATTGTTGAAATGACGAAAATTTCTTGTGTTGATTTGTTCTGTGGAGCTGGCGGGCTGACGCATGGCTTCGTGCTCGAAGGCGTGCCAGTCGTTGCAGGCATCGACATGGACCCCGCCTGCCGTTTTCCTTATGAGGCTAACAACAGCGCCAAATTTGTAGAGCGAGATATCAGCAAAGTCACCACCGCTGAGTTGAATCAGCTTTTCGGCGATGCCGATTTGAAGATCCTTGCAGGGTGTGCACCTTGCCAGCCTTTTTCCACCTATGCACAACGCTACGAGCTGGATGGAAAGGACGGCAAATGGGGGCTCTTGTACGAGTTCGCTCGTTTGGCAAAAGGCACCCGGCCAGATGTAATCACGATGGAGAACGTCCCGACCGTTGCCAAGCACGAGGTGTTTCACGACTTTGTCGACACGCTCAAGCGACTTGGTTACAATGTCTGGTTTGATGTCGTCGACAGCTCGCAATACGGCGTGCCACAAACTCGCCGCCGCATGGTGCTGCTGGCATCAAGGCATGGCGATATCAGGATGATCGAACCTACGATCGATAAGCCCAAAACCGTGAGACAGGCGATTGGTCGCCTGCGCGCACTGAGCGCAGGTGAAGCAGCACCGAGAGACAAGCTGCACGTTTCATCTACCTTGTCAGAAAAGAATCTCAAACGCATCAAGGTATCGAAGCCTGGCGGAACGTGGCGCGACTGGCCGGAGCATCTCGTCGCTGACTGCCATCGTGCAGAAAGCGGCAGGACCTACCCCGGCGTCTATGGCCGCATGGAGTGGGACAAGCCCGCCCCCACCATGACGACGCAGTGCTATGGGTTCGGGAATGGCCGGTTTGGGCATCCAGAACAAGATCGCGCGATCACCTTGAGGGAAGCGGCAATCATTCAGAGCTTCCCGCGTGACTACGCGTTCATTCCCGATGACGGTGAGGTGAGCTTCAAGGTACTGGGGCGCCTGATCGGCAATGCCGTTCCTGTGGACCTTGGTCGCGCGATCGCACGCAGCATCAATTCCCATCTTGCCGCGATTGCGCCACAACCATGACCCGATAAATGCCGCCCCGGCTATTAGCTGGGGCGCATAGAACCCACAGAACAGGAAAACGGTAGACCGCATGGAAATTTCGAACGCACAGAATAGCCAGGCCTACCGGGCCCGCCCAGAACCTGGGCAGTTGGTCGAGGTCAGGCGGCGCCAGTGGGTCGTTGCCGAGGTCGCCTCATCCAAGCTGACATCAACCTCTGCGCAACAGAATGCGGTGACCCTCTCATCCATCGACGAAGATGGCCTAGGTGAGGAGCTTGAGGTCATCTGGGAGATTGAGCCCGGCGCGCAAATCATTGAGCGCGCAGGTCTGCCGTCAATTACTGGCCAGGATGACTCCAACACCCTCGACGCTTTTCTTGATGCGGTTCGCTGGGGTGCTGCCACCAATGCCGACCGAGGTTTTCTGCAGGCTCCTTTCCGCAGCGGCGTCAGCATTGAGGACTTCCAGCTTGACCCGCTGGTACGCGCGATTGACATGGCCCGCGTCAATCTGCTCATCGCCGATGACGTCGGCTTGGGCAAGACCATTGAGGCCGGTCTAGTCATCCAGGAGATGCTGCTGCGGCACCGTGCTCGCACCGTCCTGATCATCTGCCCCGCATCGCTGCAAGAAAAGTGGCGTGTCGAGATGCTGGAAAAGTTTGGCCTTGATTTCCGGGTTGTCGACACGGCCTACATCAAGCAGTTGCGCCGCGATCGCGGCATCCATGCCAATCCCTGGACTTCCCATCCACGTCTGATCGCGTCCATGGACTGGGTCAAGAGCGGCGAAGGACTTCGCGCCATGCGCGACGTCTTGCCCGCACACACCAGCTACCCGCGCAAGTTCGACATGCTGGTCGTCGATGAAGCACACAACATCGCCCCGGCTGCCGGTGCGAACTACGCGCTGGAGAGCCAGCGCACACGCTTCATCCGTTCCATCAGTCCACACTTCCAGCATCGCCTGTTTCTGACGGCCACCCCTCACAACGGTTACACCGAATCCTTCACTTCGCTGCTGGAGTTGCTGGACGACCAGCGTTTCGCTCGAAACATCCTGCCCGATGAAAAACAGTTAGGTCAGGTCATGATCCGCCGCCTCAAAAGCGATCTGGTCGATGCCGAAGGCAAGCCGCTCTATGCACAGCGCAAGTTGCAAGCGCTGCCGGCCTCGTACTCCCCACAAGAGCGCGCCATTCACCAAACACTGAACGACTACTGCGCGAGCCGCGAGCAGGATGCCGAAAAGGTCGGCAATGCATTCGGCACGTCGTTCGTCAACCAGTTGCTCAAGAAGCGGCTCTTTTCTTCTCCCGCCGCTTTCGCATCCACCCTTGAGAAGCACGTTGCCAGCCTGGCCAATGGCAGCCAGCGCAATAACAAGGATGCGATGGCCGACCGCATTTTGCGCAAAGCCATCCTGCGGGTCGAAGAAGACTACGCCAACGACCAGGAGGTCGAAAACGCACAGTCCGAGGCCGTCGAAGAGGCCTCACGTCGTGCGCAACCGCTCACAGCAGAGCAGCAACAAATGCTGAACGAACTGCGGTCGTGGGCACAGACCGCCAAGAACCAGGTCGATGCCAAAGCCAAGGCTGTCCTCGACTGGCTCACCACCAATCTCAAGACTGACGGTCAGTGGAATGATCGTCGGGTCATCTTGTTCACCGAATACCGCACCACCCATCAGTGGATGCACGAGATCCTCGCAAGCCACGGTTTCGGTGGTGATCGACTGGCCATCCTCCATGGCGGCATGCCGCAGGATGAACGCGAGAAGATCAAAGCGGCGTTCCAGACTTCGCCCAAGGATTCAGCGGTGCGCATCCTGCTGGCCACCGATGCCGCGTCCGAAGGTATCGACTTGCAGAATCACTGTAACTGCCTCATCCATTTGGAAATCCCATACAACCCCAACGTGATGGAGCAGCGCAACGGCCGTATCGACCGGCACGGTCAGCGCCAGAAAGAGGTCTTGATCTGGCACCCCGTCGATGGCGGAGAACAAGGCAAAGCAACCATTGGCGGTCACGGCGACGACATCATCCGGGCACTGCGCAAACTCGAATCCATGCGGGCTGACATGGGCAGCGTCAACCCAGTCATCGCGCCACAAATGTCGGGGCTGATCGAAGGCTCGCTCAAAGACCTCGATACACGCCTCGCTGAAGCCAAGATTGCCAAGGCCCGCCGCTTCGTGCGCGCCGAGCGTGAACTGAAAGACCGCGTCGCCAAGCTGCACGAACGGCTCCTGACCACGCAGCAGGATTTCCACCTCACGCCAGAGCACATCCTGATGGCGGTCAAGACGGGTCTTGTGTTGGCAGGCCGTCCGCCGCTTGAGCCCTTTGCCTTGGCTGATACCCCGGCAGGAACCGTATTCAAGATGCCCGCGCTGTCGGGCTCGTGGGCGCGCTGCCTTGAGGGTCTGCGCCACCCCCACACACTGCAAATCCGGCCTATCACCTTTGATCACGCCGTCGCCACCGGACGTGACGACGTGGTGCTGGTTCACCTGAACCACCGACTGGTGCAGATGTGCCTGCGCTTGCTGCGCGCCGAGGTCTGGGCGCAAGACGATGTGAAGAAGTTGCATCGCGTCACCGTGCGTTCGGTGCCAGACGCCCTGATCGACGGGCCTGCCGTGGTCGTCATCTCGCGGCTGGTCGTCACTGGCGGCAATCATCATCGCCTTCACGAAGAACTGACGGTAGCCGGTGGTTATCTGGGCGACAAAGCATTCCGCCGCGAAGAAGGCGTCACCAAAGTCCAGCAATGGCTGGATCAAGCCAAGCCGCTGACCGCCGCAGACTCTCTGTTTGATGCCATCCGCGTCCGCTTCGACCGTGCGCAGAGCGCCATCTTGCAAGCGATAGACGCCCGTTCAAAAGACCGGCTCAAGTTCCTGACCAACACACTGCAATCCCGCAAGCAGCAAGAGGTGGCTGACATTGGCTCCGTGCTTGATGAGCTTGAGAAGGCCATTCAGCTTGAACTGAAAAAAGACCAGCAACCGGCGCAGCTTTCCCTGTTCACCGAAGACGAACGAACACAGCTCAGGCGCGACACCGCCGCACTGGAAGCGCGTCTTGCCCGCATTCCGGCCGAGCGCCAGCAGGAGGCTGAAGCCATCGAAACCCGTTACGCCAAACTCAACGACCGCACCTTCCCGGTCGCCGTGATCTTTCTGGTGCCTGTATCTGCCGTTCATGGAGGTGCCGCATGAGTGCTCCCAGCGTGCATGATGATTGGCTATCGCTGGTCGAGATCTCTGGCCCCTTCCTCGCAGTTCCCGTTCTCAAGGAAGCCTTTCCGCAAGGGCTGGAAGAGCTGGATGCCACCAAGCGCAAACGTCTGCGCCAAGCCTACGAGGAATGGCGCGAAGCGCTGGAGCTGGAAGACGCGCAGTTCGCCGAGCTACACGTGGCTTGGATCGACGAAGTTCTGTCGCGAGGCCTTGAGCTTGATGAAGACGGTAAAGGCGACGTTCTCAAGCGGGCCGATTGGTGCGCCGCTAACCTCCAAGCCAGCTTGCCCGAACATGGCGTGACGCTGTCGCCCGATCTTGCAGTAGTAGATGAGCAACGCGCCAACAAACCGCTGCTGCTGATCCAGACCTATGCGCAGGATGTCGACCTTGATGCCACCCTGAAGCAAAACGGCTGGGCCGCCACACCCGCCGATCGCATGGTTCAGATGTGCCGCGCGCTGGGCTGCCGCCTCGGCTTGGTGACCAATGGCGAACGCTGGATGCTGGTGGATGCCCCAGTCGGTGCGGTCACAACCTTTGCCAGTTGGTATGCCCGCATCTGGAGCCAAGAGTCCATCACCCTGCAGGCCTTCGTACACCTGCTCGGCATTCGTCGTTTCTTTGTCGACGAATCTGAACAACTGCCTGCGCTGTTCGATCGCTCCCTGAAATTCCAGGACGAAGTCACCGACGCCCTTGGCGAGCAAGTACGCCGCGCCGTCGAGGTTTTGATTCAGACCCTCGACAAAGCCGATCAGGATCGCAATCGAGAGCTCTTGCACGACGTCAAGGAGCCGGAGCTGTATGAGGCCGCGCTGACAGTGATGATGCGCTTGGTGTTCCTGCTCTCCGCCGAGGAGCGTGGCCTGCTCCTGATGGGCGATGAGCGCTACGAAGCCAACTACGCGCTCTCCACCTTGCGCATGCAATTGCGCAAGGAATCCGAGGAAATCCTCGAGCGCCGCTGGGACGCCTGGTCACGCCTGTTGGCGATCTTCCGCGCCGTGTTCGGCGGCATCGAACACGAGAATCTGCGTCTCCCAGCGCTGGGCGGATCACTGTTCGATCCGGATCGTTTCCCTTTCCTCGAAGGCCGGGCCAAGGGCTCGAACTGGCGTACTGATGCGGCCACACCGCTGCCCATCGACAACCGCACCGTGCTGTTGTTGCTGGAGGCTATCCAGCAATTCCAGGGCCGCACGCTGTCCTACCGCGCACTGGATGTCGAACAGATCGGCTACGTGTACGAGGGTTTGCTCGAACGCACCGTCAAACGCACCGATGAAGTCACGCTGGAACTGGATGCCACCAAGAGCGCTAAGACGCCGTGGATCAAACTGGCCGAGCTGGATTCGGCACGCTTGGATGGTGCCGCGCGATTGGCTGAGTTACTGCAAGAGCGCTCTGGCAGTTCTGCCAGCCGGGTGCGCAATGATCTGGCCAAACCCGTCGACGACACCCTGGCCGATCGCCTGCTGACTGCTTGCCAGGGCGACACCAAGCTGCGCGATCGCGTCAAACCCTATGCACATCTGCTGCGTACCGACCCATGGGGCTATCCACTGGTCTATCCCGCTGGCGCTTTCATCGTAACCACCGGTTCTGACCGACGCGAAACCGGCACCCACTACACCCCGAAATCGCTGACCGAAGCGATCGTCGCCGAGACGCTCACGCCGGTGGCCTATGTCGGACCAGCCGAGGGAGAACCGCGCGATCGATGGGCGCTGAAATCACCCGCTGAACTGCTCGACCTCAAGATCTGCGATCCCGCGATGGGCTCGGGTGCCTTCCTGGTGCAAGCCTGCCGTTGGCTTTCTGATCGCCTCGTCGAGGCATGGTCACTGGTCGAGGCAACGGGCAGAACCGTGAGCGTGGATGGCGAGGTTCTGGAAGCAGGAACTGCCAAGGAGCCTCTGCCGCGCGACAGCGAAGCACGCACGGTGATCGCGCGTCGTCTCATCGCCGAACGCTGTCTGTACGGCGTCGATTTGAACCCGTTGGCAGTCGAGCTGGCCAAACTCTCAATCTGGCTGGTAACGCTGGCCAAAGGCCGCCCTTTTGGTTTCCTAGATCACAACCTGCGCTGCGGTAATAGCCTGCTGGGCATTCATCGGCTAGATCAGCTAACCCAGCTTGCGACGAACCCCACCGGTCAAGGGCAGCTACGTCTGTTTGGCCAGAACATTGAGCGGGCAGTGCGCGAGGCCATCGAACTGCGGCAGCAGTTACGCGAGATGCCCATCCGCGATATCCGGGATGTGGAAGCCATGGCAAATCTGGATGCGGATGCTCGCCGAAGACTCAAAGTGCCGGAAAGCATCGCTGATGCGTTTATCGGTGATGTATTCGCAACAGGACTCAATACTTCTGCCATAGAAACTGTACTTGCATCGCTTGCAATTTTGGCAGGCCAAGCTATTGATGGTAGCCCGGATTCACTTGATGCCATTCGCAGACGATCCATACTCACGCTCTCGACCGATCTGCCCGCAGACAAACCAGCCCGCCAACCTTTCCATTGGCCACTGGAGTTTCCCGAGGTGTTCGCTCGCGAGCGCGGTGGCTTCGACGGCATGGTCGGCAATCCACCATTTTTGGGCGGGCAGCGAATCACTGGCGTCGCGGGCACGGCCTTCCGTGATTGGCTGGTCGCGCATATCGCTGACGGGCGGCGCGGTTCGGCCGATCTGGTCGCCTATTTCTTCCTGCGTTCATGGGCCCTGTTGCGTGATGGCGGCGGTTTCGGGCTACTCGCAGTAAATACCATTGCGGAAGGTGATACACGACAGGTCGGCCTGGAGGCCATGGTGGGTGCAGGTGCCGCCATCCACGCAGCCTACCCGAACGAACCTTGGCCCGGAAAAGCAGCGGTCATCACCAGTCGCGTCCATGTACACAAGGGCGAGTGGCGGGGCGAACGCTCGTTGCTCGGGCGACCGACTCCCTTTATATCAGCCTTCCTGTCCGATCGTGAGGAGTGGAGCCCAGAACGACTGAAGGCGAACGAGGGGTTGGCGTATCAAGGGTCAATCGTGCTGGGCATGGGCTTCGTGCTTTCGCCTGACGAAGCACGTCGAATGCTGGATGCAGATCCCAGAAATATCGAAGTGATCTTCCCCTATATCAATGGCGATGACCTCAACTCAGACCCTGAGCAGCGCCCAAGCAGATGGGTGATCAATTTCTGGGATTGGCCAGAGGAGCGCGCACAAAAATACAAATTACCCTGGCAGCGGATCGAAGAACGGGTCAAGCCGGAGCGTCAGCGTCTCAACGAACGCGGCGAATTCGTTCTTCGGAAGCCACTACCAGAGCGTTGGTGGCAGTTCGGTGAAAAGCGTCCAGGTCTTTACCATGCGATCGGTCGTGGTCGTTATTTCGAGCGTCACCCGGATGACTGGTCGTCCAGTCGGCGCCAGCCAGCGAGAGTGCTGGCAATAACGCGCGTCAGCAAGACGCTGGCGTTCTCGTTCGTCGATTCCAACATCGTGTTCTCTGATGCGACTGTCGCTTTCTCGCTCGGTCGAGGGAGGGACTTCGCGCTATTGCAATCCAACGTCCATGCCGTCTTCGCATGGCAGCACGCATCTCGCCTCAAGAGCGATTTGCGATACAGCCAGACGGATGCACTCGAACCGTTTGCTTTCCCTGAAGGTTTCAGCGGAGCATCAACCGACTCTCTTGATGGCCTGGGAGAACGGCTGCACGAGGCACGCATTGAAATCATGCGAACCGATCGCATCGGCCTGACCAAACTCTACAACCGCTTCCATACCGACACTGAACATGATCCTCGAATCAAGAATCTGCGCGAATTGCAGCGAGAAATGGATGCCGCTGTCGCATGCGCATACGGCTGGGAAGATCTTGACCTCGGACACGGTTTCCACGAAGTACCGTACCTGCCGGAAAACGATCGCGTCCGTTTCACCATCTCGGAGACTGCGCGCGTCGACGTGCTGCGACGGCTATCTGAGCTGAATCGCCAGCGCTATCAGGAAGAAGTTGCCGCTGGCTTACACGGAAACTTAGCACGCAGTAGTGCCCCCAAGGCCGTTAAACGTCAAGCGCCTCCGGCAAAGGTGACGTCGTCGTACCATCAAGCGGGACTCGATTTCGGAATTTCAACGGTTCACCTGGAGAAATCAGCATCCACGCCGACCAAAGGCAATCAATGGGGTGAGAAGTCATCTGACCAGATTTTGGCGTGGCTCGAAGCACATACAGGATGGTTTGCCAAGCAGGCCATTTTGGTTGGATGCGGAGCTGCAGCAGATGACTGGAATGCTGCGATTGCGGAATTGCTGAGCGATGAATTCATTGAAACTCACGCCGACGGCAGCCGCTGGCGGGCCAAACCATGAGCTAGGCATTTCAGCAATGAAAACATTCGCTTCTTTTTCACGAAGAATGCCTCTATTGACCTTATTGGCTCATGAAAAATCAGATAGATACCGCCTTGACATTAATCACATCGGGGGATGACATGGAACAGAATGAACAAATGAACCTCATTGATGCGTTTACCGCAGAACAAAAAGATGAGGCAGAGGCACAGATTTCCCTTCGACAGAAGGAGACTGACTTTGACATTCGTGAGTACCCCGTAGAAGTCATTGTCAAGAAATTCACCGACAAGATCGAAGGTGACAAGGCTGAGATATTCGTCCCTGATTACCAGCGTGAACTGGTGTGGAGTGAGGCTCAACAGTCTCGATTCATCGAGTCGATTTTGTTAAATCTCCCGATCCCTTATTTGTACGTGGCTGACATAACGTCAGGGGAAGATGCTGGCCGACTCGAAATCGTCGATGGCTCGCAAAGAATAAGAACCCTGGTGCGATTCATGGGCAACGAGCTGAAGCTAGATCGCCTTGAAATACTGGACAAGCTGATCGGCTTTCGCTTCAAAGATCTTCCTCTGCCCAGACAGCTCCGCTTTGGGCGCAAAACGCTTCGCATGATAGAGCTCATTGAGGTTGACGAGGAAGCAAGGCGGCAACTTTTTGATCGACTGAACAGTGGCGGATCAAAACTGGAAGACATGGAAAAACGGATGGGGTCTCGCGATGGCCAGTTCCTGACATTCATTCGTGGTTTGTCCGACGTTCAAGAGTTCAAAGAACTGTGCCCGATTAGCGACGCCCGAGTGAAGCGCCGGGAGTATCCAGAACTCGTGCTGCGTTTCTTCGCCTACCGGGATCAATATGAGAACTTTGACCGACGTGTAGACGAGTTCCTGGACAACTACCTCGACGACAAGAATCAAAATGGCTTTGATAACGCGGCCTTCGAAAGCAGCTTCATGGGGATGCTTTCATTTGTTCGCCAGCATTTCCCATATCACTTCCGCAAGAATGCAAATAACTCATCGGTGCCTCGCATAAGGTTCGAGGCGATCGCCATTGGCGTTGCACTTGCCCTTGCTGAAAACCCGAACATTCAGCCCGGCAACATGGATTGGCTCGAAAGCGAAATGTTCCGCTATCTGACCCGATCCGACGCCAGCAATTCGCGCCCCCGAGTAATCAATCGAATTAATTTCGTCAGAGATAGCTTGCTTGGACGAGATATCGAATGGGCAAATGGGGTCGAGCCAACGGTATGACCACATCAATCCCAGCAATGGTCGGCGCAGAAGAGACATACAACTCTCGCTGCCATGAGATCGAGCGCTTCTTTGAAATGCTGCAGTTCATGAGAGACAACAGGGATTCAAGGTTGTGTGGCGGCGAGTCATCGGATGCGGCGAACTCGAACACTTATGTTGTCGGCAGAGACCTCGAGAAGACGCTGAGAGCTTCCGCATATTTGATGCTGTACAACTTGGTGGAGGCAACGATGACAAATGCGATAGATGCCATACATCAACACATCGCGGATGAGCAAGTCGGCTTTGATGAACTCAAAGAGGACGTAAGAAAAATTGCCATCAAGGGCCTTCGAAAAGCAGTGTCATCAGAAACGCCATCGGAGTTGCTCGATTCGGCCATCCCGATATCCAGCGCGCTGATCTGGCTTGGCTTTGATAAAAAAGACCTGTTTTCCGGCAACCTGGATGGTCGTTTGATCAAAGACAAGGCAAAAGAGTACGGATTTCAGCTCGCCGATCATGACAAAGCGGCTTCGCGCGATGGCGTCAGGCTTCTCAACGTCAAGACAAAGCGAAATGAATTGGCCCACGGCGGCATTTCATTCGAGGACTGCGGCCAGGATACGTCAGTAGATGAGCTCGTCGCGATTTTCGATGAAATCAAAATATTCATCAAAGCCGTACTGGATGGCGTGTCAGATTATTTGTCGACCAAAAGTTATTTGCATGCTGTGAATGCGAATGCTGCCACGGCCTAAATAAAAGACTTTTTGGTGGAGTGATGATGGACTTGATACAGAATAAAAATCCGAATGCATGGATCGCCATCGATCATGGCATCGCTGCAGACCTCACACTTGCACCTTATACGTTGCGACTGAAAGGTGAGCTTTCGCTGTATCAAGCCATCGCGGATGACGATTGGGTCTTGATCCTAAATGCCGCCGGTCACATCACACGAGTCGGGCGGGTGCTGCGACTTCGTTCCGATCTGGAGACCACCACGATCTACTTCGACCGCATGCTGTTGGTCGATTCGGCGGTTTCGATTGGTCTTACTTCGCTCACCCCGCCTTCGTCCGGCAGCGTTGGTCGCATTCAATGGACGGATTTCCTGGAGTCGCTCCCCAAAGCGTTGCACAAGACGATTGCCGAAGTGCCGATCATCGAGGATCAGGCCTACATCCGCGAACTACTGCAGTTGGCCGTGATGGACGACCTGCTCGGCCCGGCTGGTGGCCCCCGCGAACGCATCGTCGACATGGGTGTGCGGGATCGCTACTTGGTTGGCAAACTGGCCCCGCGTGAGGCCGCACAGGGCGGCATCGAGGGGTTGGACGGGCCACTGGCCAATGACGATACCGAAGAGCCCACGGAGGCCAAGGCTCCCGGACGTCACGAGCCGGGTGCAGAGTTTGGAACGGCCACCGGGCGTGTAGAGCCGGAATCGGATTCGGCTGACGAGATCGATGCCGCCAGCAACCAGTCTCTGGTGCCCAGCAGCTTGGGCATGACTTTCTGCGTCGATGGTGACGCTGAGCAGATCGAGATCGAAGCGCGCTGGGGCCGCTACGAGCGGGTACCGAATGATGAGCATGAACTGCTCAAGTCCAACGGGCAGAAGGCCAAGGTGTGGCAACGCATTCCTTGTGGCGGCAAGATCGTACTGCCGCTGACCGAGGGTGTGATTCCGCATCAGGCACCCGACAACGAGTTTCCCGAAGTGCGCGTGCAGGGTTCTATTCGGGCCAAGAATGCCAATGGCGATCGGCTGGTCACCTTGTTCCTAGTGAACGCACAGGAAGAACCGGACACCAACCGCGATACGGCGTGGGTGTTCCAGCCCGAATTGATCGTTCGCTCGGAGACCGATGCTGCAAAACGCGCCATCTTCCGGCGTAGGCCGGTGTTGGACGCAGACGGTATGGACCCGGAGCGCGAAGCGCTGGAGATGATCTACCGCAACCGCGTCGAATTCGCCGTCGGACATGGCGTTGCCGTCCACGCCGAAACCGCAGACGATGTGACGCTGGCTACCGAGGTGCGCACCACGGTGATGCCGCAGTACGAAGTGCAGGTCACGGAAACACCCGGGCTTGATCCAAGCGATCGTCCAGCGATGCGCCAGATGGTCAGCAGTGGCCTGCTCGATATGCAGCGGCTGGCGACCTTGGACATCGACCCGCTGGTCGACGCATTGAGCCTGCTGACGAAGGACTACGCCGCATGGATCAATGAGCAGCGGGCTCGTGTCGGGGCAGAAGTGACCGGCTACGACACCCAGTCGCAACAAGCGATGGATCGTTGCCAGGAGATCCACACACGCCTGCAGCAGGGTATCGACACGCTGAAAGCCGATGAGAAAGCGCTTGCTGCCTTTCGCTTCGCCAACCGTGCGATGGCGACGCAGCGCGTGCGTAGCCAATACGCGCTGGCCATGCGCCGGGGTGAGGATGTCACCCTCGACAAGTTCGATGTGCTGAAAAACCGCAGCTGGCGTCCGTTCCAATTGGCGTTTCTGCTGCTCTCGATCCCGTCGTTGGCAGATCCGAGTCATCCCGATCGCGTCCAGCCCGTCGAGGCCTACGCCGATCTGCTGTGGTTCCCCACCGGTGGCGGTAAGACCGAAGCCTATCTGGGCGTGGCCGCCTTCACCATGGCCATTCGGCGCATGCAGGGCAATCTCGGCGGCTACGACAGTTCACGCGGTTTGGCCGTGATCATGCGTTACACGCTGCGCCTGCTGACGCTCCAGCAATTCCAGCGCGCCACGGCATTGATTTGCGCCATGGAAGTGTTGCGGCGTGAAGCGCTGGACAAGGGAGACAAATCCCTCGGCACGGAACCCTTCACCATCGGCCTGTGGGTTGGCAACAAGGTGACGCCGGGCACGACCGAGGACAGCCACCGTGCCATCGAAGATGTGCGCAACCCCGGCAAATACAACGCCGGAGCGGCATCACCCGCGCAGCTCACCAGTTGCCCGTGGTGTGGCTCGGAAGTGGCCCCTGGGCGCGACGTCGAGGTCGACAAAGGCACTGGCCGTACCTTTGTCTACTGTGGTGACAAGAAAGGCCGCTGCGATTTTTCCAAGGGCAAATCCAGCAAGCAGCCACACCCGGGGATTCCGGTACTGGTCGTGGACGAAGAGATCTACCACCGCCCACCCACGATGATGATCGCCACCGTGGACAAGTTCGCCATGATGGCGTGGCGTGGTCAGGTGCGCACACTGTTTGGTCGCGTGGGCCAGGAATGCGAGCGCCACGGCTTGCTTTGGCAAGGTGCAGATTGCAACGGCAATCACCAAGCGGGCAAGGGCTTCCCTTCATCCAAGGTGAAGGTCATCAACCCGATCCGCCCGCCTGACCTGATCATTCAGGACGAGTTCCACCTGATCAGTGGCCCGCTGGGCACCATGGTGGGCTTGTATGAGACCGCCGTGGATGAATTGTGCGGCTGGACGCTCGATGGCAAGACGGTCAAACCAAAGATCATTGCCTCCACGGCGACGGTGCGTAAAGCCAAGGAGCAAGTGAACAACGTCTTCATGCGTCGCGTTTCGGTGTTCCCACCGCATGGACTGGACGTGGAAGACAACTTCTTCTCGGTGCAACGTCCGATCGAAGAAAAACCGGGGCGGCGTTACCTTGGCGTGTGCTCGCCCGGTAGCTCTCGCCCAGCGATGCTGATTCGCGTCTATACCGCGTTCCTGACAGCAGCGCAGGAGCTGTTCGATCACTTTGGTGAACCTGCTGACCCGTACATGACCATGGTCGGCTACTTCAACTCCCTGCGTGAGTTGGGTGGCATGAAGCGGCTGGCAGAGGACGACGTGCAGACACGTTCCTACCGCGTGCAGATGAGCATGGTGGAGCGGCCCGCGCTGGCACAACGCAGCATCAGCAACATTCGCGAGCTGACGTCTCGGGTATCGAGTCAGGATATTCCCAAGTACCTCGACAACCTGGAGGTCAAGTTCAAGTCCGAGTTCGACGCCGCAGTCGGCAAGTACGTGACCAAGTGGCAAGAGGGCGACACGCGCGCCATCGATGTGGTGCTGGCCACCAACATGCTTTCAGTGGGTGTCGACGTAAACCGGCTCGGACTGATGGCTGTGAACGGGCAACCCAAGGGGACTGCCGAATACATTCAGGCCACCAGCCGTGTCGGGCGCTCCTTCCCCGGCTTGGTCTGCACGGTGCTGACGTGGGCCAGACCACGCGACCTGTCGCATTACGAGACCTTCGAGCACTACCACGCCACGTTCTACAAACACGTCGAGGCGCAATCGGTAACGCCATTCTCGCCACGCGCGATGGATCGTGGTCTGACGGGCTCGTTGTTGAGCCTGATGCGTCTGGAGAACGACGAATTCAGCCCGAACGAAGGTGCTGGCCAATTGAGCATGTCCAATCAGGCCGAAATCGTCGATGCCATCAAGGTCTTGGCGACACGCGCAGGCAATGTCGCGGAAGACAACTCGCGCAAGCAGTTGGCTGAGACTGAGCTGAAAGAGCGCGCCGACGAATGGGCGAAAGAAGTCAGCAAGGGTGGACGGATCTTGGCCTACGAGAAGCGCGGCCCCGAAAAAGACAAGACCGTGGCATTGATCAAGTCGCCTGGACTTCAAGCCTGGGACAACTGGACCGTACCGATGTCGATGCGAGAGGTCGAGCCCGGCGTGCGTCTGATCATGAACACGAGCCATATCACGGACGATCACGATTGGAAGCCTCGTCCCGCAACGAAGGATGAGGATTGAACATGATCATCAACAACAAAACGCCAGTCGGCGAAGTACGCCCCAGCCAATTGCTGTGGACTTATGGCCCCGGCGCGCTGATCGACCTGCCCAGCCTTTCCGTAGTGACGCTCGGCATCGACCGCTGGGAAAAGGATCGCTGCCAGCCGATTCAGGAGGCACGGCTGCTCGCTGCCGTTCGAAAGGTTTTGGGAACGCAGGTCGAAAACCTGCGGATGCCGCCTTTCCAGAAGAGTGAACTCGTAGACGTCTGGTCTGCCGAGGCCAACATCGGCGTTCCTGTTCGGCCATTCCCGCGCTGGATGCGCTGTGTGAAGTGCGGTCTGCTGTCGCCCTTTGATGCCGGTCTTTTCGAGATCAAGGAGAACCGCTTCAGGCCGGAGCGAACCCGCTTCGTTCACAAAGGCTGCCGTGGTTCCAAAGGCGACCAACCTGCCAAGGATGCGGATGCCGTTCCCGCGCGTTTCCTGCTGGCCTGTCGCGATGGTCACCTCGACGACTTCCCTTGGCACTACTTCGTCCATGGTGGCAACAGCTCGTGCAAGGGCACACTGCGCTTCTTCGAAAGCGGTGCATCGCTGCAAACCGAAAATCTGTGGGTGAAGTGTGATGCCTGTGGTGCGTCCAGAAGCATGGCGCACGCCTTTGGAAAGGCCGGAAAAGAGAATCTACCCGGTTGCCGAGGGCGTCACCCGCATCTCGATCACTTCGATAACGAATGTGATGAAGAGGCTCGCGCCGTTCTGCTGGGTGCCACGAACAGCTGGTTCCCCATAACACTCTCGGCGCTCGCGATTCCTCAGACCAACGACCCGCTCAGTCAGCTGATCCAGGATGGCTGGGAATTTTTCGAAGATCTCGACTCCGAAGCTGAAGTGTCGGTGACGGTGAAGACCTTGAAGAAGACCGGGGCGCTGCCAGGAATCGACAAGTACACGGCGGCCTCGATCTGGTCAGCCATCGAGGCACATCGCTCCGGCGGCGGGCAGGATGTCGTGGGTGAGGCCGACATCAAAGGGCCCGAGTGGGATGTGCTGACAGAGGCCAACCCGCCCACGGACTACCCGCACTTCATGAGCAAGAAGGTCGGCACGCCACCGGGTCTCGGTGGCCATATCAGTCGAGTCTTGCTCCTCGAGCGTTTGCGCGAGGTGAATGCGCTGCTGGGCTTCACCCGGGTCGAGGCCCCCGAAGAGTCTGGCGACCCCAATGAGCGTCCGCAGATGGCCAGCCTGTCACGCAGCAAGCCGGATTGGGTGCCAGCCAACCAGGTTCATGGTGAAGGAATCTTCATCCAGTTCGACGAAGCCGCGCTCGTCACGTGGGAGGCTCTGGATGGTGTGAAGAAGGTCGACCAGATGCTCCGGGGTGGCCATAGGGGGTGGCGCAATTCGCGTCATCTCGACCCGAACGAAGGTTACCCCGGCATTCGTTATGCGATGCTGCACACGCTGTCTCACTTGCTGATTCGTGAGCTGGCGCTGGAGTGCGGATACAACGCCGCGAGTATTCGTGAACGCATCTATGCCGATACGTCGGGCGCTAGCTCGCAGGCAGGCATCCTCATCTACACCGCAGCAGCCGATTCGGATGGGACCCTGGGCGGTCTCGTCGACCTTGGCAAGCCAGAAAATCTTGGCCGCTTGCTGGAGCAAGCGCTGAATCGCTCGAAGATCTGCTCCTCTGATCCGCTCTGTTCGGAACATGATCCAGAAAAGGATCGATCGCTGCATGGTGCTGCCTGCCATGCGTGCAGTTTGGTAGCGGAGACCTCTTGTGAGCGAGGCAACCGCTATCTGGATCGATCGCTGCTCGTACCTACACTCGAACGCGCCGACGCTGCTTTCTTCAAGGGTTTCTGACATGGATGAACTCTTGGATACCATTGCAGCCCTGGTCTCTCTGGTCTCTCCCGAGAAGGTGCAGGCCGTTGCCGCCCGCGTTCGTCGAACTGATGCCAACAAGGCTGCGATGGCGTTGCCGAGTGTGGTCGGAACCCCGGTAGCCAGCAGCGTGGTCGAACAGCTTGCGGCAGCCTGGCAAAACACCACTGTCGGTTCAGATGAACTGGCATCAATGCTTATCGCCGCCAGCCACGTTTACGCCAAAGCCGCTTCTGAGCAATCCACCGAACTCGTGTGGACTGGCCCGACGACGCCTTTCGTGTCGGCGCGTCGAACAGAGCAGGCGCTGCTGCAGGTCATCAACTCCGCAGAACAGTCGTTGTTCATTACCAGCTTCGTGGCCTACGACGTGTCCACCATCGTCAAGGCGCTGAACGCGGCAAATGATCGCGGTGTGGCCATATCAATGCTGCTTGAGTTGTCCCAAGAGCACGGCGGCAGCATTACCTTCGACGCGATAGGGAAAATGAGAACGCTGGTTCCGGCCGCCAATCTCTATGCCTGGCGCGACAAGGCCGACCCGTTTTCCGATGGCCGCGTCCACGCCAAAGTCGCTGTCGCAGACGGCAGGATGTGTTTCATCACCAGCGCGAACCTGACCGGGCACGCCATGGAAAAAAACATGGAGGCCGGTGTGCTGATCTCTGGCGGGCGCATTGCAAAGCTGCTTGAAGAGCACCTGCGCTCACTCGTCGACACGAAAATTGTGTCCCCGGTTTGATGATGATCGCCAATGTTTCTCAAGCTCTCGAATGGATCAGCAGTGGCGAGATCATCGCTGGCAGCTTTAACCTGCTTGGCCAGAGGCTCCCAGTTCAGGGGATCGGCGGTAGTGGCCCGCTGGGCTTATTGAGGAGGAAAATATAGATGGCGAGATATTCAGAACACGATACCAGCACGATCTACCAAGCAGCGGACTTATTCCGCGCCAACTGCCTACTGAGCGACGGCTCTCTGCTGTTCAGTGAAGCATCTGTTTGGCGTCCCGACGTGTTGGAGCGCATCCACAAAGCCTTCGTTGCCACCCCAGACGAAGGCGACCGGACATTCATCGACAAGTTCAAAGACCAAGTCGGCAAAGCCGGACAAGATGTGTCCCGTCTCGCCGCAGAAATCTTGAGTGTGTATTTTTTGTTTCCGTCCAGTGTCGGTGGCGTGCGTAAGCGGCAGGTCGTGAACGAGGTTCTCAGCTGGGGTGGCGACACCTTGCCAGAGTCTCACCTTGTGTCCACCGCCTTCGCAAACGGAATCGGTAGTGGTGGCCAGGGCTACAACACCCGCCGCCCCTTCGAGATTGCCTTTCTTATCGAACTCGCCATCGCATGGAAGAAATTACCGCATGATCGGCAGGTAGAGGTGGCCGCCGATCCGTGGCTCTTTCAAGAAGTCGTGGACGGCATTGAGGATGCAGAGTCGAAGCAGCTCCGACACATGCTTCTTCACCTCCTGTTCCCCGAGCATTTCGAACGTATCGCAAGCGGCAATCACAAGCGCAGGGTGGTCAAGGCATTCTCGGGGTTGGTTGCAGGTGAGCCTGCAGATGATGACCGGGCGATCTTGGCAATTCGCCAAGAGCTCGAAAAACTGCTGCCCAAGCAAGAGCTGGACTTTTACTGGTCGCCGCTGGTCGAGGCTTGGTACGACGACAGTGAGGGGGCATCTGAAGGCGCGCCACTGGAAATCATCCAGCACAAAAAGCAGATCGTCCTTTATGGGCCGCCGGGAACTGGCAAGACTTTCCGCGCCAAGAAGCTGGCTGAGCGCGTCATCCGATCAGCGGCACTGAGCCAGATGGGGCCAGCCCGCTACTTTCAATCGCAACCAGCCATTGATGCCGCGATCCGCGACAACGTGCATCGACTGCAGCTGCACCCCGCCTACAGCTACGAGGACTTCATCCGGGCACTCCACATTTCGAGTGGCGGCGGTACGGAATATCGAGCTGGCTACCTGCCCAAGCTGATCGAGGACATTGAGCGCCTGCCACGCGACGATCGCCTGCCACACGTTCTGATTCTGGACGAAATGAATCGGACGGATCTGAGCCGGTTGCTTGGCGAATGCTTCTCCCTGCTGGAGGACCGCAACCAGACAATTGAGCTTCCTGCACGCAATAGTGATGGGGCGGCAATGAAGCTGCGCATACCCGATGATCTGTTCGTGATCGGCACGATGAATCTGATCGACCAGTCTATCGAGCAGATCGACTTCGCGCTGCGCCGCCGCTTCCTGTGGCTGCTGTGCCCGTTTGACGCCGAGGCTCTAGTCGGCGCATCAGAATCCAAATGGACAGCTATGAAGTCGGGGCTGGACTGGGATCGCATCGAACCTGACTTCCGCAAATTGGCAGCGGCTGCAGCCGCACTGAACAGACAAATTCACGACAGCCCACTGCTTGGTGCGCAGTATGAGATCGGACATACCTACCTGCTCGACGTGGTCGTGTTCCTGCGCAACTTCCTCGGCGTTCGCCCTACACGCAAGCACAACTACCTCTGGAACAAGAAGGGTGAAGCGCTGGAGCCAGTCGTGCAGGTGTGGAATCTGTCCCTTCGCCCATTGTTGGAGCAGTATCTCGCCGGGCTGGACGCGACCGCACGCAATGCCGAGCTCGACCGGCTGTCCAAGGTTCTGCTCAAGCCGTCGGTGACCGAGTGAAACTCGTCGCGCGAGACTGCTCGCCGCTTGTCCCGCAACCGACAGCGGCAGAAGCCAACTGGCTCCGTAGGCTTGCAACCAATGTCCGAGCCACAGATCTGGTCGTCCCCATTTCTGGCGAGAGGGATGAGGATGAACCCATTGTCTACTGCGCTTGGGACGGGACTTGGTGGGCTGGCCGTTACGTCGGGTCTATCTCTTTCGAAGGCCATAGCTTGACCGTCGAGCCGCGCTTTGGTCTGTCGGCGCTGCGGAACTGGCTCTTCGAGGCAACATCGGTAGTGCTGACCGAAGCCCCCGGAAAGCTGCGTGAAGATGAGTCGTTTATCGCCCAGCTTCTGGCGTCCGTTTGGGCACACGGCTTCATTGAGGCAGCTCGACATGGGCTGCCTGCGCTTCGCCGCGAAGTGGCCACAAAAGGCGCGACTGTCAGGGGGCGGCTGGATGTCCCGGCATCACTGCGCTTGATCGCCACAGGCGGTGGACAGGTCGTTTCCGTCCGTTCGGAGCGGTCGCTGGATCACGCAGCGTCCGATGCCATCGTTGCCGCCTACATGGTTTTGCGACGGTGGCTTGGCGTGCCAGATGAAAAATGGCTGCCTACGCGCGCTAAGGAACTCCTGCCTCATCTGATGACTGTCACCGGCTCACGGCCTTGCGTCCCGACGAAGGCCGAACTTGACCGGATTCGCTACACGCCGATCACTGCTGGCTTTGCGCCTATCGCCGAGTTGTCCAGGCAGATCGCAAACCGAAAGGGGCTCGCTGCTGACATTGATGCCAGCGGCGAAACGAAAGGTGTCCTGCTCGACGTAGCCGAGCTGTGGGAGATGTACGTCCTCAGCGTCCTGCGGAAGGCCGCCTCACCGCTGACAGTGACGCACGGCACCCGTGATAAGTCAGCCACCAAGAAACTTCTCCACAGTGATGTCTCGGGCCAAGGCCTGGGCACATTGATACCCGACGCCATCCTGCTCTCTGGCTCCGTCATCAAGGGAGTGGTTGATGCCAAGTACAAATCCCTCCATCCATCTGCTAACGCTCCAAATGGGCCGCAGCGCGACGACCTGTACCAGATGGCCGCCTACCTGGGGCGCTTTCAAACCCCTGCAGGACTGATGACCTGGGGCCTCTTGGCGTATCCCTTCGCCCCATCAACCCCTGATACGCCCCATGCCGAGCAGAACAGCCCTTGGAGCCTTGATAGCGGGAAGAAAATCAGCTTCGCTACGTTGCCGCACGACCCAGTGGATGCAGTGGCCAAGTTGCGCTCCTTGCTCACACAAGTGGCCATGCCTGCCGCTTGGTCTGCAAGAGCTTGAAATTTCGGTCGATCGATATGGGCACGGATCACCTAAGCGGGCTTGCCTCCCTGTACCAGCCAGCGTTGGCACCACAAAGTTGCCGCTGTTCGCCCATTCGCAGACCCCGATGCGCATGGGCAGGCCAGCGGCAAGCCTGTAGGCCACCGCTCCTGATCAAGACGGAAGCAGAACGTCCGTTTCGGGGGCGGTGACCCTGATGCTTCCAGATTGTTAAAGAACCGTGTGTCGCCTGCATGGGCGGCACCACGACCTTCCTGAAGGAAGGATTTCTCCTACTACGTCTGATTGCGCGCCGCTTATTTATCCAGCGCCACCATACGAACGATGCTGTCAAACTCGTTCAGCACGTCGGGATGATTCCGCGTTAGGTGGCGCAGAATGGCTTCGTTGGCCATCAACTTGGCGAGATAGCCCTTGGCCAGAACCAGATTGAGAATGTCCTGGCCATAGGTCTGCTCTGCCAGCTTGAACTGCTCTTGAAGATTGCCCATTTCTCGCTCCATCTTGGCCATCTGATCGGCGCTGACGCCGATCATTTTCTTGGGCTTGGTCTCACCGACCAGCAGGTTGCTGGGCGTGGCTGCCACCAAAGCCTGTGCGTAAGCCACCGTGATGTTGTTGGCGCTGACCATCAGTTCGACGCACTCGACCTGCCGGGTTGGCTTGAGCTTGCGCAGCACCGCGCCAAGGTTGGCCGAGAAGGTTTGGTCGCGCAGCAACTCGGCGGCCTCCGGGCAGATGCCATCGAGCAGGTTCAGTTTCTTGATGATGTGGCTGATGTCCACGTCCAATGCTTTCGCGAGCTTTTCGGGGGTGACGCCGCGTTCGACGGCGCGGCGGATCATCAGGTGCTCCTGAATGCTGGAGAGACGATTGACCCGGTTGTTGTAGGTATAGCTTTCATCGTCGGTGGCCACGAGGCACGGTGCCTTGTCGAAACCCAACTGCTTCAGCGCCACCAGCCGAGTGTGCCCGTCGAGCAAGATGTACTGACCCTCGCGGGATGGTTTTCCAACCGACAGGGGCTCGATCAGCCCGATAGCCTCGATGGACGCGAGGATCTGCTTGAATTTCCGGGAGGCAAACAAGCCCTCCGGGGTCTTGCGCGATGGCAGAATGGCCGAAAGCTCGAGGAATAGTGGCTCCGGCACGAAGCCCAGTGGAGGTCTGCTCACGATCCACACCCCCGCGCCCAGACCCGATCCGCCAGATACTGTGGCAATGAGTCCATTCCCTCGGCGCGCAGCAGGTTGGTGAAATTCTCGTCTGCCAGCAACTGACGCAGCGCGCCGACGATGAACAGCAGGTTGCGCTGGGCGGTTTCTGCCTTCCTGACCAGCTGCTTCTGGCGCTCGACTTCACGCTGGTAGTTGCGCACGAGACTCGACGTGGTCACGTCCGCATTGGGTTTGCGGGATGACATCTTGCCGCCGACGGCCCGACCTTGCGAACGGCGACGCTCGATTACTCGTCGCGCCTGGATCAGTTGACTGCCACGCAGCTTGCCGGATTCATAGGCTTCCTGCAGGGCGGCTTGGATCGCTTTGTCATCCGTGCCCGCGCCAGCAATGGTGATCGCCGCGTTGAGCGGGATGCGTCCGCTGCCGACAGCCATCAGCAGGCGCTCTTCGCCGTTCTTGAGCAGGTACAAGATGCCCTGGACATACTCCGGGCTCAGGCCCGTTTTTTGTGCGATGTCCTTCTTGTCGTAGCCCTGATCCCGCAGTTGCTCAATGCCGACCAGCAGCTCCAACGGGCTGAATTTGCGCCGTGCGATGTTCTCCGTCAGGCTCATGATGAAGGCCGATTCGTCGTCGACGTTCATCACCATCGCGGGGATTTCCTGGTGGCCGAGCGTCTTGAAGGCCTTGAAACGCCCCTCACCGCAGATGAGCAGGTAATGCTCGCCATCATTCCCCGGGCGCGGCGTCACGATGATCGGCTTTTTCAGGCCGATGCTCTGGATGTTGCCGACGATCTGTTCGAACACGCGGCTGTTGCGCTCGCGTGGATTGAGAATCTCGATCCGGTTCAGCGGGATCATCCGCAATTCCGAGTGGCGATGCTCTTTGTCCTGGTTCATGCGGCCCTCCGTATGCGGATGCGCCGGGCCATGCCGTATAGGTAGTCCAGGCTGTCGAAGCGGTAACACTCGAACTCGATGCCATTGTGATCGGCCAGATGGATGCGGGGCTGGCCGAAGTCAAGTCGCGGCAACAGGTAGTAATCCAGTGCTGCCTGATTGGTTTCATCGAGCCGCACGGCCACAGTGATGTCGGGTGCGAGGCTGGTGTCGAAACGCACCTTCCAGCGCCGACGCCCGTTGTCGAGTAACTGGCAACGGGCCAGCACCAGCGAGACGGTGAATTCGTGGTTGACGGTGAGAAGGTCGGTAGCCGAATCACGTTCGACCATGCCACCGACCTCGGCGATCATCCGTTCGGTCTGGCCGACGATCTCCGGATGCAGTCGGCGCAGGAACTGGTTCACCTCCAGATACTGGTAGTCCCGATCCGGGGTGAAGCCGACTGTCTGGTACGCGCGGATCAGGCTGCCGAAACGATGCGCGTAGGCCGCCGACGAGGGCATCCCTTCAGCCTCATCGATGATCAGGCCAGAGAGGTAGCCGTGGCGCTGGTACAGGTTGCGCAGTTTTTCGATCAGCTCGTCGTCGCTGTAGCGGTGCGACCGTGCGCGCAGGATGCCTTGTGCGGTGTAGAAGAGTTCCGGCGGCACGATGCTCTCAAACGCGCCTTCCTTCTTGATCCACATCTCGGGACTGTTGACCACCCGGTGCTTCTTGAGCTTAAAGGATCGCCGGTTGTAGATGTTGTTGCCGATATATTTCTCGTTGGACAACACTTCGCGGATGGTCGCTCGTGTCCAATCCCGCCCAAGGTCAGTGCGCGTTCCTTGTGCGTTCAGCCGTTCGGCGATGTCCAGCTCCGTCAGGTTGTCGGCGACAAACCAGCGGTAGATCTGGTTGACCACGGCAACCTCATCGTCCGGACCCGGCTGCAGGATGACGCGGTCGGTTTGCAGGCTCTTGTGCTCGCCGCGAGCCAGCTCACCTTTGAGCGTGCCGGACTGATCGACCAGCACACGTCGCAGGCCATAGCCAGCGGGTCCCCCTTGCCGAAAGCCCAACTCGATCAGGCGGCACTGTCCAGCGAACACCTTGGCCGACAACTCCCGGCTGTATTCGCCCGCCATCGCACGCTTGACGCCCTTGACGATGGTGGACACAGGCGAGCCGTCGTTTTCGAACTGCTCGGCGCAGTACGCGACCTGGATTCCGGCGCGGCGGCAAATGTATTCGTAATAGGCGCTCTCATCGGCATCCTGAAACCGGCCCCAGCGGCTGACGTCGTAGACCAGAATGATCTGGAAATCGGCCTTGCCCGTCTCGACATCCTTGATCAGTTGCTGCAGTGCTTTGCGCCCATCGATACGCAGGCCGCTCTTGCCTTCATCGGCATAGGTGCGAACGATCTCGATGTTGCGCCGCTCGGCATACTCACGGATCTTGTCGGCCTGATTCTCCGTCGAGTACTGCTGGTGCTCGGTCGACATCCGCACATACTCGGCGGCCCGAAATGTCGGTGGAGGTGATTCCGCCTCCGTTGAAAATTCTTCTGGCTGCATAGACCCGATCACTCATTGTTATGTGCACCTGCTCTCGGGTCTGCTTTTCACCTTACTGGCATGGCCGCGACCAGCGGTGTGCCGGTCGGGATGCGCAGGGTTGAAACTGTTGCCATTCAGGATGATCGAGAGCCCATTTGGAGAAAGAAGTTAAGGGCGAATCGCTGAGGTGTCGATCAAGTCCTCTCTTGACACGTCCATCTTGCACGGACACGTCAGGCACACCGGCGTGATCTCGACGATCCATGAAGCGCCGTTCTCCATTGGAAATGCTGGATGCCGCGCGATCCGGTACAGGCCCGTCGGCAGACCGCACACGTCCATCTTTGCAAGATTGGTGTTTTCGCCCTGATCCCGTGTTTGCTGCTGCTCGCGGTTGCGTTGCACGTACTCTGGCCGAGTGTCGCGGTAGTTGCGCCAGTAGTCAGGATTGCGCTGCGACCACGCCTGTTGGGCGGCGCGCTGGTTGATTCGGTAGTCGGAATCGGACTGAAGTTTGGCCCGCTGCCACTGGCGCTTGCGGGCGCGCTGACAATTGGGCGAGGAGCAGTAGGCTTGGTCAGGAACTTGTGGGCGCGGCTCGAACGGCTGGCCACAGCAGGCGCAGAGGGTGCTGGACATCGAAGTTCTCCATATGAAAATTCATATGGGAACTGCTGGCCGGTGGCTGCAATCAGGGAGGCTTGATGCGAGGCGCTGCAACAGGACGGCACGATCCGTGGGAAAACCACAAACACGCCCATTTACACCCGTTTAAAGGGGCTGCCGATTGGCCTCATCCTGAATGACACGGCACTGCTCGATGATGTCGGCGAAGCCCGGCTGATTCAGCGCCAGCAGACCGTCTTCCAGCATTGCGGCGTAATCGTTTTCCAGCGCCGTCAACGATTCGCCCGTCGGGATGATTTGCAGCTGCCCACTGGTGGCGGCGAAGTAATCGATCTTGGCACCGGCAGCGTCTTTTTCGACGAAGAACACCGATTTGTGTTCTGCAACGGCCCGAGCCAACGCTTGATCTGCACAGGCCGCAGCGAAGTGCGGCGTTTTTGCGATGGCGGCCAAGTCGTACCAGTGACGCGAATAGCGTTCCCCGCGCAGCCGTCCCTGCAAGCAATACACGTGCGCTGCGGTGGCCTTTTCCCAGAAGGTGCGCTCTGCCGCCATCACCAAGGGTTGGGCGACAGGGAAAGTGATGTCTTCGATTTCTGGCGCAATGTCGCATTCCACGGGCTGAACATGATGCGGCTCGCCCGTGGCGCGGGCACCAAACTCCAACTGGATCGTGGGCGCTGAATAGCCGGTGCCGGTTTTGACCGCTGGATACGACAGGATCAGCTTGTCCCGATCTTTGCCCGCCAGCGTCAAGCTTGCGTCCAACCCATCTTTCTCCAGCGCCGCAGCGATGACCGGCCTGACCATCGCCTCGATCCAGTCGGGTAGGCGGTGACGTACCGCGCTGCTGATCTTTTTCTCCTGGCTGGCGGAATCTGGAATGGGGTTGCCTTGCTTCAACAGGTCGGCAGCCAGTTCGCGGATGTCATAGGTGAGATCCACGTCCTCAGAAAACCGATCGATGATGCGATAGACCTTGGACAACGAGGTGCCGCCTTTGAAGGTGAGTTTGCTGGCCAAGTCGGATTCGTAAATGGCGGACAGCACCCAGACCACCCAGATGTCTTTTTCGAGCAGATGCGCGGGCCGCCCGCTGCGGGCGGCAGCAAACTCCAGGGCTTCAACCTGATCTTCCCGGCTGAGCGAAAACCAGGACTCAGCCATGCGCCATTGCCTCGCTGACCACTTTGGCCATCCAGCTTGGCAATGCGGCCCGCGCGCCACGCACGGCCTCCCATTCGGACTCGGGCAGTTTTGTGCGCAATTGTCTCAACGCCGCCGGTGCGCCCTCTGGCCCCAGCCACGACAGCGCACGAATCACCTTGCCTGCGGGGCGCTTGCCCAGCAGCAATTGCCAGCGGTTGCCGTGCTTGAGCTCCACGCACCTGCTGCCAAGATGCAGGGTGCGGGACGCGCCGGATGTGAGAAAAACCTCGCGGGTCGGCACCTGCGTGGTCAGGCCCAGCGCATTGGCTTCGGCTGCACCGTTGGCCACGACCGTTTCACCGCAGCTGGCCTCGATGGCCTGCACCACGGACTCGGTGGACGGCGGGCGGGAACCAAACCGGCCCTGATGGGGCGCGACATAGGCACCGCGACTCACGCGCAGCAGCTTTCCTTCCTGAGCCAGCCGGGACAAGGTTTTGTCGATGGCCGCCCGCGACCCCAGATGCAGGAACTCCTTGGGCGACAGCAAGCCACCCTCGGGCATGGCCCGGGCGGCAGACAAGATGTTCTCGGCAAGATGGCTCATGGTCATTGCTCCTTTGTCAGAAGTATAAATCAGTATCTGACAAACCGCAATTTGCAGCAGACATGCCCGGCCAATGGCCGCAGAGGAGCCTCCGAGGCCTCGGGAGCCCGGATCACGCACATAAAAGGGGGATTCGCCGAAGCCAACACGGGTTTCGGCCAGATCATCGAATTCACGGCCTCAAGGCCGAGGTGTTACTATCTGGTTCAGATTACGGACGCGGGTTCAGTTCCGTGTTCCGCCCTCGTGGACAAATGGCCGAAACGGTGGACTTTCGGCCAAAAGCAGGGACAACCGTTCAGGCTACGGCGCGGAATCGAACTGCGCTGCGTCCTGCTCCCTGACGATTTCGAACCAGCGCTTGGCTGGCTCCGAAGGGGTGGCCGGGCTCTCGATTTCGTCGACGGCTGCTGCAGCGGCATTGCCACGCACACTGTTGTCGATCTCCCATGCCAGGATCGCTGGCAGTGAAAACCGTAGGTTGCCCACCAGCATCAGGTGCGGCACGCGCTTGCGATGGCGCTCCGTCTGATCGCGGAAAAAGTGGGTCGGCAGCGATGCTGCCTGGGCGATTTCCTTTGCCGTGAAGTAATGGCTCTCGGCGTCGGCACCGAGGCCTTGGCCGAGGGTCGCTTCCGGTTCGGCGGGCTTGAAATCCCGAGTGATGCCGAGCATCGTCATCAAGTGCTGCGCGCTTCGTTGCTCGAATTCCAGGATGTCGGCGTCGTGGTAACGCACCTGTCGGAACAGCTTGTGCCACGCAGGCCCTTCGCCATCGAGCCGCCAGCGCCGCAGTGTCTTGAGGCTGACCTGCCAGCGGTCGGCGAGGTGCTTTTCGGTCATCACGGGGTAGTGCATCTTTTTCTCCTGAACAGATGACTCCATGACAACGCTGTTCACCGTAGAAGCCAAGGTGATGTTCAGGGCATGCCCGCGTCGCCAAGCTCGGTCGGCAGAGGCTTGTCAAGATCGACTTCGACGCCTGCGACGATTGAGCGGATGCGATCAACAAGGGCGCCATCGACAGGCACATACGTGGCTTCGTAAGCCTGCACGAGTCCAACCAGGGCGTTCAGCCGCTTCCCCTCTGGCGTTTCCAGAGCAGGGTCTGAATCCACGAGCGCGGAGGCTTCCTTGAGAGCGGCCCGGTACTCTGCCTCCGTGCGAATCTTGTGGATGTTCATGCTGACCGGCCTCTCTCAAGCCTTGACGGTGTTCAAGCGCAGCATCAGCGTCATCGGATGCTGCGGTGACTCCTGGAAGCCGTAGTGCTCGTAGAACTGCTTGGCGCGGTCGTGGAGAGCGTGGACGAGCAGCGCCCGGACACCGGCGTTCTGCGAAACGCTCACCGCTCGACCGACTGCGTCCTGCAGCAGGGATGCTCCAAGCTTGATGCCTTGCGCCCGATGGTCGACGGCCAGCCGGGCCAGAACCATCACGGGCACTGGATCGGGCATGTTGCGTCGCACGCTGCTGGTTGCCGCTTGGTGTGAAACCGCACCTGCGGCCATCGCGTAGTAGCCGTAGACGCGCGCTGCCTGATCTGCGACAACGAAGGTGCGGCTGGCACCGCTCAATTGGTTGGTCAGTGCCCGGCGCTTGAGCCATTCATCGAGACTGGCTTCACCGCAAGCGAAATCGTCCAGGATGTGGGTGGCGGCGAGCGGAATCGGTGCGCTCAGTTGCAAGCTCATGCCGCGCCGGTGCTCCAGGGTGCCTTGACGGCCATGAGACGTTCAAGCCCTGGGTTGGGGCCGGGAGGTGCGTCGAGCATCGCGGTGAACTGCTTGAACTTGTCGGCGTCCAGGCTGAAAAAGACCTGATCCAGCACCACGGACTGCGCGCGGTCGCAGGCCGCTTCGAGCATGAAGTCCGAGCGGTTCTTGCCAAGCAGGCTGGCCGCGTGATCGATCAGATCGCGCTGTTCGGGCAAGGCCCGCAGATTGATGGCGGCGTCACGCATTGGTTTCTCCTATTCGCGCATACACAACAGATACACGGATTGTGGCGCAGCGTATAGCCGTTGTCAATACGCGGTGCGTCACATGCCGCAGGAACGGGTGCCGACTGGTAGCCAGTACACCACTTCAAAACCTGCTCTCCGGGGTTGTTCCAGTTCGGACGAATGTCCACGGAAACGGCCAAATGATCCAAATCCGGGACTGGAGACTTGCGGACGGACTATTATTCGGATGACGGACGCGGGTTCGGTTCCGTGTTCCGCCACCATCTTTCAAAAGGGCTCGGATGAACTCCGAGCCCTTTTTCTTGGGCGCATCCGATGACCTCGATGGTGAAGGCGACCCTCGATCACCCACGATCGGTGATCGATATTTCAGTAGCCAACACGCGTCTCGCCAGTGGTGAAACCTGATGACCAGCGCTCCGCCATAATCGGCACGCCTCTTGCTCTGCGTGCCCCCATGAGCGTCCGCCCGCATTCCCAAGCGAATTCCCACGCGCATCCGTTTCGCCAATACTTCGCCTGCGAGCACTGCGACACGCTCTATCGTCGCCCCCGTCTCTCCGGCCATGAAGTCGCTCGCTGCGATGTCTGTGGCGCCGTGCTGTTGCGTGCCAACCGGTTGACGCTGGATGCCTGGCTGGCCCTGACCGTGGCGGCGGCCATCACCTTCCTGATCGCCAACTTCCGCCCGGTGGTGTCGATCAACTTCCAGGGCGCGCACAACGAATCGACCGTGTGGGGCGCCATCATTGCGCTCGCCCAGCGGCCGACTGCGCCGATTGCCGTTCCGATGGCGCTCACCCTCATCATCGTGCCGCTGCTGCAGATCTCGGCCCTGCTGTGGGTGCTGGGCCATGCCCGCGCCGGGCAGCGTCCTCCTGCGTTTGAGCTGTTGATGCGGATGCTGGTGGGCCTGCGCCCCTGGAGCATGGTGGAGGTCTGTCTGCTGGGCATTCTGGTGTCGATGATCAAGCTGTCCGACGTGGTGTCCGTCACCCTGGGCGCCGGGACCTGGGCCATGGCGGTGCTCACCATCCTCATCGCCGTGATTGCCAGCCGGGACATGCATTGGCTCTGGGACCTGGTCGATGAGCCAGACCTCGCTCGCCAGGAAGGACTCTCGGACGAGGGCGTCGCCATCGAGACCCGCCATGGCTGACCATCCCAAGCCTGGGCCGGCGCCCGCTCCACACGCCGTGACCTCCCGCCGTCCCCGCGCCTTCGAAGTGGGGCTCATCGGCTGCCACACCTGCGGCCAGGTCAGCGAGCGTGCCGGCATGATCGACTCGCAGGCCTGTCCCCGCTGTGGTGCCCCGCTGCACCATCGCAAGCCCAACAGCATCGCCCGCGCCTGGGCGTTGCTGATCGCGGGCCTCATTTGCTACATCCCGGCCAATCTTTATCCGGTGATGTTCACCCAGATGCTTGGCCACAAGATCGACAGCACCATCATGAATGGCGTGGTGGAGTTCTGGCACGCCGGCGCGTGGGACATTGCCCTGATCATCTTCGTGGCCAGCGTGGCAGTGCCCTGCACCAAGTTCATCGCCATGGCGGTGCTGCTGGTCACCACCCAACGCCGCAGCACCTGGGCCCAGGCCGAACGCAGCCGGCTGTATCGGTTCGTGGAGCTGATCGGTTATTGGTCCATGCTGGACGTGGTCGTGGTGGCGCTGGTGGCTGCCCTGGTGAAGTTCCGCCAGCTCAGCGACATCGAACCGCGCATCGGCATTCTCTTTTTCGGCATGGTCGTCATCCTGACCATGCTCTCCGCCATGAGCTTTGACCCTCGCCTCATCTGGGACGCCGAGACACCGAATGAATCCTCACACTGACCCTGACGGTGCACCCACGCCCGCACCGTCGCCTGCACCAGCCCCTGCAACGTCCGCAGCGCCAACCCCGATGCCGCCGGGCTCCACCGCAGCCGGCCCGGACCCCTTGCCTGGTGCACCTGGCGCGCCCGGCGCGCCAGGCGCCGCTGATCCGACCATGGCGGGCGTCGGCACCCCGGGTGTCCGGCGCCGCCGCGGGGTCTCCCTGGTGTGGATCGTGCCCGCCGTTGCAGCCATCGTGGCGCTGTCCATCTTTGCGCGCAGCTGGAGCAACGAAGGGCCGGAGATCGTCATCAGCTTCCAGACCGCCGCCGGACTCGAGGCCGGCAAGACCCCCGTCAAATACAAGGATGTGACGGTGGGCAGCGTGCGCAGCATCAGTCTCAGCCCGGACCGTTCCCATGTGCTGGCCACGGTCAAACTCACGCACAGCGCGTCGAGCCTGGCCCGCACGGATTCGCGCTTCTGGGTGGTGCGGCCCCGCATCGGCGTGGGCGGTGTATCCGGAGTGGATACGCTGCTGTCCGGCGCCTACATCGGCGTGGACACCGGCACCTCCGATCAACTCCAGCACGACTTCAAAGGACTGGAGGAGCCGCCCGCCGTCATCAATGGCATGCCGGGCAAGACCTTCATGCTGCATGCATCCGACCTGGGTTCGCTCGATATCGGCTCACCGGTGTATTTCCGCCGCGTGCAGGTGGGGCGTGTGGCCACCTACAAGCTGAACGAGCGCGGCACAGGCGTGGACCTGCAGATCTTCGTGGAAGCGCCGTACGACCGCTTCGTCAACAGCAACACCCGGTTCTGGAATGCCAGCGGGCTGGACATCTCCCTGAGCGCCGACGGTCTCAAACTGAACACCCAATCAGTGGCGACCATCGTGGCCGGGGGCATTGCCTTCGCCACGCCCCAGAACGAACCGACGACGGCCGGCGCTCCCCGCTCCGGCTATCGGCTGGCCAATGATGAGCAGACCGCCATGGCGCGTGCGGATGGCCCGCCGCAGTATGCGCAGTTCCGCTTCGACCAGTCCCTGCGCGGTCTGGCGGTGGGCGCGCCGGTGGAGTTCCTGGGGCTGAACATCGGCCACGTCACGTCGGTGACCCTGGACTACGACCCGGTGCGCAAGCGCTTTCCCGCCGTGGTCAGCGCGGAGATCTTCCCGCATCGCCTGGATGCCGCCATGCAGCACGTGCCGGTGAAGGAGGGGGATCCGGAGTCGGTGACGCTGCTGTTTGTGAAGAATCTGGTGGAAGCCGGCCTGCGGGCGGAAGCTCGCACCAGCAACCTGCTCACCGGTCAGCGCTATATCTCGCTGGACTTCTATCCCGGTCTGCCCAAGGTCACCATCGCCTCGCTGAGCCCGATGCAGATCCCCACCATCGACAAGAAGGTGGACCAGATTCCCGAGCAGGTGGTGCACATCCTCGACAAGCTCGAGAAGCTGCCGATGGATCAGATAGCGACGAATCTGAACAACAGCCTGCTGGAGCTAAACGGGGCGCTGGTGACCTTCAACCAGACCCTGCATCAGGTCAATGGCCAGGTGCTGCCGGAAGCGACCGCCACCTTCCAGCAGGCGCAGAAGACGCTGAATGCAGTGGGCGGCGCGGTGGGCGAGGACTCCCATCTGCAGCAGGACCTGTCTTCGACACTGCGCGAGGTGGAGCGGTCGGCTCGGTCGCTGCGGTCGTTGACGGACATGCTGTCACGGCATCCCGAATCACTGATCCGTGGACGCCCGACGGATGCGCCGCTGTCGGCGCCGCAGGCACCATCGGGCAATGCCGGCGTGGGTTCCGGCAACAGCAACAGCAACAGCAAGCCGACCACGCCTCCCACGGTCCAACCGGCCGCCACACAGGAGTCCCCAAAGCCATGACCTTCACTCGCAAGCCGCAGTGGCTGTTGATCCCGCTCACAACGGCGCTCGGACTCCTGACCGCCTGTGGTTCCGCCCCGACCACCCACTACTACACCCTGACGCCGCCCCCTGCACAGATGCGGGCCGTGTCAGCGACCCCCACGCCGTGGGTGATCGACGTACAACCCGTGGGGGTGCCCGAAGCACTGGACCAGCCGCAGATCGTGATCCGGCAGAGCGACAGCAGCGTGCTGGTGCTGGAGCAGGAGCGCTGGTCGGGGCCCCTGAACCAGGAGTTGCGGTCGGCGCTGTCCGCGCAGTTGTCGCGTCAGCTGGGTACCCAGGATGTGGCTGGGCTCAGCCTGCCGACCGACCGGGACGTGCTGCGCATCAAGGTGCAGGTGCGCCGCTTTGAGGCCTGGCCCGGCGAACGGGTGGATCTGACGGCGGACTGGACCCTGGTGCAGTCCAGTGACACCAGCCGTCGTGTGAACTGCCGGACAGAGCGGACCGAGACGGCCGGCGCCGGTTATGCGGGGATGGTGTCGGCGCAGCAACGCTTGCTGTCCTCGCTCAGCCAGGCCATTGCGGCCACCGTCTCGCAATGGCCGCAGGCGCAGTGCCCCGCTGGATAGCGCCTCGCCGCTTTTCATCTCGCTGGTTTTCGTCTCGCGGGTTTGCGTCTCGCCGTTTTTCGTCTCGCCGTTTTTTCTCGCGCTGGTGCGCACCCTGCACCCCGCCCGTGATCAAGGACTTGGTGATCTTCACCGAACGGAGATTCCACCCACCGGCCAGCGCCTTGATGGCGATCTGCTGCTGGCCGGCTTCCAGCGTCACGCGGTCATTGAACGGATGAACGCTTGCCCGCCTGATCCACGCGCGCTGCCGCTTCGATGCCATTTTCAGAAACTGTGCGCGTTCCGTCCTGAGTGGAGGCCCGCAGGTGTGGCGACAAATCGTGCGGGGATGTCGGTGGGAAAAAGGGGGGCCTCCGGGCCAAAGCGGCTGCGTCGGCCTACGGCTCCTTACAGCCGCAACACCGCCACAACGGGGGCACGCAGGACCCGTCCTACAACAGGCCCCGTTGTGCGCCTGCATTCACCGCGCATCGGTTTGGATACCTTGGAGTCCACCCTTGTGGAGATCGACATCATGGACAAAGCAGTTGCCCCGTTCAGCAAGTCCCAGGCCGTGCAGATGGCCGGCATTCCGGAGCAGCTGATCGACTCCCTGCTGGAGACCGATCTGCTGGATGCCGGTTCCGGCGCCCGCTTCACCTTCCAGGATCTGGTGCTGCTTCATGCGGCGCGGCGCCTGCAGGACCAGGGCGTGCCTAGCGAGAGGATCATTGCGGCGCTCGCCAACGTCCGCAGGACGCTGGTCCCTGCTGCTTATCAGGACAGCCTGCGATTCAAGTCTTGCGCTCGCCCTCACTGAGGCTGCGGTTGTTGCGCAGCAGTTCGCGCATCCGCCCGCTGCAGGCCCGCGCAGTGTCGGCTGCAGCGGCGACGCTGCGACAATGGCCCGCTGCGGTGATGCAGCGAGGAGCGCGGACCGATGGCTTACCCGGAGGTAGTTGAAGAGCTTGCGAGTCCGTCGCAGCTCCGTCTGGCCATCGGGCTCTCCGTCCTGCTGCTGGCCGTCATTGCCATCATCTTCCCGGATGCGGCCACGCCGCTGGTGCAACTGCCGCATGTGAGCGGCATGTACGGCTCGGCGATCGCGATGATCGACCTGGCCACCTTCTGGCTGCTGATCTCCTCATCCCACCAACCCCGCTCGCATGCGGTGATCGCGGCGGCCTACCTTTTCGGCGGGCTGATGGCGGTGCTGCATGTGCTGACCTTTCCCGGGGCCGTATTTATTCAAGGCCCGGTGATCGGTTCGCCGCACGCGGTGAGCTGGTTGTTTGTGGCCTGGCGGGCCGGGTTTGCGTTCTTCATCATCTGGGCGGTGTTGGTGGAGGGGCGCGGGCAGCCGTCGCGAAGCGGCCGCTCCAGCCGGCTTCCGGCGGTGGTGGCCGTGATTGCCGCGGCGGCGGTCTATACCGCGTCTCAGCTCAGTGATGCCGCGGCGTTGGCGACGGATGGCCATCAACAGCGCTTCAGCAATTTCAGTGTCTATGGGGCCTATCTCGCGGCTGTGCTGGCGGTACTGGCCATCGGATTGATCTGGCTGCGTGAACTGCACCGACGGTCCATCTTCGTGTGGCTGATGTTCGTGATGACGGCGGAGGCGGCCGGCGTCTGGCTCAGCACCTACAGCGGCGGTCGATACACCCTGGCCTGGTACACCACACGGGTGGAAGGCCTTGTGGCCAGTGCGGTCGTGCTGCTGTTGCTGGCTCAGCATTTCCGTCGATTGCAGCGGCATCTCGGGGACACGGTGGCGGTGCTGAAGGCGCGCACCGACGATCTGCAGGCGGAGATCCATCGCCGCGAAAGTGCCGAAGCCAAGCTGGCCCAGGCCAAGAAGATGGAAGCGGTGGGGCAACTGGGCGCGGGCCTGTCGCATGACCTGAACAACATTCTCCAGGTCATCACCGGTCGGCTGTCGATCCTGCATCGGCGCGCGGGCGCGCTGGCGGATGCCGATGTGGAAGTGATCCGGCGCAATGTGCGCAAGGCCGAGGCGATGACGCGCCAACTGACGCTGCTGTCCGGACGCCGTCGCATGAATGCGCAGCCGCTGAATCTCGCCGCCGCGCTGGCGGACATTGCCGATTCCTTGCGGCCGCTGCTGGACGGCCGCTATCCAGTGACCCTGGATCTTGCACCGCAGTTGCCGGATCTGGCGCTGGATCCGCTGGAACTGGAAATCGCCCTCACCAACCTGATGACCAACGCCCGCGACGCCATGCCGGAGGGGGGCGAGATCCGGCTGAGCGCCTGTGTCGAGACGCTGGGCGAGGCCGGACGTGTGGTGCTGATCGTGGTGACGGATGGCGGCGCGGGCATGCGGCCGGAAGTGCTGGATCGCATCTTCGACCCCTTCTTCACCACCAAGGAGCCGGGCAAGGGCACCGGCCTGGGTCTGGCCCAGGTGTACGGCTTTGCCAAGGCCAGTGGCGGCCATGTGGAGGTGACCAGCCGACCGGGGCAAGGAACGACGGTCACGATGGTCTTTCCGCTGGGGCGGCCAGAAGGACAGGCCAGGCCGGCCGGCCTGTTCTCGGCGGCTGGACCCGCCAACGGCGGCGCTCCTGCCATGGGGGTGCAGGGGGCCGAACTGCGATCCGATGATCCGGATCCGCTGGCGGCTTCGCCGATCAGGTCGGGCGAAGTGATTCTGCTGGTGGACGACAACGACGACGTCCGAGAGGCTTCGCAACAGTTGCTGGCTGCAGGGGGATTCGCGGTCCGCACGGCGCGTCATGCGCCCGAGGCCCTGAGCCTGATCGCGGCGGGCCTGCGGCCGGATGTGCTGATCTCCGACATCGTCATGCCGGGCGGCATGAATGGTGTGGAGCTGGCGCGCCGCATCAAGGACAGCCACCCGGATGTGCGGGTGGTGCTGGTGACGGGCTTTAGCGATGTCGCGCAGAGCGCCAGCGAGGAGGGCTATCCGGTGGTGAGAAAACCATATGACCTGGCGTCGCTGCTGAGTGTGCTGGCCTGAGGGCGCAGCACGTGCGCCGCCGGCGTCGGTTCAGCGCGCCACGACCCATCGCGCCGCGATGGGCACCAACAGCAGCAGCCCGCCCAGCCACCAGAAGGCGTTGGACAGGCCCACGCCATGCGCCACAAAGCCGATCAGCGCCGGGCCGAGCAGCACCCCCGCATAACCCGTGCTGGTGACTGCCGCCACGGCAAAGGCGGCCGGCATCACCGTCTGCTGACCCGCGCGGCGGAACAGCACCGGCACCAGGTTCGATGCACCCAGGCCCACCATCACGAACCCGAGCGCGGCGAGCGCAGCCATCGGCGACAGCACCACCACCGCCACGCCCAGCGCGCCGAGCAGGCCGCCGCTGATCAGCGTGGTGCGGTCCCCCAGGCGCGACACGAGCGCATCACCGCTGAAACGCCCGACCGTCATCGCCACGGAAAACAGCATGAAGCCCAGGCCGCCCTGGGCCTTGTTGACGAGGCCGGTGCTGGTGATCAGCAGCGCGCTCCAATCCAGAATGGCACCTTCGACCAGGAAGATGATGCCGGCCAGAGCGGCCAGCAGCACCACCAGGCCGCGTGGCGCCACAAACAGCGGCGCCTGGCTCGATGAGCTCGTGAGGAGCAGATACGGCCAGGCCATGACCACTGCGGCGGCCATCAGCACCGCCCCGAGCAGCGTGGCATGCAGTGGCTCGAACTCCAGCGACAGCAGCAGCGTCATGAAGCCGGCGCCAGCAAACCCGCCCACGCTGTAGAGGGCATGAAAGCCGGACATCAGCGGACGACCGCTCTGCTTCTCCACTTCAACCGCGTTCACATTCATCGCGACGTCCAGTGAGCCCAGGCAGGCGCCAAAGACCGCCAGCGCCGCGCCCAGCGACCAAGGTGTCGCCAGCACGGAGAGCAGGGGCAGGGTCACGGCCATGCCCAGCCCGCTGGCGATGATCAGCCGCTTGGTGCCGTGCCGTGCACAGATCACGCCGGCCATCAGCATGGCGGAAACGGAACCCAGCCCCAGGCAGAGCAGCAGTACGCCCAGTGCGCCTTCATCGATGCCCAGACGCTGACGCGCAAACGGCACCAGCGGAGCCCAGCAGGCGACACCAAAGCCGGCCACCAGAAAGGCCAGACGGACCGCCAGGCGGTTTTCCGGGCGGTCCGACAGGGCCGCGTCGTGGGAGTCGGTGGTGTCGGTGGAAAGGGTGGGAGGGCTCGCGCTCATCAGAAGGTCTCCGCCCGGATGATCCGGGCTCCAGCGTCCAGCAATGCTTGCACCCGGGTGGGGTCTGCGTCGTGCTCGACCACCAGGGTGTGGATCTCAGTGAGCGCGGCGAAGCTGTAGTGCACGGACGCGGCCAGCTTGTCGCTGGACAGCAGGGCCACGCGGTGCAGGCTGCGTTCCACCAGGGTCCGCTTGAAGACGACTTCGTTGTAATGGGTGGCCATGGCTCCGTCGTGCACATCCATGCCGCAGACGCCAACGAAGCAACGGTCAATGCGCAGGCGCTGCAGGCTGGCGACGGCCGCGGCGTCCACGCTGCCGCCGAGGTGAGGATCCACCTCGCCCCCCAGGAGCAGCACGCGGAGGTCCTGGCGGCGCAGTGCGGCGGCGGCCACGTCCACGCCATTGGTGGCGACGGTGAGATCGGCTTCTTCGGGCAGGTGGTCCACCAGCGTGACGTTGGTGCTGCCGCTGTCCAGGAATACCAGCTCGCCGGGTTGCACGGTGGCCGCGCCCGCGCGAGCCAGTGCGGTCTTGCGCTCCGGGTTTTCGTGCAGCCGGGCGGTGATGGGCCGGTCGTGGCTGGGAATGGGGATGGCACCGCCGTAGACGCGGCGGCACAGGCCTTGGGCGGCGAGGGCGCGCAGGTCGCGTCGGATCGCGTCTTCGGACAACGAGAACTCGGCGGCCAGTTCAGTGGCGACCACCGGGTGGCCGGCGGCCAGGCGGTCGGCAATCAGGTCGCGGCGGGCGCGAGGAAGGTCGGGGGCGGTCATGGGCGGCCATGCAGTGAGCCAGTGAGCCGCCATCATGCCAGAACATGCACGGTTGTGCATGATGTTGCACGATTGTGTGCCGTCACCTGAAACGACACTGCCCCTGACCGCCGTGCGCCGAGGCGCCGGATGTCAGGGGCAGAGGAGGGCGGTCCGGGCAGCATGCGGACGAACCGCATGCCGAAGGCCCATTAGAGCTTGTAGCTCAGCGTCACCGCCGCATTGCGCGGCGCACCGTAGATGGCACCGTAGGCGATGCCGCCCAGGTACTTCTTGTCCAACAGGTTGTCCACGTTCAGCCGGACGCTGGTCTTGTCGTTGATGTCGTAGCTGGCAAAGGCATTGGCCACCAGGTAGGCGCCTTGAGAGGCGTTCGGGCCCACGACTTCCGACTGCCAACGAGCGGCCACGCCCAGATGCAGACCCTTCACCATGGGCACGCGGGTGTCATACACCGCATTGATGGTGGTGCGGGGCACCCAGTCGTAGATGCTGTTGCCGTCCGGACCGGTCAGGATCAGGCGGGTGTAGCCCACGGTGATCTTGCTGTCCTTGTTGATGCGGCCGGTGGCTTCAAATTCGAAGCCCTTGGACTTCACGTCCTTGGGTTCGTACCAATAGGTCTGGTCCGCCAGCACGCCGCCGAGCGTGGCGAGGCCCTTTTGCTCCGAGGTGAAGACCGCAAAGGTGGTCAGCAGCGACTTGTTGAGCCAGTCCGCCTTGACGCCCACTTCGGCATTCTTGCCCTTCATCGGATCCAGATAGTTCTTGTTGGCGTCCGTCTGGTCCTGGTTCTGGAAGATGGTCGAGTACGACACATAGCCCAGCACATCAGGTGTGAAGTCGTAGGTCAGGCCGGCATACGGCGTGGTCTTTTTTGTGTCGGGATAGTTGGTGGCGTTGGTGGCGGAGCCATAAGCCGACGAGCCCTCGCGCTGCAGCTTCACGGCATTCAGGCCCACGATGGCCTTCAGCTCATTGGTCAGCGACAGGTGGGTGACGGCATAGGCGCGTGTCAGCGTCTGTTCACCACTGCGGTCGAAGGTACGGGCGCCCCAGGTCGGTTCCGTGTAGGCATCGCCGCCATACGGGAAGGCCGGCAGCGGCAGGTACATCTGGTCGGTGGGCGCGGAGTAGATGTCCGTGGAGGTGGTCTGCGTCGAGCGGCTCACGCCGAACAACACCGTGTGCTTGCGGCCGAAGGCGTTGTATTCGCCGTTGACGTTCAGGTCGAACAGGCGGTTGTTGGTGGAACTGGCCGAATGGTAGGGCCAGCCCAGCAGACCGGTGTTGTCCGCATTCAGCGTGCCGTAGGCATACAGCAGCTTGGTGGCTTCCTCTCCATGGCGGTAGTTGTAGGTGGCCTTGGCTTCCCAGCCCTGCGCCAGGCGATGGGTGTATTCAATGAAGGCGCTCTGTGACTTTGTATTCCAGTAGGTCCAGTCCACCGACGTGGAGGCCGACTGGTCGAATTCCACCTGCGTGCCGTCGGCACGCTTGAGAATCAGCGAGCCCCACATCGGCGAGTGCTGCTTGGAATCGTTCAGGGTCACACCGAAGGTCAGCGTGCCATCGTCGCCCACCTGGCCTTCCACCACCCCATACACCGTGGAGCGCTTGTCGTTCAGCGCGCGCAGGTAGGAGTCCTTGTCCTCATGGGTCACCACCAGGCGGCCGGCCCAGGAGCCGTCCTCGGTCAGCACCTTGTTGTAGTCCAGCGCGCCGCGCAGTTGACCCCATTGGCCATAGGTGACGTTGACTTCGCCGCCGTCCACGTTCTTCGGGCGCTTGCGGATGTAGTTGATGGTGCCGGACGAATTGCCGACGCCGGTCAGCAGGCCGTTGGCGCCACGGATCAGCTCAATGCGCTCGAACAGGAAGGTGTCCTGCTGGCCGACGACGGTGCCCCAGTCGTTGGTCATGCCCACGCCGTCGATCTGCGTGAGCTGCACTTCGAAGCCCCGCGAATTGAAGGTGGCCCGATTGGTTTCGTACTGGTCGACGTTGATGCCGGTGGCCAGACGCAGCGCGTTGTTCGAACCGGTCAGGCCGAAGTTGGCCATGTCTTCCTGCTCGATGGTGCTGATGGACTGCGGCGTGTCCTTGATGGCGATGGGCAGGCCGGTCGCCCCCTTGGAGACCCGCGTCTCGCGCTTGCCCTTGACGAAGATCCGGTCGAGCGTGCCGTCGGTGGTGCGTGCATCGGCGCGGCCATCGGCCTGGTTAGTGCCCTGGGTAGTGCCCTGGGCATCGGCGGGGGCCGCAGCGGCGGCTGCCACTTCCTGGGCGCGTGCGTCACCCAGCGCCACACAGGCGGCAAAGGCGCAGGCGGTCATGAGGAAGGGGTGCGTCATCTGGTTCTCCATGGTGGGGTGACACCGGTGTCACCGAGGACCCGAAGTCTAAGAGTAAATGCGAATAATTCTTAAGAATTGTCGTGGCGGAGAGATCGCCATGTGGGCTCCGTGCGACGCGCAGACGAGGAGATCGAGGGCGAATAACCGTCAAGCGTCAAGCGCATGAGCAAGCATGGGTTCATTGGGCGGCCTACGCCCAATGCAGATGGTGGTGCCTTCTTTCTGGAGTGCTTGTGCCGATGAAGACCAGTTCAATTGGATATTTTTGATGAAGGAATGGCATGTCATTGGTGCGAAATTTGAAGATCGGGAGACGACTGGGATTGGCGTTCTTGGTGATGGTGGTACTGATGGGGGTGATGGCCGCTGTCGCGCGCCTGGGGTTGGCCACCGTGGGTGACCACCTCGCAGCCGTATTGAAGGATCGCTATGTCAAGGTCCGTCAGGTCCAGAGCATCTTTGACGAGTTGAATCTGCAGGCACGTAGCGCCCGGAACATGCTGCTGTTGGAGACATCGGAAGAGCGCGCCAACGAGACGGGCTCCATCCAGGGCTCGCGCCAGAGAGCCCTGGACGTCTACGACGCCATGGTCCCCACCATCACGGACCCGGATGCCAAAGCGACGCTGGATGCCGTCATGGGGATTCGAAAGGAATACGGTGCCAGCCTGGAGAACTTTCTGCGTCTTGCCGCTGCTCAAGACACGGACAGGGCTCGCGCAGAGCTGCTGACCAAGCTTCGGCCCGCCCAACTGGCGTATGTCGCCAAGCTCACGAAACTGGTGGAGCGACAGGAGGTGCTGATGGCCGAGGCGGGGGCTCAGGCCAGTGCCGCGGTGGACCGGACACTCTGGCTGCTGCTGGCGACGCTCGTTGTGGGCGGGGGTGTGGGCCTGGTCTTCGGGTTCGTGGCGACTCGCTCCGTCACCCAGCCGTTGGCGGAGGTGCAACGCACCATGGAGTCGGTGGCTGGTGGCGACCTCAGTCTGGAGGTGACGGTGGATCGAGGTGACGAACTGGGTGACCTGCAGCGCAGCCTCTCCCGCATGGTCACTGGGCTACGTGGGCTGGTGCGTGAGGTGCGGTCCGGCGTGGACTCTGTAACGACCGCCTCCACTCAGATCGCCATGGGCAACCTGGATCTCTCCAGTCGTACCGAGCAACAGGCCAGCAGCCTGGAGGAGACGGCGAGCGCCATGGAGCAAATGAATGGAACGGTGCGTGCCGCTGCCGATGGCGCACGAGAAGCCATGGTGCTGGCCCGGTCCGCCTCGGAAACGGCTGTGGAGGGCGGCGAGGCCGTTCATCGTGTGGTGAGTACGATGGATGCGATCACCGCCAGCAGCCGCCGCATTGAAGACATCATCGGTGTCATCGACAGCATCGCCTTTCAGACCAACATACTGGCGTTGAATGCGGCCGTGGAAGCCGCCAGAGCCGGGGAGCATGGCCGCGGCTTTGCCGTGGTGGCCAGCGAAGTGCGAAGCCTTGCCCAGCGAAGTGCGGGGGCTGCAAGAGAAATCAAGTCGCTGATCTCCGCTTCTGCCACCACCGTGGAGACCGGAGGCCGCGAGGTGGCCGCTGCAGGGGACACCATGCGCAAGATCGTCGATCAGATTCAGCGGGTGAGTAGCCTGGTGGCGGAGATTTCCGGGGCGGCGCAGGAACAGAGTCGCGGCATCGAGCAGATCAATCAGGCCGTAGCGCAGATGGATCAAGTGACACAGCAAAATGCCGCACTCGTGGAGGAAAGCGCGGCGGCGGCGGGGAGTCTGGAGCACCAAGCCAAGCGGCTGGCGGACGCGGTCGCGAGTTTCAAATTGATGGCCGCCGGCTGAATCGCCGGAATGGCTCAAGCGATCACGCTCGGCTCAATGGTCCTGCCGATCTCGATCGGCAGCTGAGATGAAGCTGCGGCGCCGTTGCTGATTCGGCGGGTGGCCAGGCGCCGCGCTCTTTCCTCGGGCGGTGTGGGTCCATGTCGGCGCTGGGCAGATGAAAAGCATCCCTCAGTGCCAGTGAACGGGCGATCCGATGCAAACGGAACGAAGGACGCTGTGCAGGCGTCCTTCTCAAGCGTGCGGACGATGAGCGCCGCTGCCGCCGTCCCTCTCAGCCGGTGAATACCAGCGACAGTTGCTCCGGCGCCTGAGCGCGGCGCGTCGGCGCAGCCTTTGGCTTCGGTTCCGTGGCCTTGAGATAGTCCTGCAGGAAATGCGCGGTTTCCGGCGAGCGGATCAGTTCCTGGGCCATCACCGCTTCCACATCGGGCGCAGCCACATTCATTGCCTTGCACAGTTGCAGAAAGCGGGCCTCCATTTCGAGGTAATGGCGCTCTACCGTCAGCTTGCGACCGAACAGGCCCATCACCTGACCCACGCGCAGCACATAGTTGTCCAGCAGAGCAACATCCGTGGCGCCGGACCATTGGCGCACGATGCCAGAGGCCGACTTCGGGCCCAGGCCCGGCAGGCTCATCAGCCAGTCGCGCAGTTCGCGGCCTTCCAGCGAGGCGGGCACTTCAAACAGCGCCGGCAGTGTGGCTGCCAGATATTTCGAGCGTTGCGCCGCCAGTCGATAGGCCACCTGTTGGCCACCCACGTCCAGCGGCTCGCTCAGCCATGTGGCAAATTCCGATTCGGTCACCCCGGGCCGGGCAAACGCACCCGCGGCGCGCAGCCGCTCAAACGCGGCTTGCGCCACCGCTGCGGTAACCCCTTGGCCACCCAGCAGCCAGGCGCCCACTTCCTCTGCCAGCGTGCGGTTGGATCGGCGCAGCGGAGCGTCCTGTTCCAGCCGCCAGGTCAGCGCACGTTGCAGCCAGTAGGCCGCAGCAGGGAATTCATCGGCATGGCCCCAGCGCACGCCGGGCATCACTTGTTGATCGGGGGCGGGAATTTCGCGCTGCAGGGAACCGTGGCGGGTCAGGATGGCAAGAATCTGGGTCATACGGAAATGCTCCGGGGAGCAACGGGATAGGTGTCGTGCAGCCATTGGGCAAACGCGTGGCGTTCAGCCGGATCCATGGCGTGCACTCGGTCTTGCAGGCGCTCCATGCGCCGTTTCAAAGTCTGCCGCTCGCGAAAGTTGTCCCCGCGGTGACGGCTGTCGTGAAGCTGATCGGGTGGTTCGAAGTTGAACCACAGGGTTTCGGTCCTGACGTCGGTATGGGTCTTTGCCTGAAAGGTTCTCTGATTCCAGCCCGGCAGCAACTCGTCGTAGAGCGGATGCGCATATCCGGAGACGATCACCGGACAGGGCAGATGGGCCAGCAGCGAAAGCAATCCCACATGGTCATCGACGTCATAGTCACATCGATACACACGCGGTTGCCGTCGCGTCTCGGGGTGATAGGGCGGGTCCACATAGACCAGTTCGTCGCCCTGAAATGAATAGCGGGCGAGGAATTCCTCCGCCCGCCCGCATATCAGTTCAAGGTTCTGGAATGCAGTGTCTGTGGGCGGGTCCGCCGTTCGTGCACGCCATTGGGCGACCACACGTTCATCGGCATCAATGCCAATCGAATGCTGGGCGGGCCGCTTGTTTCGCAACACAGCACCACCGCCCAGATGCGTCTCGATATAGACGCGATGCGGCGGCATCAGGTTGATGATGTGTTGATAGGTCTTGCCCTTGCCGCCTGGATACTTCATGGGCTGAATCATCGTCAGAAATGACGATGATGTCAATGGGGATGTGGCATGTGCATTGCCGAATGGACCGTCATGGACATTGATCCCATCCAGGACTGCGACCTCCGCTGGGCATTGCCTCCGGGACAGCACACTAGTCCACGGAATCAGAGAAGTTGGAGTCGTTGCTGCCGAAGGGGCGGCGCATCCAATCTCAACGCTTCAGTGGACGAGCGGCAGGCCTGTTGGGCGCGCTCTGGTGATGACCGGCTTTCAGTCCATGCTGGCGCGTGGGGCGTTTCCGCTTGGTGATCCCGTCTGGCGCGCACCCGCCGGTTCTCATCCGTACGCTCATCCGTACTCCTATGCGTCCCATGGGGTGTACGGGACCGTCACCGAAGGCGCACGCAAGCGCTTCCAGCGCTTTGGGGGCAAGGTCAGGGAAGGGGTGGACCTGCTGCGCAAGTCCGGGTGAACGCTGCGTGACGTGCGGTCGCGGTCACCACGCCGATGGCGCTTGGAGAACTGGTGGTGGGCAAGCTCCCCTCCACACCGGAGCGCACTCAGCCGGTGGGAGTGGCGGGCCGGGCGGCCCGGGTGACCCGTGATGCCGCGTCCGGTGCGGCAAGGGCTGGCACGGCATTGGCAGGCGGGCGTTTGGTGTCCGCGGCTCTGGCGGGTGCGGCGGGTGCGGCGGGCGCCGTTGTCACGACCTACATCGGCCATGCGATCCGCACACGAGTCCCCGTGCCATCGGAAACGACTGGGCAGTGGCCGCTGCGGAGGATTTATTGGCCTTCGGTGGTGCGGCCATGGTGTGTGTCGCTTCGCTGGCGCCGGAAGCAGGCACCACGAAGGATTGAGGCGATGGGTGCCCTCCGCCAGGCAGGGCACCCGAGGCCGCTCAGCGCTGCACGCGAGGCTTGCGCCCCAGCAGCAGGGTCAGCGCCAGCAGGCCCAGCGCCCACAGTGCCGAAAACGCACCGCCGCCGCCGCCGCTGGAGCTGCTGGTGCTGGTCGTCGAGGCATCGCTGCCGCTGCTGCTGCTGCTGGCCGAGACGGTCAGCGTCTGCGACGAGCTGCTGGTGTAGCCATTGCTGTCCGTCACCGTCAGTCGCACGACCACACTGCCGGCCGCCGTGGCGCTCAAGGTCGTGGTGGCCGCCGTGGCAGAACCGCTGAAGCTCGCCAGCGACGTGCCGCTGGTGATGTCCCACAGATATCCCGTGATGCTGGCGCCGGTGGCGGCCTTGGAGGCGCTGCCGTCCAGCGTCACCGTGGCACCCACCACCGGAGTGGTGGTGGAGGCGGTGAAACTGGCCGTCGGCTTGCCGGCTGCCACGGTGAAGGACTTGGTGGTGCTGGCACTCAGGCCGGCGCTGTCCGTGACCGTCAATTGCACCGTTACCGTGCCGGCCGCCGAAGCCAGCAGTGTGGTGGTGGCGCTGGTTGTGCCGCCGCTGAAGGCGGCATAGCTGGAGCCGCTGGTGATCTGCCACAGGTAGCTGGCAATCGCGCGGCCGCTCGGCGAGGTGGAGCTGCTGGCATCCAGCGTGATGGTTTCACCCGGCAATACCGTGGTGGCCGAGGCGGTCAGCACCGGAGTCGGTGCAACAAGGGCCACGGCCGCATTCACGGCCGCCCCCGTGTTCAGCATGCCTGCACCGCAGGTGCTGGTGGTGCAATAACACTCGGACGTCTGAGCTGTGCCGCTCGGCGTCTGGCAGGCCGCCACGCCGGTCTCGGCGCCCGGGAAGGCGGTGGCCGAGCTCTTCAGCAGTGAGGTCACCTCACCCGGGGTCAGGCTGGTGTTGGCCGACATCATCAATGCGGCCGTCCCGGACACCAGCGGGGCGGAGAAGCTGGTGCCCACGGCGTAGTTGCTGCCGTCGCTGTAGGTATTGGTGCTGGGGGAGGTGGTGCCGGTGTTGGTGGCGGTGATGATCGGATACACGCAGGTGCCCGACGAGTTCACGCAGTTGCCGGCCGGAGCCGCAATCGTCGCGGCCGATCCCAGGTCGGAGAAGCCCACCTTGGTGCCGCTATGGCGCAGGCCCACCACACCCACCACACCGCTGCAATTGGCCGGGGTGCCGACGGCCAGGCCGTCATTGCCGGCGGCGGCCACCACCACCACACCGGCGGCGGTCAGTTCACTCACCACCGTTTGATAGGCCACGCTGCAGCTGCCGGAGCTGCCCAGGCTCATGTTGATCACCTTGGCGGGGGTGGTCGGTGCGGTCACGCCGGTGCCGCTCAGGCCCGCAGCCCAGCGCATGCCGGCCTGGATGTCCGAGTCATAACCGCCGCATTTGCCCAGCACGCGCACCGGCATGATCATCACGTTGGGCGCCACGCCCGCCATGCCCACACCGTTGTTGGTCGCCGCGCCGATCAGGCTGGCGGTCTGGGTGCCGTGCCAGCTGCTGTCGCCTACGTCGCAGCCCTGCAGGGTACCGGAGGCGCTTTCTGCGGTGGTGACCCAGTCGCCAGGGTCGGAAGGGTCGCTGTCGCGGCCACCGCCATCATTGGCCACGGTGGAATCGCTGATGAAGTCGTAGCCGGACACCAGCTTGGACGACAGGTCCGGATGCGCCTTGATGATGCCGGTATCCAGCACCGCCACCACCACGCTGCTGCTGCCCTGGGTGGTCGCCCAGGCGGTTTCCACGTCAATGGCCGACTTGATGCTGGTGGTCGGGGCTCTTAAGTACCACTGACCCGCCACCGGCGTGGTGCTGGTCTGGTTGTCCGCATACAGCGGATCGTTCGGGGTGTAGGTGCCCAGGGCAAAACGCCGCTGGTCCACCACCGCCCATTCCACATCGCTGTCCGCTGCCAGCTTGTCGGCCAGCACTTGCGAACTCATGCCCGAGGCCATCAACACCTGGCTGTTGCCGCTGATGGGACGACCGTCGCTGAGGGTGAAGCCCAGGCGGGCGCCCATGGTGGAGGCCAGTTGCGGGCCGGCGGCGGTGCTGCTGCCGACGCTCTGCGCCGTGGCACGGCCGGTGGACAGCACCGACGCGTTGTTGCGGTATTTGACGATCACCCGCGCCGAGGTGCTGCTGGCGTCCGCGCTGGGCGCCTTCCGCGAGATCAGCTTGTTCTGTTCACCGGAGACCGCAGCTCCCAGCAGACCTGCTGCGGCCAGCAGGGCCGGCAGCAGTAATGAACGACGCAGCAACGACATGGATTCCACTCCCAGAGGCGGCCAGACGCCGCAGTGGCGGCAGTCTATGCCGGAGGGAGGAGATACAAAGTTGCGAATGTTGAGGCGTTCGTGTCAGTTTGAACACTCGCGCCGCCTTCGTGTGGTCTGCGGGGAAGGATCAGCGGCGCGCGCCGAGGTCCATCACCCAGTAGGTGCTGTAGGGGTTGCTGGTGGAGGCCGCCAGCTGGCAGGACACGCCGACTTCGGTGAAGCTGGGGCTCATGATGTTGGCGCAGTGGCCGGGGCTGTCCATCCAGGCATCCATCACGTCCTTGACCGTCGGCTGGCCCGCCGCGATGTTCTCGCCCAATGCGCTCCAGGGGTAACCCACGGCTGTCACCCGGTCACCCAGGGAGCTGCCGTTGGAGCCGGTGTGGCTGAAGAAGTTCTTGGAAGTCATGTCCAGCGCATGGTTGTTGGCCGCCTGGGTCAGCAGGGAATTCCAGCTGACGCTGGTGGTGGCGGCAAACACACCGGACGAGCCGCAATTGGCGCCGGCTGCGCGGGCGGCATTGATGCGGTCCAGCAGGTCCTGCTGGAAGGCGGCCTGAGCCGCCAGACCGCAGTTGCCTTCCGCTTGCGGAGTGGTGCCGGTGTTGCCATCGCTCGAGCTGCTGTCACTGCCGCCGCCACCGCAGGCCGTCAGCACCAGGGTGATCAGCACGGCCGGCCAGGTGGCCTTGCGAGGCCGTGTGTGAGGGGCGCGCAGGGCGGGGGTGTGTGTCAGAAACGTGTCCATGCCGGGATGATAGAAAGTGACATCGGAAACGTCTGGAACCAAACGTATACCGTGCGATCCACGCCACGAAGATGTGGAAATAGTCATGAATTCTGCAGGGGCGTGGCGCTGAGCCTGACCCGTCATTCCGACGGGGCGCGCAGTCACCGCGTCAGCTGATCACCCCGTCGAGCAGTCCTGAAGGTGATGGACCAGCGCAAGGCGTCCACCGGCGCCCCGCTGTGCTGCCAGTCCCAGCGCGCCACCCCATACACCTGCTCAAAGTCCGGTACATCCCGATGCCATGCGTGGGCCGCACCGGGAACAAGCGCCGGTGGTGCGGCGAACGGACGCTTGGAGGACGAAGGGGCGGGCATGGTGAAGCCGATTTTGTCCGTTCCGTTCCATCGTGGCGGCAGACGGGGCGTGGCACATGCAGAATCTTCGGCAAGGAGAGTGCCATGAAGACAGCGGTGTTCAGTGCCCGTCGCTACGACCAGTCCCTGCTCGGCAGGGCCAACCAGCAAGCCGGGCACGAGCTGGTGTTCATCCAGGACCGCCTCACGCGGGAGACGGCCGCCCTCGCCGCAGGATGTCCGGCCGTCTGCGTGTTTGTGAACGACGTGGCGAATGCGGACGTGCTGACGCAACTCCAGGCGCAGGGCACCCGGCTGCTGGCCACCCGTTCCACCGGCTACAACCATGTCGATGCCGAGGCTGCTGCGCGTTTGGGCATCGAGGTGGTGCGGGTCACCGACTACTCCCCGTATTCGGTGGCGGAGTTCGCCGTCGGCCTGCTGCTGGCCGTCAATCGGAAGATCTGCCGCGCCAGCGCCCGCACCCGGGATGGGAACTTTGAGCTGGACGGCCTGATGGGTTTTGACCTGCACGGCAAGACGGTGGGCGTGATCGGCACCGGCAAGATCGGTAGCATCTTTGCGCGCATCATGGCGGGCTTCGGCTGTACGGTGCTGGGTTACGATCGTTTCCCGACACCGCCATTTGAGGCGCTGGGGGGGCGCTATGTGCCTGCCGAGGCGTTGCTGGCGCAAAGCGATGTGGTGTCGCTGCATTGCCCGCTGACACCGGACACCCACCACATCGTCAATGCGCAGTCGCTGGCCTCCGCCAAGCGGGGCTGCATCCTGATCAACACCAGTCGCGGCGGCCTGGTGGATACCGATGCAGCCATCCAGGCGCTCAAGACCGGCCACCTGGGCGGCCTGGCCATCGATGTGTATGAGCAGGAGGCGTCGCTGTTTTTCCAGGACCTGTCCTCCACCATCATCACCGACGACTGCATCCAGCGCCTGGTGTCGTTCCCGAATGTCATCGTCACCGGACACCAGGCCTTCCTCACCGAAGAGGCCATCAGCCAGATCATGCAGACCACCCTGGACAGCATCACCGCGTTTGAACGCGGCGAGCCCCTGGTGAACCGCATTCCCCGGGACTGAAGGCAGGGTGTGGCCGCCTTGGTGGCTTACCTGGTGGCCTTCCTGAAGACCTCGACCGATGAGCCGCCGCCGGCCGGGTCAGCGCGTGCTCGCCCGTGAAGGTGCTTTGACCTTCGACACCACTCGAGAATGCAGGAGTGTTGACAATGGCCGGACTATGACCGATCTCTCCCAATTCCCCATCACCCGGAAGTGGCCGGCCCAGCATCCTGACCGTCTGCAGCTCTACTCCCTGCCCACACCCAATGGCGTGAAGGTGTCGATCTTCCTGGAGGAGGTGGGCCTGCCGTATGAGGTGCATCTGGTGAGCTTCCAGACGGATGACCAGATGTCGCCGGAGTTCCTCTCTCTGAACCCGAACAACAAGATCCCCGCCATCCTGGACCCGAACGGCCCGAACGGCGAGCCGTTGGCGCTGTTCGAGTCCGGCGCCATCCTGGTGTATCTGGCGGAGAAGACCGGCCAGTTGCTGCCCACCGACCCCGCACGCCGTTATGAAACGCTGCAGTGGGTGATGTTCCAGATGGGCGGCGTCGGCCCGATGTTTGGCCAGTTGGGCTTCTTCCACAAGTTCGCCGGCAAGGACTTCGAAGACAAGCGGCCGCGCGACCGCTATGTGGCTGAATCCCGGCGTCTGCTCAAGGTGCTGGATCAGCGCCTCACCGGCCGCGGCTGGATCATGGGCAACGACTACACCATTGCCGACATCGCCCTTTGGCCCTGGGTGAACACGCTGGCCCACTTCTATCAAGCCGGCGATCTGGTCGGGCTGTCGGACTTCAAGGAAGTGCAGCGCGTGCTGACGGCCTTCCTGGCCCGCGACGCGGTGCAGCGCGGACTGAATTCGCCGGCGCGGCCCTGAAGGCGCGGCCCGCGTCGGGCCCTCAATAATGCGGCGGCAGTTCGTCCCGCAAGTTGCGTGAGCCGTCCGGGCGGCCCTCCGGGATCTGGCGGCGCAGTTGCGTGATCTCCCGCACCAGCGCCTCGATCTGTTGCTGTTGCAAGGCCACCTGGGCGTTCAGCGTATCCAGCAGGTCCTCGCTGAAACTGGCCTTGATTTCCAGTTCGGTGATGCGCGCTTCCAGCCGTTCGGCCACAGGCGCGACCACAACCGCCGGTGCCTGAGAGGCACCGGCGTCGCTTGGGGTGGGGGAGGGGGCAAGCCCCTGAATGTCCTGGCTCATGACCAGGATTGGAACACCATTGGCGGGGTTCAGCGCTTGCCCATCAGCTCCGCAATCACATGCACCGGAGCGCTTCCGTAGCTGAGGAATTCCTCGTGGAAGTCCTTCAGCTTGAAACGGTCACCCAGCGCATCACGGCGTTGCTGGCGCAGTTCCATGATGTCGGAGTAGCCGCTGAAGTAGCTGGTCAGTTGCACCGACGTGAGCTGCACCCGGCGCCACTTTTCCCGTGCCTCGCGCTCGGTCTGGAAGGCCTGGCGCATCAGCAGGTCCAGCGCCTGTGCTTCGGTCATGCCGCGCACATGCACGCTGTAGTCGAGGATGGTGTTGGTGACGCTGCGCAGGTTCCACTTGCTATACATCAGCCACATCTCCGGCGCATGGTTGCCGTAGCCGGACTCCAGCATCATCCGTTCGCCATACACGGCCCATCCCTCCACCATGGCGCCATTGCCAAACAGCGCCTTCACCAGGGAGGGCGACTTGTTGGCATGCACCAGTTGGGTGTAGTGGCCCGGCACGGCTTCGTGGATGTTCAGGATCTGCAGAATCCACTGGTTGTATTCGCGCAGCGTGCTTTCGGCCTGCGCATCGGTCAGGTCATCCAGCGGCGTCACGTTGTAATAGGTGCGGTCCTGCGGGCGATAAGGCCCGGGCGCCTCGATGCCGGCTCCCGCCACGCCGCGTTGGTAGACCGGCGTTTCACGCACCGTCAGCGGCTTGCTGGGGTCCATGGTCAGCAGGTCATGCTCGACGATCCATCGTTCCAGCTGCGGAATCTGCCCGCGGATCTCTTTGACGAAGTCCTCGCGCTTCACGTGCTGCGCCGACAGGGTGTTGATCACCACGCCGATCTTCTCGAATCGATCCTGCGGCTTGGGGGCGTTGCCCTGGGTCTGCGTCCAGAGCTGGTCGGCCAGGGCGTCCATCCGGGTCAGCAGTTCCTCACGAGCGGCCAGGGCCTTCTGGTACATCTGCTCGGCGCTGTGGGCGGACTGGATGTCATAGCCGAACTTCTTCTCGTAGAGCGCCTGGCCCAGACGGAAGCTGCGCGCGTTGCCATCGGTCTTCAGCGCCGCCAGGCGCGAGCTCAGGCCTTCACGCCAGGTCTGCACGGCGGCGCGGGCCGCCGCGATCCGCTGCTGGAGTTGGCGCTGGTCCGCTGCACTCAGGCCCTTGGCCTGCGGCTCGTGGAGGGATTGGCTGATGTCGTCCAGCACGCTCAGCACACCGGGGGCCTGGTCGATGGCCAGTTGGGTGTGCTCCAGCGTCGGGGTGCGCAGGCTGGCGGCGCCGGCCTGGTAATACGCCGGCACCCGGGCCAGGCGGCTGGACAGGGCCCGCAGACGTTGTGGCAGCGGCGCGTAGTCGGTGGACAGGATCAGATCGAGCTGGCCCGCCACATTCACATTGGCCGGGTTCCATTCGAACTCACGCAACTCGGTCAGCCCGAATTGATCGGCGCGCAGCTTGTTGAGCACCTGACCCAGATCGGTGCGGGACGCGGGGCCGAGGGTGTCCGGAGCGATGGCTTCGAAGCGCTTCAACCATTGCCGGGTGAAGGCGAGTTGGCGGGCGCGTGTGCGGTCGTCGGGCAGGTTGAGCTTGCCGGCGAATTCATAACGGCCCGCGGCCACGGCGGCTTCGGGATCCAGCTTCCAGAGGGCTTCGATGTAATCGTGGGCAAGACGCTGGAAGCGCTTGTCGGCGGCCGAAGTGACGCTGCTGCCGCTTGCCGCTGCAGCCGGGGAATGTCTCGCAGGGCCGGCATGAGCGCTGGCGACGGCCGCCGCGACACCAACGCCCGGCGAGGCGGCGAGTGCGTTGAAGGGCAGCGTGGCGGCGGCGGTCAGCAGCGCGGCGGCCATTGCGGAGCGCGGGAGCTGCAACGCGAACGGGTGTGCGAGCGTCAGAGAAGCCGCATCGGTGCGGGCACCAACGCGGAAGCGGGGGAGGAAGGAGGCAGTCATGGGGCGCCAGCATAGCCGCCGCCCACATGCTGCCAAGATGGTCAACCCGGCATTGACACTCGTGTTGGCGATCCTCGCCCGTGGGTCATCAACCGATCAACCACCGGCTGATATGGAAGGTCAGCCACGACGCCAAATAGGCCAATCCAAACAGATAGGCCAGCATGATGGCCGGAATCTTGTAGCCGTTCGTCTCGCGCTTCACCGCTGCGATGGTGGACAGGCACTGCGGTGCAAACACATACCAGGCGAGCAGCGAGAAGGCCGTTGGCAGGCTCCAGGTCTGAACGATCAGCGGCGTCAGCGCTTGGGCCGCGTCTTCCGCCGTGGCGGACAGCGAATACACCGTGCCCAGCGCACTCACGGCAATCTCGCGCGCCGCCAGCCCTGGCACCAGGGCCAGGCTGATCTGCCAGTTGAAGCCGATCGGCTCGAACACCACCGCCAGCGCACGTCCCAGCATGCCGGCAATGCTGTATTCAATCGGCGCGCCGGTCGCACCCGGAGGTGGCGCCGGGAAGCTGGACAGCAGCCACAGCAGCAGCGTCAGCGCCAGGATGATCGTGCCCACGCGCTTGATGAAGATCTCGGTGCGCTGCCAGAGGCCGATGAGCAAGCTGCGCCAGTGCGGCCAGTGATAGCTGGGCAGTTCCATCATCAACGGACGCACCTGGCGGCCGCTGCTGGTGAAGCGCTTGAGCATCCAGGCCACACCCATCGCCGCCACGATGCCGGCCATGTAAAGCGCAAACAGCACCAGGCCCTGCAGCCCGATGCCGCCCCAGACGGTGCGCTCCGGAATGAAGGCGCCGATCAAGAGCGCGTACACCGGCAGCCGGGCGGAGCAGGTCATCAGCGGCGCGATCAGGATGGTGACCAGCCGGTCCCGCGGATTCGCAATCGAACGCGTGGCCATGATGCCGGGGATGGCGCAGGCAAAGCTGGACAGCAGCGGAATGAAGCTGCGGCCGGACAGGCCCACCGAGCCCATGATGCGGTCCAGCAGGAAGGCCGCCCGGGGCAGATACCCCGACTCTTCGAGCACCAGGATGAAGAAGAACAGGATCAGGATCTGCGGCAGGAACACCAGCACCGAGCCGACGCCGGCAATCAGTCCATCCACCACCAGGCTGCGGAAATAGCCCTCCGGCAGCAGTTGGCCGACCTGTTCGCCCAGCCAGGCAATGCCCCCTTCAATGAGATCCTTGGGGGGTTCTGCCCATGAGAACACGGCCTGGAACAGGAAGAACAGCAGCACCGCGAGGATGACGGGGCCCAGGACCGGATGCAACACCAGCCGGTCCACCTTGTCGCTGGGCAGTTCGCCTTGGTGGCTGTCCAGCTTCAGTTCCCGCAGGATGGTGGTGAGGCGTTGATGGTCGTCGCCGTCGGCGGCTTCCGCAGGGTCCCCCACCGCAGTGGGCTGCCAGGTTTCCGGGCGGTCCAGCACCGCGCGCAGGTCATCCAGACCGGCACCATCGGTGGCGACGGTCCGAACCACCGGCACGCCCAGCAACTGGCTGAAGCGTTCGGTGTCCACCTGGATGCCGCGGCGAGCGGCCAGGTCCGACATGTTCAGCGCCACCACGCAGGGCACGCCCTGACGCTGCACGGCAAAGAACAGGCGCAGATTGCGCCGCAGGTTGGTGGCGTCCAGCACGCACACCACCAAGTCGGGCCGTTTTTCGCCCTGGGCGCGACCGGCCAGCACATCCACCGTTACCCGCTCATCCGGGGAGCGCGGATAAAGGCTGTAGGTGCCCGGCAGGTCCAGCACGCGCAGCAGCTTGCCTGCCGCTGTCCGCAGCCGGCCTTCCTTGCGCTCCACCGTCACACCGGCGTAGTTGGCGACCTTCTGGCGGCTCCCGGTCAGGCGGTTGAACAGGGCGGTCTTGCCGCAGTTGGGATTGCCCACCAGCGCCAGCAAGGGGCCGGAGGGATGCAGATGGACAACGGCCTCACGCATGGGAAGCTCCCGGGTGGCCGTGGGTGGGAGAGACGCAGGACGCGTCCTCATCCAGGCCGAGCAGATGCACGCAGTCCGCTTCCGCGCGACGCAGGGCAAAGGTGGACTGGCCGATGCGCACCACCAACGGATCCTGCCCGGGCATGGCGCGCGCCAGCACCGCCACATGCTCGCCGGCGACGAAGCCAAGCTCCTCCAACCATTGTTTCCATTCTGGCGCGTAGGCAGGGGCCTGCAGCGTCTTGACGCGGTGTGCCTCGCCGATGGCGGCTTGGGCGAGAGTAGAAATCGGGACAGCGCTCATGTGTGGGAATCCAGGCGAGCCGAAAGAGCTGGCAAAGCAGGCCCGACGGGGCCGAAGAAAAGATTCTAAATGAAAGTAATTCTCAACTCTGCGAGAAAAGTCTGCGGACCGTTCATCACGCGCGTGGGCGATTGGCGCTCGGTGCGAAGGTGGCGTCGCAGCGCCGGGGCAGGCGGCGCAGAAACGGCCCGGCCAGTGGCCACTTTCCCTCAATGGCATGGACACCACAGCGCGGGCGTTTAGAGCCCGCGCCCCAGGCTCATGGGGGCCGCAAACGTTTAGCGTTTTCCTTAGACTCGTCTACACTCCGCGATCCTTAAAATCCGCCCCGCTCCGTCCAGACCTGAGCTCGTCGGACCCCCTGCCACCGCCTCGGTCTTTGCGACAAGGTCTTTGGCATCAGGTGGCCCGAATCGTGCATGCTGACGGACTTGTGTTTGGACCTCTCCCTCGTTGAATCGGGACTGCAATGAAGCCTTCCATGTCGCTTTCCTCGCTCATGTCCGGCCTGGCGCTGGCACTGATGTCCGGCACGGCGCTGGCGCAAGCCACCACGCCGGCGGTCATCTTCGACATGGGCGGCAAGTTCGACAAATCCTTCAATGAAGCCGCCTATCGTGGCGTCGAGAAGTGGAAAGCCGACACCGGCGGCAAGTACTTCGAATTCGAGATCAGCAACGAAACCCAGCGCGTGCAGGCCATCCGCCGCATGGCGGAGCGGGGCGCCAGCCCCATCATTTCGGTCGGGTTTGCGCAGGCCTCGGCCCTGAATCAGGTGGCCAAGGACTTCCCCAAGACCAAGTTCGTCATCATCGACGAGAAGGTCAACCAGCCGAATGTGCAGTCGGTGCTGTTCAAGGAACAGGAAGGCAGCTTCCTGGTGGGCGCATTGGCCTCGCTGACCAGCAAGACCGGCAAGGTGGGTTTCATCGGCGGCATGGACATTCCGCTGATCCGCAAGTTTGAATGCGGCTACGAGCAGGGCGCCAAGGCGGCCAACCCCAAGGTCGAGCTGTTCAAGAACATGACCGGCACCACCGCCACCGCCTGGAACGACCCCACCCGCGGCGGTGAACTGGCCAAAGCCCAGTTCGCCAAGGGCGTGGACGTGGTCTTCGCCGCAGCCGGTGGCACCGGTGTGGGCATCTACCAGGCGGCCAAGGACGCCGGCAAGTTCGCCATCGGCGTGGACAGCAATCAGAACCACCTGCAGCCCGGCACCATGCTGAGCTCCATGGTCAAGCGGGTGGACGTGGCCGTCTACAACGTGCTGAAGGAATGGAAGCCCGGCATCCTGGTGCTGGGCCTGAAGGAGGGCGGCGTGGAATACGCGCTGGATCAGGACAATGCCAAACTGATCTCGCCCGCCGTGAAGGCCAAGCTGGACGCCTACAAGGCCGACATCGTCGCCGGCAAGATCAAGGTGGCCGACTACATGGCCGACAACGCCTGCAAGAACTGACCCTCCGGCGTCCACCATGACAGAGTCCTCACGCGGCGGACCCGCGCCCGCGGTACGCCTGTGCGACATTTCCAAGCGCTTCGGCGCGGTGCAGGCCAACCGGTCGGTCAGCCTGTCGGTCATGCCCGGTACGGTGCATGGTCTCGTCGGCGAAAACGGCGCCGGCAAGAGCACCCTGATGGCCATCCTCTACGGCTACTACCATGCCGATGAGGGGCACATCGAGATCAACGGCCAGCGGGTCCAGATCAGCAATTCCCATCAGGCCATCGACCTGGGCATCGGCATGGTGCATCAGCACTTCATGCTGGTGGACACGCTGTCGGCGCTGGACAACGTCATGCTGGGCGCCGAGCCCGCCTTCTTCCTGTCGCGCGCCAAGCGCCAGGTGCGTCAGCAACTGGAAACGCTGATGCGCGACACCGGCCTGCAGGTGCGCCTGGATGCCACCGTCGCCGATCTGCCGGTGGGGGAGCTGCAGCGGCTGGAGATCCTGAAGGCGCTGTATCGCGGTGCCCGCATCCTGATCCTGGACGAGCCCACGGCGGTGCTGACGCCGCAGGAGACCGACCAGCTGTTTGAAGTGCTGCGTCGCCTGCGCGAGCGTGGCACCACCATTCTGCTGATCACCCACAAGCTGCGCGAAGTGATGGCGCTGTGTGATGCGGTGACGGTGATGCGCGCCGGAGCGGTGGTCAAGACCACGCGCATCGGCGACACCAGCCCGGAAGATCTGGCCGAAAGCATGGTTGGCCGCAAGGTCCACCTGGGGCGTGCCGGTGGGGCGGCACAGCCGCAGTCCGACCAGCCGGTGCTGAGCGCCCAGGGCCTCAGCGTCGCCAGTGCGGCGGGCGTGCATCTGCTGACCCAGGTCAGCCTGGCGCTGCGCCCGGGGGAGATTGTTGGTGTGGCCGGGGTGTCCGGCAACGGCCAGAGCGAACTGCTGGAAGTGCTGTCGGGCATGCGCGGGCCGGATGCCGGTTCGCTGCAACTGGCCGGGCAGCAGTTCCGTGCCGGACAGTGGCTGGACCCGCGCACCGCACGCGATCTCAAGGTGGCGCATGTGCCGGAAGACCGCCACCTGCTGGGCATGGTGCTGAGCTTCCCCGCCTGGGAAACCGCTGCGCTGGGGTATCACGAGCAGGACCAATACTGCGCCGGCCCGCTGGGCCTGGCCATGAACCAACGCCATCTGCGCGCCCAGACCGCCCGCATGATGGAGGACTTCGACGTCCGCCCGCGCAATGCGGAGCTGGGCTCGTCGAAGTTCTCGGGCGGCAATCAGCAGAAGCTGATCCTGGCGCGCGAGATCGGGCAGCAGCCCGCCGTGCTGCTGGTGGGCCAGCCCACACGGGGTGTCGACATCGGCGCCATCGAATTCATCCACAACCAGCTCCGCCGTTTGCGTGATGCGGGCTGTGCGGTGCTGCTGGTCTCCAGCGAGCTGGACGAAATCCTGGCGCTGGCCGACCGCGTGATCGTGATGAATGCGGGCCGCATCACCGGCGAGCTCGGCATCGACGAATGCACCGAGAAGAACCTGGGCCTGTTGATGGCCGCTACCCCTGACCACGCGGAGAAGCCTCAGAGCGCTCCTGCCGCGAAAGCCTCCTCATGAGTCAAGCCTTGCAAATGCCGCGCTGGATGGATCTGGTGCTGCTGCCGCTGTGGAACCTGCTGATCGCCCTGCTGGTGGCCGGCGGCGTGGTGCTGTTGATTGGGGCCAGCCCGGTGCAGGCCCTGTCCGTGCTGCTGGACGGCGCGCTGGGCAGCGCCCGAGGCCTCGGCTACACGCTCTACTACACCACCACCTTCATCTTCACCGGGCTGGCGGTTGCCGTGGCGTTTCACGGCGGCCTGTTCAACATCGGCGGGGAAGGGCAGGCCACACTGGGGGGCATCGGCGTGGCGCTGATCTCGCTGTGGCTCGGCCCCAAGCTGCCGGCGGTGGTCATGCTGCCGCTGGCCATCGTGGCGGCGGCGGCCTTCGGCATGCTGTGGGCCGCCGTCCCGGGTTATCTGCAAGCCTGGCGCGGCAGCCATGTGGTGATCACCACCATCATGTTTAACTTCCTGGCGGCCAGCCTGAACGGCTATTTGCTGGTGAACTGGCTCCGTCCAGCGGGTTCGATGTCGGTGGAGAGCAGCGACTTCGCCCCTTCCGCCCGCATGCCCGCCATCCATGAGCTGGCGGCCCGGTTCGGATGGGAGCTGCCGTCGTCCCCGTTGAACCTGTCGATTCTGCTGGCGGTGCTGGCCTGTGTGTTTGTCTGGTGGTTTCTCTGGAAGAGCCGGGCCGGTTATGTGCTGCGGGCCGTGGGGGCCAACCCCAACGCAGCGCATTACGCGGGCATTCGCCCGCGCTGGCAGGTGCTGGCGGCCATGGGGATTTCCGGCGCGCTGGCCGGGCTGGTGGGCATCAATGAAATCGCCGGGGTCCAGGGCAAGCTGACGCTGGACTTCGTGGCCGGCGCTGGTTTCACCGGCATTGCCGTGGCCTTGATGGGGCGCAACCATCCGGTGGGCATCGTGCTGGCTTCGCTGTTGTTTGGCGTGCTGTACCAGGGGGGCGTGGAAGTGTCCTTCGAGGTGCCGGGCTTCAGCCGCGAAATGGTGGTGACCGTGCAGGGCCTGATCGTGCTGTTCGCCGGCGCCATGGCCATGGTGAGCGCACCGATGTTTGCAAAGCTCTACACGCTGCTGTTGCGCCGTGCGCGCAGTGCGGGCGAGGGGAAATCTCATGGATGAGGTGCTGATCGGGTCGGTGCTGGCCTCGACGCTGCGCGTCACCACACCGCTGCTGTTTGCGGCACTGGCCGGGCTGCTGTCCGAACGTTCCGGCGTGGTGGACATCGGCCTGGAGGGCAAGATGCTGGCGGCCGCCTTTGCAGCGGCCGCTGTAGCCAGCGTGGCCCATTCCGCGCCGCTGGGCATTGCTGCGGCCATTGCCGTGGCCTGCGCGATGTCGGCGCTGCATGGTTTTGCCTGCGTGACGCACCGCGGCGACCAGGTGGTGTCGGGTGTGGCGTTGAACATGGTGGCTGCGGGCCTCACCGTGGTGCTGGGCATTGCCTGGTTTGCGCAAGGTGGCCAAACGCCGCCGATCGACGCCTCGCAGCGTCTCACCGGCCTGCTGCCGCAGTGGGCCGAACCGGTGCCGGGCAGCTGGCTGGGATCGGTGCTGGGCCATGGGCTGCTCAGCCACAACCTGCTGGTGTACCTGGCGTTTGCGCTGGTGGTCGTGGTGTGGTTCTTCCTGGAGCGCACGCGGCCCGGTCTGCGTCTGCGCGCCGTGGGGGAGAACCCCGCGATGGTGGATGCCGCCGGGGTGTCGGTGCCGCGCCTGCGCTATACCGCGCTGATGCTCAACGGCGTGCTGTGCGGGCTGGGTGGGGCTTATCTGACGCTGGCGCAGAATGCTTCGTTCTCGCCCAACATGACCGCAGGCCGTGGCTTCATCGCCCTGGCCGCGATGATCTTTGGCAAGTGGAAGCCGCTGCCCACGCTGGCGGCCTGCCTGTTGTTCGGATTCCTCGACGCGATGGCCATCCGGCTGCAGGGCGTGTCGCTGCCCGGCATCGGTGAGGTGCCGGTGCAGGCCATTCAGGCGCTGCCCTACATCCTGACCGTGGTGCTGCTGGCCGGATTCATCGGCCAGGCCGTGGCGCCGAAGGCGCTGAGCAAGCCGTATGTGAAAGAGCGCTGAGGCGCGGCAGCCGCTGGACGGCGGCTGGGCGCCAGGCATTGCCGCTCAGGCCCCGTGAGGCCCGCCACAGGTCGCGCAGCCTGGGGCTCTGCCGCCGAGCGTGAAGAATGGAAGGGACAACGATGCACATTCCAGGTTTGACCGATTCATTGGTGCAGCAGTTGCTGAAGGCTGCGATGGACGCCCGCCAGCACTCCTACGCACCGTACTCCAAGTATCTGGTGGGGGCGGCCGTGCTGGACGAGCACGGCCGCATCCACGCCGGCTGCAACATTGAAAACGCCGCCTATCCGCAAGGCTGGTGCGCCGAAACGACCGCCCTGGGCCACATGATCATGGCCGGTGGACGCGTGGCCCGCGCGGTCATGGTGACCGGTGCCGGCAGCGAAATCATCACCCCGTGCGGCGGCTGCCGCCAGAAGCTGCGCGAGTTCGCGCAGCCGGCCGATCTGATCGTCATCGCGGGTGACAGCACCGGCGTGCGCGCCCACTGGACGCTGGAGCAGTTGCTGCCCGCCAGCTTCGGCCCCGACCATCTCAAGAACGCCTGAAGGAGAACCTCATGTCCATGCCCTTGCAAGGCGCCGCCCTGGATGCCGCCATCACTGCCAGCATCGCCACCCTCAAAGCCACCTTTGGCGAGCAAGCCCCGGAAGTGGCCGTGGTGCTGGGTTCCGGCTGGAGTGGTGCGGTTGAGCAACTGCAGGACCAGCAGCATCTGCCCTACGCGCAGCTGCCGGCATTTCCCCAACCCAAGGTGGAGGGCCATGTGGCCGAGGTCACCGTGGGCCGGGTGGGCCAGCAACGCGTGGTGATGCTGCGCGGCCGTGCCCACACCTACGAAAGCGGCGACTGCACCGGCATGGCCGGCGCCATCCGCAGCCTGAAGGCCTGGGGTGTCAAGCTGCTGCTGCTGACCAACGCCTCCGGCAGCCTGCGTTCGCACCTGCCCCCGGGCAGCCTGATGATGATTTCGGATCACATCAATGCGCCGCAGCGCTCGCCGCTGACCGGCCTGCCGGGCAATGACCGCTTCACCGACATGAGCACCGCGTATGACGCCGAGCTGCGCCATCAGGCCGTCAAGGTGGCCCAGACCCACAACATGGTGCTGGGCCAGGGCGTCTACGTCTGGGCGGTCGGCCCGCAGTTTGAAACGCCCGCCGAGATCCGCATGTTCTCCGCCTGGGGCGCGGACGCCGTCGGCATGAGCACCGTGCCGGAAACCATCCTGGCTCGCCATGCCGGCCTGCGGGTGGGGGGGCTGGCGCTGATCACCAACATGGCGGCGGGTCTGTCGGACGAAGCGCTGACGCACGCACTGACACTGCAGCAGGCCAAGGCGTCCGGCGACCGCGCCTCGGCCTTCCTGGGCCAGCTGTTGGCCTCGTTGGCGACCTTGGAATCGCTGCGCGCCTGAGCGCCGGACCGTGCAAGATCATGGGGCCGTGGCCGCAAGGCCATGGGCATTCCCCAACATCGGGCGATGATCGGGCGATGAGGCGCTGGCCATCGGCTCACAAGGCCGAAGGCAGCATGCGCTGCATGGCCATCCTGGGAGTTATGAATGAAGACCGAGATGAGTCTTGAAGAAGCAGCGCGCCTGGCGTTGCAGTGCCTGGATCTGACCAGCCTGAATGACGGGGACACCCCCGCCACCATCGACACCCTGTGCCGGCGTGCCGTCGGCGCGGAAGGCCGGGGCCCTGTCGCTGCTGTGTGCGTGTGGCCCCGTTTTGTGGCGCAGGCCCGTGCCGCGCTCCCCGCCACCATCCAGGTGGCGGCCGTGGCCAACTTCCCCGATGGCAGCCTGGATCTGCCGCGTGTGCTGGCCGACATCGACACCCTTGCCAGCGCCGGTGCGCAGGAAGTGGATGTGGTGCTGCCGTACCGTGCCCTGATGCAGGGCCAGGCCAGCGAGGTGGCGGAGTTCCTGGCCGAAGTGCGCCATGCCACCCGTCCGCTGACGCTGAAGGTCATCATTGAATCCGGCGAGCTGAAGACGGCGGACCTGATCCGTGAAGCCACGCGCCTGTCGTTGATGGCGGGCGCGGACTTCATCAAGACCAGCACCGGCAAGAGCCCGGTGTCCGCCACGGTGAACGCCGCCCGCGTGATGCTGGAGGAGATCCAGGCCAGCGGGCTGGGTCATGCCGGCTTCAAGGCCTCCGGTGGCATCCGCTCGGTGGTGGATGCGCGCACCTATCTGCAGATGGCGGCCCAGACCCTGGGCCCCGACGCCGTGCAGCCGCGCCGCATGCGCTTCGGCGCCAGCGGCCTGCTGGACGACATCGAAGCCGTGCTGGCCGGCCAGGCCAGCCAGGCCGTGCAGAGCGTGTACTGAAGTTCGGCCGCCTCATGCTTGTTCAAGAAATCATCCGCACCAAGCGCGAAGGCCATGCGCTGGACGAGGCGCAGATCCAGCATTTTGTGCGGGGTCTGGTTGATGGCAGCTGGAGTGAAGGGCAGGTGGCCGCGCTGGGCATGGCCATCTTCCTGCGGGGCATGAACCGTGAGGAAGCGGTGGCGCTCACCCGCGCCATGATGCACAGTGGCCGTGTGCTGGCCTGGCCGGACATGCCGGGCCCGGTGCTGGACAAGCATTCCAGCGGTGGTGTTGGTGACAAGCTCAGCCTGATGCTGGCCCCGCTGGTGGCGGCCTGCGGCGGTTATGTGCCGATGATCGCGGGCCGCGGCCTCGGCCATACCGGTGGCACGGTGGACAAGCTCGAAGCCATTCCCGGCTACAACACGGCGCCGGCGAATCCGGATTTCGACCGCATCGTGCGCACCCTCGGCTGCGCCATCATCGGCCAGACCGGCGACCTGGCACCGGCCGACAAGCGCTTCTACGCCACCCGGGATGTCACCGCCACGGTGGAGAGCGTGCCGCTGATCACCGCCAGCATCCTGTCGAAGAAGCTGGCGGCCGGCCTGCAGGGGCTGGCCATGGACATCAAATGCGGCAATGGCGCGTTTGCCGCCACACCGGCCTTTGGCGAGGAGTTGGCCCGCAGCATTGTGGAAGTGGCGCAGGGCGCCGGCCTTCGCACCCATGCATTGATCACCGACATGAATCAGGTGCTGGGCGGCGAGATCGGCAATGCGCTGGAAGTGCAGGGCGCGCTGGATTACCTCACAGGCCGGGTGCCCCGCGACCCGCGGACCCATGAACTGACGCTGGCCCTGGCGGCCGAGATGCTGCTGATGGGAGGCCTGGTGCCCGATCTGACAGCGGCGCGTGAGCGGCTGCAGGCGGCATTGGACAGTGGCGCCGCAGCCGAGCGCTTCGGCCGCATGGTGGCTGCGTTGGGCGGGCCGACCGATCTGGTGGAGAACGCTCAGCAGTACCTGCCTGTGGCGCCGGTGGTGCGTCCCGTGCCAGCGCTGCGCGCCGGTCGCCTCACGGCCATGCAGACGCGTGACATCGGGCTGATCATCGTGGAGCTGGGGGGCGGACGTCGGCTGCCCGGTGATGTGCTGGACATGCGGGTGGGCTTCAATGGCATGCGCCAGTTGGGCGATGTGCTGGCTGCTGGTGAGCCGCTGGCCTTTGTGCATGCGGCGACCGAAGCGGCCGCCGAGTCGGCGGCGGCGCGTCTGCAAGCGGCGGTGACGATCAGCGATGCCGCCGCGCCCTGGTCGCCTTCACCGCTGGTGATGGGCCGGCTGGTCTGAGCGCCGGTCCCAGGGCCTGAATCGCCCACTCCCCTAAAATCAATTCTCTTGCCGGCCTCGTTCACCGAGGCTGGTCCCATTTCCGTTGCTCGCCACCATGTCGCTTCCCACGCCCATTCCCACCGATCCGCATGATGTTGGTCACTCGGACCCTGCCGCAGACGGTGGCGATGCATCTGCTGCCCGTGCCCGCATCCGCAGCTTTGTGGTCCGCGCCGGCCGCATGGGCACGGGGCAGATCAAGGCCCTGGCCGAACTGGGCCCGCGATTTGTGCTGCCCTTCGAGCAGCGCCCGCTCAACACCGCGCAGGTCTTTGGCCGCCAGTCTCCCGTGGTGCTGGAAATCGGTTTTGGCATGGGGGGCGCCACGGCGCAGATTGCCCGCAGCCTGCCCGACCATGATTTCATCGGCTGCGAGGTCCATGAACCCGGCGTGGGCGCGCTGCTCAAGCTCATCGGCGAGCAGGACATCTCCAATATCCGCATCTTCCAGCACGACGCGGTGGAAGTGCTGGAGCACATGATTCCAGAAGCCTCCCTGGCCGGTGTCCACATCTTCTTCCCAGACCCCTGGCACAAGAAGCGCCACAACAAGCGCCGCCTCATCCAGCCGCCGTTTGTGGCCCGTCTGGTGAAGCATCTCGCGCCGGGCGGTTATCTGCACTGCGCCACCGACTGGGCGCCGTATGCGGAACAGATGCTGGAGGTGCTCGGGGCCGACCCGGACCTGGTCAACACCGCGCCGGATGCCGGTTATGCCGACAAGCCGGCCTATCGCCCGCTCACCAAGTTCGAGAACCGCGGCCTCAAGCTGGGCCATGGCGTCTGGGACCTGGTGTTCCGCCGCAAGTAGAACCGTCTCTGCCGTTTCAGAAGTGTCCTGCTCCGGTTTCGTGCGCGCTGTGCGCGTTCGGTACGGAGAGCCTCATGACCAAGGTCAGTTGACCGGCGGGTCTTGATCCGGTTGTGTTCCGGGCCGGGCCTGCGCTGATAGAGTCGCACGCTATGTCCGAATCCAATCCTTTGGCCGGCAAGCACCTGCTGCTGGGCCTGTCCGGTGGCATTGCCTGCTACAAGATTGCCGAGCTGACGCGGCTGCTGGTGAAAGCTGGCGCCACCGTGCAGGTCATCATGACGGAGGCCGCCGAGTCGTTCATCACGCCGGTGACGATGCAGGCGCTGTCCAACCGACCGGTCTTCACCAGCCAATGGGATGCCCGACCGGACAACAACATGGCCCACATCAACCTCAGCCGCGAGGCCGATGCGATGCTGATCGCGCCGGCCAGTGGCGATGTGATGGCCAGACTGGCGCAGGGCCGCGCCGACGATCTGCTGACCTTGACCGCGCTGGCGCGCCCGGCGCATCGCTGCGCTTTGCTGGTGGCCCCGGCGATGAACCGCGAAATGTGGGCCCATCCGGCCACCCAGCGGAATGTCCGCCAGGTGCAGGCCGATGGTGCCGTGGTGCTGGGGGTCGGCAACGGCGACCAGGCCTGTGGTGAAGTGGGCGACGGCCGCATGCTCGAGCCGCAGCAGTTGCTGGAGCTGGTGGTGGCGCACTTCCAGCCCAAGGTGCTGGCCGGCCGCAAGCTGCTGATCACGGCCGGGCCCACCTACGAAGCCATCGACCCGGTGCGCGGCATCACCAATCGCTCCAGCGGCAAGATGGGGTTTGCGGTGGCCCGCGCAGCAGCGGAGGCGGGGGCCGATGTCACGCTGGTGGCCGGGCCGGTACATCTGCCAACGCCGCAGGGCGTGCGCCGCATCGACGTGCAGAGCGCCCGCGAGATGCTGGAGGCGGTGCTGCCGCTGGCGGCGTCTCATCACGTGTTCGTGGCCACGGCCGCTGTGGCGGACTGGCGTCCGGCCCAGGCCCAGACCCACAAGATCAAGAAGAACGCTGCGCCGGGCGCAGCAGAGATTCCGCGCCTGGAACTGGCCGAGAACCCCGACATCCTCGCCACCGTCGCCGCGCTGCCGCGTCCGCCGCTGTGCGTGGGCTTCGCTGCCGAAAGCCAGGATCTGGTGAAGCATGCTCGTGAAAAGCGTCAGCGCAAGAATGTGCCGCTGATCGTGGGCAATCTGGGTCCGGCCACCTTCGGTCAGGACGACAATACGCTGGTGCTGGTGGATGCCCGCGGGGAGCGTGAACTGTCGCGTGCCGACAAGCTCACCCTGGCGCGGGAACTGGTCCGCGAAATCGCCCAGCGCCTGACGACGTATCCCGCCTGACCCGCCCCGCCCGACCTTACTCTTCCCTATGACCACGATTGATCTGAAAGTCCTTGACGCCCGCATGGCGGAGCACCTGCCGGCGTATGCCACGTCGGGCAGTGCCGGCCTGGACCTGCGGGCCTGCCTGGATGCCCCGCTCACCATCGCCCCTGGCCAGACGAGCCTGGTGCCCACCGGTCTGGCCATCCACATTGGCGACCCCCGGCTGGCGGCGATCATCCTGCCGCGCTCCGGCCTGGGCCACAAGCACGGCATCGTGCTGGGCAATCTGGTCGGCCTGATCGACTCGGACTACCAGGGCCAGTTGATGGTGAGCGTCTGGAACCGGGGCCAGGAGGCCTTCACGCTGCAGCCGATGGACCGCATGGCCCAATTGGTGATCGTGCCGGTGGTGCAGGCGCAGTTCCGCCTGGTGGACGACTTCGACGCCTCGGCACGCGGCGAAGGCGGGTTCGGGTCGACGGGCAAGGGCTGAGGGACGTTGCGGGCCCCCACCAGGCGCGCTTCACCAGGCTCCCGGGCTTCCTGAGCCTCGACCCGTGCGGGTGGATCAGTGCAGCGGTTCGTCCGGCGCGGGGCCGTTGAGCACGGTCAAGCCGGAGTCGCCCAGGGTGCCGGCTTCAATCTCTTCTTCGGTGGCTTCCCGCACGTCGCAGACCGTGACGTGAATGCGCAGGCCGATGCCCGCCAGCGGATGGTTGCCATCCAGCACCACATGCTCGGGGTAGATCTCGGTCACGGTGTAGATGCGGTCGGCCGGCATGTCCGGCGTGGCTGCGCCTTCGGGCAGGCCTTCGAACTGCATGCCTACCACCACGTTCTCGGGGAAGATTTCGCGCGCCTCGAAGCAGACCAGGTCGCTTTCATAGTCGCCGAAGGCATCTTCCGGCTGCAGCGCCACGCTGACCTCGTCGCCGACGACATGGCCCGCCAGAGCCTCCTCGACTTTGGCAAACAGGTCATCGCCGCCGTAGAAAAATTCCATTGCGGGATTCAGTTCTTCCACGGACTGGCCTTGGGCATCTTCCAGTCTCCACGTCAGGGAGACTACGCAGGGGGCAGTGATTTGCATCAACGGATTCTCGCATGGCCGATTCCCGCCCGGCTGAACCGAGGACAATGCCGACATGACTGCCAAGAACACCAAGAACGCCACCGCCGCTGCGGTGCCTGCTGCGCCCAAGACTTCAACAAGGGCCGACCGTGGTGTCGCTGCCAAGGCCACCACAAAAGCCACCACCAAGGGCGCCACCAAAGCCACCACCAAAGCCACCACCAAGGGCGCCACCAAAGCCACCACCAAAGCCACCACCAAGGCCAAGGCCTCCGGCTCCGGCCTGGACATCTCCGTCCCCACCGAATTGCTGGGCGGCCTGAGCCCGGAACAGTTCATGAAGCGCCACTGGCAGAAGCAGCCCTTGCTGGTGCGCCAGGCCTTGCCCGGCGTGGTGCCGCCCATTGACCGCGCCACCGTGGCCCGGCTCGCGGCCAGTGACGAGGTGGAGTCCCGTCTGGTCAGCCAGCAACCGGGCGACCGCTGGTCCCTGCGCAAGGGCCCCATCAGCAAGCTGCCGGCCTGGAGCAAGCCGCAATGGACGGTGCTGCTGCAGGGCCTGGACCTGCATGTGCCCGCGGCCCACGAGCTTCTGAACCGCTTCCGTTTTGTGCCTGAGGCCCGGCTGGACGATCTGATGCTGTCCTATGCCAGTGACGGCGGTGGTGTCGGCCCCCATTTCGATTCCTACGATGTCTTCCTCATCCAGGTCAGCGGACGCCGGCACTGGCACATTGGCCGTCGTGGCGTGGCCACCACCGGTGAACTGCGGAGCGATGTCCCGCTGAAGGTCCTGGCGGACTTCACCCCCGAGCAGGACTTCATCCTGGAACCGGGCGACATGCTCTACCTGCCGCCCGGCTGGGCCCATGACGGTGTGGCGGTGGGCGGCGATTGCATGACCGCGTCGGTGGGCTTCCGTTCACCCTGGCGCGCAGAGCTGGCCAATGAGTTGCTGGTCCGCCTGACCGACGAAGGCGACGAAGACGATGTGCCGGGGTCCGACCGCATGTATGTCGATCCCCGTCAGCCCGCCACCGTGGCGCCTGGCCTCATTCCCGAGGCCCTGGTGGCCTTTGCACGCGAGGCCGTGCTCAAGGCGGTGCATGAGCCGCTGGCCCTGGAGCGTGCGCTGGGCGAAGCTCTGACCGAACCCAAGCCGCTGGTGTTCTTTGATGCGGGTGAAGCCCTGGCGGAAGGGGGGGATGTCCGGCTGGATGCGCGCAGCCGGATGATGTATGACAAGGCCCACATCTTCATCAACGGCGCCTCCTTCCGCGCGGGCGGCCGCGACGCGACGCTGATGCGGCGCCTGGCTGACCAGCGCCGCCTCTCGGCGGGTGATGTGGCCCGGCTGAGCGAGGGGGCACGGGATCTGCTGGATCAATGGGCGGAAGACGGCTGGGTGCAGCCCCTCTGAGGCGCCCACGGGAGCACGCATGGAACTGCAGGACGGCGTTTACGAATCGAGAGACGAGATTCAGCAACTGTTGCGTCACGTCTTGCAGGTGTGTGCTGAGCAGGCGGGCCGCGAGCTCTGCTGGATGGACACGGATTTCGGTGACTGGCCGCTGTCTGACGCTGCCTTGCTGGAGGAACTGCATGGCTGGGCGCTGCCGCACCGCCGCCTGCGGCTGCTGGCGGCGGATTACGAGCCTCTACGTCGTGCGCACCCGCGTTTTGTGCAGTGGCGTCAATGGCATGATCACGTCGTCACTGCCAAAGCGTTCGAGCCGGCGGACAGCAGTGAACGCAGCCAGCCGTCGCCGATCGGCGTGGTGCTGGCACCCGGATTGCTGGTGTTCAAGCGTTGGACTCCCACCCGGGCGTCATTGACCCTGCGCCATGCCCGGGAGGAGGCCACGACGAAGGAATGGTTTGACGCTATTGAGCAACGCTCTACCGATTCATTCGCGGGTAGCACCCTGGGCTTGTAAGGAGATTACAAACTGATGGCTATAATCTTTGGCTAGGCGAGGAAAGCGCTCGAGGTTTTCCCCGTCTTGGTCTGCTTGAAGTTCGTGCATTCGTACTTGACCGCGATTAACCCTTGGCTAACCCCTGGCTAGTCCACTTGCACAGTTGTACGGCTTCATTAATTACCGGTAATTGATTGTTCGTCTAAAAGTTACTTGAGGACAAGTATGAAAAAGTCGATCCTGTTGGCCTCCCTGCTGGCCGCTGTTGCACTGACCGCTTGCGGCAAGAAGGAAGAAGCTCCGGCTCCTGCTCCCGTCGCTACTCCCGCTCCGGAAGCTTCGGCTCCCGCTTCGGCTCCGGTGGTGGACGCCGCTTCGGCTCCGGCCGTTGACGCTTCGGCTCCCGCTTCGGCCGCTAGCAACTAAGACGATCTTCGTCCGCGAGAAAGCCGCCTGGCCTTTGGCCCAGGCGGCTTTTTCTTTTTGCACTTTTTATCAGCCTTGCCAGTTTTAAATCAAACACTTCGGCACTGGTATTAGAGTGGATATTCCAAATATCCAAATAAAAACGCCACCCGAGGGTGGCGTTTTGCTGGGGAGAAGGCCTGCGGCTCAGCGCAGATCTTCCAGCAGCAGTTGCAGAATGCGCTTGGCCATTTCGTTGGTCTGCTGCTGGCCTTTGTCGTCCAGGATGACCACGGTGGAACGTTCACCCTCGGACTTGACCGCCACGCGGTAACGCACCGAAGCCGTCGCCTTGTCCGAGCCGAACAGGCGAGACCAGAAGCCCGGTTCGTCCTTGCCGGCCTGATTGGGGTCGGCGTAGCGCAGGAAGAACAGGCCCTGCTTGCGATCGCGGTCTTCGATGGTGAAGCCGTGACGGTCCAGCGACTGGCCCACCCGGCGCCAGGCGCGGTCGAACCCTTCGTTGAGCTGGATGCTGTTCGGCACATCCGCCAGCGAGCGTGGTGTGGGTGCGGGGCGGCTCTCGAACCCTTGCGGCACCGGCTGGTTGGCGGCCACGGCCTGGGCCGCGTCTTCCTTGCCGCCCAGCTTCAGCAGCAGGCGCGACAGCATGATGGACTCCAGCTCCGGATCCGCAGGGCGCGGTTGCCAGGCTGTGTCGTCCTTCTGGCTGTTGGTGTAGACCTCGATCATGCCGCGATGGGCAATGTAGATGTCGGTGCCACCGTTCGGGCTGCGTTCCACCCGGGTGCGGTACTTGTCGCGCTCACCGGTGGAGTAGATGGAATCGAGGATGGTGCCGATGGACTTGCGGATGAAATCCTGCGGCAGCTTGGCGCGGTTTTCAGCCCAGTTGGTTTCCATCACGCCGACTGCCGGGTCTTCGCTTTCCACCTGGAGGCCACGCTCCCCCCAGAAGGCCTTGAGCTGCGGCCAGAGTTCTTCCGGCGTCAGGTTGCTATGAATCCAGCGGGAGTTGCCCAGGCGCTGGAATTCCGCTTCACCCGCCTTGGCCACGGCCACCGTGTTGGGGGCTGCGCCGAGGGGGCGCTGAGCGGTCGGCTGGCTCGCCAGTTGGGCTGCACTCACGGTGCCACCGGCCGGGCGCGTGTCACGCGGCAACTGGGTCAGGTCGGGCGGCACATCCAGGCCGGTGGTCTGCTTGGCCTGGGCCTTGTAGTCGACCTTGTCACCCGAGGTGATTCTGTCCAGCGAGCTGCACGCCGCGAGCGAGGCCACTGCCACCAGGCAGGCCAGGCGCACCGGGGTGGAAGCGCAGGTATCGGAAAGGGAACGAGTCACGCTAGACATCTCCGTTTGGTCACCGCGGCCCAGCCGCATTCAGAAACAGGGTGAGAGAGGATTAGAGCAGGCTTGAGCCGCCTCGGTGACCGGGGTGGCCCGAACTCGGCCACCCCTGAGCCACCGTGGGGGATCAGATCAGGCCCGCTTCTTTCATGGCTGCACCCACCAGCTGCTGGCCCTGGGCCGTCAGCGGGGTGAGGGGCAGGCGCAGATGGTTGCCACAGCGGCCCAGCTGGTTCAGGGCCCACTTGGTGGGCGCCGGGCTGGGTTCGCAGAACAGTTGCTTGTGCAGGCCCAGCAGCTTGAAGTGCAGCTGGGTCGCTTCACGGACACGGCCTTCGATGGCGGCCATGCACATGGCGTGCATGTCACGTGGGGCCACGTTGGCCGTCACGCTGACATGGCCGCGGCCGCCGAGCAACATCAGGGCCACGGCGGTACCGTCATCGCCGGAATAGATGCCGAAGTGCTTGGGCGCATGCTTGATCAGCCAGGCAGCCCGTTCAATGTTGCCGGTGGCTTCCTTGATGCCGAACACGCCGGGCAGCGAGGCGCAGCGCACGGCGGTTTCCGGGCTCATGTCCGCCACGGTGCGACCCGGCACGTTGTACAGCATCATCGGAATGTCCACCGCTTCGGCGATGGCCTTGAAGTGCTGGTAGATGCCTTCCTGCGAGGGCTTGTTGTAGTAAGGCACCACCGACAGGGTGGCATCCGCGCCAACCTGCTTGGCAAAGTGGCTCAGCTCGATGGCTTCGGCGGTGGAATTGGCACCCGTGCCGGCCAGGACCGGCTTGCGGCCCTTGACGTGCTCCACGGCCACCCGGATCACCTCGCGGTTTTCTTCCATCGTGACGGTGGGCGATTCACCGGTCGTGCCCACCACGCCGATCACGTCCGTGCCCTGGTCGATATGCCAGTCGATCAGGGCGCGCAGCCCGTCGAAGTCGATACGGCCATCTTCATGCATCGGCGTCACCAAGGCGACGATGCTGCCAACAATTGCGTTCATTGAGGATTCCTCGAGATCTGACGGATTCTACTGAAGCGGCGGCGCTTCCCCGGCCAGTCGGTGGCTGGGGGACCCACCGGACCCGATCAGCGCCGCCCGGATTGGGGGGAAGACCCAGGCGCCGGTCAGGGATTCAGCCGGTACCGGGGGGGCTGGGAGGGCCCGTCGCCGCTGGCATGCACCGCAGCAACGCGCTGGACATAACGCCCGTTGACCGGGGGAGTCTCCCCGGTGGGCAAGGGCAACGCGCCGGACGCCGGCTCAAGAAATCCGTCTTCGAATGCCACCACCCGGAAACCTTCGCAGACGCTCAGCAGCTCACCGGGGCGCAGCAGGAAGTCGGGCCGGGACGGGCGGCCGATGGTCTGCTGTCCCTCGGTAAAAGTTTCGTAAATCAACCAGCCCCCCGGCGCCACGGCCGCTTTGATCAGCGGCAGCAATGGGCGCCAGAGATAGTGGGTGACCAGGACGAGATCAAACTGGCGGCCCTGCAGCGGCCAGGGGCCGGCTTCAATGTCGGCCTGGATGATCTCGACCTGAGGCAGTTCGCGCAGGCCGGCGAGGGCCTCCGCATCACGGTCCACGCCGGTGACCTGCACACCCGCACCCGCCAGCAGCCGGACATGGCGGCCGTGGCCGCAACCAACATCCAGGGCGGTGCTGCCAGGGCGCTCCCAGGCCTGACGCCAGCGCAGCACCCAGTCACTGGCGGGGGCGGGTGAAGGGTGGGAGGACAGTGCGGCAGCCGTTGCGGATGAAGTCGCGGCTGCTTGGGGCGGAGGAGGGGGAGGGGAAGGGGGCATCACATCGGTCATTGAGGGCGTTGCTCCCGCTTCAGCGCATTCAGGGCCAAACGGTCCACCAGACCCGGGGCCAGCAGCTTCAGCCAGCGGCCCAGCTTGCCCTTGGCGGTCATCACGATGTCCCGCTCCCGGGCCAGGGTGCCGTCCAGAATCAGCCGGGCGCAGGTCTGCACGCTCATGGCGCCGCGCTCGTCCATGCTGCTATGCCCGGAGGCTTCACCACGGGCATTGAATCCCCGGTGGCGGATCTGGGTGTTCACCACCCCGGGGTAGGCAATCGTCACGCTGACGCCATGCGACGCCACTTCGGTCCGCAGGGCCTCGAAGAAGCCGGTCATGGCGAATTTGGTGGCGCTGTAGGCGGTGCGTCCGGGAATGCCCAGCAAACCGGCCAGGCTGGACACGGCCACGATCCGGCCGCGGCTGGCCTTGATGGCGGGCAGGGCGGCCTGGGTGACCCAGGCGGAGCCCCACAGATTGATCCGCATCAGCTGCTGATACCAGGCGAGATCCTTGACCTCATCGAACAGGGCGTGGGCCGACATGCCGGCATTGTTGACCAGTACATCAATGCTGCCGAATGCGCCCAGGGCAGCATGGACCAGCGCCTGGCAGGCGAGCGGGTCTTCCACATCGCAGGGCTGCACCAGCGTGCGGGCGCCCAGGGCTTGGCATTCCGCGGCCACGGCGGCCAGCTTGTCGGCGCTGCGGGCTGCCAGCACCAGGGACAGTTTGGATCCTTCCCGCTGAGCCCATTGGCGGGCCAGTTCCGCGCCGATGCCGTCCGAGGCGCCGGTGATGATCACGACCATGTTGTCTCCACCCTAGCTGTTATGTAAGCGGCCTAGAAGCAGGCCCAGATCTGATCTGCCAAGTGTTGCATCAGTGAAGGCTGGGCGTAGGCCAGGAAAACCAGCGCCAGCACCAGCAGCGCGGCCAGGCGCATCAGCCATGGCAACCAGGTCCTCCAGGTGCGCCAGGTCCTCATGGTGCTCATGGTGCTCATGGTGCTCATGGCTCATGCTGCTGCCGCTCGCGGCGCCCGGACGATGGCGCCCTCGCGCACCGGCAGGTTGGCCAGCATGGCCATCACACCCAGCGCGATGGCCAGCCACCAGACCACGTCATAGCTGCCGGTGGCGTCATAGAGCCTGCCGCCCAGCCACACACCGAGGAAGCTGCCGATCTGATGGCTAAAGAACACAAAGCCGCCCAGCATGGACATGTGCTGCACGCCAAAGATCTGGGCCACGATGGCATTGGTGGGCGGCACCGTGGAGAGCCACAGCACCCCCATCACCGCCGAGAAGATGTAGACGCTCCAGGGTGTCAGCGGCACCTGCAGGAAAATCAGGATGGCCACCGACCGCAACCCGTAGATGGCTGCCAGCACATAGCGTTTGGGCAGGTGCTGTCCCAGGGTGCCGGCGGTGTAGGTGCCGATCACGTTAAAAAGGCCGATCAGCGCCAGGGCGACTGTGGCGACCTGGGGCGACAGGCCGTGATCCTTCAAATAGCTCGGCATGTGCACGCCGATGAACACCACCTGGAAGCCGCAGACGAAATAGCCCAGCATCAGCAACTGGAAGCTGCGGTAGCCAAAGGCCTCGCGCAGCGCTTCGCCTACGCTCTGATGATGGCTGCCGGCGCCTCGGGCTGTTTCCGGCTCCCGGAGCCCGAAGGCCAGCGGAATGATCAGGCAGGCCGCGAGCGACAGTGCAAACAGCGCGTTCTGCCAGCCGGTGTGGCCGATCAGCCAGTTCTCCACCGGCACCATGAGGAATTGGCCGAAGGATCCGGCCGCAGCGGCCACCCCCATGGCCCAGGAGCGCCGCTCGGGGGCAATCTGCCGTGCGATCACCCCATACACCACGGCATAGGTGGTGCCGGACTGCGCCAGACCGATCAGCAGCCCGGCACTGCCGAGGAAGCCTGCGGTGGTGGTGGCCACCGCCATCAGTGCCAGGCCGGCGGCATAGAGCAGGGCGCCGACCACCAGCACACGCATCGCGCCAAAACGGTCGGCCAGCATGCCGGCGATCGGCCCGGCCATGCCCCAGGCGAGGTTCTGCACGGCCAGCGCCAGCGAAAACGCTTCCCGCGTCCAACCGCGCTCCACCGTGATGGGCGTCAGCCACAGGCCGAAGCCATGGCGGATGCCCATGGACAAGGTCACGATGGCGGCGCCGCACAGCAGCACCTGCTGCAGGCTGAGCGGGGCACCGCTGCGGGCGGTGGCGGGAGGGGCGGGCGGTGAGCTCATGAACCAACTGTAGCGTCCGTTGGCCCGTCGAGGTGACACCTGGACGACGAGTCCCTGGCGGCATCGGGGCGCGGCGCTTCCCTGGGGCTGGATCACTCGCCGGAGGACTTCTTGGCCTTGCTGCTGGTGGTGCTTTTGCTGGTCTTGGCCGCTGTGCTGCTCTTGCTGCCGGCGGCGGCGGCTTTGCCGGATTTCGCCGTCTTGCCCGATTTGGAGGACTTGCTGGACCGCGATGACTTCGCCGAGGCCCGGTGCGCCGCCTCACCCTCCGCCAGGGTGTTGTCATTGCCGGCGGTGGCCGCCACGTCGTCCAGCTGGGTCAGCACGCGGCCCTGCTTGATGCGCAGCAAGGGCTTGTCCAGTGCGGACAGATCTTCCAGCGGATTCGCATTGAGCACCAGGAAACTGGCTTCGCAGCCAGGGGCGAAACAGCCGAGCTTGCGCTTGGGGAACAGCGCCCGGGGGGTGTCCTGCGTGGCCATGCGAAGCAGGGTGGGTCTGTCCAGCACGCCCAGAGCGTCGAGGTGATGGACTTCACTCAAGGCATTGCCGGTGAACAGGTCGGAGCCCACCAGCAGCCGGACACCGGCTTCCTTCAGCCGGGCCAGATTGCGCTTTTGCACGTCTTCAATGCGGGCCTGCAGTTCCGGCGACAGCTGGAACAACTGCGTGGCCACCGTCGCGGTGATGACGCCAATCTTGCGCTCGGCCGCCATCACGGCCACTTCCGCCGGGATCTCATGGGTTTCCGGGGCTTCCCCATGCTGTGGGAAATACCCCGGCAACTCGGCGATGAAGTCCACGCCAGCCCGCACGGCCGCTTCAAAATCGCGGGCGCTTTCCACATGGGCCACCACCCGCAGGCCATCCTGATGGGCCAGCCTCACCACTTCCGCCATCACCTCGGGGGTCACGCCCAGCTTGCCGCGCTGGTCCGGCTGCTCGCGCAGCTCCGGGCGGTCGTGATAGCTCATGATGACCTTGACCAGATCGGTCTTGCGCTCCCGCACCAGTGGCCATTTGCGGGCGACATCCGCCGGGATGTCCATGACCAGCACCGCCTTGTCCACGATCTGGTCCAGCGTCATCGGGGGCTGGGCCGACTGCAGCATGGCCAGCGGCTGGCCGTCGGACGAGGTGATGCAGGCGGTGGCAAACAGCACATCCGGAGCGTCCGGCTGGTCGATGCGGCTGCGGATGGGGTCGATGGCGGCAGGGTCGGCGCACAGCATGGCGGCATAAAACACACCGTCGCGCAGATAGTCCTGGCCGAAGCGCTCCAGCCCCCAGGCGCTCTGCAGGTTGTGGTTGTGGCCTTCTGCGAGCGGCGGCACCAGCGTCTGGCCCCGCAACTCCATCATCCGGTTGACCTTCTTGGGCCGTTGGGCGGTGAAGACGCCGTCTTCGATGTAAAGCGAGCCGCGCTGCAGCTTGTCGCCATCAAACCATTGGGCATGGCGCAGCTCGATGGCCATTTCCGGGCTGGCCTTGAAGTCGGCGGCTGCAGCCGGGGCCACCGCAACCGCGAGGCTGAGTGGGCCGAGCAGACCGAGCAGGGCGAGCAGGGCGGTGCCCGTCCGGGCGGCCGCAGCGGCGATGCGGGTGCGGGCTGCGGCGCCAACCCGTGGGGCCAGCAGAGCGGCCGCGAATCGAAGGGACTTGAACATCAGGCGGGAACCTTGAAACCAGCCGCCGATGCTACGACAGCATGTAACCGTACATCGGGAATCGAAGTAACCGCATGTTCTGAACAGCGCCCTCGGACGGGTTCGGTAACGCAGCGGTTAGGGTCGGCTGCGCTGGTTGGGACTGACGATGCCACGGCTTGCTTTTCCCTGCTTCCAGGACTGAATTCCTCCCTGGCCGCCCTGCGCCGTGCTGTGATGGCCGCTGTCTGCGCCAAGAACCGGCGTGCCGTGGGGGCTACCAGGGGAAGGACGCATGGGCCCTGCCTTTCGATAAGGCCAATTCCTTCCTCACCCCGGCCGGCCGACAAGCTGCGGCCGCCTTGCAGCTCCCCTAGAATCCCGCCCCATGGCAACCAAAGCAGTCACTTCCCCCGGCAGCTACGGCGAAGGCTCGATCCGCGTTCTGAAGGGTCTGGAGCCCGTCAAGCAGCGCCCGGGCATGTACACCCGTACCGACAACCCCCTGCACATCATTCAGGAGGTGATCGACAACGCCGCCGACGAGGCGCTGGCCGGGCACGGCAAGCGCATCGCCGTCATCCAGCACACCGACGGTTCGGTGACCATCGAGGACGACGGTCGCGGCATTCCCTACGGCCTGCATCCGGAAGAAGGGGTTCCGGTGGTCGAAATCGTGTTCACCCGCCTGCATGCGGGCGGCAAGTTCGACAAGGGCTCTGGCGGCGCCTACAGCTTCTCCGGCGGCCTGCACGGCGTGGGCGTGTCGGTGACCAATGCACTGGCCAAGCGGCTGGAAGTCACTGTGTTCCGCGAAGGCCAGGTGGCCACACTGGCTTTCTCTGGCGGCGATGTGATCGAGCCGGTGCGCACCCGCAAGGCCGACCTCAAGGCGGGTGACCGGAAGCAAGGCACCACCGTGCGGGTGTGGCCGGACGGCAAATACTTTGAAAGCGCCGACCTGCCCAAGGGCGAACTGGTCCATCTGCTGCGTTCCAAGGCCGTGCTGATGCCCGGCGTGACCGTCACGCTGACGCAGGAAAAGACCGGCGACACGCAGACCTGGACCTACAAGGGCGGACTGCGTGACTATCTGATGCAGTCGCTGCCTGCCGACCCGCTGATTCCGCTCTTCGAAGGTGAGCAATACGCCTCGGCCTCCGAGAGCGAGAACTTTGCCGAGGGCGAAGGCGCCAGCTGGTGCGTGGCCTTTACCGAAGAGGGCCAGGTCATGCGCGAAAGCTATGTGAACCTGATCCCCACGGTGGCGGGCGGCACCCATGAGTCCGGCCTCAAGGACGGCCTGTTTGCAGCCGTGAAGGGCTTTATCGAAATGCATGCGCTGGCGCCCAAGGGTGTCAAGCTGATGGCGGACGATGTGTTCTCCCGTGCCAGTTTCGTGCTGTCGGCCAAGGTGCTGGATCCGCAGTTCCAGGGCCAGACCAAGGAGCGCCTGAACTCGCGGGATGCGCTGCGCCTGGTCTCTGCCTTTGTGAAGCCTGCGCTGGAGCTGTGGCTCAACCAGCATGTGGAGCACGGCAAGAAGCTGGCCGAGCTGGTCATCAAGCAGGCCCAGACACGCCAGCGTGCCGCCCAGAAGGTGGAAAAGCGCAAGAGCAGCGGTGTGGCCGTATTGCCCGGCAAGCTGACCGACTGTGAAAGCACCGACCTGCTGCACAACGAACTCTTCCTGGTGGAAGGGGACTCGGCGGGGGGCTCCGCCAAGCTCGGCCGTGACAAGGAAACCCAGGCCATCCTGCCGCTGCGCGGCAAGGTGCTGAATGCCTGGGAAGTGGAAAGGGACCGGCTGTTCGCCAACAACGAGATCCATGACATCTCCGTGGCTATCGGCGTGGACCCACACGGCAAGAACGACGAACCGGACCTCTCCGGGCTGCGTTATGGAAAGATCTGCATCCTGTCGGATGCGGACGTGGACGGTGCCCACATTCAGGTGCTGCTGCTGACGCTGTTCTTCCGCCATTTCCCCAAGCTGATCGCCACCGGCCATGTCTACGTGGCCCGGCCGCCGCTGTTCCGCGTGGACGCGCCAGCGCGGGGCAAGAAACCGGCCGCCAAGCTCTATGCGCTGGACGAAGCCGAGCAGCACGCCATCCTGGACAAACTGCGCAAGGAAGGTGCCCGCGAGGGCAGCTGGAGCATCAGCCGATTCAAGGGCCTGGGCGAAATGAATGCGGAACAGCTGTGGGACACCACGCTGAATCCGGAAACCCGTCGCCTGCTGCAGGTGGCCTACGGGGACTTCGATTTCGGTGACACCGAAGGCGCCATCAACAAGCTGATGGGCAAGGGTGAAGCCGCCGCCCGCCGCGAGCTCATGGAGCTGCACGGCGATTCCATCGAAGTGGACGTGTAAGCACAGCGGCGTGGCCATGACGCTCCACACCCGGGTCACCTTGCGCCCGACGATGCTGTCCGACCTGGACTTCGTCGTGGGGGTGGAGCAGGACGCCGCCAACCGCCCGTTCATCACGCCGTGGGAGCGGACCCAGCACGAAGGCGCCGTGCGATTTCCGGATGCGCGCCATTTCATCGTGGAGCTGGACGCCACCAGCGCCGGCTTCGTGATTCTGCAAGGCTGCCGCAGCCCCAACCGGTCGGTGGAGCTCAAGCGCATCGTGCTGCTGCCCAAGGGGCTGGGCGTGGGCCGGGCGTGCGTACGCAAGCTCAAGACCCTGGCCTTTGCCCAGCTGGGCGCGCACCGCTTCTGGCTGGATGTCAAAGGCCGCAATGAGCACGCCCGGCAGCTGTATGTCAGTGAAGGCTTTGTGGAAGAAGGCCGCCTGAGGGAATCCGTGCGGATCGAAGGCGAGGTGGGCCCGGAGGGCGCCGAGGTCTTCGACGATCTCATCGTGATGTCGCTGCTGCGCCGCGAATTCGAATCGCGCCAGGCGCAGGGAAGGGAGCCGTCATGACCTTGACCCGAGCGGCCGTGCTGCTGTCCCTGGCCGGCCTGTCGCTGCAGGCGCAGGCGGGGCGTGCTGAACTCTGGGGCTATGTGGATGGCAACGGCACGGCCCATTTCGCACCAACCCGCGTCGACACCCGCTATCAACCGATCTTTTCGGCGGCCAGCCCCACCCAGCGGGTGCCCGGCAAGACGGACAACGGTTCGCGGCTGCTGACCTGGCTGGACATCGCGCCGGAAGTGAAAGCGGTGACGCCCTATCTGCGTGAGGCCGAGGCCCAGACCGGCGTCCACATGGAACTGCTCAAGGCCATCATTGCGGTGGAGTCGGGCTTTCGCAGCGATGCGGTCTCTCCACGCGGCGCCACGGGGCTGATGCAGCTCACCCTGGTCAGCGCCCAGCGGTATGGCACATCCGATGAACTGCGCCGGCCCTCCGCGCTGCTGGAAGCCCGCACCAACATTCTGATCGGCGCACGCATGCTGGCCGATCTCATCCGCCGCTTCGGGCGCATCGACGGCGCCCTGGCCGCGTGGAACGCCGGTGAAGCCCCCGTCCGCCGCGCGGGCGGGGGCGTGCCCGACATCGACGAAACCCAGGCGCATGTCCACCTGGTCCTGGAGCTGTACTGGGCCCTGCTGCAACGGCGCATGGGCGCCCAGGCGCAGCAGATGACGCTCCAGCCGGTGGACGCCCCATGAATTCATCCGCTGCCTGACACCAGGTGGCGCCAGACCCAGATCCAGATGACCGGCCCGGCCGGTGAACCCGATGACCCAAGAGACGTTTGACTTCGATCCCAAGCCCACGGGCAACACTCCCTCGGGGGATTCGCTGACGCTGGCGCAATATGCCCAGCAGGCCTATCTCGAATACGCGCTGTCGGTGGTGAAGGGCCGTGCCCTGCCGGCCTGCAGCGACGGCCAGAAGCCGGTGCAGCGCCGCATCCTCTTCACCATGGAACGCATGGGCCTGGCCTTCGCCGGGACGGGTGGAGCCAAGGCGGTGAAAAGTGCCCGGGTGGTGGGTGATGTGCTGGGTAAATACCATCCGCACGGAGACCAGGCCGCATATGACGCGCTGGTGCGCATGGCTCAGGACTTCAGCCAGCGCTATCCGCTGATTGACGGCCAGGGCAACTTCGGCAGCCGCGACGGTGACGGTGCCGCCGCCATGCGCTACACGGAAGCCCGGTTGTCGCCCTATGCCCGCCTGCTGCTGGACGAGCTGGACATGGGCACGGTTGATTTCCAGCCCAACTACGACGGCGAGTTTGAAGAGCCCAAGGAACTGCCGGCCCGCCTGCCGTTTGTGCTGCTCAACGGCGCCTCCGGCATTGCGGTCGGCATGGCCACCGAAGTGCCCAGCCACAACCTGCGGGAAGTGGCGGCAGCGGCCGTGGCGCTGCTGAAGAACGACAAGCTCAGCGACGACGAATTGTTCAGCCTGCTGCCCGGCCCGGACTACCCGGGCGGTGGCCAGCTGATCAGCTCCGCCGAAGAGGTCCGCACCGCCTACAGCAATGGCCGCGGAAGTTTGAAGCTGCGGGCCCGCTGGAAGATCGAAGACCTGGCGCGGGGCCAGTGGCAGCTGGTGGTCAACGAGTTGCCACACGGGGTGAGCGCCCAGAAGGTGCTGGAAGAAATCGAAGAGCTGACGAACCCGAAGGTGAAGGCCGGCAAGAAGACGGTCACGCCGGAGCAATTGCAGCTCAAGGGCACCGTGCTGGCCGTGCTGGATAAGGTGCGGGACGAATCCAGCAAGGACGCGCCGGTGCGTCTGGTGATCGAGCCCAAGAGCCGCACCATCGACCAGCAGGACCTGATCAACACGCTGCTGGCGCACACCAGCCTGGAAACGTCGGCGTCGCTGAACCTCACGATGGTGGGGGGGGATGGCCGGCCGATGCAGAAGACGCTGCGCACCATCCTGACGGAATGGCTGCAGTTCCGCCTTGGCACCGTGACGCGCCGTACCCAGCACCGTCTGGACAAGGTGCGTGACCGGATCCATGTGCTGGAAGGCCGCCATCAGATCCTGCTGCACATCGACGAAGTCATCCGGATCATTCGCAATTCGGATGAGCCCAAACCCGCCCTGATCGAGCGCTTCAAGCTCAGCGACCGGCAGGCGGAAGACATCCTGGAAATCCGGCTGCGCCAACTGGCGCGACTGGAGTTCCTCAAGATCGAGCAGGAGCTCAAGCAACTGCGCGAGGAAGCCACCAAGCTCGAAGAAATCCTGTCCAACCCGGCGTCGCTGCGCCGCACGGTGGTCAAGGAAATCGAGGCCGATGCCAAGCAGTTTGGCGACGAGCGCCGCACGCTGATCCAGGAAGACAAGCGCGCCGTGGCCGAAGTCCGCATCGTGGACGAGCCGGTGACGGTGGTGGTCAGCCTGAAGGGCTGGGTGCGTGCGCTCAAGGGGCACGAGGTGGATCCGGCGGCGCTGGCCTTCAAGTCCGGCGATTCGCTCTACGGCGTCTTCCCATGCCGTACGGTAGACCCGCTGGTGGTGCTGGGCAGCAACGGCCGGGCCTATTCGGTGCCCGTGTCGGCGCTGCCGGGCGGCCGTGGCGACGGGCAGCCGATCACGACGCTGATTGAGCTGGAGTCCGGCACTCAAATCGCCCATTACTTCGCAGGCGCGGCATCACAGCGTCTGGTGCTGGCGGGTACGGGCGGCTTTGGCCTGGTGGCTGAAGTGGGCGACCTGGTGGGCCGTCAAAAGGCGGGCAAGAGCTTCCTGAGCCTGGAAGGGCAGGAACTGCCCCTGCCGCCTGCGGTGGTGCCGGCGGGCGCCCATCAACTGGCCTGCCTGACCTTGAACGGTCGGATGCTCACCTTCCCCATGGACGAGCTGAAGCATCAGCCCAAGGGGGGCCGAGGCCTCACCCTGATGGATCTGGAAGCCAAGGATGCGCTGATCAGTGTGGCGGCGTTTGCCCAGGCGCTGCTGGTGCAGGGCAGCGGCCGAGGCGGCAAGGCCAAGGAGGAAGTGCTCAAGGGCGCAGCCCTCGCCGGCCACGCCGGCAAGCGAGCCAAAAAGGGCAAGGTGGTGGAAGGCCTGCAGAAGGTCATGCGGGTGCTGCCGGCCTGAGATCGCGTGGGCCCAAGGGATGGGCGCTGAGGCTGTGTGTTCGGCTGTGTGTTCAGCGGTCCCTGCGGGTGGGGTCCTCGGGCACGTCCGCTTCACCGGCTGTCACAAGGGGCCTGCGCGCTGCCGGTGAGCGCCCCAGCCGGTGACGCCCTTCCCGGGAATGGTCCAGCAGGGTCAGCCCGATCAGGCGGGCCACCACCGCCGCGAGGTACATCACGCCGGTGAACATTTCGAGCTGAGGGCGAGGTAATGGATCAGGCGCATGGCCCGAGTCTGACGGAGCCGCACCTTGCTCATCAGGGCTGGAATCAGCGTTGGGTTGCGGCGGCCGGACCTGGCGCCCGGGTGGGCCAATGCGGAACCGCCCGGGCCGACCCGGGTTGGTCACTTGGGCCGCTGGCTGAGACGTCTTACAGCCGCGCCATCGCCTTTGCGCATTCCGGCACCAGGGCCGGACCGCGATAGATCAGCCCGGTGTAGAGCTGCACCAGATCGGCGCCGGCCTGCAGCTTGGCCCGGGCATCTTCGCCGCTGAGCACACCGCCCACGCCGATGATGGGGAAGTCTCGGCCCAGCGCCGAGCGCAACAGCCGGATCACCCGATTGCTGGCTTCGAAGACCGGCGCCCCGGAGAGCCCCCCGGTTTCTTCCGCATGCGGCAGGCCCTTCACTGCATCACGCGAAATGGTGGTGTTGGTGGCAATCACGCCATCAATGCCGTGGCGGCGCAGGCTGGCGGCAATGACCGACACCTGCTCCTCGTCCAGATCGGGCGCGATCTTGACGAACAGCGGCACCGTGCGCCCGGTGCTGTCCTGCAGTTGCAGACGGCGGGTCTGCAGCGGGCCCAGCAGGGCGTCCAGCGCCTCGTCGCTCTGCAGTTGGCGCAGGTTCTTGGTGTTGGGGCTGGAAATGTTGACGGTGATGTAGTCCGCATGCGGGTACACCCCCTCCAGGCCGAGCAGATAGTCGTCGACGGCATGCTCGATGGGCGTCGCGGCATTCTTCCCGATGTTGAGCCCCAGCAGCCCTCCTGCAGCCCGGAAGCTGTAGGAGCGGTGGACGTTGCGCACAAAGCTGTCCAGCCCTTCATTGTTGAAGCCCAGGCGGTTGATCAGCGCCTGCTTCTGGGGAAGGCGGAACATGCGGGGCTTGTCATTGCCCGGCTGCGCCTTGGGCGTGACCGTGCCCACTTCGACAAACCCGAAACCCATGGCGCCCAGGCCGTCGATGCAGCGGCCGTTCTTGTCCAGCCCGGCAGCCAGGCCGATCCGGTTGGGGAAGCGCAGGCCGGCGACGGTGACCGGATCCTTGACACGGGTCTGGGCCCATGCGCATTGGGCCGGTGTGTTCTGGAGGCGGGCGATGGTGCCCAGCGTCACTTCGTGAGCATGTTCAGCATCAAGACCAAACAGGAAGGGGCGCGCAAGGGAATAGGGAATCAGGGACATGGCGGCATTTTAGGGCCCCGCGCCGGTGCCTCCTTTTCCCTTCAATTCCTGCGCTTGGAGGAGAGGGAGCCCCCTGCGGGAGGGAGGTCGGCCCCTCGATGGACGCTGGGCGCGGATAATCGGCGCAGTCACCGGCTCTGTTACCGGCCCCACCGCCCACCGCCATGAACACTCTTGACCATCCGCAGCAGGACCGCGAAGTCGGCAGCGCCGACGCCACCCGCGATTCCACCCGTACCGACGACACCCGCATTGGCGCCGTGCGTCCCCTCATCTCCCCGGCGCTTCTGCTGGATGAACTGCCCTTGCCGGAAGCTTCGCTCCGCATCGTGGAGTCCGCCCGTCAGGAGATCAGCGATGTGCTGCATGGCCGGGATGACCGGCTGCTGTGCGTGGTGGGTCCGTGCTCCATCCACGATCACGGCCAGGCGATGGACTATGCCCGCCTGCTGAAGGACTTGCGTTCGGAGCTTCAGAAAGATCTGCTCATCGTCATGCGGGTCTACTTCGAGAAGCCTCGCACCACGGTCGGCTGGAAGGGCTACATCAACGACCCGCATCTGGACGGCAGCTTCCACATGAACGAAGGTCTGCGTCTGGCGCGCCAACTGCTGCTGGACGTTACGGCGCTGGGCCTGCCGGCCGGCACCGAATTCCTGGACCTGCTCTCGCCCCAATACATCTCCGACCTGATCGCCTGGGGCGCCATCGGCGCGCGCACCACCGAAAGCCAGAGCCACCGCCAGCTCGCTTCTGGCCTGTCCTGTCCGGTGGGCTTCAAGAACGGTACCGACGGGTCGGTCAAGATCGCTGCGGACGCGGTGCTGGCGGCTCGCGCCAGCCATGCCTTCATGGGCATGACCAAGATGGGCATGGCCGCCATCTTCGAAACCCGCGGCAATGACGACTGCCACCTGATCCTGCGCGGTGGCAAGGCGCCCAATTACGACGCGGCCTCGGTGCAATCCGCCGCCGAGGCGCTGAAGGCCGCAGGCCTGCGGCAGGAGCTGATGATCGATTTCTCCCACGCCAACTCGTCCAAGAAGTTTGAGCGTCAAATCGATGTGGGGCGCGATGTGGCCGGCCAGATCGCTGGTGGTGATCGTCGTGTGGCAGGGGTGATGATCGAATCCCATCTGCAGCCGGGCCGCCAGGACCTGATGCCCGGCCAGACCAAGGCCGATCTGCTGCCCGGTGTGTCCATCACCGATGCCTGCCTGGGCTGGAGCCAGACCGAGCCGCTGCTGCGTGATCTCGCCACAGCGGTGCGGCAACGACGCGAGCAGCCCGTGCGCCCGCTGGCATAACCCGTCCGATGGACGCCTTGGACCTCAGCTCCCTGTCCTCCCTGGCGTCCCATCCCTGGGTCTACCCGGCATTGGAGACGGTCCATCTGATCGGGCTGTCCACCTTGTTCGGGAGCTTGCTGGTGTTTGAGTTGCGCATGCTTGGCTGGGGGCCACGGCTCGATGCGCTCAGTCGGCGCCCGTGCCAGTGCCTGGGCTCCTTGCTGCTGTGGGCTGTGGTCATCGTTTGTGGCCCTTGGATTGCGGCCCTTGGATTGCGGTCGTCTGAGTGGCTGGGCGTCCGGCTCAGCGAGCGGGACGCGATAATGGCGGGCTTGCTCTCCCCCCTCTTTCTCCTCACTTTCTTCCCCATTTCCGCACGAGTGCTCCCATGACCCAAGACGAATTGAAGACCCTGGTTGGCCAAGCCGCATTGCAGTACGTGACGCCGGACACCATCGTGGGCGTCGGGACCGGGTCCACCGTGGACAAGTTCATTGATGCCCTGGCCGCGAGTGGCGTCCGCATTGCCGGCGCGGTGTCCAGCTCGGTGCGCAGCACCGAGCGGATGAAGGCGCTGGGAATTCCGGTGCTGGAGGCTTCGGAGGTGCAGTCGCTGCAGGTGTACATCGACGGGGCCGATGAAATCGATCATCGCGGCCACATGGTCAAGGGCGGCGGTGCCGCGCTGACGCGCGAAAAGATCGTGGCCGACCTGGCCGAGCGTTTCATCTGCATTGCCGACGAGAGCAAGCTGGTCGACACGCTGGGCCGTTTCCCGCTGCCGGTGGAAGTCATTCCGATGGCGGCCGCGCAGATTGCCCGGCGCTTCGCTGCGATGGGAGGCCAAGCCACGCTGCGCGAGGGCTGCGTCACCGACAACAGCTGCCACATCCTGGATGTGCGGGGCCTGGGCATCACCGACCCCGCAGCGTTTGAGGCCGAAGTCACCCAATGGCCGGGCGTGGTGACGGTGGGGGTGTTTGCCCGCAACAAAGCGTCGGTCTGCCTGCTGGGCACGTCGACCGGTGTGAAGACCCTGACGTTCTGAAGGGTCAGAAGCGCCAGAAGCGCCAGAAGCTCCAAAAGCTCCAAAAGCGCCAAAAGCGCCAGAAGCCGCAGCAGCAACCCGCACCAAAAAACAAGGGGCCCTCGGCCCCTTGTTTCATATCGAAGGCGCAGATCGCTGCGCCAAGCCGTGCTCAGCGCAGCCGGAACACCGAGATCGCGCTGGCAAGCCGCTGAGATTGCTCCTTCAGGCTTTCTGCAGCAGCGGCGGATTCCTCCACCAGCGCGGCGTTCTGCTGCGTCATCTGGTCCAGATGGCCCACAGCCGCATTGACCTGGTTGATCCCGTCGCTCTGCTCGCGAGCCGCAGCGCTGATCTCGCCAATGATGTCTGCCACGCGTTGAACGCTCGCCACGATGTCGGTCATGGTGCCGCCTGCGTCCGCCACCAGACGGGAACCGTTTTCCACCCTGTCCACGCTGGCGCCAATCAGCGACTTGATCTCCTTGGCGGCTTCCGCACTCCGCTGCGCCAGGGAGCGCACCTCGCTGGCCACCACGGCGAAGCCACGGCCCTGTTCACCGGCCCGTGCCGCTTCCACGGCCGCATTCAGCGCTAGGATGTTGGTCTGGAAGGCAATGCCGTCGATCACACCGATGATGTCGGCAATCTTGCGAGAGCTCTCCGAGATGGCGCCCATGGTGGCCACCATCTCTCCCATCACCGCACCGCCGCGTTGCGCGGTCTCCGCTGCCGAGCTGGACAACTGATTGGCCGTCATGGCGCTGTCGGCCGTCTGGCGCACCGTGCCGGTGAGCTGCGTCATCGACGCCGCCACCTGCTGCAGGTTGGAAGCGGTTTGCTCGGTGCGAGCGCTCAGGTCATGGTTGCCGGTGGCAATTTCGGCGCTGGCCGTGCCGATGTTCTCTGCAGAGCTGCGCACGTCGCCGATCAACTTCAGCAATTGCTCCTGCATGCCGCTCAAGGACCCCAGCAACTGGCCGGTTTCATCGGCACCGCCGCGCGGCACTGGACGGCTCAGGTCGAAATGGGCGATGGCGTCGGCCACGCCTGCGGCACCGCGCAGCGGCCGGGTGATGGAACGGGTCAGCGTCACGGCAAACCACACGCCCAGCGCCAGCGCGATCAACGAGAACACCAGCAGGTTGGTGCGGGCATTCGAATTGGAGCTGTCCACTTTCTTGGCCGCATCGTCCAGGGAACTGCGCTGGTTCTGCACGATCGCCTGGATGCCCTCCTGGAACTTCGTCGCCGCAGGCTGGAACTGCTGATCAAAGATCTGGCGAGCCTTGTCCGCTTCACCGGCCTTCTTGGCCGCCATCACCGCGTCGCGGGTGCTGAGATAGGCTTTGCGCGCTTCACCGAGCTTCTCGAACAGCACGCGCTCGTCTGGCGTCTTCATGTAGCCGTCCAGCTTCTTCTGCAGTTCACCCGCCTGTTTGGTCGATTCGGCAACGCTGGCAGCGAAGAACTCGGTCAGGCTGGTGTCCGAGCTGATGGCAATGGCGGTGGTGCGGTTCACGCCGTTGGTGATGTTGCGGAACCAGTCGCTGGCGGCGCGCTCAGCCATCAGGTCATCATTGAACATCCTGCTGGTGTCTTCCGCCACACGCTTCAGCGCCACATAGCTCAAGCCCGAGCCCACGAAAGAAATCAATAGCACCAAGCCCAGCACCAGACCCAGGCGCTGGCCGATGGAGCGGCCTGCAATGGAAGTGATCACGTTTTTTTGCTCCCTTTTTTGAGGCGAAATGAGGTCCAGTGCCCCGAAGCGGGGCATCTTCGGGCCTTATCGGCTGGACGTGGGAAGACTTGAGTCAACAATTCCACGAATCGGCCCGCGGCGAGGCCCTGGGCCGGTGTCAGTCAAGCGGTCGTGCGACAGGCGCGCAATGTGAGGCCCTCGGTGACGACGGGGTCGCTGTGTTTCAGGCAGCATCGGTCGGAGTGTTTCGCATCCCCGGAGTCTTTATGTCCGACACATCCGCCGCACCGTATCTGCAGGTCATCGCCTACTACCACGCCAAGCCGGGCCATGGCGACCAGGTCAGTGAACTGCTGGGTCAGCTCACGGCCGCGACCCGTCAGGAGCCCGCCAATCTCTCCTACGACTACTACCGTTCGCCCCAGGACCCGGACCGCTTCGTGATTCTGGAGCAGTACACCGATGCTGCGGGGTTGGACGCCCACCGCGCTTCGGAGCATTTCCAGCGCTTGGGTTTTGGCACCATCATTCCGTTGCTGGTGTCGCGCACGGTCAGCAGCGCTCTGGTGTCTCCGACACAGCCGGGGCAGCCGGCGTGGGCCGTGGCGTCGTGAAGGCCACCTCAGGTGCTCAGCACAAGCGCCGCTGCAACTTCGCGCCGAAGCGCGCCGGGTCCAGGATGTCCACCAGATCCGATTCCAACGGCAGCGGTTCCCCGGTGATCTGAGCCGCCAGCAGATCGCCGCACAGGGTGGCCCAGGTGATGCCCCGGGACGCCAGCCCTCCGCAGATCAGAAGCCCCGGATGTCGCGGCCAGAAACGCGCCTGCTCGGCCCGTTGGGTGGGGACGGCGCTGGGCAACACACCGACGATGGGGAGCCGGTCCGGCACCAGGCTGCGCCATCCGACACGCCCTTGCAATGGAAGCAGGCCGCCGTCGGCTGCATCGGAAGGCGTGTGGTCGGCCAGCCGCAAGCGGGGCAGCAACTGACCCAGCCGCTGCAGGTTCTGGACCTGATCCGCCATGCGTAGCGCCGGCTCTGCATCGCCGGCATCGGCGCTGGCACCAAAACAGAGGCGGCCGTCCGGCAGCGCCAGGGCATAACCCACACCAGCCACCGGCCTTGTGGGCAGCGCTGAAGCCGCACCCGCAGCCGCCACACTGAGCTGCCCACGTTGGGATAGCCAGGGCCAGGCGGGGCCCGCCAGCCAAGGCGCACTCAAACGATCGTTGGCCGTGCCCGCCGCGAGCACCACCGCATCCGCTTCGGCCAGCACGCGCCCTTGTGCATCACACGCTTGCCAGCGGGGGGCGGGGCCTGCGTCGATTCGACGCAAGCAAGCCACGGCAGCGTCCGTGCGTGGCGCCACACCGGCTTCCGCCAGCCAGGCCGCAATCAGCGCTGCGGGCGAAACCGCACCACCGCCCGGAAAAAACCAGGCGGGCTGCGCCAGCGGCAGCCCGGCGTGCCGGCTTGCTTCGTCGGCGGTCAGGGCCTGTACATAGTCGGTCGGCAGCCCGGTGGCAGCCAGCAGCCGCTGCATCGGCGCCAGACGGGCATCCGTCAGCTCGTCCCGTTCCACCCGCAGCAGCCCCCATTGCAGCCAGGGCAGGGACGGCGCCAGCCGGCGCAGTTCCCGCTCGGTCGCCAGCGCGGCCGTTCGGTTGAATCGGGCATGGGGACCGTCATCGCCATGCAAGGTGCCATGAAACAGCCCGCCGGGATTGCCGGAGGCCTGCCCGGCCGGCGCTGACCCGGCCTCCAGCACCGTGCAGGAGAGGCCTCGACGCCGCAGCGCACGCGCGCATGCAGCCCCAGCCAGCCCCGCACCCACCACCAGCACTTCACGCGCCCCGGCGGCAGCGGCAATGCGCCCCGGGGCTGGTGACGGCCGAAAACGCGGCTCGAAAAAGGCGCTGGTCATTTCACGGCGGCGTGCAAAACCCGGCACACGCTCCACCCGGAAGCCGACCGCTGCCAGCCCTTCATGCAAACGCCGGGCCAGGCACCAGGTGGCCGCCGTTGCCCCTGGCGCGGACAGGCGATTCAACTGTTTGAACACCTCCGGCTCCCACATCTGCGGGTTCTTGGAAGGCGCGAAGCCGTCGAGATAAAAGGCATCCACCTGGGCCACCAACGCGGGCAACCACGCCAGCACATCACCCAGGGCCAGCAGCAGCCGGACCCGACCGCCCTCGAAATCCAGGGTGTGCAGATTGGGGCTCAGCACGGGCCACTCGGCCAGCAGCGCCTGGGCCAACTCGGGCTCCGGCGACTGGGCATGGGCCCGCGCCAGGTCCTCCCGTCGTAGCGGGTGCTTGTCGATGCTGATGAAGATGAGGTGGTCGCAGTGCGCGGGGTCGGCGCGCCACGCCGCCCAGGTGGCGAGGAAGTTGTGGCCGAGGCCGAAGCCGGTCTCCAGCACCACGAAGCGGGTGCGCCCTGACCAGCGGCCAGGCAGCCCATTGCCTCCAAGAAAGACGTGGTTCGCCTGGCCGATGGCGCCAGAGGGCGTGTGGTAGTAGTCGCCGTAGGTCGGCGAGAAAGGGGTGCTGGCGTCGGAAAAATCAACAACAGCCGGGAGGATGGGCGCGGTCTTCATGGCTTACGGCCGCGAGTATGCCGTGAGCGGGAGCGGTGTTGCAGCCGGAACGCCTGGCGGTGGGCGAGGGCTGTTGAAGGGCGGACGAGGAATGACGAATGACGAATGGCGGATGACGGATGACGGATGACGGATGACGGATGCCGTCCTGGAAATAAAAAAGCGACCCCGGGGGATCGCTTCTTGCTATGGCAGGCCTTCAGTGCGCGCGTGCTGACGGCGGGCCGATGGCACGTCTCGCGCGGTGGCGCACCGCCATCCGCATCTGGGCCGGAGCGAGGCAGCCAGGGCTGGCCTCGGCTCCCACCCTGCGAGGGGGCGCTCAGTTCTGTGACTTGGGGCGGGTCAGTGCGGCGCCGGAAGAGCGGCCGCCGTTGCCGGAGGCGCCCGACGGACGACGATCACCTTGACGCGGCTGCCCTTGGCCCTGCCCTTGACGAGCTTGGCCCTGGCCCTGGCCTTGACGAGCCTGGCCTTGAGGCGCACCGGCACGGCCCGACGGTGCACCACCGCCGCTGCCCGCAGGGCGTCCGCCACCCTGGCCGCCACGACCTTGGCCCTGGCTTTGACCTTGCCCCGAACGGCTGGCGCCATGGCTGGCGCCCGGACGTCCCTGGCCACCGGTGGCACCGGCACGGCTGCTATCCCGTCCACCTTCGCGCCCACCTTCGCGCCCACCGTCACGTCCTCCACCGCCACGGCGCTGGCCACCGCCACCGCTGGGGCGCGGCGAACCGCCGGACTTGCCCAGGCCGCCGTTGAGCACCATGCGGCCCATCACGATCGGCTCCGGCTTGGCATTCGGGTCCGGCTCGAAGCCAGGCACCACCTCGCGGGGGATCTCGCGCTTGATCAGCTTCTGGATGTCGCGCAGGAAGCCTTCCTCGTCGATACACACCAGAGAGAGGGCCTCGCCCTGCGCGCCGGCACGGCCGGTACGGCCGATACGGTGCACGTAGTCTTCCGACACATTGGGCAACTCGTAGTTCACCACGTGGGGCAGCTGGTCGATGTCGATCCCGCGCGCAGCGATGTCGGTCGCCACCAGCACCTGCAGGTCGCCGCTCTTGAACTCGGCCAGCGCCTTGGTCCGCGCACCCTGGCTCTTGTTGCCGTGGATGGCCATGGCGGTGATGCCCTGCTTGTCCAGGAACTCGGCCAGGCGATTGGCGCCATGCTTCATGCGCGTGAACACCAGCACCTGATGCCAGTCATGCTGACGGATCAGATGGGCCAGCAGTTCCTTCTTTTTGTCGCGGTCCACCGGGTGGATCTTCTGCGCGATGGTGTCGGCCGTTGCATTGCGGCGCGCCACTTCGATCAGGCCCGGCTTGTCCAGCAGACGGTCGGCCAGTGCCTTGATCTCGTCGCTGAAGGTGGCCGAGAACAGCAGGCTCTGCTTCTTCTGCGGCAGCAGGGCCAGCACCTTCTTGATGTCGTGGATGAAGCCCATGTCCAGCATGCGGTCGGCTTCGTCCAGCACCAGAATCTCGACATGAGACAGGTCCAGCGTGCCTTGCTGCGCATGGTCCAGCAGGCGGCCCGGGGTGGCCACCAGAATGTCCACGCCCTTGCGCAGCTTGTCGATTTGCGGCTGCATACCGACACCCCCGAACATCACCATGCTGGTGAGCGGCAGGTACTTGCCGTAGGTGCGCACGCTTTCTTCGACCTGGGCGGCGAGTTCACGGGTGGGTGTGAGCACCAGGGCCCGCACGGCCACGCGGCCGCGAGCGTCGCGCACCGGCTTGCCGGTCGAGAGGCGCTGCAGCAAGGGCAGGGTGAAACCGGCTGTCTTGCCGGTGCCGGTCTGGGCGCCGGCCATCAGGTCGCCACCGCTGAGAACAGCGGGAATGGCTTGGCTCTGGATAGGGGTAGGAGAGGAGTATCCAACTTCGGCAATGGCGCGAAGCAGGGGCTGGGAGAGTCCCAGTGCATCAAAACTCATAGGCTGCTTTGTTGTGGTGCCCACGCTGGGCATGTGCAGCACACCGTCCCGTGAGGAGGTGCCAGTCTTCGGCTGCTGTGGAGATCGCTGTGAAGAGAGGTCAGGGCATCTGGCGCCAAAGGGGGCTGGCAGGCCTTGAACAAGCACTCAAAACATCAGGCTGCGGCAAGACTGTGGCCGTAGCGTTGAGGGTGATTGTAGCCGAGCAGAACCTCCCATCCTGGGGAGGGGCGCGGATCTCCCAGCGCATTGCCTCTGCGCATCGTCCTTGGACGAGAAACGAAGTCCCATTCGGGCACAGATCCAGGGCAGCAGCGCATAACAATGGACGAATTGCGCAGGCGATGAAAGGGGTGGAAGTGGGCGCGGAAGTGGGCGCGGAAATAGGCGTGAGAAGAGGAGTGGAATAGGGAGAGGGATAGGGAGTGGAATAGGGATTGGGAGTGGAATAGGGATTGGGAGTGGGATTGGGATAGGGAGTGGAATAGACGAGAGAACGGGCGTGGAAAAAAGGAGTGGAAGAAAGGCGTGGAAAAATGGAGTGGGCGAAACGCCTGGCCCTTGGCAACACGAAGTGAAAGCTGGAAAGCGCAAAAGGGCGAAAAATGCTTAAGAGAATCTGCCAATCGCCCGAAATAATGGTTCAGTGGTGCTTGATTTTGTCTGCATACGCGGTCATGTATCACTCTCGTAAAGCGAGGGTAAAAAGCACTGTGAGAACGGCCTAGTTCCGCCTCCAAAAACAATTCTGTCGGCATAGTCTTGGCGCAGTAACCACTTGTGCCCAGCCGACAATGAGTTCTCTATTCCCCGATCCCGCCACCGGCACACATCTGCTGCTGTTGGACCCGGACAGCCACGCCCGGTTGCGTTGTGCCGCGTTGTTGCGGGCCTGGGGGTACCGCGTGACGGACAGCAGCGAACCCGCCTTGCTGGACCGCATCCCCTTGCTGCCGGTGGACCTGTGCCTGCTGGACCCCAGTGATGCACGCGAGGCTGGCTGGTCGGCACTGGGCCGCCTGCGTCAGCGGTCCCGGCTGCCGGTGATCGTGCTGCTCCAGCACGACAGCACGCTGGAGCGCGTGCTGGCGCTGGAGCGCGGCGCCGATGCGGTGGTCCCCAAGGATGGCGAGCCGCGAGAACTGCAGGCCCGCATCAAGTCGCTGCTGCGCCCGCGTGAAGGGGATCCGGCCGAGGTCCTGATGTTCGGCCGCTTCCGGCTGGAACCGATGACACGCCGGCTCTCCGGCCCCGGGGGCTTCTGTGTGGTGCTGTCCCAGAGCGAATACAAGCTGCTGCGGGCCTTTCTGGAGCGGCCGCACAGCGTGTTGCAGCGCCAGGAACTGCTTCACCTGGCGCGTGGCGACGGCGTGACGGCGTTGGAGCGCAGTGTGGATTTGATGGTCTCGCGCCTGCGTCAGAAGCTCAATGACGACCCGAGTTCGCCGCTGATCCGCACCGTGCGGGGCGTTGGCTACCTGTTTGATCCGCCGCTGCGCTGAGCGGTCGAGTCCACGCGGTCGCCCTGACCCAGCGGTGATCGCGCCTCCATCCGCCTGATGGATTCCCCTGATGGATTCTCCTGACTGCACCAGCACGAGGCGGTCAGGTTGTCATTCGCCCGAATGCAAGTGGCCTGACGTCTTGGCGCAGTGATTGTGTCAAGCCTGACAAGAAGTGCCTACAAAGCCGCCATTCATACCGGAGTAACCCTGTCCGATACAGGGATTGGAGGCGGTGGGTGCTGACACCGGTTGGTGCCCGAGTCCCTCCAGTTCACTGAAAGGAGCATCAAGATGAATGTGCTTTCATCGACGGGCAGCAGCTGGAGTGCTACGCGTATCAGCCAGCATCTCAAGGTCAACGGCGCTTCCGTGACCGAGAGTGCCACGCTCACGCTGAGCAGCGAATCCACCACCGAAACGACGGATGAGTCGGAGGCGCCCGAAGGGCCGCCCCCGGGCCCGCCGCCAGGGCCTCCGCCCGAGCTCATGATGTTCATGAGCACCCAGCAGTTTGCCGCCAGCAGCTCAGACGGCAGCGATGACGACAGCGATGACGATGACGACGACAGCTCGACCGTCAGCAGTACGACGTCGACGTCCCAGGCGCTGATCGATGCGCTCGACACCAACCAGGACGGTACGGTCAGCGCCGAAGAGTTGCAGGCTTTGCAGCAGGCGCTCTCCAGTGAGCAGCCCCCGCCCAACGGCCCCCCGGGTGCGGATCAAGACCCGATTGCTTCGCTGGACTCCGATGGTGATGGCAGCGTGAGTGCCGATGAATTCGGTCTCAGCGATGCCACCGACGAGGTCAAGCAATTGTTCTCCGCCATCGACACCGATGGGGACGGCAGCCTGAGCAGCGCCGAGCAGTCCGCGTTCAAGGAGAAGATGCAGGACGCGATGGAGGCCGACCGGGCGTCCGGACAGCGTCCGCCACCACCGCCGCCCAAGGACGACGATTCCTCCAGCAGCACCAAGACCGAGGCCATGCTGCAGCGCCTGGCCGAGGGTTATCTGTCGCTGATGAACAGTCAAGAGTCCGACAGCAGCGGCTCATCGCTGTCGGTGGTGGCCTGATCGGCGGTGGCCGGATCTACGGACTGCCGTTGATGTCGCCATGAGGGGGAGGGTGGTTGCCGTCCCGCCTCAGCCGTTCAAGGCCTGCCCGATGAAATCGCGCGGCACCTTCGGCTTGGGCACCCGCACGCTGAACCAGCGGCGCACATCCTGCTCCAGCCCGATGCCATGCATGAAGTTGTAGAGCGCCTTCTTCAGCGCCTCGCCCATCGCGTCGTGGTCGGTCCCGGTGGGATCAACAAACCCCACATCGTTCTTGGCGAACGGCGACGGCGGCAAGGGCAGCAGTTCCACCCCGAAGGCCTCGGGGTTCTTGCCCACCGGTGAATGCACCGTGCAGGCGAAGCGGTGGAAGAAGCCGCTCTGGATGCAGCCGTTTTCAAACAACTGGCGCACATATTCCAGCGCATCCACCGTGTCTTGCACGGTCTGCGTCGGGAACCCATACATCAGATAGGCATGCACCAGGATGCCGGATTCGGTGAAGGCCCGTGTCACCCGCGCCACCTGCTCCACCGACACCCCCTTCTGCATCAGCTTGAGCAGCCGGTCCGACGCCACTTCCAGCCCACCGCTGATGGCGATGCAGCCGCTGTCGGCCAGCAACTGGCACAGCTCCGGCGTGAAGGTCTTTTCAAAGCGCACATTGCCCCACCAGCTGATGGAGACACCGCGGTCGATCAGTTCCTGCGCCAGTGCGCGCAGCACTTTGGGGGGCGCGGCCTCATCCACGAAATGGAAACCGGTCTGGCCGGTCTCGCGCACGATGGCTTCAATCCGGTCGACCAGGGTCTTGGCGGACGCGGCTTCATACCGCGAGATGTAGTCCAGCGTGATGTCGCAGAAGCTGCACTTCTTCCAATAACAGCCATGGGCCACGGTCAGCTTGTTCCAGCGGCCGTCGCTCCACAGCCGGTTCATCGGATTGAGCATGTCCAGCAGCGACAGATAGCTGCCCAGCGGCAGCCCCTCCCAGGTGGGCGTGCCCACGTCCTCGAAGGGCACGTCCGGCTCGGCAAAGTTGATGTATCGCACGACCTGGCTGCCCGGACGGGCGCCCATCCCGGCAGCGCCATCCCCGCCATCCCCCGCCGCCTCCGTCTCCGCACGCCGGACGAAGGTCCGCACCAGGCGCTGCGGCCCGCGCTGGCCGGCCAGATGCTCCAGCAGCGCCAGCAACGGGCGCTCACCGGCGTCCAGGGTGACGTAATCAACGTAATCGAACAGTCGCGTCTCGGTCAGCTCGCGCAGCTCGGTATTCACAAAACCACCGCCCAGCACCACCGGCACGCCGGGGCGTACGCGCTTGATCGTCTGGCCGATGCGCAAGGCCGCATACACGGCGCCGGGGAAGGGCACCGACAGCAGCACCACATCCGGCTGTTCCGCTTCCAGCGCTTCCAGCGTCAGTTGCTCCAGCATCTGGTCCACCAGATTCGGGGCGGCCTGCAGGGCCTCCTGCAAGGGGTCGAAGGTCGGCTGGCTGGTGGCCAACTGCTCGGCATAACGAACGAATTCAAACCGGGCGTCAATCGACTCCCGCAGCACATCCGCGAGATCATTCAGATACAGCGTCGCCAGATGACGGGCCCGGTCCTGCAGCCCCAGCGCACCAAAGGCCCAGGCGAGCGGGTCTTCCCCTTCTTCCGAGACATACACGTCCAGCGACTGGAACCGGGCGCCCTCCGGCAGGAATCCGCGCGTGTTGATGCGGTGGGCCAGCGTGGTGTCTCGCCCCTGCAGAAACGCCATGGTGGCTGAAATCGTGGAAAAGTACCGGTCGAACTCCTGCACGAAATGGGTGGAGGCCAGTCCGCGGTCCGGTGCGGGGATGGCCTGCACCGCCGCCAGGATCTGCTTCAGCCCTTCGCGAGAGAACAGCCGAAGCACCAGCCCCAGCGCCAGATCCCGCTGCGTGGCGTGCTGGCCGCGCGAGCGCAAAAAGCCGGTGAGGTAGGCGGTGGAGGGGTAGGGCGTGTTGAGCTGCGTCATCGGCGGGATGAGCGACAGCACGCGAAGCGACGAGGCGGACATGCAGCAACTGTAGAAGCAAAAAAACAAACCCGGCCGAAGCCGGGTTTGTGGGAAGACCTCAAAGGGTCTTCAGCAGAGGAGGGCTGCCGAGAAATTACTTCTTGGCGGCCTTCTTGGCTGCGGGCTTGGCGGCCGGCTTCGCTGCAGGCTTGGCGGCAGCCTTGCGGGCAGCAGCCTTCGGGTCCACGGCGGCCTTGAAGCCAGCGCCCGGGGTGAACTTGGGCAGCTTGGCGGCGGCGATCTTGATCTTGTCGCCGGTGCTGGGGTTCACGCCGGTGCGGGCGGCACGAGCGTGCTGCTTGAAGGAGCCGAAGCCCGGGATGGACACTTGGCCACCCTTCTTCACCGTAGTGACCACGGCGTCCAGCAGCGTTTCCAGGATGCGGCCAGCTTCGGCCTTGGTCAGTTCGTGCTTGGAAGCCAGGTGTTCGATCAGTTCGGTCTTGTTCATTCGATTGGACTCTTGCAAGTTAAGCCCGGCGTGTCACCGGACGCCGCGTATTGTGCAAGAGAATTCACCTCTGCACCTGCGGGTTGCCCCGCAAACGCACGATGAAATCGCACATCCGGGGCCAGGTCTTGTGGAAACCCCGTGTTGATCGGGGTTGGCGGGCATCTGTCAACGTTTGAAACCGTGCCGCGCGCGCTACACCAGCAGCCGGTGCACGAGGTCTGGCGTGCTGGCAGCACCATACTTTTTCATCAAACGGGCCCGGTAGACGTCCACCGTCCGGGGGCTGACGCCCAGCTTGCGGCCGATGAGCTTGCTGGTCAATCCCTCGATCAGCAACGCCGCAATTTCCCGCTCGCGCGGGGTCAGCTCGGCCTTGAGCTGGCGGCGGGCGGACAGATCTTCAAAGCTCCAGATGCCGCTGGCATGGGGGCGGGCCGGGTCCAGGGCGCGGCCAGAGACATGGCACCAGAACAATTCGCCGGCACGCGGGCCGGCCACCCGCTTCATCACCCGCTCGTCGGCGTAATAGCCGTTGGCATCCAGGCTGGCAATGATGCGTTCGCCGGTGCGCTCGAATTCCACCGGGCTGGGGTAGAGCAGGGCAAAACTGTGCCCGATCAGTTGATCCCGCTCGGCACCGAAGATGGTCAGCAATTGTTGGTTGCAGTCCTGAATCAGGCGGTTTTCGGAGATCACCAGGCCGATCGGGGCCTGGTCAAATGCGGTTCGGTAATCCAGCGGCATGCGTCAGGTCTGCGGCAAGGCGACGGTGGGGAGCTTAGTCAATTCTACGTAGCCGCTACTTAAGCGCTTACGTAGTACGCTTTTCAGCGGTGGACCCAATAGGAGACAAGTGATGAACAAGCTGTATCCCAGCGCTGCGCAGGCGCTGGAAGGCATCGTCCGGGACGGGCAACTGATGGCCGTGGGCGGTTTTGGGCTGTGCGGCATTCCGGAGGCCCTGATCCAGGCGCTGCGCGACAGCGGCGTGAAGGACCTGACCGTCATTTCCAACAATGCCGGCGTGGACGGCTTCGGCCTGGGCCAGTTGCTGGAAACCCGCCAGATCCGCAAGATGATCTCCAGCTATGTCGGCGAGAACAAGGAGTTCGAACGCCAATACCTGGCCGGAGAACTGGAACTGGAATTCACCCCGCAAGGCACGCTGGCGGAAAAGCTGCGCGCGGGTGGCGCCGGCATCCCGGCTTTCTTCACCCGGACCGGTGTGGGAACGCTGGTGGCCGAGGGCAAGGAAATCCGTGAATTCGACGGCCATGCCTACGTGATGGAGCGTGCGCTCAATCCGGACGTGGCCCTGGTCAAGGCGCAGGTGGCCGACAAGAGCGGCAACCTGATCTTCCGGCGCACCGCGCGCAACTTCAACCCGGCCTGCGCCATGGCGGGCAAGTTGACGGTGGTGGAGGTGGAGCAGGTGGTGAACGTGGGTGACCTGGACCCGGACGCCATCCACCTGCCCGGCATCTATGTGCACCGCATCGTGCACAACCCCCATCCGGAAAAGCGCATCGAGAAGCGCACCATTCGCCCCGCCGCCTGAGGAGACCCCTATGCCCTGGACCCAAGACCAGATGGCGGCTCGCGCCGCCGAAGAACTGCAAGACGGTTTTTATGTGAATCTCGGCATCGGCATTCCCACGCTGGTGGCCAACTTCGTGCCGGCGGACAAGGAAGTCTGGCTGCAAAGCGAAAACGGCATGCTGGGCATCGGCCCGTTCCCGACCGAGGACGAGGTGGACGCCGACCTCATCAATGCCGGCAAGCAGACGGTGACCACCATCCCCGGCAGCTCGATCTTCGGCAGCCATGACAGCTTTGCCATGATCCGCGGCGGCAAGATCAATCTGTCCATCCTTGGCGCCATGCAGGTGAGCGAGCGGGGTGACCTGGCCAACTGGATGATCCCCGGCAAGATGGTCAAGGGCATGGGCGGCGCCATGGACCTGGTGGCCGGCGTGCCACGAGTGATCGTGCTGATGGAGCATGTGGCCCGCAAGAAGGACGGCACCGAAGACCTCAAGATCATCCCCGCCTGCACGCTGCCGTTGACGGGCGTGGGCGTGGTGAACCGCATCATCACTGACCTGGGTGTCATCGACGTCACGCCTGAAGGGCTGAAGCTGGTGGAACTGGCCCCTGACGTCACCCGCGAGTTCGTGCAGAGCAAGACCGGCGTTCCGCTGCGCTGAGCGCTCCAGCGGGAAGCACATCGGGCCTCAGCGTTTGAATCGATGCTGGGGCCTTTTTTCTTTGCTGATTGGCTGCTGTTCGCTGCTGTGCTGCCTTCCTGCTTTCCGCCCGGTTACCGCTCGACAGAAAGTGCTTGTAACTTGTGAAATGCGGTGATTCGAAAGCCTTGCGGCTCGGGGGGGGCGACGCGAAAAATGAGGGGGAGTCGGTGTGTGCCCCGGTAGCTTTGAGGCCGGGTTTCTCGCAGTGAAGAAATCACATATTTCCGGTTTGTTTCCGCCCGATTCACCTGTTATACAAATAGCGCTGCGAAACACGCGCAGTCCCGACACCATGCGGCATCCACAAAAGCCCATGTGTCGCGATGCTCACCACTGAAACCCCCGGCGCTCTGGCGCACGACCTGGACGAAGACTTCAGCAGCGGCCCGTCCCCCGTGGCGACGCAGGCGGTTTCCATGGCCGCTTCGGCCTCGGGTGAAACCTTCCTGCAACCCGGCAGCCTGACCGCCGCTGCGGCTGCAGCCGCGCTCCTGGCCGCCTGTGGCGGTGGCAGCGAATCCGACTCGGGCGACACCCCCAACACCGTTCCCCAAAGTGCCAAACCCGACACCGACGAGGATGCGGCTCGCTTCCTGGGACAGGCCGGTTTCTCGGCCAGCGACGCCGACGTCAGCACGCTGAAGTCCAAGGGCTACAGCGCCTGGCTGGACCAGCAGTTCAGCGCGGCCCGCACCACCAGCCACACCGACTGGCTGACCACCAAGGGTTACGGCGCGGAGAGCTACAAGTACAGCCTCAGCGGCATGGACGCGACGCTCTGGCGCAAGCTCATCAGCTCGCCGGACCAACTGCGCCAGCGTGTGGTGCTGGCCCTGTCGGAAATCTTCGTGGTGTCGATGAACGGCATCCCGGTGGCCTGGCCCCAGTTCGCCACCGCCGGTTATGTGGACATGCTGGAAGCCAAATGCTTTGGCACCTTCCGCGACCTGCTGGAAGGCGTGACCCTCTCGCCGGCCATGGGCGTCTACCTGGCCATGCGCGGCAACCGCAAGGAAGATCCCAAAACCGGCCGTCAGCCGGATGAGAACTATGCGCGCGAGGTGATGCAGCTGTTCACCATCGGCTTGAACCAGCTCAATGCGGACGGCACCGCCAAGACCAGCGGCGGCAAGACCGTTGACACCTACACCATGGACCAGATCACCGCGCTGGCCCGCGTCTTCACTGGGTGGGATTTCGACACCACCAATGCCAACGGTACCGACTTCAGCTACATGAACCGGCCGATGGTGCACACGGCCTCGCGCTTCTCCACCGGTGCCAAGCAGGTGCTGGACGTGACCATCCCGGAATCGGCGGACGGCCCCACCGCCATGAAGACGGCGCTGGACACCCTGGTGGCGCATCCCAACGTCGGCCCGTTCATCGGCCGTCAGCTGATCCAGCGCCTGGTGGCCTCCAACCCCAGCCCCGCATACGTGCAGCGCGTGGCCGCCGTGTTCGACAACAACGGCAAGGGCGAGCGTGGTGACATGCGCGCCGTGATCCGCGCCATCCTGCTGGACAACGAAGCCCGGACCGTCTCCACCGCGCCCAGCGGCGGCAAGCTGCGTGAACCGGTGCAGCGCATGATCCAGTGGATGCGTACCGTGGGCTTCACCTCCCCGGGTGACCTTTGGGCCATCGGCGACTGCAGCAACCCCTCCAGCCGGCTGGGCCAGAGCCCGCTGCGCAGCGGCTCGGTGTTCAACTTCTTCCGGCCCGGGTATGTGCCGCCCAACTCGCAACTGGGCACCAACAACGTGACCGCGCCCGAATTCCAGCTGTGCAACGAAAGCACGGTGGCCGGTTACCTGAACTTCATGCAGAGCCTGGTCAACGGCGGCATTGGCGATATGAAGCCGGACTACACCGCCGACCTGGCCCTGGCCGCCGATGCGGCCAGCCTGGTCCAGCGCCAGGCCACGCTGCTGGGCGGGGTGTCGGAGGCCTCCCTGACCACCATCACCACCGCCGTGGGCACGATTGCCGCCACCAACGATGCGGGCAAGCTCAATCGCGTCAAGGCCGGCTGGCTGCTGCTGCTGGCCTCTCCTGACTACCAGATCCAGAAATAAGCGGAGCTCCCCATGGCCCACGTGTCCCGCCTGGCGTCGCTGAAGCGCCGCGAATTCCTCAAGCATGCCTCCGCGCTGTCGGTGGCCGGTACTGCCGCGCCCTGGGCGCTGCAACTGGCGGCCATCAACGAAGCGGCCGCCGCCACCGCCTCTGGCGACTACAAAGCGCTGGTCTGCCTCTTCATGTACGGGGGCAATGATTACGGCAACACGCTGGTGCCGTATGACGCCGCCAGCCATGCCGCATATGCCACCATCCGGCAGACCCTGGCCACGCCGCGCGATCAGCTGGCCGCCACCGCGCTGACGCCCTCGGTGGCTCTGCCGGACGGCCGTCAGATGGCGCTGGCTCCGACGCTCTCGGCCGTCAAGCCGGTGTTTGATGCCGGCCGCCTGGCGGTGATGCTCAACATCGGCACCCTGATGCAGCCGACCACGCTGGCGCAGTACAAGGCGCAGAGTGTGCCGCTGCCGCCCAAGCTGTTCTCGCACAACGATCAGCAAAGCCTCTGGCAGTCGTCCAAGCCCGAAGGCGCCATCTCCGGCTGGGGGGGGCGGCTGGGTGACCGCTTCCTGTCGGGCAACGGCAATGCCACCTTCACCTGCATCAATGTCTCCGGCAATGCGGTGTTCATGTCGGGGGGGCAGGCGGTGCAATACCAGATGGGCAGCAGCGGCGCCGTGGCCATCAATGGTGTGACCCGCAGCCTGTTCGGGTCGCAGGCCTGCAGCGAAGCGCTGCGCACGCTGGTGACCGGCGAACGCACACACTGGATGGAAACCGAGCTCAACCGGGTGACGTCCCGCTCCATCAATGCGCAGGCCACCGTCAGCTCTGCGCTGTCCAGCGTGAATCTGACCACCCCGTTCGACACCACCTCGTCGCTGGCGTCGCAGCTCAGCATGGTGGCCAAGCTGATCGCGGCCCGGTCTGCACTGGGGGTCGCTCGCCAGGTGTTTTTTGTGTCCTTGGGCGGCTTCGACCTGCATGATGTGCTGGTGGACCAGCATCCCAAGCTGCTGCAGCAGGTGGGTAATGCCATGGCCAGCTTTGACGCGGCGCTGCAGGAACTGGGCGTGGCCAACAACGTGACCACCTTCACCGCCTCGGACTTCGGCCGCACGCTCACCTCCAACGGTGACGGCTCCGACCACGGCTGGGGCAGCCACCATCTGGTGATGGGCGGTGCGGTCAAGGGCGGGCGTTTCTATGGCCAACTGCCTTCGGTCAGCGTCAACGGCCCAGACGATGTGGGGCAGGGCCGCCTGCTGCCGACCACGGCGGTGGACCAACTGGCTGCCACTTTGGCGCTTTGGATGGGTGTCAGCGCCTCGGACCTGCCGTCCGTCCTGCCGGGCATTGGCAACTTCAGCCAGCCCGACCTGGGGTTCATGGCGGCTTGATCCCGCGCCGCTGGGGCCTGAAGGGCTCAGAACGCGCGGAATAGGCGGAATTGGTGGAATTGGTGGAATTGGCGGAATTGGCGGAATTGGCGGAATTGGTGCGTATTTTCGGCGCTCACGTGAAAGTTCTCCCGAACCCGACATCCACTTGTCCCTTAGCCAGGGGGGCGCCTCCCCCAAAAACATTGCTACGCATTTTGTCCGCCATCTTCTAACATCCTGACGTTGCTCTGCTATTCGCACAGGAAGTTAGAAGATGCGCAAGCCGAGCCGCGTTCCACAGCCCGATCACCGGAGGCAACGATGGATGGAATGCTGGGGAGGTCCCAGGACTTGGATTGGTGGTCCGTGTACCGCGGGCCGGAGCGTCGGCGTGGCCAGGAAAAGTGGTGGCGCAGCGCGTTGGATGCCATTGACCTGGGCGTTTGCCTGGTCGGCCACGGCGGTCGGCTGGTGTATGCCAACTGCACAGCCCGGGAGCAATTGGGTCCGGAAGCACCGGTGCAGGTGGTGGAAGGCCTGCTGACAGCGGTCCAGCGGCCGGACCAGCAGCGCCTGGAGCAGGCACTGCAAGATGCGCAGCAACGCAGCCTGCGCCATCTGATCTGCCTGGGCCGGGGCGCACAGCGCTTGTCCCTGTCGGTGCTGCCGATGGTGGATGGGCAGCAGACCCACGCCCTGCTGGTGCTGGGCAAACGCAACCTGTGTGGTGAGCTGCCGATGTTGGCCTTCGCCCGGGAGCATCAGCTCACGGCGGCGGAGCAGGGCGTTTTGCAGGCGCTGTGTGAAGGCCTGCAGCCCCAGGAAATCGCGCAGCGCCACGGCGTGGCCATTTCCACGGTGCGCACCCAGATTGCGAGTGTGCGGGCCAAAACCGCCACCGAAAGCATCCGTGAACTGGTGGCCATGGTCGCGCAGCTGCCGCCGATGCAGGGCGTGCTGCGTGCCATGGAATACCGTTGATGGCGGCCGGCGGCGGCTGAAGACCGCTCAGGCGCGGCGTGCTTCCAGCGTCTTGCTGTAGAGCGAGGCGCCGGTCAGATCCTTCAGCGTGACGGTGAGCGCGCGCGTCTTGGCGTCGATGTCCACCTGGCCGAAGAACTGAAGACCGTCCGACGGGGGCGAGTTGGCTTCCTTGGGGGCCTTTTCATAGATCACCTGCATGCCGAAGGTGGCATCGGCCTTGTTGGGGCCGAAACCGCCCGCATGCAGCGGCCCGGAGACGAATTCCCAGAAAGGCAGGAAGTCGTTGAACTGGGCACGGCCCGGATCGAAGAAGTGGGCGGCTGTGTAGTGCACATCGGCGGTCAGCCACACGACGTTGTGCAGCCCCAGTTGCTTGATGCCCTGGAGAAGGCGGGCGATCTCGAGTTCGCGGCCACGCGGGGCGCCGTTGTCGCCGTTGGCAATCGCCTCCCACTTGTCGCGGCCCTGGGTGTCCTTGCCGTCGCTCACCTGCAGGCCGATCGGCATGTCCGCCGCAATCACCTTCCACACCGCCTTGGAGCGGCGCAGACCGTCCAGCAGCCAGTCCACCTGGGTGGTGCCCATGAAGGCGCTGGTGGCGTTTTCTTCGGTCTCCAGGTTGGCGCCGTTGGGGCCGCGATAGCTGCGCATGTCCAGCACAAACACGTCGAGCAGCGGGCCCTGGGGCAGATGGCGGTAGATGCGCTCCACCTCGGCGTCACCAAAGCGCCGCATCGGGGCGTATTCCATGAAGGCCCGGGTGCCCCGTGCCCCCAGCAGGGGCACATGCTTCTCGGTGTAGCGGGAGTCGCCGGTGAGGTCCTTTCTGTCCGAATAGTTGTTGGTCACCTCGTGGTCGTCCCACTGCCAAATCTGCGGCACCTCGGCGGACATGCGGCGCACATGCGTGTCCATCAGGTTGTAGCGATACCGGCCCCGGTATTCGTCCAGGGTCTCGGCCACCTTGCTGACCTCTTCAGTGAGCACGTTCTTCCAGATGCTGCCGTTGGCCAGCTTCACTTCGGCGGCAATCGGGCTGTCGGCGTAGATGGTGTCGCCGCTGTGCAGGAAGAAGTCGGGGCTCAGCCGACGGATCTGCTCATAGATGCCGATGCCGTCCCATTCCGGATTGATGCCCCAGCCCTGGCCCATGGTGTCGCCGCTCCAGCAGAAGCGCACGTCGCGCAAGGGCGAACGGCCAGCGGCGCCGGGCAGGCGCAGGTGGCCCTCCAGCGGTTCGGACATCACCCGCTCGTTGTGCAGGTCCTGCAGCAGGACGCGGTAGAAGATCTCCTGGCCGGGCGGCAGTTGGTGCAGGTCCACACGGCCGGTGAAATCGGTGTCCTGCAGCAGAAATGGACCTCGCACCCGCTGGGCATGGGCAAAGCTGGCCGTGGTGGACCATTCCAGCCACATCCGCGAGGGGCGGTCGGCGCGGGTCCAGACGATCGCGGCATCCGCCAGCGGGTCGCCACTCTGCACGCCATGCGGCATCTGCGGGCGCATGCTGTCGCGGGTGATGATCGCCGGCGCCTGGGCGCGCACGCCGTGCGGCAGGATCAGCGAAGCGCCTCCGAGCAGGGCGCTGGCATTGAGGAAGCGGCGGCGGTCCATGGCTCACTCCAGGGGACAAAGGCGCTCATGCTGGCGCGCCCCGGTGACAGGCCCATGACCGGCCCTGGCCCGGGTCGCATCGGCTGCGCGACGGGCGCGCAGGGCCTGCCGTGCTGGCTATCATCCCGCTCATGCTGACGCTTGAACAATTTCTGGGCTTCCTGGCCGCTGCACTGCTCATCACCGCCTCCCCGGGGCCGGACAACCTGATGGTGCTGAGCATGGGGCTGTCCAAGGGACGCCGGCATGGCATGGCCTTCGGGCTCGGCTGCGCGCTGGGGTGCCTGAGCCACACCGTGCTGGCAGTGCTTGGCGTGAGTGCGCTGGTGGCGGCGTCTCCCGTCGCCTTCACGGTGCTGAAGGTCTGCGGGGGGCTCTACCTCATCTGGATGGGCATCCGGGCCCTGTGCAGCTCCGGTGCGGTGCGGCTGGAGAGTGCGCCGCCGGAGGAATCCCTGCGGCGCTTGTTCTTCAAAGGGGTGTTCGCCAATGCGATCAACCCCAAGGTGGTGCTGTTCTTTCTGTCGTTCCTGCCGCAGTTCGTCGTGGCGGGCGGCGGGGATGAGAGCTTGCAGATGGCGCAGCTCGGGCTGCTGTTCACCGCGCAGGCGGCGCTGCTGTTTGGGCTGCTGGGGTATTTTTCCGGCGCCATCGGCCGCTGGATCAGCCGTCGCCCGAAGGCCGGCCTGTGGCTGGACCGGCTGGCGGGGACGGTGTTTGTGGGGCTGGGGCTGAAGTCACGCTGACGCGCACAGCCACCCGCCCCGAACGTCACCCGTGCAGCCGGGGACGGCGCTTGAGCGTGAGCAGGGCGCCCAGCGCGATCAGCGTGAACAGCAGGCCGCTCCAGATGTCGTACGGCTGACCCAGCAGGGTGTAGGCCGACGCTTCGCTGCAGGAGGCGGTGACCATGAAGACGCTGGGCCAGCGGGATTCCAGCTCCAGCGCGGTCAGTACCTTGTCCGCAAAGGTCATGTCACAGCTGGCCAGCTTGGCCGCCACTTCATGCTGATAACCGGCGGCCACCAGCCCGGCGATGCCCAGGGCGGCCACCAGCAGCAGCGCGACCACCCGCGCGGCCTTGACGCGCTGCAGGCACCAGCCCAGCACGCTCACCACCGCAATCAGAATGAAGATGCCCCGTTGCATCACGCACCAGGGGCAGGGCTTGATGTCGAACTGATACTGAGCGACCAACGCAGCCGCCAGGGCGGCCAGCGAGGCCAGGGCAGTGACGGCCAGCACCCGCGGGGGGGTGAGGAGCAGCCGCATCAGCTCTGCACCTCGGCAATCAGCTCGATCTCCACACAAGCGCCGGTGGGGATCTGGGCCACGCCGAAGGCGCTGCGTGCATGGGCGCCGACGTCGGGGCCGAACACTTCCACAAACAGTTCGGAAGCGCCGTTGGTCACCAGGTGGTGCTCGGTGAAATCAGCGGTGCTGTTGACCAGGCTCATCAGCTTGACGATGCGTGTGACCTTGCCCAGGTCGCCGACGGCGGCCTGCAGCGTGCCCATCAGGTCGATGGCGATGGCACGTGCGGCGGCCTTGCCGGTGGCGGTGTCGGTGTCCTTGCCCAACTGGCCGACCCAGGTTTTGCCGTCTTTCTTGGCAATATGGCCGGACAGGAACACCAGATTGCCGGTGCGTACGAAGGGCACATAGGCGGCGGCCGGCACGGCAACCGGTGGCAGGGTGATGCCCAGCTGTTGCAGGCGGTCGTAGACGGCGGAGGTGGGGGCAGAGCTGCTCATGAAAGGAGGGGGATTGATCCTGAACGGGTCGAATCCTACACCTCGGGGCCCAGCGTTGCCCGGGACGAACGGAGACGCCCGACCCGGCCCGGAAGGCTCAAGGCGTAGCAAATCGTTCATCAGGGCACGAGGATTGCCAAACCCCGGGATGCAATTGCTCGATGTTCCCGTTCCCGTGCTGGACGCCTCGGTGGATGCCGACGGCCTGGCCCCGCGTCGTCTGGGTGACTGGCTGCGCCAAAGCCAGGGCATGAGCCCGGCTGCAAGGCTGCGGCAGTTGATCAATGCTGGTTTGGACCTGCTGCCAGGCCCTGGCCAGGGTCGGACCCTGCAGCGCTGGCGCATGCTGGCGCGCGTGGCAGCGGACGACCTGGCGCTGGCCAAACTGTACGAATCCCACACCGATGCGCTGGCGATTCTGGCGGAGCTGGAGCCCGCAGGACCGGCCCACGCCTCTCGCATGGCGGCGGTGGCACCCGTCTTGACCGATGTGGTGCCGGAGGCGGATTTGGTGTCCGATGCGCGTCTGAATGGCCACTTCCAGACGTCAACCACAGTGACGCCACCCGCTTATGCGGTCTGGGCCGCGGAAGCGCCGGACGCGCGGGTGACCGTCACCCGAACGGAGGAGGGGCGTGTGCTGTTGTCCGGCCGCAAGGCCTGGTGTTCGGGTGCTGCCGATGTGGAGCGCGCATTGCTGACCTCCTGGATGCCGGATGGCAGCGGGCCCTGGCTGGCGGACGTCGACCTGCATCAGCCGGGTGTGCGCATCGATGACACGGCCTGGGCGGCAGTGGGCATGGCCGGCACCGGCACCGCCACGGTGAGTTTTGAGGATGTGCCTGCCCGCCTGTTGGGCGATGCCGCCGGCTACCTGCATCGTCCCGGCTTCTGGCAGGGCGGGGCCGGTATTGCGGCCTGCTGGCATGGGGCGCTGGAATCGCTGGCCGAGGCGCTGCGGCTGGCCACCAGCTTGCGCCAGGGCGAAGCCTGGCACCTGCAGTTGGCTTTAGGGCAGGTGGACGGTCTGTTGAGCGCCAATGCGGCCACCCTGCGGGAAGCGGCGTCCTGGATGGATCGTCATCCCCAAGCCGATGCCCGGGCCTGGACCTTGCGTGTGCGGACCGCCACGGATGAAACGGCACAACGGGTGATCCGCTCGGTCTCCCGGGCCCTGGGGCCTGGGCCCTTCTGCCGACACGCCCATCTGGCACGTCTGCTGGCCGACTTGCCGGTGTTTTTGCGCCAGAGTCATGGAGATCGTGATCTGGCGGCGTTGGGCGCTCTTGCTTCCGCAGCGGACGAGGACGGCACGTCGGGAGATCAGCCATGGCGGCTCTGATCGACTCGCAGAAGGCGGCGCTCTCATTGCATCCGTCTCCGCATCCGCATCCGCATCCTCCTACGCAGCAGGATGACTCCGCCGCATCTCACGGTGCTTCTAGCGAAGCTGACCGGGATACCCCGCGCATTGAAGGCGAAGGGACCTGCGAATCCGAGTGGTGGTCCACGGCGCACTTGCACCAGTGCCCCTCGATCCGCATCGAGACCCTGCTGCCTGCGGAACGCCGACTGGTGGTGGTGGCGCCTCATCCGGACGACGAAGTGCTGGGATGTGGGGGCCTGCTGTCGATGGCGCTTCAACGCCAGACGATCGGCACCGGGCCGCTGCTGATCGGGGTGACGGATGGTGAGGCCAGCCATCCTGACTCCACACGCTGGACGCCGTCGGATCTGGTCCGGCAGCGCGGCTGCGAACGGGCGCGGGGGCTGGCCGCTCTCGGCGGTGGTACCGACCTGCGGCTGCTGAGGCTGGCCGATGGCGGTGTGGCGGATGCTGAGCAGGCGCTGGTGCAGAAGCTGGCGCCCCTGCTCAGGCCCACCGATGTGGTCGTCACCACGTGGCGCGGCGACGGCCATCCGGACCACCAGGCCTGCGGACGGGCCTGTGCGGGGCTGGTCGGGCGCATCGGGTTTAGTTTCTGGGAAATGCCGGTCTGGATGTGGCATTGGGCGGTGCCGGCCGATCGCCGTGTGCCTTGGCATCAGATGGTGCAACTGCCGCTGACCGCAGTGGCTCGGCAGCGCAAGCGTGTCGCCATTGAAGCCCATCGCAGCCAGCTGGATCCGGACCCAGGCCGCGCGCCGGTGCTGCCGCCCAGTTCGATCGACCGTCTGCTTCGCCCCGCCGAGTTCTTCTTCCGAGGGGAAACCGCGTGACCTGTCCTTCCAATTCTTTGCGCGCGGGTGCGGCGGCCAGTCCTTCGCCGCTGGTGCGCCACATGGATGTGCTGTTCCAGCGGCCGGACCCCTGGGGGTATCGCACCAGCCCGTATGAAGCCCGCAAACGTGCGGTCACGCTGGCCTGCCTGCCTCAGGCGCGATACACCAGCGGGTTCGAGCCGGGCTGCGCCAACGGTGTGCTGAGCGAGCCATTGCTGGCGCGTTGCGAGCAACTGCTGTGTGCCGACGCCAGCCGGGCCGCATTGAACCGTGCCGCCGAGCAGGTGGGGATGCGCCCCGGCTTGTCCTGGCGTCAGATGACGATTCCACAGGAGTGGCCCGATCAGCCCCTGGACCTGATTGTGCTCAGTGAGCTGCTGTACTACCTGGACGCCGAGGACTGTCTTCTCGTGGCGCAGCATTGCGTGCAGACGCTTCGCCCGGGCGGCACGGTCCTGGCCTGCCATTGGCGCCAGACGGCCGATGATTTCCTCATCAGCGGTGAAGCTGCGCACGACGGTCTGCGGCAGGTGTTCGACGCGTCTGGGGTCGTGCAACACACGCGCCTGCATCGGGAGACCGACTTTCAAATTGATGTCTGGACCCGTCTTGATCACGCCTGCCGTGTGGAAGGCCCTGCGTCATGATGGGCGTGGTGGTGCCGGCGCATGATGAGGAAGCGCTGATCGGGCGTTGCCTTCAGGCGCTTCGAACGGCTGCCCAGCATCCTGACCTGCAAGGCGAGGCCGTGCAGGTGCTGGTGGTGCTGGATGCCTGCAGCGACGGCACGGCCGAGGTGGCGCGGCAATGCGGCGTGTTGACCCTGCCGGTGAACAACCGCAACGTGGGCATGGCGCGGGCAGCGGGGGCGCTGGCGTTGATCGAGCGCGGCGCCCATTGGCTGGCGTTTACCGATGCGGATTCCGCCGTGGCACCGTGCTGGTTGGCCCAGCAGGCGTTGTGGTCGCGCAGCAAGGCGGCGGATGCTGTCTGCGGCGTGGTGGCGGTGGATGACTGGCAGGGTTTCAGCCTGCATGAACGACAGCACTATGAGTCGCTGTATGCCGACCGTGAGGGCCATGCCCATGTGCATGGCGCCAGTTTCGGGATCTCGGCGGAGGCGTACCTGCGCACGGGGGGCTTTGCGCCTTTGGCCTGCCATGAGGACGCCGACCTGGTGCGCCGCTTGACCGACATGGGTGCAACCATTGCCCGGACCAACAAGGTGCGTGCCTACACCAGCGCGCGCCGGATGGGACGCATTGTGGGCGGCTTTGCCAGCTATCTGAATCAATTGGCACCGTCCACCCTGGGCGGACTGCAGGGGTTGCCGGACCGGCAGGGCCGGTGAGGAAGGCGGCAAGCCTGATGCCCAAAAGGCTGCGTTGGATGACGGCGCTATGGGTGGTACTGGGTGGTTCTGGGTGGCTATGGGTGGTTCGTGGTTGCTCTGGGTTGCTGGGGCTTTCCCCGGTGACCCCTCTGAGGGGGGGCCGCCTTTGGCGTGGCTTCCTCCTGAGGTGTGCAGGCGCCTGTGAGTTGATCTGACGCAATAGGCAAAGTGCCTGGACCGACCACAGTGTGTCGGTCTACGGAAAGCGCCGTGCTGCTGCCAAGCCGCCGGCCCATGAACACTGTGACTATTGCCCCATCGCTTGCCGCAAACCACTGCATTGGCCGCCAGGAGCGCCCGCGCCGCTGCGGGACCGCGTGGCAGTGGACGCTGGTGCTGATGGCACCGCTGGCAGGTGTGGGGCTGGTCCATCAACTTCCGCGATTACCGTCTTGGACGGAATGGGCGGGCTGCTGGGCGGCCGTTGTGGTCCTGGCGGGGCTGGGCGTGCGCCTTCAATCCTGGTGCCTGATGCTGGTGGCGTCTGCCATCGTCGGATTCATCTGGTGCGCCGCCCGCGCTCAAGGACGGATGGCGGAGGTGCTGGACCCGCGCCTGGAGGGGGTCACCGTGGCAGTGTCCGGGCTGGTGGATTCTTTGCCGCAGCGGATCTACGGAGCGGGCGGAACGGAAGGGTGGCGGTTCGAATACAGCTTGCTGCCGACCTTGGAAAGCGCCCAAGCCCCGCCCCGACTTCCGCCGCGCGTCCTGCTCTCCTGCTACGCCATGCCGGACCCACCCCGCGTGGGTGAGCGCTGGTCTTTCCAAGTGAAGTGGCGGCGCCCGAATGGCTTGATGAACCCGCATGGCGGTGACACCGCCCTGTGGCTGATGTCCCAGGACATTCCTGCGGTGGCCACCTGTTCCAGCAAGGGGCAACAGCGCGAGTCCGAGGGGGCACCGTGGCGAATCGATGCCTGGCGCCAACAGTTCCGCGACGCCATCGAACGTGAGGTGGACGACCCACGCGGCGCAGGCGTGTTGGCGGCGCTGAGCCTGGGTGACCAAGGCGCATTGAGCCCTTCCGACTGGGCGCTTTACCGCGACACCGGTGTGGCGCATCTGCTCTCTGTCAGCGGCATGCATGTGACGATGTTCGCGTGGGTGGTCGGTGGCGCTGCAGGCTGGTGCTGGCGGCGGAGCACGCGCCTGTGCCTGGCTTGGCCCGCGCCGCGTGCGGCCCTGTGGCTGGGCACCGCTGCGGCAGGCTTATATGCATTGTTCTCCGGCTGGGGCGTCCCGGCCCAACGCACGTTCGGCCTGCTGCTGATCCTGGCGTTGCTGCGGCAATGCCGGGCGTCATGGCCGTGGTCCATGAGCCTGACCGTCGCGGCGCTGGTGGTGACGCTGGTCGACCCCTGGGCCTTGACGCAGCCGGGGTATTGGCTCTCCTTCGGCGCCGTTGCCTTGCTGATGGCCTCCGGGGGCATGACACCCTTGGCGAGTGGCGCAACGGGGTGGCGAGCGGCATGGCTTGCGGGCTGGCAGTCGCAGTGGGTCATCACGGTCGGGCTGGCGCCTTTGACGCTGCTGCTGTTCCAGCAGCTGTCCCTGGTGGGGCTGGTTGCGAATGTGGTGGCCATCCCACTGGTGTCCTATGCCATCACACCGCTGGCCCTGCTGGGCATCGTGGCACCGCCGTTATGGACGCTGGGCGCCTGGCTGGCTTCCGGTCTGAATCAGTGGCTCGAGTGGTTGAACCAGGCGGACGGTGCCGTGTGGTACTTGCCATGGGCGCCTGGGTGGGCGCACGTTCTGGCGCTGATGGGCGGGGCCGCCGTGGCACAGCCCTGGCCCTGGGCATTGCGCTTGGCCGCTGTGGGCTTGTGCGTGCCGATGTTCTGGCCGGTCACCCACCGGCCGGCGCCGGGTGAGGCCGAACTGCGGTTGCCAGATGTGGGACAGGGCAGCGCCGCACTGATCCGCACTCGGCATTACACGTTGGTGTTTGATTCGGGGCCGGCCTGGGGGCCAGACGCGGATGCTGGTGACCGCGTGCTGCTGCCCTTGTTGCGAGGGCTGGGCGAGCGGCGCATTGACCTGCTGATGGTCAGCCATGCCGATCAGGACCATGCCGGTGGAACGGAACGACTGCTGCGAGGGATCCCCGTGACTCATCGTTTGGGAGCGGTCCCGGGCGGGCAGCCCTGCGTCCGCGGGCAGCGCTGGGAGTGGGATGGTGTCCGCTTTGATGTGTTGTGGCCGCCGGAAGGTCAGGCGGCCGATCTGAAGCGCAATGCCAGTTCGTGCGTGCTGCGTGTCGATGCTAACGGCCATCGGGTCTTGCTCACCGGCGACATTGAAGCGGCGCAGGAGGCCAGGCTGTTGGCGCTGGAAGGACCAGGAGCGGAAAGAACGCAGGGAGCACCGGGCGGCCTTGCCACGGACGTGCTGGTGGTGCCGCATCACGGAAGCCGCACATCCTCCACCGCCGGGTTTGTGGCTGCGGCCCTGCCGGCGGTGGCGGCCATTCAAAGTGGCTATCTGAATCGTTTTGGACACCCGCGCGAGGACGTGGTGGCGCGTTACCGGCAGGTGGGGGCCAAGCTGATCACCAGTGTGGACTGCGGCGCCTGGGTGTGGCGCAGTGATGAAGCGGGGCGTGAGGCCTGGCAGGGCTGCGAGCGCGCCGTGAGGCGACGGTATTGGCGGGTGGACCGCATCAGCCGTTGAAGAACGGATTCCCGGACGCACCCACTTCGGCCAGCATCCGCTCGATCAGCATCTCAGCCTGCTCGGGCTGATAACGCAGGCTCGTATCCATCACCTCGCGCGGGACCAGCGGCCCACGTCGTTGCTCCTGGCGCTCGCTGAAGAGGTCGTCGAAGGGGTCTTCCGGCATGGCCTCAAAACAGGTTTCCAGCCGCGACATCACCGTGTCAAGCCACACCTCGAAGGGCGCAAGATGCGGCAGCACATGTCGAGCCAGGCGCACCAGATAGTCCAACCCGGATTGCCACTCTTCCGGTTCTTCGTCACTGAAGAACACCATGGGGAGCAACCAGGTCGTGGCACACCACAAGGGACCTCGTATCGGTCCCAGCCACTCGTCCCGGTCGAGTTCCAGGTAGTCCATGTAACGTCGATCCACGCAGGCGCACCAGGCGGCCTCGGCGATCTGGGCCGGCATGGGATCGGTGGACACGCCGCTGAAGCGCCAGACGAGCCACTCGTAGATCGCCACCCCCAGGGCGATACGGGCCCGCAAGGTCATGGCGTGCGCACGCTCCACGACGCCACTGGCGTCCGTCTTGAAATCCTCACTCGCGCGCGTGTCATCCCAGAGATAGCGGAGAGCCGGTTCGCGTTGATCCGGATTCAGCATGGACGGCAAAGACGGCAATGCCATCTCAATGCTCTAGATAGGGATTGGCGGCGGTGTCCAAGGTTTGCAGGAATGCGTCCTGATGCGCCGCAGAGGCCAGTGCAGGGTCGAAGATGGAACCGAATGCATCGCGAGCGACCGGCGCTTCGTGCGCGTAATCGAAGACTTCGTCGTCTTCATCGTACTCATCGCCGCGCGGACGTGCCGCCGCCGCAGTGCGTAACAGCTCGCTCAGCCACTGGTCGTAGGCGGGCGGGCTCGGCGCGATATGGCGCGCCAGTGTCGCCTGTCGGACGATGATCTCGGCGAGATAAATGTCGCCCGTTGCATAGCGGTGGGCCAGTGCGCCCAGATTGGTGAAGGCCTGCTCGAGAGGCCGCAGGACAGGATCCGCCTCATGGTCGGCGGTCAGCTTGTAGCGCAGTTTGGGGGCAAGGTGGGGCCGCGCCAATGTCGCCCATCCCGCTTCCACACGAAGCAGTGCGTCGGTCACATCGGTCTGTGCCGAGAGGCGCCACACGACCCACTCGGTGATGGCCATGCCGATGCCCATCTTGGCCCGGAAATCGACCTTGTCGACGGCCGTGTACAGGCGCGGGTTCTGATCCTTGTCCGCATAGAGCTTCAACCCGATGGCGCGGTCCCAGCGATATTGGATCGGCGCGCCGATGATGCCAGCGGCGTTGATGTGGGGGAGGGGAGTGAGAGACATGGAGGGTCCTTGATTCAGAGGTCCTCGCCCATGTCAGCCTTGAGCTGGGCGTAGGACGTATCGGTGGCCGGGCAATGCTGCTGGTTGATGGGCACGGGCTGATTGCCCTTGGCGCATAACGTGATCTCATGTTTGCAGTCCAGGGCGGCGCAGATCAATCGGTGGCAGGCATCGCAGGGCATTTTGGACGCCTTGCCCGTCTTGGGTCTCCAATCGATGTTGAAGGTCATCCGCCGTGGTGCGCCGTTCATCAGTTCGTCGAGCAGGCGGGCTTCCGCATGACCGGACTTCTGCATGGCCCAGGACGGTGGTGACGGATGGCTGTAGTTGCCGCACAGGGTGGGGGTGGTGCCGGTCCGCACACTGCGACTGCCACCGGGCGACAGCGTTTTGGGGCACTTCTCCAACGCCTTGTGGTTGTTGTGAGCGCTTCGGAACTTCGTGCGTCCTCCGGAGAGTGGTGTCCGCTTCACCGACGAGACGGTGGTGCCTCTTCCTTTCTTCTCGGGGCCCACGAGCCGTTGGGCGGATGTGCGGTTGGCCAACTCCGTGCGGCGGTTCTGGTTGGCCTGGTCCAGCTCCTGGCAGTCGGTGGATGAGCCCGCCGGGCTCATGGCCGCCTTGTTGACGGTGGCGGTGCCTGGGTTTCCGGTTGCTGGCATGGGGCGGGCTCACGTGTTGTTGTGCAGGGTGAGGTCCATGTGCCGGATGGCATTGGCTCCTTCAATCTTCACGTCAAAGGACCAGGCGGCAAAGACCGTTTTGCCTTCCAGCGTGTGCGTCACCACGCCCATGCCAAACGAACGTGTGGCGGCCTTGTCGCCTTCGCTTTTTTTGTAGACCGACTGGTTCTTCATGCCGACTTCATCGCCGCCAATGCGCACTGTGCGGCTGCCTTCACTGCTGTCCTTGGCCTTCGAAAAGTTGGGATAAGGGATGGGAATCGGGCCGGCAGGTGGGGATGGCGGAGACAGGCAGATGTCCGGCATGGCTGCCAGTGACTCGTTGCCGTCCTTGGCTGCGGAGATTTCCCGGCCGTTCGCGAAGACGTTCTTGCTCATGCGGACCCTTCCAGAGGAGCCACCACACAGGCGGCACGAAGACCGGCATCGCTGCCGACATGGATCAGGGCAACGCGCCCCGGTGCATAGCCTTCCTGCAAGGCATGCAGATGTTGCTGCAGGAGGAGGGGGAGGATGGCCGCCCCGATGTCGCCCAGATATTCGATGGGGTGCCACAGTTCCATGAGGGATGTCCGCGCGGACGTGTCGAGCCGCCCTGCGACAAAAGCGGCCTCCTTGAACTTGTAGTGTTCGCCTGACAGGTCTGTGAGCCGGTAGCCGACATCGGCCATCGAGCAGCGCGCCTGGTTCAGAGCGGCTGCCACGGCTTGCGTCAGTCCCTTGGCCTGGAACGGCTCGGTGCTGTTGATGGGCGCAGGCTCCTCCGCCATGCCCAGTCCCAGCAGACGCAGTGCCCCAGGTGGGGCCTGTTGTTCCGGCCCCACCAGCACGGCAGCGCCCGCCTCGCCAGGGAAGAAGCCGTTGGAGTTGGACGGGGTCATCAGGCGTCGGCGCTCGATGTAGTCGTCCAGCATGGGTTGGTGCAGGTAGCTGTCCACGCCCGCGATGATCACCCGTGGGACATCGCCGGCTTGTATCCATTGCATCGCGCAGGCCAATGCCAGCGCGGCGCCAGCCTGATCGGCGGCAAACAGACGGGATCTGCCATGGTGAGGAACCCCAAGCCTGGCTTCGATCTCGGGCAGCAGATCTTCATCCAACCGGGCAAAGCGACCCTGGCGCCTGGCATCCGGCACCGCAAGGAGCAATGGGATGTTGGTGGCCGGGATGTCCGTGTGGGCCAGGCATTCCTGAATGGCGGGCGCCACCAGATCTGCGAGCTTGCCAAGACCTTCCCACCAGTGAGGCAGGGACACCTTGGCCCCGAGCAGGGGCTCACCGGAGTCCGTGTCCGCCCAGACGGTGCGTCGGATGGCGCTGATGCCGGCTCGCAATGCGGCGAGCGACGCGGGCGCGTTGTACCCCAATGCCGTGACCATGCCGCCTCCGTAGATGCAAAGGGTGCTCATCTCGCTCCCCTGCGTGCACGCACGGCGTCGCCCAGGCTCCGGTAGTGTGTCTTGCCAGTGAAACGACCCACACCGGGCACGGCCTTGCGTTCACCGATGATGGTCTCCTTGACGTCGAACAGGCTGCGCCCCAGTGGCAGGACCGACCGCCAGGTCAAGGTGAAACGCCCCAGGTCAGGCTCAAGGACGACCGTATCGATGTTGGCGTGTCGGACCAGATCCCGTCCCTGGTGCGGGATGTAGGTGATGGGCATCGGCTGGCGTGGCAGCCGGAACTGTCGATAGCCGTCAGGCGTGAGATGACGCAGCACGACGTTTTCGCCGCCGACCGGGTAGGGGATGACCTGGTCTTCGGGGGCGGCCTGGAAATAGCGTTCATCGAAATCGTCGGGCCACAAGGGGGCAGTGGTGCGAATCCAGTGCTCGTCATAGGTGCCGGCCCAGAGGCGTCGTGGCAGCCAGTTGCGCCCCACCGGGGAAAAGGCCTTTGGCACATAGTCCCCGCCGGGGCTTCGCACCGGGCGTTGCAGTTCCTCCGTGTTGGGGAGTGGCTGGCCGTCGATGTGGTCATGGTGCCGCCAGTAGCCGCGACCGACCGGGTTGGGCTGGAAGGTGTCGGTGGCGCCTTCGGTGGCACGGGTGGTGTCCGTGCCACCGAAGGCAAGGTCATAGGTCAAGGACTGGCGTTCGAAGGGCTCTGGCGCGCTTGCCGTCACGCCGGCCAGATGTTTGCGCCAATGCCGTTGGCCGACCACTTGAAAGGCCTTGCTCATCGTGCCCACCTGCAGCCCCACCGGCAACTGTTTAACACGCTGACCCGGTGGCGCCCAGGCACTGCCGATCAGCAGCACGTCGCAGCCCGGTTTGATGTGGGCGAAGTCGGTCTCATGCAAAGGAGCGGAGAGCCCGGGCTCCGCCACGTGGCAGTCCGCCTCCACCAGAGGCACCTGCTCCAGGGAGACCCGGGCCTCCTCCCCACTTTCGGGGAGGTCATAGGTCGCCTTCACCACGACCACCAGTCGTTCGCGCCCATCCTTCTGGAAGCCGAGGGTCCAGTTGGCGGCAAATCGGGTCGGGTTGGTGAATCTCATGACCGCAGCCAGCCTGCCTGCAGATCGGCGCGCGCATGAACAGGGAAGAGCCGCGCGTCCGGGTCCTGTGCCATCAGCGCCCATGCTGCCGAAAGTCGTTGACGCTGATAGCCATCACGCAAGAGCCGGACCGCCGAGGCACGAGTGACCGGCTGGCCCGCGAGGTATCGAACGCCAGGCCGGAAGTTGTGGGCGATTTGCTTCCAATGGCCTCTCACCGCGTCGGCATCGGGCCATGGCAACTCTGCGTCCATCGGTTCGTCCGGCTCTCCCTCTGCATCGGGAGGATCTCGGTGCAAATCCAGCCAGCGGAGATCGACCCCCGTCATCAGCGCGTACGCCTCACCCACCTGCCTTGCCTGGGGCCCCTCCAGCAGGCTCAGCAGCCAGGGCATGGTGGCTGGATCGCCCCAGGTCCCGACGGCCAGCAAAGCCAGACGCGTTGCAGCGCTGTCAGCTGCAAGGCGTCGAATCGTGCTGACCGCCCAGTCCGCTGTGCAGAACTGAAAGACGGCCGGAATCGCCCTGGCCAGGAGTGGTTCGGACGCAGGATCAGAGAGCATCGTGTGAAATCGCTGCATCAAAGGACCCGCATCGCCCAGGGCGGCCAGGGCCAGCGTCGCCGCCAGGCCGAGCCCCGGGTGGGAATCGCGGCTGAGCAGGTCGACCTGGGGTCTCAGTGCGCGCATGCGCAGGGCCCCGGCAGTCTCGACGGCAGTGATGCGCACCGAGACGTCCGGCATCGTCAAGGCGGCGCCGACCTCGGCGTCATCCACCATCCGATGAAAGCAACGCGCCGCCAGCATCAGACGGCGGATCGTGGGGTGCTCGTGGTGCAGGAAGGGCTGCAGCCGAGGGCCGACACGGCCGACCTCCAGCCACCGCAGTGCATCCAGCACGCCGGCCTCGAATCGAGGGTCCGCCAGTGCGAGTCGGAGCGCCCCGACCATGCGTTCCTCATCCCCCTGGCCGAACGCCAGATAGCCGAGTACAAAACACACACCGGCGTCGGCATCGCTCAAGCCCCGACGTGCCGTATCCCACCCGCAGTGCCCGGCAAGTTCGAGGCCCCGCAGATGGGCCAGCAAACGACCATCCACCCGTGCGAGATGGCGGACGGCCACATGCGGAGCACGCACCTGCACCTCACGCTGAAGCCACAGAAACGAAGCGCTGCTCGCATGTTCAGCGACAACGCCACGATGAATGAGGGCGGATACATCACCCGGGCGAAAGGTCACGGCGGCGGCAGACATCGAGTTCCCGGCTTACCGTCAGTTCAGCTGGATGGAACCGCCTCGGATGCGCTGGGCGCCTTCTGCCTGGGTGAGGATGCTCGTTCCCTTCAATTCGATGCTGCCATCCTGTCGCAGGACGAGGGAGGCCTGGCCGCACCGCAACACCAGTTCGTGGTCGGCGCTGACGACGAGTCTCCGTCCGTCCGCCTCAAGGTCCACCTGGCCGGCGGGGGTCTCTGCCGGCAACCCAACGGGTTGGATGACCCCGATCACAACGGCGCGCAGTCCATGGTCCATCACCATGACCATCACCTCCCGGCCGATGTCCCTGGCTTGAAGATCGACCATGGAGTCCGCCACCATCATGCGCTCCGACGGGCCGGGCAAGCGGAAATGGGCCCGTCGGCCCCTCTCGCTGAGTGCAACAAGCTCAACCACGACACAGCTGCTCGCGGGAAGCAGGTCCAAAGGCGTCAGTGTGGACGCTGCAGGCAAGTCATTCGGATTCATGGGTGACTCCGGCTTGGTGACAGGGCCGCGCTGGCAACACGCAGCGGTTGCCAATCTCCGAGAATAGGGGGAGTGCCGATCCGAAGGACACTGACGAAAGTCACTCATTCATCCGAACCCGGGGCATCCGGTGGCGAAGGGGCCTGCGCAACCGGTGTCCCGGCGGGCGCGGATGCGGGCACCCGGCGTGCCCCGTCGCGGAGCCTGGGTCAGCGCCGCTGGCCACCTTTGATCGTGAACACCATGAAGCAACCCCTCATTCTCGGAACCCTGGCCGCCGCCCTGCTCGTTTTGCCGCAGGCCGGACAGTGCGCGGAAATCGTCCTGGAACAGTCCGCCGTGCAGACCTTGTTGATGGAGGGGATGTTCAAGGAGCAGGGGCGGCTCTACTTGCAAAAGGGAGCTTGTCAGGCCTATTTGACGGACCCCCAGGTGACGCTGCAAGGGGAGCGGGTCACCATCCGCGTGCATCTGAGCGGCAAGCTGGGTGTGCCCTCCGGCAGCGATTGCCTGGGGGTGGCGCTGACGAGTTGGGCCACCGTGTCAGCCACGCCGGTCGCCCAGGGGCAGGTGGTGAGGCTGGCCGAGATTCGGGTGGACGAGGTCGAGGATCCCAACACGCGCAATCTGCTGAACCTGGGCCTGGCGCCAGCCTTGCCGGGGGCCATCCAGTTCGACGTCCAGAAGGCGGTTCAGGACATGCTCAAGGGATCCGGTAGCCGAATTCAGGGCGAGGTGCAGTCGTTGAAGATTGACCGGGTGCGGGCCAACGACAACAAACTGTCCATCCGTTTCGACTTCTCGCTGGTCGGTCGCTGAGCCGCTGAGGGGCTCTCGCGCGCGCAACCGACGGGTAACCGCTCGTGCCTTTCGTGCCGGGATTGACACATGGCGCGGACGGTCGCCAAGGCATTCGGCAGTTCAGAGGGCTTCTTTGGCAATGACCGGGGGAAACGAAGACATGGCACTACATGTCCGCAAATCCTCGGCAATGCCTCCGGTGTCCACTGCAGCTTCGCAACCTGAGGAGGACTCCATGCACAACGTCCGTCATTTCACCTTGTTGGCTGCCGCCATGCTCTGCAGTGCGGCCGCTTTTGCCGCCTGTCCGGAAGGCGGCGACCAGAACCGTCCCAAAGGCCCGCCGCCGGAAGCGGTGGCCGCCTGCAAGGGCAAGAGTGCCGGCGCCACGGTCACCATTACACTGCGAGATGGCAAGTCTGTGGGCGCCGTCTGTGAACAGATCGGCAATGTGCTGGCCGCTCGGCCCCAGGGCATGGGGGGAAGGCCACCGGAAGGCGGTCGTCGCGACGGCGATGCCGAGGGGCGCCGTGGAGAGGGCATGCCTCCTCCGCCGGATGCGGCAGGCTCGGCGCCTCCTCCGCCACCCCGCTGTGGCAATGAGGCGTCTGCGCCGAAGTAAGCGGTTTGGCTGCGGCCGGGATGGCGGGCTTTGACCGTCCACTTCCCGGCAGTGCTCGCCATCGACGTCCGTGGCGGCAGGCTGCAGGGTGTCGCGGCTGTCATCGTCGTCAAAATGGCCGCGATGAAGGGACCTCCGTCTGGGTGATGCCACCCTTTCAGACGGCTCTTCCCAAAACACGCACGCGGGCGCCCCCCGCTTCGTTCCAGCGAAACAGGACGAGGTGCCAGAGTCCTGGCCGTTGGCGTGAGGGGTCGATCAGTCCGTGGGCTCCCGCCGCCATGAGGCGGTCCCGCACTGTCCAGGAACGCGGCGTTCCGCCCGTATTGGCGATGTCTTGCCACGGCGTCGGCGCGGGAGCGCGTTCTTTCTGTCCAATCAAGCGCCGGACGCGCCCGATGCGCCCGACGCTGCCGAAGCCGGCGTGGTCGCTTGCGAGGCCTGCCCCGCCTTGCGCCAACTCGCCAAGGTGTTGGCGAATTCGATCACCGCCATGGCGTAATAGCTGCTCTGGTTGTAGCGCGTCACCACATAGAAATTCTGCGTGCCCGCCACGTACACCGGCGCACCGCCGCCCATCTGCAACTCGATCAGCGCCAGCGGCCCCACGTGCCCCAGCGCTTCATTGCTGAGGTCCGCGCCGGCGGCCAGAAACTGGTTCACGTCCAACTGCGGCAGCACATCACTCACCAGCAGTTGCGCCCTTGCCGCCGTGTCCACCGGCGGCTGCACCGCGTAGTGGGTGGGCAGGCCCGGTTTCCAACCGTGCTCCCGCAGAAAATGCGCCACGGACCCGATGGCGTCCACCGGGCTGTTGATCAGGTCGATATGTCCGTCCCGATCAAAGTCCACCGCATACCGGCGCCAGCTGCCCGGCATGAACTGGCCCCAGCCCATCGCCCCCGCATAGGAGCCCTTCATGCTCAGCGGGTCCAACCCGTTCTCGCGCGCCAGCACCAGGAACTGGCGCAGTTCCTCCCGGAAATACCCGCTGCGGTCGCGCGCACCCGGCGGCAAGGGGCTGGGATAGTCAAAGCCCAGCGTGGCCAGCGCGTCCAACACCCGGTAGCCGCCCATGATGCGGCCATAGAAAGTCTCTACCCCGATGATGGCCGCAATGATTGACGCCGGCACCCCATAGGTGGCTTCGGCCCGCGCCAGGTCGGCCTCATACGCGGCCCAGAAGGCCAGACCCGCCTGCAGGCGCTGCGGCTCGATGAAGCGCTGGCGGTAGGCGCCCCAGTCCTTGGCCTGGCCGGGAGACCCGGGCAGGATCAAGCGTTGCACGGACGCCTGCACCCGGGCCTGTGCCAGCAGGTCCCGAAGGGCCTGGGCCTCATAACCCAGCGACGCCGCCTGCTGGTCCGCAAACTGCATCAGGTCCGCCCGCTCGCCGAAGGCCGGTGCCACGGCAGCCGGCCGAACTTTCAGCGGTTTTTTCTTTCCCGCTCTGGCGGCTGTGGCGGCTGTGGCGGTTGTTGCGGCTGTGGCCACCAGGGGCAGAGCCGCCAGCGAGGGCAGGGCCGCGGCCCAGGAGGCGCGGAGGAGGGTACGACGGCGAAGGGTCATGCAAACAGCCAGAAAGTCAGTCAGTGGATGCGCGGATGTTGGGGACGAAGGGCTCTACGGCTCAACGCCCCTGCGTGGCCAGTTGGCGCTTCAGGGCCTCACAGGCCGCCACGAAGCCTTGCTGCCATTGTGACGTGCCCACCGCCTGATTCTGGCGGTAGCGCTGGGCGTCCAATTCCAGCAAGGTGTCGGCCAGCGGCTTGGCTAGCTCGCCATGCCGTGCCAGCAATTGTTGGGCCCACTGCCGCGGCGTTTCATGCTCCGCCGTGGTGAGGCCCAGCCCCTCCAAGGCTCGGCGCAGCCGTGCACGCTGGCGCGACCATGGGTCGTGGGGGCGGCGCTGCCAGGCCGCCACTGCCGCCCCGGCCACCGCCACGCCCGCCATCAGCATGCCGCCCAGCTGCACCAGCAACGCCCAGTTCGGGTCGTCAAAACCCAGCCGCTTGAGCAGGTCCATCTGTTCGCCGCTGGAGAAATTCAGCACCTGCTGCTGCCACCGGCTGTTCAGCGTTTCCCATGCGCGCCGCATGCGTTCCAGCGTGCCGGGGCTGACCGTGTCAAACACGCCGGCAATCGCGCCTTGAGGCTGACGCAGGCGCCGGCCCTGCACCCGGTCCGGCGCCACCGCCGCCGTGGGGTCCACCCGCGTCCAGCCCACACCGGGCGCCCAGTATTCCGTCCAGGCATGGGCCTGGGCCATGCGCACCACCATGTCCTCGTCCTGCAGTTCCAGATCCGAGCCCTGGAAGCCCGTCACCACCCGGGTGGGAACACCCGCCGCGCGCATCAACACCACATAGGCCGCAGCAAAGTGCTCGCAGAAGCCGAGCTTGCGGTCAAACCAGAATTCGTCGATGGCGTGAGGAGAAAATTCCCCATACACCCCGGGGGAGAGCGTGTAGCTGTAGCCATTGGCGCGAATCTGTTGAAGCAGATCGGTGCTGATGGCGGCCGCACGTGCGGCGTCGTCCAGCGCGGCATAACGCTCGCGCAGCGAGGCGCCCTGTGCCACCGCACGCGGGTTCAGCCCTGACGGCAGTTGAAGGTCCTGCGCGATTTCGGGCGGGGACTGCTTCAGGCCCCAGCGCGCCCCTGGCCAGGCTTCATAGTTCACGCGCAGCCGCTCGGTGACGAGGCGCGGCGCCACCCACTGGCCCTGCAAACCGCGCACCAGGGTCATGTCCCCCGCCTGCAGCCGGTCCTGGGGCGGCGGGGGGCTGAACTCCAGCATCGGCACCACGGTCACCCGCAGCGGTTCCATCGTCATCTCGAAGCGGTAGGTGGGGCCGGTCCGCTGGATATCGTCGCTTTTGTTGCTCCAGTAGCCGCGGGGCGCTGTCCAGGTGCGGCCATCAAAGCGGGACAACACCTGCGCACGGAAATACAGCTGGGATTGCGGCGGTGTCGCGCCCTGGAAGCGCAGACGCATCGCGATGTTGTCGTCCACCGCCACATCGGTAAACGAACCGAATTCCATGGTGTCGGACAAGCCGGTGCGTGCCGCCGCGTCCTTGGGCAGACCCCACAGTGGCGGCAGGCGCGGGAACAGCATGAACAGCAGCAGCATGACCGGCAGACCGTAGGCGGTGTTGCGCGCCGCGATCCGTGCCGCCAGCTTCAGGCTGGGCACGCCCTGCGGCATCTGCGCCAGCACCAGGGCCGACAGCAACCCCCAGACGCACAGCAGCGTCCACATCGCGGTGAGCAGGGACTGGGAATACAGAAACTGCGTCAGCACCAGGAAGAAACCAAGGAAGAACACCACAAACGCGTCCCGTCGCGCTCGAAGCTCCAGCGTTTTCAAGCCCATCAACATGGCCAGCATGGTGATGCCGGCTTCGCGGCCCAGCAGGGTGCGGTGGGTGGACCAGGTCAGCACCATCACCAGCATCAAAACGGCGACCAGCGTCCAGCGGCCAGGCAGGGCGCCGCTGCGCCAGGCCAGATGGGCCCGCCAGGCCAGCACCACGGCAGTCACCACGCTGCACCACCACGGCAGATGGTCGGTGTGAGGGATCAGCGTGGCGGCAATGATGCCCAGCAGGAAGAGGGTGTCCCGCGCCTCGCGCGGCAGCGGGCTGCGCGCTTTGAGGCGAGCGCCCCCTGCGGGATGCAGCACCGTGCTCATGGGCGCTCCTTCAGCAGGGTCAGCGCTTCCATGCACACCCGGTAGTGGTCCGGGCCCAGGTCCGGGTTGAGGGTCTGGTCCCCCAGCTTCAGGCCATAGGGCAGACCGGCATCCTCGGCGCGCTGCACCCAGGCCGCCAGCCGCGAGAGGCGCGCTTCAAACGGCATGCCCCGTGTGCTGGAAAGGTCCAGCCACTGCTCGCTGGCCCGGCTGCCCAGGCGTTCCCTCACCAGCAGTGGTGCGGCACCGCTGTTGATGCCGCCGGAGGGCGGCTGCGGCTGAGCCAGCGCCATGGCCGATTTCTTCCAGAGAATCTGACGGGGCGAGTCGCCATGCCGGTAGGGACGTAGCCCGGGGTCGTCGCCCAGCCCCGGCTGGCCTTGGCCCTGCGGCAGACCTTCCTCGCTGGCCCCGGCGGGGGGGGCATCGATTTCCGGGGCCGGATAGACCCAGGCCACCGCTGCCGGCCGCCACAGGCTCCAGGCGCCAAACAGCCCCAGCGGGAACCGGGATTCGATCCGCAGCACCGGCAGCAGATGGCGGCCCCGTGTGGGGAAGCTCACCTGCAGATGCAGTTGCGCATGGCCTTGCGCCGGGACGTCGGTGAAAGCGGTGTCGGCATAACGGCCCTGCGGCAGCCGCAGCCCGATGCCGTAGCGCGCCTTGCCGGTGTTGTGCAGGCGCACATCCAGCACCAGGGGCTGGCCCGCGACGGCGGGGGCGGGCTGCTTCAGGTCCAGCTTGAGGCCGCGCAGGTTGTTGTGGGTGCTGTGCATTGACGCCAGCCCGGCGCCGGCCAGCAGGAAGGTGAGCATGTAGCCCAGGCTCAACTGGTCATTGATGGAGGCCAGCAGCAGCAGCAGCAGCGTGGCGCAAAAGGCCATGCCGGGCCGGCTGGGCAGGATGTAGAGGTTGCGCTGGGCCAGGGAGGTGGTGTCGCTGCGCGGATGGCGGGCTTCCCACCAACGGTCCCAGCGGTTTTGCCAGGGCCAGCGCCAGGCCAGCTTCAATCGTTGCAGCATGCGGATCGGGCCAGGGGGGGGCTGTTCAAGAGGTCAGGGCAGCGGCACTGCTGCCATCATGGCACGCACTTGTTCGCGGGCGCCGCGCGCGCTACCGCCCCGGGGGCGCAGCCGGTGCGCGATGGTCTGCGGCAGGATGGCTTGCAGGTCGTCCGGGGAGACGTAGTCCCGGCCACTCAGCAGCGCCTTGGCGCGGGCGGCCCGCAGCAGCGCGAGCCCGGCGCGCGGGCTCAGGCCTTCCTGGAACCATTCGCCGGAACGCGTGGCTTCCAGCAGCGCCTGCAGATAGTCCAGCAGCGACGGCGCCACGTGGATCTGCAACACCTGCCGTTGCAGCGCCTGCAACTGCTCCGGGGTCATCACCGGCTTGAGTTGGCGCAACTGCTCGCGACTGTCCTGGCCCATCAGCAATTCCCGCTCGGACTGACGGTCTGGATAACCGAGGCTGATGCACATCAGGAACCGGTCCAGCTGGGATTCCGGTAGTGGATGGGTGCCGAGCTGCTCGCTGGGGTTCTGGGTGGCGATCACAAAGAAGGGCAGGGGCAGGGGATGGGTCACCCCGTCCACGCTCACCTGGTATTCCTCCATCGCTTCCAGCAACGCGCTCTGGGTCTTGGGCCCGGCGCGATTGATTTCGTCGGCCAGCAGCACCTGGCTGAACACCGGGCCGGGATGGAACTGGAAGGCCGACGCGCCGGTGGCCGCTGCGGCCGGGTTATAGACGCTGACGCCCAGCAGGTCGGAGGGCATGAGGTCGGTGGTGAACTGCACCCGGGAGAAGCGCAGGCCCAGCGAGATGGACAGCACATGCGCCAGCGTGGTCTTGCCGACGCCGGGAAGGTCTTCGATCAACAAATGGCCTCCGGCCAGCAGGCAGGCCAGACAGTCGTCCGTCTGGGCCTGTTTACCTTTGATGATCGTGCTAATCTGCCGGCGCAGGTCGGCCAGCGGTTGAGACGTGAGCGTCATTGGCGTTGAAGGGTTGCTTCGGAGTCCATCGACGCACCATAGCTCAAATCGCTTTGCATTTCCGTGCAGGCCCGGCCCGTATTCGGGAGTCTTTTACAGAGATGTCAACCGCCTACCTCAGTCATCAGGACTGCCACCGCCACGACATGGGTGGAGGTCATCCAGAGTGCCCCCAACGGCTGGACGCCATCGAAGACTGGCTGATTTCGCACGGCATGGACGCTGCGCTCGATCGCCACGATGCGCCCAAGGTCGATCTGGCCTGCCTGAGCCGGGCCCATTCCGCCCGGTATGTGGCGGAAATGCAGTCGATGCTGGAGGGGCTGGAGCAGGAGGCTGCCGGCGGGGCGCCGGTGGCGCCACGGGCGCTGGACCCCGATACTTTTGCCAATGGTCACACTTGGGCGGCCGCCCTGCGCGCCGCCGGGGCCGCGGTGAAGGCCACCGACCTGGTGCTGGACGGCGAGGCGGAGAACGCCTTTTGTGCCGTCCGCCCCCCTGGCCACCATGCCACGCGGGAGCAGGCCATGGGCTTTTGCTTCTTCAACAACGTGGCGGTGGCGGCGCGCCATGCGCTGGACGTTCGCGGCCTGGACCGGGTGGCGGTGGTGGACTTTGATGTGCATCACGGCAACGGCACCGAAGACATCCTGGCCAATGATGAGCGGGTGTTGATGGTGAGCATCTTCCAGGACCCGCTCTACCCTTACAGTGGCAGTGTTCCGCTGGGGCCCAACATGCTGAATGTGCCGGTGCCCCCTTACACCCGGGGCCCGGAAGTGCGCGAGATGATCGAGGCGCTGTGGATGCCGGCGCTGGAGCGTTTCAAGCCGCAGATGGTCTTCATCTCTGCGGGTTTTGATGCCCATCGCGAGGATGAACTGGCGCAACTGGGCCTGGTGGAAGCGGACTATGAATGGATCACGCTGCGCATCATGGATGTGGCCCAACGCCACGCCAAGGGGCGCATCGTGTCCTGCCTGGAGGGCGGCTACCACCTGAGCGCCCTGGGGCGCAGCGTGGGCGCGCATCTGCGCGCACTGGCCGGACTTTGATTGTTTGATGATTGCTGAACTGACTTCTTCTTCGCTGGGCCATTCCCTGAGTCTTCATGAACTGCAGGCCCTGCTGGTCCAACTGACCCAACCCACGGCCTTGATCGAACTGGGGCTGCTGTTGACCTGTCTGGGGCTGTCCTGGCTGGTGGTGTACCGGCTCAGCCGCCACTTTCCAAATGCCAAGGGGCCGCAGTCGGTGCTGCTGGGCCGGCGTGTGTTTGACGGGCTGCTGTTCCCGGTGCTGGCCTTGCTGCTGGCGTTTGGCGCCCGGTGGGCCATGCCCTTGCTGAATCAGCCGGTGGCGCTGCTGCGGCTGGTGATCCCGGTGCTGATGTCGCTGGTGGTCATCCGGTTCGTGGCCCGGGTGCTGAGGGCGACCTTCCCGAACTCCATCGGCACGCGGCTGCTGGAGCGCAGTGTGTCCTGGGTGGCCTGGCTGGGGTCCATCCTCTGGATTGTGGGTGTGCTCCCCGTGCTGGTGGAGGAGCTGGACCATATTCAGGTCAAGTTCATGAAGCAGGCCAATGGCCGCGCGCCCAGCCTGGCGGATGTGCTGGGTGATGTGATGTGGGTCGGGCTGGTGATGATCATCGTGCTGTGGCTCTCGTCGGTGGTGGAGTCACGGCTGTTGCGGGGCAAGGTGGTGGACCTGTCCATGCGCAAGATTGCGGTGAATCTCATCCGCACGGTGCTGCTGGTGTCCGGGGCGCTGGTGGCGCTGAAGACCTTCGGCCTGGATTTGAGCGCCTTGTCCTGGTTGGGCGGGGCGGTGGGTGTGGGCCTGGGCTTTGGTTTGCAGAAAATTGCGGCGAACTATGTGTCGGGGTTCATGATCCTGGCGGAGCGGTCCCTGCGGATTGGGGACATGGTCAAGATCGACAATTTCGAAGGCCGCATCAGCGACATCAAAACGCGCTACACGGTGATTCGCGCCTTGGGCGGCCGGGAGGCGATTGTTCCCAATGAAACGCTGATCACCAACCGGGTGGAGAACCTCTCGCTGGCGGACCCGCAGGTGCTGATCAGCACCGTGGTGCAGGTGGCGTATGGCACCGACCTGGATGCATTGTTCCCGCAGCTGATCGATGTGATCAAGCAGGTGCGCCGGGTGTTGAGCGACCCAGGGCCGAGCGTGAACCTGAGCAGTTTTGCGGCGGACGGCCTGGAGTTGACCTGCACCTTCTGGATCTCCGACCCGCACAACGGGCAGGGGGGGGTGAAGTCGGACGTGAACCTGGCGATCCTGCGCTTGCTGAACCAGCTGGAGATTGAGATTCCGTATCCGCAGCGGGTGATGCGGACGGTGGGAGATCCGGCAACAGCTCCCAAATCGACGGCCTGATCAACGCGGCACCTTCGCTCAATGAGGCGTTGCGGCAGCGTTCAGTCTAGAGGCAAGCCGGTGCGTGTGGGGGGGCATGCGAGGCTTACGGAATGCAGGGCTCGTATGTGACCAAAGACATTCTGTTTTTCGCTATTCGCCTCGTAGACTCGTGGCGTCAATCCGCACGATCGGTCTAATATGCCTGCCGCCGCCATTGTTTCTCGCGCCTACTTCGAGCACTTCGGTGCCGTCCCAAATCCCCAAACTTATGTGGACACCCCTGTAAAAAAGAGAAGTGATGGAAGCGTGCAATGTGCCGAACTGGTCAAGCAGTTGGCTGGGGCGCCGATGACACAACCGGACAATTGGAAAAAGGGAACGGCTCTGACTGCAAAGGTGGTTGGCTCCCTCATGGCAGGTACTCCCATTGCGGCTGGCTGGAATGCAGAGAACTTTTATCCGAACAACAGTTCTGGTCAACACTCTGGACTTTTTGGGAAGCCCGTGCTCGAGAAGGGTGTCGTAGTCGGTTTTACCATCATTGAGCAGTACCGCGGGCTAAAGAACATTGCCGAGCGTGTTGTCTACTTTGATCCCGCGTCCCGAAAGATTAAAGATGATTACTTCCACAATGGAAGCGACTACGCAACGATCCAATGGTGAAACGACTGCCAATGAGTAGGTCCCTGTCAGGGGCAATCGTCCTGGTGCTGTTCGTCAGCTCGCAACCTGCCTGGGCTGCGTCCGAGCCATTCAGTTGCCCGCAGCAACTGCCACCCACCCATCAGCAGCCGGGCGAGGTGCCCCCGGGTTTTACGCCAGGGCAAGAGACGGCCAAACATGTGCTGGATGGATTCCGCATCAATGAAGGGCCTCTGGACGTTCGCGCGGGTGCGATTTATGAGCAAGTGACAACGAAGAAGGATGGCAAGGGAGGCGTCATCGAAACAGTCATCTGGTCGGTGCCTGCCGCTCCCGGTGCTTTGGCGATCTGCGGCTATTCATCCACAAACGTCGTGCTCACGCGCTCGCTTGATGGCTACAAGCAATGCAGCATGGTCAGCAGAAAGCCAGCCGGGGGGCTGATGGAGCTGCAGACTGCTGGCTGTCGTTGAGTTTGAATGCACCGTGCATGCCGGGGTCGGACTCCGGGAGGCTGTACCCCGCAAGCACGTTTCATCAAGAAAAACGGCCACCCTTCGGTGGCCGTTCTGCTGAGTACCTGTCAAAAGCGTTCAAGCCGCTCCCGACATGGCCGGGCTTCATTCAACCCGCCGTGACCGGAATCGTCACCGCCTTGCCCGAAGCGATGCGCTCCTTCCACTCGGCCGGCCCGGTGATGTGGGCGCTGGTGCCGCCGGCATCCACGGCCACCGTGACCGGCATATCGACCACGTCAAACTCGTAGATCGCTTCCATGCCCAGGTCGGCAAAGCCCACCACCTGGGCCGCCTTGATCGCCTTGGACACCAGATACGCCGAGCCGCCCACCGCCATCAGATAGGCGCTCTTGTGGTTGCGGATGGATTCGATGGCCACCGGGCCGCGCTCAGCCTTGCCGATCATGGCGATGAGGCCGGTCTTCTCCAGCATCATGTCAGTGAACTTGTCCATGCGGGTGGCCGTTGTCGGGCCCGCCGGGCCCACCACCTCATCACGCACCGGGTCCACCGGACCCACGTAATAGATCACCCGGTTGGTGAAATCCACCGGCAGGGGTTCGCCCTTGGACAGCATGTCCTGGATGCGCTTGTGCGCCGCATCGCGGCCGGTCAGCATCTTGCCGTTCAGCAGCAGGGTGTCGCCCGGCTTCCAACTGGCCACTTCTTCCTTGGTCAGCGTGTTCAGGTCTACACGCTTGCTCTTGTTGTAGTCCGGCGCCCACTCGACATCCGGCCACAGGTCCAGGCTCGGCGGGTCGATGTAGGCCGGGCCGCTGCCGTCCAGCACAAAGTGGGCATGGCGTGTGGCCGCGCAGTTCGGGATCATCGCCACCGGCTTGGAGGCCGCGTGGGTCGGGTAGGTCTTGATCTTGACGTCCAGCACGGTGGTCAGACCACCCAGGCCTTGCGCACCAATGCCAAGCGCATTGACCTTTTCATAGAGCTCGATGCGCAGTTCCTCCAGCTTGTTCTGGGGGCCGCGAGCCAGCAGCTCATACATGTCGATGTCTTCCATCAACGATTCCTTGGCCATGAGCATCGCCTTTTCGGCGGTGCCGCCAACACCCAGGCCCAGCATGCCGGGCGGGCACCAGCCGGCGCCCATGGTGGGAACCGTCTTGAGCACCCAGTCAACGAGGTTGTCGCTGGGGTTCATCATGACGAACTTGCTCTTGTTCTCCGAACCACCGCCCTTGGCCGCCACCATCACGTCGATGGTGTTGCCCGGCACCAGGCTCATCGAGATGACGGCCGGGGTGTTGTCCTTGGTGTTCTTGCGCTCGAAGATGGGGTCCGAGAGGACCGAGGCACGCAGTTTGTTGTCGGGGTGGTTGTAGGCGCGGCGCACGCCTTCGTTCACCGCGTCGTCGATCGAACCCGGGAAATCCGCAAAACGCACATCCATGCCGATCTTCAGGAAGACGTTCACGATGCCGGTGTCCTGACAGATGGGGCGGCGGCCTTCCGCGCACATCTTGGAGTTGGTCAGGATCTGGGCAATGGCGTCCTTCGCAGCGGCGCTTTGCTCACGCTCATAGGCGCGGGCCAGGTGCTGGATGTAGTCGGCCGGGTGGTAGTAGCTGATGTACTGCAGCGCGGCGGCGACGCTTTCGACGAGGTCGGCGTAGCGGATCGTGGTGGTCATGGTTGGCTTGTCTCGGTGAGGCAACCCCTCCATTATCGCCAGCTGCCGGACGGCCTGCTGACGGGGGAGTGGCAGCTGCGAGTTCTTACACGTTCGCCGCTCCCCTCGCAGGCGCTTGAGACCTGCGAGACCCCATGGCCCCCCGCCACTGAGGTGGAGTCGATTCAGCTGCCGCTGCCCGGAATGGCTCCACGGGTGGGCTTGGCCATCCTTGCCGCTTCATCCTGCATGCGGCGACGCTCCTCATCCGTCGGCGCAGGGCCGCAGACGCGCTTGGTCAGCATCGAACCCGTCTGGGCTTCTCCGCGTTCGCATGGGCGGTTCTGTGCGACCTGTGTGTCTTCCGGCTTGGCGCCCGACTCCGGGCTGGCACAGGCGGTCAGCATCAGCAGCGGCGCGGCCAAGGCAAGGATTACTTTCATCTAAACACTCCCTGTTGGTTGGTAAGCGGCAGCGATGCTAGCAGCAGCCCTCGACCCATCCACCCCCATAGGAACACCGAACCACTCAAACTTTGGTCCATGGTGCGCACCGGGTGTTAGCCTACGGCCGTTTTTTCCTCTTTTGAGCCATCCCACCTGTCGTTCGTGGCTGCTTTACTGGCAGTGCCCGCGACCTTGCGCCTCTTCACCACCATGCAAAACCTTCCTCGCCTGACCCCCGGCCTCAAGCGCTTTTTTGCCAGCGAATCCTCCGGCGGCATCGTGCTGGCGGTGGCCGCCATTGCGGCCCTCATCTTCAGCAATTCGGCCTGGGCCCCTCTTTATACGGCCTTCACCCAGATTCCGGGGGAGGTCAACATCGGGGAGGGTCGCCTGGTGCTGGCCAAGCCGCTGATCGTCTGGGTCAATGACCTCTGGATGGCCGTGTTCTTTTTCCTGGTCGGGTTGGAGATCAAACGGGAGTTCGTCAGCGGCGAACTGGCGCAACGCTCCCAAGCCGTGCTGCCGGCGGTGGCCGCGCTCGGAGGGATGGCCGTGCCGGCCCTCATCTATGCCGCGTTCAACTGGCAGGACAGCGTCGGTCTGCATGGCTGGGCCATTCCGGCGGCCACGGACATCGCCTTCGCCATCGGCATCGTCATGCTGCTGGGCGCGCGCGTGCCCACCTCGCTGAAGATCTTCCTGACCGCCGTTGCGATCATGGACGACCTGGGGGCGATTGTTGTGATCGCTCTCTTCTACACCAGCCAGTTGTCCCTGGCCATGCTGGCTGCCGCAGCCGTCTGCCTGCTGGTGCTGCTGGCGCTGAACCGCTCCGGTGTGCAGCGTGCCGACCTCTACATCGTTGTGGGCCTGGTGATGTGGCTGTGTGTGCTCAAGTCCGGCGTGCATGCCACGCTGGCAGGTGTGGCCACCGCGCTGTTTGTCCCGTCCGCCGGCAGGGAAGGGCGCTCGCCGGCTGAGAAGCTGGAGCACGGCCTGCATCCCTGGGTGTCCTTCCTCATCCTCCCCATGTTCGCCTTCGCCAACGCTGGCGTCTCACTACGGGGGCTGTCGGTGTCGGACCTGCTGCATCCGGTGTCCATGGGCATCGCCCTGGGCCTGTTGATCGGCAAGGCGGTGGGTGTGTTCGGCACCAGCTGGCTGATGATCCGCCTGGGCTGGGCCAGCAAGCCGGGGGGCGCGGATTGGGTGCAGTTCTTCGGCGTCTGTGTGTTGTGTGGCATTGGCTTCACCATGAGCCTGTTCATTGGCGGGTTGGCCTTTGAAGGGCTGTCGGCGGACTATGAGACCCGGGTGAAGCTGGGTGTGATCGGCGGCTCGTTACTGTCCGGCATCGCTGGAACGCTGATCCTGCTGCGACGGCGCTCCGCAAGCTGACCAACAACAACGGCGCCCGAGGGCGCCGTTGTTGTTGGTGTGGTCCGCCGATGAGTCGTCAATCAGCCGTCAATCAGCCGACCGCTGGTCATCCTTAGCCCTTGTCGGAATGACCGTGAGCCAGCAGCCGGTCGGTCGCGGCAATGGCCAAGGCGGACAGCAGGAAAGCCACGTGGATCACCGTTTGCCAGATCAGCACCTTCACCTCGATGTTGTTGGCATTGATAAAGGTCTTGAGCAGGTGGATGGACGAAATGCCGATGATGGCGGTGGCCAGTTTGACCTTCAGCACCGAGGCGTTGACATGGTCCAGCCATTCGGGTTGGTCCGGGTGGCCTTCCAGCTTGAGCCGTGACACAAACGTCTCATAGCCGCCCACGATGACCATGATCAGCAGGTTGGAGATCATCACCACATCGATCAGCCCCAGCACGGCCAGCATCACGATGGTTTCATTGAGCTTGAGCTGGCCCCCGTCAGCCAGGATCTCGGCCCGGTAGCCCACGCTCTTGACCAGCAGCTGCAAGGCTTGCTCATTGCCGAAGGCGGCTTCTACCAAGTGGATCAATTCGCTCCAGAATTGCACCACATAGACGCCCTGGGCCACGATCAGGCCGAGGTACAGCGGCAGTTGCAGCCAGCGGCTGTGAAACATCACAGCAGGGAAAAACCCCAACTTGGAGGCGGCGAGCGGTGATCGTTCGGGCTGGTGGTCGGACATGTGTAATGGTTTCCGTGTTCCTGGCTTGGGAGAGAGGGCGCCTGCCGGTCAACAGGCGCGCGCGGGCGGAGCTGGGGTGCATGCTGACACCTGGGCGTTCAGCGGCGAACCACCCCCAAAGTTCGATTTTAGTGAAGCAACGCCTTCGGTAGAGTAAGGCGATCGTCAGTGTGAAACCGCAAAGTCGCGGCGCATCGGACAACAAAACTTCGATGGTGGGCTGCCGCCGCCGCTGCGGCAGAGCGCCAGGACGATGTTGGTACCAGAAGCTTCCGCATCACGATCCAGCCTGCACGGAGACAAAGGCATGAGCGACAAGATCTACACCCCCCCGGCTTCCGCAGTCCAGGGCGCGCACGTATCCGGCATGGCCGCCTACGAGGCGCTGTGCAAGGAAGCTGAATCCGACTACACCGGCTATTGGGCGCGTCTGGCGCGCGAACTGCTGAGCTGGAAACAGCCCTTCACCCAGGTGCTCAACGACAGCGATGCTCCCTTCTTCAAGTGGTTCGAGGATGGCCGGCTGAATGCCAGCTACAACTGCCTGGACCGCCATGTTGAAGCCGGCCGTGGCGACCGTGTGGCCATCATCTTTGAAGCCGACGACGGCACGGTGACACGCGTCACCTACGCAGAACTGCTGGCGCGCACCTGCCAACTGGCCAATGCATTGAAGGCACGAGGCGTCCAGAAGGGCGACCGGGTGGTCATCTACATGCCGATGTCGGTGGAGGGCGTGGTGGCCATGCAGGCCTGCGCCCGTATCGGCGCCACCCATTCAGTGGTGTTTGGCGGCTTCTCGGCCCAGTCGCTGCGCGACCGGGTGCAGGATGCCGGTGCCGTGATGGTGCTGACGGCCGACGAGCAGGCCCGGGGCGGCAAGTGCCTGCCGCTCAAAAGCATTGTGGATGAGGCCCTGGCGGACAACAGCTGCCCGACCATCCGCCAGGTCATTGTCTACCGCCGCACCGGCGGCAAGATCGGCTGGGTGGACGGCCGGGACCAATGGTTGCACGAGGTGCTGGCCGGCCAGCCGACCACCAGCGAGCCGGAATGGGTGGAGGCTGAGCATCCCCTGTTCCTGCTCTACACGTCGGGTTCCACCGGCAAACCCAAGGGGGTGCAGCACAGCACCGGCGGTTATCTGCTGCATGCGGCCCTGACCACCAAGTGGACCTTTGACCTGAAGGACAGCGACATCTTCTGGTGTACCGCCGACATCGGCTGGGTGACCGGCCACACCTACATCACCTACGGGCCGTTGGCCCTGGGCGGGACCGAGGTGGTGTTTGAGGGCATCCCGACCTATCCGGACGCTGGCCGCTTCTGGCAGATGATCGAGAAGCACAAGGTCACCATCTTCTACACCGCCCCCACGGCCATCCGGTCACTGATCAAGGCGGCCGAAACCAATGAGGCGGTGCATCCGAGGCATTCCGACCTGAGTTCCCTGCGCATCCTGGGCTCGGTGGGCGAGCCGATCAACCCGGCCGCCTGGGAGTGGTACCACCAGCACGTGGGTGGCGGTCGCTGCCCGATTGTGGATACCTTCTGGCAAACCGAAACCGGCGGCCACATGATCACGCCGCTGCCGGGTGCCACGCCGTTGGTTCCGGGTTCCTGCACGCTGCCGTTCCCCGGCATTGCAGCCGCCATCGTGGACGAAACCGGCCATGACGTGCCGAACGGGCAGGGCGGCATTCTGGTGGTGAAGAAGCCGTGGCCTTCGATGATCCGCACCATCTACGGTGACCCCGAGCGTTTCAAGAAGAGCTACTACCCGCCCGAGCTCAAGGGCTACTACCTGGCTGGCGACGGGGCCATCCGGGACGAAAAAACCGGCTACTTCACCATCACCGGCCGTATCGACGACGTGCTGAACGTTTCCGGTCACCGCATGGGCACGATGGAGATCGAATCGGCCCTGGTGAGCTGCACCGAGCTGGTGGCAGAGGCGGCCGTGGTGGGCCGCCCGGACGACACGACGGGTGAGGCCATCTGCGCCTTCGTGGTGCTCAAGCGGCCCCGCCCGACGGGTGACGAGGCCAAGGCGATTGCCAAGCAGTTGCGGGACTGGGTGGCCAAGGAAATCGGCCCGATCGCCAAGCCCAAGGACATCCGGTTCGGCGACAACCTGCCGAAGACACGCAGCGGCAAGATCATGCGCCGGCTGCTGCGCTCGGTAGCCAAGGGGGAGGCGGTGACGCAGGACACCTCCACGCTGGAGAACCCCGCCATCCTGGAGCAACTGGGGCAGGCTTACTGATGCGAGGCGGCTGAGTCCGACCTGCCGCCGGCCCAAGCGGTGCTGGAGCCCTAAAGGTGTTTGGGCGATGGGCGAACTTGCGGGTATCCGTACAGCGGAGGGGATATCCCTCCTGCTGGCGGTCCCCCGGTTCGCATGCCCATAATGGCCCTGTCACCTTTATTTCTGGAGCGCCACATGAGCCGCCGTTCCAATCGTCTTTCTTCCCTGGGTGTGTCCCTGCGCGGGTCCCTGCGTGCGTTGGGATGGGTGTCAGTTGGTTTGCTTGGCCTGTCGGCATCCGCGTTTGCGCAGGCCGAGGTGAGCTTCAAGGACCCGGACAATTTCTCCGACATCGGTGAAACCCAATGGGACCGGCGCAACGCCATGAAGCAGATCGAGGACCACATCAAGCTGCAGGCCAGCCGCGAATTGGCCGGCAAGCAGCTCAAGATTGAGTTCACCGATATCGATCTGGCGGGTGAACTGGAGCCTCGGGTGTCCGCCAACCGGGTTCGGGTGCTGCGCACGGTGACCATCCCGCGCATGGAGTTCACCTACAGCCTCAGCGAAAACGGCAAGGTGCTGGAAGAAGGCAAGGCCACGGTCAACGACATGAACTATCAGAGTTCGGTCAATCGTTATTTCGACAGTGAACCCTATCGCTACGAGAAGAAGCTGCTGGACGACTGGATGGCCAAGGAGCTGCTGCACAAGGACCGTCTGGCCCGCACCGGGCCGTGACGCCGTCCGAGGGCTCTCGCCCAGCGCGCACCACCCGCGCGCAGACAACAAAAAACCCGCCAGCGGCGGGTTTTTTGTTCAGGAAAGGCTGAATTACTTCAGCTTGATTTCCTTGTACAGCACGTGCTTGCGTGCCTTGGGGTCGAACTTCATGAATTCCAGCTTTTCGGGCGTGGTCTTCTTGTTCTTGTTGGTGGTGTAGAAATGACCGGTGCCGGCAGTGGATTCCAGCTTGATCTTCTCGCGTCCGCCTTTGGATGCCATGGTGTCGCTCCTTCAGTGATTAGGCTTGACCGCGAGCACGCAGGTCAGCCAGCACGGCGTCGATGCCGTTCTTGTCGATCAGACGCAGACCCGCGTTGCTGATACGCAGACGGACCCAGCGGTTTTCGCTCTCGACCCAGAAACGACGATATTGCAGGTTCGGCAGGAACCGGCGCTTGGTTTTGTTGTTGGCGTGGGAAACATTGTTCCCGACCATGGGCTTCTTGCCCGTGACTTCGCAGACGCGTGCCATGTGGACACTCCGATACTTGTCATACAGCGACCGTTGATTCACCCGGCGCAACGCTGGAACACTCCAGCCATCACACCTGGGACAACGGCGGCCTCACCTCGCCAGAAAGGGTGGCGGTAACCCATTTAGTTACCCATTTGGTAACCCATTTATTTCCCGTACCGAAGCCCTTCACAGGAGGTCGCTGCGGGAAACCACGGACTGTAGCACAAAGCAAAGGGCCTGCGCAGTGGCAGGCCCGGGGGAGGGGGGCGGATGCGTCGGTTCAGCGCAGAAATCGTGCCGAACTCCTCGTCCGCAATGACGCTCAGCTGGCTTCCTGCTCCAGGAAGCGCTGCGCATCCAGCGCCGCCATGCAGCCGGTGCCGGCGCTGGTGATGGCCTGGCGGTAGACATGGTCCTGCACGTCGCCGGCAGCAAACACGCCGGGCACGCTGGTCATGGTGGCAAAGCCGTCCAGGCCGCTGCGGGTGCGGATGTAGCCGTCCTTCATCTCGATCTGGTTCTGGAAGATCTCGGTGTTGGGTCGGTGGCCGATGGCAATGAACACGCCCTGCAGCTTCACGTCCTCGGTGCTGTTGTCCTGGGTGCTCTTGACCCGGATGCCGGTGACACCGCTGGCGTCGCCCAGCACTTCATCCAGCGTGCTGAACAGGTGCAGTTCGATCTTGCCGGCCCGCACTTTGTCCATCAGCTTGTCGACCAGGATGGGCTCGGCGCGGAACTTGTCGCGGCGGTGGATCAGGTGCACCTTGCTGGCAATGTTGGACAGGTAGAGGGCTTCCTCTACCGCCGTATTGCCGCCGCCCACCACGCAGACTTCCTGCTCACGGTAGAAGAAGCCGTCGCAGGTGGCGCAGGCGCTCACGCCGCGGCCCATGAACGATTCTTCCGACGGCAGGCCCAGATATTGGGCGGAAGCGCCGGTGGCGATGATCACGGCATCCGCCCTGTAGGTGTTGCTGTCGCCCACCAGGGTGAAGGGGCGCTTGCTGAAGTCCACCGAGTTGATGTGATCAAACACGATCTCGGTCTGGAAGCGTTCGGCATGCTCCTGGAAGCGCTGCATCAGCTCCGGGCCTTGCACGCCCATGACGTCGGCCGGCCAGTTGTCCACTTCCGTGGTGGTCATGAGTTGGCCGCCCTGGGCCATGCCGGTCACCAGCAAAGGCTTCAAATTGGCACGTGCCGCGTAGATGGCGGCGGTATAACCGGCAGGGCCGGACCCCAGGATCAGCAACTGGGTATGGCGGGTGTTTTGGCTCATGGAAACAAGATGGGGACGCACGTCGGGCGCACAAGGGCGTGAGCCTACGGCCTTCACCCTATGAACACCCGTGAACAAGTTGGCACAATGCATCCATTCTAGGTCGCACCTTGAGGGTGCAGCCGGAATCTCCAGATTGACCCTAGACCCCGACAGGAGGTGCCTCTTTATGGCCATGTTGTCCAACCTGGATCTGATCCGCAGGGTCCCTTTGTTCTCCCTGTTGACGGCTGACCAGGCCCAGTCCATTGCGGACAGTGTCGTCAAGCGGCGCTTCAAGCGTGGGGAACTGATCGTCGAGCAAGGGACCAAGTCCAATGCCTTGTTTATCCTGCTCAATGGGCGTGCACGCGTCCTCACCGCGGACAACCGCGGGCGGGAGGTCATCCTCGCCGTGTTGCAGCCTGGCGACTATGTGGGCGAAATGAGCCTGATCGATAACGAGCCGCACTCGGCGACGGTCCGGGCGGAAGTCCAGACCGACATGCTGGTGCTGGGCCGGGCCGACTTTGCCCGGGGCCTGCCGGAACCAAGCAGCCTGGCCTACGGCATCCTGCGTGGTCTGGTGGCGCGCCTGCGCAACGCGGACCGCCAGATCGAATCCCTGGCCCTGCTGGATGTGTATGGCCGCGTGGCGCGCACGCTGCTGGACATGGCCGAGGAGGAAAAGGGCGTGAAGATCATCCGTGGCAAGGTGTCCCGCCAGGACATGGCCAAGGTGGTCGGTGCGTCGCGCGAAATGGTCAGCCGGGTCATGAAGGACCTGGAAGACAAGGGCGTGATCGAGACCCTGGAGAACGGTTCCGTGGTGATCAAGGAACGCCTGCAACACGATTGAACATGTTCAGGGCGGGCTGCCCGGCGGATCCGGGGGATTGCTGCGTCACAATCGCACCATGAGTTTCCCCGGTACCCTGCTGGGCGGCGAAGACGCCGCCGCTGAGCTGTCCGATCATCCGGCCGACCGCCCGAACGAGCGCGCTGAGCGTTCGTCGGAGCGTTCGGCTGAACGTTCGTCCGACCGATCATCCGACCGCCCGGCCCGCAAGCCCCGCAAGGCCGCCCCGGCGGCGCCTGCGCCTGTGAGCCCGTTGCGCACGCCCATCTGGCTGCTGGCCAGCGGGCTGGTCTGGTGCCTGGTGCTGCTGGCGATGATCAGCCACGACAGGGCGGACAACGCCTTCAGCGTGGCCGCCGGCCAGGCCCTGACCCACAACCGCGTGGGCACCCTGGGCGCCTGGATCTCCGACCTGCTGCTGTTCGGCTTCGGTTACTCCTGCTGGTGGCTGCTGCTGGTGGGGCTGCGCAGCTGGCTGGGCAGCCTGGCGCGCCTGTTGCGGGCCGATGGTTCCGCCACCCCCACATTCAAGGAACGGCTGCCCACCGCCGCCGGTGTGCTGCTGCTGATGGCCGCCAGTTGCTCGCTGGAGTGGACCCGTCTTTACGGCTGGGAAGCGCATCTGCCCGGCCATGCCGGTGGGGTGCTGGGGTATTTGCTGGGCCCCTTGAGCATGAAGCTGCTGGGCTTTGCGGGTTCCGGGGTGGTCTGGATTGCCGCCCTGGTGGCCGGTATCTCACTGGCCCTGAAATTCTCCTGGCTGCGCGTGGCCGAGCACATCGGCACCTGGCTGGAAAGCCTGCGTGAGCGCCGTGTGGTGAAGCGAGAAATCGCCGAGGACAAACGTGTCGGCAAGGTCGCCAAGCGTGAACGCGAGGCCGTGGTGGAGGTGGAGCGGCAGGTGCTCGTGGAAGAGCATGTGCCCATCGTCATCGAACCGCCGGTGGTGGAGGTGCCCAAGTCCACCCGCGTGGCCAAGGAGCGCCAGCAGACCCTGTTTGTGGACCCGGCCGACACCAAGCTGCCGCAGGTGGACCTGCTGGATGCACCGCCTCCTCGCGTGGAGACGGTCACGCCCGAGTCGCTGGAAATGACCAGCCGCATGATCGAGAAGAAGCTCAAGGACTTCGGTGTGGAAGTCCGCGTGGTGGCGGCTTCTCCCGGCCCGGTCATCACCCGCTATGAAATCGAGCCCGCCACCGGCGTGAAGGGCTCGCAGATCGTCAACCTGGCCAAGGACCTGGCCCGGTCGTTGAGCCTCACCTCCATCCGGGTGGTGGAAACCATCCCCGGCAAGAACTTCATGGCGCTGGAGCTGCCCAATGCGCGGCGCCAGACCATCCGACTGTCCGAAATCCTCGGTTCCCAGGTGTATGCCGATGCGGCCTCACCGCTGACCATGGGCCTGGGCAAGGACATCGTAGGCCTGCCCGTGGTGGCCGATCTGGCCAAGATGCCGCACTGCCTGGTGGCCGGTACCACCGGTTCCGGCAAGTCGGTGGGCATCAACGCCATGATCCTCAGCCTGCTCTACAAGGCCGAGGCCCGTGATGTGCGGCTGATCCTGATCGACCCGAAGATGCTGGAAATGAGCGTCTACGAGGGCATCCCCCATCTGCTGGCCCCCGTCGTGACCGACATGAAGCAGGCCGGCAATGCGCTGAACTGGTGTGTCGGCGAGATGGAGCGGCGCTACAAGCTCATGTCCAAGATGGGCGTGCGCAATCTGGCCGGCTACAACAAGAAGATTGCCGACGCCAACGAGCGCGAGGAAAAGATCCCCAATCCGTTCAGCCTGACGCCGGAAGAGCCGGAACCGCTGGACCGCCTGCCTCACATCGTGGTGGTGATCGACGAACTGGCCGACCTGATGATGGTGGTCGGCAAGAAGATCGAAGAGCTGATCGCCCGTCTGGCGCAAAAGGCGCGGGCGGCCGGCATCCACCTGATCCTGGCCACGCAACGGCCGTCGGTGGATGTCATCACCGGCCTGATCAAGGCCAACATCCCCACCCGTCTGTCCTTCCAGGTCAGCAGCAAGATCGACAGCCGCACCATCCTCGACCAGATGGGCGCCGAAGCGCTGCTGGGCATGGGCGACATGCTCTACATGGCCTCCGGTACCGGACTTCCGGTGCGGGTGCATGGCGCCTTTGTCAGCGACGATGAAGTGCACCGCGTGGTGGAGTACTTGAAAGAGCAGGGCGGCGAGCCCAACTACATCGAAGGCATTCTGGAAGGCGGCGTGCTGGACGATGCGGGCGGCGGCGACGGCCCGCCCGGCCTGGTGGCGGACGGCGACGGTGAGTCCGACCCGATGTACGACCAGGCCGTGGCCATCGTGCTGCAGCACAAGCGGGCGTCGATCTCGCTGGTGCAACGCCATCTGCGCATCGGCTACAACCGGGCGGCCCGTTTGCTGGAGCAGATGGAGAAATCCGGTCTCGTCTCGGCGATGGCCACCAATGGCAACCGCGACATCGTGGTCCCGAAGCGGGACGATTGATGCCGCTTCACTGAATCCGAATTCCATGCCCCTTTTTCGTCCTCCCCGGTTTTTTCGTGTGTCGGGCTTTCATCAGGTGCTGAGCCGGGGCACGCGCACCCTGGCCGGCGCAGCGCTGCTGGGCCTTGCCGGCCTGGCGCAGGCGGATGGTGTGTCCGCGCTGCAGCAGTTTGTCACCGAGGTCAAAAGTGGCCGGGCCATCTTCACCCAGACCGTCACCGCACCGGATGGCAAGCGCAAGAAGAGCACTACCGGCAGCTTTGAGTTTCAGCGCCCCAACCAGTTCCGCTTCAGCTATGACAAGCCGGCCGAGCAACTGATCATTGGTGACGGCAAAAAGGTCTGGGTGTATGACCCCGACCTGTCCCAGGCCAGCGTGCGCAACATGGACCAGGCCCTGGGTGCCACACCGGTGGCGCTGCTGGCCGGGGGCGACCTGTCGCGTGATTTCACGCTCAAGTCCCAGCCTGCGGAGCAGGGGGTGGAATGGGTGCTGGCCACCCCCAAGCGCAGCGACAGCGGGGTGCAGAGTCTGCGCCTGGGCTTTCGCGGCCGTGAACTCGTGGGCCTGGAGATCGTGGATGCTTTCGGGCAACGGTCGGTGATGCAGTTCAGTTCGGTGCAGGTCAATGCCAAGCTTGCGGTGGACCGCTTCCGTTTTGATCCGCCGGCCGGCACCGATGTGATGGAACAGCGCTGATGGGCGGATGGGCCTGCTGCTCACCGCTGGCTGCTCACTGCCTGCTGCGCTGACGGATTCCTCATGAGCAACGCTTCTCTTTTTCCGGATGAATTCGATCCGGTGCCCGGCCTTGCCGCCGCACCGGCGCCGGTCAGCGCCCATGCCCCGTTGCCGGAGCGGCTGCGCCCCCGCAAGCTGGAAGACGTGGTCGGCCAGCGGCATCTGCTGGGCGAGGGCATGCCGCTGCGTGTGGCCCTGGAAAGCGGCCGCCCGCACAGCATGATCCTCTGGGGGCCGCCGGGTGTGGGCAAGACCACCCTGGCGCGGCTGATGGCCCAGTTTTTCGACGCCCAGTTCATCGCGATTTCAGCGGTGCTGGGGGGCGTCAAGGACATCCGCGAGGCGGTCGACCGCGCACTGGCGGCCGCCGGCCAGGGGCGCCGCACCATCGTGTTTGTGGACGAGGTGCACCGGTTCAACAAGGCGCAGCAGGATGCCTTCCTGCCGCATGTCGAATCCGGGCTGTTCAGCTTCATTGGCGCCACCACCGAGAACCCGTCGTTCGAGGTCAATTCGGCCCTGCTGTCACGCGCCACCGTGCATGTGCTGAAGGCCCTGGACGAGCAGGACATGCGCGAACTGCTGCGCCGGGGGGGTGAGTTGCTGGCCAGCCCGCCGCTGACCGAGACGGCCGTGCAGCGCCTGGTCGGTTATGCCGATGGGGATGCGCGGCGTCTGCTCAACACCCTGGAAACCGCAGCCCAGCTCACCCCGCCCGGCACCACCGAGATCGACGAAGCGCTGCTGGAGCGCACGCTGGGGGAACAACTGCGTCGCTACGACAAGGGCGGAGACCAGTTCTATGACGTGATCTCCGCACTGCACAAGTCGGTGCGCGGCTCCAATCCGGATGCGGCGCTCTACTGGATGGTGCGCATGCTGGACGGAGGCGTGGATGCGCGCTACATCAGCCGGCGCCTGATCCGCATGGCCAGCGAAGACATCGGTCTGGCCGATCCACGGGCGCTGCGCATCTGCCTGGATGCCGCCGAAACCTATGAACGCCTGGGTTCACCGGAAGGGGAGCTGACGCTGGCCGAGGCGGCCGTGTATCTCGCCATCGCGCCCAAGTCCAACGCGGTCTACAACGCCTACAACCAGGTCAAGGCGCTCATCAAGCAGGACAGCTCCCGGCCGGTGCCGGTGCATCTGCGCAATGCGCCCACGCGCCTGATGAAGGAGTTGGGGTATGGAAGGGCCTATCGGTATGCGCATGATTTCCCCGGCGCCTATGTGGCGGGGGAGCAGTACCTGCCGGACGGCCTGGAAGACCAGCGCTTTTATGAGCCGGTGCCTCGTGGTCTGGAACTCAAGATCGGCGAGCGGCTCAAGGAATTGCGTCGGCAAGATGCCGTGGCGCGGGGTGAGCAGGATGGCGACAGCGGGCCGTGACGCCGCCCCCTGCCGGGGCCGGCTCAGCGGCGGGGCGACACGAGGGTGGCTCCTGCCGCTGATCCTCGCGCTCCAGCTCTCTTCGCCCGCTGGCGCCGCGCCCCGCGTTCATCCAGGCACCGCCGCCCCTGCGTCCGCATCCAAGGCCGCATCGGCACCGCTGATCCCGGCTGGCCCGACGCTGGCCCGCATCCGTGAAACCGGTGTGGTGGTGATGGGCTACCGCCCGGCGTCGCTTCCCTTCTCTTACCTGGATGCCCAGCTCAAGCCCATCGGCTACACGGTGGAACTGTGCGACCGCGTCATCCAGGCATTGCGCACCCGATTGAAGATGCCGGACCTGGAGGTGCGGCGTGTTGCGGTGGGGTCGGCCACCCGGCTGCCGATGGTCACCAACGGCACGCTGGATCTGGAATGCGGCATCACCACCAACACCGCCGAACGCGCCCGCACGCAGGCCTTCTCCCTCACCATCTTCGTGGCCGAAACCCGCCTGATGACGCGCAACGGCGAGCGGGTGCAGAGTCTGGCTGAACTGCGCGGGCGCCCGGTGGTCAGCACCATCGGCACCACCAGCATCCAGCATCTGGCCGCCATCAACGACCAGCAGCAGTTGGGCATCCGCATCGTGGCCGGCCTGGATGATCCGGACGCGTTCCAGCTGCTTCGCAGTGGCCGCGCCGAGGCCTTCCTGATGGATGACGTGCTGTTGCGCAGCTTGCTGGCTCAGCAAGGCGGGGCGGTGTCATCGCGGGACTATGTCGTGTCGGACCGGGGCCTGACGGTGGAACCCTACGCCATTGGCTTGAGCCGGGGCGATCCCGCGTTCAAGGCCTTGGTGGACGAAACCATCGCCCATCTTTATCGCAGCGGCGAGATCTTCGCCATCTACAAGCGCTGGTTCGAATCGCCCCTGCCGAACTCTGGCGTGAACCTGCAGTTGCCGATGAATGCGGCCCTGCGCCGCGCCATCGCCCAGCCGACCGATGCCCCGGACCCTGAGCGTTACCGCTGACCGGTGACCGTTGCCTCTAGCGCTGACGCCTCCACCCCCGCAGGGACCTGAGCAGGCGCCCCAGCCGGGATCGGATCGCGCGCCGGAGTCGCCCCTTCCGATCAGCGGATGCGGGGGCATAGGCGTGACTCGCCGGCACCCGCACTTCCACTTCCGTCCCGCCTTCGCTCAAGCCGCGAATGCGCAGGCTGCTGTGCAGGCGGCGGGCGCGTTCAAACATGCCCTTGATGCCGTGATGCCCGGGGCGCCCGGTTTCTCCGGTGTATTCGCTGGGGACGCCTCGGCCGTCATCAACGATGCGCATCGTGAGTCGACGGTCGTCAAAACTCAGCCAGATGCCCAGCTGGCTCGCCTGGGCGTGTCGCATGGCATTGCTCAGGGCTTCACGGCCGATCATCAGCAATTCGTCATGCACGGCGGGCCGCAAGGGGCGCTCGAAGCCCTGCACGGCCACCTGCGCCGCCACCCGGCTGTCGCCATGGGCCGCAACGGCGGTGGCCAGGTCTTCGCTGAGCGGGCCGGAATGGGTGCGCAGATCGGAGACCCGGTCCCGCGCCGCGAGGATCAGCCGCTCCGCATTGCCCAGCGCCCGCTCCAGCTTGTTGTGCAGTTCGGGTTGCTCAACGCGGCGGGCGACGCTGTTGAACTGCAGCACCAGGCCCTGCACCCCTTGCAGCAGCGTGTCGTGCAATTCACGGGCAATGCGCTCCCGTTCACGCAGCCGTTCTTCCATCCGCCATTGCACCTGGCGGGCAATGGCCCGGGTGCGCATGCGGTAGCCGCCCCAGACCATCAACGCCAGCGTCAGCATCAAGCCGAGGGCGAAGGTGCGGGTCTGGGTCCAGGTGGGCGCAATCTGGAAGTCCAGCACCGCACCACGGGTGTCCCAGACGCCATCGCCGTTGGCTGCGATCACGCGGAAGCGATAACGGCCCGGCGCCAGGTTGGCATAAGTGGCTTCGCGGACCTTGCCGGCATCGTGCCAGTCGCGGTCCACACCGTCGAGCCGATAACGGAATCGCGCGCGGTCCGCCGCCGCCAGCGTGATGGCGGTGTAGCTCAAGGTCACGTGGGTGGTGCCTGGCGGCAAGGTGACATCGGCCTCGGCCAGGAACTGGCGCTCGCCGCTTCGCAGGGCATGGATCTCAGTGAGGGGCGGCTGGTTGTTGCGGGGGACGGTGGCGGGATCGAGCCAGGCCACACCGCGATTGGTGACAAACCAGAGGCGGCCCCGGCGGTCACGCAGGGCGGTGGGCACCATCACGGCCTGCAGCGCAATGCCGGGCAGGCCATCGCGACGGTCGAAGAGACGATAGTTCAGCGGCGCGCCAGGGCTGGACTGGGCACGGCTGGACAGGTCACGCAGTTCCTCTGCCTGCACCTGCACCACACCACGGCCGCCATTGAGCCAGACATCTCCGGAGAGCGATTCCACGATGCCGGTGACATGGCCGAAGACCTCATCCTGGTTCTGGTTGAAGGTGGTGAAACGCCGGCCATCAAAAAAGGCCACACCGTTTTCTCCGGCCACCACCAGTCGGCGGTCGGTGACGCTGATGGCGGTGGCCCGCCCGATGGACAGGCCGTCCTGAGAGGACCAACGGGTGAACTGATCGTCACTCCAGCGCAGCACCTCGTCTTCATGACCCATCCACAACGCGCCATCGGGGCCGATGGTCATGGTCTGCGGCGGGCGCAGCTCTCGCAATCGAGGGTCCAGCTGAACGCCTTCCGGGGTGGCCAGGTAGATGCCCTGGTCTTCCACCGAGATCCACACACCCTGCCGCCCGTCCGGCAGAGCCGCGAGCACGGTGGAGGTGCGAAAGGCCGGCGGCAGGGGGATTTCACGCGTGGAAACGGCATCCCGACGGAACAGTCGTCTCTGCACCAGCCACCAGAGCGCGCCGTCGGCGGCCTTGAGCGCATCCCGCGCGGGCACCGGGCCGTTCCAGGTGCGTAATGCCGCGGGTGGATCCGCCTCGACGGCGGTCTGCAGGTTGGCGGCCAGCACACCGTCACCGTGCGGCACCATCACGAAACCGCGCAGGGAGGAGCCAGCCAGATCCGCCAGCTCATGCAGGCGCGTGCGCTGGAAGCTGGCCAGGCCATTGTTGCTGCCGACCCAGACGGTGCCTTCGCGATCTTCCACCACCGGCACCACGACCGGGGAACTGAGGCCCTGGTCTCGCTCGAAGCGCTCCAGGCCGTCCTCCGGACGGAGCGGCCGACCGGTCGGGATGTCGGCGGCGGAAGGCACACGCCACACACCAGCGCCGGCTACGGTCAGCCACAAGGAGCCATCGCGGGCGAACAGCATCTGCTTCGCCGTGGCGAAGGCGGGAGGGCGGTCAGACGAAGGTGGAGGAATGGGGGGCGCTGCGGAGGCCGACGTTGGCGCTGATGCTGATGCTGATGCTGATGCTGAGGCTGAGGCTGAGGCTGAGGCTGAGGCTGATGGGCCGGAGTCCGAAACCGCGCTGCGGGTCAGGTCCGGCAAGGGGCGCGTGCCCTGCAGGCCTTCACTGAGCCACAGGCGGCCGTCGAGGTCCTCCGCGACCACCGCACTGCGGGAAATCGACAGGCCGGAGTCATGCAGGCGGTGTTCCCCGGGCAGCAGGTACAACAGGCGACTGGCGCTGCAGACCCAGAGCACGCCGCGCCGGTCGACATGCACGTAGTCGACCGCACTGTCACGGAAGCCCCAATCGGCACCAACCACCTTCCAGTGGCCGTCCACCAGACGGGCCAGGCCGGTGCCCGCTGCGGCCCAGAGCACGCCGTCGCCGGTCTGTGCGAAGTGCAGGATGCGTCCATTGGGCAGGCCATCGCGGGCGCTGAAGGCCTGCACCCGACCGTCACTCAGGCGTGCAGCGCCGCCGCCGTAGAAACCCAGCCAGATGTCCCCATTGGGCATCACCTTCAGGGCATTGATGTTGGTGGAGGGCAGGCGCTCGCCCTCGCGCAGCGGGTAGGAAGAAAAGCGCAGCCCGTCAAAGCGGAACAGGCCCATGCCGGTCCCCAGCCAGAGCAAGCCATTGGGGCTCTGCTCCAGGGTCCAGATGTCGGCGGGAGCGCCGTCGTTCACCGCCAGTGGGGTGAATGCGTAATCGCGGATACCGGTGGCGGGGGCACTGCCGGATGCACTGTTCGATGCACTGCCGGATGCACTACCGGAGGCACTGGCCGATCCAGTTGCCGATGCAATGGCTGGTCCGCGGGCCGCCCAACCGGCGGAAGCGGTGGCCAGCAGCAGGGCCCCAAGCGTGAGGCGCCCGGCCTTTATCGTGGCTTGACGGACGGCATTTCCCATCCGGCGGTGCCAGCAGTCAGAAAAAAGGGGGCGCAAAAACATGGGCGGAGGTTCGGCTGGGCAGTATGCCATCCGGGCCAGGCCATCCGGCTGGCCCATCTGGCAGAGGGCAGGGCGCGCTTGGGCGATGGGCGGCCAGGAGGTGGCAATGAACGATCCAATGCCGCGTGATGCCCATCTGGACCCGATCACCCTGGCGCCCGGCGCCCATCCCTTGGGGACAGCGGTGAGCGACACCCTGCGTGGCATGGCAGTTGGTGTCGCCGCTGAGCCGTTTCTGAGCCGCTTCTGGGTCGTTCTTGAGCGCCGATTGGTGTCTTCTACTTCACCGATCCGGCGGGCGGGCCCGAGGCTGCTGCCGCCGACGACGCCTCAGACGCGGGTGCTGTCGGTTCAAACAAGGTGGCCGCATCCTGCTCCGGGCCCGACGCCGACCCGCCGGTGTCGATGTTCTGCAGCATCTCGGTCGCCTTGTCCATGTCCGCAACTTCCTCCTTGTCGAGGAATGCGGTCACCGTGACCGGGAAAAAGATCACCACGGCCACCAGAATCAACTGCATCAGCACCCAGGGAATCGAGCCCAGATAGATGTCGTTGGACTCGACCTTGCGGGGGAGTGCGCCCGTCTTGAACAGTGTGTCGGCAATGCCGCGCAGGTAGAACAAGGCAAAGCCAAACGGCGGATGCATGAAGCTGGTCTGCATGTTCACGCAGATCATCACCCCGAACCACACCAGGTCGATGCCCATCTTGTGGGCAACAGGCGCCAGCAGCGGCAGGATGATGAAGGCGATCTCGAAGAAGTCGAGGAAGAACGCCAGGAAGAAAATGAACAGATTGACGGCAATCAGGAAGCCGATCTGGCCTCCCGGCAGCTGTGAGAGCTGATGCTCAATCCATGTCCCGCCCTCCACCCCCTGGAATACCAGCGAGAAGGTGCGTGACCCGATCAGGATGAACACCACCATGGCGGTGATGCGCATGGTGCCCATCACAGCCCCTTGCAGCAGCGGCCAATTCAGACGCCGGTGCAGGGCCGCCAGCAGGAAAGCGCCCACCGCGCCCATTGCGCCGGCTTCTGTCGGCGTGCAGATGGCCCGGTTGATGCCCGGCAGGCCGCCCATGGAGCCCAGCACCGCAAAAATCAGCACGGCGGACGGCAGGATGCCGCGAAGGCATTTGCGCCACAGGGCCCAGCCTTGCAGTGTGCGCGCTTCTTTGGGCACACCCGGCACCAGATGCGGCTTGAAACGCGCTAGCAAAAAGGTGTAGAGCGCAAAGATCAGCACCTGCAGGATGGAGGGCCCCCAGGCGCCCTTGTACATGTCCCCCACCGGGCGGCCCAGTTGGTCTGCCAGCACCACCAGCACCAGCGATGGCGGCACCAGTTGGGTGATGGTGCCCGAGGCGGCCAGCACGCCGGTGGCATATCGCATGTGGTAGCCATAACGCATCATCACGGGGAGCGCGATCATGGCCATGGCAATCACCTGGCCAGCCACGGTGCCGGTGATGGCGCCCAGGATGAAGCCGACGATGATCACCGAATACCCCAGCCCGCCACGGACCGGCCCGAAGAGCTGCCCCATGGCATCGAGCATGTCTTCGGCCAACCCGCATTTCTCGAGCACGGCCCCCATCAGCGTGAAGAAGGGAATGGCCAGCAGCAGCTCGTTGGACAAAATGCCAAAGACATTCTGGGGCAGGGCCGACAGAAACTCCGGTGGAAACCAGCCCCGGCTGACCGCATACACGCCGCAGGCCAGACCCAGCGCCGCCAGAGAAAAGGCCACCGGGAAACCGATCAGCATGATCAGGATCAACCCCGCGAACATGAGCGGGGGGAAATGCTCCATGGCGATCATTGCAGCGGCCTCTCGTAATGGGTGTCCATCTCGAGGCGATGCGCCAGCCAGGCCACGCGTTTGATGAGTTCGGAGACGCCCTGCAGGCCCAGTAGCAGGAAGCCCAGTGGCAGCAGGGCCGCTGCCGGCCAGCGGATCAGGCCACCGGCGTTGCCGGAGACTTCACCGCTGGTCAGCAGCTTCCAGACATATCCCATCAGGCCCAGGGTCTGAACGCTGTCCTCCGGACGCATGCCGGTGGTGAGCTTCACCAGGAAGAACTGCCAGGACAACCCGCCGGCCCAGATCACCACCGGCAGCAGGAAGACCAGCAGGCCGACGGTGTCCACCAGCACCTTGGTGCGGCCGGACATGCGGCTGTACACCAGGTCCACCCGGACATGCTCATTGAGCCGCAGCACCTGGGCGGCTCCCAGCATGACGCAGGCGGCAAACAGATACCACTGGATTTCAAGAAAGGCGTTGGAGCTGATGTCCAGGCCGTAACGGACCACCGCATTGGTGGCGCTGATGAGGCACGACAGCAGAACGGCCCAGGCGCCCACGGTGGCGAAGCGGTCGTTCAGTCGGTCGATGCCTCGGGAGAAGGCAAGCAGGGCATTCATCAAGGCTGGGACAAGTCTCCAGGCGGATCCTCGAAGGTGGGATCCTGCCGGACCGCGAAGCGGTCTGTGGAGACTGTAGCCAGGGTGCAGAGGTGCGCGAAGGATTTCCGGGACGGGTCCGGGAAAGTCCTCCCCTGCCGGCGCAGCGGTTAGAGCTGTGAAGCGGCAGCGAACAGCTTGGTGGAACGAGCCCCGGAGCGGCAGAAGGCCAGCACCGGGGTGGGCAACTCGTTGATCAGCTGACGCATGGCCTGGATTTCGTCCGGGCTCTGGTAGCCGCCTTGCACCGGCAGATGTCGATAAGCCAGGCCAGCCGCTTCGGCGGCCGCCTGCATCTGGGCGCTGGTGGGCTGATCCGGGCCGCCCTCAAAGTCCGGCCGGTTGTTGATCACACTCTTGAAGCCGGCCTGGGCCAGTGCAGGCATCACCTCCGGGGTGATCTGCGGGGCAACGCAGAAGTCCTGCGTCAGTTGTTGCACGGTCAGTTCCATGAAGACTCCTGAGAGGGTGTGAAAGCCGTGAATCAGCTGGACAAAGCCGCCTTGACCGCTGCGGAGACCAGACCCATGTCGGCCTTGCCTGCCAGTTGAGTCTTGACCGCGCCCATCACCTTGCCCATGTCGCCCGGGCCTTTGGCGCCCAGTTCGGCCACGATGCCGGCCACGGCGGCCTGGATTTCCTCCTGGCTCAGGCGCTGCGGCAAATACGCCTCCAGCACCTTCACTTCAGCGGTTTCCTTGTCGGCCAGGTCCTGGCGGCCTGCGGCGCTGAACTGGCTGATGGCGTCCTTGCGCTGCTTGATGAGCTTGTCAACGATGCCCACCAGCGTGGCATCGTCCACCACCACACGCTCGTCCACTTCCTTTTGCTTGACCGCTGCCAGCAGCATGCGGATGGTGCCCAGGCGCTCGCTGTCCTTGGCGCGCATGGCGGTCTTCATGTCTTCGGTGATTTGTTCTTTGAGGCTCATGGCTGACTCTCCGTTGGACGTCTTTCCGTTGGAATCATGAAACAAAAAAGCCCGCGGCAGCGTCCTGCGCGGGCTTTCTGTGCTGTTCAGGCGCTGAAACCTCGTCAGGACGATGTTCCCACGCCTTCCACGGCAAAAGAGCGACTGAGGGGCGCGGCTGACGGCACTGGGCAGCGTCAGCGGTGCGGCATCAGTACAGCTTCTTGGGCAGCTGCATGCTGCGCACGCGCTTGTAATGGCGCTTCACCGCGGCGGCCTTCTTGCGCTTGCGCTCGGCGGTCGGCTTTTCGTAGAACTCGCGGGCGCGCAGCTCGGTGAGCAGGCCCAGCTTTTCAATGGTGCGCTTGAAGCGGCGCAGGGCCACGTCGAACGGCTCGTTTTCTTTGACGCGAATGGTGGTCATGAAAAAAGAATTCCTTCAAATAGCGCTCGGTGTTCGCAAGGATCGCTGCTGCAGGGGAGGGGCCACGTAGAACACACACACATGCACTTGCAGTTACATCTGCATTTGCACTTGATTTGCATGTGCTACGGCAGGCTTTGATCCACCTTCAGCCGGGCTCTCGAAGCGGAGTATCCGGATTCCGCTTCCGAATCGACGCGCAGGGTTTGCCAGCAAAGACGCGGATTCTAGCCTTAATTTTTCAGGCTGACCACCAAATGGCAGAAAACGTGGTCGCAAGATCGCCGGAAATCGCTCACGGCGAACTGCGAACAAGTGCGTTGGGGGGAGATGGTATCGTGCGCCCCGGGTGGCCGCGCCAGGATTTGGAGCCCCAAGCTTAGGGGGAGCCGGAGCCAATAGCGGCCGTCAGCTCTTGCCCCGGCTTGTTCAGGCCATCTACATTCACTCATCCACCATTCGACCGCCAGGCCCATCCTGGCTCGGCCCGTCTCATGGAATTTTCTGCCGCCGCGTCCCCTGTGCCTGCCAGCTTCGACGCCTGGCTCGCCACCCTCGGGGCGCCCCAAGCGCCTGTGGCGGCTGGCTTGCTCAGTCTGATGGAGCCTGCGGGCGCCTGTCTGACCATCAAATCCATGGCCACGGGGCGTTATGTGTTCGCCAGTGCCGCGTTGTCCGAGCTGTTCAATCGGCCGGAGCAGGGCGTGGTGGGGGCCACCGACAACGAGTTGATGCGCGCCGATGAGGTGCAGGCCATGCGCCGCGCCGAGCAGGCCACGCTGGCGCAGCGCGGCGTGGTGAGTTCGGAGCATCGCCTCGAACTGGGCGGTCGCCGCCGCGAGGTGATGGTCACCCGCATTCCGCTGGGTGCCGAGCACATCATGGCCTTGTGGAGCGACAAGACCGAAGAGCGTCATCGTGAATCCCATCTTCAGCGGGCCTTGCAGCAACTGGAGCAGCAGCAGAAGGCGCTGGAGCAGATGCGCCGCGAGTTGCAGCAGGGCAGTGGCCGGGATGAAGTGTCTGGGCTCTATATGCGTGCGCAGTTCGATGACCAGTTACTGCGCGAGATTGACCTCTCCACCCGTGAGCACCGTGAATTCACACTGGTGTTGATCGCCCTGGATGCGCAACCGGCGGACGACGGCGAACCTTTGAGTGCGGAAGCCCGCCAGCGTCTGCTGGAAGGCCTGGGCCGCATGCTGCGGGCCAACACCCGTGCCATGGACGCCGCCTGCCGCATCGGTGAAGACGTGTTTGCGGTGCTGTTGTCCGGGGTGGGGCTGGCGACGGCCCATGCGCGCATGGAGCAGTTGCGCCGGCAATGCCATGCCCAGATCGTGGTGCTGCACGGGCAGGACCTGGGGCTGTCGCTATCGATGGGGGTGGCCAGTTTCCCGCACACTGCCTCCCGCCAGGAGGAGTTGCTGCATGCCGCTGAAATGGCGGTCAAGGAAGCGCAGCGCCGGGGCGGCAATCAAGTGGTGCTGGCGTCGATTCCGTTCGGGCTGGGCGGTTGAACACGAGGCTGAGCCGGTGTATGAACCGGCTGCCTCACCCGCCGGCCCTCTTCACGCCAGCAACTGCTGAAGGTGTGCCCATTCTTCGGGCGTCACCGGCGTGATCGACAGCCGATTGCCCGGCTGCAGGGTGCGCATGCCAGCCAGCAGCGGGTCTGACTTCAGCTCGGCCAGTGGCAGCAGCCGCGTCTTGCGGACAAAGCGCACATCCACATGCACCCAGCGCGGTGACTGCTTCACCGATTTCGGGTCGTAATACGGGCTGGCTGGATCGAACTGCGTCGCGTCGGTATAGGCCGCGCTGCACACTTCAGCAAAACCGGCAATGCCCGGCTGCGGACAGGAGGAGTGATAGAACAGCACGCCATCCCCCACACGCATGGCATCTCGCATGAAGTTGCGCGCCTGGTAGTTGCGCACGCCGGTCCAGGGCAGAGTGCCGGCCGCTTCCAGATGGTCGATGGAGGCCTCATCCGGCTCGGACTTCATCAGCCAGTATTGGACGACGGAAGACGGCGCGCTGATGGCAGGGGAGGGGGTGGCCGTATGGCCTGGGGCGGCGCTGGTGGGCGTCATGGGGAGGTCGCAAAGGTGTCCACTGCGAACCGTGAGTCGCATTCCTGAACCCTAGGGGTACAGGTGGGCGAGGTCAGCAAAGCTTCGGGTTCATCTGACGCGAGACGCTCACACCAGCCTTGCAATGTTCCAAGCCCTTGCTCGCGAAAGCATCGGTTCAAGGAAATATAAAACTCACGCGAACGCGGTGGACAGAAACCATTCTACGCGTCTGCGGCTGCCCTCACAGCAGTTGCCCATCTTGAGCAAGGGCTTCATCCAGCCGCTTCATCAAGGTGTCGATTTCAGGTATGAGATCCGGGCTGATGTCACCGTTGGAGGACAGGCCGGCGGTGGACGCTGCCGTCGTGGCCGATGCTGATGCCGCTGATGCCGGTGATGCCGGTGATGCAGCTGTTGCGCCGTCGGCGCCATGGGCGGTGTCCGTCAGCGAGAACGCCAGGTTGAGGGCCGCCAGCACGGCGATGCGTTCACGCGCCTTGATCTTGCCGGAATCACGGATGGCACACATTTCCTTGTCCACCCGCCCCACGGCCTTGGTCAGCGCTGCCTCGCCGCCTTCCGGGCAGCCCAGCAGGTAGCTCTGGCCCATGATCGTGACTTCCATTTGCTTCATGTGCCGCTCTTTTGTGAGTCCGTGGATTCCAGGGGGAGACGGTCCAGTAGCGCGTCCACACGCGCCCGTGCGGCTGCCAGGCGGGAGCGCAGGCTGTCGCGTTCCACCGTCAGGGCCTGGACCTGCTGTTCCAGCAGCGTGTTGGTCCGTGTGAGCTCCTCATGGCGCACAAGCAGGCGTTCCACACGATCGACAAGGTCGTTGAGGCTGGGCATGGTGGCAAGGGTCCGTCAGAAATATCGGTGTGGCGCTGGTGCCATTGGTAGATTGTAGGCGGCGAGGGCTCAGCGAGCCCCTGACATCGGGGCGCTGTCACATTGCGACACGACTGCGCAGCGTTCGCAAAGCGGGCGGCGCGCTTGGCAGACGTAACGGCCATGCAAAATCAGCCAATGGTGGGCGTCCACCATGAACTCGGCCGGTACCCGCTTCAGCAGTTGTTGTTCCACCTCCAGCACATTTTTGCCAGGCGCCAGACCGGTACGGTTGCTCACGCGGAAGATGTGGGTGTCCACGGCCATGGTGGCTTCACCGAAGGCAACGTTGAGCACCACATTGGCGGTCTTGCGGCCCACCCCGGGCAGGGCTTCCAGCGCTTCGCGGCTACGGGGGACCTGGCCGCCGTGCTGCTCCACCAGGATGCGGCAGGTGGCATAGAGGTTTTTGGCCTTGGTCTTGTACAGGCCGATGGTGCGGATGTGGTGGGACAGGCCTTCTTCACCGAGCGCCAGCATCTTCTGCGGGGTGTTGGCCACGACAAACAGCCGGCGGGTCGCCTTGTTGACGCCGACATCGGTGGCCTGGGCGGACAGCAGCACCGCCGCCAGCAGTTCAAAGACGCTGGCGTATTCCAGCTCGGTCTGCGGGGAGGGATTGGCGCGGCGCAGGATGTCGAAAAACGCCTGGATCTGTGCACGATTCATCGGCAACTCCCGTCATGCGCCGCGCTTGGCGCGGGCCCGGGCGAGGGCGGCCTCGATCACGGCGCGCTTGCGGTCCAGTTGCACCGGGTCGGTCAATCGGGAGGCCTCTTCCAGATGCTCCAGCTTGTGCTGGGCCTTGGCCTCCAATTGCAGATCGTGCTCGCGTTGTTGCCGCGCCACCCGCAGCTCATGTTCGCGATATCGCTGGCGCGCCACCGCTGCCTGCGCCGGGCTCCATGCGGCCCAGCCGCTGCGGCCCGGGGTGACCTCCTTCAGAGCGATGCAGTCCACCGGGCAGACCGGGATGCACAGTTCGCAACCGGTGCAATCTTCTTCCAGCACCACATGCATCTGCTTGTTGCTGCCCAGAATGGCATCAACCGGGCAAGCCTTGATGCACAAGGTGCAGCCGATGCACCAGTCCTCATCAATCACGGCCAGGCGCAGCGGCCCCTCCACCCCATGCTCAGGGTTGAGGGGCTCGATCGGCTGGCCGGTCAGGTCGGCCAGCCGGCGGATGCCTTCGACGCCACCGGGCGGGCACTGATTGATGGCGGCCTCGCCGTGGGCGATGGCATGGGCATAGGAATGGCAGTCGGGATAGCCGCAGCGCGTGCACTGCGTCTGCGGCAAGGCCTGATCCAACGCATGGACCAGGGCCTGCAGGGCTAGGGAATTCACTCGGTCGTCTGGCGCTGGCGGCTGGTCCGGGTGGACGGGCGCCGGGGCGCGGCTGTCTGATGCAACGGGGCTGCATCGTACTTGGCAATGAAGTCGCGGACGGTGGGATAGACCTTCTCGCGCCAGCGGCGGCCCGAGAAAATCCCGTAATGCCCGGCACCCATGGCGTCGTAGTGGCGCTGATGCTCCGTCGGAATGCCACTGCACAGCTCATGCGCGGCGCGAGTCTGCCCCGCGCCGGAGATGTCGTCCAGTTCGCCTTCCACGGTCAGCAGGGCCGTCTGTTGGATGTCCTGCGGGCGCACGAGTTGACCATCCACCTCCCAGGTGCCGTTCACCAGGGCGAAGTCCTGGAAGACGGTCCGGATGGTGTCCAGGTAATACTCCGCCGGCATGTCCAGCACGGCGTTGTATTCGTCATAGAAGCGCCGGTGGGCGTCGACGTTGTCATCATCGCCACGGACGAGATCGAGGAAATAGTCGTAGTGTGAGGTCAGGTGTCGGTCCGGGTTCATCGCCACAAAGCCCGTGTGCTGCAGGAAGCCCGGGTACACCCGCCGGCCTTCACCCGGATAGTTGGTGGGCACCCGGTGAATGACATTGTTCTCGAACCAGCTGTAGCTCTTGTTCATCGCCAGGTTGTTGACGGACGTCGGACTGCGGCGGGCGTCAATCGGGCCACCCATCATGGTCATGGAGCGGGGCGTGGTCTCGCCCGCGCTGGCCATCAGCGAAATGGCGGCCAGCACCGGCACGGTGGGCTGGCAGACCGAGATCACATGGCAATCGGCGCCAACGTGGCGGATGAAGTCCTGCACATAGAAGATGTAGTCGTCCAGATGGAACGGGCCTGCATTCAGCGACACCATGCGGGCGTCGGTCCAGTCGGTGATGTAGACCTTGTGGTCCTTGAGCAATTGCTTGACGGTGTCGCGCAGCAGCGTGGAGTGGTGGCCGGACAGCGGGGCCACCACCAGCACGGTCGGCTGGGACTTCATCTTGGCCAGGACGGTCTCGTCGTCGCTGTAGCGCTTGAAGCGCAGCAGGCGGCAGAAGGGTTTTTCCAGGGCCACCAGTTCCTGCACTGCCACATCCACGCCGTCGACCTGAACCGACGGAATGTTGAATTCCGGCTTCTCGTATTCCTTGGCCAGCCGGTGCATCAGGTCGAGGCCGGCAGAGAGGCGCTGCGACGCAGGCATGTGGGAGAACGGTGACAGCGGATGGCTGTACAGCTTGGCGGCAGCGCTCGCGAATTCGGCGAACGGACTCATCAGCGCGCGCTGGGTTTCATAGAGCTGATAAAGCATCTGGCGACCCCTACGGAAAAAGCGGTGGACCTGGGAGCGGCGCTCCCGACATTGTGCAATGCAGCAATTCTAGGGTGGCGACCGGCTCAGTGTCCGCCTCCAATGCGACATCCGCGCGCATGGTGAGGCACCGGAACGCGTCAGAAGGGGTTTTTCGTCACACAAGCATCGAAAACGCACCATCCAAGGGCGCGGGGCAGGCGGTGTCGGTTGGCGATACGGACCCCCAAGTGGCTCCCGATTGGCCCCCGAATGGTCCTGCAGGGCCCCCGAGCGGGTGCGACATGGCCCAGAAGAGCCCCCCAGACGGTCGTCGGGGCTGGTCCGCCATGGCGGACCAGCCCCGATCTGACTGGCGAGGAGAAGGGTCAGATCTTCTTGACCGCTGCAATGGCGGTGGTCACCGCCTTGATGTTCTTGCTGTTGAGTGCGGCGACGCAGATGCGGCCGGAGTCCACGCCATAAACGCCGAACTCGTTGCGCAGGCGCTGCATCTGTTCCACGTTCAAGCCGGAGTAGCTGAACATGCCCTTCTGGCGGGTGACAAAGCTCAAGTCTTCGGTAATGCCGGCGGCCTTCAGTTCCTGCACCAGCGCTTCGCGCATCTGGCGGATCCGCACGCGCATGCCGCCCAGTTCTTCTTCCCACTGCGCCCGCAGCGCCGGGGTGGACAGCACCGTGGCCACCACCTGCGCGCCGTGGGTGGGCGGGTTGGAATAGTTGGTGCGGATGACGATCTTGAGCTGGCTCAGCACCTTGGTGGTTTCTTCAGCGGTGCTGCAAACCACGCTCAGTGCGCCAACCCGCTCCCCATACAGGGAGAAGCTCTTGGAGAAACTGGTGGAGACAAAGAAGTCCAGGCCGGCGGCCAGGAACTGGCGCACCACGGCGCCGTCTTCGGCAATGCCTTCACCAAAGCCCTGGTAGGCCATGTCCAGGAAGGGCACCAGGCCGGCCGTCTTGACCGCTTCCACCACCTGCTCCCACTGGGCGCTGGTGAGGTCGTAGCCGGTGGGGTTATGGCAGCAGGCATGCAGAACCACGATGGTGCCCGCCGGGGCGGCCTTCAGGGCGCCCAGCATGCCTTCGAAGTTCACACCGCGGTTGGCGGCGTCGTAGTAGGGGTAGGTCTCGACCGGGAAGCCGGCGTTGGTGAACAGCGCGCGGTGGTTTTCCCAGGACGGATCCGATATCAGCACCTTGGCCGACGGATTGAGTCGCTTGAGGAAATCCGCGCCGACTTTCAGCCCGCCGGTGCCGCCCAGGGCCTGGACAGTGGCCACACGCTTGTTCTTCACCACGTCGGAGTCAGCGCCGAACACCAGGCCCTGCACGGCCTGGTCGTAGGCCGCAATGCCGTCGATGGGCAGGTAGCCGCGCGCCTTGGGGGCGGCCAGCATCTGGGCCTCGGCGGCGGCCACGCAGGCCAGCAGGGGCAGCTTGCCGTTATCGTCGTAATAAACACCCACGCCCAGATTCACCTTGTTGGGATTGGGGTCGGCATTGAATTGCTCGTTCAGCCCCAGGATGGGGTCGCGGGGGGCCATGGCAACGGCGGCGAACAGGGACATGGAGATTTCCTGACAGGTGTCCTGACACTACGTTGGCACGAGCGGGGGGCGAGAATGTTGCCCGCCGCAGCCAACCAGGGCAGAGAAGCAAGTTTGACGGGTTTGCTACGCTGTGATGTTGGTTGCCCAACGCAGCCTGCCGATTGTAGGCAGGGAATGGGCGTTGCCCAGGGATTACCCGATGAGTCGTACCACTGTTGCCAAGTCCTCCGCCGCCGCTCGCGGTGCCGCTCCTGCTGCGTCCGGAGGCGGTGCCCAGGGGCCGGGCGCCGGTGCCGCTGGCGCCGATGCCGAGCTGCCGAAGGGCGAATTCGTTTCTTTCGAAGGCTCTCCCTTCCAGTTGTTCCAGCCGTATCCACCGGCGGGCGACCAGCCAGCGGCCATCCAGCAGTTGGTGGAAGGGGTGCACGACGGCCTGAGTTATCAGACCCTGCTGGGCGTGACCGGCTCCGGCAAGACCTTCACCATGGCGAACACCATTGCCCGGCTCGGACGCCCGGCCATCGTGTTTGCCCCCAACAAGACGCTGGCCGCACAGCTCTACAGCGAATTCCGGGAGTTTTTCCCGCGCAATGCGGTGGAGTATTTCGTCAGTTATTACGACTACTACCAGCCGGAAGCCTACGTCCCGCAGCGCGATCTGTTCATCGAGAAAGACAGCGCCATCAGCGAGCAGATCGAGCAATTGCGCCTGTCCTGCACCAAAAGCCTGCTGGAGCGGCGGGATGTGGTGATCGTGGCGTCGGTCTCGGCCATCTACGGTATTGGGAATCCGAGCGACTATCACCAGATGGTGATGACGCTGCGCGTGGGCGACAAGCTGGGCCAGCGCGATGTGATTGCCCAACTGGCCCGCATGCAATACACCCGCAACGAGATGGAATTCACGCGGGGGCATTTCCGCGTGCGGGGGGACACCATCGACGTCTTCCCAGCCGAACACTCCGAGCTGGCGCTGCGTATCGAGCTGTTTGATGATGAGGTGGACGGTCTCCAGCTGTTCGACCCGCTCACCGGCCACATCCGCCAGAAGATTCCGCGCTTCACGGTGTATCCGTCCAGCCATTACGTCACCCCGCGCGACCGGGTGGTGGCGGCCATGGACACCATCAAGGAAGAGCTGCGTGAGCGCGTGGCCTACTTTGTGAAGGAGGGCAAACTGGTGGAGGCCCAGCGGCTGGAGCAGCGCACCCGTTTCGACCTGGAAATGCTGCAGGAAGTGGGGCACTGCAAGGGCATCGAAAACTACACCCGCCATCTCTCCGGGGCCGCCCCGGGCGAGCCGCCCCCGACGCTGGTGGACTATCTGCCGCCAGATGCCTTGATGTTCCTCGACGAAAGCCACGTGCTGATCGGCCAATTCGGCGGCATGTACAACGGCGACCGAGCCCGCAAGAGCACGCTGGTGGAATATGGGTTCCGGCTGCCGTCGGCCATGGACAACCGGCCGCTGAAGTTTGAGGAATACGAGCGGAAGATGCGCCAGGCCATTTTTGTGTCCGCCACCCCGGGCGACTACGAAAAGCGGCAGGCCGGCCAGGTGGTGGAGCAGCTGGTGCGTCCGACCGGTCTGGTGGATCCGGTGGTGGAGGTGCGTCCGGCCGTGCATCAGGTGGACGATGTGCTGCAGGAAATCCGGGACCGCGTTGAGGTCAATGAGCGGGTGCTCATCACCACGCTGACCAAGCGCATTTCCGAACAGCTCACTGAATATCTCAGCGACAACGGCGTCAAGGTGCGTTATTTGCACTCGGATGTCGACACGGTGGAGCGGGTGGAAATCTTGCGAGACCTGCGTCTGGGCACTTTTGATGTCCTGGTGGGGATCAACCTGCTGCGCGAGGGTCTGGACATTCCGGAGGTGTCGCTGGTGGCCATTCTGGATGCCGACAAGGAGGGTTTCCTGCGGGCGGAGCGCAGCCTGATCCAGACCATCGGCCGTGCGGCCCGGAATGTGAATGGCAAGGCCATCCTGTATGCCGACCGCATCACCGAATCCATGCGCAAGGCCATTGGCGAAACCGAACGTCGCCGCGCCAAGCAGGTGGAGTTCAATGCGGCCAACGGCATCACCCCACGGGGTGTTTTCAAGCGCATCAAGGAGCTCATCGACGGCGTCTACAGCGACAAGCCGGGCCGCGACGATGCCAAGCTGATCGAGCAGACTGCCGAAGTCGAAGCGATGAGCGAGAAGGACCTCAGCAAGCGCATCACGCAACTGGAAAAGCAGATGCTGGAGCATGCGCGCAACCTGGAGTTCGAGAAGGCAGCCCGCCTGCGCGATCAGCTGTCGCAACTCAAGGAGCAGGCCTTTGGTGCGGCTGTCCATGACAACGTGGTACCGATCACCAGCGCGAAGGGCTGACGGACTGACGGACTGACGGACTGGCTGACTGCGTGGCCGGTCTCGGCGAGGAGGGGTGTTGGGGGTGGGGGCGCGGCCGGGGCCGGGGCCGGGGCCGGGGCCGGGAGCGCTGTTGGGGCCGGGTGCGGAGACGTGCCGGGCCTCGGCTCAGCGGATTCAAGTGGGCATTTTGCGAAGTTCAAGTTATTGACCGAGGTGAGGCTCGGCGCGAGCATTTGAGCCATGCAAACACGCCTCACCACCCTCGAAACCAAGTGGGACACCGTCATCCCCACTTTGGCCACCCGTGAAGACCTCATGGCGCTCGAAGGCCGACTTCGAGACAACATGCTGGACGGGTTCAATGACGTTCAACGCTGGCTGGTCACCACCACGCAACGCTGGGTCATCATCATGCTGTGCCTTGCGGCCATTGCGGCCGGTAGCGGTGCCGGCTTGGTGCTGAAAAGGGGGGTGATGGTTCCCGTCTCCTCAGCGTCCCACGCGGCTGCGGAGCCGTTGCCAGAGGCCGCCACGGTGGTGCCTGCGGAGGAGCGGCCCTTGGCTTCCCCGTCGGACCTTTCTGGCCTTTCTGGCGATACTGGCTTTTCTGGCGATACTGCCCTTGCAGGCAATGCGGGGGAGTCGGCGGACAATCCGGGGGATGAGCACGTCTGACGTCCCCGCCCGCCTCTCCGTCCTGTTCGTCTGCACGGGCAACATCTGCCGTTCCCCCACGGCGGAGGCGGTGTTCCGTGCCGTGGCGCATCAGCGAGGGTGGGGCGCCCGCGTGCATGTGGACTCTGCCGGCATCCAGGGCTGGCATGCCGGAGAGCCGCCCGACGAGCGGTCGCAAGACCATGCCCGCAAAAGGGGCTATGAGCTCAGTGCCCAACGCGCACGAGCCGTGCGCCTGGACGACTTCCAGCGCTTTGATGTGCTGGTCGCCATGGACCGCAGCCACCTTCTGGAACTTCAGCAGCGCTGTCCACCTGATCTCCGTCACAAATTGTGTCTATTGCCTGCCGATGTCTCGCCCGGCCATGTCGAAGTTCCGGACCCCTACTACGGCGGTCCGGACGGCTTTGACCATGTCCTGGATCTGCTGGAAGCCGGCTGCAGCCGCCTAGCGGAAAATCTGGAAGCGCGCCTGCGCCTTTGAGTGACACCCCGAGGCCACCCTGGGGTAAGCCCGGCAAGAATCTCCATAACCTAGTAGAATGCTCGGACATAGCAGGGGGTTAACCCTGCTCCGTGAGTCGGCCCGGAAGTTTGGGCTGTTGCCTCAAGGTCCTGATGCCTGTTTAGGCCAAGGAGAAGTTCGATGCGTCTCACCACCAAAGGTCGTTTTGCCGTCACCGCGATGATTGATCTGGCGCTGCGTGAAAACAGCGGCCCCGTCGCGCTTGCGGCAATCAGCCAGCGCCAACAGATCTCGCTGTCCTATCTGGAGCAGCTGTTTGGCAAGCTGCGTCGCCACCAGCTGGTCGAAAGCACCCGCGGCCCCGGCGGCGGCTACTCCCTGGGCCGTCGCTCGGATGAAATCACCGTGGCCGACATCATTGTCGCGGTCGATGAACCGATTGATGCCACCGGCTGCGGCGGCAAGGAAAACTGCATGGGCGACGACACCGGTCGGTGCATCACCCATGACCTGTGGACGGCCCTGAACAACAAGATGATCGAGTATCTCGACTCGGTGACGCTGCGCAAGCTGGTGGATGACCAGTTGGCCAAGGGTGTGACCGTGGAAGAGGCACCCATCAAGCGGGCCATCTCCACCACGCCGGTCGTCAAGCCGATCCGCATCACCGCCCCCAATTCCGTGTTCGCTCTGGGCAATGCCTTGAGCAAGTGAAGCCATAAGAAGAACTGTTCCCATGGACATGACCCCGCATTTCCCCATCTACATGGACTACGGCGCCACGACGCCGGTGGATCCGCGCGTCGTTGACGCGATGATTCCCTGGCTGCGCGAGCATTTCGGCAACCCGGCGTCTCGTAGCCATGCCTGGGGCTGGGAAGCGGAAGAGGCGGTGGAAAAGGCTCGCGGCCAGGTGGCCGCCCTGATCAATGCCGACCCGCGTGAAATTGTCTGGACCTCCGGCGCGACCGAATCCAACAACCTGGCCATCAAGGGCGCCGCTCACTTCTACAAGACGCGTGGCAAGCATCTCATCACCATCAAGACCGAACACAAGGCGGTGCTGGACACCACCCGTGAATTGGAACGGCAGGGTTTTGAGGTCACCTACCTGGACGTGCAGGAAAACGGTCTGATTGATCTGGACGTGCTCAAGGCGGCCATCCGCCCGGACACCATCCTGATCTCGGTCATGTTCGTGAACAACGAAATCGGCGTGATCCAGGACATCCCGACCATCGGCACGCTGTGCCGGGAAAAGGGCATCATCTTCCACGTGGACGCCGCGCAGGCGACCGGCAAGGTGGAGATCGACCTGGCCACACTGCCGGTGGACCTGATGAGCCTGGCCTCGCACAAGAGCTACGGCCCCAAGGGCATCGGCGCGCTGTATGTGCGTCGCAAGCCGCGGGTGCGTCTGGAAGCTCAGATGCATGGCGGTGGTCACGAGCGCGGCCTGCGTTCCGGCACGCTGCCCACCCACCAGATCGTGGGCATGGGTGAAGCCTTCCGGATTGCCAAGGAAGAAATGGCAACTGAACTGCCGCGCATCAAGGCGCTGCAGCAGCGGCTGCTGGATGGCCTGAAGGACATCGAACAGGTCTTCATCAATGGCGACCTCACCCGCCGCGTGCCCCACAACGTCAACGCCTCCTTCAATTTCGTCGAGGGCGAGTCGCTGATCATGGGCATCAAGGGTATTGCCGTGTCCTCCGGTTCGGCCTGCACCTCGGCCAGCCTGGAGCCCAGCTATGTGCTGCGCGCCCTGGGCCGCAGCGACGAACTGGCGCACTCCTCGCTGCGCATGACCATCGGCCGGTTCACGACCGAAGAAGAAATCGACTACGCCGTGTCGCTGTTGAAGGACCGCGTGACCAAGCTGCGTGAACTCTCGCCGCTGTGGGATATGTACAAGGAAGGCATCGACATCAGCACCATCCAGTGGGCGGCCCACTGAGCCGCGCTGAAGCTGAAGCGACGCATCGAGACATCACAAAAACGTTGGAGAACGACCATGGCATACAGTGACAAAGTGCTGGACCACTACGACAACCCCCGCAATGTCGGTGGCTTCGAAAAGGGCGACGACTCGGTGGGCACCGGCATGGTGGGCGCCCCCGCCTGCGGTGACGTGATGCGCCTGCAGATCAAGGTGAATCCGTCGACCGGCCTGATCGAGGACGCCAAGTTCAAGACCTACGGCTGTGGTTCGGCCATCGCCTCCAGCTCGCTGGTGACCGAGTGGGTGAAGGGCAAGTCGCTGGACGAAGCGCTGACCATCAAGAACACCCACATCGCCGAAGAGCTGGCGCTGCCGCCGGTGAAGATCCACTGCTCCATCCTGGCTGAAGACGCCATCAAGGCGGCTGTGGACGATTACCGCGCCAAGCACGCCCAATAAGGCGGGCGGGATCCATCATGTCTGTCACTCTGACTGAAGCCGCAGCGCGCCATGTGACGCGCTACATCTCCAAACGGGGACGTGGCGTGGGTGTGCGCCTGGGCGTGAAGACCACCGGCTGCTCGGGTCTGGCCTACAAGCTTGAATACGCCGACGAAGTGGCGCCGGAAGACGTGGTTTTTGAAGGCCATGGCGTGAAGGTGCTGGTGGACCCCAAGAGCCTGCCTTACCTGGACGGCACCGAGCTGGATTTCGTCCGCGAAGGCCTGAACGAAGGATTCAAGTTCCGCAACCCGCGCGAGAAAGATCGCTGTGGGTGTGGCGAATCTTTCAGGATCTGACCCCCCCTACCGACTGCGTCGGCCCCCCCCAGGGGGGCGAGCCCGGTGGACTGGCGGAGCCAGTCCACGGGCTCCGCTGGAGGGGGGTGGCGCTGCGCGCACCCATTCAGGAAGCGTTGGCTGGTGTTCGTTGGCTGTTGTGCGTTCGGTGGCGGGCACTTCTGGGGCAGCGCAGGCTGGGGTTGGTGGGGCTGCCGCACGAGAGTGCGGGGCTGGCGAAGGCTTTGAGTCTCCTTGATGGCGATGAACCGCGGGTGAGCCGGGGCGTTCGTGCTTGGGGAGCGTTTTTGTGGATCGTATCGGGCTGTGAAACTGGACGACGACGACTTTGCTTTGTTTGGGTTGCCGGCTCGGTTCGAGCAGGACAACGCCGACATGGCCGCCCGCTGGAAGGCGCTGGCGGCAAAGGTGCATCCCGATCGATTTGCAGCCGATGGCGCCGCGTCCCAGCGTTTGGCGATGCAATGGGCTCTGCGGGTGAACGAGGCCTATCAACGGCTGAAAGACCCGCTCAAGCGCGCCGCGTATCTGTGTGAGCTGCGCGGCGCTCCCATCGAAGCCAACGAAAACACCAGCATGCCTGCGGCTTTCCTGATGGAACAGATGGAATGGCGGGAGTCGCTGGACGACGCCCGCTCCAGCGCAGCAATCCTGGCCATCGACAAGGACGTGGCGCAGCGGGAACGCGCGCTGCTGGCTCAGGCCGGTCAGGCGCTTGATGAGCGCCAGCAACCCGCCGAAGCCGCCCAGGCCGTTCGTGCGCTGATGTTCCTCTCCCGTTTTCGAGCCGATATCGACAAGCGTCTGGAAGCCCTGGACGAATCGTCCTGAGGCACCCACCGACGCGGCCCGCCCGCTCGTTTGCCCTTGCTGCCGTGCCCCCACGGCAGCCCACCAGAACAAGAAAAGAGTCCTCCATCATGGCCTTGCTCCAGATCTCTGAACCCGGCGCCTCGCCCGATCCACACCAGCGCCGCATTGCGGTCGGCATCGACCTGGGCACCACCCATTCGCTGGTGGCGGCCGTGCGCCATGGCGTGTCGGAATGCCTGCCGGATGAGCAGGGCCGCGTGATTCTGCCGTCGGCCGTGCGCCTGTTGCCGCAAGGCCGCCGCCAGATCGGCTTCGACGCCCTGGCCGCCCAGGCCGATGACCCCGAAAACACCATCGTCTCGGTCAAGCGCTTCATGGGCCGCCGTGTGGACGACGTGGTGGGCCGTGAGCAGTTGCCCTATCAATTCGAAGACACCCCCGGCATGCTGAGCCTGGTGACCCGCGAGGGCCGCAAGTCGCCGGTGGAGATTTCCGCCGAGATCCTGGCCACGCTGCGTCAGCGGGCCGAAGACACCTTTAATGACGATCTGTTCGGCGCGGTCATCACCGTGCCGGCCTATTTCGACGACGCCCAGCGTCAGGCCACCAAGGACGCCGCCCAGTTGGCGGGCCTGAATGTGCTGCGCCTGATCAATGAGCCGACCGCCGCTGCCATCGCGTATGGGCTGGATAACGGCAGCGAAGGCCTGTATGCCGTCTATGACCTCGGCGGCGGCACCTTCGACATCTCGCTGCTACGCCTGACGCGTGGTGTGTTCGAGGTGGTGGCGACCGGCGGTGATGCGCAACTGGGCGGCGACGACTTCGACCGCCTGCTGGCCGACTGGGCCCTGCAACAGGCCGGCCTGGCCGTGCGCAGCGCGCAGGACAAGCGCCGTGTGCTGGTGGCCGCCCGCGCCGCGAAGGAAAGCCTGACCGACCATGCACAGGTCACCCTGAGCGCGCAACTGGACGTCGGTGCGCTGCGGGTGGATGTGAGCCGTGACCAGTTCGACACCCTCAGCCGCAGCCTGGTCGACAAGACCCTGCTGGCCGTGCGCCGTGTGCTGCGCGATGCCAAGGTGAGCGCCGATGAGGTCCAGGGGACGGTGATGGTGGGCGGCTCCACCCGCATGCCGGTCGTCCGCCGCGCGGTGAGTGAGCTGTTCGGTCGCGAAGTGCTGACCAATCTGAACCCCGATGAGGTGGTGGCCCTGGGCGCTGCGCTGCAGGCCAATCAGCTTGCCGGCAACAGCGCCGATGGCGAGATCCTGCTGCTGGACGTGATCCCGCTGTCGCTGGGCCTGGAAACCATGGGCGGACTGGTGGAGCGCATCATCGAGCGCAATGCCACCATCCCCGTGGCCAAGGCCCAGGACTTCACCACCTTCAAGGATGGCCAGACGGCACTGGCGGTGCATGTGCTGCAAGGGGAGCGCGAGCTGGTGAGTGAATGCCGCTCGCTGGCGCGTTTCGAACTGCGGGGCATTCCGCCGATGGCCGCCGGTGCTGCCCGCATCCGCGTCAGCTTCCAGGTGGATGCGGACGGCCTGCTGAGCGTGTCCGCCCGGGAGATGACCTCCGGTGTGGAAGCCGCCGTGCAGGTGAAACCCAGCTACGGCCTGTCGGACGACCAGATCGCCACCATGCTGCGTGAAGGCTTTGCCAGCGCCGAAAGCGATATGCAGGCCCGCAAGCTGCGCGAGGCGCGGGTGGATGCCGAGCGTATGCTGCTGGCCACCGCTTCTGCCCTGAAGGCCGATGGTGACCTGCTCAGCGAAGCCGAACGTCAGGCGATTGCAGCGCTGGAAGCGGACGTGCGCACACGCGCCCAGTCCGAGGATGCCGACGCGATCACCGCCGCCGTCGAGGCGCTGGCCAAGGGCACCGAGGCCTTTGCGGCGGCCCGCATGAACCGCGGCATTCAGCAGGCCCTGACCGGCCGCAGCATCGATTCGGTCTGACCCCGGCAGCCCAGGCGACCAAGGAACCCCCATGACCATCATCAAGATCCTCCCCCATCCCGAATACTGCCCCGACGGCCGCACGCTGGAGGTGCCTGCCGGCACGTCCATCTGCGAGGCCCTGCTGGACAACGGCGTCGAGATTGAACATGCCTGCGACCAGGTCTGTGCCTGCACCACCTGCCACGTGATCGTGCGCGAAGGGTTTGCGTCGCTGTCCGAGATGGAAGAGAACGAGGAGGACATGCTGGACCGCGCCTGGGGCCTGGAGCCCCATTCGCGCTTGTCCTGCCAGGCCATCCTCTCCAACACGCCGGTGACGGTCGAGATTCCCAAATACTCGATCAATCACGCCAAAGAAAACCACTGACCCGCGGTCCCGTCCATGCGCGTCCTCGGCATTGAATCTTCCTGCGACGAAACCGGCGTGGCGCTGGTGGATGCCTCTGGCGACGGCGTGCCGCGCCTGCTGGCCCATGCGCTGCACAGCCAGATCAGCATGCATCAGGCCTATGGCGGCGTGGTGCCCGAGCTGGCCTCGCGCGACCACATCCGCCGGGTACTGCCGCTGACCCGGGAAGTACTGATCGGCGCGGGGCTGTCGCTGCAGGATGTGGATGTGGTGGCCTACACCCAGGGCCCGGGGCTGGCCGGCGCGTTGCTGGTGGGTGCCGGCGTGGCGGCTTCGCTGGGGGCGGCGCTGGACCGGCCAGTGCTGGGCGTGCATCACCTGGAAGGCCATTTGCTGTCCCCCTTCCTGTCTGCGGACCCGCCTGAATTCCCCTTCGTGGCGCTGCTGGTGTCCGGGGGCCACACGCAGCTGATGCGGGTGGACGATGTGGGCAGCTATGAGCTGCTGGGCGAGACCATCGACGATGCCGCAGGCGAGGCGTTCGACAAGTCCGCCAAGCTGCTGGGCCTGCCTTACCCGGGCGGGCCGCATCTGTCGAAGCTGGCCGAAAGCGGCCAGCCGGACGCCTTTGCCTTGCCGCGTCCGTTGCTGCATAGCGGCAAACCCGATTTCAGCTTTGCGGGCCTCAAAACCGCCGTGCTGACCCAGGTGCGCCGCCTGGAGCAGCAGCCCGGTGGCATCACCGACACGCAGCGTGCGGACCTGGCTGCGTCCACCCAGGCGGCCATCGTTGAAGTGCTGGTGAAAAAAGCGATGCTGGCGCTGAAGGAGACCGGGCTCAAGCGCCTGGTCGTGGCCGGGGGCGTGGGGGCCAACCGTCACCTGCGGGAACAGCTCAATGCGGCCTGCGAGCGCCGCAAGGTGCGGGTGCACTATCCCGAATTGCATCTGTGCACCGACAACGGCGCCATGATCGCCCTGGCCGCAGCCTTGCGGCTGCAGCGTGACATGGCCTCGCTCACCCGTGGGGGTGGGTTCGAGGTGAAGCCGCGCTGGGACCTGGCGTCCCTCTGACCGGAGTCTGCACGTGAGGGCTTGTGTGCGGCATCGGCCGCTGGTGTCGCTGTCGTGGATCTTCGAACTGTTCGGCGTCTTGGGGCGCTTCGGCCTGTGCGGCAAGTACGGCAAGTGCGGCAAGTACGGCAAGTACGGCCGCTTTGCGCTTGGTCGGCGCCAGGGCCTCTTGCTGGCGCCCGCGAAGATCGCGCTGTGCCTGGTCCTGCCGCTGTGGGTCCTCACCGTCCCGATGCGGGCCTTTGCAGCGGCTGCCGACCCCATCCGGCTTGGATTGATTGAAGGCTTGTCCGGCCCGCTGGGCAATGGGGGCGAAGCCGTCTTTCGCAATCTGGTCTGGGCGACTGAGCGGGTCAATGCACGCGGCGGTGTGAAGCTGCCAGGCGGGGCGAGGCCGCTGGACGTGGTGCGCTACGACAGCAAGGGCTCGGTGGAAGAGTCCCTGTCGATGCTGCGGGCCGCCACCGGGCAGGGCGTGAAAGTGGTGCTGCAGGGCAACAGCTCGGCGGTGGCCAGCGCGCTCATCAGCGCCCTGGACAAGCAGAACGAACGGGATCCGCAGCATCGCGCCTTGCTGCTGAACTATGCGGCGGTGGACCCGCTGCTGACCGGCGCGCAATGCAGCTTCTGGCACTTCCGGTTTGACGCCCATACCGACATGCGGCTGGCCGCGCTGGTGGAAGTCATCGCGCAGGACCGGCAACTGAAGAAGCTCTATCTGATCGGGCAGGACTACAGCTTTGGCCAGCATCTGCGGACGCAGGCCCGAGCCATGCTGGCGCAGCGCCGGCCGGACCTGGAGATCGTCGGCGACGAACTGCATCCGCTCGGCCGGGTGAAGGACTTCATGCCCTACGCCACCAAGATCCGTGCCAGCGGCGCTCAGGCCGTGCTGACCGGCAACTGGGGCAATGACCTGACGCTGCTGATCAAATCGGCCCGGGACCTGGGCCTCAACACCCGCTTCTACACCTTCTACGGCAATGCCCTGGGTGTGCCTGGCGTGCTGGGTGAGGCGGGCGTCGACCGGGTGCTGGCGGTGGCGGAGTGGCATCCCAACGTGGGGGACATGGCGTCCGAGCGCTTCTACAAGGCGTTCCGCCAACGCTTTCCCAAGCCGGAGGACGACTACCTGCATGCCCGCATGCAGTTGATGGTGGAGATGCTGGTGGCGGCGATGGAAAAGGCCGGCACCGACGAACCCCGTGCGGTCGCCCTGTCGCTGGAGAACCTGCGGCTGGATGGCCGGACCTTGGGCGTGGCCCACCAGGGCTGGATGCGCCCGGTGGACCATCAACTGCAGCAGCCGCTCTATGTGAGCATCATGCGGCGCGCGGGGGAGGCGGGTGTGCCGCACGACAACGAGGGGTCGGGTTACGGGTTTCGCACCCTGCGATACCTTGACGCCAGCCAGGCGGCACAGCCTGAAACCGCGTGCCACATGAAGCGGCCGGCGTCCTGACGGCCATGCGGGCCTCGGGCGCGGTCACCGCCCGCCGCCGCCCCAGCGCGCACAACAGCACCAGACGGCTGGCTACACTCGACGGTTTCCGGTCCGGCCGGCAAGGCCCGCCGAAGCACAATCTCATCGCTGCAGGATGGCCCCGCCCGTGAGTGCTCCTTCATCAACGCCAGGATCGACGTCCACATTGACGTCCACCTCGACCTCCACATCAGCACCCACGCCCGACCCGGCCGAAGACCGCGCCGACAAGCCCAATGTCTTCGGCCAGCGCGCATTCACCACCTTCCTCGCCGCGCGGCTGCTGGCCGTGCTGGCCGGTCAGATCCAGGCGGTGGTGGTGGCCTGGCAGGTCTATGACCTCACCCGTCAGCCCCTGGCGCTGGCCTATGTGGGCCTGGCGCAGTTCCTGCCGATGCTGCTCCTGCTGCTGCCCGCCGGTGACCTGATCGATCGATTCAGCCGCAAGCCGATCCTGGCCATGAGCTGGGCCCTGAGTGGCCTGTGCGGCGGCGCCCTCTGGTGGCTGGCCGGTCATGGTCATACAGGGGTGAGCGGCATCTATGCGGTGCTGGTGGTGTTCGGCTGCGCACGGGCGTTCTCCGGTCCGGCGCTGCAAAGCCTGCTGCCGCAGGTTGTGCCGCGTGAACAGCTGGCCCAGGCCATTGCCGCCAACAGCATGCTGATGCGTGCGGCCAACATCGGTGGCCCCTTCCTCGGTGGCCTGTTGTATGCCTACGGCGGCGCCCCGCTCACCTTTGCCGTCTGCTTCATCTGCTTTGCGCTGGGAACTGTGCTGTTTGTGTTGGGCGTCCGGGTACGGCCGGTGGCGGTTTCGCTGGCAGCCACCCAGGGCAACATCTGGCAACGGTTTGGCGCCGGCATCCATTTCATCCGCACCCGTCCCATCATTCTCGGCACGATCTCGCTGGACCTGTTTGCCGTGCTGCTGGGGGGTGTGGTTGCGCTGCTCCCCATCTACGCGGCCGAAGTCCTGCATGCCGGCCCGCAGGGCCTGGGCGCCTTGCGCAGTGCCATTGCGGTGGGGGAGGTGAGCGCCGGGCTCTACCTCAGCATGCGCCCCTTCGACCGTCAGGTGGGCCGCACCATGTTCATCGCCGTGGCCGTCTTTGGCCTGGCCAACCTGGTGTTTTCCTTGTCCACCACCTTCTGGCTGTCCTTTGCCGCCCTGATGCTGGCCGGAGCGGCGGACATGGTCAGTGTCTACATCCGCGGCGCGCTGGTGCAGTTTTCCACACCGGACGACATGCGGGGCCGGGTGAACGCGGTGAACATGCTGTTCATCGGCTCCTCCAATGAGCTGGGTGAATTCCGGGCGGGCAGCGCTGCTGCGGCGCTCGGCGTGGTGCCTGCGGCTGTCACCGGGGCGCTGTGCACCCTGGGCGTGGTCAGTGCGTGGGCGGTGCTCTTCAAGCCTTTGCGCAAGGTCAACCGCTTTGAAGAGGCCACACCGGCCATCACCACGGAAAAGTCAGGCTCGGCCGCCTGAGCGTCCCTGGTTGAAAGTCCTAACTCCATCGGGTTATCGACGTTGTAGGGACTTCTGGCGAAGATGCGTGCCGTTCCGTTATCGTACGAAGCATGCCCGAGGTCCCTGACGCTTTTGATGCTCACCCCCTGCAGCCCGGCACCGGGCGTCTGCAGTCGCCCATCCGTATCCTGACGGTGGACGACCACCCACTGCTGCGGGAAGGCATTGCGGGCACTCTGGAGGACGAAGCGGATCTGCGCCTGGTGGCCGAAGCCGCGAGCGGGCAGGAAGCGTTGGCCAGGTTCCGGGAGCATCGTCCGGACATCACGCTCATGGATGTGCGCCTGCCTGACATGGACGGCATCGACTGCATGACGGCCCTGCGGCAGGAGTTTCCGGATGCCCGCATCATCATCCTCACCACCTACCGGGGCGATGTGCAGGTGCGGCGCGCCCTGGCCGGTGGTGCCATGGGCTATCTGCTCAAGAGCATGCTGCGCAAGGACCTGGTGGACACCATCCGCGCCGTGCATGACGGCCAGCGCTGCATTCCGGGCGAAATCGCCCGCATGCTGGACGAAGATTCGGAAGGCAGCCTGTCCCCCCGCGAGATCGAGGTGCTGCGCCTCGTCGCCGAAGGCCGATCCAACAAGCGGGTGGGGGTGGAACTGGGCGTCAGCGAAGAAACGGTGAAGATGCACATGAAGAGTGTGCTCTCCAAGCTCCATGCCAACGACCGCACCCATGCGGTTACGATTGCTCTCAAGCGCGGCTACTTTTCGCCCTGACTGGTCTTTTGATCAGCTCAGCCAACGGTCGTCGGCATTCTTCTGCCAGGCGTCCAGCTGGCGATCTGCTTCGTCACGGGCAATGCCATAACGTTCCTGGATCTTGCCCGCCAGCTGGTCACGCTGGCCGGCGATGACGTCGATGTCATCGTCGGTGAGCTTGCCCCATTGCTCACGGACCTTGCCCTTGATTTGGGTCCAGTTGCCTTCGATTCGGTCCCAGTTCATGGTGAACTCCTTTCGCTGTCTGCCACTGTCTGCCGCTGTGTGCCGCTGGCTGCGGCCGGTTGCGGAATGACTTCACTTTAAGAATTTCTCCACACAAGCTGGGTCAGACAAACAACGAAGCGGGTGTAGGACATCCGGCAGTTCATCGGCGCTCGCGAAGCATTCAACCAACGCCGCGTGGTGCTCAGTGTTTCAAGATGGCAGGTGGCAGGTAATCTTTGCCAACCATTGCACGGGCAAAGAGGTAGTTGTTACGCGCTCGCATTGGCAAGCTGTCGAGATCCACATGGCCTTCATGGTCACAAGGGAAGGACATGGCGCGACCCGGATCGAACATCGATTCGAAGCGGACTTCGTATTGCTGCAGGCTGTCTGCGGCGGAGATGCTGAGGGAGCTCAATGGATTTCTCCTTGGGAGAGGCTTTGATTCAACTATCGGCGCTGAGTCGAGCCACGCCCATAGGCGCATCTCGGTGTTGCGTGTCGGCCATGCGAACCGAACCCTGTACGGTTTCGTCCTACACACGCATTGCAAGCGGTGGTCCCGGCCTGCGCTGACCGTACGTCGGCGTACGGCACCCAAGGTGCCTGTCACCATCAGCGCCTGACCGGTTGAATCTGCGCCACCGGCGGCTTGCCCTGGCGCGGTTCTGTCCCTGATTGGCGCGCGTGGGACTGCGCCTACACCAGCGCGCGGCTTCCGCCGCTTCGCTGGAGGGTGGGGTCCAGGTGAACATGGCTGCATCGCAACCCGTTCTTCTCCCGGTCCTGTCTCTCAGCCGGCCCATGCGCCACAGGCTCCGACTGCGGTGCATATCGCAAGCTTCGTGAGGTCTTTGATGGATGACATGCTCCTGCTGATGACACTGGCTTCCTGCACCGCCACGGCCCTGGCCTTGCGGCTGTGGCAGTTTCTGGAGGACCTGGGACAGGACGATCACCTGGAGGATTCGCCATGAGCGCCCGCCCCCCTTTGCCGCCCGAGCATCCCGCTGACGAGTCCGTGCTCGACGCTTCGGTCGAGATGAAACAGATGGAAGACCAACCGCTGCACCAAAGCGCCTTTGTCTGTGGTGAGGTGTCCTACCGCACCGGCGACGGCCCGATGCTGGAGATCCCGCAGGGCCCCGTGAAAGTGTCCGTGGGCGAGCACGACGTGACGATCGGGTGGGAAGATGAACACGACCGCATGAGTGCCGTGATGCCCCGCACCGAATACGCGCGCTTTGTCGGCACCGGTGCCATCAAGCCCGTGATCCCTGCACGCAGCGAAAGCTGATCCATCCCTTTGCCAATGAAGTACCGTCCCTGAGGGGGACGGAAAAACCGCCCCCGAGGGGGCGGTACTTCATTGCAGGCATGAAAACAGAGAACGAAGGGCCTTACAGCCAGGCCACGCCGTAATAGTCGTAGACCTTGCGGCCGTAATCGTCCGTGTAGTCAGGACGGTCGGTCTGGGCATACCTGGGCGCCTTTTCCAACTGGTCTTCGTGCAGCGGCACGACATAGCCGTCCAGGCCGGTGTCGTACTTCAGCATGTTCCATGGAATCGGATAACGATCGGTGCCGATGCCCATGAAGCCGCCGAATTCCAGTGCGGCGTAACGGACAAGGCCCGATCGCTTGTCGATGACGAGGTTGTCGATGGTGCCGAGCTTGTCGCCATTGCCGTTGTAGACCTTGGTGCCTTCAACACGGTCGGACGGGATGGTAGTGCTTGCCATGGAGTGTCTCCTGGGTGGTTGCTACAAGTGCTTCATTGGCAAATCACGTGCCGCGTCGCTTCGGTTTTTCCAGAATGAAAGACCCGATCACCAGCGCATCCAGCGGCGTGCTGAAGAAGGCCTCGATGGCAGCCTTGGGTGTTCCGACCATCGGCTCCCCGCGCACATTGAAGGAGGTGTTCACCAGCACCGGCACACCGGTGAGCCGCCCCACAGCGCACAGCAGATCGTGAAAGATCGGATTGGTGGCGCTGTCCACCGTCTGGACCCGGGCGGTGTGGTCGGTGTGCAGTGCCGATGGGATGCGCTCCGTCTTGCCGGGCTTCACACGGTAGACGAACAGCATGAAGGGGGACTCGCCCTGGTTGGCGTCCGCCGGCTCAAACCAGTCCGCCAGGTCTTCCCGGTTGATGGCCGGGGCGACAGGGCGGAAGTCCTCACGGTCTTTCAGCTCATTCAACCGTGCCTGCATGGCCGGATCGACCGGCGATGCCAGCAGCGATCGGGCGCCCAGGGCCCGAGGGCCGAATTCCATTCGACCCTGGAACCAAGCGATGACCTTGTTGTCGGCCAGCAGCCGGGCGGTGTCCTCGGCCACGTCCTCGGATTTGCGGTAATCCAGCTGGGCCCAGCGCAGCAAGGCTTCAATCTCTTCATCGGTGAAGGCTGGGCCCAGGTAGGTGTGCTGCATGACCCATGCGCGGGGCGCCAGGGCAAAGCTGCCGCGCTCACCGGTGAGCGGACCTTCCATTTCTGCATGGCCGCCCGCAGCACGCTCCAACACGCGGGTGGCCGCCGCCGTCGCTTGATCTGCCGCCTGGGCATCATCCGGGGCGGCCTGCAACCGTTCTCGTGCGTCCACCCACAACGCCGCCCCCAGCGCGGTGCCCGCATCCCCTGCGGCAGGCTGCACCCAGACCTGCTGGAAGATGCCGGCATCCCGCAGCCGCGCATTCATCACGCAGTTCAACGCCACACCGCCCGCCATGGCGAGTCGGTCTTCTCCGCTGGCTTCGCGCAGCCATCGGGCCAACTTCAGTACCGTGTCCTCCAACACGTCCTGCAGCGACGCTGCCAGGTCCAACTGCTCCTCGGTGATCTGGCTGCCGGAGCGGCGCTTCGGGCCCAACATCCGCGCCAGATCCAGGCGGCGGATTTCATATTGGCCGTCCCGCATCACCTGCACATGCTCCCGCAGCAGATCGGCATATCGGGGCGTGCCCAGTGCCGCCAGGGCCATGACCTTGTATTCATCGCTGGAGTGCAGAAATCCCAGATGCGTCGTCACCTGCTCGTACAGCAGCCCCAGCGAATGGGGCACACGCACTTCACCGAGCGCGTCGTAACGGTTGTGGCGGTAGCGTCCATAAGAGGTGGAGGCGTGCTCGCCGCGCCCGTCCAGCGTCATCACCGCGCAGCTGGAGAAGGGCGCCGCCAGGAAGGCGCTGGCCTGATGGCAGAGGTGATGCGGCACGAAGTGCCAGCGATAAGGGGCGCTGTCATGCGCCACCCCGGCGAAGCGCTTCTTCAGATGATGGGGCACCCCGTCGGTGAACTGTCGTGGCGCATTGAGGATGTACGCGGCAAACAGCGGATCCCACGGGCTCTCCCAGTCCCCAGCGGCGAAGTCGGAAGGGCGAAGGGGCAGGGTGAGGCGCTGGTCCGGCGCCCGTTCACCCATGAAGTGATGCGGGTCGAAGCTGTAGGCCACATGGGAGAGGTCAGCCAGCGTGGCACCGGCTTCCTTCAGGCAATCGTTGATGGCGTGATAGGGCAGCTCCCAGGCGGTGAAGGGCACCGGGCGCTTGCCATGCTTGATGCGGGTGAAACGTTCCTCTTCCGCCGCTGCCAGCACCTCACCGTTGAGCATCAGCGCGGCGGCGGAGTCATGGAAGCTGGCATTGATGCCGAGCGTCAGCATGGGGCGGGAGGAAGGGGATGCAGTGGAGGAAGGGCTGGCGGACATGGGGGGCTCCTGAAGGCAGTTGAATGGCGTGCGGAAGGACGGGGGGGCAGATGTGGGTGGCGTGGGAAGTGAGGAGAGGTCATGGAAGAGCGGGGGTGACAGCCGGGGTGACAGCGGTGGTGACAGCGGCGGTGACAGCGGCGGTCAGGCATGCACACGAGCCAGCTGGCACAGCGCGCGCACCAGCTCGTCCGGATTGACCGGCTTGGCCATGTGGCGCTGAAAACCGGCCACCAGGGCCCGCAGCCGGTCTTCCGCCTGCGCCATGCCGGTCAGCGCCACGGCGGGCAGCCGCTGGTCCAGGGGAACATCCCGCAGGGCCTCCAGGGCACGGATGCTGCGCACCACGGCATGGCCGTCTTCCGGTCCCAGGGCGATGTCGCAGACCAGGACATCCGGCCAGTCCGCCGTCTCCCGTGCCGCCAGGCGCTGCAGCGCCTCGTGCCCGGAGGTGATGCGTTCGGTGCGTGCGCCTTCATGTTCCAGCAGGTGGCCCAGCGACTCCAGCGCGTCGTTGTCGTCGTCCACACACATCAGAGTGAGGCCGGCGAGCGGGTGGTCCTGCGCGGCCACCCGCTCATCCACTGGAATGGCTTGCTGCGGCATCACTTCCTGCACCACGGCCGTGGGCAAAGGGGACGGGGCCAGGGCCGGCAGGGGGAAGTCCAGCCGGTACTGCTGAACGCCGACAAAAGGGTCCATCAGCACCGACAGTTGGGCATTGGAGCTGCTCACCAACGTGCGCAGCTCCAGGGTGTCCGGCGGGCCGGACGCTTCGGCATCCAGGCGCCCGTGATAGCCCACCGTCAGCGAGCTGGCCATCGGACCACGCGCCAGGCGGGCCTCCATGCGTCCACCGGCCGCGCCGTGGAGCCCCAACTGGCACATCAGCTGAACCATCCGCGCCATGCGGGAGGCGTCACCGGTGATGCTGGCCACGTCCAGGTCGATGTCGGTGTAGAGCTCGGTGGTGGTGGCGGCCAACTGGTCGCGCAGGCCGTCCAGGCTCAGCACCAGCAGGCCGGCCAGGTTGACCGGATGCTGGGCCATCCGGCGCTCCAGGGTCTCCGCTTGCTGCTGCTGCCGCTGCAGTTCCCACAACTGGGCATACAGGCCTTGGTGTACCAGCAGATCGTCATGGCGTCCCCGCTCGGCGATGCGGCCCCGGTCCATGACGATGATTTCGTCCGCACCCACGATGGTGGACAGCCGGTGGGCGATGATCAGCGAGGTGCGGTCCTTGGCCACGTTTTCCAATGCCCCCTGGATGGCGCGTTCGGCGCGGGTGTCCAGCGCCGAAGTGGCTTCATCCAGGACGATGATGGGCGGGTTTTTCAGGAATGCGCGCGCAATCGCAATACGCTGCTTCTCGCCGCCTGAAAGGCGTGCGCCGCGTTCCCCCACCAGGGTGTCGTATTGCTCCGGCAGCAGGCGGATGAAGTCGTCCGCCTGGGCCGCCTGTGCGGCCGCGACCATCTCTTCGCGGGTGGCGCCCGGTTGTCCATAGCTGATGTTGTAGGCGATGGTGTCGTTGAACAGCATCGGGTCCTGGGGCACCACCCCAATCACCTCCCGCAGGCTCTCCTGCCTGATCTGCCGCAGGTCCTGCGAGCCAATCAGCACCCGGCCGCGGTCCGGGTCGTACATGCGCATCAGCAGCCGCGCCAGGGTCGACTTGCCGGACCCGCTACTCCCCACCACCGCAAAGGTCTTGCCGTGGGGGATCTCCAGCGTGAGGTCGTTGAGAATCTGCCGCTGAGGTTCGTAGCCGAAGTCGATGTGTTCAAAGCGTACGGTGGTGTCCTGGCCCTGCAGCGGGCTGGCATCGGGGGCGTCCTGGATGTCCGGTTCGCGCGCCAGCAAGGCGAACAGCATCTCGGTGTTGAGCAGTGCATCCCGGGTTTCCCTAAAGACAAAACCCAAGGTGTTCAAAGGCAGGAACACCTGGATGAGATAGGCATTCACCAGCACCAGATCGCCAATGCTCATGCGGCCCTGCACCGTATCGCTGCCGGCCATCAGCATCACGCCGGCAATGCCCGCCGCAATGATGGCGGCCTGGCCCAGATGCAGGGCCGAGAGCGTCTCCTGGCTGGACACACTTCCATCCACCCACTCGGCCAGGACGCTCCCATAACGCGCCCGCTCGGCCTGCTCGCGCCCGTGGGTTTTGACCGCCTCGTAATTGAGCAGGGTATCGACCAGCAGACCATGGGCCCTGGCGTCGGATTCATTCATCACCCGCTGCTTTTCGACCCGTGTCCGGGTCATCCAGCCGGTCCAGATGGCGTACAGCACCATGCTGCCGGCGATGATCATCACAAAGCCGAAGCCGTAATGCAGCAGCACCACCAGCACGGCCGCGAACTCCACCGCCGTGGGCACCACGGTAAAGACACCCGCGCCCAGCAAATACCCCATGCCGCCCGTGCCACGCTCCACTTCACGGATCAGCGAGCCGGTGTTGCGCTGGGCATGGAAGCGGGGGCTCATGGACAGCAGATGAGCAAAGGCGCGCTCGGAAAATCCACTCACCACCTGCTTGCCCACTCGGGCAAAGACCAGATCGCGGAGTTCGGTGAAGAGGGTGCTGGCGTAGCGCAGCAGCGCATAACCGACCAACAGCCAGACCGGCAGGGTCAGGGCCGCCGTGATGGCGGACGTGGAGAGCACGGCGCCCGTGTTCGGTCCCATCGGCGGCGTGAGGTGATCCACGATCTGCTTCAGCACCCCGGGCACACCGACCGCTGCCAATTTGGAGGCAATCAGCAACAACAGCGCCAGCAGCGTACGCCAGCGCCAAGGCCAGAGTGCCTCCCAAAGGCCGGACAGCACATCGGTGGTGGTCGGGCGATCGTGGCGCGGCTCCATGGCGAGTGCATCGCAATCCACGCTCCTGCCCCGCCCGGGGGCGCCCTTGGCCTTCCACGGGGACTGGGACATGCCAAAGCCCGGCGAGGCGCAGTTCATCTGCCGGGCATTACCCTTGCTGTGAAAGGGAATCCGTAAGGCGCTTGGCGCCACCCAGGCGCAACCCCACAGCATGGCAGGAACTCATGATCAAACTACCTCGCGTTTTGAAGGACGCTGCGGACCTGGTGACAGAAGCGGCACAGGCCTGGAGTGACGACAACGTCCCCAGCATGGGCGCAGCGTTGGCCTACTACACCTTGTTTTCAATTGCCCCGCTGCTGTTGATCGTCATTGCCGTGGCGGGCCTGGTGTTCGGAGAGCAGGCGGCGCGAGGCGAGGTGATGGATCAGTTGTCGGACCTGATCGGTCTCGAAGGCGCCGTGGCAGTGGAAGACCTGCTGAAACGGGTCAACCGCCCGGAGGAGGGCGGCTGGGCAGCGGTCATCGGCACCTTGGTGCTGCTGGTGGGCGCCACGTCGGTGTTTGCTGAACTGCACAACTCGCTCAATCGCATCTGGAAGGTGCCGCTGCCGAAGTCCATTCCGGTGTGGCAAAGCTTGTGGACGGTGGTGCGCCGCAGGCTGCTGTCGCTGGGGCTCATCATGGGGCTGGGTTTCCTGTCGATGATCTCGATGGTGGCCAGTGCCGCGCTGGCCGCCATGGGGAAATGGTGGACACCCTGGCTGGGGGACGACTTCCTGATGCTGGCCCAGTTGCTCAATGCGCTGCTGTCCTATGTGTTGATCACCGTGATGTTTGCGGTGATCTACAAATGGGTGCCGGACGTTGCCATTCGCTGGCGGGATGTATGGGTGGGGGCCTTGATCACCGCGGCCTTGTTCAGTCTGGGCAAGTCGCTGATCGGGCTTTATCTGGGGCGGAGTGCCATCGGTTCGGCATACGGAGCAGCGGCGTCCCTGGTGGTGATGATGCTGTGGGTCTACTACTCCACACAGGTGTTTTTGATGGGTGCGGAGTTGAGCTGGGCCTTTTCGCGGCGACACGGTCTGAAGAGGCCAACCGATCAGCACCTCTGAGCATTCATCTCCAAATTCAATCTCCCACTTCAATCTCCCACTTCAATCTCCCGCGTGTTAGCGTAAACATTGAGGAATTCAATGAATCCGGCCATCGCAGAACAATGAATGCGATTGTCAAATCGCCTGCAAATATTGATGGCATCGGGGTTGTCGGCGCAAGCGGTGCAGCAAGAAACGCTTCTCTTGCTTTGAATGAAGAGAGGTCTGAGTCATTTCGAATGACGGTTGAGAGAGCCGCCTGATCACCGCTTCGTTCTAGAGAGAACGCTCGTTGCCTTAAGCGCACCCATCGAATCCATCGCATCCATCGCATCCCTTGCATTCATCGCTTGCGGCACACCCATTGCCAAATCGAAGTGGGGACCCCACGCATCAGGGGGTCTCGAGCTTATTCAACCGTTCAGACGAACGAAAGGATGCGACATGAACCAGCAAGGGCAACACCGAGGACAAGGCAGCGACCAGCGCCGCAACGAAGGACAACAGTCCTCGCAGCGCACTGAGTACGGCCAGCAAAGTCAACAAGGCCAGCAATATGGCGGCTCGCAGGGCTACCAGAGCCAGCAGCCTCAACAGGGGCAGGGCGGGCATCGTGACGACTACGGCCAAGGTGGCTATCAGGGCGGCTATCAGGGCGGCTCCCAGGGGAGCCATCAGGGTAGCTATCCAGGTGGTTCGCAGGGCGGCTACCCGAGTGGCCTGCAAGGCGGCTCGCGGAGCTACGAAGGCAGCGAAGCTTCTGCCGGGTATCAAGGCCAATATGGCAATGGACCCCAGGGCGGCTATCGCGACCAGGGGCCGCGGCATGAAGGGTCCCGGGAAGATCGTGGTGGCTCACAGGACTTCCGCGGCCACTACGGCGCCTCCAGTGGCTACGGCTCCAGTGCCGGTGGCTACGGAGGCAACTACGGAAGCAATACTGGCGCTGGGGCGGGCCAGGGTAACTATGGCGGCAGCTATGGCGGCCAGGGCAGCGGCTACGGTGGCGGCGACGGCGGCTACCAAGGTGGCAACCAGGGCGGCAGCTATCAGGCTGGAAGCTACCAGGGCGGTGGATATCAAGGCGGTCAGGGCGGCTATGGCAGCAACCCGGGCAGCTATGGCAGCAGCCAGGGCAGCTATGGCGGCGGCCAGGGGGGCTACGGCGGTGGCCAAGGGGGCTACCTGGGCTCCCAGGGCGGCTACCAGGGCCCTCAGGCGCAAGGGGGGGCGCAAGGAGGCTCCCAAGGCGGTGCTCAGGGCGCTCAGGGCGCTCAGGGCGGTTACGGTGGCTATGGACAAGGTCAAGGCCAAGGCCAGAACTACGGCAGCGGCCAGCAGGTCCACCACGACCCTGACTATCACCAGTGGCGCACCGAGCAACTGCGCAATCTGGATGATGACTACCACTCCTGGCGCCAGGACCGCTACAAGAAGTTCAGCGAGGACTTCAACAAGTGGCGTTCCAACCGCACTGGCAGCAGTTCGTCAGACACCTCGGACGTGTCGGTGGGCAGCGGCTCCATGGCCGGGGGGCGCTCCAGTGGACTGAGCGGTTCCAGCGGTAACAGCGGAACCAGCGGTGCCTCAGGTGTCTCCGGTACCAGCGGCACCTCCGGTTCCAGCCTGGGCAGCGGTAGCACCCTGGGAAGCAGCACCGGGCCCACCACCGGTAGCGACGGCGCCACCGGTTCATCGCTGTCATCCACGTCTTCGTCTGGCAAGACGAAGTAAAGACAAAAGGCGCTACGAGGCGCCTTTTGTCCAGCGGAGGGGCCCGGCGGCCCCTCCGTCGGCCGACCGGCCTGGTGGACCGGTCCTTGCACGCAGCAATGCATGCCACCCCTTTCCATCCCAAGGCGCCGGCAAACCCGTTGCACCTGGGAACTCCCATGCCTAATCTGATCGTGTTCTCCCATTTGCGCTGGGGCTTTGTATACCAGCGCCCCCAACATCTGATGTCTCGTATTGCCAGCGCTTATCAAGTCCTCTTCATCGAAGAACCGGTCCTGGATCGCAACGGCCCCGCGCGCATCGAAAGCCGCATGGAGTCGCCTCCTGGTGGTGGACCTGCGGTGGAGGTGCTGGTGCCGTACACGCCGGTGAATGCACCGGGCTTTGACGATGCCCAATTGCCGACGCTGCTCCCCCTGCTGGAACAGGCGCTGAACCAGCGCAGTGTGCGTGACTATCTCGTCTGGCTCTACACCCCGATGGCGCTGCCGCTGATTGCCGGGCTCCATCCGCGCGCCCTGGTGTATGACTGCATGGACGAACTGTCCGCATTCAAGCACGCGCCGCCCCAACTGAGGCAGCGGGAGAACGCGCTCATGCAGGCGGCCGATCTGGTGTTGTGCGGAGGGCCGGCGCTGCATCAGGCCAAGCGCAAGCTGCATCCAAGGGTGTACTGCCTGCCCAGTGCGGTGGATGCCGCTCACTTTTCACCGGACCATCTGGATGCAACCCATCCACAGGCCACTCATGCCGAACAGGTGCAGGCGGGCATCGCTCATCCTCGCCTCGGCTTTTTCGGGGTGATCGACGAACGCATGGATCTGGCCCTGCTGGATGCCGTGGCCGCCGCGCGACCGGACTGGCAGATGGTCATGGTCGGCCCGGTGGTGAAGATTTCACCGGAAGATTTGCCGAGGCGGTCCAACCTGCATTGGCTGGGGATGCAAAGTTATCAGGCGCTTCCTTACCTGCTGTCGACCTGGAATGTCTGCCTGATGCCCTTTGCGCTGAACGAAAGCACGCGATTCATCAGCCCCACCAAGACGCTGGAATATCTGGCCGGCGAGAAACCGGTGGTGAGCACGCCGGTGGCAGACGTGGTTGGCCTGTATGGCGCCGTGGTCCGAATTGCTGCGGAGCCGGACGCGTTCATCCGCCAGTGTGAAGACGCATTGCAGGACAGTGCGGAGTTGCGTCGCCGTCACATCCAGGCATCCATGGCCGTTGTCGCCGCGAGCGGTTGGGATGCGAGTGCGGAGAAGGTACGACGCTGGCTGGCGGAAGTGTCCCGTCCCGCACAGACGCAAACGCCGATGGTGAGAACCCGCCTGAGAGCCGCCTGAGAGCCACCTGACCATGATCATCGACGCCCACCTGCATTGCACCGGACGTGAAAACACCACCGATGTCTTGCGCACGCTCGACGAGGCCGGCATCGACACCGGTGTATTGCTGGCGCCCTTCCTGGGGGATGGGTACTCCTTGAATGACGCCGCATCCCTGCGGCGCGCCAATGAGCATTTGTCGCGCCTGGTGCGCCATCACCCCGACCGCCTGATCGGCTTCGCGGTGGTGGACCCTCGCGACCCCGCCGCGCCCCAGGATCTTCGATACGCCGTCGAGGACCTGGGGCTACGCGGTTGCAAAATGGTGCCCACCGGCTGGTACCCCTATGAAGAGCGGGTGCAACCGGTGTTTGCGGTGGCCAACGAGCTGGCCCTGCCGCTGCTCTTCCACAGCGGCATCTTCATTGATGGTCGTTCCGGCAGGTTCTGTCGGCCGACCTATTTCGAGGCCCTGCGGGACCATCCGCGCACCCGTGTGGCCCTGGCCCACATGGGATGGCCGTGGACCGATGAGGCGCTCGCCGTGGCCCTGATCGACCGCATCCACGGCATCCCGTATGAGCAGGCGCAGTTCCGGCTGGACATTTCCTTCGGTCCACCACCGGCCTACCGGCGGGAGGTGCTGGCCCGCATGCTGGAGGTGTTGGGGGCCGGGGCGCTGCAATTCGGCAGCGACTGCTTCCTGCCTTGCTCCGGCGCCCATGTCATGGAGCGTCGCCAGTGGGTGATCGACCTGATGGACGAACTGGAACTGGGCGCAGACACACGCCACCGCCTATGGTGTGGCACGGCGGCTGCCTGGCTGGGGCTCAAGCTGGAGGCCGAGGCCCCGCCGATGGCCCTTGCCCGGCCGCATGGGCTGCCACGCCGGAACGCCCATGATGAAGACAGCACGGGCGGCGGTGGTGCTGCTCACGCTTCTGTCCCGCGACCCTGGCGGCCGATCTGCTGCTGAACGGCAGCCTTCGGCCGGTCGCGGATCTTCAACGAGCCCCGATCCCCTTCATGGACAAGTCCCCTCAGCTTCAAGGTCTGGACACTTCCTCGCAGCGGCTTCATGTGCTGGAAGTGGTGGGTAACGGCATCGTCGGCGGCATGGAACGCTGCGTCGAGCGCCTGATTGAACATCTGGGGCAGGGGGACCGGTTCCGGTTTACCGTGCTCTGCCCCTTCGAGGGCGACTTCACCGACCGCGTGCGGGCCGCTGGCGCCGCCGTGGTGGTGGTGCCCATGCCGGAGGACCCACCCTGGCAGGCCATTCAGATGGTGACCGGACTGGTGCGTCATGGGCAGGTGGACCTGCTCCATGCCCATTTGCCCAACGCGCATCAGCTGGCGGGCCTGGTGGGCCGTGTCACCGGCGTTCCGGTGGTCTCCACCATCCATGGTCGCCAGATCATCATGCCCGATCTGGAAGTGCATCGCATGGTGGGCAGTCATCTCAGCGTGGTCTGCCAGCACAGCTACTACCATGCCCTGGGCCTGGGCATCGACCCGGAAAAACTGAGTTGTGAGCCCAACGGTGTGGACACGCAGGCATTTCGGCCCGGCCCGCGGCCTTCCAGCGGGCTGCGCGAGCAACTGGGGCTGCCGCATGACGCCTGGCTGGTGGGCTTTGTCGGCCGGCTGTCTCCCGAGAAGGCGCCAGACGTGTTCATCCGCGCCGCTGGCGTGCTTCACGAGCGCATGCCCGACGTGCATCTGGTGCTGGTTGGAGAAGGGCCCATGCGCTCGCAGCTGGTGGAACTGATCCAGCGGCAGGGATTGCAGTCGCATGTGCACCTGATCGGTCGAATCGACGATGTGCTGCCGGTCTATCACGATCTGGACCTCCAGGTCAGCAGCTCCAACTCGGAAGCCATGCCGCTCGCATTGATGGAGGGTATGGCCAGTGGGTTGGCGGTGGTGGCCACTCGGGTGGGGGGCGTGCCGGAGATTGTGGAACATGGCCGCAGCGGTTGGCTGGTGGCACCACGGGACCATGACGACACCGCCGGTCGGATCCATCAGATGCTGACGCAGCCGGAACTCCGTCGGCGAATGGCGGAGCGGGCTCGCGTCAGCATGGAAGAACGGCACCAGCTCAGTCAACGGCTCGAAGCGGTGGCCCAGCGTCTGCGCCTGCTAGCCAGGCCGGGATCGACCGAGCCGCGTCGTATCGGCAGTGCGCCTCGCGGCCTTCCCTCTCGTGGCCAGACGGTGGCCCAGGCCTTGCGCCAGCCCGTCCAGGCGGCGGGAACGGCTGCCTCGGTGATGGTGGATCCCGCAGCGGTGGCGTCCGCCATGCCGGTGCTCCCGGCAGTCCAGACGCCGTAGGGCGGTGCGTCGATGCCCAAAATCCTTGGCGGACGGGCATCGGGCTTGCCGCGTGGAGGGCGCACAGGGCCGACGTTGCCACGCGGTGTGTTCACCATGCCGTGATGGGGTGTACGCCTGGTTCTACGCGTCATCCTGTTGTTTTCAACGATTCAAGGAGATAGCCATGAACACCCGTTCCAAGATCACTACCGTTGCCATGGCCGTGGCACTCGCCACTGGCGTGGGCATTCTGCATGCACAGAGTGCCGGCGGTGGGGCGCAGGGCAGCTCGGGCTCCACCAGCGCCCGGGACCGCACCAATGACCCCCTGTCCAACAACAATGACCCGATGAATCGCAGCAATGCCACGACGACGAATTCGAACAATGCCAATGGCATGAACAATTCGTCCACAGGCCCCGGCACGGGCAGCCGGAACAACGGCAACAACAGCCCGTCCACCATGGACCCGAACAGCTCGGGTTCCATGTCGACCGACAACACGGCTGCTGGCGCCAGCAACGACCGTTCCTTGCCCACGCGCGCTGACCGCAACTGAGCCTGCGTTGGCGCACACCAGCGCCACCGGCATCGCCAAAGGCGTCCTTCGGGACGCCTTTTTTCATGATTTCTGCGAAAAGTCCCATGAATAAAGGAATCTCTCGCGTCAGGGTTTCTGCCCGGAGGTACACGGTTTGCCTTCTTCCTTGCATCACGAACGGAGCAGTCATGAGCAACCAAGCCTTGAGAGTGGCGCTGATCAGCGAGCACGCTTCGCCATTGGCGCAACAGGGCAGCGTGGATGCGGGTGGGCAGAACGTCTATGTGGCGCATGTCGCGGCGGCCCTCGCGAGACACGGTCACCAAGTGGATGTGCTCACGCGGCGGGACCACCGCAGTCTTCCGACTGCGGTGGACATGCGGCCTGGCGTTCGTGTGCTTCACATCGACGCGGGCCCTCCGGCGTTCGTGCCCAAGGAGCAACTGATGCCCTACATGAAAGTCTTCGGGTCCGAGGCCCTTCGGCTGATGCGCCGCAGCCTGCCTTACGACCTGGTGCATGCCAACTTCTTCATGTCGGGACTGGTCGGGCTGCGGCTTCAGCGCCAGTTGCAGGTGCCGCTGGTGCAAACCTTCCATGCACTTGGGGCGGTGCGACGGCTTCATCAGCGGGAGGTCGATGCTTTTCCGGCGGAACGGATCGCACTGGAACGCCGCATTGCCTGTGAAGCGGACTGCGTCATTGCCGAATGCCCCCAGGATGCGGCCGACCTGATGGAGCACTATGGCGCGTTGCCGAGTCGCATTGCTCAAGTGCCTTGCGGCGTGGATCTGGAGGAGTTCGGGCCTGGCGACCGACGCGCCGCGCGGCGGCGCCTGGGGCTGGCGCAGGATGAGTTCATCGTGCTCCAGTTGGGGCGGCTGGTGCCGCGCAAGGGCGTGGACAACGTCATTCGTGCGGTGGCGCGATTGGATCAGTCGGTGCCCTGGCGATTGCTGATCGTGGGCGGTGACTCTGTGGTGCCCGACGAGACGCGCACCCCGGAAATCGCCCGCCTGCGCGGAGTGGCGCAGGAGGAGGGCTGCGCGCCGTGGGTTCAGTTCGTGGGGCGCAGGGATCGGCAACAGTTGCGCGACTACTACCTGGCCGCTGATGTGTTTGTCACAACACCCTGGTATGAGCCGTTCGGCATTACCCCGCTGGAGGCCATGGCCTGCGGGACGCCGGTGATTGGCGCCGCCGTGGGTGGCATTCAGCACACGGTGGCGGATGGATTGACCGGTTATCTGGTGCCGCCCAAAGACCCCCGGGCATTGGCCATGAGGCTGGATGACCTGCGTCGCCATCCGGCACTGGGGCGACTCATGGGAAGGGCCGGGCTGGCTCGAGTGCAACGGGAATTCACCTGGGACAGCGTCGCCGAGAAGCTGGCGCAGGTCTATGCCCGTGTCGCTCGCCAGCGCCGGATCCATGCTGCGGAGCCGACGCTGCGGCTGATGCCACCCCCCATCGCCGATCCTGACGCCATTCCCATGGATCAACCCCAGGTGGCGCGAACCGTGACCACGCTGCGGCCAGGCCCCGGTTCGCCGCTGGGCAAGTCCGTGGCCCGCGATGTGGCGCAAGTGGCGGCGATGGTCACCCGGCCGCGTCAATGGCAGGGGGGGCAATGACGGTGTCGAACGGGCTCGCCGAGGAACGGGCGGAGCGCACGAGCGATCTTTCGGTGTCGGCACCGGCCCTGAGCGCTCCGCAGGCGCCCAGCCCGCCCTGTGTGGGGCCGGACGAAGACCCGGTCGCCCGGGATCGTCATCGGCGCTGGTGCAACGTGCGCCGTGTGCTGCTGGTGCGGCTCGACCATCTGGGGGATGTGCTGATGAGCACGCCAGCGTTTGCTGCGGTGCGGGAGACCTTGCCGTGGACCGAATTGACGCTGCTGGCCGCGCCCGGAACCGAGGTGTTGAAACCCCATCTCGACATGCTCAACGACATCATCGGTGTCAATGTGCCGTGGATGAAGGCTGGCGCCCGTGCCTTGGACGCAGAGCCCTCCGACATGCGCGGTGAGGCGGAACGTCATCTGGTGCGCCGCCTGCAGCGTGGTCACTTTGATGCCGCCATCATCTTCACGGTGTGTACCCAGAGTGCTTTGCCGGCAGCATTGGTCTGCCGCATGGCCGGCATTCCGATGGCGCTGGCCCATGTGCGTGAACGTGCTTACGGGCTGCTCAGTGACGAGGTGACCGATCCAGACGTGGTGGGCGAGGGCATGCGCCATGAGGTGCAGCGTCAGCTGGATCTGGTTGCCCATGTGGGCCTGTCCACAGCCGATGACCGGCTGCGGTTTCGGGTCTTGCCCAGGGACGAGGCGGCCATGCGTATGCTGCTTCGGCAGGCCGGTCTGGGCGAAGGGCAGGGATACGTGCTGGTGCATCCGGGGGCCAGCGCCTCATCACGTCGTTATGCCCCCGAAGCCTTTGGTCAGGCCGCAGATCTTTTGCTGCAGCGTGGTGACACCACCTCCACTGCGGTGGTGTTCTGCGCTGGCCAGAGCGAGCAAGGGCTGATGGATACGGCCCGCGCTGCGATGCAGGGCCCCAGCCTGGTGCTGCCGAGGTTCCCCAGCCTGGGCGAACTGGCGGCGCTTGTCGCCGGGGCGCGGGTGCTGGTGGCCAACAACAGCGGCCCCGTGCATCTGGCCGCAGCAGTGGGGACGCCGGTGGTGGATCTCTACGCGCTGACCAACCCCCAGCACACGCCCTGGCGCGTGTCGGCCCGTGTGCTGAACCATGACGTGCCCTGCCGCAATTGCCAGAAGAGCGTTTGCGTGCAGGGCCATCACCACTGCCTGCGGATGGTCGCCCCTATCGAGGTGGCCCGTGCCGCCCAGGCGCTGATGGGAGCCTCGACATGACGCTCGATCGGGACATCGACGGGTCCAGGGTCATGCCCAGGGAGCCGCTCGGTATGGGGGATGCGCCCGCCATTTCGGTCGTGGTGCCCACCTTCCGCCGGCCGATGCTGCTGGAGCGGTGCCTCCTGGCGTTGGTGGGGCAGTCGCTGCCGCGGGATCACTTTGAGATTGTGGTGGTGGACGATGGGCACGACGACACCACGAGCGAGTGCGTAGCCGCTTTGGCAGCCTTGGCGAATGCACCGTCGATCCGTTACCTCAGGCCCGCCCAGGGCCGGGGGCCCGCCGTGGCCCGCAACACCGGGTGGCGGAGTGCAAGGGCTGCATGGGTGGCCTTTACCGATGACGACACCCTTGCGGATGCGCAGTGGCTGGCGTGCGGCCTGGCGGCCATGGCGGCCCATACCGATTGGGTGGCCGCCGCCGGTTGTGTGCAGGTGCCGCGCCTGGGCCTGTCCGCAGAGGTCGATGACCGGCCGACCGATCATGAGCTGATGACGCGGGGGTTGGAGACCTCGGAGTTCGTGACAGCCAATGCCTTTGTCCGCCGTGATGCCTTGCTGCGCGTCGACGGCTTCGATGAACGATTCCTGCGCGCTTGGCGGGAAGACTCCGATCTGCAATTCCGGCTGCAGCAACTGGGCCCGGTGGGCAGGGCGAGGGAGGCGAAAGTCTGGCATCCCGTCAGGCCGGAACGCTGGGGCGTCTCCTTGCGCCAGCAGCGCAACGTCTTCTTTGATGCTTTGCTCTACCGCAAGCACCCGCAGGTCTACCGAAGCCGCATCCGGTCCGTGCCACCGTGGAACTATTACGCCATCGTCGTTCTCACAGGGGCCGCGCCGATCTTGGTGCTCTCCGGCTTGCCCGGGCCGGCGGCCACGGCGCTGGCGGCGGTGGCCCTGCTCATGCTGAGGCTGGCCGTGAGCCGCCTCCGGCACACCTCCCATGCCCCGCGTCACGTGCTGGAGATGCTGGTCACATCGGCGGCGATTCCGTTTCTGTCCGTCTACTGGCGGCTGCGCGGCGCGTGGCATTTCCGAACGTTGTTTCTGTGAGCCCTTGATGATGCCGCTCTTTGCCGCTCCACCAACGCTGACCCACGGGCCGTCGACTCCGGGTGCTCCTGACCCCACCCCCGCAGGGGCATCGGCGGTTGCGGGGCCGATCCAGCGGGTGCTGGTGCTGCGAGCCCTGATGTTGGGCGACACCCTCTGCGCCGTGCCAGCGCTGCGCGCCCTGCGCCGGGCGTGGCCGCGCGCCAAGATCAGCTTCATGGGGCTGCCGGCTGCGCGCGAGTATTTGTCACGTATCCATCATGTGGACGAGTGGCTACCGTTTCCCGGCTGGCCGGGCCTGCCGGAACAGCGGGTGGATGTGCGGAGCTTGCCGTCCAAGCTGGCGCTGGTGCAGAACAGGGCATGGGATCTGGCGGTGCAACTGCACGGCAGTGGGCAGGTCACCAATCCATTCCTCGCGCTGACCGGGGCACGGCAGATGGCGGGTTTCCATGGGCCCGGTGCCTGGGTGCCTCCGCAGGACGCCTCCCGGTTCTATCCCTGGCCCGAGTCGGGCCACGAGACGCACCGGCTGCTGAGCCTCTGCCAGCACCTGGGGCTGCCGGCCGAGGACGACGCGCTGGAGTTTCCGCTGAGGCCGGAGGACGACATCGCGCTGCGGCAAGCCTGGCCCGGCTGGGACGATTGCGCGGGCTATGCCTGCATTCATGCGGGTGCGCAGTTGCCTTCCCGGCGGTGGCCGCTGCGCCGTTTCGCGGCGGTGGCGCAGGGCCTGAACGATCTCGGTCTTGCGGTGGTGCTCACCGGTACGCGCGGCGAGCTGCCGCTGGGCCTGGCGCTGGAGGAACAACTTCGGGCCGCAGGCATGCGCTGTGTCAATCTGATCGGTCGCACCAGCCTCTGGTCGCTGGGGGCTTTGCTTCGGCGGGCGCGCGTGCTGGTCTGCAACGACACCGGCGTCTCTCACATGGCGGCGGCCTTGCAGGTGCCCAGTGTGGTGCTGTCCTGCGGCAGTGACGTGAACCGATGGTCGCCGATGGACAGGCGCCTTCACCGCGTGCTGGCCAAGCCGGCGCCGTGCCGGCCCTGTGCTGATGCGGAGTGCCCCAACGGGCATGCCTGTGCGGATGCGCTGTCCGTCTTCGAGGTGCTGCTGGCCCTGGACGACCTGCTGGCATCGACCGCTTCCAACCAGGAGTCTCCCGATGGCCCGACGGCTGCGAATTCTGACCTGGCACGTGCATGGCAATTACCTCTACAACCTCACACAGGTGCCGCATGATTTTTATCTGGTGACCGATCCGCAGCGCTCGCCGGGCCGGGTTGGACGGGTGGGGAGTCTGCCCTGGGGGGGGCACGTGCATGAAGCGCCGGTGGATCGCATCGCCGACATGCCCTTCGATGTGGTGCTCTACCAGCACCGCACCGCGTGGGAAGAGGATCGGCTCCGCTGGCTCAGCAGCGCGCAGCAGCAGTTGCCGCGTGTCTATCTGGAGCATGACCCGCCTCAAAAGCATCCCACCGACACCCTGCACAGGGTGCAGGATCCGGGGGCGCTGCTGGTGCACTGCACCCATTTCAATGCGCTGATGTGGCACAACGGCGTGACGCCCTGGCGGGTGGTGGAACATGGCGTGAAGCCGCTGGGACAGGACCACTATCACGGTGAACTGGCCCAGGGGCTGGTGGTCATCAACCACCTGGAGCGCCGGGGCCGGCGGCTGGGGCTGGATCTCTACCGCCAGATGCTGGAGCAAGTGCCCCTGTCGCTGGTGGGCATGGGCAGCGAGACCCTTCCCGGTGGACTGGGAGAACAGTCCCAGCAGTCCCTGCCCGGCTTCATGGCTTCCCATCGCTTCTTTTTCCATCCGGTCCGCTACACCAGCCTGGGCCTGGCACTGATCGAAGCCATGCTGGTGGGCCAGCCGGTGGTGGGCCTGGCCACCACGGAGCTGGCCACGGTCATCCGCAGTGGCGACAACGGCTTCATCGACAACCGACCTTCCGCACTGGCCGATGCCATGCGGCAGTTGCTGCGGGATCCAGGCCTGGCCCGCCAGTGGGGCGAGCGCGGTCGCGTGCTGGCCCGTGAGCGTTTTGGCATCGACCGCTTTGTGGCGGACTGGATGCACATCTTTCATGAGGTCACGACATGAATCACGATTCTCTGCAGGTGGCGGTTACCGGGGCGGCCGGCTTTGTGGGCAGTCATCTCTGCGACGCCTTGCTCGCCCAGGGCCATCGGGTGATGGCGCTGGATAATCTCAGCACCGGCGACATCGGCCACCTGGACGGCTTGCTGGGCCACAAGGCCTTCACCTTCCAGCGGCGCGATGTCTGCCTGGAGCCGCCGCGTGACTGGGGCGAGGCGCAGCGCATCTTCAACCTGGCCTGTCCGGCAAGCCCGGCGTATTACCGGACCGCTCCCGTGGACACGGTGCTGAGCAGCGTGCTGGGTCTGTGGCGGCTGCTGGAGCTGAGCCAGCGAACCGGCGCGCGGCTGCTGCAAACGTCCACCAGCGAGGTCTATGGGGACGCGCAACGCCACCCGCAGCGAGAGGATTACTGGGGCCATGTGAATCCGAATGGCGCCCGCTCCTGCTACGACGAAGGCAAGCGCTGCGGCGAGGCGATGCTGATGGCCTACCACCAGGAGCGAAAGGTGGATGTGCGCATCGCTCGGATCTTCAATACCTATGGCCCCAGGCTCAGGCCCGGCGATGGCCGGGTCGTGAGCAATTTCATTGTGCAGGCGCTGCAGGGGCATGACCTCACTGTGTATGGGGACGGCCAGCAGACCCGCAGCTTTTGCTATGTCAGCGACACGGTGAAGGCCCTGATGCTGTTGATGGGCGCCGATGAAATCGGCCCGGTGAATGTGGGCAACCCCGGTGAACACACCATGCTGGCACTCGCGGAACTGGTGCTGCGGCTCACCGGAAGCCGGTCCCGACTGGTGTTTCTGCCGCTGCCTCAGGACGATCCGCGCCGCCGTTGTCCGGATATCGACCATGCCCGCGCCACGCTCGGATGGCAGCCCGAGGTGAGCCTGGAGGACGGACTGTCCCGAACCATTCACCACTTCCGCCAATTGCTGGGGCAGCAACGGGTGATCGTCGCCTGAAACTTTGCGATTTCTCAATGCCGTGAGTTGAGCGAGGGAGGACCGCGTGCACTTGCGCGGTCCGTACGCACCCAGGGGAGTCGATGTCCACAGGGCATCTCGAATCTCGGAGGTGAACCGCTCATGGCCTTTCCACTCAATGCTTTTGCTCAGCCAGCGATGCCGATGGCGGTGCCCTGGGGTGCGGCACCATCGGCCGGCGCAGCGATGCCGGTGGGGCCGCTGGGTCCCTTGGGCCCCTACGGACCATTGGGATCGATGGGCTCGATGAGCACAATGGGCCAGCCGGGTGTGGCGGGTGCGCCGATGTCCGAGTCGGACGCCATCGCCTGCCAGCAGATCCTGCAGCGGTTGGCCGGGCACTTCGGTCCCGCGCAGCAGTGGGCCGGGGCGCTGCAGTCCCTGGAGGGGCTCTGTCGAACCCTGACGCCGGACCAGCAGGACCTGGCGGCCCGTCATCTGTTCCCACTCAGTGCGGGCGCGCTGCAGCGCATGGAGCCGCTTCGGCACCACCCGCAGGGCTTGGCGGACGCCTTGATGGCCGAGGGCCGTGTGAACGACCCGGACGCGCCCACAACGCCGTTCGAGGGCCACGGGCAAAACAAGATGCCGTCGCCGCAAGCGCCGGGTCGGCCCGCTCCGCAATTTCAGGCCGCTCCTGCCATCCCATCGTGTCCGCCTCAACCCAGTTGGGGCGCGCCGTACGCTCCACCGCCGCCGGCATTCACGCAGGCACCGCTGACCCCGCCGCCGGTCTGGGCGTCTTATTCGCAGCCGCCCCAGGGTTTCCAGACGATGCCTCCGATGGCGAACTGGTCGCTGCCGCCGCTGGTGCCGCCGGTGAGCTTTCAACCGCTGCCCGTGCCCGTCATGTCGCCGCTACCGGCGCTGCCGCTGATGCCCCCGCTGCCGCTCGTCTGGGACGCCTGTGGTGGTTTTTCCCCCTATGCCTGTGGCAGCCCCTGGGCGGGGCCATCGTTCTCCAGCTTTGGCTACCCCGGCTTGGGTTTTCAGCCCCCCCTGCTGGGAGATTGGACCCATGTGGCGGCCACTGGTCTTGGTGCCACCTTGGGCGCTGGTCTGGGCGGCCTGCTGGGGTCCTTCGCTTTTGGCCATCATCATTGGTGAACGCCATGGATCTCAGCCGTGTGGCCCCCGGCCATTTGAGATATCTGCATCCCACTCGCACAGCGGGGCGGCAGGCGCCGCCGCTGCGGCAAGGGGTGGCCGTGCCGCCGCTGTCTTCCCTCTCGGGACATCCCAGCGGGCCCGCCGCAGGGGCCGGGGGCCTGGTGGAGCCCGCTTCGGCCCCGTTGTCGGTGGCCGGGCGGGCGCCGCCCGAGCTGGTGGAGTTGTGCCGTCTGCCGGTCATGCAGCGCTTGCTGTCCCTGGCTCGCACGCGCCAGACCCTGCTGGCCTTCGAAGAGCAACTGACCAGCGACTATCGCAGCGGGCATCCCTATGCGGACGCGATGGAGCTGGCGCGGGCTGTCTACGGCGACCCCCGTTATGAGCAGATGATCAACCGGCTCAAGTTTGCCGACGCCCCGCAATGCGCGCGCCTGCTGGCTGCACGTATTGCCCGCTCGGAAGACGGGCTGGCCGTCCGGACGGCGACGGCCGAAGGCTTTGGCAACGAGTTTGTTCTTGTGGCGCCGCAACTGGCGGAGGAGATCACCGATTGGCATGAGCTTCCACCGGACACCGTGCTGCTGGACCCGTGGGGACAGCGGCAGGGGCCTGCGCGAGGGCTGTTGATGGCGGCAGGGTTGCCCAGCAGTGTGTTGCAGATCGAGCGGATGTTTGCGTGAGCCCGTGCAGCACACTGACAGCACACTAGGGCCAGGCGGATCTGGCTTCGGTAGAGATTTCCTGCCCGTTGATTTCATCCCCGTTGATTTCCTCCCCGTTGGCTGGAGGAGCGATACCTCGCCCGCGCAGCGCTTCGGCCACCATCAGGGTCAGGCGTTGCTGCGCCTCCTGTACCCGTCGGGCGTCGCGGCAGCGCTGCGATGCATCCTGCACGGCGAGCGCTGCACGGCAGAGCGCGGAGAGGGCCGGCAGATCCTCGGTCAGGGGCGACCACAGCGTCCAGGGCAGCGCGGCTTCCACCGCAGCGACCAGCGTCGCATGCAGGACCGGATGCAAGGGGCCCATCCATCGGAGATTTGGCGGGTCGGCCTCGCCGTTCAACCGAGTGGGTGGTGCCGCATCGACCAGCAGTTGCCAGCCGGGATGCTGGCGAGCCAAGGTGCGTAGGGCGTGGGCCTGAGTGGCTTGCAGGTCGAGGGGCGGGGTATCTGCCGCCTGCAGCCAAGCGGCTGGAGGCCGATGCCCGTGGGTCTGCGTTGCGCCGGTCAGCAGGCGGGAGGCTTCCTCCTGCTCATAGCCGTCCGGCACATGCCGCCGAAGCGGTCGGTGGGGCGGGGGCCAGTCGGCCGGGAGACGCAGGCGGACCAGGGCTGCGAGCGCTGAGGCCGGGGACGTGTTGGCCTCACGCGGGTGATGAATGAGACCTTCACCGGCCAGCGCATGGGCCCATCCCGGATGGACGCCCTCCGGTGGGCAAGACCAGATCCAGCACCACCAGCGTCGGGAGCCCAAGGACTCGCGGTCCTGTTGCAGCATCGCCAGCGTGTCTGCATCGGGCGCCACCTGCCAGCCGTGGCCGTCCTCTGCGTCGCGGACACCGTCCTTGCCACTGCTGCTGCTACTGCTACTGCTACTGCTACTGCTACTGCTGGGGACGGTGCTGCTGCCGGGGACGGCAGCACTGCCGGGAATGATGCCCCTGCCGGTGCTGGCGTCCATCTGAGTGTCTGCCATCGCCGGACGGTGCATCACCAGCAATTCGGCATGTGGCGCGAGCGTGAACCTGCGAATGACCGGTGCGCCCACCCAATGCCGGGGCGGCTCGATCAGGCGCAGCACGAAGTGCTCGGCCAAGGCCAAGGCGGCGGTCTGATGACGCGCAGGCCAGGTTTCCCACGGTTGCGGCAAGAGCACCGTCAGGCCGGGCTTGCAGGAATCGCTTCCGTCGGGTGTGATGCCAGCAAGCGCCTGTGGATCATTCAGGCAGGCCCATGCCAACAAGGCCTTGGCATAGGGTTTGTGGAGCCGACGGGGCAGAGGCAAGCACGATGGGGCGGCCGACGCCCGGTTCGGCACATGCCACAGGCCGCTGCGGTGCCAGACGCTGAGCTCATGCCAGTCCGGTCGGTCCAGCAAGGGATAGAGGCAGACCCCGCCCAACGGGATACCGCGCGCCCGCGCCCGCAGGGCCTCGCCCGCCACCTCATGCAGCCACTGGGCCCGCCCGACACCCATGTGGCCTGTTTCCGCGATGATCAACGGCCGCCGATACCTGTGCCACACCGCGTCCATCAATGCCGCCAGCGGCCGCCGTCGCGGATCCCGCAGATGCCACGAGAGGCGCTTTTCGCTCGGGATTTCCCACTGACTGCTGTGATAGTGGTTCAAGCCCAGCCAGTCCAGGGCTTCCGGGTGCCCGCCCAGCTCCGGCTCCATGCGCCCGGCGAGCATGTCCAGGGCCTGCCACTGAAAGGCGCTGATGCGTTCGGCCTGCGCCAGCTGCTCCGGCTGATCCACCGGGGGGGCGACATGCAACACCGGTTCCACGTGCAGAAATCGGGCGTGCGGGTCCGCCGCCCGAATGGCCGCCATGCCGGCCAATGCCGCCCGCACCAGGCGTCGCTTGATCTGGAAGCCACTGATGCTCGAGTCATCCGTGATGGCGGGTGTCTGATGGTGGGGGGGAACCCCCGCCGGACCCATGGTGTCGCCGCTGGCGGCAGCCCAGGAGAGAAAGCTGATTTCGTTGATCGGTGTGTAGAAGCGCGGTCCTGGGCAGACCGGCGCCAGTGCTTGTGCTGCGGCCCCGGCAAAGCGGGCGAAACGCGGCACCAGGGCATCGTCCAGCAGGCTCAGTCCCTGGGGCACGCCATAGTGCATCAGCGTCCACAGGATCTGCACGCCCTCGCGCCGCGCCGCTTCGGCCATGCGTAACGCGCGGCTGAAATCAAACCGGCCCTCGGCGTTCTCCACGAGACGCCAGCCGATGCTTTCACGCACGGTACGCAGCCCCAGCAGTCGGGCGCGGCGGTAATCCTGTTGAAGGCGCTGGTCATGGCCGGTGGCCTGCACCATGTCCAGCCGGTCCCCGGCGCCATTGAGGTGGTCGGCGCCTTCAAAGCCGCCCATCCAGAACGACCGGAACGGCGGGATGGGGCGGCTGCCTGGCATGTCACGCAGGGTCAGGGGAGTTGATCCAGCGACTGTTCCACCAGGCCGCACCAACAATGCCCAATGAAGATATGCGCCTCCTGAATGCGGGCGGTGTCGAGGTGAGGGACCACCACACACACGTCGCACAGCTCCAGCATGGCGCCGCCATCGCGGCCGCTCAGCCCCACCGTGCTCAGGCCCAGCGTGCGGGCCCGTTCCAGCGCGCGCAGCACATTGGGTGACTGGCCGGAGGTGGAAATGCCGATGGCGCAATCCCCGGGCTGGGCCAGGCCGGCCAACTGGCGGTCAAACACATGCTCAAAGCCGTAATCATTGCCGATGCAGGTGAGGGCGGAGCTGTCGGTGGTCAGCGCCAGTGCGGCCAGCGGGCGCCGCTCCTGCTGGAACCGGCCGGTGAACTCGGCCGCCAGATGCTGGCAGTCCGCCGCCGAGCCGCCATTGCCCATCAGCATGATCTTGCGGCCGACACGCAGGGTGTCAGCGATCAGCATGGCGGCACGCTCGATCTCCGGACGCAGCTGGTCCAGTTGCTGGAACAGCAGGCGGTGCTGACGCAGCGCGTCCTCGAAGAGCGGCTGCGGCGCCGACGCGGGCCAGGGCCGTCCATCGGCCACCGGCCGGAGGTGAAGATCATCGGGCTTGCGGGCGATCAAGCTCATGCGGCCATCCCCATTTCTTCCAATGTGACCGAAGCGGTACCGAACTTGCCGACCACCAGGCCCGCCGCCCGGTTGGCCGCGCGGACCGCGTCTTCCAGGGGGTCCCCTCGCGCCAGAAAACAGGTGAGCGCGGCCAGCACCGTGTCGCCAGCGCCGCTCACGTCGTAGACCTCACGGGCCTCGGTGGGCACATGCAGGCAGAGCCCCTCGCGTGAAAACAGCGTCATGCCGGCCTCACCACGTGTGAGCAGGATGTGGTCGATCTCCAGGGAGCGCTGCAGGCGGGCGAGCCGCTCACAGAGATCTTTCTCATCGTTCCAGTCGCCCACGGCGGCGCGCATCTCCTGGAGATTGGGCTTGAGCAGCCAGGCGCCGGTGTAGGCCTCCAGATTTTTGCGCTTCGGGTCCACCAGGACGCGGCAGGGCTGATGGCGGCAGGCGTCGATCAGATCGCGCACGTCCCTCAATGCACCCTTGCCATAGTCCGACACCAGCACCCAGCGGTGACGGTGCGCCAGATCGCGGGCCAGTGCATTCAAGGACTGAATGCAGGGCTCCGGCGGCGGCTCTTCCACATCCATGCGCAGCAGTTGCTGCCGCTGGCTCACCAGCCGGATTTTCTGGGTGGTGCTCAGGTCGGGGCTGCGCACGAGCTGCTGGTGGATGCCGGGACGGTCCAGCAGACCGGTGAGGCAATGTCCGGCGCTGTCGTCACCGATCAAGCCGGTGAGCGTGCAGGGGCAGTCCAGGGCGGAGAGATTCAACGCCACATTGGCCGCACCGCCAGCCCGTTGCGACTGCTTCTTCAGATGCAGCACCGGGACGGGCGCCTCGGGTGAAATCCGGTCCACCGCACCTTCCAGATAAACATCCAGCATGCAGTCCCCGGCGATCAGCACCGACGGGGGCTTGCCAGCGCCTGGGGCGGCGCGGCGTTCCGGGCGCGGTGGAGCACCCACGCCCAAGGGGCTGTCGAAGGAAGCGCTCATGGCGGCAGATGCCCCAGTTGCTGCATCAGCCCGGTGGTGGAATGGCCGCTCAGGTAAGGCGCAATGGCCACGCGGCCGCCCCAGCTTTGCACCAGAGGCGCCTCGGGCAGGGTGTCCAGGCTGTAGTCCCCGCCCTTCACATAGACCTCCGGCCGCAGCGCCGCCAGCAAGGCCGCAGGGGTGTCTTCATCGAACCAGGTGACCCAGGACACGCAGCCCAGCGCCGCCACCACCCGCGCGCGGTCATTCAGCGCATGCAGGGGGCGATCGCCGGCCTTGCCCAGCCGGCCGGCCGAGTGGTCACTGTTGAGCGCCACGACCAGGCAGCTTCCATGTGCGCTGGCCGCTTCCAAATAGCTGATATGACCGACGTGGAGGAGGTCAAACACCCCATTGGTGAAGACCAGCGGCCGGGCCAGGCGCGGCGCCATCTCCAGCAGTCGCTCCGGCGGCAGGCATTTGAGTGAACTGTCCCACTTGTCGAGCACGTACGTCTCCCGGATGCTGTGGCCTTGCATTCAGCACACCGCATGCCTGGAGAGATCTGCAAATAAGGGGGTCAGGCGGCGCGAGCCTCGGGTGGCCGGTGGTGCCGCGCCAGGAGTTGCAGCAGTTTCTCAGGGTCCACCGGCTTTGTGAGGTGGTGGTCAAAACCCGATGCCATCGCTTCTTCCCGGTCCGAGGCCTGGCCCCAGCCGGTGATGGCCACCAGCACCGGCTGGTGGATGTCGCTGCGGGCGCGCAGGCGGCGGGCGACTTCGTTGCCGTCCAGCTGCGGCATGCCGATGTCCAGCAGGCAGGCGTCGGGGGACTGATGCTCAACAGCGTTCAGCGCCTCCAGCCCATCAAAAGCCAGGACCACCTGGTGGCCGTGCAGTCCCAGCAACTGGCCCAGGCTTTCGGCCGCATCGCGGTTGTCGTCGGCCACGAGGATGGTCAGGGGGCCCCCGCGGTAAGCGCCCGCCCGGCTGATGGCCGGCGTGGTGGGCACCGCATGGCGCAGGGGCAGGCGCACCTCGAAACGGCTGCCACAGCCCGCCCCATCGCTGTGAGCGCTGATACGGCCCCCATGCAGTTCCACCAGGCCGCGGGTCAGGGCCAGGCCAATGCCCAGGCCCTCATTGAGCCGGCCACCCGCGCGGCGCAACTGGGTGAACATGTTGAACACTTCGCCCAGCGATTCGCGCGGGATGCCGATGCCGTTGTCGCAGACTTCGATGAAAACCTCGCCTGCCTGCACGCCGGCACGGAGGATCAGGCGGCCGCCCGGCTCGGTGTATTTGGCGGCATTGGTGAGCAGATTCGCCACCACCTGGGCCAGCCGCAAGGCGTCGCCTTCAAAACGCAGGGCCTGAGGCGGCAATTCGACTTGCAGCTGGTGCTGCCGCCCTTCGATGGTGGGGCGGGCCGTCTCCACGGCGGATTCGATGATGGCGTTGAGTTCCACCTCCTCCAGCCGCAGGCTCAGGGCGCCGCGTGTGATGCGGGAGATGTCCAGCAGATCGTCCAGCAGCAGGGCCATGTGCTGCACTTGCCGCTCGATGACGCCATGGCTCCAGCGCTTCTGCGCTTCGGAGGCCTGCGGCGCGCTGGAGAGCAGGGCGGCCTGCCGGATCGGTGCCAGCGGATTACGAAGCTCATGGGCCAGCGTGGCCAGGAACTCGTCTTTGCGGCGGTCGGCGGCCTGCAGGTCCGCGCGGGCGCGCGCCCGCTCCGCATGCACGAGGATCTTGCGGGCGCACAGATCGGTGAGATCGGTTTCGCGCAGGGTGATGTCGCGGGGCGTCGGGAACTGCACGCTGATCATGCCCAGCAGCTCACCGCTTTCGCTGATCAGCGGGGTGCTGTGCGCGGCGGCAAGGCCCAGGGAGGCCGCCAGTGCCCGAAGGTCCTGGCAGCGTGGGTCGGTCAGGAAATCATTCACCACCACCCGCTGACGCTGCTGCCGGGCCAGGCCACAGCTGCCGCCGCCGGCATCCATCAGGCGCTGCAGTTGGTCCACCGTCTGTTCATCATGGCCGACCGACGCCTTGATCTTCAGCTGCCCCTGTTCATCATCCACAAAGGCCAGGATGCCGTGCTCTGCATGGTGCAGCCCCACCACCACTTCCAGCACCAGCTGGAATTGCTGCACCAGCGGCCGGGGTTCCAGCAGGCGCGTGCTCAGTTCCTGCAGGCGGTGCAGGTCATTCACCCGCACGCTGAGCTTCTCCTGGGTGTCCTGCAGCTGGTTCTCCATGCGCTTGCGTTCGGTGATGTCCACCACCGCGCCCCGCACATGGGTCACCTGCGCATCGTCGCGGATCAAACGCACCCGTAGCAGCAGCCATTTCATACCGTCGGGCGAGGGCCAGGCCAGTTCATGTTCGAAGCGGTCACCCTGGCGATGCAGCAGATGCTCCTGCGCCAGACGCGCCTGGGCCACCAGCTGCGGCGGGAACTTGGCCAGCAGGGCCAGGGCCGGAACGGCCCGGTCCGGGGCTGTGACCCCGCACAGCCGTGCCAGCGGCGGGCTCACGTACAGCGTGCCGGCCACCTTGTCGAATTCAAAGAGGCCGACATCGGTTTCTTCGGCCAGCAGCCGCAGCCGCGCCTGCGCCTGGGCGGTGCGCAGGCCCCCCTGGCGCAGGCGTTCTCCGAGCGCCAGCAGCAGCACCCCATAAATCAAATAGGCGGCAATCGTGACCCGTCCATCATTGGACTGGTGCCAGAACGCTTCGAAGGACACTTCATCCATGCCTGCGCTGGCCAGGCCGGCCAGCAGCACCACCGCCCCCGGGACCGGGCCGAACCACACCGCTGCCAGCGCCACCGCAGGCAGGAAAAACAGGAAGGGCTCTCCCTTGCCAATCAGGGGTTGCGCCAGCCATTGCAGCACCATGGCCAACAGGGCCAGGCCAACCACAAAGGCCAGTCGCAGAAGAAATTGCCGGCTCGTGTCGCTGAGCAGCATGGACTTCACCTTCATTCAACACTTTCAGGCCCGGAACAAACGGCCAGCCGGGCTCTGTCGATTGAAGCATCTCATCGGGTTCGAACCCCGAAAATATGCCAAAAAGTTGGTGGGAAATGGTCACGGAACGTTTTTGCAGGCACGCCATTTGCCCTTGCTGTCCCCCGTGATGACCCCTCGGGGAACGCGCCACCGGCGCGGCTTCTGAACCGGATTCGTGACATGGGAGAGATCAACATGTGGCTGCGCAAGCTGGCCTGGGCAGGACCGTTGCTGCTGGCTGCGTCGGCAGCGTCAGCAGCGTCGTCAGCGTCGCCGGCCCATGCACCAGGGAAGGCGGAGCCCTTCACGGCACCTTCGAGTCCGGCGTCGAGCGGGAGCGTGGGCGGGAGCGTGAGCGGACCGGTGACCGTCGCCTACCGGGTGGGCGGCTCACCGTCCGCATCCGGTCAACGTGGTGACCTGATTCCTGCAGCGATGTTCGCAGTGGCTGGTGCATCGCCGCCGGTGGCGCAGCCCGGGGGCGGAAAAGTCATCCCGCAGCCCATCGCGCCGACACGTGAGGAGCCCAATGCCCCTCGCGACATCAAGGCCTTGGCCGCCCTGGTCGGCGGCCTCGCTTTGGTCGGCTGGTTTCAGGGTCGGCGTCGCCACACTTGATCGGTCCCCTGACCGGTTCGATGCAGTCTCGCGCATATCCAGGGCCCGTCCCGGATCGCAGCGACAGGCGTGATCCGTACGGCTCGTCCAACGAACAGATGCCTCTGAAATTTTTTCAACACATCGCAAGAGGGGGTGGGCCAAGCCCGCAGTTGCTGCAAGAATAAGCCGTGGTCTTCAACTGAATTTGATGGAGACTGTCGTCCCTGCGGTCTCACACCTTGATTCAATCTTTACGGCGGCTCCGCTCTCCACGGGCTGCCGAGCACTCAGGTCTGCCCGCTGGTGCAGCAGGCCTCAACACCTAAGGACGTACCGGTGACCCATGCCTTGATCGTGGACGACGACATCGACTCCGTCGCCACCTTGCAAGAACTGATTGCGAGCGAGAAATTCACCGTCTCGGTGGCCCACACCCTGCGCGATGCCCGTCGGCACATTGCGCTGCAGCAGCCCGATGTGGTGCTGTTGGACCTTCAACTGCCGGACGGCAACGGGATGGAGCTGTTCTCCGACCCTCAACTGGTGGCCAATTCCGAAGTGGTGCTGATCACCGGCCATGCCAGCCTGGATACGTCCATCCAGGCCTTGCGGCTGGGCGCGGCGGACTACATCGTCAAGCCGATCAACATCAAGCAACTGCAGGGCGTGCTGTCGCGCGTCATGAAGCCGGCCGCGTTGCAGGCCGAAGTGGCGGATTTGAATGCCAACCTGGCCAATAGCGGCCACTTCGGATTGCTGTGGGGCCGGACGCCCGCCATGCAGCGTATCTATGAGCAGATCTCCCGGGTGGCGGGCACCAGCGTGTCGGTGTTCATCAACGGTGAGAGCGGGACCGGCAAGGAGCTGGTGGCCCAGACGGTGCATGACCTCAGCCGCCGCCGCAAGAAGCCCTTCCTGGCGGTGAACTGCGGGGCCATCTCGCCCAACCTGATCGAAAGCGAAATCTTCGGTCACGAGAAGGGAGCCTTCACCGGCGCTGACAAGCAGCACGAAGGCTTCTTCGAGCGCGCCAGTGGCGGCACGCTGTTCCTCGACGAGCTCACGGAGATGCCGCTGGAGCTTCAGGTCAAGCTGCTGCGCGTGCTGGAGACCGGCCGCTTCATGCGAGTGGGTTCCACCACCACCATCGATGCGGATGTGCGGGTCATTGCCGCGTCCAACCGTCCGCTGCTGCAGGCGGTGCAGGCCGGCAAGCTGCGTGAGGACTTGCTCTACCGCCTGAATGTCTTCCCGATCGAAATGCCGCCGCTGCGTGAGCGTCTCGACGACGTTCCCCTGCTGGCGGACCATTTCCTCAAGGCCATTGCCGCCAAGGAAGGCAAGAACAAGCGCTTCACGCCGCGCGCGCTGCAGCAGCTGCAGACCTATCACTGGCCCGGCAACGTGCGGGAGCTGCGCAATGCGGTGCAGCGCGCCTATGTGATGGCCGCTGCGGAGGTCATTGATGAGCAATGGCTGCCGCGTCCGGACCCGGCCCATGAGGTGGTCTCCACATTGGCCGCGACCTCCGGCACCTTTGCTGCGGTCTCGCCCGGCTGGACCGGGCAGAGCCTGGCCCCTGCCATCAGCGCACCGGCGCCGGCTGCGGCCGAAACCTCCGGCCCGTCCGTGGTGATGCCGCTGGGCAGTTCCATGGCCCAGGTGGAGAAGGCCTTCATTCTGGCCACGCTGCAACATTACAAGCATCACAAGGAACAGACGGCGGCGGTGCTGGGCATCAGTCTCAAGACGCTCTACAACCGCCTGAAGGAATACGCCGCCGAAGATGCGGCAGCTGCCGAGAACTCCTCGGCCGCTCTCTGAAGACCCACCGAGGCGACAAAGGACCGGGGCCCCACAAGGGCCCCGCGTTCTTTTTGAGCCTGCCATCTGCCGTGAAGCGGCCATCCATGGCTTCCATGCAGAGGAGGGCATACCGGCGTCTGCTGGGCCTGCGGTGCGCGTAATCCCGCCAGCAGGGCAGAGACACGGCGCCGTTGCAGACCCCGCTCAGGCAGTCGCTGCGGCGCCCCGCATCATCGCCTCGGCGGGCATCGTCATCGCCTGCGGCACCGGCCGCTCAACGCCCGCCTGCATCTCGGCGAGCACATGCTCAGCCAGTGCCTGCCACGACTTGAAGACACCGGCCGGTTCCCGCAACGGGGACCGGCGCCATTCCGTTTCTCCGCCGCTGTCCAGCAGCAGGCCGCGGGCCCCGGCCCGATGGCCAGCTTCCACATCGTCCAGGATGTCCCCCACCATCCAGGACCGTGCCAGGTCCAGGTGATGCGCGCGCGCCGCGCGGATCAGCATGCCGGGCGCGGGCTTGCGGCACAAACAGGCGGGCCGGCCGCGGGCGTCCGGCTTGTGGGGGCACACGGCCACATCCTCGATCACCACGCCGAACTCCTCCTTCAGCCGGCGCAGCAGCACCTCCTGCAGCCGGGCGAACTGGGCGCGGGTGAACAGGCCCTTGGCAATGCCGGCCTGGTTGGTGACGATCACCAGCGCCAGCCCTGCCTCGCGCAAGCGGGCCAGCGCCTCCCCCGCGCCGGGCATGAAGCGCAACTGGGCCGGATCCACGTTGTAAGGCACGTTCTCGATCAACGTCCCGTCCTTGTCGATGAACAGGCAGGGGCGCAGAGGTCGGGCCGGTGAACCGGTGAAGGTGTCGGTGGGAAGAAAGGGGGTCAAGGCCAGGAACTTTCAAGGGTGGGCAGAACCGTCAGTTCGGGAATGACGGTGCCCTCGGGCTGTTGAAGCACGTAGCGGACCGCACGAGCCACGTGGATGGGGTCCTGCAGGCGGGACTCATCAATGCCTGGGAAACGGTCCAGGAGGAAGGGGGTTTTCATGCCGCCTGCAACGATGGCGCTGACGCGCACATGCTTGTCGCGCAGTTCGGCATGCAGCGCATGGGACAGGCCCAGCAGGCCCCACTTGGTGGCGTGGTAGGCGCTGGCATTGGGCCAGGCGCGCTTGGAGGCGGTGGAGGCGATGTTGACGATGTGGCCGCCGCCCTGCTTGAACATCTGGGCGCTGGCGTATTTGGCCATCATCATCGGGCCGGAGAGGTTGGTGTTGAGCACCCGTTGCCAGTCCTCGATGCTGAGGTCCGATAGCGGTGCGGTCACATCGATGGCGGCGTTGTTGATCAGGGCATCCAGACGGCCCAGGCGCTGCACCACCGCAGCCACGGCATCGGCGCACTGGCGGGGATCGGACACGTCCAGCGCCAGCGGCAAGGCCTGGATGTCGCGTTCGCCCAGCAGGGCCGCGCGGTCCTGGGCGCGTTGCAGGTCGATGTCGGCCAGCACCACGCGCATGCCGCTTTCTCCCAGCACCTGGGCGATGGCGGCTCCCAACCCGCGGCCGCCGCCGGTGATCAGGGCGACCTGGCCGTGCAGCGAGGCCAGGTCCGACGGCTGGGCCGCCGTGTCATTGGCGGCGATCGGCGAGGCAAGCGTCGCGGATGCAGTCTGAGAGGGGGAATCAATCATGGTGAGGACATCCTGGTGTCAAGGCAATGGGGGCGTCGCACCGTCCCGCCCACGGGGTCTGGCGAACCGGCTGCGTCAGCCTGGAGATGGCAGGTGGCGTGCCGATGACCGCACGCGACAAACCCGAACGACGCCGCCTGAAACCAGGACAACACCGGCGCCTGCAGGCAGCTTCGGCGCCGAGGTTCGCCGTCGAGTACGGGTATCCGTGCTCGTGCCCGTGCGGTTTCAGCGTGCCTGGTCTGCTGCTGCCCACGCCAGGGCGCGCAATTGCACGGCCAGCAGCATTGAAAAACACTCGTCCCAGATGGGAAACGCGCCGCTGGCGGCAACAACGATGCCGTCCAGGTTCACGCCGCCCCACAGCAGGCTGTCGTCGCTCCGCAGGCGATGCGGTTGCAACAATTGCAGACGACGGCTGTCCATGCCGTGGCGCCAGGAGAGGCGGGCTTTGCGCCGCGCGTAGTCGGCATAGTCCACATCCCAACGGGCACGGTCTCCGATGGAGTGCTCATAGAGCGAGCGCGGTTCAGTGGGGCCGTCGAGGACCGTGGGTGCGGAATCAAGCACCACCAGATGCAGCACCCCCAAACCACTCACCTCCGGCCTGAGCAACTGCGCCTCGATGGCCGGTTGCACCGCACGGGCGGCCTGCTGAGCCAGGGACGGTGTCAGGAATCGGGCGCCTTCGCCGGCGGACGCCGGGTGGGAAGGGCTGGCGCGCCGGGCCTCCACGGTCATCGCGCCTCCGGCCGGATCTGCGACCGGGCAGGGCGGTGCGGCGACAGCGGTGACACCGGGGCTGCCAGGCGGCCCTGGGAGGCCAAGCTGCTGCCACTGGCGCGCCCTGCGCCTGCCGGGTCATCCCTGGCGCCGCCATCCCAACCGCCTGCGCCCGCGTGGTGGCCCTTGGGCGGCGGCAGCAGCTCGGCCAGGCGTGCCAGCGTGCGCCGCACATCGAGTGGCTTGGCCCACATGTCCTGGAAGCCGGCGCCCATGGCGTCAAAGTCGGAATCGGCGGTGACCGCAATGGCGGGGACACGGGACCAGCCGTGCCGCATGCGCAGCAGTTTCAACAGTTCGGAGCCGTGGCAATCCGGCAGATTCAAATCCACCAGCAGGAGCGACGGCTGCAGGCGTGCGCTCATGCGCCACGCGGGCATGCCGGCCTCGGCCACATGCAGGCGCAGATCCCGGCGTTGCTCGAACATCGCTTCCATGACGATGACATTGAGCGGGCTGTCCTCCACGTACAGCACCGAGGTAAGACCGTCGTTCATCGGTTCGCTCCTTCCCTTGCGAAAGATGGGGGTCAGTGAATCTGGGGACAACGGCAAAAGCCGTGCCCACGGTTCGCGCATCGATTCCTCAACGTCCTGAATGGGCGCGCCTCGCTGGGGCGCTTTCTGACGGGCTCTCAGGCATTGCCCTTGCCGACCGGGAAGTCCCGAGCCAGTGGCTCGTTCGCACCGGAAGGCAATTCCATGGCAAATCCGACGGCAACAAGCACGGATGATGACGCCGCGCAGTCATCTTCCAATCGCCCCACCAGCTTTGGTGTCTATAAGCCGGTGGGGCATCTGGTGATCAGTTTTCCAACGGCACAGGATGCGCAGGCCGCGCTGGAGGCACTGGAGGCACCTGAAGCACCTGAAGCACCTGAAGCACTGAGCAGCTTGGCCATCGAGGCGTCTGACATTCACACCTACTCCGATACCGAGATGGTGACGCAAGTCGCTGAAGACCTCAAGAACGCGAGCCCGCTGGCAGCGATCGGTCAGGAAATCAATCTGCTTCGCTCCCATGGAGAACTGGCGGAGCGTGGTTATCACTTTCTCGTGGTGAAAGCCAAGGACGACGAGCAGGCGCGGCAGATCGCCCAGGCGGTGCGACCACACGCGGCCGAGCGCGCTCAGTACTACGGACATTTCATCATTGAAGAAATGATCGAACCGGCACATGGACGTCCCCAGGTGGCGGAATCGCCAGATCGGGGATTGGATGCCGACCCCAAGCCGCCACTCCCAACGCGTTGAATCACGCCACCCGGCATGCCGCTTGCCAAAACCCCTCCATCGACACTGCGATATCGCAAGGAAAGGAAACGATCATGAGCACCACGCCGAACAACGAGAAGAGCGACAAGACCGTGCCCTTCACCACTTCTGATGACGCCGCCAAGGCGGGCCTGCCGGGCAGCAATGGCACCGCAGCCCTTGGCAGCAACACCCCCGGGGTGGAGCTGGTCAATCGTGTCGCCCAGAGCGCCCATGCTGCAATCGACAAGCTGGCCAACCAGGCAACGCCGGCGGTGCAGCATTTGCAGAAAAGCCTGGAGGGCACCGGGGAAATGCTCCACCAGCGTGCCGACCAGCTGCGCAGTACCAGCAATGAATGGTGCCAAAGCGCCCGTACCGGCGTGCGTGAGCATCCGCTGGTGGCCGTGGGGACCGCCTTTGCGCTGGGCCTGCTGATCGCGCGTCTGGCCCGCTGAGATCGGCCAGCCCATGAGCGATCCCCGTCGCGACCACGGACCTGAGCCATCGCCCGACGGGCTGCCGCCGACCGTCCCCCCGGGGACGGCGGCGGGCCGGCATGCGCCGCCAGCTTCGGCGACCGCTGCCGACATTCCTCCATTCACCGGCTCCTCCAGCGCATCCCGCGCGGAGTCCCCGACCGATTCCTCCACCGTTGCCCAGCCGGGCCCTCACGCGCAGCGCGAGAGTCCCGTCCCGCCGCCACCGGATAGCGGCTGGATGGGCGACCTGCACGGACTGGCCCAGGCCGCACGCGGCATGGTTCAAAGCCGCGCGCTGCTGCTGATGCTGGAACTGCAGCGTGCCCGCCACGGGTTTGTGAGCCTGATGGTGCTGCTGGTGGTGGCTGCCATTGCGGGCGCCACGGCCTGGTGGGCCTTGTGGGCCGGCCTGATTGCCCTGGCGGTCCACATGGGCCTGGCGCTGCCTTGGGCCTGTGCCGGCGTCCTGGTGATCAATCTGCTGCTGCTGCTGTGGGTGGCCGCAGCGATGAAGGCCCTGGCACCGATGATGTCCCTGCCGGCCTCCCGCCGTCAGTTCCACTGGCTGTTTAATGATCCCCGAGACCAAGAGGACCCGTCGACCGATGGCCGCACCACAGCCCCCAATGCCTGAGACGCTGGACGAGCTGAACGCCCGCATCGATCTGATCGAACTGCGGGTGGTGCGGCGTGACATGCAATTCCGTCATCACGCCCAATCGCTGAAGGCGAGGGGACATGCGGTGCTGGCGCCCGGCCATTGGGTGCGCCCCCTGCTCGGGGTGGGGTCCGGCTGGCTGTTCTGGCGGCTGGTGCGGCGTCGTCCGCATCGCCGTGCAGAGGCGGGGCACGACGGAAGCGCCAGGCCCGGCCTGGGGGCCGGGCTGCTGACTGGATGGCTGGGAGCCCTGCTGGGCGGCAAGGCTGCGGACGCGCACGGCCCGCCCGCCAGCGGGCCAGCGGGTGCGCAAGGGCAGGGCGCACCGGGGAGCGTGGATGCCAAGGCCCAACCCGAGCTGGCCCTGCTGCAGATGCTGACCATGGCCTGGGGGTTCATGCCGGCCCGTATTCGCGGCAGTCTCGGGCCCGACACCACGCAACTGGTGCTGGGCCTGGTGGCCGGGCTGATGCACGGCCTGCAGCACAAGCAAAAGCCACGTCAGGCTGCGGCGGAACCGAGCGCTGCCCCCACAGCTGCTCCACCGCGCCATCCCTGAGCGCAGCACAACAAAAAGCGGGCCCTCGGGCCCGCAGGTGTTGCTGGGTTCAGGCGTGCAGTGTCTGTCGATCAGCCCTTGTCCGCCGCATTACGCGCCTGGTCACGCAGCAGACGGATCTGGTCGTGATTTCGCAGCACACCGGTCATCTGCCGCTGCACCACTTCCATCACGCCCGCTGGCAGGGCCTTCTGAGCCACCTTGCGGTAGCGGGCCAGCGCAGCATCTTCACCGCGCTCGCATTCCTCCAGCATGGCCAGGTCGCTGTAGCCGGTCAGTGTGCCCTTCACCGCCACCCAGCCCCGATGCATCGCACCACTGGTGCTGCCGTCATCTTCCGGCTTTCCGCCTTGCTGACGCACCATTTGCTGCAACTCTGCGCTGGCCTCGCGGCAATCCGCGGCGCGCTTGGCAAAGACGTCCCGCAGGCTGGCACTGCGCACATGCTCGGCGCAGTTGAGGAAGCCGTATTCACCATCCTTGCTGGTTTCGATGAGGGTGTTGAGATCGTCGATCACATCCTTGTTGTCCATGGACTGCCCTTTCTGGGGGAGGTTGAGAGTCCTCCCCTCCAGCAAGGTGCGCTCCCGCATGGACAGGTCGCTCAGGTCGGCGAGGTGCTGGTCTTTCCCATGGCACGGGCCAAGGCGTCGAGCAACTGAGCCGGCGAGGCCGGTTTGCGCAGCACCGGGAAGGAGGACTCTGCCGTCAACGCGGCACTGAATCCGCTGATGAGCACCACTGGCAAGCCGGGCCGCCGGCGACGCAGTTCACGCGCCAGCGCCTGGCCATCCATGCCGCCGGGCATCACCACATCCGACAGCACCACATCGAATGCCGCGCCACTGCCGAACTGCTTCAGGGCCTCGTCCGCATTGGCGGCCGTGGTGACCTGGCAGGACAGGCTGCGCAGCAGGCTGGCGGTCACCCGGTTCAGTTCCTCGTTGTCTTCCACCAGCAGCACACTGGCACCGGCCAGGGCGCCGGGGGCGGTCACCAGCTCTGGACGCACGGAAGGGGTGGAACCACTGGCCGGCAGCAAGAGGGTCACGGTGGTGCCATACCCCGGCTGGCTGGCGATGCGTGCCGTGCCCCCGGCCTGCACGCAGAAGCCCAGCACCTGGCTCAAACCGAGGCCGGTGCCTTTGCCAACCTCCTTGGTGGTGAAGAAGGGTTCGAAGACGCGGGCCTGCACGTCCTCGGGGATGCCGGCGCCCTTGTCGGTGAAGCTGATGGCGACATACTCACCGGGCCCCACATCCTGGCGTTCATACGGTTCTGCATTGCGCGCCTCCAGCAGGATCTCGCCCATGCCGTTGGTGGCATCACGCGCATTGAGCGCGATGTTGATCATCGCCAGCTCCAGTTCGGCCGCATCCACCTGCACCGTCCGGGTGTCCGGCGCCACCAGCAATTGCAGCTGCATGCGCTTGCCCAGCACCGTGGCCAGCAATTCCTTCATTTCACCCAGGGCGGTGCCCATGTCCAGCACCTGCGGGCGCACCGGCTGGCGGCCGGACACCCGCAGCAGGTGCTGCGTCAGACGGCTGCCCACTTCCACCGACCGCATGATGGCCCCCACCGGCATGGCCATGGATTCCGCATGCGGGCTGCGCTGGATCAGATGTGCGCTGTTGCTGATCACGCCCAGCAGGTTGTTGAAGTCATGCGCCACCCCTCCCGTCAGTCGGCCCAGGGCGGCGGTCCGCTGGGTGCGGGAGCTGCGCTGTTCGGCTTCGCGGGTGCGTTCGATGGCCTCGTTGACGCGCCGCTCCAGTTCACTGCGGCCCTGACGGATGGCGGCGCTGGCATCTTCCAGCGCCAGGGCCACCTCATCACATTCCGCCATGCCGGTGGCACCGGCTTGCACCGGCTCACCGGCCCGCAGCTTGTTGGCAATGTCGGTCAACTGGTGGATGGGGCGTGAGATGCGACGGCTGATCCAGAGTGCGCCGCCGAAGCCGGCCAGGATCAGGACCAGTGAGCCGAACACGATCGGCCGCAGGGCCCGCGCCCGCCCGCCCAGCAGCGTGTGGCGGGGTACGGCCGTGAGGAAGGTCCAGCCCTGCGGCGACGTGCTGAAGAAACCGATCACCTCGCGTCCGTCCAGGGAGGTGGACTCAAACACCGATTCCTGATGTTCGGCCATGCGCTGCTGCAGGTCGGCGGTGGATCGCCGTCCGGCATAGGTGGTGCCGCCCGGATGGCGGGCAACGACCGTGCCGTTGGCGTCCATGATGGTGGCCGTCCAGTCGTCCGGCATCTTCTGCGCGTCGATGATGGCCTGCAGTTCCTGGGGCAGCAAAGTGACCGACAGGTTCATCAGCACACGCCCATTGCGTTCCACCGGCTGCACGATGGCGGCACGCAGCTGCCCCGTGACCGTATCGGGTTCCAGGCCACCAATGACCGGTTTGTCCACCAGCGCGCGGCTGCCGGGGTCGAGGTTGCCGGCCCGGGTGCCACCGGCGGCCCCCGCAGGGGCTACGGGCAGTTCGGGTGCGGAGGCGCCGGGAGTGGGAGATGGGAGGGGAAGGGGAAGGGGGGATTGCCGGGCGGGCGCTGGCGCCGCTCCCGCAGGCGGATGGAGGGCCCCCCCCGGGGACGGCATGAGGCCAGCGCCCGGTGCGGCCGATGAGCTCGGGGCACCGGCCACGACGGCGGGACGGGTACTGAACAGCGTCTGGTCCGGCGTCGAGAGTTCCACCCATCCCCCCAGACCCTGCATGGCACGGCGGGATTGCAGCGCCAGCGTGGCCACATCGTCCGGCGCCAGGACCGGCGCGCTGTCCAAGGTCCGTGACAGTGACAGCACCCGGGCGATGCCGGCGCGCTGGGACAACTCCTTGTCCACCACCATCGACAAGGCTCGTGTGTTGTCGCGCAGGTGCCGCACCAGGGCTTCCTGCTCGTCCTGCCAGGTCTGCCAGCTCACCCAGAGGGCGGCCAGCATGCTGGGGACCATGACGGAGAGGACAAGCAGCAGCAGTCGGGTTCTGATGGACAGGGGCATGGGCTGGGAGGCGCTCCGTACGCGCCAGCGTGGCCAGGCGCCGTGGTCGGACCTGGTGGGCAGATGGGGAAGAATGCTGTTCAATTCGGGCAGAAGCGGTTGGCAGTCTAAGGGGCAGACCGTGGCGGCTGGAGATCGGTCTGCATCTCGGTCTGCATCTCGGGCGGCAACTGAGTGTGGATCTCGGTATGGACCGTGGTGTCGACGGTGGTGTCGACGCTGGTGACGATCGCCGCCGGTGGACGCAGCAGCGAGGCCAGGCTGGGGCAGGGGCGGTCGCTGCCTTGCAGATAGACCGACACCGGGCGCATCAGCGGGTGGCGCCTGCTGATGGCTTTCAGGCAGATCAGCAGCGGCACCGCCAGCACGGCGCCGGCCATGCCCCACAACCAGCCCCAGAACATCACGGACAGCAGCACCGACAGCGGGTTCATCGACAGTTGCCGGCCCACCACCAGCGGCGTCACTGCATTGGCCTCCACCGCATGGATGGCGAGATAGGCCAGCACCGGGGCCGCCAGGCTCAGCACGCTGCCGTCGCCCAGCGAGGACACCAGCGACGCCCCCAGAATCAACCCGGACATGATCAACGGCCCCAGGTAGGGGATGAAGTTCATCACTGTCGCCAGGGCGCCCCAGAGCCCCGGATTGGGCAGTTCCAGCATCCACATCACGAGCGACACCACAATGCCCACCCCAGTGTTGATCAGGGCCACCGAGACGACATAACGCGAGATGTCCCGCTGTGCGGATCGCAGGCCGCCGAGCACCAGGGCTCTCAACCGGGGACGGGCGGGCAGAAGCTCAATGCATCGGGACAGGACCCAATGCTCGGAAGCGAGCAGGAAATAGAGCAGCACCGTGGTGGCGGCCGCCGACACCACCAATCGCAGGCCCTGGCCCACCACGGTCGCCGTGAGGGCAACGCTCTCGCTGGTCAGCCGCTCGCGCAGAGGGTCGGGAGCGGGCGGCGCTGTGGTGCGTGTGCCGGCCCGGCGTTCGGACTGGGGGCCAAAACCCGGAATGCTGGCCCGCCAGCGGTCCACCCGATTGAGCGCCTGCGACACCGCCTGCGGTGCCCGCTGCCACCATTGCGTGGCCGGTTCGGCCAGCAGGGCCAGGGCCAGCACCGTGCAGCCCATCAGCGTGGTGACGAGCATGGCCGCGCTGATGCCTTCCGGAATGCCGTGGTGCCGCATCGTCCGGACGGCCGGCGCCATCACGAAGGTGAGGATCAGCGCGACCAGCACCGGCAGCACGATGCTGCTGGCTTCCCGCAACAGGAACAGCAGGGCAATCAGCAACAGGCCGCGGGACGCCCAGCGGCGTATCGTCGTGGGCCGGGGCAGCAATAAGGCACGCAAGGGGGGGGCTCCAGGCAGGCAGACAGTCAGTCAGAAGGTCAGAAGGTCAGAAGGTCAGAAGGTCAGAAGGTCAGAAGAAGAGGCCATGAGGACCGCCGAAACGCCGCCTCGGGGCCCTTCAAAGCAAGGGGCGCGCCAATGCACGGCCTGTGCGTCCTGAAGGCTGAGGAAAGCGTGATCGGATGGGCGGTTTGCAGCCCTGCGTGGTCGCTCAGGCCCCCTGCATCAGGGGCAGACGTGCGGTCGTGGAGGGGGAACGTCCTTCCACACTGTGGCCGGGAGGCGACTTGACAGCCCCCCCCGGGCCGGAGGCCGAGGGCTGGCCGGTAAAAGCTGCTGCAAAGGATGCCGTTTCCCGCGCGATTCGCAAGTGGCAATCCCGTGGGGAAGCGGGGGCGACGGACTGAGGATCGCCTCGACGCGACACTCTGAAACATTCCCGGCAGCCCGCGTGCCTGAGCGAACAAACGCGACGTTGCCGGTGTTTGCGGGGCATTCGGGCCCGCTGTCGGCCGGGTTCTGGGGATGCAGACCGTTCGATGGACGGCCCGGAGCAGCGGAGGTTCGGTCGTTTCGAACAAGGCGGCATGGGTCTTGCGTTGAGGGGTGCATTCAACACCTCACAGGAGTAGTCACAGTGGGAGCCTTGGAACTACGGCATGAGCATCGGCAGTCTCAGACACTGTCCCCTCGTCTGCAACATGCCGTCCGGTTGCTGCAGATGTCCTCGCTGGACTTTTCGACGATGGTCACTGACATGCTGGGACGCAATCCCTTCCTGGAAGTGACGGAAGGTGCGGAAGAGGGCGGCGCTTCGGACGCCGACATGCCGGCGGCGACGCCCTCCATGTCGGACTCGCCGGAATCGATGCCGGACGATCGCGAGATCTGGCGTGCTGACAGCGGCAGCTCGATGCGTCGCGCCGATGACGGCGAAATGAGCGCCCTGGAGATGACCGCCGCACAGACCTGCCTGCGGGAGCATCTGCGTAGCCAGTTGAACGTGCTGCGCCTGTCCAGCCGTGACCTGCTGCTGGCCTCGATCGTGGCCGAATCGGTGGATGACGACGGTTACCTGCGCAGCTCACTGGAGGAACTGGCGGCGGTGTCACAGCTGAACCCGGTGCCGGAGCCGGGTGAGATGCAGATTGCACTCAAGCGCGTGCAGGCGCTGGATCCACTGGGCGTGGGCGCCCGCAGCGTGGCGGAATGCCTGCTGCTGCAACTGCCCAAGATTGAATGCAATCGCAGCCGCGCGCTGGCCGAGCGCATCATCACGCAGCATCTGAACCTGCTGGCCTCGCGTGATGTGCCGTCCTTGGCGCAGTTGCTGGACATCACCGTGGCCGAAGCCGAGGCGGTCTGCCTGAAGTTGCGCCGCTTCGACCCGCGTCCCGGCTGGCGTTATGAAACCACCCAGGCCCCCTACATCGTGCCGGACGTGCTCACGACCAAGGTGCGGGGCCAGTGGCGGGTTCAGCTCAACCCGGCGGTGATTCCCAAGGTCCGCATGAATCAGGTGTATGCGGAGCTGTTCCAGCGGCACCGCAACCAGGGCCATTCGGAACTGGCCAACCATTTGCAAGAGGCGCGCTGGACCATGCGCAACATCGAGCAGCGGTTCTCCACCATCCTGGATGTGGCCAATGCCATCGTGCGCCGCCAGCGCCACTTCCTGGAATTCGGTGCCATGGCGATGAAGCCGCTGGGCTTGAAAGAAATTGCCGACGAGGTTGGCATCCACGAGTCGACCGTCTCGCGGGTGACCAACAACAAGTACCTGGCCACGCCCACTGGCGTTTATGAGTTGAAGTATTTCTTCTCACGGGCGATCGTCAGCAGCAATGGCAGCGCCTGCTCCGGGACCGCCATCCGCGGGCTGATCAAGGACATCATCGAGGCCGAAAAGCCCGAAACCCCGCTGTCGGACGCTGAAATCACCCGGCAGCTGGCTCGCCAGGGGCTGGTGGTGGCGCGTCGCACGGTGACCAAATACCGCCAGATGCTGCGCATCGAGGCGGTGGATCGTCGGCGCCAGCACAGCTGAGGCTCGCCAACGGCCCGCCTGCTGGCCTGGCGGGCAGGCGGGCCGTTGTCCGTTCCGCATCTGCTCAGGATCGACCTTGCCGGCCATGTTCGGCCACCGAGCCACGGGGAGCCGGCGCCCCCTTGGGGTCCTCCACCAGATCCTGGCGCCGCGCTGCATCGAGCCCGGGCGTCGCACGCAGATCGGTGTCGACCTGGCCTTGCTGGAGGTCCTGATGCGCCTGGTGCAGCACCTCACGTTGCTGCTCACCGGCTGCACCCGTCCCCATACCGCCCGTGGCATCCGCTCCCGTGGATTGATCGCGTTCATGCGGCAGTTGCAGATCGCTCTGAGCCGCTTGGGCCTCATGGGCCTCATGGGCCTCATGGGCCTCATGGGCCGCCTGGGCTTCCTGTCCCCTGGCGTCGTCGGCGCCGGGTGCGACCGGAGGCTTGCCGAGCATCTGGCCCGGATCTTTCGACGTCTTCGGGGGGGCGGCGGGCTGAGAGGCGGCGGGCAGTGAGGGGGCGGGCTGAGACGGGGAGGGCTGAGACGGGGAGGGCTGAGAGGGAGAGGGGATAGAGCGAATGGTCATGGAGGTGTCCTGGGTAGGGGTGAATGACCAAGACCGGCAATTCGGTAGCCTGGAGAAGGGAGGGGATGCGGTCGAGGCGACACGAGTTGTCAACTGAGCAGGGGAAATCGCAAAGGGCCGATCGGTCTGGAGACTTAGGATGAATCGCTTCAGAACAGCGGTGTCGGGGGTCGTCTATGTTCAATCTGGGCGCAAATCTGGGCGTAAATCTAGGCATATCAGGAGCCGTGAGTCGAGCAGACCCAGAGATGGCGTCGCTGGTGGAGGATCATGACCTGCGTCCGTCGGCGGATAGGTCGGCGGATAAGTCGGCGGATCACTCGGCGGGAAGCTCAGCAGATCGGTCAGCAGATAGGCTGAATCAGGGGGCTGCCTCCAATGCGGCAGAGGCACCGAGTGCTTCGACGACGCCCCCCGGGTCCCCTTCTCGGCGTTCCGCTTCAGGTTCGGATCGGTCGGTGGGTCCTTCCGGCTCCTCGATGCAGATGCTGTCGGCGCGAGATTCCGCTATCGAGCTGGCGCACTCCCGCCGCCGCCACATGGTGTTGGCCGTTCAGCAGCGTTTCGAAGCGGCCAGCAAGGCGTACGAATCCATGCTCCTGAGCGACCACTGGGCCCCCGAGGCGGCTCGATCCCGGCTGGCGGTCGTGTCTGAGCTACTCCACTGGGATGTCCGACTCAAGAGCGACGACCTGCGAGACTACAACTATGCCGTCCGGAGGGTGAAGGCACTGAACCAGATGCTTGATGGGGTCGACGTGGTCCTTCATCACCGAGGGAACGCGCCGGCCGAGAAATTCCGCGCCGCGTGTCTGGATGCGGCGCGCCGGACCCGACTTCCTGATGACCTGGACCCGGACTTCCTCTCGCGCGTCATGCAAGTGGACCAGTGGTCCAGCGCCGATCTGGCGCAAGCCCTGGTGGGTGCGCAACATCCATTGAAGGACCTGCGGCCGCGTTTCAGTTGCTGGAAGGAGCCTCCCCTGCGCAATGAGGTCCCACTGTTCGCGGTGTCGGAGACGCTAACGGGCGGTTCCCATGCGCTGTCCATCTGGAACCGAATGAAGGCGGCGGGGGCGCAAGAGACCATGTATCTGTCCTTGATGTTCGCCCATGCCCAAGAGGCCACCACCCAGGATGTGGACGCCCTTGTTGACCAGCTGCTGAAGGCGCCTCCTGCACTGCTGGAGGTGCTCAGTGGTGGTGACGTAAAAATGCTTGTTGTCCGTGCGGGGTCGGAGAGCGCCAAGCGATTGTTCGCGAACGGTGACGTGAGCCAGCAGGTCGCCTATCACTCCCCCTCAGGGACCCTGGTGGTGGCCACGCAAAGCCAGGATGGACAGCTACAGATTCCTTCCGCCACCGTCGCTGGCAAGAACGGCGCCCCTCCTCGTTTCTGGATCGAACTGGGCCGGCAGTTGATGACGAAGTGCCTGGCCCCATATGTCGATGAAAGTGAGCCGGCGGTCGAAGAGGAGTCCTGGGATCCCAGGGATCCCCGGGCCGTGCGTCAGTGTGCACTCCAGCTTTCGCCAGAGGGCTTTCTGGCTGCTCTCGTCAGCGATATGTCCGAAGGGAAACTGCCCATCCCCCTGGCCGCTTCGCAGGACGACATGCGGGCGAGCCTGATGGCTTTGCTGTTGTTGAGGCGGGAACTGCCGCCCGCGCTCAGCGCTTACTTTCAACGATGGATCAAGACCGGCGAGGCCCGCGACGTCTGAAGCCAGGGTGGCAACTGACTTGCCTGCATGGGCGGCATGACTTCATCCGCTTGGGAAACGCGCCTGCGCGTGCTGGATATTGAACTGTGGGGCCAGTGCTTGATGGTGCCAGTGCTTGATGGGGGCGCCACTGCGACCGGCCGGCGCAGTGGGCGTTGCCGCTGATTGGCCTGCTGGTGGCCACACAAGGCGTGCCCGAGGGCAGCGTCGTCCTCAACGGTCTCCAGCATCTGCTGGGCGTGCTCACCATCATGGTCATCGCCTGGGTGGGATGTGCCCGTCATGTCCGCCATGTCCGGTGTGGCCGAAGCCATTGCGGAGCTGCATCCGGCCGATGTGGCCGACAAGCTGAATGCTCGCCGCATCCAGGCGCAGACCAAGGTGCTGGCACGCATGGCCAGTGCTGCATTCATGCTGGCCGCCCTGGCCGTTGTGCTGATGAGCTTTCCCCGCGCGAAGCAGTTGGGGCCAGCCTGCTGGCGTCGGCGGGTATTGCCGCCGTCCCCGGCTCCCTGATGAGGGCATCCAGCCATGAACGAAAGTAGGGGTCTCTCATACTGAGGTCGCGTGCGCACTGCACTGCCCGGGGCGCTGCGCAGCCCCGTGACCGACGAAGGAGAGATTGTGCCCAACCGAATCACCGCCTGCTTCACGCAATGCCTGACGGGCTCGCAGGAGCCGGACGAGACGTCCGAGGCGGAAATTCCAGCGACCCGAGCTGGACGGGCGGCGAATGCCCATCCACTGCAGACGACGTCGACGCATGAGGCCGCGGATGCAAGGGAACGGCGGATCCTGGAGATCCATCAGCATCTGCTGGCGCTTCAATCCTGTCCGCAGGGTGAGCGGGTCCGAGGCCTGGTGCAGATGGGGCAGGTCATTCTGGAGTCGACCACTTCGACCGCAGGTCGGTCGACGAGCGTTTCATTTGATTTCGACGACTGGAGACGATCGGCCAATCAAACGCTGGCGATGGCGCGGCAGATTGCCGACCTGAAAGCCAATGAGGTGAAGGAGGCCCATAGGCATGCAGAGCACATGAAGCCGGGGCCATGGAAGGTGAAGGTCGACAAGCAGGCCTGCCTGGCCGACTGCTTTCTGTCCCACGCCGAAAAGGCGTTCTTCAATGGGGATATGAGTGGCGCAGACACGGCGTGCCAGAACGCGCTCGAGCACTGCCAGCTTGCCGATCACCTTGAACGTTATGACTGGCATACCGGCCTGAGGGATGCGCCCACGGTCAGCCAGTTGTATGACGAATGCGACGGACAGGGGTCCTTTGCTTCGCTGCTTGGATACTTCCAGCGGAACCAATCGCCGTTGGGCGCGGAGGTCGTGCGGCGCGATCGGATCATGTCCGGCGGAGAGGTGTCTTTGTTTTCAGCCTCCGACCTGGCGCCACTGCCTGAAGCGCCCACCCAAGCATCTGAGGCTCGACGGCAACTCCGTGAGTACAACAAGGAGTTCAGCAAATGGCCCAGGGCCAACCAGCCCGCACAGGTGGTGAGGTCGTTGAGCCAGTTCCTGGAGGGCGCCATTGGCACAGGGAAAGAACGATTGACGGCGACCCAGCGCGATTTGTTCGGGTTCTTGATCGAGAGAGTTGCTGCAGCCCGCAGCGGTAAAGACATGCTTGAAATGTGCAGGCTTCAGTGCAGCGGCGTGGTCGCCACGTCCAGAGGCTTGCCGCTCGAGCTTCAGTATCGGGGGCCGTTGGCCAAGGAAAGCATGATGGAGGCAGAGAAATGCCTCATCACCGGTGATTTTTCCCAGGTAGGTAGGCATTTTGCCCACCTTGTCAGACTCAACCTGGCAACGGCGGACTTGTCGGCTTGCACCTCAGCGGAGCTCCAAAACCTGTCCCATCAGGTGGAGCACCGAAACACGGAGGTCCAACGTGCCAAACCGTGGGTGAACGCCACGCAGCTCACTTCCGATCAATGGATCCTCGTGGATCGGTTCAAGCAAATTTCGGCCTTATTCGATTGCACTTCAACGTCAGAGGCTGCCGGCATGGTGCTCTATGAACTCGGGGAAATTTTGCAGGACCTCGAACGTCTTGGCCCACCGCCGAGAAACTCCAACCCACAGTTCAGGCAATAACGATTCGGAGATGCCCCGATGTTCAATATTTTCAAGTCCCACCGATCAGGCTACAGCCCCCTGGAAGACATGGATGAGGCCGAAGACCATGCGAGTGCTGGTGCAGAGAAAGCCGCCCAATCGGACAAGGCCGCGAAGCTGTCTCTTGACAACAAAGCGGCTCTGCGGGAACTGGAAAAGCCCTGGAACTTCTTCATGACTGCGCTGGAGATCATGAACACCCTGGACCAATGGCACACCCGGGGTGCCACCGTGGAGGAATGGAAAGGTATTCGAAGTTCGGTGGAGAAAGCCGCCCTCTGTGGCGTTCCCAGCACTCAGGAATGGCGTGAATATCTCCTGAAAACCCAGCGCGAGGTGGCCGCCTTGAAGGGGGCCTGGCAGGCGATGAGCGCGCTGAGCGGCCACTGGCTGGATCAGTTCGACTGGAACCTGACCGCGCCGCTGGTCCATCCGTCGCTGGACCGCATCCTGCAGATCTGCCTGGGTACGGCCCGCCTTCACTTGAACAGCGCCTACAACCTCTTCGAGATTCAGCGACCTGGCAGTGAAAGGCATGCGGAAAATGGGAGAAAGTTGTTGGAGGTGGCTGCGGCTGTTGTGCGATGCAACAGGCAGGGGACCGATGATCAGAAGAAGCAGCTGGTGGAGATCCTGACGGCCATGCCGCCCGAGGGGAACGTCGAACGGATGCATCAACTGACGACCCAGGTGATGGGCCCCCTTGGCAATTGGATGCCTCCCCAGGCCGGCGAGGCGTCCCCAGCTGCTGAAGACCCTATTGCGCGCGCCAGCAACGGGCAAGACTTTCAGCGCCTCGTGCGCGCGTTCAAGGATCAACCGCTCCCGACGGATGTTCGACCAGCGGTCCAGGAGCACTTGCAATTGACGCTGGAATTGCTCAGCAAACATGGGCCTTCGGGACGTAATTCGCTGCAGCCGCAAGACCTTGAGGCACTGCGTTACGCAAAAGGGATCTTGGACAAGACCCGAGCGCTGACACTGGGGGCGAAGAACTGTTACGACGACTCCATCCGCTTGAGAGCGAAACTGTCGCTCCTGCCGCACTTGCACACTGCGCTCGGCGCACGCGAGATGGACGTGGATCAACTGCGCAGAAAGGCCAACCGCCTCGGCGATGAGGGGGATCTTGATGGCGCTGTTCACGCTCTGAATCAGGCGACGGAGCTGGCGCGAGCCACACTTCACCAGATCGAGCAAGCCGAGCGCAAGCAGTGGGATTCAATCGTCCCGCAGGTGTTCTCATGGGGCATGCTCCAGCAGCAGTTGCAACCGTACAGGACGATGCAGGATCACATGGGTTTCAAAACCCGTGTTCTGGAGCGGTTCGATCAATATGCTCATGACTTCAAGTTGGCGAAATCCCAGGCCCAAGCCCAAGCGTGTCTCGGCAGCATGGAGGCGCAGGTCTCGGCTTTGACGCAGTTCTATCGCCGGCGGGAGACGGGGGGGGGATCGTCGGCGCCCGTCGCTAGCGCCACTGCTTCGACAACTGCCACCGCCGCTGCGACTCTTCCACCCGCAGCCGTCATGCAGGGATTACCAGACCAGCACTGAACTGCGGCACTAGGGCGGAACGACGGCTGCACCTTGGCGGCACGGGCGCAGTGCACCCGCCGATCAGCTCCCGCCGATCAGCCCCGGTCAAGACCGTCTCGCCTGCAGCGCCTGTGCCATCTCCCGCAAGGCGTCGCGCATGTCCGCCTGCTCCTGCAGGAAATAGCGGGCATGACTGTTGTCCAGGCGGGGGCCCACACGCACGGTGACCCAGTCATGGCCGGCACGCTCGAACACCGGTTCGTCATTGGTGTCGTCGCCGGCATAAAAGCCGGTGCGGCAGCCGTAGTGGTCCATCAGTCGATGCATCGCGTCGCCCTTGTCCGGCGCGCCCTCCACCAGCACATTCACCACGCGCTTGCCCGGCTCGGTGAGCAAGCGCGGCGGAAGCTGGGCCACCAGTTCGTCGATGAGGGCACGGGCCACTTGCGGGTCCGGCGCCAGCCGATCGTGGAGGGCCATGGAGGCACCTTTGTCCTCGATGAACACACCCGCCGCAGACAGCCGCATACGCCGCTCATCCACTCGCGCCCGAAACGGAGCCAATGCGGCCACCACGTCTGCATGCGGCCCCTGGATCTGGTCCTCGGCGCCGTGGTTGCCAACGATGTGTGTCGGTGTGAAGCCCAACCGGGCGCGCACGTCCTCCACCTGGCGGCCGGTGATGATCACCAGCGGCAGTTGCTTCGACAGCTCGTTGAGCAGGGGCACCATCTCCGGCGGGACCCGGGCCTCGTCCGGATGCATGACGATGGGGGCCAACGTGCCATCAAAATCAAAGGCCAGCAGCGGGCGTTCGCGCACCAGCCGGTTCAGGGCCTGTCGGCCTTCGGGGCCCAGGAGATGCTTCTGGGGTGTCATGAGCTGATGGCCTCCGCCCCTTCGCGGGCACGTCGCTGCACGCGCCGCGTGATGCGTTCCCGCAGGCGCCATTGCCCGGCATCGGCCAGCATGCGGCCCGCCCAACGATAGACATTGAACTCCCGTACCGTCATGCGCAGGCTGGCCATGCGTTCGCGCTGCTCCTGCGGCGGCATCGTGGCTGCACGGTGTAATGCATCGGTGGTTTCTTCCACGTGATAGGGGTTGATCACCAACGCTTCTGGCAATTCCCTGGCCGCACCGGCAAAGCGGCTGAGGATCAGCACGCCTTGCTCATCATCACGCGCGGCAATGAACTCCTTGCACACCAGATTCATGCCGTCGTGCAGGCTGGTGACCACGCACATATCGGCCGCCCGGTACAGCTCCATCAGGGCGGCATGGTCGTGATGCTCCGCCAGCAGACGGACCGGCTGATAGCGGTCGGATCCGAAACGCTGATTGATGCGGTCGGTCACGCGGTGAATGCGGTCCTGGAACTCACGGTATTCCTCCAGCGCATTGCGGGTGGGGGCCGCCACCTGCACCAGCACGAAACGGCCTTGCCACTGCGGATACTTCTCCAGCAGACGCTCCACGGCATGCAGGCGTTCCAGAATTCCCTTGGTGTAGTCGAACCGGTCCACTCCCACAGCGATGCAGGCGTCGTGGGTCAAGCCCAGGCGCTCGATGACTGCGCGGCGCGCTTGGGAAGGCGCAGGCCAGGTCATGCGTTCGTCATCAGTGGGCCAGGCAATCGAGATCGGATAACTCTGCACCAGCGTTGGCTCACCCTGATAGCTGATGGTCGAATGCTCATGCTCGATCCGAGCTTCCAGATATCGGTCCACCGTCTCCGTGAAGTTCTTGCAGTGGAAACGGGTGTGGAACCCCAGGATGGTGCTGCCGAGCATGCCCTGCAGCAGCTCGCGCCGCCACGGGCAGATGCCGAAGGATTCCGGGTTCGGCCATGGGATGTGCCAGAAGGTGATGATGGTGGCCTTGGGCAGCTTCTCGCGCACCATGGCGGGCAGCAGGGCGAAGTGATAGTCCTGCACCAGCACCACCGGGTCGTCGCTGCGGGCTTCGGCCACCACGGCATCGGCAAAGCGCTGATTCACCGCGCGGTATTGCGCCCAATCGGATTCCCGGAACACCGGCCGCACGTGGGCCACGTGGCACAAGGGCCAGAGACCTTCATTGGCAAAGCCCTGGTAATAGCCCTGTTCCTCTTCATCGGTCAGCCAGATGCGGCGCAGGACATAGTCCTTGGTGTCGGGGGGCACCGCCACGCGGTCGTGTTCATCAACGGTGTCGCGGTCTGCGCTACCGCTGCCGTGAGCAATCCAGGTCCCCGAGCAGGCGCGCATCACCGGCTCCACGGCGGTCACCAGGCCACTGGCCGGGCGGCTCACCGTGATGCCCTTGTCGCCGCGCAGATGGATGTAAGGCTCGCGGTTGGACACCACGATCACCTGGTCCCCCCGCAACTGGGTCCGCAGCAGGCTACGCAGCCGTTCCGGGTCCCAGGGGGTGAGCGGGCCGTGTTCGCGATAGAGGTTGTCCTCCAGTTCCCGCAGATGCTGGCGGATTTCCACCTCCAGCGGCTGAAGCTCCGGTGGCGGCGAATCACCAGCCCCCCCGGCCCCGCCGCCTGGCAGCAGCGGGCGCACCAGGCCCTCACCCCGAAGGATGGCCCGCATGCCAGACACCCATCCGCGCCAGCTCAGTTGAGCCACCACCATGGTGATGCCGGCCACGGCCAGACCCAGCACCGTGATGAAGATGATCATGTAGCGCCGTGTGTCGATACTGCGGCGGTCCGGCAGGCTCAGGTCGTGCAGCAGCACCAGGCGGTCGGAATCCGCCTGCTGGGCATTGACCGGGAAGTCGCCGATGTGGACCGCCCCGCTGGACAGCTCCAAGCGTGGGTCCTGCTGGCGGGCCATGGTGCGCGCCTCCTGGCAGGTCAGGGAACCCGGGAATCCCTTGGTGCTCAGAATCTGTTCATTGGTGGCGCTGCACAGCGCAATGCCCACCAGGCGCTCGTCCAGCACACCACGCTCCAGCAGGCCGCGCAGCCGATCCAGCTTGGCATTGGGTTCGATGTCGGAAATGGCCAGGGACAGGGTCTTGGCGACCATCGCGCCGCGCGCGCTGAGGTCGCGTGAGAACCAGCGCAGCGTCATGCGGTCCAGCAAGGGTAACGCCAGCAACGCGGCCAGCGTCAGCGTCACCATCAATGGGACCAGGAAACGGATCTGCAGATGGATGGATTTCATTCAGCGCTCCGGGACCGTCGCGGTAACCACGGTCGGTGCGGGGGGCGCCCGGTGGTGTGGGTGTCTTCAGCGGTGGGGGAATTGCGCCGCAGTGCCAGCAGGCCACCGGCTGCGAGGCCCGCAGCAAAGCCGCCGTACAGCAGCCACTTGCTGCACGCTTCGGCGGCGCGGTCCGCGGCGGGTGTGAGGCGGCGCGGGCGCACCACTTCATCCAGGCCGGCGGACACTGCGGTCAGCAGCAGTGCGTCGGTGCAGGCATTCCAGCGGTCCGGGGTGGAACGACGACTGCGGATGCGGTCATACAACGCGCCCCACAACACGGACGTTGCGATGTGAAAGGCCAGCGTGCGGGCCCGTGATGACCACGGCGGCCGGCCAATGCGGTATTGCGCAGCGCCGGTCAACGCGTCCACGCGGTGAGCATGGTCGCTGCGGCTGCCTCGTAGCAAGGCAAACCCCGACAGCAGGCTGGCCAACAGTCCTTCAGTGGCGGCGCGACGCGCGGCCCCTAGCAGCAATCCCTTCAAAGGCAACTCCTGTGATCCGTGACGGAGGGGAACCCCCCCGTCTACGGCAATCACCGTGCCAAGGACAACTGCTGAGAAAGTCGGATGCCGAACGCCACAGCGGCGCTCAGGGTCCCTGTCACATCACTGAAGCGCCGTGGGCGGCGGCATGTAGGGCGGCTCCCGCACAGGGACCGGGTTCTCCGGCAGCGGCGGATCAATGATCTCTGGCGGTCCGGGTTCGGGGGCGGTTGGCGGCCCGTGCGGTGGCGGCGGCACGCTGGGGACTTCGTCCGGGAAGGGCGGGGACGGAGGAATGCTCTGGGCGAGCCACGGCCCGGGGCGGGTGATGCAAGGCGTCATGGGGTGATCCTCGAAGTGGTGGAGCTGGTCCTGCAAGCGGCGCGCCCGGTGCGCAGCGTGCCGAGGGAGATCCGGAACCTCCGGTTGTTCCGAGCCCTTTGAAAGGAGCCACGCCGGAGCAGCAAGACCACCCAGGACCTGCAGCGTGAGAGGCACCAGCAGCCAGGATCACAAGGACAAGCAATGGGCCACGAAACGCCATTGGCGGGGAGGCCCCCCGACGCACGAAGCAGTGTCAAGGACCTCGGATACGGGGGCTCTGGTGCGTGGCACCTCATTTGCCGGACACGGCCCAAGGAGACTTTGACCATGCAAGACAAGTCCTTCAACACCCCCTGGCGGCTGTTCTGGTGCGCCGATGCGGCGGACGAGCGCCTGCTGCATGTCAGTGAGGCCGTGAGTTCGGTGTTGGGCATGACGCCCGGCGCCTTGCTGGAAGACCCGCTGCAGTGGAACCATGCCGTCCTGCCGGCCGACGCTGCCGCCTTGCCGCGCCCCTTCTGTGCCGCCCCTGTGCCCCAGGGCGGTGAAGACCTGCGCGAATACCGCATGCTCGGGGCCGACCTGCACCTCTACCAGGTGCGGGACCGGCGCTTCCGCTGGCGCGACCCGGCGACTGGCCGCATGCACATTGTTGGCATGGTCGAGGGCATGCAGGAACTGCGACCGTCTCCAGACGCCGCAGTGGAACCTTCATGGGAGCACCTTTGGGTGCCGCCGATGCCCGAGGCGATGCCCGGGTTTGTGTCGGCTTCCGGCCCCGACCGCGACCGCGACCCCGGCAGCGACAAGCCTGCGGCCCCCCCCAGCCGGTCCGGGAGCGTGCCCCGGACGCCGGATCCTTCCCGCGAGACCGACGAGAACGATGGCGGCCCGCCTCATGCGCCCGAGGATGACCCGGGCGTCCATCCTGGCGGCCCCAAGCGCTATCACGACGACTACGGCTCGCCTAGCCGCATGTCGCAGCGCGGTCATCCTCATGCGGTGACGGAGTGCCCGCCATGAGCCATGTGTTCCAGCACGGCAGCTTGCAGGCGGACGGCCATGCACGAGATGAGGTGGTGGCCCTGTTGATGCACGACCATCAGCAGGCGCTGCTGGCCTTCCGGCAGTTCGAACGGCTGCGCGCCAGCGGTGAAGACGCCGCGTGCGAGGCGCTGGTCCGTCGCACCTGCGCCTTGCTGACGCTGCACGCCACGCTGGAAGAGGAGCTGTTGTATCCGGTCGTCCGAGCTTGCCCGGAAGTGGGCGATGCGGAGCGGAGGCTGATCCACGAGGCCGAGGTGGAACACCTGGTGGTGCGCATTTTGATGTCGCAACTGCTCCGCATGGAGGCCGAGGATCCGCAATTTGCTCCCTTGGTCGGCGTGTTGAGCCGCTATGTGGACCACCATGTGCAGGAGGTGGAGCAGGGCATCTTGCCCCGCCTCACCTCTGCCTCGTCGGTGGACTGGCTGCAGCTCGCCAGCCGGCTTCTCCGGCGCCGGGAGGACCTCCAGCGCCAGTGGCAGGACGAGCTGGCGCCGCAGGAAGTGCTGGTGCAGGCGCTGCGGCGACTGTCCTGACAGGACACTCAGCCACCAGCTACCAGCTACCAGCTACCAGCCACCAGCCACCAGCCACCAGCCACCAGCTACCAGCTACCAGCTACCAGCTACCAGCTCGCTGCTGTCACCCGTTCGTTGGCAGGAACCGAATGCCGGTGCGCTTGACCAGTTCGTCATAGCTGATCGGACGTTCGATTCGCGCAGTGGCCGTATTGGGCAGCCAATGGGCCCAGCTGCGCCCGGTACTGTCGTCGTGTACCAGCTTGTAGAGAGCGCTCGGAATGGCGGGCCCGTCACCCCCCAGCCGCGCCGGACTGGCGGCATAGTAGGCGCCGGTGATGATGGTCACCGTGCCGCTGGCGCGCATCACGTAGGCGCGTGTGTCCTTCTCGATCTTGTTCCAGGCCTGTTGGTTGTTGATCGAGTTCTGCGGCACGACATTGGCCAGAGAGAACGATTGAGCCATGGCGCGGTCATCGCGCATGTCCCGCGCTGGCGTGAGATGCCCACGGTCGTGGCGTTCTTCCTTGGGCAAGCGGGACTCGCCCGCATAGTCCTCCAACTGCGCCCGCTCGCGGGCGGGCAGCCGGGCATCCGCAAAGAAGGCCTTGCGGCCATCGGGCCGCTTCACGGACGCCCCCTCGCGCAATGCTTCCGCGTTCAGCCGCTCTGCCGAAAACAGCGGGCCCTTGAGCGCTCCAGCATGCAACACCGCGAACTGGTCGTAACAGAGGGCGCGCAGCGGGCCGTAGGTGGCGGCCGCCTTGGGCATGTCCAGCACGGGGGGGGAACCACGATAGAAATGGGCGCTGCAGGACTGGAAGCCGGTGGCCACCGGGGGAAGGTCCGCCGTGCGCCGGCTGGCTGCCGACGTCGACGTGTCCGTGCCCAGGGCGCGTTCCAGGGCCCGATGCAGGTCCCGCGCCATCGGACGGGAGCTGTCGGCCATGACAAGGCCGGGGAGGGCGCCGAGAGAGGCGCCAAGAACCAAGCAGGCGGTCAGGCGCAGGGGACTGCAAGAGAAATGAACCAGCACTCGACACCGTGGGTGACTGAAGACGGGCGTGAGATTACCGATGAAGGGCCCCCCGCCTCCGCATCTGTGTGCGGTCTCCAGATCTCTCGCCCGATGCCAGACAAAAAAGCGCCGGCCGCACAGTCATGCGGCCGGCGCTTTTGTTGATCGGCCCAGGCGATCAGACCAGCGGCGGATCCGTCTCCCGCTCGAATGGACGGTGCTGACCGATGGCCGCAACGAAGCGGCTGATCGCCCCCGCCGTGTCGCTGTCCTTCGACATGCTGGTGGGCGCGCCCACCGGATCCCGATCTTCTTCCGGCACCGGGCCGGCAAAGAACAGCGTCGGATCGTGCTCGGCCTCATCGGCAGAAGCTGGCACACCCGCCGCCTGCAGCAGAGCACTGCGGCCCCCCAACACCAGGATGGGTTTGCAATGCCGGTACAGGTCCTGCACGAAGCTCACCGCCTGGCCGGACATGGCCAGATTCGGCCGGTCCGGCGATTCATCCGGCAGCACCACGGCATCCCACAGCGCGCCGGGTGCGGTTTCCAGCGTGATTTCGATCTGCATCGGGTCGCCGCTGGCCGGTTGCACATCCCCCAGACGATGAGCGATCAGTCGCGGCACCCCCCCGGCGTCCAGCACCGCCGTATGCACGGCGCGAACGGCCGTGCCGTCGACGCCCTGGTGGACCAGCAACGCCACGCGGCGGCCATTCAGCGCGCCATCCCCGGGCCGCGCCAGCAGCGAGAGCGCGGCGGACTTCGTCACTTCCGGTGGCTGCACCGACCCTTCTACGCCCGCGCCCGCCCCGGTGCCGGGTGCCAGGTCTGGCAGCGGTGCCGGCACCTCCATGCCCAGCCCTTCGGCCACCCGCTGCGCCAGTGTGGCGTCCACCCGGGCCAGCAGGGCCAGCACCCGCTGACGGATGGCCGGTGTCTGCACTCGGGTCAGCTCGAAACGGTAGGCCGCCACGATGTGGTTCTGCTCCGGTTCGCTCTGGCTGTTCCAGAACAACTGTGCCTGCGCATAGTGCTCCGCAAAACGCTCCGGCTTGCCGCGTAATGCTTCGCCCTGGATGGCCTTGGGATAAGAGACGAAGCCGCTGGCGCCTGCCTGGAACGGGCAGCCACCGCCCAGGGAATTGGGCTCATAAGCGACCCGACCGCGGGCAATCGCCTGGCGGTGCAGACCGTCACGCTGGTTGTTGTGGACCTGCGCCACCGGTGCATTGATGGGGATCTCGTGGAAGTTGGCGCCACCCAGACGCGTGATCTGCGTGTCCACATAGGAATGGAGGCGGCCCGCCAGCAGCGGGTCGTTGGTGAAATCGATGCCGGGAATGATGTGGGCCGTGCAGAACGCCACCTGTTCGGTTTCGGCAAAGAAATTGTCCGGATTACGCGTCAGCACCATGCGGCCTACGGGCCGCAGCGGCACCAGTTCTTCCGGCACCAGCTTGGTCGCATCCAGGATGTCGAACGACCAATGCTCGGCCTGCTCTTCGGTGAAGACCTGCAGGGCCAGTTCCCATTCAGGAGCGTTGCCGGCCTCGATGGCTTCCCACAGATCGCGGCGATGGAAATCGGAGTCCGCGCCGGAGATCTTCACCGCTTCATCCCACACCAGCGAATGAGTGCCGGCCTTGGGCGTCCAGTGGAACTTCACCAAATGGGCCTCACCGCGGGCATTGATCAGCCGGAAGGTGTGCACGCCAAAGCCCTGCATCATCCGATAGCTGCGGGGAATGGCCCGGTCGGACATGGCCCACATCAGCATGTGGGCGGATTCTGGCATCAGCGAAACGAAGTCCCAGAAGGTGTCGTGCGCGCTGGCCGCCTGTGGCATGCCATGGTGCGGTTCCGGCTTGACCGCATGGATCAGGTCCGGAAACTTCATGGCGTCCTGGATGAAGAACACCGGGATGTTGTTGCCGACCAGATCCCAGTTGCCCTCGTCGGTATAGAACTTGACTGCAAAGCCGCGCACGTCGCGGGCGGTGTCGGTCGAGCCCCGCTCACCGGCCACGGTGGAGAAGCGCACAAACACCGGTGTACGTTTGCCCGCCGCCGTGAAAGGCGCTGCAACCGTCAGGTCCTCCAGCGCGTCGTAGCACTCGAAGTAGCCATGAGCCGCCGAGCCGCGGGCATGGACCACCCGCTCGGGAATGCGCTCATGGTCGAAGTGGGTGATCTTCTCGCGGAGGATGAAGTCCTCCATGAGCGTCGGGCCCCGCAGGCCAGCCTTGAGCGAGTTCTGGTTGTCAGCCACCCGGACGCCTTGGTTGGTCGTCAGGGCCTGGCCGGTGGCGTCCACACGGACACGGTCCAGCGCTTCATTGGTCGGGTTGTAGCCCAGCTCGGGCATGCCTTCGCCGAGCTTGTCCGAAGCGAAGTCCTCCGTGACGGTGCTGCCGGACACCAGATCGTCCGGGCTGTCGACCGAGGTGCCTTGTGGCGGCTGCAAGGCGTTGTCGCGGCCGTGTTCGGCGGCTTTGTGGGCATTGGAAGGAATGGCGGCGGCCACGGATTCCGTGCCGCTCATCTTGCGGGCCAGACGCACTTGCGACTCGGTGGCCGCAGCGCTGGTCACCAGCTCGCTGCGTGCCGGGCCGGCAATGGTGCTCATGGCCGATCCCAGGCCCTCATTGGGTGGCCCTGGGGGGAGGGTGCCCGTGGAGGAGGCGGCGCTGCTGCGGGTGGCCGGCTGAGCAGTGCGCGAAGCCGTGGTGCTGGCAGCGGACTTGGCAGCGGCCTTTGTGGGGGTCTTTGTTGTGGTCTTGGTCGCGGCATGGGTCGCGGCTTTGGCGGCGGTCGCCTTGGCCTCGGACGTGGCCGAAGCGTCGGGTTTCTTGGTGGGCATGGAGTTCCTCGTCTTGGCGGATGGGTCCGGACGGGCCGGGAGGTGGGGAAGGACGAACGGGTCGTGCAGGGGGACGAACGTGCGTGTCGTCTTCCGATGGCAAGCCTCGTGCCGCAACAAACGCAGGGCCGTGGAGGGCCTCACTCCCCTGGCACCCGGGTTGCCGCCTCCCCGGCATCACGACCGGAGATGACCATGAGCACCAAGTACGGCAAGAAGGTCCAGGAAGAAGTGGGTCAGGCGCTTCACGAGGAGAAGCAACAGGAACTCAAAAGCGGTAAAAGTGGCAAGACGGTGACCCTCCGCAAGCAGGCCATTGCCATCGGCCTGGCCAAGGCGCGTGAAGCGGGTGCCAAGGTGCCGAGCAAGCGCAAGCGCACGCGGCATTACGCGGCATTACGCGGCACTACGCGGCACTACGCGGCACTACGCGGCATTACGCGGCATTAACACCCCGCTGCAGGTGTGGCCCCGCGAGGGTGCCGCCTGATGGACAGGCCCCGCATCCATCATCGCCACGCTGCCCTCCGGCTATTGCAACAACGGGCCGTTGAGCAGCCCGTCCGGGTCTGAAGATCCTCAGGTCATGGCCCCCACAGCGTGGATCAGCGCGCCTGAACCTTCCAGATCACGTTGCCGACATCATCGGCCACCAGCAGAGCGCCTTGCTTGTCCAGTGCCACGCCGACCGGGCGGCCCTGGGCCTGGCCCTTGGCATCCAGGAAGCCGGTCAGCACATCCAGCGGCATGCCGCTGGGTTTGGCGCCGACAAAGGGCACAAACACCACCTTGTAGCCCGCTGGGTTCTTGCGGTTCCAGGACCCGTGCTGACCAATGAACATGCCGTGGGCATAGGCCTGCGAGAGCTTGTTGCCGTCACTGGCAGCCAGGCCCAACGAGGCGGTGTGCGCGCCGACGGCGAAGTCGGGGACGATGGCCTTGTCCACCAGATCCGGCCGCGGCGGCGACACCCGGTTGTCGACATGCTTGCCGTAGTAGCTGTACGGCCAGCCATAGAAGCCGTTTTCCTGCACCGAGGTGATGTAGTCCGGCACCAGATCGTCGCCGAGTTCGTCACGCTCGTTCACCGCTACCCACAGCGCCTTGCTGGTCGGCTCCCAGGCCAGGCCCACGGGATTGCGCAGGCCGCTGGCAAACACACGGCTGGCACCGGACTTCACGTCGACCTCCAGAATGGCAGCGCGCTCCTGCTCGGCCTCCATGCCGTTTTCGGCCACATTGCTGTTGGAGCCGATGCCTGCATAAAGCTTGGTGCCGTCGGCATTGGCAATCAGGCTCTTGGTCCAGTGGTGGTTGATGCGGCCACCCGGTAGATCAGCCAGCTTCGTCGGCGGGCCGGCCAACCGGGTCTGGCCTTCGCGATAGGGGAAACGCACAACGGCATCGGTATTGGCCACATAGAACTGATCACCGATCAGGGCCATGCCAAACGGGGAGTTGAGGCCTTCGGCGAAAACAAAGCGCTGGTCGGCCACACCGTCGCCATTGGTGTCGCGCAACAGGGTGATGCGGTTGGCGCTCTTCACGGTGGCGCCGGCCTTCTTCTGGAACTGCTTGGTCACCCAGGCCTTGGGGCCCTTGCCGTCATCGGGCCGCTCCGGGCCATTGGTCTCCGCCACCAGCACGTCGCCGTTGGGCAGCACATACAACCAACGCGGATGGACAAGTTTGTCGGCGAAACGCACCACCGTCAGGCCAGCGGCTGCCTGGGGCTGGGCCTGGCCAGACCAGCCGACCGCCTTGGCCACGTTGATGGTGGGTACCAGGGTCTTGTTGGGTTCAGGCAGCGTGGGGTTGGGGCCGTACCCCGGCGGATTGGCCGGCTGGGCTTCCAGCGCCTGGGCGGTGGAGAGGCTGAGGGTGACGGCCCACAGTGCGGCGGCAAGCACCAAGGGGCGGACGGTTGGCAGGCGATTGTTCTTGTGCATGGTGGCTCCGGTCATGGCAAGGTCAATGGAGTGGGCCGTAGCGCCAACTGGCCGGAACCGGCGCAGCTGGACGCCAACAGGGACCAGGACCAGCCTGAGCAAACGGGATGCCCGTGGCGGTGGGGAGCCTCCGGCGGTGGGCCGGGCAAGCTGTGAACCGCTCAAGCCTTCAACGGCTCGGAGCCCGGCAAGGTGTGCAGGATGGGCTCCATGTCTTTCAAAGCGTCCAGCAGGGTGTCCTTCAGCCGGAGTTCGAGGAAGCCATTGCTGTCGATCAGGTCAATCAACTCCTCCTCCACCAGCCACTGGCGCGTGTCGCGGGCCAGCGCCTGTCGCGCTTCCTGGCCGGCGCTCTGGACGCTGGACAGCGGCAATGCGGTGATCCAGCGCTGGTGCCAATGGCTCAAGGACAGGCGAAAGTCGTCGCAGGCCTGGTCCAGCGCCAACAGGATCAGGTCCCTGTCCGGCTGGGCGCAGCAACCGGCCTGCACAGCGCGGCGGAGATCCTCCAGGGCGGCTTCCACCTGCTCGCAGGTGCGCAGCCAGCGGGCATGCAGGCGCGTGGCCCAGGACGGCCAGGGTGGGGAGACCTGTGGGCTGACATGCGGGCTCACCTGTGGGCCGACATGTTGCGAGACGGGGTGCGCAACCGGAAGAGGGGCCGGCGGGTTGCCGCGTTGGGTGGACGCGGAACTGGCAGCGTTGGGTGGAGACGTTGTGATCGGCATGGTAGGGAACCGTGCCCATGGCAGGCGCGGTGCAGCGGTGAAGGTTGCGCGTGGGTGAGCGGGCGGGCGTCAGGTGTTCGCCGAGGGAGTGCGTTTTGGTCAAAAGCCGTGGGCGGGGGAGGCGCTGCGAGGGTGGTGAATGACATCTTTCACGCATGGCTACCGTCGCTTGCACGGGCTTGCACGGGCTTGCACGGGGCCTGCACTGGGATGCACGGCGCTGCATGGGCCTGCCGTTTGCCAACTGCGGGTTCGGCCTGCATGGGTGGGGGCCGGCAGGTCGCCGCGATCACCATCCGGTTCGACGCTGTTCGTGGCTTTGGGAGAATGCGTACATGACAAGAATCAAGGGTGCCGGATCGGCATGGATGCAGGGCGATGGCCCGCGTCACCATCAGGTGCTGGTCGCCGTGTTGGGCCTCTACGGCCTCGCTGGTGTGAGCGGACTGGGTGAATGCCTGGCGCGGAGCGAAGCATCGGTATGGGCCGGCGAGGGACGTGGCAGCACGTCCACCACGCCAACAAGGTCCACGACAGCCGGCCAAGCTCCCACTGCCACCACTGCCACCACTGCCACCACTGGCACCACTGCCACCACTGCCACCACTGCCACCACTGGCACCGCCCCCACATCCTTGCCGCCTGTGGTGATCACCGGCAGCGTTGCGGAGCGCGCTCTTGCCACGGTGCCCTATGCCGCTTCGGTGCTGGACGCGCAAGACCTGCGTCGCGCCGGCCCGATGGTCAATCTGTCTGAAGCGCTGGCACGAGTGCCGGGCATGACCGCCAACAATCGCCAGAACTATGCGCAGGACCTGCAACTGTCTTCGCGGGGCTTTGGTGCTCGCGCACCGTTTGGTGTGCGGGGACTGAGGCTCTACACCGACGGCATTCCCGCCACCATGCCGGACGGCCAGGGGCAGGTGTCCCACTTCGACCTCGCGTCTGCGCAGCGGCTGGAGGTGGTGCGCGGCCCGTTCACCGCGCTGTATGGAAACAGCTCCGGCGGCGTGATTGCCGCGTTCTCCGCACCGGTGACGGCCGCCACGGTTGGCGTGGATCTCGATGCCGGGGCGGACGGTCTGCGGCAGGCTCGTCTCAGCGCGGGCGCGCCGTTGGGCCACGGTTGGGAGGCGCAGGGCAGCGTGAGTGGATTCAAGACGGACGGCTTTCGTCCGCAGAGTGAGGCCCATCGCACGCTGGGCACCGCCCGGGTGGCCTGGGCCGGTGAGGCGGACCGCTTGACCCTGCTGCTCAACAGCCTGAACCAGCGCGCCCAGGACTCGCTGGGCCTGACCCCTGCGCAATGGCAGGCCGACCCTGACCAGACCACGCCACAGGCCTTGCAGTTCAACACCCGCAAGACCGCGACTCAAACGCAGATCGGGGGGCGCTGGACCCATCGTTTTGATGACGCCGCCGGTCCGCTCGCCAGCAGCAGCCTGACGGCCTACACCGGCTGGCGCAGCGTGACGCAATGGCAGTCCATCACGGTGGGGGCCCAGGCGGCTGCGGGCAGCGGCGGTGGCGTCGTGGATGTGGATCGTCGTTATGACGGTGTGGATGGCCGGCTGGTATGGCGTCTGCTGGGCGGGACGCTGGCCACCGGCGCCAACGTGGAGCGCCAGCGGGATGATCGCAAGGGCTATCAGAACTTCATCGGCACCGGAGCGGCGCAGCAACTCGGAGTCACCGGGGCATTGCGACGGGATGAGGACAACGAAGCCTGCGCCCGCGAAGCCTATGCGCAATGGGACGGGGCGCTCACCACGCAGCTCACCGGCACCCTCGGGCTACGTGCCGGTGAGCTGCGCATGTCGGCGCAAGACCGGTATCTCTCCAACGGGGACGACTCCGGCTCACGGCGTTATCGGTATGCCAACCCCGCCGTGGGCCTGGGTTGGGCCTTGACGGAAGGGCTGCTGCTGCATGCGGCTGCCGGTCGCGGTTTTGAATCCCCCACGCTGAACGAACTGGCCTATCGCGCCGATGGCACCGCCGGCTTCAATTCCGACCTGCAGCCGCAGAAAAGCGAGCAGCAGGAGGTGGGCCTGAAGTGGCGCGGGCCGTTCTTGACCCTGGATGCCACGGCCTTCCACATCACCACGCGCAATGAGATTGCGGTCCTCACCAACAGCGGCGGCCGCTCCAGCTATCAAAACGTTGGCCGGACAAAGCGAAGTGGCTTGGAGCTGTCGGGCCAATGGCAACTGAACGCGCAGTGGCGGGCCACCGGTACCTTGAGCACCTTGGCGGCCCGTTATCGCGACGGTTTTCTCACCTGTACCGGCACCCCATGCGCCGCAGCCAACACCCCCGTGGCGGCGGGGCGGCGCATTGCCGGTACCCATGGCGGCAGCGCCTTGGCCGAACTGGCCTGGAAACCCGAGGTCTGGACCGGGGGCGAGGCCGCGCTGGAATGGCGCGGCGTGCGGCGCACGGCGGCGAATGACACCAACACCGACTTCGCGCCGGGTTATGGGTTGCTGCATGTGCGCTTCAGCCAGGGCGGCCAGTCCGACGTCCATCGCTGGACCTGGATTGCGCGGGTGGAGAACCTGACCAACCGCCGTTATGTGGGCAGCGTGATCGTGAACGACGGCAATGGCCGTTTTTTCGAACCAGCACTCGCCAGGACCTGGTGGCTGGGCATCAAACTGGCGACCCGGATCGGTTCCTGACTTGGCCTCAGACTCGGCCACTGATGCGACCACTGATGTTGCCAATGAATCGGGGCGATCAAGAAGCCTCTATTGCTGCCGCGCGTTCAAAGGCCTGCCTGAAGGCATTCAGCTTGGCTGTTGGGCTGAACTGCTGCATAGCTTCACCGTAGGCCCGAACATCCGCTGCGGGAACACTGTCTTGCAGCCGCGCTGCGTAGCGGTCTGCGAGTGTGCGCATGCTGCAGTCCGGGTCTTCGCGCAGGATCTGCTGGGTGCGCCGCAGTGAATCAACACCGGCCTGAACGGATGCCTCGTCCAGCACAAGATCGGCATTGCCCACCTTGTTCTGCAAGAAGAAGTCCTTGGGGAGTTCGCTCAGCAACTGCTGACGCTTCGCCATCAGCATCGTCTGCATCTGGTCAGCATCAATGGCCAGGAAACGCTCGCGTAGCCAGGGGTCGAAGGGGAGGTCGGCGGCGGGCAGCGGGTTGGTGCCGGAGGGATCCGAACAAAGGGCGTTGGGCACCCGCTGCATCTGACAGGTTTGGGCCAGGGCCAGACGATTGGGGAAGGCAGAGCCGCCATCGATGGGCCGCACGCCGCCTTTGATGTCAATCATCAGGTTGCCCCATTTGATGTCCAGATTGCCCATGGCCAGATTGGCCAGCATGGCCTGCTGCAACTGTGTGGGCTCCAGACGCTGGGCCTGCAGGGCCCAAAGCGCCCGGGTCCGTTGCAGCTGTTCCAACCCCTCTTCCGAGGGTTCGACTTGCTGACTTATGGCATCCACATCCATGCACTGGCCGGGGACGCCGTCAATGAGCGCCCCGAGTTGCCCCTGATTGCTGACAATGTTGACGTGCGGGAAACCAAAGTTCAGGCCGGTGGTTTCGCTCACCCGCTGGTTGAAGTCATCACAGAGCTTTTCCCGCAGGCCCGAACCGCCGCGCGGCAGCAGGTTCTGCGGCGACTCACCGTCAAAAGGCTTGAAGGCAAACAGCACCGACTGGTGGCCGGGCTGGATCAGGCGCACTTCGGAACTGCCGGCCACTGCGCGCGCCGGGGAGGTGTGCCGGCTGAGGAAGGCCGCACGCTGCTCGGCGGCGAAGCGCCGTGCGGTGGAATCGGTCGCACGGGTGGACCGCGAGGCGCCGGAGGGGTTGGCCGCCTCTTGCAGCTGGCTGTAGAGATGCTCAAGGCTGCTGCGCATCTCTTGGATGACCGCCTGCTTGTCTCGAACACGTTGTGCTTCAGTGCCACCCTTCTGGAGCGATTTTGCCCATCGCTTTTCATGGGTTTCCTCATACCGCTGCAGCAGCATTTGCAAGGTGCGGGCGGGGCGGTAAGCGTCGGCCACGGCGCTGTGGGACACCCTGCGCGCAGCGGCCAGCAGATGCTCAAAGGATGGTTGATTGGGATTTTGACGAAGACGCAGCCATCGGATCACGGGGGCACTGCCCAGTTGCTTGCCAATGCTGTTGAGCCGTTCCTGGGAGAAATGACGGTGGAACTCGGAATCCTTGCCTTGTGAGCCCACCTCCTGGGGGGCGTGCCACTGCGCCGGTGATGCCGACGAATGCACGTGTGATGCCGGCGGACGGGAGGGCGGGAATGCCGCGGTGGAGGCCTTGACCGGTGTCCGGGCGCTTGGCGTCTCCACGGCCGGTGCCCCTCGGCGTCTGCCCAGCAGTGCGTTCAGGAAATGACCTTGTCGCGGAAGCAGGGCCGCGCGCGCCTCAGGGAGGCCCGGGTGGCTGACGGAGGGGGACGGCGCCATTCCGGCCACCGGCCCAAAACCGGGCAGATTTCCGGGAAACGAACCAGGTACGGCGGAATGTGTCATGCAGCCCTCCAATGAAGAATGCAGGGATGGTCCCTTGCATTCGCTTGGTGGGCCCCCGGGGTGGCCCGGGTTCGCTGGCCGTTTGCCAAGGATCAATGACGCCGCATCCAAGCCGGGTGGGGCTCAATGACTCTGCGTCAGTTGCTCCATGGCCCGCAGCAGTTGCTGCGGCCGCAGCGGTTTGCTCAGATGCGCATCAAATCCGGCCTGCAGCGCCTGCTGCCGGTCCAGGTCGCGCGAGAAGGCGGTGAGGGCAATCGCCGGCAGTCGTTGGCCCGGGGCTTCCCGGTGCCGCAGCTCGCGGATCAGGTCGTAGCCGTCCTTGCCGGGCATGCCCACGTCACTGATCAGCAGATCGAAGCGGCCGTGCGCCAGCGTTGCCAACGCATCATCGGCGCGCTGCACCAGCGTGACGCGGATGTCCCGGTCCCCCAGGATCATCCTCAGCATCGCGCCGGCATCGGCATCGTCGTCCACCAGCAGCACCCGCAGACCGGCCAGCCCGGCGGGATTGGTGGTGTCGGGGCCTTCGACCGGACCGAGCAGGCCCGATCCGGTGTCCGGCCCGTCCTGCGGCTGGTCGGCGTCCGCGCCCGGCAGCCAGAACGCGATCTGCGTGCCCAGGCCCGTGCCTTCGCTGTGTACCTGTACCCAGCCACCATGCGCCTCCACGAGACTCTTCACAATCGCCAGCCCCAACCCCAGCCCGCCGTGGTGGCGGTTGCTGGAGGCATCACTCTGGGTGAAGCGCTCGAAGATGTGAGGCAGGAATTCGGGCGAAATCCCTTGCCCTTGATCGGTCACTTGGATCCACGCACCCCTGTCTTGTTCCCGCAGGGCCAGCGTGATGACACTGCCCTTGGGCGAGAACTTGGCGGCATTGCCCACCAGGTTCCAGATCACCTGCTGCACGCGGCCGCTGTCGGCCATCAGCAGCAGGTGTTCGTCCTGAAGATCCAGATCCAGCGTGTGGCCCCCCGCGTGCAGGCCTTCCTGCACGGCTGCCACGGCCGCACGCACGATGGCCCCGGCTGCCACCGTTTCGCGGCTGAGCGGCAGCTTGCCCACGTTCAGGCGCGACATGTCGAGGATGTCCGAAATCATCCGTGCCTGAATGCTGACATTGCGTTCGATGGCGCTCAGCCCCTTGCTCAATAGCTCCGGCGGGCTGTGTCGCTGCAGCACATGGGTCCAGCCCATGATGGCGTTCAGCGGTGTCCGCAGCTCATGCGACAGCACCGCAATCAGATCGTCCTTCAAACGGCTTAAACGTTCGGCTTCGCTGCGGGCGGTGCGTTCCCGATCCAGCATGGCCTGGCGCTGCAGCGCGAGCTGCTGCTGCTGGGACACGTCGATGGCCATGACCATGCCCACCCCCGGCTCCACCGGCGGCGAGGTGGTCCATTCCACCGCCACGGCGTCGCCGGAGGGCGTCAGGATCGAAAACAAGGCCCGTTGCCCGCTTTCTTCGAGCCGCTGGAAGAATTGCAGTGCCGTGGCGCGGTCCTCCGGCACCACAAAGTCCAGCAGCGGCTGGCCGACCACCTGATGGTCGTGGCGCTCCAGCAGCGCCAGCATGGCGGGGTTGGCGTCCAGCACGGCGTTGTTGCCGGCCTGCAGCAGGCAGATGCCGCTGGGCGCCTGCGCATACACGGTGCGGAACTTGACCTCGCTGCGCCGCATGGCGGCCTCGGCGGCCTGGGTGCGCACCAGCGCCTGGATGGTGGACACCAGCACCGCCGGCTCCACCGGGTGCGTGAGATAGGCATCGGCGCCCGCATCCAGGCCGCGCACCTTGTCCTCATCGGTGAGGTAGGCCGCCGTCAAATGGATGACGGGCAGGCGGAAGGTGGTGTGCTTGGCCCGCAGGCGGCGGCAGAGCTCAAAACCATCGATGTCCGGCAAATGGATGTCGAGCACCACGGCCGAGATGTTGTTGTCGGCAATCGCCAGTGCCTGCGCGCCGGTGGCGGCTTCCTCGGTCGGGAAACCGGCGGCATTGAGCAGACGCACGGTGGTGTAGCGACCGACCGGGTCGTCGTTCACGACCAGCAATCGGTGCTGGGAGCGGTCGATCGCCCGAGGCTCGCTCATCAGCCCAGGTCCTCCGCCGCTGTCTGTTGCACAGCGCTCGGCATGGGCGTGTCGGCGGCATCCCCCAAGCGCAGGGGCAGGGTCACGGAGAACACCGACCCCTTGCCTGCCTCGCTTTGCAGGGCCACCTGGCCGCCCAGCAGTTCAGCCAGCCGTTTGCTCAGCGACAGGCCCAGACCGGTGCCGCGCAGGCGCTTCTGGATGGGGGAGTCCAGCTGGATAAAGTCCTGGAAGATGGCCTGATGGAATTCCGGCGCGATGCCGATGCCGGTATCGGTGACCGAGAAGACCATGGAATCCCCTTGCTGCACGGCGGACACCCGCACTTCGCCTTGCGAGGTGAACTTCAATGCGTTCGAGATGAAGTTGCGCAGAATCTGCGACAGCTTGCCGTTGTCGGTGAACAGCTGGGTGCTGCCGACCGGTTCTTCAAAAATCAACTGCACGTCTGGATTGACCAGCACCGGCTTGAACATGCCACGCAGCGCGGCAAACAGGTCGACCAGCTCAAACCAGGCTGGCGAGATGTCGATGCGGCCGGCCTCGACCTTCGCCAGATCCAGCAAATCATTGACCATGTCGGTCAATTCTTCCGAGGTGGTGCGGATGAACTGGATCTGTTTGTCCTGTTCCGGCGTCAGCGGTCCATCCACACGGTCCAGCAGCAGGCGGGTGAGGCTGCGGATGGAGGCGATGGGTGTGCGGAATTCATGGCTCATGTAAGCCAGGAAGCGGCTCTTGAGCTCAGTGGCCTGGCGCAGTTGCTGGGCCTGGGTGTCGAGTTCCGCATACAGGGCCAGCACCCCGCGATTGGTCTCGTCCAGCTCCATCTGCAGGTCCTGCACCTGCTGGCGGGCCTGCATCAGCGCCTCGTGCAGCGCTTGTGGATCATCGAGGGAGGAATCGTGTGTCATCAGGACGTGTCAGGGAGGGCTGCGGGGCACCACCACCACGACGGTGGCGTCATCTCGGCCTCTGCAATGGTCTCTCAGAATCCATCCGGCGATGACAGCCGGGCCGGCTTGCAACAGGCCGGGGACGTCGTCGAGCTTCCAGCGAGTCTGGATGCCATCGGAATGCAGGACAAGCACTGCATGCGGAGGCCATTCATAAGCCGTGTCCTGCAAACGGCGCACCCGCACCCCGAGCGTGCCATGCTGCACCATCAGGCTGCGGTCGGAAATCCCCGAGATCAGGCGCCCGCTCACATTGCCGGCGCCGGACAACAGCAGGGACCGCGGATCCGGCGTCAGCCGGGCCAAGGTGACGGCCGCCCCCCGTGTGCTGCGCAGAAGGTCGTGGCAGTCGTCCAGCAGATGGGCCGGGGATGGGCTGGAGGGCGGCGACCTGTGCAGCAGCGTCACCATGAGGTCGGCCGCTTCGGCGGCTTCCGGGCCATGCCCCAGACCGTCGGCGACCAGCACCAGCCAGTGGTCGGGCTGGAGACGCACCGTCCAGGCATCACCGCTGACCTGCTCGCCGGGGGCGGCCAGGCTGATACCGGCCACCTCAAAGGCCGTGCTGGCGTTGATGGCGGCCGCTGGAGGAGCGCTGCGCGCCACGCGGGCCGCGCATCGTGTGGCGATGACCGTGCCGCGCTCCGGCGCCGAAAACGCATCGAAGTGGCGGGCCATGCGGCGCACCGCGCCCAGCCCGGTGCCGGACGACCCGCCCGTGCTGAACCCGTCCCGCAGGCAGCGGTTCAGGTCCATGCCGGGGCCCTGGTCCAGCGACAGGACCTCCACCTCGCCGTCCACCGTACCCAGCAGCAGCGCTGCCTGACGGCCGGGGCCGACGTGGCGGCTCAGATTGGTGCCGAGTTCGGTCACGACCAGCGCCAGCCGGCCGGTGGCCTCTTCATCAAACTCCAGGGACGACGCGAGCTGCTGTGCCGCCCGGCGCGCTTCGCCCACCTGGCTGACATCCTCAATGGGGCAACGCAGATGCGGTTGCATCGCTTATTTCCAGCGGGTGATGGTCACCCGCGTGCCCTTGCCGGGGGCGGTCTCGAGTTCGAAGTCGTTGACCAGCCGTTTGCTGCCGGAGAGGCCCATGCCGAGCCCGCCGCCGGAGGTCCAGCCATCCTTGAGCGCCAGATCGATGTCGGGAATGCCGGGGCCCTGGTCCACGAAGGACAGTCGCAACCCGTTGCGCACACCTTGCTGCACAAGCTGCCATTGCATGTCGCCGCCACCCCCGTAAATGAGGGTGTTGCGAGACAGCTCACTCGCCGCCGTGATCATCTTGGTCTGGTCCACCAGACTGAACTTCAGGGCCTGGGTGAGGCGGCGCACCTGCTGGCGTGCCATCACGATGTCCGCTTCACTGCGGATGGCCATTTCGCCGCTGTTGGCCTCAGTCGTCATCGCCAACATGGAACTGCTCCTCTTCCGATCGTTGGAGCAGCTGCATGCCTCGTTCCACATTCAGTGCGGTCCGCACACCGTCCAGCGACAGGCCCAGTTCGACCAGCGTGATAGCCACCGCCGGCTGCATGCCCACCACCACGGTGGTGGCGCCCAACACCCGGGCAATGCCGGAAATGCTGGCCAGCATGCGTCCGATGAAGGAATCGACGATTTCCATGGCGGAAATGTCAATCAGCACGCCGGTGGCGGCCGTGTTCTGGATCTTGTTGGCCAGATCGTCCTGGAGCGCCAGAGCGGTCTGGTCTTGCAGGTCGACCTGGATGGTGACCAGCAGGACCCGACCCATCTGGAGAATGGGGATGCGTTGCATGTCAGCCCGCCAGTCCGGTGGAAGCCGGGGTGCGGTTGCGGGTGACCACAAAGCCGGTGCGTCGCAGGGCCAGGGCCAGGGCATCGGCCAGGGTGGCCTTGGTGGTGATGCCTTCCAGGTCGATGCCCAGATGCACGATGGTCTGCGCGATCTGCGGGCGGATGCCGCTGATGATGCAGTCCGCGCCCATCAGGCGGATGGCTGTGACCGTCTTCATCAGGTGCTGTGCGACCAGCGTGTCCACCGTGGGCACGCCGGTGATGTCGATGATGGCCAGGGCCGAGCCGGTGTCGACAATGCGTTCCAGCAGGGCCTCCATCACGACCTGGGTGCGGCCGCTGTCCAGCGTGCCGATCATCGGCACCGCCAGCACACCGTCCCACAGCTTGACCACGGGGGTGGACAGCTCCAGCAGGTCTTGTTGCTGGCGGGCGATGATGTCTTCCCGGCTGCGCTGGTACGTGGACACCGTATGTTGCGCCATGGCGTCCAGCAGGGTGGAGATGTCCCAGGTGGCATTCACCAGCGACTCTGGCTCCTTGCTGAACCGGCGTTGCAATGCGCTGAACAGCGGTTTCTTCAGGCCCAGCACAAAGCGGCTGGTCTCGGCAGCGGTGGTGCCTTGAGCGGCCCGTGAGGCCGACAGCTTGGCCAACTGGTCACGCAGCCGCGACCAGCCCGCGTGGTCCAGATCGGTGATGCCGCCGCTGTTGCGCAGCCCGGCGAGCAGGGCCTCCAGCAGTTCGGCGGTTTCACGAGCCTCGGTGGGACTCCCGCGCCCGGCCCCGGACGACTGCAGCACCGCTTGCCATTCGGCGAGCACCTGCTCCTTGTGATTGGCGAGCAGGTCTTCAACCGCGGCGCTTTGTGGATTCATGGTTTCCTCGAGTGGACTGGGGAGGCCGTAGGGGCGCGAAGAAGCGCCGGGGAGGGGCGGCCCGGATGTTAACCCCGCACCCCTTGGGCGCTGGGCGGACTCGGGCTTCGGGTTTTTCCTGGGCGAGGCAGGCACGCCCATTGCCCGTTGGGTTGGGCGGTGGTCTACCGCACATGACCGATGAATGATGAAGATGCTGATCGATTGGGAGACAGATGTGGCGCAAGAGCAGACCCCCGGGATCGGACGCGGGGCGGGCGACAGCCTGTCCAGACGTCCGATGAATGTGCTGGTGGTCGACGACAAACCGCAGAACCTGCTGGCCATGAAAGCGCTGCTGGGGGATGGCTTGGAACCCGACCTGCAGGTGCTGACGGCCGAATCGGGCCCGGAGGCCCTGGAGCTGCTGTTGACGCACGAAGTGATGCTGGCCTTGGTGGATGTGCAAATGCCAGGCATGGACGGCTTTGCGCTGGCGGAACTCATGCGGGGCACGGAGCGTACCCGGCATGTCCCGATCATCTTTCTGACCGCTGGCGCCCGTGAGGCCCAGCGCAGCTTCAAGGGCTACGAGGCTGGCGCCGTGGATTTCATCTACAAGCCGGTGGATGCGCATGTCATGCGCAGCAAGGTGGCTGTCTTTGCCGATCTGCATCGCCAGCGGCAACTGCTGGCGGAGCGGATCGAGGCGCAGGAGCGGCTGGCGCGGGTCAATGCCTTGATGCTCAGCGCGCTGTCCCACGATATTCGCGGCCCGCTGTCGGTGATGATGCTGAATGCCGAACTGCTGATCCGCCAGGCCGACCAGCCCGCACTCCAGAAGGCCGGCGCGCGCATGAAGGCGGCGGCGACGCTGCTGGGGCGTCAGGTGGACCATCTGGGCAGCCTCGCACAACGCCCTTGTGAACTGCTGGAGGTGCACCCGAGGCGAGGCGATCTGGCGGTCCTGGCCGCTCAGCGTCTGGATCTGGAAAGCAACCAGGCGGTGTTGTGGGCGCCGCCCGCGTTCGAGCGCATCGGGGACACGGTGGGCGACTTCGACACCGACGCCATGGCCCGGGCCATCGACCAGCTGTTGATGCAGGCGGCCACCCATGCGGGCGACAGTGCCATCCGCATCCAGGTGGATGGCAGCGCGCATCGTTCGTTGATGCTGCGCCTGAGTTTTGACAACGTGCTGTCGTCTGAGGCGTCCATTCATCTGTTTGGTGGCCATGAACCGGTCTCCGGCATGGCCTCGCCGCATGTCGGGCCCGGCCTGGAGGAGCCCGAGCGGATTGCGCGGGCCCATGGGGGCTCCCTCATCGGTGGTTCTCGCCAGCGACAGGGCACGCTGCTGGAGCTGTTGCTGCCCCGTCATCAGGCGGACCGGCCTTGAAGGCCGCCCGGCTCGACTGTGTTGTTCTGCCTGCGCTGTTTCCCCGCCTCCCATGACTGCGACGACCATGCGTAAAGAATCGGATCTGGCCCTGCACCGGATTCGCTGGCTGCCCACCCCCACCGTACTGGCATTTGCGCTGGCCGTGCTCACGATCCTGATGACCGCCTTCATGTCCTGGCGGTCGCAGCAGGCGCAGTCCGCCACCGCCGATGCGATGGCGCGCACGCTGGAAGTGCAGGAGCAGATCCAGGCCTTGGGGTCGGCCATCAAGGATGCAGAAACCGGCCAGCGCGGCTATTTGCTCACCGGGACCGACACCTACCTTCTGCCGTTCAACACCGCCCAGGTGGTGCTGCCCACGGCAGTGCAACGCCTGCGGGTGAGCTGGGCGGACAACGCGCCGCAGCGGGCCCGGCTGGACACGGTGGAGTTGCTCTACAAGACCAAGCTGGCCGAGATGAAGGAGACCATCGACATGCGCCGCCGCGGCGACAGTGTGGATGCCTTGGCCACGGTGCAGGGCGACCGGGGGCGCATCCTGATGGACCGCATCCGCACCTTGCTGGGCGAGATGGAGCGCGAAGAGCGGGAGCGTGCTGCCTCCCGCCGCGAGATCTGGGATGCGGCCGTGCTGCAATCGCAGTGGATGCTGTGGGGCGGTTCGGCCTTGCTGCTGACCCTGGTGCTGGTGTCGGTGGTGCTGACCACCCGCAGCTATCGGGCCAGCAAGGTGGAGGAATGGCTCAAGGCCGGGCAGGCCGCGCTGGGCGCCGAATTGCAGGGCGACCCGCATGTGGAGCGGCTGGGCGACATCGTCGTGAGTTTCCTGGCCCGTTATACCCGGGCGCAGGTGGGGGCCTTCTATGTGGCCCAGGACGATGGCCGTTATGACAGGGTGGCCGGATATGCCCTGCCGGTGGGCGATGCCGCGCCGCCACAGGTGCGCAGCGGCGAAAGCCTGCTGGGCCAGGCCGCGCGTGACCGCCGGCCCGTCCATCTGAAGGCGCTGCCGCCCGACTATTTCACCGTGGCCTCGTCACTGGGCCGCTCCAATTCGTGTGAGCTGTTGATCGGGCCGGCCGGTTTGGATGGCGGCGTGCAATGCGCGGTGGAGCTGGGTTATCTGCATGCCGTGGGTGAGCCGGAGCGCGAATTGCTGGCGCGTGTGGCTGAGTCGATCGCCATGGCCTTGCGTGCCGCCAAGGACCGCAGCCGCCTGGAAGCGCTGCTGGAAGAAAGCCGTCGCCAGTCGGAAGAACTGCAGGCCCAGCAGGAAGAACTGCGGGCCAGCAATGAAGAGCTGGAAGAGCAGGGCCGGGCATTGCGGGAATCCCAATTGCGGCTGGAGCATCAGCAGACCGAGCTGGAGCAGAGCAATGCGCAGCTGGAAGAACAGGCCAAGCAACTGGAGATGCAGCGCTCCGAGCTGGAAAGCGCGCAGGGCCTGCTGACCGAACGTGCCGATGCGCTGGAACGGTCCAACCAGTACAAGAGCGAGTTCCTGGCCAACATGAGCCACGAGCTTCGCACACCGCTGAACTCCACCCTGATCCTGGCCAAGCTGCTCGCCGACAACAAGGACGGCAACCTGACCCCCGAGCAGGTGCGGTTCGCCGAAACCATCACCTCCGCCGGCAACGACCTGCTGGCGCTGATCAACGACATCCTGGACCTGTCCAAGATTGAAGCCGGCAAGGTGGAAGTGCAGATCGAGCGCCTGCCGGTCCACCGCCTGTTGCAGCAACTGACGCAGACCTTCGCCCCCATCGCCACCCAGCGCCATCTGGCCTTTGGCATGGAGATGCTGCCGGGGGCGCCGGAATGGCTGGAGACCGATGAAGGCCGCATCAGCCAGGTGCTGAAGAACCTGCTGTCCAACGCCCTGAAGTTCACCGAGAAGGGGTCGGTGCGCATGGAAGTGGGCGGCAGCGCCGATGGGCGGCTGGTGTTTGCGGTGAAGGACACCGGTATCGGCATTGCGCCGGAGCATCAGGACCAGATCTTCGAAGCCTTCCGCCAGGCCGACGGCAGTACGCATCGCAAATACGGGGGCACCGGCCTGGGCCTGTCGATTTCCCGTGATCTGGCCCGGCTTCTGGGCGGCGACATCCATCTGGACAGCAGCCCGGGCCAAGGCAGCACTTTCAGCCTGGTCCTGCCGCAGTTCCACGATGCACCGGCAGAAGCGGATCGTCCGCGGCCGCTCACGCCGGCGCAAGCCCCTGCACATCGGCCAGTCAGCGCGCCGCCGGCCCTGGTGCCGGTGGCGACGGCGGTGGCCACCAGCACGGCGGGCGGGGGGGCCTCGGGAGACACGGCGGCCCGACCGGCCCCGGCCACGATGGAAGCCCGGCTGCCGCAGCTGGATGACGATCGACTGCGTTGGGTGCCGGGTGCCCGTTCCATTCTGGTGGTCGAGGATGACGAACGCTTTGCCGCCATCCTGCGCGACCTGATCCGCGAGATGGGCTTCCTCTGCCTGATGGCCCACACCGCCGAAAACGGGCTGAGTGTGGCGCAGCGTTACGCCCCCAGCGCCATCCTGCTGGACATGAACCTGCCGGACCATTCCGGCCTGGGTGTGCTGGACCGGCTCAAGCGGGATCCGCTCACGCGGCACATTCCGGTGCATGTGGCGTCCGTGGAAGATTACAGCCACGAGGCCCTGGAGCGTGGCGCCATCGGCTATGCGCTCAAGCCGGTCCAGCGGGATGAGCTGGAAACCGCACTGAAGCGTTTGGAAGCCAAGTTCTCGCAGCGCATGCGGCGCGTGCTGGTGGTGGAGGACGATGCCCGTCAACTCGACAGCATCCGCCACCTGCTGGCTGCCGACGATGTGCAGATCCAGGGCGTCTCCACCGCTGCCGAGGCGCTGGAAGCGCTGCGCAACACGACCTTCGACTGCATGGTGATGGACCTGCACCTGCCGGACATGAGCGGCTTTGATCTGCTGGATCAGATGGCTTTGCAGGACGAAGTCGCCTTTCCGCCGGTGATCGTCTACACCGGCCACAACCTGACGCCGCTGCAGGAAACCCAGCTGCGCCGGTACTCCCGTTCCATCATCATCAAGGGCGCCCGATCGCCGGAGCGTCTGCTGGACGAGGTGACCCTGTTCCTGCACCAGGTCGAAGCCCAATTGCCGCCGGAGCGTCAGCGCATGCTCAAGGAAGTCAGGGCGCGTGACAACATGCTGGAAGGCCGCCGGGTGCTGGTGGTGGAGGACGATGTGCGCAACATCTTTGCCCTGTCCGCCGTGTTGGAGCCCAAGGGTGTGAAGGTGGAGATTGCCCGCAATGGGCGCGAGGCGCTGGAGCGGCTGGGCCAGATGGCCAGTGTGCCGGCCGAGAGTGGTGGCAAGCCGCAGATCGATCTGGTGCTGATGGACATCATGATGCCGGAGATGGATGGCTTTACCGCGATGCGGGCCATCCGCGAACGCCCGGAATGGCGTCGCCTGCCCATCATTGCGCTGACCGCCAAGGCCATGAAGGACGATCAGGAGAAATGCATGGCGGCTGGCGCCAATGACTACATTGCCAAGCCGCTGGACATTGAAAAACTATTGTCCCTGGTGCGGGTCTGGATGCCTCGGTAATGAAGGACGGTGGGAGTTCGGGCGGCATGCCTGATGACGCGCTGAATGAAGGGCCGGGCGCACGGCGCGGCCGGCAGGCGGATGAGCACCTGCCGGCGCATCCGGAGGTGGACATCGAAGTCCGGCTGATCCTGGAAGCCATCTATCAGCGTTATCACTACGACTTCCGTGACTATGCGCCGACCTCGCTGCGCCGCCGGCTCAAGGCCGCCATGCAGCGGTTTGAATGCCCGACGCTGTCGCACCTGCAGGGGCGGCTGCTGCGCGAGACGGAAGTGTTCCGTTCGGTGCTACGTGACCTGACGGTGCAGGTGAGCGAGATGTTCCGAGACCCGGAGTACTTCCTGGCCTTGCGGGAGCAGGTGGTGCCGGTGCTGCGGACCTATCCCTCCCTGAAACTCTGGGTGGCGGGCTGCAGCAGCGGCGAGGAGGCCTATTCCCTGGCCATTCTGATGAAGGAAGAGGGGCTGCTGGACCGCACCCTCATCTACGCGACCGACATCAACCAGGAAGCCCTGATCCAGGCGCAGGCCGGTGTCTACCGGATCGACCTGGCGCCGGGCTTCACCGAGAACCATCGGCTCTCGGGCGGCAAGGGGTCGCTGTCCGAGCATTACACCGCCGCCTATGACCACATCCTGCTGGACAAGTCGCTCAAGGAGCGGATTGTGTTCAGCGACCACAGCCTTTCCACCGACAGTGTGTTTGCGGAGGTGCAACTGGTTTCGTGCCGCAATGTGCTGATCTATTTCAATCGCGCACTGCAGGACCGGGCCCTGGGCCTGTTCAGTGAAGCACTGTGCCGGCATGGCTTCCTGGGGCTGGGCGCGCGGGAGACCCTCCGCTTCTCGGCCCATGCCGATGACTTCACCGAAGTGGCGCCGCACGAGCGCATCTACCAGCGGCGCAGCCAGTAGCCCTTCCTCTGCGCTGTTGGGCACTGTTGGATGCCGTCGAGCACGGCCGGGCACGGTCGGGCACGGCATCACGCGGCCGGGCGCATCGGCTCAGCGCGCAGGCGCGAGCCTTGCCTGGGAAAGGGAAAGCCCACTTTCTGCAGTCCTCCCACGGCACGCAGCAGCATTCCTGGCGGCACCCCCGAACCCTCCCAGGCCAGGGGCCAGGGGCGGTGGCACCAACGCCCTGGGTCCCAGCGACCGCTCGGACAGCGGCAGTGACGTGATCCCCGCCGTCATGCCCCCCGCCCTGATGCGGATCGCCGGACCGTCCCTGCGGCAGGTGAGATCCGGGCCTTGAGCGTCGCCTTCATCCAGGCCAGGGCTTCATGCTTGTGGCGCGGAGACTCCGCAGCGGTGCAGTCCTCCGGCACCCACACTTTGTAGCCGCGGACATACGCATCCATGGCGGTACACATCACACAGAAGTCGGTGGCCAGCCCGGTGACAACCACTTCCCGTGTGGCGAGCTCTTCCAGCAGGAGGTCCAGCGGCGTGGCATAAAAGCCGGAGTGGCGCGGCTTGAGCACCATCAGGTCATCCGGATGCGGTTTCAGCCGGCGGACCAACCCAGCCGCCGTCCCACCGAGTTGCTGACACTCGGCCGCCAGTGTCTTGAAATCAGACCGCCATTGGCCAAAGTTGTCATTGATAAAAATCGACCGGAAGCCCTGTTCTTGCATGTGCTGCTTCAGGGCTGCGGCGGCCGTGGCCGCTTCCAGCGCGGCCGGCGCGAGGTCCTCCCCACCGGCAAACGTCAGTGGATTGATGAAGTCCACCAGCAGCAGCACCCGTCGAGAGGTCGGCAGACGGGTCCGGCTGGCCGGTTGGGTGTGGGGGCCGCGATCATGTCGATGGAGGGCCATTCCGGCTTTTGGCAAGTGTTGTGCCCGACCCGCCGGATGCCCTCTTGAAATTCAGGGACACAGTCCCACCTGTCGCTGCAACGGAGGTTCATCCCATGCGAGTTGACAAGCTCACCACACGATTTCAGGAAGCGTTGGCCGAGGCCCAGAGCCTGGCTGTGACGCGAGACAACCCCTATATTGAGCCGGTCCATGTGCTGTCTGCCATGCTGGCCCAGGACGAAGGCCCGCGCGCCCTCCTGGAGCGTGCCGGTGTCAAGACACCGGCCCTGAAAGCAGCCGTGGACGGCATCCTCACCGGGCTGCCGCAGGTGCAGGGGGAGGGCCAGCAGGTCCAGCCCAGTCGCGACCTGATCAGCCTGCTGCAATCCTCTGAAAAAGAGGCGTCCAAGCGTGGCGACCACTTCATTGCCAGCGAGATGTTCCTGCTGTCCTTGTCCGACGCCAAGTCGGACCTGGCCGGTGCGGCCCGGGGCCATGGCCTGACCCGCAAGGCGCTGGAAACGGCCATTGAAGCCGTCCGTGGCGGCCAGAAGGTTGACAGCCAGGAAGCCGAAGGCAATCGCGAAGCGCTCAAAAAATACACGCTGGACCTCACCGAGCGGGCCCGTGCGGGCAAGCTGGACCCGGTGATTGGCCGCGACGATGAAATCCGCCGCGCCATCCAGGTGCTGCAACGCCGTACCAAGAACAATCCGGTGCTGATCGGTGAACCCGGCGTGGGCAAGACGGCCATCGTGGAAGGTCTGGCTCAGCGCATCGTGAATGGCGAAGTGCCAGAAAGCCTGAAGGACAAGCGCGTCCTGGTGCTGGACATGGCCGGCCTGCTGGCCGGTGCCAAGTTCCGTGGTGAATTCGAGGAACGGCTGAAGTCCGTGTTGAAGGAAGTGGCGGCGGACGAAGGCCGCATCATTCTCTTCATTGACGAGATCCACACCATGGTGGGGGCCGGCAAGGCTGAAGGCGCGATGGACGCCGGCAACATGCTCAAGCCCGCACTGGCCCGTGGCGAGCTGCACTGCATCGGCGCCACGACGCTGGATGAATACCGCAAGTATGTGGAGAAGGATGCCGCCCTGGAGCGGCGCTTCCAGAAGGTGCTGGTGGACGAGCCCAGCGTGGAAGCCACCATCGCCATCCTTCGTGGATTGCAGGAAAAGTACGAGGTGCACCACGGCGTGGAAATCACCGACCCCGCCATCGTGGCGGCGGCCGAGCTGAGCCATCGCTACATCACCGACCGCTTCCTGCCGGACAAGGCCATCGACCTGATCGATGAAGCCGCCGCGAAGATCAAGATCGAGATCGACTCCAAGCCCGAGGTAATGGACCGGCTCGACCGTCGTGTGATCCAGCTCAAGATCGAGCGGGAAGCCGTGCGCAAGGAAAAGGACGAAGCGTCCCAGCGTCGTCTGGCCCTGATCGAGGAAGAACTGCTCAAGCTCCAGCGCGAGTACAACGACCTGGAAGAGATCTGGACGGCCGAAAAGGCGCAGGCCCAGGGCTCCGCCCATGTCAAGGAAGAGATCGACCGCATCAAGTTCCAGATCGAGGAATTCAAGCGCAAGGGCGATTTCAACAAGGTGGCTGAGCTTCAGTATGGGAAGCTGCCCGCACTGGAGAAGCGTCTGGGAGAAGCCCAGGCCAAGGAAGCCGGCAAGGCCAAGGACAAGACCGTGCCGCAGTTGCTGCGCACCATGGTCGGTGCTGAAGAGATTGCTGAAGTGGTGTCACGCGCCACTGGCATTCCGGTCAACAAGCTGATGCAGGGCGAGCGCGACAAGCTGCTGCAGATGGAAGAAAAGCTGCACGAACGGGTGGTGGGCCAGGACGAAGCCATCGTGGCCGTGGCGGATGCCATCCGCCGTTCCCGGGCGGGCCTGTCGGATCCCAACCGCCCGCTGGGCAGCTTCCTGTTCCTGGGCCCCACCGGCGTGGGCAAGACGGAGCTGTGCAAGGCCTTGGCCGGTTTCCTGTTTGACAGTGAAGACCACATGGTGCGCATCGACATGAGCGAGTTCATGGAGAAGCACTCGGTGAGCCGTCTGATTGGTGCGCCCCCGGGGTATGTGGGCTATGACGAAGGCGGTTATCTGACCGAAGCCGTGCGCCGCAAGCCCTACAGCGTTCTCCTGCTGGACGAGGTGGAGAAGGCGCATCCGGATGTGTTTAATGTGCTGCTGCAGGTGCTGGATGACGGCCGCTTGACCGATGGGCAGGGGCGCACGGTGGACTTCAAGAACTGCGTGATCGTGATGACCAGCAATCTTGGGTCGCAGCACATCATGGCCTTGCAGGGCGAATCGGAAGAAGTGGTGCGTGAGGCGGTGTGGACCGAGGTGAAGGCGCATTTCCGGCCCGAATTCCTCAACCGCATTGACGAGACCGTGATCTTCCATGCGCTTGGCGCCCAGCACATCCAGTCGATTGCCCGGATTCAGCTGCGTCAACTGGAACAGCGCCTGGACAAGCTGGAGATGAAGCTGGATGTGAGCGAAGAGGCCTTGAGCGAACTGGCCAAGGTGGGCTTCGACCCGGTGTTTGGTGCGCGGCCGTTGAAGCGTGCCATTCAGCAACGCATCGAGAATCCGCTGTCCAAGCTGATTCTGCAGGGGCGGTTTGGTCCGAAGGATGTGATTCCGGTTGGTGTTGATGGGGGTGAGTTCAGTTTTGGACGTGTGGTCCATTGAGGTCCCACCCCCTGTGCTCCGGGCTGCTTTGGCAGCCCTTTTTTTGCTCAGGTCGAATTCGAGCCGGATGGAGGGGCGTGGGTTTGGTATTTGCTGACCTCGCTCGAAATCAGCGCGTCGAGGTCGAAGATGCATCGCAAGCGCAGCATGTCCATGGCGACGCGGTAATTGCCTGTCGGGTACCCGCAGAAGTCCACTTCACGCTGAATCGCGGGTCCCTGGCGAAATGAGTCAAAGATGTGATTGAGCAACGCGGCGTTGATGGGGTGGTTAGCGGATTGGATGCCGACGATCAGTGCGTCGAAAACGGTGCACTCCGATCTCGGGATTTGCCATCGTGCCGATGGGGGCAGGGAGGCGGTACCGGCCTCCAGGCTGCCATCCTCGCAGTACAGGATCTCCACTGGGTCCACGCCCGGAGGGGAGGGCGGAGGAGGCGATGATGGGTCTTGCATCTTGGTCACCTTGCCGCTGGAGATGACGACCCATCCAGAGGGCCGCTTGAATTGGATGTAAGCCTGTTCAGGGGGCCATTGCCTGCCCAGAATCGCGAGCGTGGTGACCATCTGCGAATCCTTCAGCGCCTCATTTTTCCTGAGCGCTTCCATCAATGCCTTTCGATAATTGATCCATCGCTCGTGCTCGCGGGCATGCTGTTGCATCTGAATGGCGACTTGCAAGGAGACCGTCGATTCCCCCTGGGCACGGACGGCATGGGAGCACCCCGTGACACTGGGATCGGTCTGGACGCCGATGGAACGGGAAGCAGGGGTCAAGGCGCTTGCCGTCGAGAGGGGCCTGCTGCCACCGGGCGGGGCTGCTGAGCTTGAAGCGGCCCGGGTATCCTCTGGCGTCTGGTCGGGCAGGAGTGCCGACAGCATCGTGCGCATCTGCTGCAGCACGGCAAGCGTCTTTCCCTCGTCATTCAGCGACGGAGGCGCTGTCCAGCCGTCTTGGTGAGGCGGCTGTTGGGGCAGTTGGGGCTGCTGAGCTGGCGCGGGATCGGGCTGTTGAGGGGTTGGCACTGCGGGCTGCAGCGCAGGCTGGAGCGGCGAGCGGTCGCGTGCTTGGACGGCGGCGGCGCCCTGAGCGAGGGGAAGGGGCCTCCACTGGCTTGGCGCTGGATGTGCGGAAGCCAAGCTTGGAGGGGGCCAGCGGGATAGGGTGTAGGGGGGTGGGACATTGGATCCAGGCGCACTTGCCGCACTGTTGGGCTGCAAGCTGCCGGGTCTCGCTGGGTCTGCGGCCAGCGGTGGCAGGTCGAAGAGCTGCGGCCCCGAGGGCGGGGATGGATGCTGCCCCCAGTGGAACATCCAAGGGTAATACGGATACTGCAGCAGAGCTTGGGTGGGGGGGCACGTCGTAGCGTCGGTCGAAGCCGCAGGGACGTGGGCACTCGTGCCGGAGTGGGTGGGAGGCGCAAATGGTGGCGCAAATGGTGGCGCAAATGGAGGCGCAAATGGAGGCGCATATGGAGGCACATATGGCGGCACATACGGCGGCGCTTGAGGATGCGCTTGAGGTTGCGCCTGCAGGTCCGCCGTTGCAGTTTGCCCGCTGCGCTGTGTGGCCAAGTGCGGATCCGATGACGGCACGGCTCCCGGCACTGACGCCTGGTCATCCGCAGCAGCGTCCCAGGCAGCTGTTCCAGGGAGTTGGGAGGATGAACTCACAAACATGGTGAACGACTCCGGTAGCCTGGTGAAGTCAGGCCTCCCGGATCAGTGAACAGAATGCCGGCCAGTGTTCAAACTGAGGCCTCCTGGGGGACGCCTCCCGCCTCCCGCCTCCCGCCTCCCGCCCCGCCCCGCCCTCTCTCGCCGCCCCCCCCCCGCACGCCCATGGAGGTGACAGGCGCCTTACTGTGCCGATTTCTCGCGCAGCCGTTGCAGGACGTCCAAGGACATGGTGGTGGCCCAGGCGCGCATGGCACTCAAAACGACCCAGTAGTCACCCTTTGCAAGGCCTTGGCCGTCGACGTCCCGAATGAAGTTGGAAGGTGGCCGGCCAGACTGGCGCGCGAGGCCCGCCACCGACTCTTCGTGCATGGGGTGAGTGACGCTGCGCAAGCTCACCACCAGGGCGTCATAGGGCGCTAGCGGAGATTTGGGGATGACCGTGTGCAGATCGATCGGGCAGTGGGTGATTCCGGCCCGGAAGCTTCCGTCTTGCATACGGGTGATCTGAGGCCGAACGTGCGTTGTGGTGACGAGCTCCGGGGCGAGGGCCACGGTGATGGGACTTGTGGGTGGAAAGGGCGCCAAATGGTCCACGAACGCGAGGGACAAACCTTGATGCCAGCCATCCCCAAGGGTAAAAAGCCGGAACAACTCGCAGATGACGTCCGTCTCCATGTGCGTGTCACTGCGAAGGCCCTTGCACACGCCTTCAAGGAGGATTTCCTTCTTGCGACAGAACTCACGACCTTGCTGCTGGCTGGGTCGGGCGGTGGCTGAAGCGGTGGAAGAGGGGGGGAACGTGGAAGACGTGGACGGTGCTGATGCTCCCGATGGCTCGGGGAGAGGGGGGGCGCCCGCCGACACCTGAGGGATTAGGGGGGCGATGGCCCGCGCATAGGGCTGTAAGCGGTGGAGGTCCGGTGGCCTGGGGCCCGTGTGCACCAAATCATGAGGCCCGTGGTAGCGGGGCGGTGGAAGTTGCGTTTGCCGCGACAACAGTGGGTGGTGTTCGGGCCAGGAGGTGAGCCAAGCCGAAGGTGGCGCCGTCTCTGGGCCCCCCACCGGCACCGGCACCCCCACCGGCACAGTCTCCGGCACCGGCACCGGCACCGGCACCGTCTCCGTCAGGGTGGGCGTTGAAGGGATGTCCGCGGACGCCGTGGGCGTGTCATGGGCCGCAACGGCGTTCGCGCTGGTGGAAGGGAGAATGAACACGAAGCCGGTCCTCAGAAGTGCCACTTCACGCGGCGTTCAGCCTCAGTCCCTCAGCGCGGCTCAGCCGTTCAGCCCTGAGTCACCACCGCTGTGGCCAAGGCTCCGGCCAGGGGCGGCACCCCTGGCCCTGTCCATCGTTGTCAGGCGGGCAGATCAAACACCAGCACTTCGGCGTCCCGGCCCTGCTCGATCACGACCCGGTCTTCCTGAGCCAACTGCAGCGCATCACCGGCCGACAGCTTGTCACCATTGACGGTCAGCTCGCCCCGCACCAGATGCACATAGCTCAGGCGCCCTGCGGCGAGCGGCAGTTCGGCACGCTCATCCCCATTGAACAGGCCGACATGCAGCCGTGCATCCTGATGGATGCTGACTGAATCCTCGGCGCCATCCGGCGAGGCGATCAGGCGCAGCTTGCCGCGCTTGTCGGTGTCCGGGAAGTGCTTCTGCTCGTAGCTCGGGGTCACGCCTTGCTGGTTCGGCATGATCCAGATCTGCAGGAAGTGGGTCTGGCCTTCCTTGGAATGGTTGTACTCGCTGTGCATCACGCCGGTGCCGGCGCTCATGCGCTGTACATCCCCGGGGCGGATGACGCCAGCATTCGCACCGCCCGGCTTGCCGTTGCCCATGCTGTCCTGGTGGGCCAGTTCGCCGCTCAGCACATAGCTGATGATCTCCATGTCACGGTGGCCGTGGGTGCCGAAACCGGTTCCACCTGCCACCTTGTCCTCATTGATCACCCGCAGCGGGCCGAAACCCATGCGACGCGGGTTGTAGTAGTTGGCAAACGAAAAGCTGTGGAAGCTCTTGAGCCACCCATGATCGGCATAACCACGGTCCGAGGACTTGATCAGTTCACGCATGTTGTTGCTCCTGGTTGACTTGCGATGGGTTCACTGTAGGGAACCTCGCCCCTCCCGAGGGGGAGGGGTTTTGAGGCCTCCGTTCAAATAAGATGAAGGCATGTCACAGCAAGACAAACGACGGGCCCTGACACCGGAAGCCCTGGCCATGATGGACAGCATCGCCCGCAGCGGCAGCTTTGCAGCCGCCGCGCGGGAGATGGGCAAAGTGCCCTCGGCGCTGACCTACAGCGTGCGCCAGTTGGAAGATGCACTGGATGTGCTGTTGTTCGACCGCAGCTCCCGCCAGGCGGTGCTGACCACGGCCGGCCAGGAGCTGCTGACCGAAGGCCGCCGCCTGCTGCTGGAGATTGATGCGGTGGCCAACCGGGTCAAGCGGGTGGCGACCGGCTGGGAAAGCCAGCTGACCATCGTGGTTGATGACGCCTTGGCCCGCCGTGCGCTGTTCGACCTGATGGAGGCGTTCTATCAGACCACCGAAGAGGGCCGCCCGCCGCCCACCCGGCTGAAGCTGCGCACCGAGGTGATGTCCGGCACCTGGGAGGTGCTGGTGTCGGGTGAGGCGGATCTGGCCATCGGCACCAACACCCAGATGGCCGGCAGCTCGATGATCTGCGAGACGCTGGGGCGGATGGAGATGGTGTTCTGTGTGGCGCCGCATCACCCGCTGGCCAAGTGGGAGTCGACCCTGACTTCGGCGGATCTTGCACCGCACCGCATCGTGGCGGTGGCGGACACCGCCCGGAGCCTGCCGCCGATCACGCTGGGCGTGATGCCGGGACAGGAAGTGCTGACCGTCCCCTCCATGGCCACCAAGCTGGAGGCGCTGGTGCGCGGCCTGGGCTGTGGTTTCATGCCGACGGCCATGGTGCGTCGGCATGTGGAGGCGGGGCGCTTGCTGATCAAGCCGACGTTCCAGGGCACCCGGGTGGCGCCGATGAACTATGCCTGGCGCAATACCGGCCATCCGCCCGGGAAGGCCCTGGCCTGGTGGTTGAAGCAATTGCAGAGCGAGACCACCCGCCATGCGCTGCTGGAACAGTACGAGGGCTTGCTGTTGTGATGGGGGCGCCGGCTGATAGCGGTCGTATCGATTCGGGATGCGAGAGGCCGGGCGGCGGCGGGGGGGATGTCCCCCCGGAAGGGGCCCGCCCGGCGACTGCCGACCCGTTGGAGTTGCCGCGTTGAGCACCGATCGGGTCTGCGCCTATCGGGGTCGCTTTGCGCCATCCCCGACCGGCCCCCTGCATGAGGGATCACTGGTGGCGGCGCTGGCCAGCTGGCTGGATGCACGGGCCCATGAAGGTAGCTGGCTGGTCCGCATCGAGGATGTGGACCGGCCGCGCTGCCCGCCGGGGCTTGATCAGGTGATCCTGTCCCAGCTGACCCAGGTGGGGCTGGTGCCCGACGAACCACCGGTCTGGCAGTCCGCGTCGGCGCAGGAGGCACGTTACCGACAAGCCCTTGAGGGGCTGGTGGAAGGTCACTGGGCGTATCCCTGCGGATGCTCGCGCAAGGACATTGCCCAAGCCATTGAAGCGCAGGGCGGTGGGCGGGAGCGGCATGGCGAGCTGGTGTATCCCGGCACCTGCCGTCATGGCCTGCAGGGCAAAGCAGCGCGAGCCTGGCGGCTGCTGAGTACGGCCTCCGACACCTCGGACCTGGAGATCGACTGGGTGGATCGACGCCTGGGTCCCCAGCGCCAGAACCTCACCCGCGACGTGGGGGACTTCGTCCTGCTGCGCGCTGATGGCCTGTGGGCGTATCAACTGGCCGTGGTGGTGGACGACGGGTGGCAGGACATCACCGACGTCGTGCGCGGCGAAGATCTGGCCGATAACACGCCCCGGCAGGTCCGCCTGCAGCAATTGCTTGGGCTGCCGACCCCGCGATATCTCCATACCCCACTGGTCCTGGGGGAGAACGGCGAAAAGCTATCCAAGCAGAACGGCGCGCAGGCGCTGGACCTGGCCGATCCGCTGGCGGCGTTGCGGCGGGCGGCGGCCTCGCTGCGCTTGCCGGAGTTGCCCGGCACGACCGCTGCGGAGTGGCGGGCGGCGGCCGTCGAGGCCTGGCGCGAGCGATGGGGCGTGTTCATGTCGCCGCAATAGCCTCCAAGGGCTGGCATCATTCAGGTTTTGCAATACAAAGGACAACCATGACCAGCACCGCCAGCGGCCTGCAATACGAAGACACCACGCCGGGGACCGGCGCCACCGCCAAGGCCGGCCAGGACGTCCAGGTGCATTACACCGGCTGGCTCTATCAGGACGGCCAGAAGGGCGCCAAGTTCGACTCCAGCAAGGACCGGGGCGAGCCGTTTGAGTTCGAATTGGATGGCGGCATGGTCATCAAGGGCTGGGACGAAGGTGTGCAGGGCATGCAGGTGGGTGGCACCCGTGTGCTGATCATTCCTCCCAACCTGGGTTATGGTGCGCGCGGCGCGGGCGGCGTGATTCCGCCCAACGCCACCCTGATGTTCGAAGTGGAACTGCTGGGGGTGAGCGGCGGTGCGGAACCGATCTCGCTGACCCTGACCAGCACCGCCAGCGGCCTGCAATTCCAGGACACCGTGGAAGGCGAGGGCGCCGTGGCTGAAGCGGGCAAGCGCGTGACCGTGCACTACACCGGCTGGCTGTTCAAGGACGGCCAGCGCGGCCGCAAGTTTGACTCCAGCAAGGACCGTCGTGATCCCTTCCGCTTCCATCTGGGGGGCGGCGAAGTGATCCAGGGCTGGGACGAAGGTGTGCAGGGCATGAAGGTGGGCGGCACCCGTTATCTGGTCATCCCGTCGGAGCTGGGTTATGGGGCTTACGGTGCGGGGGGTGTGATTCCCCCGCATGCCACGCTGCTGTTTGAAGTGGAGCTGCTGGCGGTCTGATCCGCATCGCGCGGAGGGCTCTGGCGGCCTGGGTGCCGCCAATTTGCGAATCTGGCGGGCTTGGTGCCGCCAGCTTGCGAATCGGGCGGCCTTGGTGCCGCCAGCTTGCGAATCGGGCGGCCTTGGTGCCGCCCGTGGGCCGAGCGTCCGGCCCCTGTGTGCTCAACCCGCTGGATTCACCAGCGTCCGCACATCGCAGGCCACACGCGCCAGCTCGCTGGCGCTGGCATCCATCAGCGCCAGCCGAGGCGCCTGCGCCAACTGCGGGAAGTGGTTGGTGAGCGAACGTTCATAGCCGGGGTCGTAGTGGTCCCGCATCAGCTCGCCAAACACCTCCGCCCACTGGCCGGCCGTGGCCATCGCCTGCCAGCGCCGCACCCGTTCCCGGCCACGCAGGCTCACCAGGCCTTCCAGCAGCGCGCCAAACGCTGCCGGCTGGGACTGGAAGTGCGCATAGTCCTCCAGCAGCAATTGCACCCGCCCGGTGTCTTCCATCGACACCCAGATGCAGTGCCCACGATCGCGCAACTGCTGATGCAGTGAGTCGGGTAACTGCACGCTGCCGATCTTGCGGCTTTCGCTTTCCACAAACACCGGGTGCTGGGGGTCCAGTCGGGAGAGGGCTTGCCACAGAGCGGTGTCAAAGGCCTTCTGGCTGGGCTGGGGTTGATCTGGCAGGGCGCCCAGCACCGACCCGCGATGCAGCGCCAGACCTTCCAGATCCAGCACCTGCTCGCCCTGTTGGGCCAGATGGCGCAGCAGCCGGGTCTTGCCGGTGCCGGTGCGGCCGCACAGCACCACAAAGCGCAGCCGTGACGGTTGCTCGTCCAGCGTCTTGCGCACCTCGCCACGGAAGGCCTTGTACCCGCCGACCAACTGCTTGGACTTGAAGCCGATCTGGTTGAGAAACCAGTTCATGCTGCCCGAACGCTGGCCACCCCGCCAGCAGTAGACCAACGGGCGCCAGTGCTTCTGCATCAGGCCACGTTGTTCATCCAGATGTCGGGCGATGTTGCGAGCCACCATGGCGGCGCCCACCTTGCGCGCCTCCAGCGGATCCTGGCGGTAGAGCGTGCCTACCGTCACCCGTTCTTCGTTGCTCAGCACCGGCCAGTTCAACGCGCCGGGCAGGTGGTCTTCCGCAAATTCCAGCGGCGTTCGCACATCGATGATGTGGTGGAACTGGTCCAGCCGGGCAAAGGCTTCGGACGAGGAGATGGTGTGATAGGGATTCAGACCGTGTTCTCAGTTGACCGACAGGACATCCAGCAGCTCGCCCTCGATCTGCAGTTGCAGCCGGCTCTGCTGCAGGGCGGCACCGTCCAGCAGGAAGGTGTCTTCCACCCGCTCGCCCAGGGTGGAGACCTTGGCCAGTTGCAGGTTGATGCCGTGGCGGGCCAGCACCCGGGCGATCCCATACAGCAGCCCGGCGCGGTCGGTCGCGCTCACCGACAGCAGCCAGCGCTGGGCTCGTTCATCCGGGCGCAGGTCCACCCGGGGGGTGAAGGGGAAACTCTTCACCCGGCGGGACAACCGTCCCTTGCGTGGTTCTGGCAGTGGGTTCGGCGACACCAGGGCCTGGGACAGCTTGGATTCCACCAGCGCCGTCAGGTCGCGGTGATGCAGGTCCAGTTCCGGGGCGATCACCTGGAAGGTGTCCAGCGCGTAGCCGGTGCGTGTGGTGTGCACCTTGGCATCCAGGATGTTGAAGCCGGCGCCGTCGAAGTAGCCGCAGATGCGGGCGAACAGGTCCTGCAGATCCCGCGCATACACCAGCACCTGCAGCCCTTCACCCACCGGTGAAGGGCGGGCCCGGACCACCGGCGCGGAGCTGTCCACATGGCGCCAGAGGGCGCGGGCATGCCAGGCCAGGTCCTGCGCGTCGTGGCGTGCAAAGTAGCTCAGATCCAGCGTCTTCCAGAGCGCGTCTTCGGTGCCCGGCAGTTGGGCCAGCAGCGCCAGCGCGTGCCGTGCTTCGGTCTTGCGCCCCTCGATTTCGGCGGCGAGATTCGGTTTGGCCCCACCCAGCGCGCGCAGCGTCAGGCGGTAGCAGTCCTCCAGCAGCTTGCCCTTCCAGGCATTCCATACCTTGGGGCCAGTGCCACGGATGTCGGCCACCGTCAGCAGATACAGCGCGGTGAGATGGCGCTCATCCTTCACCAGCGTGGCGAACTGCTCGATGACGTCGGGGTCGGACAGGTCTTCCTTCTGGGCCACCCGGGAGAGGGTCAGGTGATGCTCCACCAGGAATTCCACCAGCTCCGCATCCTCCTTCGACAGGCTGTGGGCCCGGCAGAAACGACGCGCCTCGATGGCCCCCAGCTCGGAATGGTCTCCGCCGCGGCCCTTGGCAATGTCATGGAAGAGGGCGGCAATGTAGAGCACCTCCGGCCGGTCGAACTGCACGGCCAGTTGGGAGCAGAACGGATATTCGTGGGTGTGCTCCGGCACGCAGAAACGCCGGACATTGCGCAGCACCATCAGGATGTGCTGGTCCACCGTGTAGACGTGGAACAGGTCGTGCTGCATCTGCCCGACGATGGCGCGGAACGGCCACAGGTAACGCCCCAGCACCGAGGTCTGGTTCATCAACCGGAAGGCGTGGGTCTGCCCCTGCATCTGCTGCAGGATGCTCAGGAAGGTGGCGCGGTTGACCGGGTCGCGCCGAAAGCCGCTGTTCATCAGGCCCCGGGCGTGATAAAGCGCCCGCAGCGTCTTGGCCGACAGGCCCTTGATGCCAGGTGCCTGCTGATAGACCAGGAAGGTCTGGAGGATGGCCTCCGGATGGCGCTCGTACAGATCGTCGGTGGCGACCTCCAGCATGCCGGAGCGTTCCACGAAGAACTCGTTGACCGGCCGCAGCTCGTTGTCTCGTGTGCCGTTGATCTGTTCTTCGAGGTTGAGCAGGGTGATGAGGTTGAGCTGCGTCACCGCCTTGGCCGCCCAGTAATAGCGGCGCATCAGGTGCTCCGAGGCGCGCAGCGACGGGGTGGAGGCATAACCGAAGCTCTCGGCCACGGCGGTCTGCAGGTCGAAGACCAGCCGGTCTTCACGCCGGCCCGCCACGATGTGCAGGCGGCAGCGGATCAGCTTGAGCACCCCTTCATTGCGCTGCAACGCCCGCGCTTCCAGCGAGGTGATCAGCCCCTTGGCGGCCAGTTGCGCCCAGGTCTTGCCGAGTGCGGCTGCCCGGGCAATCCAGATCAGCACCTGCAGGTCGCGCAGCCCGCCGGGGCTTTCTTTGCAGTTGGGCTCCAGCGCGTAGGGCGTGTCTTCGTATTTGGTGTGGCGCTGGCGCATTTCCAGCGTCTTGGCCCGCATGAAGGCGCGTGGGTCCAGGGCCTTGCAGAAGGCCTTGTCGAACTGGCGCACCAGCGGTTTGCCCCCCGCGAGCCAGCGGGATTCAAGCAGGGCGGTCTGGATGGTGACGTCACCGGCCGCTTCGTCCAGGCATTCACGCACGGTGCGGACCGACGAGCCGATCTCCAGGCCGATGTCCCAGCAGGCGGTGATGAAGGATTCGATGGCCTGCTTCAGCGGGCCGGGCTGGTCGGCGGCCAGCCCTTCGGGCAACAGCAGCAGCACATCCACATCCGAATGCGGGAACAGCTCGCCGCGCCCATAGCCCCCCACCGCCACCAGCGCGGCCTCCGGCGCCTGCGTGGCCAGGCCGGACCAGGTCCAAAGCCCCTGGAGCGTGGCGTCGACATGGCGGGCCAGCAGCCGCATCAGCCGCGTGGCGGCAGACACGGACGGTTTGGCCTGGGCAAACTCGTGCAGCAGGGCCAGCTTGCCGGCCTTGAAGTCCTGGCGGAGGGTGGCGATGCTCAGCGGCGCCTCCGGGGGAGGGCTGCAGGGGGGCGAGGCCGGGGAGTCGGAGGATGCCGCTGGGGCGGCCGCTGGAGCAGGGACTGCACTCATGGACTGGTGCTCATGGAAAGCGCTGGCGGCGGGCCCATCCGGCGGCGTTCAGCCCTGAGCGCCGCATGGATCAGGCCGAAGCCACCTGAGGCTGCACAAACGCCGGCGGCGCAGGGGTGCCGGCCGACTGGGTCAGGATTTCATAACCGGTGTCGGTCACCAGCACGGTGTGCTCCCATTGGGCGGACAGCGAGCGGTCCTTGGTGACGATGGTCCAGCCGTCGCGCATCTCGCCAATCTCACGGCGGCCGGCGTTGATCATCGGTTCGATGGTGAACACCATGCCAGGGACCAGCTCTTCCAGCGTGCCGGGGCGGCCGTAATGCAGCACCTGCGGTTCTTCATGGAACTTCTGGCCGATGCCGTGGCCGCAGAATTCGCGCACCACCGAGAACCCGGCGCTTTCGGCAAAGGTCTGGATGGCATGGCCGATGTCGCCCAGGCGGGCGCCCGGCTTGACCTTCTGGATGCCCTTCCACATGGCTTCGTAGGTAAAGCTGCACAGCCGCTTGGCGGCAATCGAGCCTTCTCCCACCACAAACATGCGGCTGGTATCCCCATGCCAACCGTCCTTGATGACCGTCACATCGATGTTGACGATGTCACCGTTCTTCAGCGGGCGGTCGTTCGGGATGCCATGGCACACCTGATGGTTGATCGAGGTGCAGATGGACTTGGGGTAGGGCGTGTAGCCCGGCGGCTGGTAGTTCAGTGGGGCCGGAATGGCCTGCTGGACGTTGACGATGTAGTCGTGGGCCAGCTGGTCCAGGTGTTCGGTCGTCACGCCCGGTTTGACATGCGGGGTGAGCATGTCCAGCACCTCGGAAGCGAGGCGGCCGGCGATGCGCATGGCGTCGATGTCGGCGCCGGTCTTGATCGTGATGGTCATGCGGCAATTCTAGCGACCGGCGCCTGGTCAGGCGGGCAACAGGGTCAGCCGGGTGCGACGAAGTGCCCGTCCGGCAGGATCTGACCCGTTGAAAACCCCCGGGACGGCTTGATAAAAGCCGTCGCCTGCGGGTGGATCAGTCCTGCCAGACCACCACGCCGGTATAGGCGGTCACCAGCACAACGATGCCGAAGGCGATGCGGTACCAGGCAAACGGCACAAAGCTGTGGCTGGCGATGTAGCGCAGCAGCCAGCGCACGCAGATCCAGGCGCTGATGAAGGAGAACAGCAGGCCCACGGCAAACAGCGGTACGTCCGCCACGGCCAGGGCCTCGCGTTCCTTGTAGAGGCTGTAGAGCCCGGCGCCAATCAGCGTGGGGATGGCCAGGAAGAAGCTGAAATCGGTGGCCGCCTTGCGCGAGAGGCCCAGCAGCATGCCGCCGATGATGGTGGAGCCCGAACGGCTGGTGCCTGGCACCATGGCCAGGCATTGCACCAGGCCGACCTTGAGGGCGTCCAGCGGCGTCATCTGGTCCACCTCCTGCACACGTATGGTGCTGGCCGGGCGTCGTTCGGCCCACAGGATGATGAAGCCGCCCACGATGAAGGTGGTGGCCACCACGATCGGGGTGAACAGGTGGGCCTTGATGGCCTTGCCAAACAGCAGGCCCAGAATGACGGCGGGCAGGAAGCCGATCAGCACGTTCAGCACAAAGCGGCGGGCGCGGACATCATTGCCCAGGCCGGCGGCGGTCTCCCGCAGGCGTTGCCAGTAGACGATGATGACCGCCAGGATGGCCCCGGTCTGGATGGCGATCTCAAAGACCTTGCCCTTGGTGTCGCTGAAACCACCGAGCAGCGAGCCGGCGAGGATCAGGTGGCCGGTCGAGGAGATCGGCAGAAATTCGGTCAGGCCTTCCACGATCCCCATGATCGCGGCTTTGATCAACATCACTGTGTCCAACATCAACTCCAGGTGGCTACCGTCCGCTTTCCGGACATCGGGGCGGAGCCGGCGCATGATAGCGGCCGATACGGGTGAATTAGCAGCACACTCACCGTCAGATACCCTTGAATGAACCTTGGAAAGCGTACAGACGGCTCGCAGACAGCTCGCAGACAGCTCGCAGACAGCTTGAGGACGGGCGCGTGAAGGCCCCGTCAGCTTGCGCTCCCCCGTTCTTCAGGGCTTGGCCGCTTGCCGCTCCTCCTGCGCAGCGCTACAGTACTGACCGGTTAGTCAGTACTGAACATGTCGTCCCCATCCAAGGAACCCATCGCACTGCGTCAGCGGCGCAAAGAGGCTCGTCCGCAGGAACTGCTGGACGCGGCCCTGGCGTTGTTTGTCGAGAAGGGCTTTGCCGCCACCCGGTCGGAAGAGGTGGCCGCGCGGGCGGGAGTGTCCAAGGGCACGCTCTATCTGTATTACCCCTCCAAGGAAGAGCTGTTCAAGGCGGTGATTCGAGAGTCGCTGGGCAGCAAGATCGCCGAAGGTCGGGAAGGGCTGGATAAGCATCAGGGCCCGATGGCCGATCTGCTGGTCTGGCTGATGCGTGAATGGTGGATGCGGCTGGGGCTGACCCCGGCGGGCGGCATCATGAAGATCATGCTGGCCGAGGCCCGCAACTTCCCGGACATTGCCGCGTTCTACGTGGATGAGGTCATCGACCCCAGCTGCAACATGCTGGCTGAAGTCGTCCGCCGCGGCGTAGCCAGCGGGGAATTCCGGCCGGTGGACCCTGACACGGCTGTGCATGTGCTGATCGGCCCGATCCTGCACATGGTGCTGCATCAATACTCCATTGGCGCCTGCGGCCTGGACCTCGGACCCAAGAAACAACCTGAAGCGGTGATTGAGCTGCACATGGAGCTGCTTTTCAAGGGACTTCTCAACCGCCCGCGCGACGACGGCATGCCGCGCGTCGACGCCTAGAATATCGCCCGCATCGGTGCGCCATGGGGCCACCGGAAGGACTGGACATGAACTTCGAAAAAGCCCGCTTCAACATGATCGAGCAGCAGATCCGCCCCTGGGATGTGCTGGATACCTCCGTGCTGGATCTGCTGGCCGTCGTGAAGCGCGAGGACTTCGTCCCCGCACCGCTGCGCGACAAGGCCTTCACCGACGTCGAGCTGCCGCTGGGCCCGGGGCGCCATGCGCTGCCGCCCCGGGTGGAAGCCCGCTGGATGCAGGAGTTGCAGGTCAAGCGCCATGAGAAGGTGTTGGAAATCGGCACCGGCACCGGCTACCTGGCGGCCCTGCTGGGCTACAAGGTGCAACAGGTGTTCACCATCGAGCGGGATGCCGCGCTGGCGGCACAGGCGCGTGAATCGCTGCGCCGTGCGGGGCTGCTGAACGTCACGGTGGTGGAGGGCGACGGGGCCAAGGGCCTGGCCAATGAAGCCCCGTTTGACGTGATCCTGCTGTCGGGGTCGGTGCATCAGGTGCCGCAGGCCCTGCTGGACCAACTCAAGGTGGGTGGGCGCCTGGGGGCCATCATCGGCGACGAGCCGGCCATGACGGCCACCATCACCTACCGGACCGGTGAGCGCGAATTCAAGCGTGAGAACCTGTTCGAGACGGTGGTGGAGCGTCTGCCTGGCTTTGACACCGGCTCGCACTTCACGTTCTGACCGGCGGCGGAATCCCCCATGCATGCCCTGGCCACGTGCCCCCCTCATCGATGCAGATCCTGACCGTTCAGGAGCTCCAGGACTGGGCCCGGCAGACGCCGGCCGCCTTGCTGCTGGATGTGCGCGAACCTTGGGAGGTGGCGCTGGCTCGCATCGATGTGCCGGGTCTTGCCGGTGTGCATATGCCCATGGGGGACATTCCGTCTGACCTGCAGCGGCTGGATCCAGAGCAGCCCATCGCCGTTTATTGTCATCACGGTGTCCGAAGTCTGCAGGTCGTCGCATTTTTGGCACGACACGGCTTTGATGTGGTCTATAACCTCGCCGGCGGCATCGACGCCTGGTCGCGGGAGATCGACCCTTCGGTGCCGCGGTATTGATTCCATTCCTGTTCGAGAACATTACATAGACAAGAGGAAGCCTCATGGCCGCTGATCGCCGTACGCCCCTGACCCGCCACCTGCCGCGGATGACGCTGTTGATGGCTGCCCTTGGCCTGGCGGGTGCCGTCCGCGCGCAGAGCCTGCAGGAGGTGTATGAAGCGGCTCGTACCTATGACGCGACCTATCTGGCCGCCCGCGCCGTGGCCGAATCGGCCCAGTACCAGCTGGGGCAGTCCGAGGCGCTGAACCGGCCCACCGTGGGGCTGGGCGCCAGCGCCACCCGCACCGAAACCGATCCGCCAAGCAAGGTCTCGCGGGATCGCTACGGCAACACGGTGAGCACGGTGGGGCTGTCCGCCTCTTATGCGCTGTTCAATCGCAGCAACAGCGTCACCATCGAGCAGTCCCGAAAAAACGTGGAAGTGGCTCAGGCCGATCTGGATACGGCCGAGCAGGACCTGATCATCCGCATTGCCACCGCCTACTTTGATGTGCTGGCGGCCAAGGATGCCCTCTCGACCTCGCAATCCAACAAGGCGGCGATTGCCGAGCAGCTGGCCTCGGCCAAGCGCAATTTCGAGGTGGGTACGGCCACCATCACCGATACACGGGAAGCACAGGCCCGGTATGACCTGGCCACCGCCCAGGAACTGGCGGCGGACAACGACCTGCGGGTGAAGCAGGTGACGCTGGATCAACTGGTGGGCCGTGTGGGCGTGCAGCCGCGTCCGCTGGCCACGCCGGTGGTGTTGCCGCCGGTGACGCCCACCACGGTGGATTCGTGGGTGAGTACGGCGGAAAGTGGTCATCCGTCCATCCGCAAGGCGCAACTGGGCCTGGATGTGGCCCGGTTGGAGATCGACAAGGCCAAGGCGGCCCGGCTGCCGACGGTGGACCTGACCGGCTCTTATGGCGCACAGCGCCAGACCGGTACCGGCTTGAGCTATACCGGCAATCTCACGAACGCCACGGCGGCGGTGGCGTTGAACGTGCCTATCTACAGCGGCGGCGCCATCACCAACCGTATTCGTGAGACGGTGGCGCTGGAGGAGAAGTCTCGCAATGACCTGGACTACGCCCGCCGCAGTGTGGAAGAGAACACCAAGCGCGCTTTCTTTGGCGTGCAGTCGCTGCTGGCTCAGGTGAAGGCCTACGAGGCGGCGGAGTCGTCCACCAAGCTGGCGCTGGAAGCCACTCAGTTGGGCTACAAGGTGGGCGTGCGTGTCAACCTGGACGTGCTGAATGCGCAGACGCAGCTCTACACCACCCAGCGTGATCTGGCCAAGGCGCGTTATGACGTGCTGGTCAACAGCCTCAAGCTCCGCCAGGCTTCTGGCCAGCTGCGCCCCGAGGATGTGACCGCCATCAATGGGCTGCTGGCCCGCTGAGTTAGCGTGCTCGCAAGCAGCCACCTTCGGGTGGCTTTTTTGATGGTGCTGCGGATGGCTGTCTCGGATGGGTGCTTCTGATCGGTGCTTCTGATCGGCGCTTTTGATGGACGTTGCCCGGGTCGAGTCCGTGGACCTGTGTGTCGCCAAATGTGTCCGAGGGCGAACCCCGTGGCTGGCTCGATCCAGTGGTTCGATAGCTCGGCGACAATTGACAGCATGTTGTATGTGATCTCTCCTGCCAAGTCACTGGACTACGACACGCCGACACCCGCCGAGGTGGCTGCCCTGGCGACACGTCCATCTTTTGTCCCCCAGGCCGCTGAACTGATCGAGCTGCTGAAGGCCAAAAACCAGGCCGATATTTCCAGCTTGATGGACATCTCCGATGCCCTGGCGTCGCTCAATCTGGCGCGCTACGAGGCCTGGTCCTCCCGTTTCACTGACAGCAATAGCAAACCCGCCGTGCTGGCCTTTAATGGCGACGTGTATGACGGCTTGCAGGCCACCAGCCTCGATGTGGCCGATCTGCAATGGGCGCAGCAGCACCTGGCCATTCTGTCCGGGCTCTACGGCGTGCTGCGTCCGCTGGACCGTCTCCAGCCCTATCGTCTGGAAATGGGGACCTCGCTGGCCAATCCCAAGGGTGGGAATCTGTATGCCTACTGGGGCGACACCATTGCCGAGCATCTCAATGAGCGTTGCGCACAACTGCAGTCGCCGGTGATCGTGAATCTGGCGTCGCAGGAGTATTTCAAGGCCGCTGCCCGCAAGTCGCTGAAGCCGCGCGTCATTGAATGCCAGTTTGAGGACTGGAAGGGCGGCCGCTACAAGATCATCAGTTTCTTCGCCAAGCGGGCGCGGGGATTGATGGCGCGTTATGCGATCCAGAATCACATCCAGACACCAGCCGCTCTGCAGGACTTCGCTGTGGACGGCTACGCTTACGCTTCCGATGTCAGCACGCCGGACCGGCTGGTTTTCCGCCGGCGGCTGATGGACTGACAGACCATAGGAGCATCCCCAGGGACGGGCAGGCACGCAACATGAGTAGCTCGCAATATCTCACCACCGAACTTCGCCAGTGGATCACGGCGCAACTGCACAACGGCATCACGCGCGAGGCGCTGTACCAGGCCATGCTCAGCAGCGGCTGGCAGCCTGAAATGGCGCGGCAGGCGCTGGAAGAGCATCCGTCGCAGGAGCCGGCACTGAGCCTGCCTGCGGTCGCGGAGCCGGTGGTGCAGCCGGGGCTGGTGCCGGAGCCGGATCTGGGTGATCAACGTTCGGTGCAACTGCCCGACGGACATCGGGTGCAGGTGCTGATGACCTTGCAGCGTCCTCGGGTGGTGGTGTTTGGTGGCCTGCTCACGGACGACGAATGTGATGCCATCGTGGATGCGGCTCGGGCGCGCCTGGCCCGGTCTGAGACGGTGGCGTCCCAGAAAGAGGGGAGCGAGGTGAATGCCGCCCGCACCAGCGAGGGCATGTTCTTCGAGCGTGGTGAATCCGAGGTGGTCAAGCGCATTGAGGCCCGGATTGCGACCCTGGTGAATTGGCCGCTGCGCAACGGTGAGGGCTTGCAGGTGCTGCGCTATCGCACCGGTGCGGAATACCAGCCGCATTACGACTACTTCGACCCGCGCCATGCCAGCAGCAAGGCCATTCTGCAGCGGGGTGGGCAGCGGGTCGGCACGCTGGTGATGTATCTGAACACGCCCACACGCGGGGGTGCCACCGTCTTTCCCGACGTCAAGCTGGATGTCATGGCGCAGAAGGGCAATGCCGTCTTTTTCAGCTACGACCGTCCGGAGCCCGGCACGCTCACCCTGCACGGTGGCGCCCCGGTGTTGGAGGGGGAGAAGTGGGTGGCGACCAAATGGTTGCGCCAGGGCGAGTTTGTCTGACCTGGTCGGTGGGTGTGGCCCCCGGGGCTGGCGCTAGACTGCCAAGTCTCCCGCAGGAACGATTTGACGTTGACGATTTGACGCTGAGGTATTCATGACCCCCCTGTCCACCAACAAGGCCGCCAACAAGGCCGTCACAGTGGGCGCCCTAGTCGGCGCCACGCTGGCGATGTCTGCAGCCCTTGCGCTGTGCCTGGCGCCCGCAGCGATGGCACAGGGTGCGTCGCAGGGGGGGTCGCAGGGTGTGTCGCAGGGTGTGTTGGAGGGCAGGGCGGCTCCCGCCGTGGCGGGTTCGCACCCTGGGCATGTGGCCGCTCAGTCGGCGGGGCAGCAGCCTGCAAAGAAGGCGGGTGCCAAGAAGGCGGTTGCGCACAAGTCCGGGAAGTCGGCCGCGAAGCCTGCCAAGCCCGCGAAGTCCGCCAGGCCTGGGACGCCCGGGAAATCGGCCAAGTCCGGCAAGGCTGCCCCACATGCCAAAGCCTCCAAGTCTGCCAAGCCCAACAAGGCGAAGTCGACCAAGGTGGCGAAGCGGACCCATCAGACGATGTCCGACAAGCATCACGGCGCGCCGACGAATCGAACTTGAGCGCCCTGGGGTGGTTCGGCTCACGGGCCCACAAAAAAAGCAGCCCGCAGGCTGCTTTTTTTGGATGCCGCCTCGTGGCGGCGCCTCCAGCGGGTCTGAAGATCAGACGCGCTTGCGGTACTCGTGGGTCCGCGTGTCGATTTCGATGTTGTCGCCCTGGGCCACGAAGATGGGCACGGGGATTTCGAAACCGGTGGAGATCTTGGCAGGCTTCAGCACCTTGCCGGAGGTGTCGCCCTTGACGGCCGGCTCGGTCCAGGTCACTTCGCGCACCACGCTGGTGGGCAGTTCCACCGAGATGGCCTTGCCGTCATAGAACACCACTTCCACTTCCATGCCGTCTTGCAGGTAGTTGATGGCGTCGCCCATGTTTTCGGCTTCCACTTCGTACTGGTTGTACTCGGTGTCCATGAACACATACATCGGGTCGGCGAAGTAGGAGTAGGTGCACTCCTTCTTGTCCAGGATGATCTGGTCCATCTTGTCGTCGGCCTTGAAGACGACTTCGGTGCCCGAATTGTTCAGCAGGCTCTTCAGCTTCATACGGACCGTGGCGGCATTGCGGCCACCGCGGCTGTATTCAGTCTTCAGCACGACCATCGGGTCCTTGCCGTGCATGATCACGTTGCCGGCGCGAATTTCTTGAGCAATCTTCATGATGATTCCGGGATAGATCCGGGACAGTCTCTGGGGTGCGGCTCAGGAAGGTGGCCAAGAAAAACCCATGAAGGATCGATGGCTGGGCTCCTGAGATGGCGAGATCCGTACTGCTCCGGCAGTGTGGTGGCCGTTTGAACGGCGAAAAGCCTCGCATTCTAGCCCGAAACCCCAGCCTTGCCCAAGGCAAAGCCCATGAGCTGGGTGACGAGATCGGGCTGTTCCATCAATTTGGCACGCCATGCCACGGCTTGCAAGCGGGCGCCGTCCAGGTCGGCCAGGGCCGAGGCGGCCGCATCGTCCCAGGCGCCAAGGCCGTTCCAGGCTCGGTGCAAGGAGGCCCAGGCGGCGCGTGTGCCCGGGGCGGCGTCGGCCCAGGCCAGATCGAGAAACGCTTGCAGTTTGGGGCTGTGGGCGCCGTCGTCCTGGAAGTAGATCTGCCAGAGCATCGGCCGCCCGGCCCATTGGGCGCGGACGAAGGAATCCTCTCCGCGAACCAGATTGAAATCGCAGGACTGCAGCAGCCGGTCGTAGTCAGTCTGGCTGAGGTAGGGCAGGGCGATGCAGCGCTGACCGGGGCGCAGCAGCGGCGGTACCTGCTGTGGGGCAGCGCCCGGGCAGAGCAGCAGCAGCCAGGGTCCAGTCAAGCGGTTCAGCAGGTGGTCCCAGGCCGCATGCGGGTAGGCAAACAGGCTCAGCACGCGCTCGCCGGGCCGGGGTGCCCAGCCGTGTGCGGTAAGCCAGTCATCGGCCGGCGTCTTGTGGGCGGGTTTGTCGTGGGCAGGTCTGTCGGCGAGGGGGCGGATGGCGGCGGGGTTGGGCGAGAAGTTGGGCGAGTGGGGCGGCGCGGCGTTGAGGGTTTCGGGCGTCGGCGGGGCGTGGGTGGTGGGTGCGTCCAGCGCGTGGAGGTGTGCCAACAAGCTGGGCTCCCGCAGCAAGCCGCCGGTCCGTCCAGTGAAGCCGGGATAGAAAAACCACTTGTTCAGTCCCTTCGCCGGGCCGCTGAATTGTGGCGACTGCAGGCCATGGCTGCGCTCCACATACGGTTCGGCGCTGAGATATTCCAGATTGATCCAGACCGGCGCTCGGCGACGGGCTGCCATGGCCGACAGGTAGGGGGCGGGCAGGTCGCAGCCGAAGGCTTCGATCACCACATCGCCCACGTCCGCAGGGGCGCTGAAATCAGCGCCGGGTGGCCAGGGGAGGATGTCCAGGCCAGCCATCAGGCCGGGCTGCATCCATTGCAGCGCAGACGGGTCGTCGCACCACATCCGCACCTGCGCACCGCGTGACACCAGGTCGCGGCCCAGGCGCAGGCACACGCCCAGATCGCCGTGGTTGTCGATCACGCGGCAGAACAGGTCCCAGCGGCGGAGTGCAGGCGGGACGCTTGGTGTGGCGGCCAGGGTGCCGGCCGCTCCGTACCCTGCAGGACCGTCGGTGTACGCTTCTTGACGGAGCCAGTCATGCGGCTTGTCAGCGGTGGTGCGAGAGGCTGGATGGCCTGTTGGGCCGGTCTGTGAGTCAGTGGTTGAGTCGGCTGCTGACTCGTCTGCTGATCTGGCTGCTGATCTGGCTGCTGATCCGGCTGTTGAGTCGGCCTTTGAGTCAGTGGCTGCTGCTGCAGCTGCAAGTTTGGCTGGCGATTCAGAAGAGGAATCTGCCGGGAAATCTGGAGAGTGGGCCATGCCTCATTATCCGGCGGCACAATTCCGCCCATGAGCACAATTCCGACCGACCCGGGTCACCCGGCGCCGGCCCCCGAGTCCCGTCCCCATTCCGATCCCGCCAGCCCGTCTGAGGCCGGCGCCGAAGACACCGCACCGCCCTCCCTGGCCTCGCACGCCGAAACCTGGAACGAGCAGGGGCGGGCGATTGAGGCTGCCGAGGGGCTGCGCGTGCGCGACATGGAACGCGCCGCCCGTGACGTGCGCGAGCGTGTGCTCGCCGAGGTGGCCGCGCTGCCGCCGCTGCCTGGCGTCTACCGCTACTTCGACGCCCAGGACCATGTGCTGTATGTGGGCAAGGCCAACAACCTGAAGAAGCGCGTCTCCAGCTACTTCCAGAAGGACCACGGCGGCACCCGTATCGGCATGATGGTGGCGCGTATCGCCCGGCTGGAAACCACGGTGGTGCGGACCGAAGCCGAAGCGCTGCTGCTGGAAAACAACCTCATCAAGGCGCTGAACCCGCGCTTCAACATCCTCTTTCGCGACGACAAGAGCTACCCCTACCTGCGCTTGTCCGGCCATGCCTGGCCGCGCATCAGCTACTACCGCGGGGCGGTGGACCGCCGGCATCGTTACTTCGGACCTTTCCCCAGCGCCTGGGCGGTGAAGGAATCCATCCAGTTGCTGCAGAAGGTCTTCCGGTTGCGCACCTGTGAGGACACGGTCTTCAACAACCGCAGTCGGCCCTGCCTGCTGTACCAGATCCACCGCTGTTCCGGCCCCTGTGTGCCGGAAGGGCAGACGGAGGACTACGCCCGCAACGTCAGTCATGCGGAGCGTTTCCTGCTGGGCGAGACCCAGGAGGTGATGGACGGCCTGCAGGCGCAGATGATGGCCCACGCCGAGCGCATGGAATATGAGCAGGCGGCCGAACTGCGCAATCAGATTTCGGCGCTGTCCAAGGTACTGCAGCAGCAGGCGGTGGATGAAAACAGCGCCACCGGCCGGGACCGCGATGTGGACATCCTGGCGGTGCGCCTGCAGGGGGGGCGCGCCTGCGTGAACCTGGCCATGGTGCGTGGGGGGCGGCATCTGGGCGACCGGGCCTACTTCCCCAAGCATGTGGAAGACGCGACGGCCGTCTCGCTGGTGGATGACGATGAGCTGGTGCCGGTGGAAGGTGAGGGCCCGCCGAGCGCTGAGCGCCAGGTGCTGGAGGCGTTTATTGCGCAGCACTATCTGGAAGCGCCGGTGCCGTCGCTGCTGGTGCTGTCCCATGCCGTGGACCCGGCACTCGCCGAGGCCTTGAGCAACCAGGCCGGTTATCGGGTGACCACCCAGGCCCAGCCACGCGGCCAGCGCCGGATCTGGCAGGAGATGTGCGCCAAGGGTGCCGAGCTGGCATTGGCCCGCCTGTTGTCCGAAGAAGGGTCGCAGCAGGCTCGTACCCGGGCGCTGGTGGATGCGCTGGACCTCAGCATCACCGACCTGGACAAGTTCCGCATCGAGTGTTTTGACATCAGCCATACCGCTGGCGAAGCCACGCAGGCGTCCTGCGTGGTGTTCGAAGCGCATCAGATGCAAAGCAGCCAGTACCGCCGTTTCAACATCGAAGGCATCACACCGGGGGATGACTACGCGGCCATGCGACAGGTGCTGACACGTCGTTACAGCCGCATGGCGGAAGCTGCTCAGAATGGTGCTGGGCGCCTGCCCGACCTGGTGCTGGTGGACGGTGGCAAAGGCCAGGTGTCGATGGCGCGTGAAGTTTTCGAGGAGCTGGGCCTGGACCTGTCGCTGATCGTGGGTGTGGAGAAGGGCGAAGGCCGTAAGGTCGGCCTGGAGGAGCTGGTGTTTGCCGACGGGCGCGAGAAGGTCTATCTGGGGCGTGATTCCGCCGCCCTGATGCTGGTGGCGCAGATCCGGGACGAGGCCCACCGCTTTGCCATCACCGGCATGCGGGCCAAGCGTGCATCGGTGCGCACCGGGTCTTCGCGTCTGGAGGATGTGCCGGGTGTCGGGCCAAAGAAGCGGGCGCAACTGCTGCAACGCTTTGGTGGGGTGCGCGGCGTGGCCGGTGCCAGCATCGAAGAGCTGGCCAGCGTGAAGGGTGTGTCCCGCGAACTGGCTGAAGAGATTTACCGTGCCCTGCATTGATGGGCGGACGATGGAACTGTCGAGCATGAATCAACCGAAATCTGCCTGCGCTGGCGCTTTTTCCCTCTGGTCGCATGGGGTGGTGCAGGGGGCTGCCAACGGTCCGGTGGGGCGTCCGGTGTTGGTGCCGATGTCGCGATCCAGTGGCGTGGCACGGGTGGGGCTGCGCTGGGCTGCGTCGCTCGGGTTGACGGTGGTCATGGCTGGGTGCGGCGGTCCGTCGCCGCGCGTGCCGGCAGCCCCCTCGACTGTGAGTGCCCAGCCCGCACGCCCTGCGGCGCCCGCCCAGGGGCCTGTGCAGGGCCCCGAGGCGCCGACGGCCTTGGTGAACAGCCAGGGGCGCCTGGAGCCGCCGCATGCGGTGTCCACCCACGAAGAGCTGCGCCATCAGGCGGCGCTGCGCCTGGTGGCCGCCAATCCGGATGCCACCTACATGGGGGAGGTCCCGGCCGTGCTGCTGGCCATTCCGGTGCTGGAGGTGGAGCTCAACCGCGATGGTTCGGTGCGCAACATCCGCGTGCTGCGTCGGCCCGGGCAGGCGGTGGACACCATCGAGCTGGCGATGGCGGCGGTGCGCAGGGCGGCCCCGTATGGGGATGTGAGCCATCTGCCCCACCCCTGGAAGTTCAATGAGGTCTTCCTCTTCAACAACGACCGGCGCTTCAAACCTCGCACGCTGGACTGAGTGCTGCAGGTCTGCAGGAATTGATTGCACTCAATCCCGCAAGATCGGGGCGTGCGACCCCAAAAGGTGGGCACAATCCCAACCATGTTCCTGACCCTGCCAACCTTGTTGACCTGGGCCCGCATCGTGGCCATCCCACTGATCGTGGGGCTGTTTCATTTGCAGATCGCGCCTGCGCATCAGAACCTGATGGCCACCGTGCTCTTCATTCTGGTGGCGCTGACCGATTGGGCGGATGGCTATCTGGCGCGCAAGCTCAACCAGACGTCGTCCTTCGGTGCCTTCCTGGATCCGGTGGCGGACAAATTCCTGGTGTGCGCCGCCTTGCTGGTGTTGCTGGAGCAGCAGCGGGTGGACGCGCTGGTGGCGCTGGTCATTGTGGGGCGGGAAATTGCCATTTCCGCGCTGCGTGAATGGATGGCGCAAATCGGCGCATCGCGGTCGGTGGCGGTCCATATGCTGGGCAAGCTCAAGACCACGGTGCAGATGGTGGCCATCCCGTTCCTGTTGTATGACGGTGTGGTGTTTGGCCTCATCAATACCCGGCTGTGGGGCACCTGGCTGATTTATCTGGCTGCGGTGCTGACCATCTGGTCGATGGTGTATTACTTGCAAAAGGCGCTGCCCGAAATCCGGGCCAAGGTGCGCTGATCCATCGGGCCTGCGCATGGGCATGTGCATGTGCATGGGCGACCGGCCCTGCCTCCCTTTATATCGGGACTTTTCCCTGATCGGGTGCGCAGATGAATCCGTCTAGAATCCGCTTCCCGCGCCATCAACGGGGCATGGAGAGTTTTTCCCCTCTGCATCCTGTGTGGCGCAACCGGATCGGGTCGTGCGGCGGCCGCCAAGGTGGCGTCCCTCGCGTTGAAACCATAGAGGGGGTACCTTCGTGAACAAGTCCGAATTGATCGAGCACATTGCCAAGCAGGCGGATATTTCCAAGGCCGCTGCTGGGCGTGCGCTGGAAGCCTTGATTGGCGGTGTGAAAACCACGCTGAAGAAAAACGGCACGGTGTCGCTGGTGGGCTTTGGCACCTTCAGTGTCAGCAAGCGTGCGGCCCGCAGCGGTCGCAATCCGCGCACCGGTGACACGATCAAGATCAAGTCGGCCAAGGTTCCGAAGTTCCGTCCTGGCAAGGCCTTGAAGGACGCGGTGAACTGATCCATTGACGGTTTGCCACGATTTGGGCGAGCCGTTTGTTTTTGAGGCCTCCAGTTTCTGGTAGGCTTCGCCCCCCGGCTCCTGTGAAAGCAGGGTGGGGACAGAATCCTCGGGCGCTTAGCTCAGTTGGTAGAGCGGCTCCTTTACACGGAGTAGGTCGGCGGTTCGAGACCGTCAGCGCCCACCAATCCCGAGGCTAAAATGCCGCAGCGCAAAGGCGAACCGAGGTTCGCCTTTGTCGTATGTGCGCAAGGCTCATCTGAGGTTGTTGATGTTTGATTTCGTTCGCAAGCACACGCGACTGTTGCAGTTCCTGTTGCTGTTGGTGATCCTGCCGTCTTTCGTGCTGGTGGGGGTCGAGGGCTATAGCCGCTTCATGGACGGCAGCAATTCCGCTGTTGCTGCTGTGGGCGATCGCAAGATCACGCAGACCGAATGGGATGCGGCGGTGCGAGACCAGCAGGAGCGCATGCGCCAGCAGGCGCCCAATGTCGACCCGAAGCTGTTTGACACCCCGGAAATGCGCAAGCAGGTGCTGGAGACGGTGCTGCGCGACCGAGTCATTGCCGTGGCCATCGAGAAAGAGCATCGCAGCCTGAGCGACCAGCAACTGCTGGACATCATCAGCAACGACCCTCAATTCGCATTTCTTTATGACGAGCAGGGCAAGTTCCGCAAGGAAATGCTGGCGTCCATTGGTTTGACGACCGACGGCTTGCTGGTGCGTGTGCGCCAAGGCGCCCTGTCCAACCAGGTGCTGGGCCCGATTGCCAATAGCGCCTTGCCGACGCAATCCAGCGCGGGCTTGGCTTTTGACGCGCTGCTGCAGCAGCGTGAGGTGCAGGTTCAGCGTTTTGACATTCGCGAATTTGCAGCCGCGCTGAAGCCCACCGATGCTGATCTGGAAGCCTTCTACAAGGACTCCAAGGTCTCCAGCAAGTTCCTGCAGCCGGAAACCGCCGACATCGAATATGTCGTGCTGGACCAAGGTTCGCTGACCGGCAGCGTCACGCTCAATCCGGCGGATGTTGAGGGCTATTACAAGCAGAACGAAAAGAACTTCAAGGCACCGGAAGAACGTCGCGCCAGCCATATTTTGGTGAAGGTGACCCCGGACATGTCGGCGGCTGACAAGGCCAAGGCGAAGGCCAAGGCGGAATCGCTGGTGGCCGAGGCGCGCAAGAACCCGGCGGGTTTCGCGGAGCTGGCCAAGAAGAATTCGGACGATGCAGGCTCTGCGGTGCGCGGTGGTGATCTGGACTTCTTTGGTGAAGGTGCCATGGTCAAGCCGTTCCAGGACGCCGCATTCGCCATGAAGGAAGGCGACATCAGCGATGTGGTGGAGTCGGACTTTGGCTTCCACATCATCAAGCTCACCGGTATTCGCGGTGGCAAGCTGCGTCCGCTGGAAGAAGTGCGCCCCGAAATTGAAGCGGTGCTGCGCAAGGAGCTGGCGCAAAAGCGTTATACCGAGATTGCCGACGACTTCGGCAATACCGTGTACGAGCAGAGCGACAGCCTCAAGCCGGCCGCCGACAAGTTCAAGCTGACCATCCAGAAGGCCATAGTGCAGCGCAAGCCGGCCACGGATGCGACTGGCGTGCTGGCGTCGAGCAAGCTGCTGGATGCAGTGTTCAGCAGCGACACGCTCAACAACAAGCGCAACACGGCTGCAGTGGAAACGGGGTCGAGCCAGCTGGTGTCGGCCCGCGTGGTGGCTCACCATCCGAGCCGCACCCCGGCGCTGGCCGATGTGAAGCCTGCGGTGGCTGCGGCCTGGGTGCAGCAGCATGCCAAGGAAGCCGCCATGAAGGCTGGCCAGGAGCGTCTGGCTGAGCTGCAAAAGGGTGGTGATGCGAAGGGCCTGGGTGAGGCCGTGGTCGTGTCGCGTGCCAAGCCGTCCGGCCTGCAAGGCAAGGTGCTGGAGCAGGTGCTGCGTGCCGATGCTGCCAAGCTGCCCGCGTTTGTGGGGGTGGATGCTGGCGACGGCCAATACCTGGTGGTGCGTATCAACAAGGTGCTGCCGCGCGACCCCGCGCTGATCGATGCCAAGCGCGCAGCGGACCAGTACGCGCAGACCTGGGCTGCGGCTGAAATGATGTCGTTCTATAACGCGCTGAAGACGGAATACAAGGCGTCGATCAAGCCTGCCGTGCAGAAGTCATTGGCGGCTTCGGAAGCTGCTGCCTCAGCGGCTCAGTGAGCGGCTGCGCGGTCGATACCCAGCAAGTTCGGAATGGCTCAAAAATTTTTTTGAAAATCTTCGAAAGAAGCTTCCTACAGAGAGAAATCTGAGCCATAATCTTTTTCTTCGCCGGTGGCTGTAGCTCAGTTGGTAGAGTCCCAGATTGTGATTCTGGTCGTCGTGGGTTCGAGTCCCATCAGCCACCCCACCGGATAAAGCGAACGCCGACAAGTACTTAGTTGCTTGTCGGCGTTTTCGTTTGTGCCTCAAAAGTAGGCGGAAATTGGCCTCATATTCCCGAAATGGGAATATGAAGGATCGCCGGGTCGGGGTTCAACCAAAAAAATAGCCCCTGGGAAGGGGCCATGGCGGGCGGTGCGGATGCTATCGGACACCGTTGCGCGTCTTACTTCAGGGAGGAGCGAGGCACCTCGGTGTTGCGGTCGTAGACGCGAGCGGTGGTCGCTTTGTTCTTGTGAATGTCGGGCAAGTCCCCTGTCTGCTGTTTGTGGACAGTGACGTAGTACGCCCGAAGGTCATGGAAGGTGAACCGGTCTTCGGGCTTCAGTGCACCGGCTTCCATGGCGGCGTGCACTGACCGGTTCCAGAGCGTCTGGAATCCTCTGGCCGTGTATTGGTTGCGGTCCCGGGTCGGGAAGACATACAGGCACTCGCGATCGACGCGGACAGCTTCGAGGCGATCTAGCAGCCTCCCCATGGCAGTGGTAATGCTGATGACTTCAACAATCTGCTCCCGGCGCTTGCCGCGTTGCTTTGCTCGAAACGTTCGAATCTCTCCTTTGGCCCGGTCGATCTGGGGCCAGGTGAGAGGGCGAAATTCCACCTGACGGTTGCCGGCCAAGCTGGAGAACTCCGCCGCCATACCGATGATGCGACGCTGTGGCGTCTGCTCATCCAGCCATGCAAGGAACCTCTTGAGTACCTGGTCCAAGGGACGTGCCGTCCGAGGCTCAGACCCGTGCGGCTCAACCCCAATCGTCGCGTTGAGCTTACAGACGCCCAGGGTGATGCCGTATTTGAAGAGGTTGGAAAGCACAGTCTTCTCGATGTCGGCCCGCCGGGGAGAGGACGCCCGTTCGATGTGCACATAACGGGCAACCATTGGGGCGTCGATCTGGCTGATCAGCATCTTGCCGAACGTCTTGGAGATCTCCTTCCAGGCCAAGGCGTAGTCCTTCCTGGTGCCCTCGCTGAGTTTCTTCCATCGTGGAGAGGGGCGATCATCGTCCGTGAAGCGCTCCCAGACCCATTTCAGGGTGCCGGTCTCATCGAGTTGGCCAGTGAGATCCAGCACCCGTCTGAGCGCCTTGATTCGATCATGACCCAGGTTGATCGGCTTGCCGCCCACAGGGTGGTATCGAAAGGTGAAGCCGTTCTTACGCGGCCGTGCCTCCATCCTGGGCAGCAGCCCCAGGGTGATCTGGGAGTGCTTGTCGCGAGCGCGCGCCATCAATGGACGCCCCAGGCAGGCCCGTCGCTGGTTACCGCGGCATCGTCCATCAGTTGGCTGCCGGCGCTGGCTGCACGCTGTCTGACCTGAACATAGTGCTCCCGGCTGACCAGTGGACTGCCGTCCGGGCGCTGCTCAACCTTGATACCCATGCCCCGGAGGAACCGCACCTTGGCAGCATTCTGGACAAGCGGGTGGCAAATTTCGTCGACCTCCTCGCGTGTGAGGTCGGGGGGGATTGGGCGGCTGCGCTCAGCCATGGTTTCGCTCCGGAGCATCAGGTGCAGGGGAAGTTGGCGGGGGCGTGAATGTAGCCGGGAAGATCGATTGGGCGGCCCGGGCCCTACCTAGGATCCGGCCGACCCTTTGGGTGTCCTGCGCATTCATCGGAAGCGATGCATACAGCCAAGACAGTACGTCTGCGCATTCGTCCAGCCGGTGACGGAGGAGGTTGTACTGCTGGGCATAGGTCGGCGATTCCATTACGTCTGCGGTTCCATTGGCGACGATATTGAAATAGCGTGTCTTCAGCGGCTCGGTTAGCTCCTCATGGGCCCATTGCCACAGGCGCTGTGAACGCTGGGCGGATCGCTCAAGGTGGTATTGATGCTTTCGCGTTAGCTCTTCCAGGCTCGAAAGTAGCGCCTCGCGCTCTGACAGACGCTCATGAAGGGCATCGGACTTTGCAGTAGCTGCCCGGGCTGCGCAGACTGCTTGGCGCACCGCGCCCTTGCTGTAACTCCACACGTCGCGTGGCGGCTGGTGGTCTTCGTCCAGGCAGTGGGTGTCGGGCTCACCGATCAAAGCATCGATTTCGGAATCCGTCACCGCCACCACCGGCTGTGCGGGCGAGGCGGCTTCTCGCAGCCCCCAAGGCATTGGCGACACCTTCCAACCACCCGGCGCGGTGTAGTGGCCGCTCGCCAGCCAAGCGCCCCAGGCAGCCGCACACTCCCTTGAGCCAATAGGTGCGTAAACGCCTCGCGTCGTGTACCACCATTCAAAGTGCGGGCGCATCTCTTCAGCCGTCATGGACTTGGTCCTGCCAATTGATTCGGGCTCACGAGGCATTTGCCGCACATAGAGTGCAACCGGGCCGTCCTCGGTGTCATGAATGCTCAGCAGCACCCACCCATCCCCAGCCGGCGGCTCGGGGTTCCAATCGGCAAGATGCTCCGCTCCGTTGGACCAGGCCTCCCATCGTTCCTCGCTAACCTGGCTTTCGGCCCATTCCACGGCGAAGTCCAGACCGAACGCCTCGCAGAGCAGCCGCAGGTTCACCGACTCGTCCACGTCGGGCAGGGCCGGATTGGTCCAGTAGCCGTTCTCGTCGCGCGCCACCGGCGGCGGGTTGAGCAGCGCGGTGCGCAGGTCTTCCAGGCTGGTCAGCGTGCTGGCGAAGCGGCGCAGCTGCTTCTCGGTGGCGCAGATGAGGAACTGGCCTTCAGCGCCGTTGTTGTGCGTAGCGCCGGCCCGCACGGCTGCTTCCAGGATCGAATCCGTGTTGAGGGTGTAGATGCTCAAGACAAACTCCAGGCGGTGAGGGGCGTGTCGTAGCCCAGCATGAGGGGGTGGACGGGCTCACCGCACGCGGTGAAGCCAAAGGTGAAGATGGGCTTGCCGGTGGCGCGCAGGAGCTCCAGCGTCACCGCGAGCTGCGGGCGCAGCTCTTTGGGCAACTTGGTGCGGCGGCCCCAGCATGGGACCAGGATGTCCGCCTTCGCCGCGATGGCGCGGAGGTGTTCCGCGTTCTCCTCCAGGCGGTGGTCTGCGACGCGGCGGAGCTCGTTCACGTCGGTGGCACGAAAAGGGAAGACGTTGCCCTTGATGATCCGGCTCCAGCCGTGCACCCGGGCGAAGCCGAGATCCTTGCGGATGGTGTGATCGTTTGTGGTCGCGTCGGCCGTTGATGGGTTGACGCCGAACAGCGCCGCCACGATTCCATGCTCTTGAACCTCGCGCTCCAGCTCGAACCGGAACAGACCACAGGGAGAGATGATTGCACTCATGCTGTCCTTTCTGCGGCCTGCGCGGCTGGCTGTTGCGAGCGGATAGCGTCGTTCCAGCAGATGATGGCGGCCATTACGTTTTCGTTGTCGCAGCCGCCCCAGACGTCCTCCAAGCGGTCGCCAGACTCCATTTGGTAGCCACAGCTGCAGCGGGCCCAGACTTCGCAGCAGTCCTCAGCGCACCGCTCCGAGTGGATGGAGAAGTCGGTTTTGTTTCCACAGCTCGGGCAGGGGGCAACATCAGCGGTGTCTTTGAATTGGACGAGCCTGACTGTCATGACTGACTCCCCGTTGTGCGCTCCAGAGTCCAGCCACTGGCCGGGTTCCGCAGCAGCTTGTTGGCATAGGCCAGGCAGCGTTCATTGGTCAGGGTGATGCGGAGCGTGGCCGGGTGGGGATGCCGCACCTTGGCGGTGATGGTGTCGCCGACCCGGGCGACCTGGTGCACCTGGGCTCGATCAGCGGACATGGGAGTCCTCCGTCCCCGACGGGTCGGGCAGGGGCGAATGCTTGGGCTTGGCGGCCTGCTTGGCACGAATGGCATGGACCTTTCCCCAGATCCTCGCCAGCTCAACGTCGCCGGCCAAGTGCATGTCGATCGCCTGGGCCAGGCACAACGCGGCGAGTGTGACCATCACTCCCCCGACTTCCTGTGCCTTGTCGCCCGACGGGCGGCCGTAGACATAGTCGACCAGTTGGTGGGCCTCGATCTGGGTGCAGCCGCATGCTTGCACCAGCTCGAGCGCCTCCTCCAGAAAACGGTGGTTCCGTTCCTCTGTGTCTCCGGAAATCTCCCTGCCGAAGCACGCTTCCATCCACGGCGCAACCCGCTCCTGGAACTTGATCGATCTGGCAGCCGCCGCCCAGGTGTCGCGCTGCTTCGCAACGTCCACTATGACGGAATCTCGACTCTGGAGGAGCCTTCGCAAGGCTTGCGCTTCTTGGGTGGCGACATCCGCGCGAAGGTAGGCCACGTTGCATTCAAGCACCGGCTCAGGGCACCAGGTCACTTCGTCGCCGTCTGGATTCTTGGGGAAGGGCTTGCCGCGGTGCTCAGGGTCATCGCTGACCAGCAGGTAAATGCATGCCGGGGCGGTGCTCACCACAACTTGCGGGTCGGTTGATGCCTGCGCATTCATTTCAGGCCCCTTTGGGTCTGCAGGGCCCGCTCGTGCTCGAGTTGGTCGAATGCAGCCGTCAAGCGGTCCTGCTGCTCCTGCTGGACGCTGTCCCTGGATTGGAGCGTCCAGGGGCGGCGCTTGTCGCGGCGACAGGCGCGGATGTCCCGACGGCGGGTGGTGTGTGCTGTCATGGTTGTTGATCCGTGCTGAAGGAATAGGAAACGCTGGTCCGGACGGAAAAGTCCTGATCGCAGCTGGGACAGGCGACGTCGTGGGTGCCTTCTTCATAGAGGCGCCACCAGTCGTTGTCGGAGATGTGGCTAGTCTTGCCACAGTGCGGGCACCGGGGTGCCGGGTTGGCCCAGAAGTCCAGCTCCGCGCCGTGGGCCTTGGCCTGGTTGAGGGCTGCGCAGTTGGAGACGGCGTTCATGGCTTTTCTCCAACTGTCTTGAGAATTTCCCAGGCGCAGATGCAGCCGATCACCACCAAGCCAACGGCCAGGAAGACCAACAGCACCGGCACCATGGCGATGCGGGCGAGGCGGCCCATCACTGGCCCCCTGCCCGGGTGGGTTGCAACCCTTCGACGCTGAATAGAATCCGATCCGTGCTTGTGGAGGCTGCGGGGATGGTCAAAGGCATTTCCAAAGGGATGGTCCTGGGCGGGACATCGGTCTGGGACGACAAGGACTTCGACCAATTCGTGGTCGGCAAGTCGGTCCAGGAGATTGAGCGGCTGCTTGTGGAGGGGAGGACGTTCTCATTCCCCGCTTCACAGATTGCTGAGAACTGGGTAAAGCAGCAGAAGGAGCTTGCCCAGGAGCGCCTAGAGGCACAGCGCTTGGCTCTGGATCGAAGGGCCGTTGACGCTGCCGAGCAATCAGCAAGTGCCTCGGTGGTGTCCGCCCAAGCGGCCAAGCGCTCCGCAACGTGGGCCTTCGCCTCCGCAGTGATTGCGCTAGGAGCGTTGGCTCTGGCGGCCTGGCCATACCTTAAGGAACGAATCGAATGACTGTGCCGGGTGACATCACTCCAGAGGAGCGCGCTGCGCTCTACTTCATCCCCCAGGCTGTTGGCGGCAAGGTCGTTGGGGAGGAGATGCAGCAGCGGCTGCAGGACAAGTGCCTGACCACCGGCATCCGTGAGGACGGCCGGCGCTGGCTGACCGATCTGGGCGACCGCGTGCGGCTGGGGAAACTCTGACACATGGACGTCCCGGAGTTCTGCCTGCTGGGCTTCCAGCATTGGAGTACCTGCATGTCGAAGGCCGAGTGGTCGGGATGGGCGCAGGCCGTTGGTGCTACGGTTTCGGTGCTTATCGCCATCTGGGTGCCTTGGAACCAAGGACGCGCTGCTCGGAAGGAAGCTATCAACGTCGCTGAGCACTTCGCCTTGAGGCTCGAAGGACTCTCCTTGCGACTGACCCTTGAAAGCCAAGTCGTTCGGCGAAATGCCCTTCTCACTTGCCGAGAGAAGCTGAAAATGCTCATTCAGCAGGCGGCCTTGATCCGTCTTGATCTTCTGCCCATTGATCGACTGAATGCCCTGCTTGAACTTCAGAGCATTGCCAACGCAACGCTCCAAAACATACATCGGCAGCTTGGAGGAAATGCAACTGAAGTCTCCAGGTTTGTCACGCTGTCGAAGTTGAATCACGACATCATCAAGACGGCTGCGCAGGTCGTCCGTTATGGCGTCACGGTCCCGACAAACGGGGAGGAATGATCGGTTCGCAAGAGCACGTGGGTGTGGCAGCAGCATGAGCATCATCGCGAGCACTGCGGACAGAACAACGGTGGTGGCGGTGATCAGCTCGCGCATGCTGTCTCCATCGCTGGCCCCGGAATCTCGATCCGCACCAACAGGGCACGGCCGTGCTTCAAGGTCACCAAGAGGTTGTTCAAGCCCCAGTCCTTCCGCTCGACCTCCTTGAAGCCCAGCGCGATCAGGATCTCGTACAACTTCCTGTCGCGACCTGGCACCGTGTATACCGGCTGAACTCGGATGACCTTGCCGTGGTCGGCAGAACTGAGGTCGCGATAGGACAGGCGGATGCCTGCCTTCAGGATCGGCTCCACGAATGGGTCCAGGAGAGCGAGCTTTTTGGAAAGAGCTCGGATCTCGGCGGCGCGCTGGCGGTGCTCGTATTCCGCCTTCGCGAACTGGAGCTCTGCCAGGGTGCGGGGCGGCCGACCGTTGAAGGTCAAGTGGTCCTGGAAATCGCCCACAAACGGGGTGGGCACATGAGCGGTGCGCTTTCGACTCATAGGAGGCTCGCTTGGAAGAGCGCTGCACAGTCCCACGACCGGTACTCGGCCTCTGCGGACGAAAGCGGGCGCTCGTTTTCATGAGGTGTGAACTCGGGGTCATCCTGCTCGCCGAGGGCGTCCCAGCATTCGGGGTGATACCGGCTCGTGAAGAATTGACCGTCCCAGACGCCGGACTGGCGGCAGTACGGCTGGCCAACCGTGAGACGCTCCCCGCACCAGATGCACGTGCGTGCCGTCTTAGCAATGTGGGTGGTCATGGGTGCGAAGAAGTCACTCATGATCCGCTCCGCAGGTGATGCCGAGCTGCCACGGTGTGGGCGTGGCTGGCGACGGCGCTGCAGATCGCATAGAACTGCGACTCGTGATACAGCCGGGCGCCACGCTCGTGGGTTGCCTTGAAGCCGCGTTCCATCAGGAAGGCTTCAGTCACGGCGATGCCCAGGCGTTCCTGGATCGTTCCCAGCTTCAACGTGGGCAGGCTGTTCGGGTTGAGGGGGAGTACCGTGGTGGCGCCGCTGGCTTCGTGGATCGTCAGGGTGGGTGCTTTCTCGCGCATCCGGGCGGCGGCCAGTTGGCGGTTCAGTGATTCCAGCGTCAGGCGGCGGACTGCGGCCGCTTCTGCCACCCGGTCGCCGAAGAACTCCCGTGTGGGGGTGATGGACTCGATGCGGGTGATCACCTTTTCGATGAGCAGCGCGGACGAGTCGGCGAAGGCGGTGCCTGCCTTCTTGATGTCGGCGATCCGGTCTTCGACGGGGTCGCCTCGGAAGATTGAGAGCAGTGACAAGGTGGTCTCCGGAGAAAGGTGGTGCCGGCGCGGCGCGCGGGAGGGAGGAGCCCGCGGAGCAAGGGAGGAGGGAGAGGCCGGCCGGCCCCGAAACTGGTTAGGCGAGAAGGGCAGGGAGAGCTGCGCTCAGTACCGCCAGCACGGCGATGACCAGCGCAGCGCCCGCGCTCAGCTGAGAAATGGCCTGTTCTGCAACTTCGTCGAGCTTCATTGCGGCACCTTGGTGACGAGGTCAGCCAGGCGCAGGCAGAAGTGCAGCGCCAGGAGACAGACGAAGCCGATGCCGCCTGTGATGGCCAGGACGGTCCAGATACCCCAGCCAGCTGGCGGGGTGACCGAAGCGTCCTCGGGAGTTAGGAACTCGCTGCAAGCGCTGCCAGCTTCGATGTAGTCGTCTGCCACGGCGCAGGCCCGACTCAGCACGGGTGGTCTGTTGTGGGGCTGCTTCATGCTGCCTCCAGAAGGTTCATGAACATGCCACCCTTGGCGTGGTGTTCCCCACCGCAACTGCACTCGCACTTGAAGCCTTTGGCATCGGTGCAACGGGCGTCGCACTTCACAGCCGGGTTGAGATGGGCCTTGAGGAAGTTCCAGTCGGTGATGCGGCCGCAGCATGCGACAGGTTGGACATTGCGTATCCCGTCAGCCGCTCGGAAATAGACCGCTTCCTTTCGACCGTAGCCGATGGGGCGCATTTCTCGGCGGTACTCCACGCGTGTGGTGGTGTTGCACACCTTGCAGCGATGAATGGCCGTACTCATGCTGTCTCCCGGGCCACATCGGGCAGGACCTCGGCGGCAACCCGGCCAGAGCCCATGCGTTCCAAGAGGCTAGCGTTACTGATGGCTTCGAGGTGCTGGTCTTCGATCCGCGTGCGCAGTTCGTTGATGCGGGCCTTCAGCTCGCTGATGCGGCGCGTGTTTTCGTGCGCACGCTGCTGGGCGGCCTGCTTGGCGGCGAGGTTGCCCCGCACGCCGACGCCGCGGCGGGCCACCGGGAACGGGTCATTGAAGACTTCCTGGTTCAGTACGTGGGCCAGTTCGGCCGTGGCGTCTGCCAGTTCCTTCTCTGCGCTGTAGGTCATTCGGTCCATCGCTCGGAACCTCCCATGGTTGCGATGGATAAATATTAAGCGCGCCGCTTCGTATGGTCAAGCGGCGCGCTTAATTTGTTTTCAGGGGATGCCGATGAAGGGCTCCGTAAACTGAGCCTTGAGGGGGAGGAGAACAAATGGAGCGTCTGATCAGACGCGCGGCGGCAGTCGTCAGCCCGCGAGCAGTGTTTGACCAGATCGTCAGAGAGACGATCGCCGATTGCCTTGCGGCTTTCGAAGTGTTTCCTCAGGGGACGCCACATCAGTGGTTGACTATGGCCTGGGTCGCGCGCGCAATTCGGCAGAAATCAGCCTGGCCGGTCGGGCATCTTCGCGCTGCCGGCTATGACGGGACTTGGCTGTTGGCTGCGACACTCGATTGGCCGGAGTCGGCGCAGGCGCTTGGGCAGCTCTTCTACTGGAGAGAGCACCCCGGGCGGACCAATAGTGACCCTTACATGGCCTCCGAGTTCTCGTCCTTCATGAAGCTTGAGAGCCAGGCGCGAGACCCAAGGGGAAGGGAGTTGCTCGAGGCGGCCTACCAGATGCGTAACCAACCGATTGCGCCCCCAGGGAATCCGGCGGAGCGGCCGTCGACGCCTGCCCGGGCAGCCGCTGCTAGCAATCCAAACGTAATTCGTAGCTTTGAGCCATCTCGTCCTGCGTCCGTTGCTTCTGTGCACGCGGTCTTCGCCCGGCATGTTCTCGACTGGTCAGAGGGCGTGCACACCGACGATGAGCTGTTCGAGTTCATCGACCAATATCGCAAGGACACCGACCAGTCTGCACCCTGATGCGTTGTGACTTTGGTGACCTGTGCCGGGCTACACCCGATAAGAGAATGAACTTTTTGGGCTTTGAGGGCCGTCTGAACTGCGGCTTACCACATGGCAAACGAGAGGATTCCAGGGCCACTGTGCGGTAGCGAGGCGCAGCCATTCGACCGTGGCACGTTGTGTCTGCATCACTCGCCAATACCCGGACCGTCCGGTAGCGCATTCCCCCAAGGCGAAGACTTTGACCCAGCGCCTGATGCCGGTGTGCAGATGGTGTTGACGCCGATTCAGCTCGCTGCGGTGCTCGCGGGCGAGACGATTGAATCCGAGCCATCCCTTTCCAGTAGGCTCTGGGGCATTGGCAAGCTTGTGGGTGGGGCTTTAGAACTCGTGGGGGCAGGGGGCCTACTGATGGTTCCGGAGCCTACTGCGCTGACCAAGGTTGCGGGTGGCGTTCTGGGTGCCCACGGCATGGACACCACTTCTTCCGCCGTCCGCCAGATCGCCACGGGCAGAGACGTCTCTACGCTGACGGCGGATTCAGCCAAGGCATTGTCTTCTGCCCTTGGTGCAGATCCCAAGACTGCCGAGATGATAGGCCTTGGGGCTGATTTGGCTATTCCGTTCCTGGCTGGAGGTGTTGGAGTTCTTCGGGCTCTGGCCATCCGAAAAGGGACGATCAGTCTGGCAGCCGAGGAGGCCGCTGGCGGCCACACCATCCTGAAGCACGTCGGGAAAACAGAATCGCAGTTAAGGGCCCGCCTCGCGGCCGAAACCAAGATCCCCGCAGCGACGACATTTCGAACGCTGGCTGACGCGGAACGCCACGTAAGCGCAGCGGTGCGCGCCAATGCGTCGAAGATTGAGACCTGGGCCAAGACTGCCAAGGTCGGGGGGAAGCCGTTCTCGTTCCAGTACCAAGCCTCAATGTCTGTTGGCGAGGGGGTGGTACGGACTACTGGGCAGTTCCAACAGATGACCCGGCTTGTTGTCGTGTTGCGCCGTGTGCAGCAGCAAAATCGCGTCTACTTCATACTCACTTCCTACCCGGTGCCCTGATCATGCCCATCATCCATACCAAGGGCGAACAGCTCTTTCCAGAATTGGCTGCCTTCATGGGGGGGTGGTTCCATCAGGACTTCGACATCCACGGCGATACGCTTGAAGCCGTGGTGCAGGCATGTGTAGAAGAGAGCGACCCCTCGATCCTGCGGCCACTGATTGAGGACATCGATCGCTTCCTTGCCACGGGTGATGAGGGCATGGAAGAGCGGTTCCAGGAGTACTTTCGGCCCGACATCATCCCGACTGGGTTCCGCCCGACGACGCGAGAGTTCTTGTTGTCGATCCGGAGCGAGCTGGCGTCAGGGGCAAGCCGAGCCCGTTGATTCGCCAAATTCCCCCTGAGCCCGGTCAGTTCTCAATTTTGAGATTTGGCTCGAACTGGAAGTAGGGCCCCGTATGAGGGGTGACAGGTTAGGAAGAGCATCGTACGCTGCAGTACGGCAGCGTACGATGCTCTGCAAACTGCGTCGAAATCGGTTGCAAATGGCCGCCGAACCAAACAAAAAGCCCGCGTTAGGCGGGCTTTTTTGAGTCGGTGAGGGACCTCAGCGTCGAGCAACAACGACGCCAGAGATTTCGTCTTCAAGCAGGCCTTCTAAGCGCTGGCGCACCTCGGAAAGGGTGGTGCGCTGTCGAGCGAGAATGCGAGCACGCGCTTGATCGAGCAGAACGACGGCGGTCGGCTCCAACTTAGGCCTCCGATTCGGGTTCTTTTTCGTTGCGATGTTCATGGTTTTCTCCTGTGCGCGGTTGGATCACTACCGCACAAAGCCTCTTTGTCAAGGCACTTGCATTGTACCCTGCTTGTCGGTACCGCACCATCGCATCATCTGTGGGGTTCAGCAGGCGTAATCCTGGTTGCTCTTCGTCATCCCGTGAAATTTGTGCGCTATACATCTGAAACCCCTGGACCATGATGGGAAGCACCTTGCCTTTCAAGCGGTGCGTTCCTGGCGCTCCCTCCAGGTGCGTTACGGATAGCCAATGCTTGTGACGTGAGACCCTGGCAACAGCCAGGCCGCAAAGTTGGCCTTCAACGGACAACGAAAATTCGATCCCCCTAGGGCCTCGTCGGTAGTGTTTCACCAAGATCTCATTTTCCCAATCCCAGTTGACGCGGCGCTTTTCGTGCCCGTACCAGTCTCGGCGGGCCTTTCGAAGCACATCGTCACCGATCGTTCCGACGTCGATTCGAAATCGATACTCGGAAAGCAACTGCTCCTCCAGCACCTCGCGAACGAACTTTCGATGGGCTTTGTATCGCGCCGCAACCTCTCGGTGTTCCTCGTTCATGGGAAGCGCTAGCGGGCGTCGTCGGCTGTATCTGAGGCCGCCGGCCTGGAATTCAGCACCTGGGCGACAACCTCTGAGCCGGCGTCTGGAATGATCACCACATGGCCGGCGACGTGCCAGCGGTCCATCTGCATCACTACTCCCCGCAGCAGTGCCTTTGAGGCGGGCGGTACAGGCTCCACTACTGGGTCAAGCTTGAGCTTGTCCAGGAACGAGTCGAAGCGACTCGGATCGTTCGTCATCTATTTCTCTCCCTTTACCGCTTTTTACACTTAATGCGCGGAGCCGCACAATCAGACGGCGGAGGATCTTTTTCCTGCTCCCCCAAAAGGTGTGCGCTTATCGGACCAAAAGCAGGGCGAGGATGGCTGCCGCCTGGATAGCGATCACCGACAGGGCCAGCCACAGGAGCTTGGTTGGATGCCAGCGCTTGAGCTTGGTGCGATCAATGTCATGCCAGCATCGGACACACCAACGAGTGTCCACCCAAGTGTGATGTCCGCACTGGGGGCAGATGCGCGAGCGGTCCTCCGGGACCTCAAGGTCTGCGGATCGAGAGAGAAGAAAGACGGCGTTTCCCTCGATGTTCGTCGGGGGCGGATCTGGAAGGCCGGGAGGCCCGCCTGGGGGTGGATTCACGGGGCGCTACTACTCTGCCCTGGCCTTGCCTCTTGCTGGGCTGGCTGGGGCGTCTCCCGTCTCGATTGTCTCAAGGGGTCTTGAGGTTCTGCTCCGGCGTACGATCCTTTACATGGGTGAGGACCAGCGTCTTTCCTTCCTCCGCCATGAATTTGTCCACGGTCTCTAGAAACCGTTGGATCACCGGCTGCTCAGTCTGAACCGGCCACTTGTCCGCCAGCATGCCAAGCACGTGGTGCAGCAGAGCCTCCTGGCTCACCGACACTGCGGGGGCCTGTCCGAGCAGCTCCTGCAGCCCATCGCGGGCACGCTGGCTGTCTGGGGATTCAGCTAGGCGCCTGCAGGCGTCAACGGACGCCCGGTGTTCTTCTGCCGAAAGCAACACCAGGTTGTCGGCTAGGACATCAACCAAACGGCGGGGCACTAGGTGTGCAAACTCGGATTGGCCAGGCTGGTCTGCAGGTCCGAGCCCAGCTAAAGGAAGGCCAGCGCCGGCATGGTCCTCGTCCATCCATCCTTCAGGAAGGTTCGAGCCCCGCTCAATTCGTCGCGCCATGGCAGAACCCATCTCGCGCGGCCGCAACGTTTTCCGATCGATCGTCTGGTTTCGAATCTGGCTCAGGTAAACGGAAGTTGTTTCTGCGGTGGAGGCGACAGCCTCCAGCTTCCCCATTTTTTCGATCAGCCGTTCGAGGTTTTCCCGGCGGATGGTGCCCACTGTCTTCATGACCGGCACTGTGAGCGCGGCGCTTAAATAGGTGAATGAGCGCGGCGCTTGATTTCCTAAAGCGTAGCGCTTAAGATTGGCGCATGCAACTTGCTCAATACGTGGATCGCCATCGCGGAGCACAGACATCCCTGGCAAAGGCGATTGGGGTGGATCCACAACTTGTGTGGCAGTGGTCACGAGGTGTTCGCCCGGTTCCGGTTATGCGCTGCCTTCCCATCGAGTGCGCGACCGGCCGTGAGGTGATGAGGTGGGATCTTCGTCCGCTCGACTGGCACGAGATCTGGCCTGAGCTGATCTCTTTCGAGGGTGCTCCACCAATTCCCCTCAAGAGCTCTCAATCGGGCGCGGCAGAGCCTGCGCTTCATTCCCCGGGCCTGTCCGCCAGCTCTCGCAATTCGGCGGCTGCGAGGGATGTTTGCGCCCCCTCGATGGCCAGGTCTGCGGCTGCTTCTCGCATCACCTGACGGACCCAGATCCGCAAATCGATCAGCGCCTTCACCTTCAATAGTTCAACGTTCACACCATCAGCCATGACGACATCTCCGGAAGAGTTTGAAGGACTGCTGTCTCGCTCCGGCGAAAAGCAGGTGGAGCTGCGCGGGCCGTGCCCGTCGAGCATCGTCGCCGTTCTGGATGCGGTGAGTCTGCACAACGGCACGACACGCACTGAGCTGGTTAACCAGATCCTGGGCGCGTGGGCCAAGCAGGAGGCGACGAAGGCAAGTTTGATTGCCCGAGTGCTGCGCGGCAATCCAAGCGCGGCGGAAGAGCTCGGAACGACTGTCTGACCATGGACCGCCGCACCATCCTTCTCATGGCCCCGCCGGCACCGGACTGCTTTGAAAGCCGCAGCCAGTGGGTGACTTACCTGGACAGCGCTCAGGCGGCGGCGAAGGTGAAGCCTTTCGACAGCAAGGGTAGGTACCGACCCGCCTTCGGCTTCTGCAGCGACTGCTCGGCCAAGCACGCACACGACATGCACAAGCTGGGCAAGTGCAGGCCGCACCAGTACCAGCAGAACCTGCTTCACGCCCCTGCAGGGCCGCCTGGTGCGCCGCCCGTGGTGACCGAGCCGACGGCCACCAGCTAACCCCCCTCAGTTCAGAGCACGCCAGTTAACGCGATTCGATCTCGCGGCGGCCCATTGCCGCCCAAAAAACCGAAAAGGCGATTCACCAATGTTCAAACACCTCATCCTCTACCGCATCGACGAAGCTTGGCAGCCCCAACTGCTGCAGTTTGCTGAAGTGCTGGAGGGCCAGCGCTTCGAACGGACTGGGCCGACGCAGCGCGTGTCGGCAGGCTGGGTCCCGCCTCGTGGTGATGGCCTGGAAGCCATCATTGAGTTGATCGACGGGCAATGGCTGCTGACGCTGCGAATTGAGCGGCGGGCAGTGCCGGCATCCGCCCTTCGCGAAGCAGTGAAAGAGGCCGCCGGCAAGGTTGAGCAGATGACCGGCCGCAAGCCAGGCAAGAAGCAACTGAAGGACATCAAGGAACAAACGGAGCTGGAGCTGTTGCCCCGCGCCTTCCCGACGCAGAGCGACATGCGAGTCTGGATTGATCCGGTGGCGCGTCTGTTGACAGTCGAATCCGGCAGCGTTGGAAAAGCCGATGAGCTGATCAGCCTGCTGATCAAAGCAGATCCCTCACTGGGGCTGCGGTTGCTCAACAGCGCCCATGCGCCAGCAGCGTGCATGACAGCGTGGCTGATCGATGGGCAACCTCCTGCCGGATTCACGATTGACCGTGAACTGGAGGCGCGAGCGCCAGATGAGATGAAGTCGCGCGTGCGCTATGACAGGCACAACCTGGACACGGAAGAGGTCAAGGCACACCTGGCCGGCGGAAAGTTGCCGACTCGTCTGGCCATGACCTGGCGGGACCGCATTTCATTCACGCTCACCGACGGCCTGCAGCTCAAGGGCTTGAAGTTCCTGGACATCGTGTTCGACGGCCGCGACAAGCCGGCCAAGGACGAAGCGTTCGATGTGGACGCAGCCCTCTTCACTGGTGAGCTTCGCCAACTCATCCCCGACCTGATCGAAGGCCTGGGCGGCGAACTCGACCTCATCGGCCATTCGGCCCGAATCGCGGCTGAACACGCGCCAGTTTCCCCCGAGGCAGTCTGACCTGCACCAGTCCGCCACGTGCGGTAGCCCAAAAAACACCTGGAGTTCGCAATGCCGATCACAGCAACCGAGAAGCAATCGAAAGCCGCCGAGCGCAAGGCGGCCACTGTCGCCCGCCATGCCGAGCTACGCGCCGAAGCGCTGCGGGTCGCCAACCGACTTCCACCCGAGTACCAGGAATGGGGTTCGAACCGCGTGCGGGCCTGGGAGCGTGTAGCGAAGCGTCTGCGCGGGCTGGCGAAGCGCGCGGAATTGCGTCCCGGAGACGTCCGGAAGGCAATCAACCACGTGAAGTCGATCAAAGACCTGACGGTTGAGCAGTGCGTCGAACTGCTTAATGGAACTGCGGATGAGGTCGAGGCCGCGGCCGAAATGGAGGACGCGCCAGCATGAGCATCCCCACACCTCGTGAGCCTGAGGACCGTTTCCGGTTCCCGGTTCCTTCCCCGGTTCCCGCGCCAGCGCCAGCGGCGCCCGTCAATCCGCCGACCCCGAAGATGACGTTCGACTTCCCGCCGTGTGCCCACGTCGCGCTTCCTATGGGAGGTACGTCCGCATGAGGCGCGATGCCTTCACGATGCCGCTCGACCTTGGCCGCGAGCTGATCATCGACAACTTCGCTGGAGGCGGTGGAACGTCAACCGGTCTGGAGCAAGCGTTCGGCCGCCCAGTGGACATTGCGATCAATCACGATCCCGAGGCGCTGGCGATGCACGCCATGAACCACCCTCACACGCTGCACTTGTGCGAGAGCGTGTGGGACGTGGACCCGATCCAGGTGACACGTAACCAGCCGGTGGCGCTCGTTTGGCTGTCTCCCGATTGCAAACACTTCTCGAAGGCCAAGGGCGGCACTCCGGTCAAGAAGGAGATCCGTGGGCTCGCCTGGGTAGGTATTCGCTGGGTACTTCTCTGCAAGCCGCGTGTCCTGATGCTGGAGAACGTGGAAGAGTTCACCACCTGGGGGCCGCTTATGCAGTTGCCTGACGGCAGCTACAGACCCGACCCCAGCCGCGCTGGCGAGACATTCGAAGCATTCTGCGCGATGTTGTCCAAGGGCATCCGGAGGGATCATCCTGCCTTCGAGGAGGCGTGCGAGTTCTTGGAGATTGATCCCGATGGCGAGATGGCAACGCAGCTCTTGCGAGGTCTGGGCTACAACGTGGACTACCGGGAGCTTCGGGCCTGTGACTATGAAGCCCCGACGATCCGGAAGCGATTGTTCCTGATCGCCCGGCGGGATGGCCTCCCCATCGTCTGGCCCGAAGCCACCCATGGCGACCCGACCAGCGCTGCGGTCCAGGCGGGCAAGCTCAGCCCATGGCGCACTGCAGCTGAGTGCATCGATTTCAGTCTGCCGGCCAGGTCGGTATTTGGTCGTGAACGCGAACTCGCCGAGAACACCCAGCGCCGGGTGGCAAAAGGCCTCTGGCGCCACGTGCTCACCAGCGCCTCGCCGTTCATCGTTGGCGTGGGCGGCCGCATGGGGCAGTCATCGGCGCGCAGCGTCACCCAGCCCACCCAGACCATCACGGCAAAAGCAGATTCTTGCTTGGCAATGCCCGTTTTGACGCCGTTCATCGGCGACCAGTCTCGTCCTGCAGAGGGAAAGACATCCGGAGCAGATGAGCCGCTGCGCACCCAGTGCGCCCAGGTGAAGGGTGGGCATTTCACCCTAGTGGCTCCAGCTTTGACGCCGATGCGTGGCACCAGCAGTGGGCACATGGGCGGTCATTCTGTCGCGGCGCCGCTCTCGACCGTCTCGGCCGGCGGCACGCATCATGCCTTGGCTGGGGCTCATTTGGTCACCATCGGCTACGGCGAGCGGCCAGGCCAGGATGCACGCACGCAGGACATTCGCCAGCCATTGGGGACTGTTGTGGCCGGTGGCGTGAAGCAAGGTGTGGTGGCCGCCCACCTGGTGGACATGGGCCACGGAGAGGGTGTGGACGGGACGAAGCGCTTCAGCCATGGCGTGCGCTCCCTGGAGGTTCCTCTGAACACCGTGACCGCCAGTGGTGCCACGAGCGCCCTGGCTGCAGTGCATCTCACGCACCTGACCCACCATGGTGAGCGTAGCGGGTACGGTGCCGATGAACCGTTCAAGACGATCACTGGGGCGAACCGAGGTGAACAGGCCCTTGTCTCAGCCTGCATGGAGCAGGCGAATGGCGGCTTCTATGACGGTGACGGCCGACCGGTTGACGCCCCAATGTCCACCATCACTGCTGCGGGCAGCAACCAAAGGTTGATCACCGCTTACGCGGTCAAGTACTACTCCAGCGGCGGCCAGTGGCAGACCTTGGACGATCCAATGCATACCCTTCCGACCAAGGGACGCATGGGCCTTGTGCAGACGATGCAGGTCCCGGCCGCATGCCTGGCGCCCGAGCACGCCGATCGCGCCCGTGAGTGCGCCGAGCTGCTGCACCGCTACCTGCCGGAGAACTTCCCAGATCCAGCTGAGATGGTGCTTGTGTTCCAGCAGGGGCAGTGGTGGGTGCTGGTGGACATCACGCTGCGCATGCTCAAGCCCCGCGAGCTGTTCAACGCCCAGGGCTTCCCGGCTGATTACGTGATCGAGGAGATCCCGGACCCGGAGAAGCTGTTCGTGGACGGTGTCCAGGCGGCCAACCCGCTGCAGGTCCCTCGGATCCCGCTGACCGCCACGGCCCAGGTTCGCATGTGCGGCAACAGTGTCAGCCCACCGCAGGCCAAGGCCCTGGTGTTGGCGAACTTCGCCCATGAAGTTGCAATTTACGGGGAGGCCGCATGACGGTCACCCTGTACCGGGGCGACTGCCTCACTCAACTGCGCAAGCTGGCCGACGCCAGCGTGGATTCCGTGGTGACGGATCCTCCCTATGGGATCCGGTTCATGGGCAAGGCCTGGGACGGCGCTGACATCGAGAAGCGTGCTGCGGCGCGTCGAGCGGCCGCATCCCATGATTCCCACGCGACCCAGATGGGTGGGCACAAAAGTAATGCAGCCGAGGCGGGGAAGTACGACCTGACCCCTGAGGCCATGCAGGCATTCCAGGAATTCAGCGAGGAATGGAGCCGCGAGGCGCTGCGCGTTCTGAAGCCGGGAGGCCACCTGTTGTCGTTTGCTTCGCCACGGACCTACCACCGGATGGCGGCAGGTATCGAAGACGCTGGCTTCGAGATCCGCGACCAGATCATGTGGGTGTTCGGCAGCGGGTTCCCCAAGTCCCACAACGGGCCCTGGGGCGGAACGGCATTGAAGCCGGCGCACGAACCCATCGTCGTTGCCCGGAAGCCGCTGATCGGCACCCACGCCGAGAACTGGGCGAAACACGCCACTGGCGGGCTGAACATCGACGCTTGCCGCGTGGGTGGCGATGGTGGCCGCTGGCCAGCCAACTTGATCCACGATGGTGGTCCGGAGGTAATGGAAGCGTTCCCCAACGCGCCGGGGCAGCAGGGGCCTGTCAGCTCCACGGCGCCCAGCTCCAGGACCAGCAATGTCTATGGTGCGATGAAGCGGGTAGGCGAGGCAAGCGCCAACGGCGAGAACGCGGGAGCCGTGGGCTTCAAGATGAAGCCAGGTGCCCGTCGCCTGGATCAGGGCAGCGCAGCGCGGTTCTTCTACTGCCCGAAGGCCAGCCGGGCCGACCGGAATGACGGCCTGGGTGGCAGCGACATTCCGGCCGTGACCTCCAACGCCACCATGGGCGACCGGGAGCGCGCCGACTGGCCAGCGCGGAACGGCAACTTCCACCCGACGGTGAAGCCCACCCAGCTGATGCAGTACCTCGTCCGCCTGGTCACGCCGGCCGGCGGGGTGGTGCTGGACCCGTTCATGGGCAGCGGAAGCACTGGCCGGGCGGCGGTGCTCGAAGGGTGCTCGTTCATCGGTATCGAGCTGGAGCCTGACTACTTTCCGATTGCTGAGGCACGCATCGAGGCGGCCGCCCGCACAGCAGGCACACCGCTGCCGCCCAAGGCTCCGGTGGGTTCTCAGGGCTCGCTGTTCGAGGAGGTCGCGTGAATCCCTTCGACCGTGACTACAAGCCCCAGATTCCCACGCCTAGCCCGAGGGAGCGCAAGGCGGCCAAGGACAGCCGGCGCAGGTCAGCCGAGCTGCAGGAGGTCTTGGACCGCAGGGGCCCGCAAGCCACGCCGACTGCTGCCCAGCGCGAGGCGGACCGATTGAAGACAACCCTCATCCTTAAGGGAGGCATGTGATGGCACGAGTTGCTGACACGAGCGTTGTGGCCTACAGGTCAATGTCCTGGGCGCACCTGGGGGACGCACAGCGGAGGGTCCTGGAGGCCATGGTCCCGGGCCAGGTGTATTCCCGCCGGGATCTGGAGAAGCTCACCGGAATGCGGACCGGCACGGTCTGCGGCCGCGTGAAGGAGTTGCTGGACGCCCAGCTGCTGGAGGTGCACGGCACAAAGGAGGATCCCGAGTCCGGCGTCACGGTGGAAGCGCTGCGGTTGAAAGTCGGTCAAACGGAGCTTTGCCTCTCGTGAGTGATCGTCCAGACCCCATGACTCCGGCCGGGTGTGACCTGACCGACTTCGCCTTTATGCCGTTGGAGGTGGCCCGACTGCGCGACTCCGGCTTGGCAGCGAACGAGACGCCTGAGGCCTGTTGGGCCGCTGTGCTGCTTTGGGCGGCAAGCTGGCACCAGATCCCTGCCGCCTCGATGCCGAAGGATGACCAGTGGATCGCCAAGGCCGCTGGCTATGGGCAGCGCGGCCGAATCGACCCAGCGTGGAAGCGCGTGCGTGATGGCGCCGTGCGCGGCTGGGTCGAGTGCAGCGATGGCCGGCTCTATCACCCAGTCGTTGCAGAGAAGGCACGCGAGGCTTGGCAGGCCAAGCTGAAGCAGCGCTGGATTACCGAGTGCGGCCGCATCAAGAAGCACAACGAGCGTCACGAGGGAGCCAACGTGCCACGTCCCACCTTTGAGGCCTGGGTGGCGGCTGGTTGCCCCCAAGGCCAAGCGCTGTTTGTCCCTGGCGACAACGTCGGGACGTCGCCAGGAAATCCAGAGGAAATTGACTCCAAGAGACAGGGAGAGGGACAGAGACAGGGACAGGGAGATATGTATTCCGAACCTAAAGGTTCGGGACCCGCTCTCGCGGCTCCTGCTGTTGATAACTCTGGATCCGAATCCGACCCAGAGGAGGCTCTGAAGCGGGCTGCTAAGCGCCGCCTCTGGGATGAGGCTCGGGATTGGCTGATCGCGAACGAGGTCACCTCGAAAGACGCCTTTGCCTTCGTGAACACGATCGCGCGGGACTACCCGGCCATCGTCGAAGAAGCGTTGCGAGAAGCGGTCAAAAACAAGGCCCCCGGGGATGCCAAGTCCTGGCTCTCGGGCATCGCTCAGCGCATGGCCGGGGAGCGCCTCAAGGCGCCGCCAGGCGATTTCAAGACGATGGTTGATGACGCGCGGGAGCTCGCCGAGAAGGGCGTGCCGCTCAATCCGAAGCAGTCGCGCTTCCACTTCTATCCCTGGTGGGGCGAAGCCGGCTACCGACTGTCGCAGCGTGACGCCAAGATGGTGCCTATCACCGTCAAGGAACACGAGTACTTCGACAAGCTTCAGGAGCTGATCGGTCAGACCCTTGACCTGGGCCAGCGCGCTTGGTGGGTCACGACGTTCACCAGTGAGTGCCTGGGTGACATCGAGTTGATGTGGAGGGAGTACCCCAGCACGCCCGACGAGGCGTTCCAGGTCAGCGCCGAGGGCACGTACTACGCCGAGCAACTGCGCATGGCGCGAGAGGGCGGCCGCATTGGTGCCTATCCGTATCTCGACGGCTTCCCGGTGAACACCTTCTGGGACATTGGTGCCAGCGATGGCGTCGCCATCTGGCTGCACCAGCACGTCCAGGGGCTGGATCGGTTCTTCGACTTCATCGAGGACTGGGACAAGCCGTACAGCCACTTCATCACGACCCTGCAGAAGCGGGGCACGGCCCTCGGCATTACCTGGGGCGTGCACCACCTTCCACATGACGCGGACCACAAGCGCCAGCAGGCAGAAAAGGTGACGTCGCCGAAGGAAGAGCTTGAAGGGCTTGCGGGCATCGGCGGCGAATGGATCGTCGTGCCCCGGGTGGAAGAGCTGATGCATGGCATCCGCCTGACGCGGAAGAAGTTCAGCGGCTATGCGTTCGACGAAGCCGGCTGTAAGGAAGGGCTCGCGCATCTAGGCAGCTATCGGAAGAAGTGGAACCGGAGCACCGCAACGTGGAGTGGCGAACCATTCAAAGATAAGCACACGGAAGCCGCCGATGCGCTGCGCCAGCACGCCCAGGGCTTCCGTTCAATCAATCCCGCCGTGGCGGAGTCCATGAAGAAGTTCAAGAACCGCGACCGCCGTCGCTGGAGCTGACATGCAACGATCACCCATCTTGAGCCCAGACGGGCGCCCAATGTTCTCTGCCGGTGGCCAGCATGCCTGGAAGGTCTACACCCATCGCGGCTTTGTCGTGAGCCTGGAGTGGGTGGGTGACCACCGCCGCGCCGCGCCGTGCATGGTGATCTGGCCGGAGACAAACGTCTTCGTGCGGGGAGAGGGTGCCGGGATGTGGGCCATCAGCCGACGGGCCATTCACGAATTTGTGGGGTTCGATGCGAACGGAAAGTGCACCGGGTCCGGGTCTGAGCACTGCTACAGGGAAGCACGGCAAGCCCCGCTCGCGAACGCGACGAGTGGGAGATCCGCGAAGACATGCGCAGCCTGGTGCGCGCCGAGGAAATTCGACGCGACCCGAAGCGTCTCGCAGCCGCCAAGAAGATGGCCAAGGAGGAGCTGACCAACCTCCAGAACGCCGTGCAGGACACCAAGACGGTCGCGGACAAGAAATAAGCCGCAGGCCCACAACCATTCGCAGGAGTGAACATGACGCTTTCCACATCCGAAACCATCGCCGCCCAGGTCCAGAAGGAACTGGCGTCTGGCCTTGATCCTTTCGGCGACAACGATCCGCTTGAAGTCGAGGGCGACGAGGCTGGCACGGTCGACGGCCAAGCCGAGGCCCAGGACGACCACGGCGAGGACGAAGCCGCTGCCGCAGCCTCTGGCGCTGAAGATCAGACGGCGACGACGGAGGCCACGTCCGCGACGGCGGCGGAAACGACCACCAGCACCACCGACGATGGCACCGGCAAAGGCTCCAGCGTCGCTGCCGAACAGGGCGCGCTCGACGAGTCCGCTCTGCGCGCTGTTGCGGGCGAAGACGATCAAGAGCCGGACCTGATCCAGGTCGAGAAGATCGACTTCAAAGCCAAGCGCGCCGAGCTCACAAAGGCTGAGCAGGAGATCGACCAGAAATGGACGGAAGGATCGCTCACCGATGCTGAGCGGAACCAGCAGATGGCCGACCTGCGCGACCGTCGCGACGCCTTGACAGCGGAGCAGTCCCGTAACGAGACCATCCAGGCGATGAATGCCAGCGCACTGGAGCGCCACCAGCTCGGGGTGCTGCGCGGAATCGCCACGGCTTCGAAGGCCGCCGGGCAGCTCGACTATAGCGATGCCAAGGTGGGGGCTGCGTTCGACGGAATGCTACGGGCGGTCGCCAGTGACCCGGCCAACGAAGGCAAGAACTTCCGTGAACTTGCCCAGCTTGCTCACGAGGGTCTCTGCGCCGTTCGCGGTGTCCGTGCGCAGGCTGCGGCGCCGGCGCCGGCGCCGGCAGCAGCCGCGAAGCCCGGAGCTCAAGCTGCTGCGGTGCGTACTCCGCCAAAGCCGCCCATCACGCTGCGGGATCTGCCGACCGCATCGACTCCGCACACCGGTGGCGACGCGTTCGATGCGTTGAGTGGGCTGAAGGGGCAGGACTACCAGGCTGCGTTCGACAAGCTCTCGCCTGCCCAGAAGCAGCGCCTCCTAGACGAATGAGCGCCGACACCACACCCGCGCGCGGAGCCTTCTTCGACGTCAAGGTGGGCCAAACGCTCACTTTGAGGCTCGGAGGGGTTGACTCGGAGGAAATCACTCTGACACTGCATCACAAATATGGGCAGGTAGCCCGTGTGCAGGTGCAGGCTCCTGAGTCCGTCAGGATCCAGCGTCCAGCGAAGCGTCCCGGCTAAACCGGAAACTCTCAGGCGCGCATGAGTGCGCCATGTGCCTTCCACCATAGGAGGTAAACATGGCACGTACTCAGATTCTGCCGACCGATCCGAACAAGCGCCGCGCCTGGTCGGCGACGGTCGCCCAGGACTCGATCAAGGAACAATACTTTGCCCGCATGATGGGTGAGGAAGGCACGCCGAGCGCAATCATCCGGAAGGTGGACACCGAGGCCGGCGGCAAGAACGTTGGCAACGGCGGCAATGGCGACGAGGTCACAACCGCCCTTGTCGCCAAGCTGCGCGGCGAGCCGGTGACCGAGGGCAAGAAGCTGGAAGGCGCAGAATTCCGCCTGCAGCACGCCTCGCACACCATGCGTATCAACGAGTTCCGCCACGGTGTGAACATCGGCGCTCGCATCGACCAAGCTCGCGTTGGCTTCAACCTGAAGAAGCAGGGGCGCGAGCGGCTGACCGACTACATCAAGGAGATGTATGACGAGGTCACGTCCATGGCGGTTTCCGGCGCACGCGGTACCGGTGACGAGATCCAGCACTTCGGGCTGAACTACGCTGGCTATCCGAACGCCCTCCGCGCGCCCGACGCGGCCCACCTGTTTGTGGGCACGAGTGGCTCCGCGACGAAGGCCAGCCTGGTCGCCACGGACAAGATGAACCTGTCCACCATCAACAAGCTCCGCACGAAGAGCCGGAAGATGTTGGGCGGCCAGCCTGACAAGGCGGTCAAGATGACGCCCATCGTCAAGAACGGAAAGAAGGCGTTCATCCTGGCTTGCCTGCCCGAGGTGATCCAGGACATCCGCGACGACGTGGGTGCGGCCGGCTGGTTCGAAGCCCAGAAGGCGCTGACCAACGCCATCGGCAAGGAATCCGAGATCTTCAAGGGCGGCGCGGGTTGGTTCAACGGCGTGCTCGTAGACGAAATCGAGACCGGTGTGAAGTTCAATGACTACGGTGCCGGCGCCAACATCGGCGCGGCCCGCAGTCTCTTCATGGGCGCCAGCGCGGGTGCGCTGGCCCACGGAACGAAGGGACAGGCTGACGGCCTGGAAGTCCAGCTGGACGAATCCGAGGCTGACCATGGCCACGAGAAGATCCTCTTCTTCGAGATGATCTTCGGCGCTGACAAGTGCCAGTACAACGGCATGGACTACGGCGTCATCTCGGTGGATACCGCGTTCACACCGGCTGTCTGACCGTAGGGGCCTGCCACAGCGCAGGCCTCTTTTCTTCTCTCTGAACAGGAGCAGAGCATGGCTCTCAAGCAATCCAAGCAGATCGCGGCAATGCGGCCTGTTATGAACCCGATTGACGCTGTCAGTCTGGTCCCGCTCGTCACCGAATACGTGGTGCCAGCAGCCGGCGTCGCCATCGGCGACGTGATCGAAATGGGCGCGCTGCCCAACAACTGCGTGGTGGTGGACGGCAACGTGCAGAACACCGCCGGCGCCGCGAACAGCACGCTGGCCTGGGGTCTGCTGACCGGCACCTACGGCTCGCTGGACGCGGCGCGCACTTGCGGCGCGGAGTTCTCTGCCGCCTTCGGCGTCTCGGCAGCCGCGATCACGCGCCTGGCAAAACCCTACACAGCCAACAGCAAGGTTGACGACACCACGGGCTGGGGCTTTGTGGTGGCCGGCGCGGCATTGCCGGCTGGCCAGGTGATCCGCGCCATCCTGCTGGTGGCTCCGGCCCCCGTCGGCATCGCCTGATGAGCGGCGATGCCGGTGTTGTCGAGGATGGTCCGCCGGTCAATCGCGACAACTACATGCACATGAGCGGGGAGCCCCTGCGGAAGTATGCCCACACGATGGGCATCTCTCGCAGCGAGGCCGACCGGTACGACGACGACAAGCTGAAGACCCAGATCAGGATCGCCATCAGCCATCGCTACGAGGATGACCAATGAAAGTCCAAGCCTACCGCCGCGGCCCCACCGAGAAGATCGCCGTTGACTTTGGCGGCCAGTCGATCAAGTTCGCCGCCAACGACCGAGGTGACGTCGTGGCGACCATTGACGACGACGAGCTTGCTGAAGCCCTGATTGCGGCCGCACCTTGCGGCTTTCGCGCGTATGGCGGGGACACGACGCCTGCCGTCGTGAAGCCCAGGCCGGCCATGAAGTTTGACGGCGACCTGGACGACGAACTGGACGAGGACGAGAACGACTCGAAAGACGGCTCTTCGACGTCCGGGCTTCCGCCCGGGCCCACGCAGGACCCGGCGACTGAGCCCGCGCGGTTTGTCATCACCTCCCCCGAGGGTGAGGTGTATGACCTGGGCCCGCTGGATGACGAGCAGGTGCGGAAGTTCGCCCAGGACCAAGGCCTGTCCAAGCCGCATCACACGAAGAAGGGTGACAACCTCAAGCAGTTCGTCATCGATGCGTTGAAGTCGGGCGGCTGATCGTATGTCGCGCATGCTGGTGCGGGAACTGCTGTGGAAGGCGTCCTCGATGCTGCAGGACGTGAAACCGCAGTTCAAAGTGCATCCGGAGCGCGACATGGTTTCCTGGGCCAACGATGCCCAGCTGGCCATCATCAAATACTTGCCTGCGGCATGCAGCCGGATGGATGCGGTGCGGCTGAAGCCGGGCACGAAACAGTCGATCGAGGAACTGCCGACTGCGGATGTGAAGAGGGAGGGAGGGGCTCCACCTCTCCAACCGGTGCGCGGCATGCAGTTGCTCGGGCTGGTGCGCAACATGGGTGCCGATGGCGTGACGCCGGGACGGGCAATCCCACCGGCAGTGGATCGGAAGTTGCTGGACCGGCAAAGCCCGAACTGGCACAGCTCCGTCGGCACCTTCGTGCGGCAGTTCACCTTCGACCCCATGACGCCGCGGCACTTCTTCGTTGAGCCGGGCGTGCCTGCCGGGAGGCTGTGGGTGGACCTGTCGTATATCGCGGAGCCGGACCAGATCCCGGCCGGCGGTGAGAAGGGAGCCGAGCTCTACAGGCTTGACGGTGCGAATGACACCGAGATCAGCCTCAGCAACGAGAACGCGGACGACCTGGTGAACTACATCTGCGCCCGGGCCTATCTGAAGCGAGCCGACGCAGCCGCCGAGGACGGCAGGGCTGGACAGTATGTGAGCCTGTTCACCGCCTCTATCAATGCCCGCGTGGCAGCACTGACAGGAACCAATCCGAACTTGAAGCGTTTGCCGTTTGCGCCACAGCCGGTGGGGTCCGCGTCATGATCCTGTTCGACGACCTGTTGCCTGACCTGCTGGTCGACGTGGATGGCTGCCCTGAGTTGACTGCCATCTCTCACCTACGCCGAGCTGCCCGCGCCTTCTGCGAGCAGACTCATGTGTGGACGGTGACCCTGGATCCTTTCCAGACCCAGACGGGCGTTGCGGGCTACGTCCTGGCTCTCCCAGACGGCGCCAGCGTCGTCCGGATCTCCCAGGCCGATGTCGGTGATGACAGGAAGGTCGACCTACTGGACGTCGAGGATGCAAGGAGCGCCCAAAGCACTGGCCGGCAGCGCCCATACGTATGGTTCCATGCCGGGCAATTCTTCATCGGCCCGGTGCCCACCCGCGCCGTCCCGGTGACGTTGCAGCTTTCGCTGAAGCCGTCCACCGCCGCCGAAGGGCTTCCTGACTGGATCGCTGAGGACCATGCCGAAACCTTGCGAGAAGGGGCGAAACAGACGCTATTCGCTATGGCGAAGAAGGATTGGACCGATCTGACGGCGGCCCAGGTGGCGGCCGAGAGATTCGGCGCAGCCTGCAACGCTGCTGCATTCAACAAGACCAAGGGCCAGGCAAAGATTCGGCGCCGCCGGCCCACGATGTACTGAGGTGCTTCGATGATTCGATTCGTGAATGACTGGCAGGGCTTCAAAGCAGGGATGACCCGCGATTTGGGGGCTGCACTTGAGGCAGTTGCTGTCGGCGCGGGCGCCGCCGTAACGGTTGCCGCCACGGCGAAAGATCGCATCCAGGCGTTGTTCGATCCCAACGATGGCAAGTGGTACTCGAAAGATGGCACCCAGCTAGGCGGTATGGGCGGGGGCTCCGTCGCTGTGCAGCAAGGTGATACACAGATTGTTGGTCAGGCGTCGGCGCTGAGCTTCACTGGCCCGCTTCAGGCCGTACAGAACGTTGGGGCGGCCGGACGTGCGGACGTCACTTTCACGCCGCAGTCCGTTGTTACGCCATTTGGTGTCACCGGCATCCCAAACTATGGCGGCTATCACCCGTTCAGTTCACCGCGCGCCTCGAACCTGCCGCTGGTGGGCTTCCCGAAGCGGAAGGTGTTGGCCATGTTCTTCTCGCCGACGAGCGTCAATACCGTCATCAACTCCGGAAACATCGGCGTCAATTCCGATTACACCGACCCATTCGTGGGCGAAACCTGGAATAGCGCGAACGCGAACTATGGCGGCTCGGCGACCAATGGACAGTCCATGCGGGTCAGCTGGATCGCGAACTCGGACATCGTGGTTGCGCGGGCGGTAGAGAACACCGTCGCTTATGACGTCACCGGAAACAATGTCTATGTGCAGCTCAAGATGCTGTCGGGCTCGCCTCCCGGCACCATGCAGATTCGCCTCTACACGACAGGGCAGATTGGCTCGGCAAGCGCCAACTATTGGCAGGCGGAGGTGGTCTACCCGTTCAATGCGACCCTGAAAGTTGGTGCCACCTACTGGCAGACTCTCGGCGTACCAGCATCAAACTTCACTGCGGTCGGTGCCCCTGGGCCTCTCACTGCGGTGGTGACAGCAGGCTTCCGGATCACGAGCTCTGACGTGGGAGCAATGTTGGTTGGCAACATCTTTGCTTGCCCGGCCCTCCTTAAGCGAGGGGCTGTGATTATCGGCTTCGATGACTGTCGGCAAGACACCTGGACGGCTGCAATGCGGGTGATGGGCAGCCGTGGATTCCCCGGAGTCGCATACCCGGGTGCCGTTGCGAGTGTGATCCGAGGCACTCCGGATCAGTATCAGATGACTGCCAAGCAACTCACGCGTCTGCAAAACGAGTTTGGATGGCAGATCGCAAGCCAGGCTTGGGACACCGAAGCTCCAACAGACTCCCTGCCCGAGTTCGCGGCAAAGATGTCGGCGATGAGGGCGCTTTACGAGGCCGAAGGCTGGCGGGGCGGGGCAGACGGGAGTTACTTCAGCAATGTCAGCATGGGCTCTGCGAGGGACAAGGTTTTTCGCGATGCGTTCCGTAGCATGCGGTCGTTCAACATCTATTCAGCCGGCACTATCCCGTATCTTCGGCCTGAGGTTGTGCCCACGCCCGACCCGTACAACCTGCAAGCCTTCGGCGTTGATACCTCGATTCACACCGCTGCCCACATGCAGGGTTTGGTCGATAAGGTGATCGCCGCCAAGGGGGTCATGAGGTTTGTGTTCCATGGCGTGGCCGAGAACACGCCCGCCTTTCTGGGGCTGGTGGATTATCTTGACGCACAGCGCGCGAACGTCGACGTTGTGACGGAAGCTCAGCTGGTTGATCAACAGCGGGGGCTGGCATTCTCTTGAACGAAGGCGCAATTTATGCAGTTGATTGACGACCGTGTTGAACGGGCATTGGCTGAACTGGCAGAACCGGGTCGCCGCGAACTCCTTCTCGCTCTCTCTGACGACGCGTTGGCTGCTACGGCACACGAGTATTTGACGGGAAGCGATCTCTATGTCTATTGCGCGAAAGATGCGCTTCGGGAGAAGGGGCTGCTATTGGGAGACGAGCTCACGGCCGAGGGCGTTTTGGCGGTGCGCCAGGCTCTCCGCTGGGACTAGGGGTGGAGGTCTGATCCAGAAGGTCGGCGGTGCCATGATCTTCTGCATCAGTTCTCCTGGTGGGGCGGGCGATGAGGACAGCCACCAATGTGAGCAGGAATGACGCTGCGAAGTTTCCGAGACCTCCTTCTGGGTCCTCCCAGAAGTGCATTGCTCCGTACCCGGCATTGAATAACGCAACCAGCGCAATGCCTACGCCCCACACGATCCGACCCCTCATTTCCTCGCCTGATAGCTTTTGAATTTGTGTCGGCAAATGTATCTGGAAGTTTCGGCGCGAGCATTCCGCATGTGGGGGAGTGCGCCCGGAGTTGTGCGGTGTTCGCAAGCGCTCGATCGGGTTGACTTCGCGTTAACCCGCCTCATGCTCCGGGGATGCGTTTCATCATCACTGGAATGGCCGGATCCATTCAGGCGGTCGATGCCCGGCTGCTCGGTGATTCGGTTGGTGAAAATTCTGTCAACCAGCGTCCGCGACTGGGCGAATTGACTCCCTGGCGCCAGGCGGCACAGGTCGCGGCGGTGCCGTTTGACCGCAGGACGATCTATCGAATGGGGCGGGACGTGCTTTCCGACACGGCCTATTGGATGTCCTGGACAACCGTGGTGCATGTGGTGAGAGGCTTCTACGCCTCGGATTCCACGGAACGAACCTACTTCACTGGATCAGGTGCTCCAAAGGTCACTGACAACGTGATCGGCCTCGCCGCACCACCGTATCCAACCGCAGCACGCGAACTCGGCGTTCCGGCACCTGACGGCAGTTCTTTGCTGACCGTCGCGGCTGTCGGCTCTGGGGATGAGCGCCTGGTGTTTTATGCAGACACGTTCATCACCGACAAGGGAGAGGAGTCCAAGCCTCGGATCATCGGATCGCTGACGGCTCGGCCCAGTTCAACGGTGAGTATTGCCAATCTCCCAGCCGTACCCGCCGGAAACTACGGAATCACGACCAGACGCATCTACCGAAGCGAAGTCGGCACAAGCGGGCAAAGCGACTTCTTCTTCTTGAAGGACATTCCATCGACGGACCCGGGCACACTCGATGAAGGGTTGGCGGTCGGTGCTGGCACCCTGGCTACCACCGGGTGGGAGATGCCGCCGGCAGACCTGAAGTGCTTGATCGGTCTTTGGTCCGGCATGCTGGCCGGGATCTCCGGGCGATCAGTTCGCTTCTGTGAGTCCTACAAGGGGTATGCCTGGCCGGTGGCGTATGAGTTCATCCCGGCGGATGTCACACCGGTTGGACTAGCGGTATGGTCTGGGAATCTTCTTGTGCTGACGACCGGTCGCCCGTACATCCTGAGCGGGTCACTTCCGGGGTCGATGAGCGATCAGAGCATTCCTTTCGAAAAGGGGTGCGTCTCCGAACGATCGATTTGCAATGTCGAGCACGGTGTTGTGTGGGCATCCCCAGACGGCTTGGCATATTACGGAGACCTTGGAGCGCGCCTGCTGACCGATGGCATCTTGACTCGCGATCAGTGGCTGGCGCTCAACCCGGAGACCCTCGTGGGCGTTCTCTATGAGGGCCTATATCTGGGCTCCTATGAAGTTCAGCCAGGTGGCGCCAGGCGGTGTTTTGCCATCAACACGCGAGAGCCGGCCGGCATCTACTACGCCGAGCAGGGCTTCACCTGCGCATTCCTGGACAAGCTTCGAGATTCTGTGTTCATTCTTGATGGTGGATCCATCAAAAAATGGGACGCGGGCCAGGCCTTCACCACGGCGACGTTCCGCAGCAAAGTGTTCCGTTCGGCGCAGGAGGTGACCATCAGTGCCGGCGAGTTGATCGCGAGGCGCTTCCCAGCGACGGTCAGGGCATACTGCAGCGCCGTTGACGAGGCTACAGGAGAGGTAATCTTCGAGCTGCGAGACGAGCGAGTTGTCACAGACGGCGAGGCATTCACCCTGGATGGCGGCAGCCCAGGGAAAGAGTGGCAGTTCGAGATTGCCACGGCCGGGACGGTGATTGGCGCCAACTTTGCGCCTTCGTTGCGAGACCTTCGGGCCGACTAATGGCAAGGGACCTGCCAGACGTTCCGGGCGTCCCCAAGCAGGGCGTAGATCGCGAGCTTCGCGTTGTCCTCGAATCCTTGCGTGAGCACGTACGGGAGATGCGGGGATATGCAGGCAACCCCGGCAATAAAGTGCTCACCGTGGCGTCTCCGGGAGACGGGGACGGCTCCACAACGGTAGTTATGCCAGGCGGCGGATCGAGTAGCAGCGATCCACCGGACTACACCCGCCCCCCTTCTCCGGCAGCGTTTGCGGCATCGGCCGGCCTCGACTTCCTGTTCTTCGAGACGGAATCCCCTGTGTTCTCCGTCGGGCATGGTTACGCTCGGACGAAGATTTACGGCGTCAAGTGGCCGACCGACCAGCTGGACGCGCCAACACGCGGGAACGCTGTTCTCATCCATGAGTTCGTCGGCAAGGTGGGATCTGCGCCGGTTGATCCCGGGACGCGCTGGTGCGTCTGGGCAACCTGGACGAGCGCGGACGGCGTGGAATCTGACCCTGCCGGAGGGACCAACGGCCAGGTGGCCACCACAGGGCAAGACGTGACCCGGCTGTTGTCGGTGTTGCAGGGGAAGCTCCGAAACGAGCAGCTAGATCCAGCATCGAACTTCCGCTTCAAGGCGAATCTTTTCACCATTGAGAGCATCGGCGGCGCGCCTGCCGCTAGTCCTTTCACGGTGCTCACGACCCCAACGATGAGTGCCGCTGGCGAGCTGCTGCCCGCAGGTGTATACATGGAGGGTGCGTACATCAAGGGGTTGGAAGCCGCCCTGGGACGGTTCCGGCAGGCCTTCATCACCAACGCCATGATTGTCTCGGTGTCGGCGTCACGGATCACCTCCGGTGTCATGGTGGTGGGAAGCTACATCCAGTCAAGCGACTATGTGCCCGGCGTGCAGGGATGGCGTATTCACAGCGGCGGCATCATCGAGATCGACGCCGCGTGGGTCAGGGGCTTGATCAAGGCCAATCAGATTGACACCAGGGGCATGATCCTGCGGGATGAAGACGGCCGGGTCCTGCTTGGTGGAGGGAACCTGCTCTCGGCGGCTGACATCCAAGCATCTGCAGACTGGTTGAATTCGTCCATCGGCTCCGCCGTTAATCTGGTGCCCAACTCTGATTACAGCACTGTGCTTACTGTGGCGGCTGGGAACATCGGCAACGCTGGCGTCACCAATCCAGCCTATGCGTCTTCGATACCTCAGTGGAACGGAGGGAACTATGTACTGTCGGGGAGCACGAGAAATGGCTTCGTCAGCCAAGTTGGAGTAGGGCAGAGCGACGTCTCCTGTGACCTGTATGTCATGGGCGGCTGGGATACATCGCACAGTGCTGCTGCCACCCCTGGAAAAAAGTACATCGCATCGTGCTACCTGACGTCACACCGCTGCCAGGTCGGGATTGGTCTCCAGTTCTTTGACACCGCTGGCGCATACATTCCAGGCTCGGGAGCGCTGCTTGGGTATCAGACGCCTGCAACCCTCGGCGGCCCTGCCAACTCGCTCGGCGCATATCAGCGAATGTATGTGGCCGCAGACGCTCCCGGCAACGCGGCCTACGTGCGCATGTACCTTCGGAAGTACAACACCTTCGCGGGACAGGCCGACTCATACCTCTTTTTCGCGGCACCGATGTTGGAGCCTGTGGGCACAACCACCACGGCGCCCAGTGACTACAGCCCGGGCCCTATCACCGACAACAGACAGCTTGGAATCCGGCGCTTGGTGCTCCAGTCGGCCGGCTACGGGGTGAATTTTCCCGGGAACCTTGGCCTGGGCCTGCGAGACAGAGATACCGGGCAGTTCCTTGGATACGCTCCAGCAAATCCAGGGATTCGCAGCTACACGTTGGTTGAGTTGGACCGTGTCACCGGACAGACCGTCTTCTCACGTAGCTATGACGTCTACGGGAACGGGGCCGCTGACGGCGGCGCCCCCGGCCTTGGCGCCGCACAAGCCGCATCCGACTTGAACTACATCTGCGATAACCGTCCAGGAAACTGGTGCTTCATCAGCACCTCGGACGAGCCTCAGTCCAACCGTGGGAGCGCAGGGCTGGCTGATGCGTTGTATCGGTGCGGTGCGAGTGAGGCCAAGTTCGGCTCGCCGAACTTTCCCAACAGAGGCGCTTACCTGTTGGTTGGACAAGCGGGGTGCGGCAAGGGGAAGGCCCTGGTTGAAATGCTTTCATCTACCGGGGGAGACGCCACCGCGTGGGTATCCGTTGACCTGACATGGAACAACGGGGCTCTTTCAGCCGGCAGCACTTCGGCACCCGCAAGCATTTCTGATTACCCGCTCGACCAGCAGAAGTGGGACGTCCTGATGAACGGTCGGACGCTGATTCGGGCCGCGCACATCCAGTCGCTTTCGGCGGGGCTGATCTCGACAGGTATCAACGGTGGTGCTGCAGACGGAATACAGGTCGCGGGCAACAAGCTGTCGGTCTACACGGATCTCGGTGCGGCGATCATCGATCTTGGGAAACTCTCATGAGCACCTACGGGCTGCTGGTGAGGAATCCGGCGAACCTTCAGACCTGGTTCGACTCAAGGGCTGCTGTGGCAGGCGTTCCACTCGACTTCATCAACTTGCCAGCAAACGCGCCCGGCTTCACTCGCTCCTATCCGAGCTTCTCAGGTCGTACGGTTCGCTTGGTGAGCATCGACATGAATGGGGCAGTGGGCGGGGCGTCCATTGACTATTCAACCGGCATGCCGCGATTGACGGTTCAGTCAATCAGCTTTCCGCAGCGGTTCCTGCTGGTGGCGTCATGAGCACCTACGGTTTCAGAGTGAAGAACGACGCAGGCGGTTGGGTGGTGGCCAGCGACGGTTTCGGCCTCAACTACCTGGGCAAGGCCTCCCTGGTTGGTTATGAAATGGCAACTGATCCCAACGGCCTCTATGGCGGTGCAACTCGGCCGCAGTGGATGAGGTACCGCATCACGACCCCGTCCCCAGTGGTCATGCCATTCCTGCCGTTGTCCACCTTCTGTTGTGGAATCGCAAGCGTCACCCAGGCGGGTTCCCAATGGGACTTCGTGATTTACAACCAGGACGCGTCAAACAACCCAGTGGCTTTGGATGTCCACTGCTTCGGCAGGCCTACTACCCACTCCCCCTGGGGCATGCGAATCCGCCAGGCTGACGGCGTCACTCTCGCCTACGAGTTCGGCATGAATAGGCCCTTGATGTTCGCGGGGGTTGTAGATCTCGCCGCTGGGGTCAGTTCTGTTGCGATCCCGAGCGGCATCGTGAAGCCCGCGATTCTTGGATTCGGCCTTGGTTTCGTGGACCCGGCGTGGTCACTTGTGAACGCATCGCGTGGTCAGTGGAGAGCGAACGCCTATGTGCAGGGCTGGTCCCTGAGTGGGACGGTGCTCCGGCGAGCCGAGCGTGCGGCCCGCACGGACGGCGACCTCTACGAATTTGGGCCTGGCGAAAACCCCGGAAGCGAAGACTTCCGAGGCCTCGCGGTAACTGCCTTCCTCATTGACGCGAACGGCTTGTGAAACGGAAACATGGACATGCCAATTTTGAAGATCCTCAAAGCGAAGACTGGCGCTTTGTGCAGCATCCATCAGGTGCTGCACATGGAGACAAACCTGAGCCAGCTTCCCACCTCCTTCCTGGTGCGCGTTGCCAGCTATGCAGGCGAAGAGGAAGCACTGGCAGAGCAGCCGGCTGCACATTGGCCACCTTTGGAGATTCCCTTCCACCTGTTGAACTTCAACGACGTGATCGGCTCCGTGGAGCAGATTCTGATCGCGGCAGCCGATTCGCCATTCATCGGTGGCAGCAGAATCGCGCCCGTGACCGATCTCGCAAAGGCGAAAGCTCGCCGATGGGGTGAGATCAAGCAGCTCCGGGAAGCCATTGAATTCGGACCGCTGCTGTGGGACGGATCGACGTTCCAGGCGGACGTGGCATCGCAGGACCGGATCAAGGATGCCGCGCGGCGGGCGGAGCGCGCCATCGCGGCCGGCGTGTCCCTGTCCGAGACGTGGACCCTTGCTGACAATTCATTCCGCCTGATGAGCGCCGCGGACCTCATCGCGCTGGATGCGGCCAGAAGCCTTCAGGTTTCCGGTGCGCACGAGATTGCGCGTCAGTTGCGTGAGCAGATCGACGCATCGCCTACGCCGGAGGCGGTGCGAGCCGTCGATTGGCCGCAGTGAGGCTAGATTGGTCGGGTTGACTTCGACAGGTTCGGGGGTGCAATCGGCGGGTGCCCACCCCTAGCCGCCTCCCCAGTCATGACGCCCACGCAGCACTGCGTGTATTGCTCCGTTCCGCGTTGGGCGGGGAGCTCACACCTGAACTAGCTGACCGGATTGAGCGAGCCGCATGGGGTTCGCCCGATCTGGCCTTCGACCCAGGGGCCTTTGTGCCCATGGAGCATGGCGCCTACACCATCCGGGCGGAAAGCTTCCGGCAGATCCTGCCCGAGCTACGCGTGCTGCATGCTGAACACTGGGCTGAGACGGAGAAGCACCGGCACAAGCTGCCGATGGATCCTGACTATGACGTGATGGCAGCTCGGGAGCGCGCCGGGCGCCTTTTGCAGTGCACGGTTCGTGATGCCTCTGGTTCCCTGGTGGGACACGTCCGGATGTACCTCGCAGAGTCGATCCACACCCGCACCATCTACGCGGAGGAGGACACGCTGTTCATCCGTCCGGGCCACCGAGGCGGCCTGCTGGTGATGCGCCTGATGCGCTTCGCCGAGGCTGCGCTGCGCGAGCTGGGGGCGCGCGAGATTCGAGCAGACAGCAAGTTGCTGAACAAAGCGGATGTTTTGATGCGGCGCCTCGGATATACGCCTGTTGCGCTGAAGTTCCACAAGCATTTCGAGGGCTGACTATGTGCGCCGATTCTCCCGATACCAGCGGAATGAACGCAGCGGCTGAGGCCTCCGCCAAACTTGGACAGGAGGCGTTCAACTGGTTCAAGCAGGAATACGCCAACACGGCGGGCCAGCGCCAGGAGACGCAGGACCGGGCAAATGCTGTCAGCGATGCCCAGTTGGCGTCGATGAACTACGCCCTGGACCAGGCCAAAGACGCCGAAAACTACAACAAGACGACCTTCCGCCCTTTAGAGCAGCGGCTGGTATCCGAGGCTCAGAACTACGACACCGCAGAGCGCAGGAGCGCGGAATCGACTGCTGCCGTCGCCGACGTGAACCAACAGGTTGCCGCGCAGCGGCTGGCGACCCAGCAGGAACTTGCTCGGGCCGGCGTTTCCCCGGAGAGTGGGAAGTCGCAGGCGCTCAGCGCGGCCCAGGATGTCGAGGCAGCGAAGCTTGCTGCGGGCGCTTCCTACACCGCGCGGAAGAACGTTGAACAGCAGGGCTATGCCCGCATGGCCGACGCGGCGAACCTGGGCCGCAACCTGGGTAGCCAGCAAGCCACCCAGCAGTCCCTAGGCGTCCAGGCTGGCAGCAACTCGGTGGCCTCCAGCAACGCGGCGAATTCGGCAAGCCAATCCGGTGCGGGCCTGATGCAGTCCGGGTTCTCAACCGCGCTGCAGGGAGCAGGCCAGGCCGGTAGCCTTTACGGCCAAGCTGCGCAGCTTGGGTCCTCCAGTGGCTTGGACCTCGGGGGCATCGGATCGCTCTTGGGCGGCGGTGCCTCGTTGGCAAAGCTGTTCATGTCCTCCAAAGACATCAAGACCGACAAAGTGCCGGTGGACGATGAAGAGGTGCTGGCGCACATGAAGGACTTGGATGTCGGCGAATGGACCTACAAGCCGGGCGCTGGTGACGGCGGCCGCCACATTGGGCCTTATGCCGAAGACGTTCAGCGTGAGTTCGGCGACCGAGTAGCGCCAGGTGGCAAGGCCATCAACGGGGATGCAATGGGCCAAAGGGTCGGCGAAGCCATTAGGGGCCTCGATGCGCAGGTGAGTCGCGCCGAGGGGAAGAAGCGACCCGTCAGCGCGCCTCTGGCGCAGGGACTGGCCGGCAACGATCGCGTTGACCAAATCGGCGTACAGGTCTCGATGATCAAGGCCTTGGCCGCCAGGGTGGACAAGCTGGAAGGCGGCAAGGCCTCTGAGCGGGGAGCGCGTGCATGAGAAGGAATGGCCTCAGTTCGCTGATCAACGGTTTCCTGTCCACGTATCAGCAGGCGAACGCCATTCAGCGGCAGGAAGAGGACGAAAAATTCCGCGACGAGCAGCGGGCCCAGCTTCGGCAACAGTGGTCGGAGGCCGACAACCTCAGGGCGTCGATGAAGGATGCCGCTGCACCAGCGGCTGTTGAACAGGCATTCTTGAAGTCGGACGACCAAGACAACCGGGACGTTGGGCAGCCGGGTGAGCCCCCGCCGACTCTTTCGGGCTTCGGCGTCAAGGGGCGGACCTATGCGTCCATGTCGGAAGCTCAATCTGCGGCAGATGCCTACAACGCACCAGACCAAGTCAACACGCGGATGTCTCAGGCGCTGATGAGGGCCGGCAAGCCCGCCGAGGCGGCGCAGTTGCGGTCCAGCGCTCGGCAGGAGCAGGTGGCCGGCCTCCAATTGGACGAGATGCAGCAGGCCTTCGCCAAACGGAAGTTTGACGACGCGCTGTCTAACATGAGCAGCTTCGACGACATTGGCGCCTTTACGAACACCAAGGCCATGCCGTCCGCTGACGGGAAGTCGATGGTGTTCCATGCCGTTGGCCCGGACGGTACCAGCCGTGCCTTGCCGTATTCGTTCGCCAACGACGCGAAGGGACTCACCGAAGCGAAGGCGATGCTCTCGAAGTCGCTTCCGACGGAGCAGAAGCTCTCCTACCTCCATCGCCAGGCGCAGGACGTCGAGGGGCGCAACCGTTGGGAGCAGGAGTTCAAACTTCGCCAGGATTCGGAGGCGCGCCGTGCCAAGCACGAGGATCGGATGTTGGCGGCCGTCACAGCGCGCAACGCGTCGGCCGCGCCGGCGGTACCGACATTCGACGACAAGCTTGCACGAGAGACTGCCCACGATGCGGTCAAGGCCGAGAACAAGCGGCGGGGCGATGCCAACCAGGCGCTACTTTCCGGGCCGGAGGTGGCGCGCATGGTCGACGACTATGTCGGTGCCCAGCGCACGCAGTTCAACAACGGTCTGATCCTGCAGGCCGCCAGCAACGATTTGTCCAGCCTTGATCCGTCGTCGAAGGAATACGCGGCGACGTACGCCCGGGCTCTTGCGCATGGAGACCCGAAGCAGCTGACGGAGCGGCTGTCCGCCATGGGATTCAAACCACCCGCTGCTGCCCGCCCGGTGGCGGAACGGCCTTCAGGTGCCCCCATGCAAACGCAGCAGACCAGTGCCCGGCCTCAGGTCGCTGCAATGGCGGCGGCTGCAAATGGCGGCGGGACCGTAACTGCTTCGGGCGACGGGCCGGAGGCGCAGGCACTTGACGCTGCCCGCAGCGCGAAGGCCACGGCCTACCAGGAGTTACTCCGGTGGGGAAGTATGCAGCGCGCGAAGAATCCACAGGGCTTCGCTGCGGCGCAGGCCGCCTACGAACAGGCACGGGCCGATGAAGCGTCCGCGCAGCAGGCATGGAACCAAGTCGCCCCCTCCATGGTGGCGGCCATGAGGACACGTTGATGGCAACCCGCAAAACACCCCCGACCATCGGAATGGGCGTCCTTTCGCTTGACGACATCGAACGCGCCGGCATCCGCTACAACGCGCTGCCCGAGCCCGCCCCCCCAGAGCCGAAAGAGGAGGGGAGCAGCACGTTCCGGCGGGTAGTGGGAGACACCGGAATCTCCTTGCTGAAGGGGGCGATTGCGATCCCGGAAGCCGCCGTCGGCGTCGCTGACCTGGTGACCGGAGGCCGCGCAGGCAAGCTTGCCGAGGATGCAGGTTTTCGGGCGAAGGATGCCAAGCAGTTCCTGGACGAGTATTACAGCCCGGAGCAGAAGGCCGCGAATCAACGGGTGACCCAGGCGGAAGGCATCGGCGGCACGCTGGCGGCCGCCATTGAGAACCCATCGACCATCGCACATGCGATCGCCGAGTCCGCCCCGTCCCTCTTGGGAGCTGGAGGCATCGCACGCGGCGCCATGGCGGTGGCGCCGCGCCTGGCTGGTGCAGCGGCGGCCGGCCTGGGGGAGGGTGTCCTTTCGGCTGGACAGACGGCGGAGCAGGTGCGCCAGGAATCCGGAGACGGCTTGCTGACGGGAGAGCAAGTCGGCATCTCCGCCGCCTCCGGCGCCCTGACTGGTCTGCTGGGGACTGTGGCGGGCAAGGTCGCTAACCGGCTTGGAATTGGAGACGTGAACCAACTGGTAGCCGGTGTGCGCAATGCGGGCCCGGAGGTCGAGAAGGGCGTCGTCCGGAAACTGATGGAGGGGTTTGCCTCTGAGGGTGTGCTCCAGGAGTTCCCGCAGTCTGCCCAAGAGCAGATCGCGCAGAACGTCGCCCTCGGAAAGCCATGGGACGAAGGCGTGGCAAACGCTGCCACCATGGGCGCGCTGGCCGGCGGCGCCATGGGCGCGGCGGCTGCTCCGTTTGGACACCAGGCGACCCAGGCAGCGAAGGGCACCGCGGCGGCTCCTGCCGAACAGGCCAAGGCGGAAGCTGATGCCCACCGCGCTACCAAGTTGCCCGAAAACGGGCTCCTCACCAAAGGCATCAATGCGAAGGTCGAGGCCGAAGCGATGGCCATCGAGACCGCTGGGCAGTTGCGAGCTCGGCTACGCGAAGCTGCTGCTGCTGCCGATGCGGCTGCGCCCGAGGTGCCTTCCTTGACCTCTGGCCTTGGGGTGGCCGCGCCAGTCCCCGAAGGCAGTATTCCGTTTGAACCGCAAGCTATGGTGGACACCGGCAAGCTTGCGCTTGGCGACGCCCAGCAGAACGCGGAGAGCAACATTTCGCGGTATGCGGCGACCCGAGAGGCCATGAGCCTGGAGGACGCGCAGCGGCTGGAGAGGGCGGCCCAGGAGAGTGGCAGGGACTTCGTCATCGTCGGACATCCGGCCGGCGGCTATATGGTGATGCCCCGGCAATGGGTCACCCAGAAGCTGATCGATGCAGCGAAGGACCAAGGTCCGACACCGGGCCAGGCCGCCCTGGCAGCTGCGGACCGGCTTCATCTGGACGGGCAGCCCGCACCAGTGCCGATGCTCGGCTATGACACTGCGCCCACCGGCCGCATGCTTGCATCCCAGAGCGGAGAGGTCCGCCCCGAGATCCGAGCGGATGAGATCAACCGTGCTCAGGAACGATCCGTAGCGTCGGCGAATGGAGACCACCGGCAAGCTCGCCGCGCATCTGCGGTCTGGGCCGACGAAGGTCCGACCGCGCCGCCTGCGCCGCTCCAGCTGGGCTATGACACTGCGCCCACCGGTCGGCTTTTGGCGGACCAAGCCGGCACGGTAAGGCCGGAGACGCGTGCGGACCGCATCAACGAGCGACAGGCTGCGGTGGAACGCGGCCAGCAGGCTCAAGCCCGCTGGGAGTTGGGCCAGTCACCCGGACTCAAGCCGCCGTCTATGCGCGCGGCGATGGGGAATGCCACGCTGGATTCGGACATCCTTGGTCCGGGGCAGCTGCCATTCCGCAATCGACATTCGGCGACAGTCCAACAGCGGGAGCTGGGCGCCGGCTATCAAGTGGTGGAGATCGCGCCGGAGAACTTTGTTGTGCGCGAGGTGACGGCGGAGAGCCCCGTCCGCGCAGAGCCTGTCCAGGCCAAAACCACTTCGGCGGCCGCAAGTGAGATCGCCGCCTCAGGTGATGTGCCGGAAATCCGTTCGAAAAGCGGTGGACCCTATGCCTCGAAAGGCGTGGCCACCAGGGCGGCGAATCTCAATCCTGGGTATGCGGTGGTGGAGGTTGACGGCGGTTGGGTGCTTCGCCGGCCGGCGGCCGACCTCCAGGGGAGGCGCCTGGGCAAAGACTGGATGTCCTTCGCGGACGACTCCGGCTCCCTCAGGATTCCGCGCGCAGAGATGCCCCAGGTGAAGGCTGAGCACCGGGGTGCCCTGGTGAACTTCCTGAACGCCCGTGGCATTTCCCACCGCCAGGTGGAGCTTGCAGCGGTTAACGTCAAGCCGACTCAGGACGAGTTCTCTCCGGCCAAGGTGGAGGCCGCGAAGCGTCACCAGGGTGGCGACCGGTCCATTCTGGTTTCGAAGGATGGGCACGTGGTGGACGGACACCACCAATGGCTGGCGAAGCGAGACGCAAAGCAGAAGATCAAGGCCATCGTTCTGAATGCACCGATCAAAGAGCTTCTTGAGCAAGTCCGTGAGTTCCCCAGCGTGCAGGCGGCTGCCGGTGCAACCAACCCCGGGCAAGACATGTTGCTGAGCCGGAAGGCCCCTGACAACCTCACCCAGCAGGAGCTGGACAAACGAAGCAATGAGGTGGTGGAGTTCGTGAAGGCCGTCACTTCGGGCGCTGAGCATTCGCCACGGCTGATCCTGGGCGAACTCAGCCAGGACGCGACGGACAAGATCGCAAAGGCTGCGGGCGTGTCCGCCGATGGTGCGGTGGAGGTAGTGCTGGCGGACTCGGTGATCCATTCCACCAAGCGCCATCCGGATCTCACAACGGAAGACTGGGCCAAGCTGCCGACGCTGACCAACGGCTTCGATGACGTCGCTCTGGGCGAGAAAGCCAGGAATCCGGCGCTCACCCGCGTAATCATGCGGATGAAGGACGGGAAGGGCAATTACGGCGGGGTGTTCGAACTCACCGGTGGCGGCCGGCGGATGGCACGCAAACTGAATCTGGTGTCGTTCTTTAGTGGAACCGATGCCCAGATTGCGGCATGGTGGCACAAAGGAAAGGGCCGCGATGTCGCCAGTGTCCCGAGTTCCACGGAACTTGCGTCAAGCGCCCCCAGCGAGCTTTCGCAGCCCTCGGACGACAGTGTAGCGAGTCGGGCGGATAGCGTCCAATCCGGCGGTGTCTCGGCTGAAGACCTCAAGCAACAACTGAACTCCACAATCGAGGGCTGGAGCAACGGCCCGGCCGGCGGCGTGCACATCGTTCAGTCCGTTTCTGAACTGCCGACGGACATCCAAGCCGGTCTCAAGAAGCTGAACGCAGAAGGCATCGTGCGCGCTTTGTTCATGCCGGGTGATCGTTCTGTTTACCTGGTCGCCGACAACTTGCGGAGCCTGGACGAGGCGCAGTTTGCGCTATTCCACGAGGTGTACGGACACCTGGGCATGCGTGGCCTGATGAGCCGCCAGGAGCTGGAGGACACCCTGATCCGGCTCCAACGTGCAAACCCTGGTTTGCAGCAGGAGGCGGATCGCTGGTTTGCAGCTCATGGTGCCGACGAAGTGGCAGCAAGGGTTGCGCGCGGGATGGGCGCGGCCAGGGCCACCCGGGAGGCGGCGTTGCTTGCGGTGGAAGAGGCGCTGGCCGACCGCGCGGGTAAGAACATCCCAATCTCCAGCATGAGATTTCTGGCGGCCAAGCTGCAGAAGGCGCTGCGCTCCATCGGGTTGGACAAGGTCGCCGATTGGCTGGAAGGGAAGACGAGCGCGGAAGTGATGGACTTGCTGGTCCGCGCGCGCGCGTCGGTGAACTCGGCGCCTCGGCCATGGGCGGAGGAGTCCTCCGGGGCTCCAGCGCTCACCAAGCGTGGCGAACAGTCATCTGATGCTGACGCCGGCCCGGTGCTGTCGCGCTCGCCGGCCCAGGCCGTGGCGGACATGACGCCACAGATCGTGAAAGACATGATCGACGGACAGCGCGGGTTCCGAACCGTCCACTGGTGGCACAAGTCGGTGGGCACGATGTACGACCTGGCGGCCAAGAACCCAGCCTTCCGAAAGGTTTATGACGCTGCGCAGGCCTTCCTTCACGACACGAGCCGGTTCGCAACTGAAGCTGCAGACATGGCGCCGCGGGTGCTGCCGCAGCTGAACGATAGGACGGATCTCTTCAAGGACCTCTCATTGAAAGAGGCGGACCGGAAGGCCATTGCGCCTCCGATCTTTGAAGGCACCCTGCAATGGGCCCGCGACGATGCAGGTAAGCTCATCGAGGCGAAGGACGTGGAGTCGGCCGGCGTGGTCTTCACCGACCAGGAGCTGAGGGACAAGTTCAATTTGAACGACCTGCAAGTGGAGCTCTATCGCGAGTTCCGGGCGGCTGTTGATCGCTCGCTGGATTCAACCGGTGCCTCAGACGTCATTCGATACCTTGGGCAGGACGCGTCCGATGGCATGAAGGACCTTGCCCGGACCGGCGAGTATCAGGCGCTGAAAGACGTGGTCACCGCTCATATCGAGCAGATGGAGCCTGGCAAGCTTCGCGACACCATGCGCGAGGAGGTGGCGGAGAAGTACAAGCGCCTGGACCAGCTGAAGGCGGCCGGTTACGCGCCGCTCTCCCGCTTCGGGCGGTATGCCGTGCACGTGCAGAACAAGCTCAACACGACCGAGTTCTTCGGCCTTTACGAATCCGGCACTGACGCGGCCCGAGCCGCGCGGCAGCTGGCGGAGGAGTTCCCCGGGGCTGACGTGCAGCGCAGCATGATCAGCCAAGAGGAGTTCAAGCAGCTGAAGGGCATCAGCCCGGAGACCGCCCAGCTGTTCGCCAAAATCTCCGGCATGGACAAGAACGAGTCCCTGCAGACTTGGCTGAAGAACGCGGCCGCCAATCGGAGCGCGCTGAAGCGCATGATCAAGCGCAAGGGGACCTCCGGCTACAGCGAGGATGTGTCACGGGTCCTGGCATCCTTCATCACCAGCAACGCCCGGGCGGCGTCGCAGGGCCTGCACGTGGGCGAGATGTCGAACCTGACGGAAGCCATGCACCAGGGCGACGCCAAGGACATGGCGATCAAGCTGACTGACTACGTGCAGAACCCGATGGAGGAAGCGGCTGCGCTCCGGGGCTACATGTTCGTTCACTTCCTGGGCGGCTCCCTGGCCAGCGCCGCGGTGAACATGACCCAGCCCTACATCATGACGATGCCGTGGCTGGCGCAATTCGTTGGCGCCGCAGGCGCGGCCAAAGTCATCGGGAAGTTCACCACCCAGGCAGCGACCGGGAAGGGCATCGACGACGACATGCGGACCGCGCTGCATATCGCCGAGAAGGAGGGCATTGTTTCCCCGCAGGAGGTGCACCAGCTGCAGGCGATGGCGATGGGGCGGGGTTCGATGTTCGCCAACGCGGCCCGGTTCCTGGGGGCGAACGAGAAAATTTCGATGGCGGCCGACGGGATCGGCAAGCGTGCAATGTTCGTGTGGGGGGCGCCGTTCGCCCTGGCAGAGCAGTTCAATCGCAAACTGACATTCATGGCTGCGTACCAGGTTGCGAAGGATAAGGGAATGCCCGATCCCTTCAAATTTGCGGCTCGGGCGGTCGTAGAAACGCAGGGGGTCTACAACCGGGCGAACAAGCCGGTGTGGGCGCGCGGCGCCATTGGGGCAACTCTGTTCACGTTCAAGCAATACACGATCGGCTATCTGGAGTTCATGCATCGCATGTGGAACGCTGGTGAGCCGGGAAGCCAGGAGCGCACGGATGGTCGAAAGGCCACCTTGTTTGCTATGGCGTTGCTGATCATGGCCGCCGGTGCGCAAGGACTGCCCGGCGCAGATGACCTGGACGACCTGGTGGACACCATCGGCCAGCGCATGGGCCACGACACCAATTCGAAGCGCTGGAAACGGGAGCACCTGCCGGACTGGCTGAACTACGGCTTCAGCGCGCTCCCTGGGATTCCGCTGGACGTGGCCGGGCGCCTCGGCGTGGGCAATCTCCTCCCCGGCACGGGCATGTTCCGAAAGGACAAGTCCGACAAGTCCGGTGATGTGCTTGAGGTTGCGGGTCCAGCGGGAGCCGTTGTGAAGGGGGTGACGGAAGCGCTTGATCAAGGGAGTCTGCAGCCAGCCCTCCCGACGGCGTTTCGGAACATGTGGAAGGGCGTCGATACCGCAGTGCACGGCGCGTATCGAGACACCAAGGGACGTCGGGTCATTGATGCTGACATGGTGGACGCCGCAGCAAAGTTCGCAGGCTTCCAGCCGGCAACTGTTGCCGCCGCATCACGGGCGGACGGCATTCAGATCAGCCGGCAGGCGCTGGCGCGCAACGTCGAATCGGAGATTGCCTCCGATTGGGCGGCCGCCCGGTTCGAAGGTGACCTGGAAGGGGAGCGGGCTGCCCGGGCCCGCATCAAGGATTGGAACGAGAAGAACCCGGACACGCCGATCGGGATCACCATGGGGCAGATCCTGAAGCGTGTCCGCTTGATGCGCCAGACCCGGCAGCAGCGCCTTCAAAAAGCGGCGCCAAAAGAACTGCGAATGGCTGACGCTGCCGCCGTGCCAGGGTGATCAGCCGCCGGTGCCTGAGAACAGGTCGTTGAGCCAGTCTCTCAGACCCTCAGGCCCGCGCCAGGTGGGGCCAAGGGTGCTGGTCCTGATCTCGGGCTGGGTGAGCGGTTTGAGATCCTGCCGCTGCAGGAAGGCCTCGACTTTATGGGAAATCTCGCCGTGGCCAAGGCGCCTAGCGTGTCCCGGGCTGGTGGCACTACCGAGAGGTATTGAATCGATACCGTCGGCGTGTGGTTCCTTGATATGCTCGCGCATGGAATAGGTCTCTATCGATTTATTTCACTCGAACCCCTGGTCGGCCGCAATCCTTCCAGGGGTTCACCTTTTTGGGCTTTCGCCTCTCTGATCGCCCTCGAACTGCAGCGGGGGCGGAGCAATTCGACCACAACTTTTCCTGAGGGCTGACTGATGCACCAGGTGGTAGGCCCCATGACAAGCGATAACGCTTGCCATCTCCGAACTAGCCGTCGTGCAAACAGCGGTGCTTGCCTGTTCAAACAGTGTTAAGCCGACATCAACTGGCCGCGCGCGGTTCCAGTTGTTGCCACGTTGGTGCCAGTTGTTGTCATGCGACGGTTTTGGCTGTGACAAAAATCACGGGCTAGGCTTCTTTGGAACGGGCGCCGAGGTGCGCCCCAAAGGGTGATGTGCCCACGCAACATTTAGGGGGCGACACTCGAAATCAGGGCGGGTTGACTTCGGCTCCTTCCCCCTTGCAATACCTCCATGTCAAACGAGGCGGGGATTGCGATGGCGGCTGACGGTGCAAGCGGAGCGGCGGGCCTGGCCTTCGCCGCGAAATATGGCGTGTTCGCCAAGCTGGGCGCCCTGCTCACCGCAGGGGCAGTAGGTGCCATCCTCATCGCCGCAGTGGACCCGGCCGAGGCCTTGCCCGATCCTGGGAAAAGACGAAAGCTGATCGTTACCCAGGTGATTGCAGCCGGCGTGGTTTGCGGCATGTGCGGCCCCTTGGCTGTGCGATGGCTCGGCCAGCCCACCGGCTGGTTTCCTGTGGAAGCTGGGGATGTGGGCGGATGGGTAGAGCTGGCGATGCCCGTCGGCCTGGTGCTCGGTGGGCTCTCATGGGGGCTGATCGGCGCCATGGTGAAGCTTCGCCAGCTCATTGCCTCCCGTGGGGCGGGTGCAATCGCCGAAAGGGCCGGCATGAAGGACGGTCATGAGTGACCCCGCTTGGCTGGCCGAGGCCCGCAAGTACATCGGAACCCGAGAAATCAAAGGTGCGACACACGAGCCGAAGATCCTGGCCTGGTGGAAGGCAATCCGCCGTGGTGGCATCAAAGACGATGAGACGCCGTGGTGTGCCGCGTTCGTCGGCGGCATGCTGGAGGCCGTCGGGGTCATCAGTTCCAGGTTCGAAGGAGCGCAGAGCTATCTGTCCTGGGGCGTGCCGCTGCAGGAGCCGGCCGTGGGATGCATTGTTGTCCTTGGACGGGCCGGTGGTGGTCATGTCGCCTTCTGCGTCGGCCAAGACAATTGGGGCAACCTGCTGCTGCTCGGCGGGAACCAGGGCGACGAGGTGAACATCTCCGCCTTCGCCCGGGGCAGAGTGCTCGGGTATCGGTGGCCGACGGCCGTTCCGCTTCCACCACCCGGGCCGCTCCTCGTCGGGCAGGCCGCACTGTCGAGGAGCGAGGCGTGAACGCGCTCCTGGCCCGGCTGCTTTCTCCCGCACTGGCCATCGCACTAGCTGGTGCGTTGCTGTTGGCTGGCCATCAATGGGGCAGGGCGCTCATCGCGGAGAAGGCGTTGACTTCATCGCAAGCGGAATTCGCCTCCTACCGAGAGCAGGTGCAAGCGAACCACGCGGCGGCGCTGCGGAAAGCTGCCGAGGAGAAATCCAGATCCGACAAAGCCCGACAGGAGGCCCTTGATGCTGAATATCTTGCCCGCCAGGCCGCTGAGGCTGACCGTGATCGTCTGCGCGCTGGCAATGGCCAGTTGCAGCGCTACGCGGCCGACCTTGCCACCTCCCTCGCTGATCGAGCGCGAGATACCGCCGCTCCCGGCAGCTGCCAGGCAGCCAGCGAGCAGCTCGCCTTCGTGGTCGGCGCGCTTGACGACTTTGCGGCAGCAGCTGGGAGTGCGGCTGACGACGCCCGCCGCGCCGGGCAGCTCTGCGAGCGCACCTATGACGCCCTAACCAAATAGGAGCCCGGACATGTGGCATGCGGAGGTTTCGGAACTCATCCTTCGGGAGGTCGTCTCGGCGGACGACCCGCAGAACCATATCCCGTTCGGGGCGGTGGCGACCGTCAACTTACTGAGCCACGGCCGTGCATTCATCCGCGCGGCCCTGCGGCGCGATGGCCGTTCGCTGTCAGCCAGGGACTTCCGGGACATTGCCCGAAAGCTCAGGGATGAGCACGATGTGCAGGTCATCGAGTACGACCGCAAGGGCGAGCTTCGCAGCTGGCCCACCTGGCGGGCCTGACCAAACAAGGTCTTACCGGGCGCCCACGATGATCTGCGTCAGGCTGTTTTCCGGGATCTCCTTTAGGTGGAGGCCCTTGACGGGGGCCGAGAACCAAGCCTGTGAGACTCCGGTCGCCTTGTAGCCACTTTGCACGAGAAACTGGTGAATCTCGTATGCGAACTGAAAGGCTTCCTGGTCTCCCTGCACTGCCACCACATCAAAGGTCACGTCTTTGGACAGTTGCTGCAGGATGCTGGCTTTACCGGCCTCGTCCAGGTGGCGGTCTACCGGCCCATTGATGTTGACCGTGTGAGCGGTGATCCCGCCTTGCTGCCCAAAGCTGGTGACGCCATTGAAGATGAAGTTGCCTGCGGGAGGCTTGCTGAAGAAGCTCATGGCTATTTCCAAGGATGTTTTTCTACGTAGTCAAAGATGCCAGCAAGGCTGACCAGCACCGTGAGAACCCACACCACGACGGCCGGCGCGCGAGCCCACCATTTAGGCCTGGGCGGTGCGGAAGAAGTGGAAGCGGTGGTGCTGGAGGCATTCGCTACATTCACGGTATGGGCCGTGATTCCCCCGGTCTGATTGGTAGACTTTATTTGTGTGCCCATGGCACTCCTCCTTTGAGATCCCCGGCTATCGTAACGCCCATGCCGCAAGAGTGTGTCTATGTGTAATCTTTACCACATGACCCCGAAGACGGACCTAGAGGTCTACGTGCGGCGCCACCTGACAACGGTGTGGCTGCCGGAGAATCCGGAAAAGCCGTTCGTGGTGCCATTCGACCCGGGGCTGTTCCTTCGTCCCGACGGTGATGGGCTGCAAGGCGTGGTGGGGCAATGGGCCATGATCCGCCCGGGCGCGCCAGCGCGAAAGGACATGATCCAGTCCAAGGCGGTGCCCGGCAAGAAGCCAGCGGCGCCACGGCCGCGCAGCACCAACAACGCCCGAACTGAGACGGTGGCCACCACCCCCACGTTCAGAGCGGCGTGGAACGAGGGCCGGCGCTGCCTTATCCCGGCGGCTTGGTACCAGGAGCCGAACTGGGAGACGGGACGCAACATTTGGTGGCAACTCCGCCGCACCGACGGCCTGCCGTGGATGCTGGCCGGCATATGGAACGAGTGGGTGTACCCGGCCACCGGTGAGGTGGTGCCGAACTACACCATGCTCACGATGAATTGCGATGGCCACCCACTACTGGCCCGCCTGCACAAACCCGACCCCAAGCTGCCGCCGGATGCGCAGGACAAGCGCGCCGTGATCCACGTTGAACCGCAGGACTGGGCCGCCTGGCTGCGCGGCACCGAGGCGGACGCCCGGATGCTGCTACGCACCCAACCGGCCGAGTTCTGCGACCAGGCCGACGCACAGCGCACGGACGCGCTGCTGGCGCAGCTGTTCTAACCCGCATCATCGGGCGATGGTCGCGCAGATGCCGGGAGGCGGGAGTGAAGTTCTCGCCGAAATCGCTCCTCCAACTCCAGCACCTCCCGCGGTGCCACTGGTCGCATGTACCAGCTTTGGTAACAGGTCAGCAGGGTGACGCTGTCGGAATAGGCTCGCTCGAACCCGTTGACGGTCCAGGCGCTGCCGCCTGCATGCACCACCGTCGCGTCAAAAAGTGGCGGCGGCATGGATCCAGGGAGGTGCGGATGTGGCTTTAAGGTCGCGACGCGGGCCGTCCGGCGGGTCTCCGGGTCCCGGTCTTCGGCAATGCAGAACTCTCCAAGGACTTCGTCCTGCTGGGCGAAAAAGTGGCGAGGGATCAAGGAACCCAGGCGATAGAAACGGCGGACGTACCAGTACAGCATGATGCTGTTGATTTATACAGTATCTGCGCGCGATCGGTGGGAACTAAGTCGCTGCAAGCCGCACCAAGTCCGGGGTTGTCAGGCAAAAATATTCCCACGAGTCGGCGCATAGCCCGCATGGATGCTCGCTTGTCGAACCAGATTGTGATTCTGGTTGTCGTGGGTTCGAGTCCCATCAGCCACCCCACCGGATAAGGCAGCAATGCCAGGAACGCCGACAAGATGAAAGTCTTGTCGGCGTTTTGCTTTGGATCTCAGGAATCAGCGGAGATCGAAAGTCTCGGCGTCGGACAGCTCAGACTGGCTCCGCAGCTCGACATGGCGCAGGGTAGCCTGCGGATGACGGTCAGGCCCGGCTTGGTGGGCGGCCGGGCGCCGCTTGGGGAACGACGCCAGCGGCCGTTGCCTGTTGATCTTCTTGCAGGTGCCGGAATTCCGGCCGTGTCGTGCGGCTCGGGCGAGCGACCGCGATGGCGATCACGGCAAACACCGCAGAGGCAGCAAAGTTTCCCAGGCTGCCTTCTGGGTCTTCCCCAAAGTGCATGGCGCCGTAGGCGGCGTTCAAAAGCGCGCCCAGCGCAATGCCGACGCCCCACACAACTCCTGTCCTCATGACTTGCCCGATGACTGCTGTATTTCTGGCGCCAATGTAGCGTTAAGTGCGCTAGCCAACATTGCGGGTCCGCAGAACGTTCAGCTGGAACCGTGAGGTTTTCGCCATCAGAAGCGCTGTTTTAATACAGTAGTCCCGGGGGCTGCGTCTTCCACGGCCGTGGCGCCGCGCTTAGGATTCACCTCTGTGACCTGTCAGTGACCCACCGTCATAAGGCTGGTGAGCATGGGAAGTGACTTTGAGGCCGTGCGCCGAGCGGTCCTTCTGCTCTCGGGCAAATGCGCCATCTACGGGGTGGCCAGCGCGGCAGCCTGCTTGGGGGGCGGGTCGCTGGCAAGCGCGTGTGCCATTTCTCCGGCAACGGATGATGAGCGCGTGTTGCAGCCTCCCTCGGCCGGGCACCAGGCATCTGATGCGCAGATCCTGCGTTTCACCTTCTCCCGGCGATTGGAAGACCCGCGGACCCAGTGGCTGATTGCCGTCTATCGCGAAGTCCTGTCCCGCTTGAGCCTGGGTTTCCAGTTCGTTGATGTGCCGCCTGCGCGGGCGACCTTGCTGGTCGAGTCGGGCCAGGCGGATGGTGAGCTGGGGCGCACCTGGGGGTATGGGGATCTGCATCCCAACCTGCTGCGGGTGCCCGAGCCCAACAATGAGGTGCAGTTTGCGGCCTATGTCACTTCAAACCGGCTCGGCGACAACGTCCCGGCATGGGGTCGGATCCGCGCCTTGGGCCTGGTCTGCGAACATCGGCATGGCATTCAGGAGTTGTCGGAACTGCTGGCGCGCCACCTGAACCCAATGCAGATCTCCAAGGTCATCACCATCGAGCAGGGCATTCGCCGTTTGCAACTGGCGCGCACCGACATCTATTTTGATGTCCGCGAGGGCGTGGAGGACTATCTCGCGTTCGGCGACGCCAGCGCGGCCGCACGGGCGGGGCCGAAGCCTCGCCTGCTCGGCATTGTTCAGACCACCACCGGCCATGCGTATCTGCATCGTCGCCATGCCCCACGGCTGGCCGCCATCTCGCAGACGCTGCGCGAGCTGAAGCAGGAAGGCTTCGTGGAGAGGTATCGCCTCCAGATGGTGGAGCAATACCTCGCCAGCAAACGTCGCTGAGTTCGCGCCGCGCTGCGCGGAGGCAGGCGGCTCGCAGAGCGATCACCTGCCATCGGCGCTGCATCAGTGCTGCACATCAGCGCCGCATCAGCCTCAAGGCTGTTGGGCGACAGTCTTCACCGGTGCCAGGCGTGCAATCACATTGCCGCTTTCGTCGACCAGCGCCAGCCGATGCGGTTCGGTTCGCACCGATCGGGTGGCGCTCATCGCGGTATTCCAGCCCCGTGCCACGGTGTCGCCATCGCCGGGGCAGGCCATGCGCGTGGACACGCCGCCAGCATCATCAAAACGCAGCGCCGACGGCACGTCCGACGCGGGCTTGAGTGGCCGCCGATAACGGTTGCAGCCATCGGTGCCCGAGGCTACGCCGTCCTGGATGCTCAGGGTTGGGCGGGGGGCGGTGGTGGGCAGGTCTGCGCCATTCAAGGCGGTGACCACCCATTCCTGCTGGTCCCAGCGAGCCGTATGCGGCAGGCTGCCCGCGGGCGTGGTCGGTGTGCTGGGGCCTGACGCACAAGCGGCCAGGCTGGCGAGCATCGCTGCTGCCAGGACACTGCGCCAAGCGGGCTGCCGAATGCTGCGAATGCCGCGAACGCTGCGAACGAGGAGGAGGGGGGGGAATGGGGTGCGCTGCATGCTTGGGCTATCCAGATGTTGTGGATCCCGGTGGGATCGATATGGACCCAGCTTAGCCCAAGGTGCGGCAGCCTTGCAGGGGACAAGGGCATGTGCTCCCGTCGGAGGGCGGCGCAACGACCTCTTCAGACCAGCCCCTGCTTGCTGGCCAGCACCGCTGCTTCCGCGCGGCTGGAGACATTGAGCTTCTTGTAGATGCTCTTGATGTGGTCATTCACCGTGAACCACTTGATGCCCATCAGGTTGGCGATTTCCTTGATGGTGAAACCCTTGCTCAGGTAGGTCAGCACTTCGTTTTCACGGGGTGTCAGCCGCTCCCATTCCGGCAGCGGGTCCAACGTGACGCCGCGCCCGCTGGGCGTGGCGCTGGAGGTGAGACTGCCAAAGCCCGAATTCAAGCCCATGGGGCCGGAATCACCGGTGGAGCCGGGCCGGAAGTGCGACAGCAGGCGCCGCGCAATGGCCGGGGACAGCGGTGGCTGGCCGCGCACGATGCGCTGCAATTCTTCCACCAGCACCTCGAAGCGGTCTTCCTTGAGCAGATAACCGTCGGCGCCCCGTTGCAGGGCCGGGAACAGGTGATCGTCGTCCGAATACAGCGTGGTGACGATCTTCACGGCCGGCCGGGTGGCCAGTTCGCCCAGAAACTCCATGCCATTGCCGTCGGGCAGTTCCAGGTCGATCAGGATGAGCTTGAAGCCGCTGCCGCCAGGCTCCGCATCAGCCCGTGCCAACTGCTGGCGCGCGCCTTCCAGGTCCCCGGCTTCTGTGATCTCCATGCCGTCGCTGAAACTCTCGCGCACTACACGACACAGGAAGCTGCGGGCTACCGGATTGTCTTCAACGATGAGAACTTTGACGGCCATGGGGATGCGTGAGCTTGAGCCTCGGCATCCTATCGCACGCCCAGGCCTGACACGCCCCCGCGAAGAGGGTGGGCCTGTGCTTTTTTATGGGTCAGTCCGTTCAACCGTACCCATGACAGCTCAGGTACGGTTCACCACCACCAGCTTGCCGACCACCGCACGGCCGCTCATCCGTGCAAATGCCTGCGGCAGGTCCTCCATCGGCAGCACCTGATCAATCACCGGTTTGATCTTGCCTTGTGCATACCAGGCGGCCAGGGTCTTCATCATGTCCGCATTGTGCTTCGGCTCTCGCTTGGCGAACTCGCCCCAGAACACCCCCACCAGGGAGGCGCCTTTGAGCAGGGTCAGGTTCAGGGGCAGCGCCGGAATCTTCCCTTGGGCGAAGCCGACCACCAGATAGCGTCCGCGCCAGGCGATAGAGCGGAAGGCCGGTTCGGTGAGGTCGCCGCCGACCGGGTCATACACCACGTCCGGCCCTCGGCCCTCGGTGAGGGTCTTCAGTTCGTCCCGCAGCGAGTGGGTGGTGTAGTTGATGGTGGCATCAGCGCCCAAGTTGCGGCAACGGGCGCATTTGTCGTCGGTGGAGGCGGCCGCAATCACCCGCGCACCAGCGGCCCTGGCAATCTGGATGGCAGCGGTGCCCACGCCTCCGGCGGCCCCCAGGATCAGCACCGTCTCTCCGGGCTGGAGCGCGGCACGGTCCATCAAGGCGTGATGGCTGGTGGCATAGGTGCAGATGAAGGCGGCCGCGTCCTCGAACGGGAAGCCGGCCGGCAGGGGCAGGGCCAGTGCGGCCGGTACCAGCGCTTCTGTGGCGAAGCCCCCGGTGCCGGTAAAGGCCGCCACCGTGTCGCCGGGCTTGAAGCCTTGCACGCCGTCGCCGACCGCATCGACCACCCCCGCAAACTCGGTCCCCGGCACAAAGGGCAGGGGCGGCTTCATCTGGTACTTGTTCTGGATGATCAACAGATCCGGAAAATTCAGGCTCGCCGCCCGGATGGACACCCGCAACTGGCCCGGCCCGGGCTGCGGCTGGGGCAGCTCCTTCCATTTCAGCGCCTCGACACCGATCGGGTTCTCGCACAGCCAGGCCTTCATGTGGGTTGCTCCTTGCGGTCTTCAAACTGGGCCCTGCACCGGCCCGACTCCGGCGGATGATAGGGAGGCTGTCATGGGTGGCGCGTCTCACAGGTGACGTCTGCCTACAATGCGGCTCATGCGCATACTTATCGCCAACGACGACGGATACCTCGCCCCTGGTCTGCACGCCCTGGTGCGTGCCTGCGAAGGGTTGGGGCAGATTGAAGTGATCGCACCGGAGCAGAATGCCAGCGGCACCTCCAATTCGCTGACCCTCTCGCGGCCACTGTCGGTGTTCACCGCCGCCAACGGCTTCCGCTACGTGAATGGCACGCCGTCGGACTGCGTGCATCTGGCGCTGACGGGCCTGCTGGACTATCGACCGGACCTGGTGCTCTCCGGCATCAACAACGGTGCCAACATGGGCGACGACACGCTCTATTCCGGGACCGTGGCCGCAGCCACCGAAGGTTATCTGTTCGGCATTCCGTCCATTGCGTTTTCTCAAGTGGAGAAGGGGTGGGGGCATCTGGATGCCGCCGCCGCGATGGCGCGTCAGTTGGTGCAGGATGTCATCGCCGGGGGCCTGGTGGACCCGTTCCTGTTGAGCGTGAATATCCCGAATCGCTCGGACGCCGCCCAGTTGCCGCGCCGGGTGACCCGCCTGGGCCGTCGCCATGCCAGCGAAGCGACCATCCAGCAACGCAGCCCGCGCGGCGACATGATCTACTGGATCGGCCCCGCTGGCGACGCGCGCGAGGCTGGTGAAGGTACCGACTTCCATGCCACTGCCAACGGCATGGTCTCCATCACGCCGCTGCAGGTCGATCTGACCGAGCATGCATCGCTGGGGGCGTGGCGTCAGCGCCTGAAGCTGAACGAGCAGGCATGAGTGACACGCCGCCGCGCGCCAAGCGTTTTCCGCTGTCCTTGCAGCAGCTGGGCAGCACGCCCAAGCCGGGCGCTGCGGTGGGGCGCGAGCCGCTGAAGCCGCAGGGCCATTGGCAGCAGGCCGCTGCCATCAAGGCCCGCGCGGTGCCGCCCAGCGGCCTGGGGCTGGACTCGGCGGGCGTGCGCCAGCGCATGGTGCAGCGGCTGCGCGCCGAAGGCCTGTCGGACGAGCGCGTGCTGCAGGCCTTGGCCACCGTGCCGCGCCATGAATTCGTGGATACCGCGCTGGCCATCCAGGCCTATGAGGACACCAGCCTGCCCATTGGCCACGGGCAGACCATCTCCAAACCCTCGGTGGTGGGGCGCATGATGGCGCTGATGCTCGCCGCGCCCGGGGCGCAGGCCCGGGGTCATCTGGGCAAGGTGCTGGAGATCGGCACCGGCTGCGGCTACCAGGCGGCACTGCTGATGCAGATCGCGAAACAGGTGGTTTCGATCGAGCGTCTCAAACCGTTGCACGACAAGGCCCTTGGCCATCTGGTCGGTTACAGCCAGGTGAGGCTCGTGTATGGGGACGGCATGCTGGGCCATCCCCCTTCCGCTCCTTACGACAGCATCATCTCCGCCGCTGGCGGCGACGACATCCCGCAGGCCTGGCTGGACCAACTCGCCCCGGGTGGCCGGCTGGTGGCGCCGATGACGGCCCCGAGTGGGCGTGGTCAGGTGCTGGTGCTGATCGACCATGTGCGCGATGCACAGGGTTCTCGCTTTGTGCGCAGCTTGCATGAGGCGGTCCTGTTCGTGCCCCTAAAATCGGGCGTCATGTAACCGGTGGGAGACACCGGGCTACAGCGTTCTGTAACGACAACCAAAAGCGCATGCAACATCTTCATCGTCTTCCGCTTGTAGGGGTCTCCGTGCTGTTGCTGGCGCTGGTCGGGTGTACCGTTCCGCCGCACCGCGCTCCGGTGGAGGAGCGCTCCGTCGGCAAACCGCCCGCAGCCACCCCCACAACGCCTGTCACGGTGCAGACGCCCGAGCCGCTCAAGCCGCTGCCTGGCGCTGAGAATGCCGGCAAACCGGGGTACTACACCGTCAAGCCGGGTGACACGCTCATCCGCATCGCGCTGGACAACGGCCAGTCCTGGAAAGACCTGGCCCGTTGGAACGGCATGGACAACCCCAACATCATCGAAGTGGGTCAGGTGTTGAGGGTGGTGCCGCCCGGCGTGGATCCCAGCTCGGTCACCACGCGGCCGCTGGCGTCCACCCGCGTGGAAAGCCGTCCGCTGGATGGCAAGGCCACGGCGTCCAACACGCCGGCCAGCGGTGCCTCCGCGCCGGCCACCAGTGCGATTCCGTCGAGCGGCCCCAGCGGCGTGGTGGCGTCCGCGCCCACGCCGCCGGTCATCAAGGACGACGACGACATCAGTTGGGGCTGGCCCGCATCGGGTCAGGTCTTAGCAGGGTTTGATGAAGTCCGCAACAAGGGAATGGCGTTTGCGGGCAAAGCCGGAGATCCAGTCTTCGCCGCTGCCGATGGCCGCGTGATGTACGCGGGTGCGGGCTTGCGCGGATACGGCAACATGATCATCATCAAGCACAGCACGAACTATCTGACGGCTTACGCTCACAACCAGACCTTGCTGGTGAAAGAAGACCAGGTGGTGCGCAAGGGTCAGAAGATCGCCGAGATGGGTGATACCGATACGGACCGGGTCAAGCTGCACTTTGAAGTGCGCAAGCAGGGCAAGCCTATCGATCCTGCAAAGCTGTTGCCGACCCGTTAGCAGGCGCTGAAGGAGGCGCCGCGACATGAGTCAACGCGCCGCCTCAATGGATGGGCATGACTTGCCCAAGCTCTCTGCAGGCCAGGAAGCTGGCCGTTTTGCCATGCCGCCCGCACTGGCGGCCCGCCCGCCCACCGTGATGGATGGGGCGCTGGCGGCGGATGTCCCGCACATCAACGACAGGCATCCGGATGCGCCGACACCGGACTCCCATGAAGACATGGAAGCCCAGGATGAGGGTCTGGCCGACCTCGATGCCACCGGGCTCGACGAGCCGGTGGCCGTCGACGAGCTGGAGGGTGCAACGGCCTCCCTGGACGATTCGGCGATCGAGGTGTCGGCGGCGCTGGTGGATGTCCTGCTCTCGGCGGATGCCGAAATGGAAATCCCCGTGGGCGATGCGGACTCACCTGCCGCTGACGCAGAGGGTGAGGGTGCCCCGGTGGAGCCTCGTTCGGGCCAGACCCTGCTGGCGCCGATGGAAGGCGGTGATGTTGGCAATGCGCTGCAGGCTTATCTGCGAGACATTCGACGTACGCCGCTGCTGACCCCGCAGGAAGAATACGAGACGGCGACCCGTGCGCGAGCGGGTGACTTCGAAGCGCGCCAGGCGATGATCGAGCACAACCTGCGCCTGGTGGTCAGCATTGCCAAGAACTACCTGGGCCGCGGCCTGCCCATGAGTGATCTGATCGAGGAAGGCAATCTCGGCCTCATGCATGCCATTGGCAAATTCGAGCCGGAGCGTGGCTTCCGGTTCTCCACCTATGCCAGCTGGTGGATTCGGCAGGCAGTGGAACGCGCGTTGATGCATCAGGCCCGGTTGGTGCGGTTGCCGGTGCATATCGTGCGCGAGCTGAATCAAGTGTTGAAGGCGCGGCGGTCGCTGGAGGCGATGTCGGCGGGGCAGGGGGGCGAGTCCCAGGTGCGGGACGACGACATCGCGCGGGCGCTCGGGCGGCCGGTGGAAGAAGTGGCCGCGCTGTTGGCCTATGCCGAGTTGCCGAGTTCGCTGGACTCACCGGTGGATCGCAACGGCGAGGGTGGGGAGTCCATGCTGGACCTGGTGGCGGATGAGCAGGCCATGGATCCGGTGGGGCAGCGGCTCACCCATGAGCTGGAGGGGCTGCTCAAGACGGGGCTGGCTTCCTTGAGCGACCGGGAGCGCGAGGTGCTGGCCGGTCGTTATGGTCTGGCGGACCGGGAGCCGGAGACGCTGGATGTGCTGGCGGTGCGGCTGGGGCTGACGCGGGAGCGTATTCGCCAGATCCAGATCGAGGCCCAGGCCAAGCTCAAGCGCAACATGCTGCGCCAGGGCATCAATCGCGATTCCATCTTCTGACGGCTTGGCGTGGATGCCGCCTGGTGGATGCCGTCTGGTGGATGCGCCACGTAGCCGCTCGTGGCCTGGGGCTCGGCGGGCGGGTGTGCTCTTGCCAGATAATGCGCGGTTATGACTGATGTTTCGGAATGGCTGAAGGTCGAATCGCTGGACCTGGAAGCTCAGGGCGTGGCCCACAATAGCGAAGGCAAGGTGGTCTTCATCGAGGGCGCGTTGCCTGGTGAAGAGGTTCAGGTCAGCGTTGGCCGCAAGAAGAACAACTGGGAGCAAGCGGCGCTGGTCGCCATGCGCCGTGAGAGTTCTCAGCGGGTGCGTCCGGTCTGCCCGCATTTCGGTTTGCATGCGGGTGCCTGTGGCGGCTGCAAGATGCAGCACTTGCATCCGGGCGCCCAGGTGGCGGTGAAGCAGCGGGTGCTGGAAGACAACCTGTGGCATCTCGGCAAGGTCAAGGCCGAGGCGCTGCTACGTCCGATCGAAGGGCCGGCCACGGGCTACCGTTATCGGGCGCGCTTGTCGGTGCGGTATGTGCCGAAGAAGGGGCATGTGCTGGTGGGTTTCCACGAGCGCAAGAGCCGCTACATCGCTGATATGCAGGTCTGCAAGGTGCTGCCGGAGCAGGTCAGTCAGATGCTGATGCCGCTGCGGGCGCTGATCGGGTCCATGGACGCACGAGACCGTCTGCCGCAGATCGAGCTGGCGATTGGGGACAGTGCGGGTGTGCAGGTGATTGCGCTGGTGCTGCGCCACCTGGAGCCGCTGAGTGCGGGCGATGTGGACAAGCTGCGCGCCTTTGCGGCTGAGTATGGGGTGCAGTGGTGGCTGCAGCCCAAGGGGCCGGAGACGGTGCATCTGCTGGAGGCGGGTGGGCCGGAGCTGACGTACACGCTGCCCGAATTTGGTGTGGTGATGCCGTTCAAGCCGACGGACTTCACTCAGGTGAACCATCACATCAACACGGTGCTGGTGGGGCGAGCGCTGCGCCTGCTGGCGGTGCAGCCGAATGAGCGGGTGATTGACTGGTTCTGCGGTCTGGGCAATTTCACCTTGCCGCTGGCCACGCAGGCGCGTGAGGTGCTGGGCATTGAGGGGAGCGAGGCGCTGGTGCAGCGGTCCCGGGAGAATGCGCAGCGCAACGGGCTGAGTCACAAAGCGTCGTTTGTGGCGCGCAACCTGTTCGACATGACGCCGCAGCTGCTGGCGGCGGACGGGGTGGCGGACCGCTGGCTGATTGATCCGCCGCGGGAGGGGGCCTTTGCGCTGTCGAAGGCTTTGGCCGATCTGGTGCAGGATCCATCGCTGGCGCCGGGCTGGACGCCGCCGAAGCGGATTGTGTATGTGTCCTGCAACCCGGCAACCCTGGCCCGCGATGCGGGCTTGCTGGTGAATGTGGCGGGCTACCGCTGCACGGGTGCCGGCGCGGTGAACATGTTCCCCCACACCGCGCACGTCGAATCCATCGCAATACTAGAGCGCTAGGCCCCCTACGCGCGGCGATGCGCGTGATCGGGGTGCATTGAGCGACTGTTGTGACGAAAAAAATGGGCCACGAGGGGCCCATTTTGGTTTGGTCTGCACCAGTCGCTGCTCCGCCAAGAAGATCGAGGGCGGCCGCTGAATGCGGATTGGAGCGACGGTCTTGCTGCCGCCCGCCCCAAGCAGAGTCTGGAGATCCGGCTTTGCCGGGCTCCGACTGCCCCCTGGGGGGCGCGCGCAGCGCGTAGGGGGGTTAGTCGCGTTCCCCGCCGAAGATGCCGAGGAGCGACAGCAGCGCCTGGAAGACGTTGTAGATGTCCAGGTAGATCGCCAGCGTGGCGCTGATGTAGTTGGTTTCGCCACCATCCACCACGCGCTTCACATCCACCAGCATGAAGGCCGAGAACACGCCCAGCATCGCCACCAGGATGGTCAGCAGCAGCGCCGACGACTGCAGGAAGATGTTGGCAATGCCCGCCACCATCAAAATCACCGCACCCACCACCAGGAACTTCGTCAGGCCCGACAGGTCACGCTTCACGACCGTCGCCAGCGACGCCATGCACAGGAAAATCGCCGCCGTGCCACCAAAGGCCGTCATCACCAGCGTGCCACCATTCTTGAAGCCCAGCACCGCCGCAATCAGCCGCGACAGCATCAGACCCATGAAGAAGGTGAAGCCCAGCAGGAAGGCCACACCTTTGCTGGAGTTCTTGTACTTCTCCACCAGAAACATCAGGCCAAAGGCGCCCACAAAGAACACCAGTGTCGACATGCCATGCGACAAGGTCTGGAAGAGGCGGAACTGCACGCCCAGCCACGCGCCAATCACGGTCGGGATCAGCGACAGCGCCAGCAGCCAGTAGGTGTTGCGCAGCACGCGCTGACGGTCCACCGCCAGGGAAGATGCATAACCACCAAACGGGTTCGGTTGGTTCTGCAGGCTTTGGTCGTTCATACGAGCCTCCATGAAAAAGAAACTGTCCCCATTGTAGGGTGACCGCCACACCTTCGCTAAAGTGGCATCTCCCCCATTGATTTCTATCTGAACACCATGAAGCAGAAGCCCTATCTCAGCCTGGATGACGTCAAGCGCATCGCCGCCGCCGCCGAAGCCGAAGCCGTCAAACATCAGTGGGCCGTGACCATCGCCATCGTGGACGACGGCGGCCATCTTCTGTGGCTGCAGCGCCAGGACGGCGCCGCCGCCAGCTCCGCGGTGATCGCGCCCGCCAAGGCCAAGGTGGCCGCCATGGGCCGCCGTGAATCGAAGGTCTATGAGGACATCGTCAACAACGGCCGCGCCGCGTTCCTCAGCGTGCCGCTCGAAGGCCTGCTCGAAGGCGGCGTGCCCGTGATGGTCGATGGCCACTGCCTGGGCGCCGTCGGCGTCAGCGGCGTGAAGTCCTCTGAGGATGCGCAAGTGGCGAAGGCTGGCATCGCCGCGCTGGGCTGATTCCCGACGGATGCTGGACGTGCGCGCGGTGCATGCAGGGCCGAAACGGGCGCCTCCGCCCGCCTCCGTCCGTCTCCCTCGGCCACCCCGTGGTGACGCCCTGACCCGATACGGATTGCAGGGCGCCCATGCCCCGCACTTCCGTTTGCGCAAATCTTCTCCGTATATACCCTGGCAGGCTATACTCAGCAGGTTTACCCGCAACCTACCGCGCCCCGCACACTTCACCCCTCGCAAGGAATCACTCTTTCCCGAGTGGCTTCTGAGCAGCATCAGGAATTCACTGACCCTTTCTTCTGGCTGGACACTTCACAACGCAGCTGCTGACCGCACTTCAACATCCTTGGCGCCCACTCCTCTAAGCACATCTGCACGTCCACGTGCTGATGCAAGAACAGGGTTGGAACAGGGGTCGGACAAGCGCAAAAGCCTAATCAGGCTACATCAGGACAGCGCGAACCCCGAGCCTGGGTTTCCAGGCATGCACACACCCGTCAGGACGGAGGGATGTGCATCGGAGGCTCAGTGAGAAGTGAACCGCCGAAGGGTCTGCAGAGAGCCTGCTGCCTCCGACGTCACCGCCCCTTGGGGCTGGAGCAGAGCTGGGCGCGCGCACAACAACGGAGTTACCCGTGCTGCCCGATCTGCTTTCCCTCCCCCCAGCGATCCTCGCCCTGGCAGACGGCACGGTCTTCAAGGGTTCCGCGCTCGGCGCTGCCGGCCGGACCGTCGGTGAAGTGGTGTTCAACACCTCGCTCACCGGCTACCAAGAAATCCTCACTGATCCCAGCTACTGCCGCCAGATCGTCACCCTGACGTATCCGCACATCGGCAACTATGGCGTCAATGATGAGGACGTCGAGGCGACGAAGATCCATGCCGCAGGCCTGATCATCAAGGAAGCTCCGGTCCTTGATTCCAACTTCCGCAAGACGCGTTCGCTGCGCCAGTACCTGCAGGACGAAGGCACCGTCGCCATCGCCGACATCGACACCCGTCGCCTCACCCGCGTGCTGCGTGAGAAGGGGGCCCAGAACGGCTGCATCCTGGCACTGAAGGCGGGTGAGCCGATCACCGAGGCGCACATCCAGGAAGCCATCCAGCTCGCCAAGGGCGCGCCCAGCATGGCCGGCCTGGATCTGGCCAAGGTCGTCAGCCGCACCGAGCGCGAAACCTGGACCCAGACCGAATGGACCCTGGGCAAGGGGTATGGCGACCAGGCCGCCCCGCGCTTCCATGTCGTGGCCTACGACTTCGGCGTGAAGAGCAACATCCTGCGCATGCTCGCGTCGCGCGGGTGCCGCATCACCATCGTGCCGGCCCAGACGCCGGCCTCCGAGGTGTTTGACCTGGAACCCGATGGTGTGTTCCTGTCCAACGGCCCCGGCGATCCGGAGCCCTGTGATTACGCCATCAAGGCCACCGCTCAGCTGATCGAAGCCGGCATCCCGACCTTCGGCATCTGCCTGGGTCACCAGATCATGGCCCTGGCCTCCGGTGCCAAGACCTTCAAGATGAAGTTCGGCCACCACGGGGCCAACCATCCGGTCAAGGACCTGGACAACGGCCGCGTCAGCATCACCAGCCAGAACCACGGTTTCGCGGTGGACCCGGAATCGCTGCCCGCGAATCTGCGTGCCACCCACATCAGCCTGTTCGACGGCACGCTGCAGGGCCTGGCCCGTACCGACAAGCCGGCCTTCTGCTTCCAGGGTCACCCGGAAGCCAGCCCCGGCCCGCATGACATTTCCTATCTGTTCGACCGCTTCATCGGTCTGATGTCCAAGGCCTGATGGAGACCCGCAATGCCAAAACGTTCTGACATTCAAAGCATCCTGATCATCGGCGCGGGCCCGATCATCATCGGCCAGGCCTGTGAATTCGACTACTCCGGCGCCCAGGCCTGCAAGGCCCTGCGCGAAGAGGGTTACAAGGTCATCCTGGTCAACAGCAACCCGGCGACGATCATGACGGACCCCGACACGGCGGACGTCACCTACATCGAGCCCATCACCTGGCAGGTGGTCGAGAAGATCATCGCCAAGGAACGCCCGGACGCGATCCTGCCCACCATGGGCGGCCAGACCGCGCTGAACTGCGCCCTGGACCTGCACAAGCATGGCGTGCTGGAGAAGTACCAGGTCGAGATGATCGGTGCCAACGAGAAGGCCATCGAGAAGGCGGAAGACCGCCTGAAGTTCAAGGACGCGATGACCAAGATCGGCCTGGATTCGGCCAAGTCGGGCATCGCGCATTCCATGGAAGAAGCCTGGGCGGTGCAAAAGCGCATCCTGGCCGACATCGGCGGCAGCGGCTTCCCCATGGTCATCCGCCCCAGCTTCACGCTGGGCGGCACCGGGGGCGGCATCGCCTACAACCCAGAGGAATTCGAGGAAATCTGCAAGCGCGGTCTGGACCTGTCCCCAACCAACGAGCTGCTGATTGAAGAATCGCTGATCGGTTGGAAGGAATACGAGATGGAAGTGGTCCGCGACAAGGCGGACAACTGCATCATCGTCTGCTCCATCGAGAACCTGGACCCGATGGGCATCCACACCGGTGACTCCATCACCGTGGCCCCCGCCCAGACGCTGACCGACAAGGAATACCAGCTGCTGCGCAATGCGTCGATCGCCATCCTGCGCGAAATCGGCGTGGACACCGGCGGTTCGAACGTGCAGTTCTCGATCAATCCGGAGAACGGCCGGATGATCGTGATCGAGATGAACCCGCGGGTGTCGCGTTCGTCGGCGCTGGCTTCCAAGGCCACCGGCTTCCCGATCGCCAAGATCGCGGCCAAGCTGGCGGTCGGCTACACGCTGGACGAGCTGCGCAACGACATCACCGGCGGCATCACCCCGGCGTCGTTCGAGCCCAGCATCGACTACGTCGTCACCAAGATCCCGCGCTTTGCCTTCGAGAAGTTCCCGATGGCCGACTCGCGCCTGACCACCCAGATGAAGTCGGTGGGCGAAGTGATGGCCATGGGCCGCAGCTTCCAGGAGTCGTTCCAGAAAGCCCTGCGCGGCCTGGAAACCGGCATCGATGGCCTGACCGAACGCAGCAGCGACCGCGAAGAAATCATTCAGGAAATCGGCGAGCCCGGCCCGGAACGCATCCTTTTCCTGGGTGACGCCTTCCGCGTGGGCATGACGCTGGACGAGGTCTATGAAGAGACGGCGGTGGACCCGTGGTTCCTGGCCCAGATCGAACAGCTGGTGAAGATCGAGCAGAGCCTGAAGGGCCGCAGCCTGGCTTCGCTCAGCGCCGATGAGCTGCGCCTGCTGAAGAAGAAGGGCTTCTCGGACAAGCGCCTGGCCAAGCTGATGGGCACCAACCAGCATGAAGTGCGCAAGGCACGCCATGCCTTGAATGTCCGCCCGGTCTACAAGCGCGTGGATACCTGCGCTGCTGAATTCGCCACGCAGACGGCCTACATGTACTCCACCTATGACGAGGAGTGCGAAGCCAACCCGACCGACAAGAAGAAGATCATGGTGTTGGGCGGCGGCCCGAACCGGATCGGCCAGGGCATCGAGTTCGACTACTGCTGCGTCCATGCCGCCCTCGCCATGCGCGAAGACGGCTACGAGACCATCATGGTCAACTGCAACCCGGAAACCGTCTCGACCGACTACGACACCTCCGACCGTCTCTACTTCGAGCCGGTGACCCTGGAGGACGTGCTGGAAATCGTGGCCAAGGAAAAGCCGGTTGGCGTGATCGTGCAGTACGGTGGCCAGACGCCGCTGAAGCTGGCGCTGGACCTGGAAGCCAATGGCGTGCCCATCATCGGTACAACGCCGGACTCCATCGACATGGCGGAAGACCGCGAGCGCTTCCAGCAACTGCTGCACAAGCTGGCGCTGAAGCAGCCGCCCAACCGCACCGCTCGCAATGAAGAGCAGGCCGTGGCATTGGCCAATGAGATCGGCTACCCGCTGGTGGTGCGTCCCAGCTATGTGCTGGGCGGCCGTGCGATGGAAATCGTGCACGGCGACAAGGATCTGGAGCGCTACATGCGAGAAGCGGTGCGTGTCTCCGAGAAGTCCCCAGTGCTGCTGGACCGCTTCCTGGAAGACGCGGTGGAAGTGGACGTTGACTGCATCTGTGACGGTGAAGACGTCATGATGGGTGGCATCATGGAGCACGTGGAAGCGGCTGGGATCCACTCCGGTGACTCCGCCTGCTCGCTGCCTCCCTACACGCTGTCCAAGGAACTGCAGGAAGAGCTGCGCCGCCAGACCGCTGCCATGGCGCGTGCCCTGAAGGTGGTGGGCCTGATGAACGTGCAGTTTGCCATCCAGGGCGATGTCACCAAGGGCCTGGCCGAGAACACGGTCTATGTGCTGGAAGTGAATCCGCGTGCCTCGCGCACGGTGCCATTTGTGTCCAAGGCCACCAGCCAGCCACTGGCCAAGATTGCCGCCCGCTGCATGGCTGGCATCAAGCTGAAGGACCAGAAGGCCGCCGGTGGCAAGCCGCCGGTGGAAATCCAGCCGCCGTATTTCTCGGTCAAGGAAGCCGTCTTCCCGTTCAACAAGTTCCCAGGCGTGGACCCGATCCTGAGCCCGGAAATGCGTTCCACCGGGGAAGTGATGGGGGCAGGGCGCACCTTCGGTGAAGCCATGCTCAAGAGCCAGCTCGGCGCTGGCTCGCGTCTGCCGCGTCAGGGCAATGTGCTGATCACCGTGAAGAACGGCGACAAGGAACGTGCCGTGCATCTGGCCCGCGAACTGGTCGCCCTGGGCTTCGGCGTGGTGGCCACCAAGGGCACCGCAGCGGCGATTGCCGACGCCGGCATTCCGGTGCGTGTGGTCAGCAAGGTCAAGGATGGTCGTCCGCACATCGTGGACATGATCAAGGGCGGCGACATCCAGCTGGTCTTCACGACCGTGGACGAAACCCGCGCCGCCATCGCCGACAGCCGCCATATCCGCCAGGCCGCCCTGGCCAACCGTGTGACCTACTACACCACCATGGCCGGCTGTGAAGCCGCCGTGGAAGGCATGAAGCACCGGGATGGTCTACTGGTGCAATCGCTGCAGGAACTGCACGCCGAACTGCATTAAACTGGTGTCACCCATTCCGCCGCCGCTGCTCAGCGTCCCTGAGCGGCAGCGGCGGTTTGTTTTGTTTTTCAAGGTTCTACACATGGCCACGATCCCACTGACCAAGCGCGGCGCTGAAAAGCTGAAGGAAGAACTGCATCGACTCAAGACGGTCGAGCGTCATGCCGTGATCAACGCCATTTCGGAGGCTCGCGCGCAAGGTGACCTGTCCGAAAACGCCGAATATGAAGCGGCCAAGGACAAGCAGGGCTTCATCGAAGGCCGCATTCTTGAAATCGAAGGCAAGCTGGCTGCCGCCCAGGTGATCGACCCGTCCGAACTGGATGCGGGCGGCCGCGTGGTGTTTGGCACCACCGTGGATCTGGAAGAAGAGGAAAGCGGCGCCGCTGTCACCTACCAGATCGTGGGTGATGACGAGGCCGACCTCAAGCAGGGTCTGATCTCGATCAGTTCCCCCATTGCACGTGCCCTGATCGGCAAGGAAGCCGGTGATGTGGCCGAAGTGCAAGCCCCGGGGGGCATCAAGCGCTACGAGATCGTCGACGTCCGGTATCTCTGATGCTGAGCCGCCTCCGTGCGCTGCTGGCGGCCTTGTGGGCAGGTGAGCTGCTCACGGTGGCGCTGCTGGCTGCGCCGAACGCCTTTGCCGCGTTGGAGCGCTCCCAGGCTGGCCTGTATGTGGGTCGGCTGTTCGAGATGGATGCCCGCATCGCCCTGGCGGCAGGCCTGCTGCTGGTCATGATGGAGCGCCGCCTGCAACGGGATGGCCTGTCGCAGGGGTCTGCCATGGGCTGGCCGATGGTGCTTCCGCTGGTGGCGCTGCTGCTGACGGTGCTGGGTTATTACGGCCTGCAACCCTTGATGGAAGCGGCCAAGCAGGGCACGGGCACCTGGACCTTCCTGCAGCTGCATGCGGTGTCCATGGTGTTCTTCGGGCTGCGGCTGATCGCGGTGCTGATGCTGGCCTGGCGGGTGGTGCCGCGGCCGGGCGCAGGGGTCCAGGCGTAAAAAAGGACGGCCATGGCCGTCCTGGTGGGGCGATGGGTCCGGAGCGAGCGCCTCAGGTGGCGCTGGACTTCTTGACGCTGGTCTGGCGCGGCTTCTTGGCGCGCTTGATCTCGCCGCCCTGGGTCACGCGCTGGTTGCCCAGCACTTGCACCTTCTTGATCTGGGGGCGGTTGTTGCCGCTCTTGGAGAATTTCACGATCTTCACCATTTTCGGAGCAGGGCGGGCGTCTTCACGGACAGCCTTTTCCTTCTCCTCGGCCGGACGCCACAACACCAGCAGCTTGCCGATGTGCTGAATGGGGGCGGCGTCCAGTTGGTCGGCCAGGGTGGCCAGGATGGTCTCGCGGCCCTCGCGGTCGTCCGACATCACACGCACCTTGATCAGGCCATGGGCCTTGAGCGCGGCGTCGACTTCCTTGGTCACCGCAGGGGTGAGACCGTCCGCGCCTATCATCACCACAGGATCCAGGTGATGGGCATCGGCGCGTTTGTCCTTGCGCTGGGCAGGGGTCAATTGAATAGCAGGCATGTGCCCATTATCGCGAATGAAGTCCGAGCAATGAAAGTCGACACCAAAAGCAAGAAGGTGAACAAGGCGTGGCTGAACCAGCACGTCAACGATCCCTACGTGAAATTGGCCCAAAAAGAGGGCTTCCGCTCCCGTGCGGCCTACAAGCTGAAGGAGATCGACGAGGAATTCCAGCTGATCCGCCCCGGCCAGGTGGTGGTGGACCTGGGCGCGTCACCCGGCGCCTGGAGCCAGTATCTGCGTCGCCGCTTCGCCCCGAAGGAAGCGGGCGTTGGTGGCGCGGCCGCCGGGCAGCTCAACGGCCGCATCATTGCGCTGGACCTGCTGGAGTTCGAGCCGATTGAAGGCGTGGAGTTCATTCAGGGCGATTTCCGCGAAGACGCCGTGCTGGCCCAGCTGGAAGCGTCGCTGCAGGGTGCCCCGGTCGATCTGGTGGTGTCTGACATGGCGCCCAACCTCTCCGGTATCGCCACCACGGATGCCGCCCGCATTGCCCATCTGATCGAGCTGGCGTTGGATTTTTCTGCCAAACACCTCAAACCCGAGGGGGCTCTGGTGGCCAAGGTGTTTCATGGCGCCGGTTACGATGAGCTGGTGAAAGCGTTCAAGGAACAGTTTCGGAAGGTGAAAACGGCGAAACCCAAGGCTTCCCGTGACAAATCTTCAGAAAATTTCCTGGTAGGCATCGGTTTGAAGCGCTGATCGGCCTCCAGGCTGCTCGGCCGCTTTTTGGGCCCGATGTAGGCCGAAATTCGCATAAAAGCTCAAGCAAATCGGTAGTAAACCCATTCTTCGAAGCCATCTGCGGCTTCGACCGTGGCAATATCTATCGACGGACATGGAATTGCCAATCAGGGGTGGGGACTTGACTGTCCTAGAATCAACCCCATGTACCGTCCAAGTCCTGCGCCATGGAAGTTTCTGTCGGCAGCAGGGGACGGAAAGATGAAGGAGTCGCGGTGAACAATCAGTGGTTCTCGAAGGTGGCTGTGTGGATGGTGATCGCCCTGGTGCTGTTCACTGTCTTCAAGCAGTTTGATCGCAGCGCAACGCAGGGGAATCCAATCGCTTACTCCGACTTCCTCGAAGAAGTCCGAGCCAAGCGGATCAAGCAGGTGACGCTCCAGGAGGGCGGCTCCGGCACAGAAATCAACGCCGTCACCACCGATGGCACCAAGCTGCGCAGTACGGCCACGTACCTGGATCGCGGCCTGGTGGGCGATCTGATCAACTACGGCGTCAAGTTCGACGTCAAGCCGCGCGAAGAGCCGTCGGTCCTGATGGGCATCCTGCTCAGCTGGGGCCCGATGCTGTTGCTGATCGCCGTCTGGGTGTATTTCATGCGCCAGATGCAGGGGGGTGGCAAGGGCGGGGCGTTCAGCTTCGGCAAGTCCAAGGCGCGCATGCTGGACGAGGCCAACAACTCGACCACCTTTGCTGACGTGGCTGGTTGCGACGAAGCCAAGGAAGAGGTCAAGGAACTGGTCGACTTCCTGAAGGACCCGCAGAAATTCCAGAAGCTGGGCGGTCGTATTCCGCGTGGCGTGCTGCTTGTGGGCCCTCCCGGCACCGGCAAGACGCTGCTGGCCAAGGCCATCGCCGGTGAGGCCAAGGTGCCGTTCTTCACCATTTCCGGTTCTGACTTCGTCGAAATGTTTGTCGGTGTGGGCGCTGCCCGCGTGCGAGACATGTTCGAGCAGGCCAAGAAGAGCGCGCCCTGCATCATCTTCGTGGACGAAATCGACGCCGTCGGCCGCCATCGTGGCGCTGGCCTGGGCGGCGGTAACGACGAACGCGAGCAGACCCTCAACCAGATGCTGGTGGAGATGGATGGCTTTGACACCAACCTGGGTGTCATTGTGATGGCCGCCACCAACCGCCCGGACATCCTGGACCCGGCCCTGCTGCGTCCCGGTCGTTTCGACCGTCAGGTGTATGTGACGCTGCCCGATGTGCGTGGCCGTGAGCAGATCCTGAACGTGCACATGCGCAAGGTGCCGGTGGGTCAGGACGTCCGTGCCGACATCCTGGCGCGTGGCACTCCCGGCTTCTCCGGTGCTGACCTGGCCAACCTGGTTAACGAAGCTGCCCTGTTTGCCGCGCGCCGCAATGGCCGTGTGGTGGACATGCAGGACTTCGAAAAGGCCAAGGACAAGATCATGATGGGCCCCGAGCGCAAGTCCATGGTCATGCCCGAGGAAGAGCGCAAGAACACGGCCTATCACGAGGCGGGTCATGCCCTGGTGGCGCGGCTTCTGCCCAAGACCGACCCGGTCCACAAGGTCACGGTCATCCCGCGTGGCCGTGCCCTGGGCGTGACGATGCAGCTGCCGGAAGGCGATCGCTACAGCATGGACAAGGAGCGCATGCTCTCCACCATCTCGGTGCTGTTCGGTGGCCGGATTGCAGAAGAAGTGTTCATGAACCAGATGACCACTGGCGCCAGCAATGACTTCGAGCGCGCCACGGCCATCGCCCGCGACATGGTCACCCGCTACGGCATGACCGACGAGCTGGGTCCGATGGTCTATGCCGACAATGAAGGGGAAGTCTTCCTGGGCCGTTCGGTCACCAAGACCACCAACATGTCGGAAGAAACCATGCGCAAGGTGGACCAGGAGATCCGCAAGATCATCGACGAGCAGTACAGCACCGCCCGTCGCCTGATCGAGGAGCACCAGGACAAGATGCACGCCATGGCGACCGCGCTGCTCGAGTGGGAAACCATCGATGCCGAGCAGATCGAAGACATCATGGAAGGCCGTCCCCCACGTCCCCCGAAGGACTGGACGCCGCCCACCAACAAGCCTGACAACGGTGGCACGCCTGCCGTGACCACGGGCGGTGCGCACGCCGCAGCTTGACCCTGCGCAGGGCGTAGTCCCTGCTGATGCGGTACGCTCACAAGGCCGGTTCTGATGAACCGGCCTTTTTCTTTGGCTGACTGTGTTGCTAGTCTTGCTGAGCCCCGTCTTGTCGGAAACGAAGGTCCGTGCCCCATGAGTCCCCAGATCTGGAAAACCACCCGCTTTGACCTGGACCTGTCGGAGCGTCCTCTGGTCATGGGCATCGTCAACGTCACGCCGGATTCTTTTTCCGACGGTGGCCAGCACAACGACCCGGGCAAGGCCATCGACTTCTGCGAGCGGTTGCTGGGCGAGGGGGTGGACATCCTCGATCTGGGGGCGGAATCCACCCGTCCCGGCGCCCCCAAGGTCAGCGCGAAAGAGGAATGGCTCCGCCTGGAGCCGGTGCTGCGGGCGGCCTTGAGCCTGGGGGTGCCGGTGTCGGTGGACACCTCCAAGACCGAGGTCATGCAGCGGGCGCTGGACCTGGGCGTGGACATCATCAATGACGTCATGGCCCTGCGCGATGCTGGGGCCGAGGAGCTGCTGGCCAGCCATGTGGCGGCCGGCATCTGCCTCATGCACATGCGGGGCGACCCCGCCACCATGCAGCAGCAGACCGGCTACATCGATGTGGTGGCCGAAGTCCGGGACTTTCTTCAGGTCCGGCTGGATCGGCTCATCGGCCTGGGTGTGGCGCCGGAGCGCATCACACTGGACCCTGGCTATGGCTTTGCCAAGACGGTGGAGCAGAACATCGAGCTGCAGCGCCGACAGCGCGAACTGCTGGACATGGGCCGGCCGCTGCTGGTGGGCTGGTCCCGCAAGAGCACACTCGGCGCGCTCACCGGCCGCGCGGTGGATGAGCGCCAAAGTGCCAGTGTTGGCGCGGCGCTGGCCACCGTGGCCCTCGGCGCCCGGGTGGTGCGGGTGCATGATGTCGCCGCTACCGTGGACGCGCTCAAGGTCTGGGAGGCCTTCACCAGATCGACGGGCTGAAATACGCCGTTCGCATGGGCGACAATGACGGCTCCAGATAGAAAAGTCAGAGGTTGCTCCTTATGAGCCGGAAGTATTTCGGTACCGATGGAATCCGCGGCACGGTGGGTCAGACGCCCATCACCCCCGATTTCATGCTGCAACTGGGTCATGCGGTGGGGCGTGTGCTCAAACGCAGTTATGCCAAGCCCAGCGTTCTGATCGGCAAGGACACCCGTATTTCCGGCTACATGCTGGAGTCGGCGCTGGAGGCCGGCTTTGCTTCGGCCGGTGTGAACGTGTTGCTCACCGGGCCGCTGCCCACGCCGGGTGTTGCGTATCTCACCCGTGCCTTGCGCCAGCACCTGGGCGTGGTCATTTCCGCCTCCCACAATCCGTTCGCCGACAACGGCATCAAGTTCTTCTCCTCCAAGGGCGAGAAGCTGCCGGACGCCTGGGAGCTGGATGTGGAAGCCGTGCTGGAAGAGTCCCCGGTGTGGGTCGATTCGGCCAGCCTGGGCCGTGCGCGCCGCCTGGATGATGCCCAGGGGCGCTACATCGAGTTCTGCAAGGCCAGCTTCAGCAACGACCTCAGCATGCGTGGCATGAAGCTGGTGGTGGACGCGGCCAACGGCGCGGCCTACCAGGTGGCGCCGTCGGTCTTCCATGAACTGGGCGCGGAAGTGATTTCCATCGGCACCAAGCCCGATGGTTTCAACATCAACGACAAGGTGGGCGCCACCGCACCGCAGGCCCTGGTGGCGGCGGTGAAGGAACACCAGGCGGACTACGGCATTGCCCTGGACGGTGACGCCGACCGCCTGCAGATGGTGGACGCCCAGGGGCGGCTGTTCAACGGCGACGAGCTGCTGTTTGTGATGGTGGCGGACCGCCTGGCGCGTGGTGAGCGGGTGCCTGGCGCAGTGGGTACGCTGATGACCAACATGGCGGTCGAACTGGCCTTGCGCCAGCGTGATGTGGAATTTGTCCGCGCCAAGGTGGGCGACCGTTATGTGCTGGAAGAGCTGGCCAACCGTGGCTGGCAGCTGGGCGGGGAGGGCTCTGGCCATCTGCTGGCCCTGGACAAGCACACCACCGGCGACGGCATCGTCAGCAGCCTGCTGGTGCTGGAAGCCGTGGCCCGCAGTGGTCGCCCGCTGGCGGACCTGCTGGAAGGCGTGACGCTGTTTCCCCAGACGCTGATCAACGTGCGCTTGCAGGCCGACCAGCAGGATTGGAAGAGCAATTCCGCACTGGCCCGCACCGAAGCCGAAGTGATGGCCGAGCTGGGTGACCGGGGGCGGGTGCTGATCCGCAAGTCCGGCACCGAGCCGCTGCTGCGGGTGATGGTGGAAGCCAGTGACGCCGACCTGGCCCAGCGCTGCGCTGAACGCCTGGCGGCTGCAATCAAGGGTTAACCCTTAAAAGAAAGCGCCGGGCGGGGCCCGGCGCCATGTGCATTGGATATCGTTGGAATTGTTGGTATTGATGGTATCGGTCGCGTCGGTGCGCTGACTCTTCGGGTGCTGAAGCCTTTCTCCCCACTTGACCCGCCCGACTGGCTCCTGATGGAGTGCGTGGTGATGGCGGGTCATCCAGCCGTGAGAGCCTAAAAGGCGAACATGACAGCGGGGTGAATCGAATATGACAGCTCCGAAGGCCCGGGCGACGGCTCCCGGAGTAGTTCAACCTCACCTCCTTGGTGGGCCCCCGCTCGGGCATGGGTGCCGCAGGATCTGCCGCATCGCGCCCACCTGATGGGGCGGCGCCACCTGCACTGTCATATCCGTCACTGTTGTGTCACATTCGGTTCATACCATCTGTTCCGTTCGCCAACAAACCTAGCGATAGGACTGAATGACCATGAATCAACTCCGTGCTGGCCTGCTGTTTGCCGCTTGCGCTACCGTGTTCTCGGTGGCCCAGGCCCAGGAAGTGACCGGCGCCGGCGCTTCGTTCCCGGCCCCCGTGTACACCAAGTGGGCCGATGCCTACAACAAGGCCACTGGCGTTCGCATCAACTATCAATCCGTCGGTTCCGGCGCTGGCATCAAGCAGATCCAGGCCAAGACGGTCGATTTCGGCGCGTCGGACGCTCCCCTGAAGGACGAGCAACTGGCCAAGGACGGCCTGATCCAGTTCCCGACCGTCATCGGCGGCGTGGTGCCGGTGGTCAACATCACCGGTGTGAAGCCGGGCCAGATCAAGCTGAACGGCCAGGTGCTGGGTGACATCTACCTGGGCAAGATCACCAAGTGGAATGACGCCGCCATCACCGCCCTGAACGCTGGCGTGCCGCTGCCGGACGCTGCCATCGCCGTGGTGCGCCGCGCCGACGGTTCCGGCACCAGCTTCCTGTTCACCAACTACCTGTCGAAGGTGAATGCCGAGTGGAAGTCCAAGGTCGGTGAAGGCACCGCCGTGAACTGGCCCACCGGCGCGGGTGGCAAGGGCAACGAAGGCGTGTCGTCGTACGTGACGCGCCTGCCGAACTCGATCGGCTACGTGGAATACGCCTACGCCAAGCAAAACAAGATGACCTACGTTCTGCTGAAGAATGCAGACGGTCATTTCGTGACGCCGAGCGATGACGCCTTCAAGGCTGCTGCCGCCGGTGCCAAGTGGAACGAATCGTTCTACCAGGTGCTGACCGAACAGCCGGGCAAGGACAGCTGGCCCATCACCGGCGCCACCTTCATCCTGATGCACAAGCAGCAGGAGAAGGCTGCGACCGCCGCCGCTACCCTGAAGTTCTTCGACTGGGCCTATGCCCAGGGCGACAAGATGGCTGACGAGCTGGACTATGTGGCACTGCCGACCGCTGTGAAGGACCTGGTCCGCAAGCAGTGGGCCGACAACCTGAAGGACGGTTCGGGCAAGGCCATCAGCCTGAAGTAAATCGGCACCCCTGAGTGCAGCCCGGTGCCCCCAGACGGACACCGGGCTTTTGCACAAGGGGCGCCGTGGAACGCCGCGCATCCGGACGCGCGTTCCTGAGAGAAGAGAACAAGCACCCGACCAAGCAACCAGCGGAGGCCCTGTGGCCGCAATACTCCCAGCCAACACCATCGACCGTCAGCGAGGCGACGAGCGAGCCCATCCCCAGGGCCGTCCGCCCGCCCGACGCCGCGTCGCCCCCTGGGCGGATACCGTTTTCTCCCTGCTGGCCCATGGCGCTGCCTGGCTGACGCTGGCCCTGTTGGCCGGCATCATCCTGTCGCTGATCGTTGGCGCGGCCCCGGCCATCAAGCAATTTGGCCTGGGCTTCCTGGTCAGCACCGACTGGGATCCGGTGCAGGAAAAGTTCGGCGGCCTGGTGATGATCTACGGCACGCTGGTGACCTCGTTCCTGGCGCTGGTGATCGCCGTGCCGGTGAGCTTTGGCATCGCGCTGTTCCTCACCGAACTGGCCCCGGGCTGGCTGCGCCGCCCATTGGGCATTGCCATTGAACTGCTGGCGGCCGTGCCGTCCATCGTGTATGGGATGTGGGGCCTGTTTGTGTTTGGCCCCATCCTGGCCACCTATGTGCAGCAGCCGCTGCAAAGCATGCTCACAGGCGTGCCGGTGCTGGGTGCGCTGGTGTCCGGCCCGCCGGTGGGTCTGGGCATCCTCTCGGCCGGCATCATCCTGGCCATCATGATCATCCCCTTCATCGCCTCGGTGATGCGTGACGTTTTCGAAGTCACGCCTGCGATGCTCAAGGAATCCGCCTACGGGCTGGGTTCGACCACCTGGGAAGTGGTCTGGAGGGTGGTGCTCCCCTACACCAAGACCGGTGTCATCGGCGGCATCATGCTGGGCCTGGGCCGTGCGCTGGGCGAGACCATGGCGGTCACCTTCGTGATCGGCAACATGAACCAGCTGAATTCGCTGTCACTGTTCGAGGCCGCCAACACCATCACCTCGGTGCTGGCCAATGAATTCGGGGAATCCGGCCCTGGCAGCCTGCATCAGGCCTCGCTGCTGTACCTTGCCCTGGTGCTGTTCTTCATCACCTTCGTGGTGCTGGCCTTCTCCAAGGTACTGCTGAACAAGCTCAAGAAGAACGAAGGGACCCGCACATGAGCGCGACCGCTGCCGGCCGTGTGGCCATGTACAACAAGCGCCGCCGCGTCAACATCGTGGCCCTGACGCTCTCCATGGGCGCCATGTGCCTCGGTCTGATCTGGCTGATCTGGATCCTGTTCGAGACCATCACGCAGGGCGTGGGCGGCCTGACCTGGGCCACCTTCACCCAGATGACGCCGCCACCGAACTCGGAAGAGGGCGGTCTGGCCAATGCGATCTTCGGCTCCATGCTGATGGTCTGCCTGGCCACGGTGATCGGCACGCCCATCGGTGTGCTGTCCGGTGTCTATCTGGCGGAATACGGCCAGAAGACCTGGCTGGGCAACAGCGTGCGCTTCATCAACGACATCCTGCTGTCGGCTCCATCGATCGTGATCGGCCTGTTCGTCTACAGCCTGATCGTGTTGCGCTTCCGCGGCTTCTCCGGCTGGGCCGGTGTGGTGGCGCTGGCGCTGATCGTGATCCCGGTGGTCATCCGCACCACCGAGAACATGCTGAACCTGGTGCCCAGCGCCCTGCGTGAAGCGGCCTATGCCCTGGGCACGCCCAAGTGGAAGGTCATCATGACCGTCACGCTCAAGGCGGCCCGTGCCGGTGTGCTGACGGGGGTGCTGCTGGCGCTGGCCCGTGTGTCCGGCGAGACCGCACCGCTGCTGCTGACTGCCTTCAACAACCGCTTCTGGTCGACCGACCTGACCGGCCCGATGGCCAACCTGCCCAAGGTGATCTTCGAATTTGCCATGAGCCCTTACGGCAACTGGCAGAAGCTGGCCTGGGCGGCGGTGTTCATCATCACCATCGGTGTGCTGGTGCTCAACATCGTGGCGCGTGTGATGTTCAAGAACAAGCATTGAGCGGCGTCCCCACTTCCGACGCAAGCCCGACACTTTCAAACGAATTCAAAAGGCCCTGACCATGGATGCCAAAGTCGATATGCCGGTGACCGAGCGCGCGAAGCTCTCGGTGAAGAACCTGAACTTCTATTACGGCAGCTTCCACGCGCTGAAGAACATCAATCTGGACATTCCGGAGAACAAGGTGACCGCCTTCATCGGTCCCTCGGGCTGCGGCAAGTCCACGCTGCTGCGCACCCTCAACCGCATGTTCGAGCTCTATCCCGAGCAGCGCGCCGAGGGGCAGATCCTGCTGGATGGCGAAGACATCCTGACCAGCAAGGAAGATGTGTCGCTGGTCCGTGCCAAGGTGGGCATGGTGTTCCAGAAGCCGACGCCGTTCCCGATGTCCATCTACGACAACATCGCCTTCGGCGTGCGTCTGTTCGAAACCCTTTCCCGCGTGGAGATGGACGAGCGGGTGGAGTGGGCGCTGAAGAAGGCGGCCCTGTGGAATGAAGTGAAGGACAAGCTCAACCAGAGCGGTTCCGGCCTCTCCGGCGGTCAGCAGCAGCGTCTGTGCATTGCCCGCGGCATTGCCATCAAGCCTGAAGTGCTGCTGCTGGATGAGCCCTGCTCGGCGCTGGACCCGATCTCCACCGGCAAGATCGAGGAGCTGATCCATGAGCTCAAGCACGACTACACGGTCGCCATCGTGACCCATAACATGCAGCAGGCGGCCCGTTGCTCGGACTACACCGCCTACATGTACCTGGGCGACCTGATCGAATTCGGCCCCACCGCCGAGCTGTTCATGAAGCCCAAACGCAAGGACACTGAAGACTACATCACCGGCCGCTTTGGCTGATGCCTTCGCCGACCCACGGGTCGGCGGCCCTTGTGGCCCCATGAGCAGGACGTGCTGGCACGACCAACACAATAGGAGAATCACATGACAGACAAGCATCTCTCCACCCAATTCGACGCCGAGCTGAGCGGCATCTCCACCCGCGTGCTCGAAATGGGCGGCCTGGTGGAATCGCAGGTGGCGCAGGCCATCGAAGCCCTGGGCACCTTCAGCGGCGAGATCGCCAGCCATGTGCTGAAGCAGGAAGAGACGGTCAACACCATGGAGGTGGAGATCGATCGTGACCTGTCCACCATCATCGCCCGCCGTCAGCCGACGGCCCGGGATCTGCGCCTGCTGATCGCGGTGTCCAAGACCATTGCCAACCTCGAGCGTGTGGGTGACGAAGCCGCCCGCATCGCCCGCACGGTGCAGCGCCTGATCAACACCGGGGTGTCCAGCCGTCTGCGCCTGCCGATGTCTGACCTCTCCTACGAAGCCGAGCTGGCCATTGCCTCGCTGCGCAAGGCCCTGGACGCCTTTGCCCGCCTCGACGTGGACCGCGCCCTGGAAGTGCTGAAGCAGGACGACCAGATCGACAAGGAATTCGACGGCCTGATGCGCAAGCTCATCACCTACATGATGGAAGACCCGCGCACCATCTCGTCGAGCATCGACCTGGTGTTTGTTGCCAAAGCCATCGAGCGTGTGGGTGACCATGCCAAGAACCTGGCGGAAGTCATCATCTATGTGGTCAAGGGGACCGACGTGCGCCACAACACGCCGGATGCCGTTGAGCACATGGTGCGCTGAACAAAGGAGATCTGGGAATGAGCCGTATCCTGGTCGTTGAAGATGAATCCGCGATTGCCGAGCTGATCTCCATCAACCTGCGTCATGCCGGTTTCGAGGTCACCCTGGCGGCCAATGCCGAGCAGGCCCAGTTGGAAGTGGACCGGGTGCTGCCGGATCTGGTGGTGCTGGACTGGATGCTGCCGGGTCAATCCGGCATCGGCCTGGCCCGTGCCTGGCGCGGAGCGACTCGCACGCGCGAGCTGCCCATCATCATGCTGACCGCACGTGCCGAAGAAGCCGACAAGGTCTCCGGCCTGGATGCGGGCGCGGACGACTACCTGACCAAACCGTTCTCGACCAATGAGCTGCTCGCCCGCATTCGTGCGGTGCTGCGCCGTAAGGCGCCAGAGGCCCTGGACTCGGCCGTGGATGTCGGCGGGCTGGTGCTGGACCCCGGTACGCGGCGTGTCAGCCGGGAAGGGGTGGAGGTCAAGCTGGGCCCCACCGAATTCCGCCTGCTGCATTTCTTCATGACCCATCCGGAGCGGGTGCACAGCCGGTCCCAACTGCTGGATCGCGTCTGGGGCGACCATGTCTTCATTGAAGAACGGACCGTGGACGTCCATGTGAAGCGGCTTCGCGAAGCGCTGGAGAAGGTGAACTGCCAGCGCATGATCGAAACGGTGCGTGGTGCCGGTTATCGCCTGACCCAGCAAAGCAGCAGCGCTCTGTCCGCCTGAGTCGCGCCTCATGAGCTGGTTGTTGTCGCGAGTGCTGATGCTGGTGCTGGGCACCTGCATCGGCGGGTGGATCGGCTGGTGGCTGGGGCATTGGATGCTGGCACCGCCGCTGGCGGCCGGCCTGGGCGCCGGTGTGGCGGTGGCCCTGATGGGTCTGTGGGATGCCGCTCGTGCGCACCGGCTGGTGAATTGGCTGCGCGGGGACCAGACCGATGATGCGCCGCGCCTGGCCGGCATCTGGGGCGAAGTGGCCTACCGCATGGAGCGCGGCCTGCGGGACCGGGAGCGCCGGTACGAGCGGGAGCGCCAGCAGCTGGAGCAGTTTCTGCAGGCCATGGAAGCGTCGCCCAATGGCGTGATCCTGCTGGACGACCAGGACCAGATCCAATGGTGCAACCGCCTGGCGGCCGACCATTTCCAGTTGGACCCCCAGCGGGACAAACTGCAGCGCATCACCAATCTGGTCCGTTATCCGGCGTTTGTCTCTTACCTGCAGTCGCGCCAATACAACCAGCCGCTGGCGCTGCAGAACGCCCGTGGCAAGGCTCATCTGCAGGTGCTGATGCGGGACTATGGGGTGGGTGGTGAATGCCGACGGCTGATCCTGTCGCTGGACGTGACCGACCGGGAGCGCAATGAATCCATGCGGCGGGACTTTGTGGCCAATGTGTCGCATGAGATTCGAACGCCGCTGACGGTGCTGGCGGGCTTCATCGAAACCATGGCCAGCCTCAACCTGACCGAAGCCGAGCGCAAGCGTGTGCTGCATCTGATGCAGCAGCAGACGCTGCGGATGCAGACGCTGGTGGGGGATCTGCTGACGCTGGCGCAGCTGGAGGGTAGCCCCCGTCCGGCGGCGGATCACTGGATCGCGATGGATCCGCTGCTGGCCCGTGTGTCGGCTGATGCGCGTGCGTTGTCGGCCGGTCGCCATGAGGTGGTCTGCGACCGGCTGACGCAGGTGGAAGTGGCTGGGGTGGAAACCGAACTGCTGAGTGCCGTCGCCAACCTGGTCAGCAATGCGGTGCGCTACACGCCGGAAGGCGGGCGCATCGAGCTGCACTGGCGCTGGCTGGGGGAGAAGGGTGGGGAGATTGCGGTGGTCGACAACGGCCCGGGCATCGCCCGTGAGCATCTGCCCCGCCTGACCGAGCGCTTCTACCGCGTGGACGGCAGCCGTTCACGCGATACCGGTGGCACGGGGCTGGGGCTGTCCATCGTCAAGCATGTGATCCAGCGCCACGGGGGAGAGCTGCGCATCGACAGTGAGCCCGGGAAGGGTTCCACCTTCCGTCTGCTCGTTCCGGCCAACCGGCTGAGGCATGTGGACAGCGGGGCCATGGGTGATGAGGCGGCGCCTGCGATGCTGGCCTCGCGTGAGGACGACGAAGCGGCATGAAACACAGCGCCGCATGGCGCAGGCGACAAGGCGGCAGCTCAAGGGCTGCCGCTTTGCTTTGCGCCACCATGATGGGGCCGTGAGCGTGTGAGCGTGTGAGCGTGTGGGCGTGTGAGCCCGGCACAGCAGGTGTGCGGGACCAGCCCACCGCAGCGCTGCGGGCGTTTGGAACCCCGTCTCTCAGGGTTGGCGCTGCAGCACGATGAAGCTGCCGGTGCGATCCGTCGGCCGCCGGACGATGGCTTCGACGCGCCAGCCTTCAGGCGGTATGGGGGCGCCGTCCCCTTGGGCAATCAGGCCGGCATGGCAGCTGGATTCGCCCAGGGCCCGGGTGGCGTCCACCTTCCATCCGCCCTGGAACTCCAGCGCGGACAGCACGTGCAGCGGGACACCGGGTGCCGCGATGCAGTCCACCTGTGCCGGCAGATGGGCGCCCACCCGGTCCACCAGCGGCGAGTTGCTGCGAGCGTAATTCAGCGGATGCAGGCCCAGCGTCATGGCCAGCAGCCAGCTCAGGGCCACGCCACCGGCGGGCAGTGCCAGGCTCTTCCAGATGGCATGGCGATGCCGGGCGGTGCGCCAGCGCACCAGCCAGATCCAGGCCAGCGTCCCCAGCAGCGCCAGAATGAAGGTCAGCCAGCCGAATTCAGGCTGATACCCCTGGGCCAGCCGTCGCACGTTGGACAGGAACTTGGCCGGCCACCCGAGTTGCAGGGCGCTGTAATACAGCCACAGGAAGATGGCCCCGGCGCTGAAGAAGAACACCGAGAACCAGTCCAGCAGCGCGCTGGCACTGCGCTGGAAGGTGGGCAGTGCGAAGCTGGCGAGCACGGCCAGGGGCGGCAGCGCCAGCAGCAGGGCATGGTCGTCGGCATCCATCAGCAGGCTGCACAGCAGCGGAATCGCGGCGGTCAGCACCGGCACCGACACATGGCGCCGCTGCAGATGGCCACGCCAGCGCCACAGGGACCAGATGGCCAGCGGCCACACCGGCCAGCAGAACCAGCCCACCAGGCGCAGCCAGGCCCACGGGCTGCGGCCGCTGGCGTCAATGCGCCAGGCCCAGCCATGCATCGGCCAGGCTACGATGGCGGCCAGTGCAATCGCACCAAGCAGCCAGGGCACCAGCTTGCGGGCCTCGTCATAGATGGAGCGCTGGCTCAGCCACAAGGCACCCACCGACAGGGCCACGGCCACCGCCGGTGCGCCACTCGTCGCCAGCACCGACAGCGACAGCATCAGCGCCAGACGCGACTTCCATCGGCGGAAGGGGGCGGCCGCCAAGGCATACATCAGCAGCGAAATCCCGACCAGTTGCAGGATCTCCGGTGTTGTCTCGTGGCCCAGCCGCAGCAGCCCGATGCTGGCGATCAGCGCCAGCAGGCTGCCGTCCGCCATGGCCCGGGCATAGTCCACCGCATGGGCCTCGCCGCCGAAGGCAAAGGCCACCGGCTGAGCCGCCTCGGTACGGGCCAGATGCAGACAGGTGTACCAGACCAGTGCCAGCACGCCCGCGAGCATCAGCCCGAAGGGGATGCGGGCGGCGGTGGACGGCTCCAGAAACGGGAGCAGCTTGATGAAAAGGGCGCCGACCCAGTAGGGCAGCAGGCCGCCTTCAGCCGGAATCCCGGCGATTGCAGGCTGGGCCCAGGGCGCATGGCCCTGCGCGATGCTGGCCATGAAGCCAAACGCCGAAAGGTCGGCATTGCGCCACGGGTCGCGGCCGAACAGGCCGGGCAGCACATAGGCGGCGCAAAGCAATAACAGGGGCCAGCGCGGAATGGGATGGGCGCTTCGCTCGGCTACAACGGCCGGGGTGGGCAAATTCATGCGCGTCTGTCTCGTTGTCGTTGTAGGGGACGGTGGCGATCATGCCGCACCTGTGCCGATGCGATGACCATCTTCATCCGATAAGAATCACTTTTCCGACAAAAAAGTTTGGTGTGTGAACGGAAAGGCGCCTGACGCACCGGGAGCGCGCGTCACGCGGTGGGGACTGGGGTCAGGCGACGGGGCATGAAAAAAGGCAGCCTGGAGAGGCTGCCTTTTGCAGAATTGCGTCTTGAGTCGGGAGATGGGCGCCAACAGCTGTTCGCACCCCCTGCACCTGACTGCACCGCCTTCGCGACCTGAATTACTTCTTGGTCGGGGTGAGCTTGGCAAACTTGTTGCGGAACTTCTCGACGCGGCCGCCCAGGCTGTCCACGCTCTTCTGCGTGCCAGTGTAGAACGGGTGCGATTCGCTGGAGGTTTCCAGCTTGACCAGCGGCAGTTCGCGGCCGTCGTCCAGCTTGATGGTGTCCTTGGTCACCACGGTCGAGCGCGTGATGAACTGGAAACCGTTGGACAGGTCCACGAAAGCGACGTCGCGGTAGTTGGGGTGAATGCCTTCTTTAGCCATTTTGGAAACCTCGCTGTGGTGCCGCCAGCCACATCGCACCGTGCGATGCACTTGGTCGACAGCGGAAAAAGAAAGAGTATAGCGGAAAAGGCCTGGGCGCCTCAATGGCGCAGGGGCCTGGTGACGCAGCCCAAGCCCCTGCGCCAACAAGAAAGCCGCCGGAAGGAGGGCCTTCGGGCGGCTTTCGTGAAGTCTTGACGCTGCTGGGGGGCTTAGCCGCCGCGGCGCATCATGTCGAAGAAATCATGGTTGTTCTTCGACGACTTCATCTTGTCGAGGATGAACTCCATCGCCTCGATTTCGTCCATCGGGTAGAGCAGCTTGCGCAGGATCCAGGCCTTTTGCAGGATTTCCGGCTTGAGCAGCAGCTCTTCGCGGCGGGTGCCCGACTTGTTCAGCAGGATGGACGGGTAGACCCGCTTTTCTGCCATGCGACGGTCCAGATGGATTTCGCAGTTGCCGGTGCCCTTGAACTCTTCGTAGATCACTTCGTCCATCTTGGAGCCGGTGTCCACCAGTGCCGTGCCGATGATGGTCAGCGAGCCGCCTTCTTCAATGTTGCGGGCTGCGCCGAAGAAGCGCTTGGGGCGCTGCAGGGCGTTGGCATCCACACCACCGGTCAGCACCTTGCCGGAGCTGGGCAGCACGTTGTTGTAGGCACGGGCCAGGCGGGTGATCGAGTCCAGCAGGATGATCACGTCCTTCCTCAGTTCCACCAGGCGCTTGGCGCGCTCGATCACCATTTCGGCGACCTGCACATGCCGGGCGGCCGGCTCATCGAAGGTGGAGCTGATGACTTCGCCGCGCACCGTGCGCTGCATTTCGGTCACTTCTTCAGGCCGCTCATCCACCAGCAGCACCATCAGATGGGCGTCCGGATAGTTGGCGGCGATGGAGTGCGCCAAGTGCTGCATCATCACCGTCTTGCCGCTCTTGGGCGGGGCCACGAGCAGGGCGCGCTGGCCTTTGCCCAGCGGCGCGATCAGGTCGATGATGCGGCTGGTGATGTTGTCGTCACCACGAATGTCACGCTCGAGTTTGAACTGCTCTTTCGGGAAGAGCGGTGTCAAGTTCTCGAACATGATCTTGTGCTTGGACTCCTCCGGCGTGAGGCCATTCACGCGGTCCACCTTGACCAGCGCGAAATAACGCTCGCCGTCCTTGGGCACGCGCACTTCGCCTTCGATCATGTCGCCGGTGTGCAGGTTGAAGCGGCGGATCTGGCTGGGGGAGAGGTAGATGTCGTCCGTCGAGGCCATGTAGCTGGTCTCGGGGGAACGCAGGAAGCCGAAGCCGTCCGGAAGGACCTCCAGCACGCCGTCGCCGAACACCTGTTCGCCGGCTTTGGCGCGTTTTTTCATGATCGCGAACATCAGCTCCTGCTTGCGCATGCGAGCGACGTTGTCGATCTCCAGTTCTTCGCCCATTTTGATCAGGGCGGAGACGTGAAGCGCCTTCAATTCAGAGAGATGCATGGGGTGACCCGGTCTGTCGTCCAGGACCTGCCAAGGCCAGGGACACAAACAACGGCGAGTCCAGGCGTCACGCTGCCATCCACGGAGAAATCCTCCATGCCGACCCTGACGAGCGCAAGGGATGAAACCTTGGCGTTCGCCGGCTTGGCGGCTTCATGGGCGGGGGCAGGGCGGGCCGAGGTGGCCTGCGCGCTTCGCCTGGAAGCTGATGGACATGCGGGAGCTTGGGCGCCGAGTCCACGCGCTCACCCGGGGTGCTTGCCTGGCCGTGCTGCAGGGCAGCAGTGCAAGGCGCTCAACCCGGGGCGGGCGTGGTGGCAACAGGTCCGCAAGGGGCGCTCGGCCCACTGCGGATAAGGAGATTATAGGTTGGCGTCCAGGAAGGACGTCAACTGGGCCTTGTTGAGGGCGCCAACCTTGGAGGCGACCAGCTGGCCATCCTTGAACAGCATCAGCGTCGGAATGCTGCGGATGCCGTATTTGGCGGCCACTTCGCGGTTGTCATCCACATTCAGCTTGGTGATGCTGACGCGGTCTGCCGACGACTGGGCCACCTCTTCAAGGATGGGGGCAATCATCTTGCAGGGGCCGCACCATTCGGCCCAGAAATCGACCAGCACCGGCTTGTCGGCTTGGATGACGTCGCTGTCGAAGGATGCGTCGGAAATGTGTTTGATCTGTTCGCTCATGAGGGAGTCCTTGCTTGAAACCCGATAGAAGGCCCGACGGTGGGAACACATGGGATGGGCCGGGACGGGCGGGTATCAAGGCACAATGATTCTTACACAAAGCCCTGAACCCGCTTGTCGAGTGGGTACTCGACCTACATATGGGTGTTGGCTCCCAACTCAAGCCTGTGGGCCCCGCCCATCCCCTCGGGCAGGGGAGCGCGGGGCGCCAGGCCTTCTGCTGACTTGTTTCTGTGACGATTCCTAGCGATCTCCCATCGACCGCCTCCCTCTGGCCTGACGGTCTCCCGGAAGGGAGGGGCGATGTTGCGTCCACGCCTCACCGGGGGGCGGGGGCGACCCTGGCCTTCCCGATGGATGCCCGGCATGCCAATGCAGTGTTCTGGGACCGGCTGGCCGAAGGGGCCTCGGAGTGGCTGGAGCGGCAGGGATTGTCGTCCCGGGATGCCGTGTTGCTGTTGCCCTTTGCCCAGCATCTGGCCCCGGCGCGGCGCGCCTGGATGAAGCTCAGCCGCTGGCAGCCCCGCATCGAAACCACGCACAGCCTGGCTTCGGCGCTGGGCCCCAGTGCCCTGCCGGAGGCTTTGCAGCTCACCTTTGATGCCGCCATCGATGCACTGGCCGCCCGCCAGTTGCTGCGCGGGCAGAGCTGGGCGCAGGCCTTGCGGCAGGAGGATCCACGGGCCTTTGACGCGGCGGTGCAGCGGCTGGTGGAAGCGGCGCATGCGCTGTCGCGCACCGCCCAGTTGCGGTCTCCGGAAGGTCGCCAGGCGTTTTGGGCCCTGGCTCGGCAGGAACTGGCCGCCCAGAGCGGCGCTGGACACCTGGAGCGTGCGTTGCTGATGGTGGCGCTGGAATGGGCTGCGTCCGACCCGCGTGCGCCGGCCACCGATGGTCTCTTTGAGCTGCGCCCCAGTGCCTGGCTGCATCTGCAGGCCGGAGGGCCCGATCTGCTGGCCGATGCTTTGCTGGACACGGCCGAAGCGCAGGGGGTGCCCTGCCTTCGCCTGAGTGCGGACCTGCCGCTGGAGGACGTCTATTCGCTGGGCCAGCCGCCCGCCCAGGTGGAGCAGGCGCTCTGCGAAGATTTTGAAGACCTGGCGCAATGCAGTGCCGCGTCGGTGCTGGACCATCTGCAGGCCGGCCGATCACCGGTGGCGCTGATCGCCCAGGACCGCGTCCTGCTGCGGCGGGTGCGGGCGCTCCTGGAGCGGCAAGGGGTGGGCATTGCCGACGAAACCGGCTGGACCCTGGCGACGACGGCGCCGGCCGCCCAGGTGATGGCGTTGCTGCGTGCCGCGCGCCGGGACGCGACGGTGGATGAGTGGCTGGCCTGGCTCAAGACGCCCCTGGCGGCCACCTTGTGTGAGCGCGCTGGAGCGGCGGCGCTGCCTGCCTTGGAGGCACGCTGCCGCCAGCGCGGGTGGTCATCCCCGGCGTCGGTGCGGGAAGATCGGCTGGCGCCCGCATCGGCGCGTTTGTGGAACCAGGCCCGTGACGCCGTGGCGCCTTTGCAGGCGTCGGGCAGCCGGACGCTGGAGGACTGGCTGGAGGTGCTGAAGACCTTGCTCAAGCGCCTGGGCGCGGACGAGCGGCTGGCGGCTCAACCGGCGGGCGGCCCTCAGCTGCTGGATGCGTTGTGGCTCAAGCGCTCCCCCTGGCCGGGGTCTGCGCATGAGTCCGTGCTCAAGGAGACCACGCTCAGCCCGTCGGAGTTCACTGCGTGGGTGTCCGCCACGCTGGAGGCGGCCCAATACGTGCCGCCGCTGCAGGGTGAGTTGCAGGTGATGATCACGCCGCTGGCGCGGGCCATGCTGCGCCCGTTCGGGGCTGTGGTGCTGCCGGGCGCGGATGCCGCCACCCTCGGGCCGGTGCCGGCGGGGCCGACGCTGGTCAGCGACACCTTGGCCCGGCAGATCGGTCTGCCCACCATCGAAGAAAAACGCGCCGCCTTGGCGTCGCAGTTTGCCCAATTGCTGCGGGCGCCCGCCGTCACCTTGTTGCGCTGCGCCCATCGGGGCAGTGAACCGCTGGCGGCCAGCCCCTTGCTGGATCGTCTGGATCTGGCCCGTCAGGCGGCCGGTCACGGCGCGCTGCCGTCGTGGCGGGATCCTCGCGTGGCGGTGGCGGTGCCCTTGCAGCCGCAGGGCCGTGCCCGTGCCCTGGCGCCGGGTCGGCTTCCGTCGGCGCTCAGTGCAAGCGCGGTGGAATCGTTGCGGCAGTGCCCCTACCAGTTTTTCTCCCGAGTGATGCTGGGCCTGCGGGAAGTGCAGGAGCTGGATCAGCAGGCCGATAAACGCGATTACGGCACCTGGCTGCATGCGGTGCTGCATCAGTTCCACACCGAGCGCCTGGCCGGCCAGGATCCGTCGATGGACGATGTGACGCGCCTGCATCAGGCGGCGCGGACCCAGATGCAGGCGCTGGCGCTGTCGGCAGCGGAGTTCCTGCCGTTCTCCGCCAGCTTTGCGCGCTTTGTGCCGGCGTATCTGGCCTGGCTGCAGGAGCGGGAGGCGCAGGGGCAGTATTTCCGTCAGGGCGAGGTGGACCGGGAAGTCCACCCCTGGTGGGATGCGGACCCCGCACTTGCTGCGGTGCGCTTGCGCGGGCGGATCGACCGCATGGACGAAGGGCCCGACGGCCAGTGTCTGCTGGACTACAAAACGGGCAGCCTCAAAGGCTTGAAGGACAAGGTGGCGGATCCACTGGAAGACACGCAGCTCGCTGTTTATGCGGTGCTGATGGGGGCGGCGCCCGCAGGGGCCGATGCGCCGATCGGAGCAACAGAGGCTCTCGCTTCGGGCCGCCTGCACGCGCAATACCTGGCCCTGGATGATGCCAAGGGCATCACGGCGGTGGAGCACCCGGACGTGTCGGAAACGGCGGTGCAACTGGTGCATGGGCTGGGTCAGGATCTGTTGCGCATCCACCAGGGCGAGGCGCTGCCGGCGCTGGGGGAGGGCGTTGCCTGCGAGTATTGCGACATGCGTGGCCTGTGCCGACGTGATGACTGGGAAGGAGCCGCGCCATGACGGCGGCTGACAACAGGGCCGACGGCCAGGTGGGGCAGGGGGGGCAAATGGCTCAGGTGGCCCAAATGGCTCAGACGGCCCAGACGGCCCAGACGGCCCAGGCAAGCACGGCCCATGGGCTTGGGGCTGCCTACACCCTCAACGGCGCCCCGGTGGCCCGTGAACGCTTCTATGCGCTGGCTTGCGATCCGGCGCGCAGTGTGGTGGTGGAGGCCTGCGCCGGTGCGGGCAAGACCTGGATGCTGGTGTCCCGCATCCTTCGTGCCCTGCTGGATGGCACGCGCCCGCAAGACATCGTGGCCATCACTTTCACCCGCAAGGCCGCAGGCGAAATGCGGGAGCGCCTGAATGAATGGCTGCACGAATTCGCCCACGGCGACCATCAGGCACGGGTCATGGCCCTGTGCCAGCGAGGCTTGTCGGTGCCGGAGGCCGAGTCCTTGGCGCCGGCCCTGGAAGGCTTGCAACAGCGGCTGCTCCAAGGCGCCCGTGCGGTGGAAATCCGGACCTTCCACGCCTGGTTCTCCCAATTGCTGCGTGCCGCCCCCCTGGAATTGCTGCAGGCGCAGGGCCTGTCGCCCGAGCTGCAATTGCTGGAGGATGAAAGCGACCTGATGCCGGAACTCTGGCAGCGCTTCCATGCGGCTGTGCTGGCCGATGCAGCGTTGCTGGCCGACTATGAATCGTTATGCCTGGCCCAGGGGCGCAATCGCCTCACCGGCTGGCTGCTGTCGGCTTTTGGCAAGCGGGTGGAGATTCGTCTGGCGCATCAGGAGGGGCGGCTGCTGGACAGCATGCCGGATGCGGCCGATGTGGTGCCGGAACTGGCCGCGCTGGACGACCCGATGCAGGCTTTTGCTCCGCTGCGCGCCGAGTTGCAGGCGCAAGCCGTTGCACTGGGCGCGATGAAGGGCGCCACGGCGCGCAAGGCGGCGGCAGCCATCGAGCAGGCGCTGCAGGGGGACGATAAGCCCGCATTGGCAGGCGTTCGTGCAGCACTGTTCACGGCGGACGGCACGCCGCGCAAGGCACTGGGCGATGCGCCGGATCTGATGCAACTGATGGACCGCCTGGGCCGGCTGCAGATGGCGCTGGAGCAGCGACAGGCGCGCCAGTGGCATCGTCAGATGTGTGGCCTGGCCCTGGTGCTGCTGGATCAGTTTGAGCGCCTCAAGCGCGAGCGTGGCCTGGTGGACATGAACGATCTGGAGCGCGGCGCCCTGGCACTGCTGGGCGATGCCGGGCTGGCGGGATGGGTGCAGGAGCGACTGGATGCGCAGGTTCGTCACCTGTTGATCGACGAGTTCCAGGACACCAGCCCGTTGCAGTGGCATGCGCTGTATGCCTGGCTGTCCAGTTACGTCGGAGCGGGCGGGGGTGCCAGTGGCCAGCGGCCGCCGTCGGTGTTCATCGTGGGAGACCCCAAGCAGAGCATCTACCGGTTCCGCCGGGCGGAACCTCGGGTGTTTGCGGCGGCTCGCGACTTTGTCCGGGAAGGGCTCGACGGTGTGTTGCTGGCCTGTGATCACACGCGGCGCAACTCACCGCAGGTGCTGACGGCGGTGAACGCGGTGTTTGAGTCGGCCACGCTGGCGCAGCAGTACAACGGGTTCCGTCCTCACACCACCGAGTCGGGCGACGGGCATCCGCTGGATGGTGTGTTTCATCTGGTCGATGCGGGGGCTGATGCAGATGAGGACACGACGGGGCCCGACGGCGAGCGCCGGGACCCTGACACCTGGCGGCCCAGCCTGACCGAACCTCGTCGCGAGGCCGAGTTGCATCGCCGGGAGGCGGAGGCGTGCCGGATTGCCGATGCCATCGAGTCCCTGCTGGATTCGGAGGCGGTGGAGCCGGGCGATATTTTTGTGCTGGCGCGCAAGCGGGAGGGGCTGCGAGTGCTGGCGCAGGTGCTGAAGTCTCGTGGCATCGCGCATGCGGCTCCGGAAGACATGGCCTTGCTGGACGCCCCCGATGTGCGGGACCTGCTGGCCTTGCTGGACCTGTTGGCTTCCAATGGCCACAACCTCTCGATGGCGCATGCCTTGCGCAGCCCGCTGTTTGGCGTGACCGAAAACGACTTGTTGGATTTGGCCGGGCGGTCGAAGGCGGTGTCCTGGCTGCGGCCGGCGGATGCGACGGATGCGACGGATGCGGGCGTGGAGGCTCTGGTGAGCCTGGCCGCTGGGGGTGAATGGACCTCGGCGTCGATCTCCGACGCGGGGCCCTGTCTGGCGCCGGTGGAATCCGATGCACGTGAGGAGGTGGGTATCAGCGTCCCGCTCGACCGTCATGCCACGATCGAGCCCCCCCCGGGCTGGCACGATGCGGTCCCGCTGGCGGAAGAGCAGCTTGTTTCCGCCGATCCACAAGAAGCAGGCGCTGCAGTGGCGCCAAGCGGATTCAGCGCAGAGCCCCTCAGTTGGTGGTCTGCCCTGATGGTGGCGGACACCAACAGCCTGAGCCCCGCCCTGCAACGGGCTCAGACCTTGCTGCCGCGCTGGAGCGCGTTGGCCGTGGAACGAAGCCCCCACGACCTGCTGGATGCCATCGTTCACGAGGGCGATTTGATGGCGCGTATTGCGGCGGTGGTGCCTCCCAGTGAGCGGCGTGCGCGCCTGCATGCGGTGGAGGCGCTGCTGGCCCTGGCCCTGGATCTGGATGGCGGCCGGTATGCCGGCCTGTATGGATTCGTCCGCTCGCTGAAACAGCGGGCGCTGAAACTGGCCGCTCCGGCTGAGCCGGATGCCGTGCAACTGCTCACCGTGCACGGGGCCAAGGGGCTGGAGGCCAAGGTGGTGGTTCTGATGGACACCGAGGCCGGCCCGGCGCGGGCCGAGTCCATGGCTCTGGCGGTTTCCTGGCCGGTGCAGGAGGCTGTGCCGCGCACCGTAGCATTCCTGGAATCGGAAAGCCGGCCTCCGGCCGCGCTTCAACCGCTGCTGGACGATGAAAAGGAACAGCGCCAGCGGGAAGAGTTGAATGCCTTGTATGTGGCCATGACCCGGGCCCGGCATTGCCTGCTGATCAGCCGCACGCCGGCGCGCCGGGCCAGCAGTGGCGCTACCTGGTGGTCTCGGCTGGAGCCCTTGTCGGCGCCCTGGCCGGTGGCCGATGGAGCCGATGAGGTTGATGAGGTTGATGAGATCGGCGGGGCGCATGGCGACAAGCAAACGCTGCGGGTTCTGGCTGCGTCCGGCGACGTCTCCAGGGACGCGTCCCGTCGCAGTTCCGGCGTCATGTCGGTGGTTGCGACCCTCAAGCAACTTCCCACTGCCCCTGTGGCCACACCACGCCGCGCTGACAGCCTTGTTGATGCCGGAGCGGTGGAATCGGGTGCGGCTGCTGGCGGCTCGGCGACCGATGCCGCCGACGGGGCGCTGGGTCAGGGGCCGGACGTGGTGGATGACAGCGCGGCCTTGGGCGAGGCGCTGCACCGGGTGTTGGAATGGCACAGCGGGCCGCGCGGGCGCCAGCACACCCTGGAACGGCTGATGGCTGCTGCTGCCCAGATGTACGGACTGGATGCGCGACGGGATGAGCGACTGCAGCGCAGCGTCAAAGCCATCCTGGGGAGCTCGACATGCGCACCGTTCTTTGACCCAGAGCGTCTACGCTGGCAGGGCAATGAAGTGCCGCTGAGCTGGCATCAGAAGGACATGCGGCTGGACCGGCTGGTCTGCCTGCGTGGGGAGCCGGGGCGCCCGGACACGTGGTGGGTGCTGGACTACAAGTTGCACCCGGCCCCGCAGAACAACCCGGAGTATCTGGACCAGCTCTGGCACTACCGGGAAGCGGTGCGTGCGCTGCAGCCGGGGGAGCCGGTGCGCTGCGGTTTCATCACCGGCCAGGGGCGTCTGATTGACTGCACAGAACAAGTTGCGGACCGATTTGATTTTTAGGCCTGAAAATGTGGCTACAATCTCTAGCTTCGTCGGGGCGTAGCGCAGTCTGGTAGCGCATCTGCTTTGGGAGCAGAGGGTCGCGAGTTCGAATCCCGCCGCCCCGACCATTTATCTCGTTGAGCCGCAAGATCCCTTACTTCCATTTGGGTGCTTGCGGCTCATTCTTTTTCGGCACCCCGCACCCCGCACCCCGGCACCCCTGCGGCTCACGTGGCCACTGCAGGCCTTTCTGCCAGGCGCTCGGTGGGTTCTTCCTCCACCGTTGACTTCCACCCCTTGGGCCCGGCGGTGGCCACGATCTTCTGGTGGATGAGCCGCTCCACCTCCATCACCCGGTTGAAGGCTTCGCGCAGCGGCTCGTCCCCTTGGGCATGAGCGAGGTAGCACAACCGCATCAGTGCGTCGTTGGCTTTCGGGACCTTGCCGTGCCGTTCCCAGAGGCTCACCGCCTGTTCGCTGACGCCTTGGGTCTTGGCCAGGGTGGCCTGGGAGATGCCCATTTGCACCCGCAGGAAGCGGAATTCCTTGCCGCTGAGGCGGGCGGGCTTGCTCACCACCCGTTCAGCCAGCAGCGCTTGCAGTTGATCCGCATCGGCCACGGAGACCGCCTTGCCGTAGGCGGTGGTCTTGGTGGTGTAGCCATTCGCAAGCCAGACGTTGTCGAGCCCGCATTCGGTGTAGTGATACATGAGCTGCTTTCCTTTTAGTCAATCACGGTGACAACGATGAGGTCCGGCTCATCGTCGGCCAGGGCCACGCAGGTGGTCAGGTTTCGAGAGGCGCCGTACCAGTTCATCCGACACACCAGGTGCCCGGTCTTGACGTCGTCTTCCGGCGGATGGCGGATGCTGCCGCGTCGAAGGCATTCAAGAACTTCGGCCATGGAGACCTTTCGTTCGGACATTCGCTTCTTGGCATGGATGGTCAGAAAGACCAGCTCCGTGCGGAGAGCTTGGGCCCGGATGTGGCGTTGCAATTGCTGCAGCGAGAGCTGTCTGAAGCTCATGGCTGCAACCCATAAAAAGTATGGGTGAAATGGTACGAGCTTTCCGGTGCTTCACAAAGGGGGTGTGGGTCTTTTTGCATCGTCTATTTGAGTCAATTTGCGGTCTGTTTCGCCCGTGGCGGCCTGTTTCACAATGATTGCCAGGTGGTTGAGCCCTGGCCATGCGCCGTTCTTGCAGGGCCTGGGGGATACGCACACCGCCTCCCGCGATGCCGCCCACTCAATTCGGGAGGGAGGCGGCGCTGTGACGGCCCACGGGCGCATACTTCGACCCCAAGGTCCAACGCGAGCGAGGCAAGACCTGTCTCGGTCGAGCGCTGGACCAGTGAGAGATCGGGGTTGGAGGCAAGCCATGTCATTTCTGCAGGGCTGGGGACGATGGATGCACCGTGTCCTGGTGGGCTGGCAAGGGCTGGCTGCTCCTCATCGGGGTGAGGCTGATCGTGTCGGCTCTGTTTCGCCGCGCGGTGAGGGCGCATGAGCGGCCCACCGCGACCCGGCCTGAGCACGCAGGAGGCAACGGCACGCCTGCTTCACGACGGCTTCAACGAACTCCCTGCAGCCTCACGTGCAGGGGTCCTGCAATTGGTTCGCGAAGTGGCCAGCGAGCCCATGTTCCTGCTGCTGGTGGCCTGCGGGGCGATCTACCTCGCCATCGGCGACCGGCAGGAGGCCGCCATGTTGTTGGGGTTTGTGGTCCTGGTGATGGCGATGACCTTGGTCCAGAAGCGCCGCAGCCAGGCGGCGCTGGAGGCTCTCCGGGACCTGTCCAGTCCTCGTGCGCTGGTGGTGCGGGACGGGCAGCCCGTGCGGCTGCCGGGTCGATGTCTGGTGGTGGGTGACCTGGTTCTGCTGGCGGAAGGCGATCGTGTACCCGCCGACGCTGAGGTGGTCGAAGCCCGCTATCTGGCCGTGGATGAATCCCTGCTGACGGGGGAGTCGGCGCCGGTACTGAAGCAGGCGAAGGCGAAGCTTGATACGGCCGCCGACGCGCAATTCCTGTGTTTTGCCGGTTCACTGGTCACACAGGGCACGGCGCAGGCGATGGTGGTGGCCACCGGCGCTCGAAGCGCGCTGGGTCGCATCGGTGCCACGCTGGGGGGCATTTCCCTCGACGAAACGCCCATTCAGCGGGAAACCTCCCGCATCGTGAGGGTCGTGGCCGCGGCTGGTCTGGCCCTGGCCTCGCTGCTTGCCCTGGGCTGGGGGCTGACCCGTGGCGACTGGCTCACTGGCACCCTGGCAGGGCTCACCCTGGCCATGGCGCTGCTGCCGGAAGAACTGCCGGTGGTGCTGACTGTATTTCTGGGGCTCGGCGCCTGGCGTCTCTCCCGCGAGCAGGTGCTGACCCGGCGCATTCCGGTGGTGGAACTGCTGGGAGCCACCACCGTGCTGTGCGTGGACAAGACCGGGACCCTGACGCGCAACCAGATGGAGGTTCGGCGTCTGTGGGTCAGTGATGAGCGTTTTGATCTGCGCGGGCAGCCGCCTTCCGCCATGTCACACCGCTTTCATCCGGTGCTGGAATACGCGGTGTTGTCCAGTCATCGCCAGGCCTTCGATCCGATGGAAACGGCCATTGCTGCTGCCGGTCAACGGTGGCTGCAGGGCTCCGAGCATTTGCATGGCGACTGGTCCCTGGTGTCCGACTATCCGCTCTCGCGTGAACTGCTGGCGATGTCGAGGGTGTGGCGCTCGCCGGATCAGCGTGCCTTGGTGGTGGCGGCCAAAGGCGCCCCGGAGGCCATCATGGACCTCTGTCACTTGCCGCCCCACGAGCGGCAGCACATCTCGGACCAGGTGGTCGATATGGCGGCGGACGGGCTTCGTGTGCTTGGCGTGGCCCACGCGCGCTTCCGTGCTGATGTATTGCCCACCGCGCAGCATGATTTCGACTTTGAATGGGTCGGCCTGATCGCGCTGGAGGACCCGGTGCGCGATGACGTGCCCGGCGCGATTGCCGAATGTCGCGCGGCGGGCATCCGGGTCGCCATGATCACCGGCGACCATCCGGCCACGGCGCTTGCCATCGCGCAACAGGCGGGCCTGGACTTGTCGGGTGGTTCTCTGACGGGGGAGCAGTTGGATGCTCTGGATGATGCGGATCTGGCGGTTCGGCTGCGCCGGACGCAGGTGTTTTGTCGGGTTCGACCTGAGCAGAAGCTGCGGCTGGTCCGTGCTTTTCGGGCAGCGGGCGAAGTCGTGGCGATGACTGGTGATGGCGTCAACGACGCGCCAGCCCTGAAGGCCGCTCACATCGGCGTGGCCATGGGTGGGCGAGGGACGGACGTGGCACGGGAAGCGGCTGACCTGGTGTTGCTCAAAGATGACTTTGGATCCCTGGTCACCACCATCCGATATGGGCGGCGGGTCTTCGCCAATCTGCGCAAAGCCTTCACCTTTGTCCTGGCTGCGCATCTGCCCATCATTGGCCTGGCCCTGGCTCCTCTGCTGATGGGGTGGCCGCTGATTCTGATGCCGGCCCATGTCCTTTTCCTTCAACTGGTGATTGATCCCGCCTGCTCCATCGTGTTCGAGGCCGAACCTCTGGAGCCGGGTGCCATGGCGCAGCCGCCCAGGCGCCCGGACGCGCATCTGTTTGGCGGCGGACTGATCAGGCTGGGCCTGCTGCAGGGGCTTGGGTTGCTGGTGGCCGTCGTGGCGGCGTACTTGCTGGGCAGGGACCTGTCCACGTCAGAAGATGCGGGGCGAACCGCATCGTTTGTGGTGCTGGTGCTGGGCAATCTGGGGCTGATTCAGGCCAATCGCTCCGCCGCGCCATCGACGGCCGGTACGTCGGGCGGCCATACGGCCTTCGGCTGGATCTTCGCCGGCACGCTGATGCTGTTGGCATTGGCCTGGGGCGTGCCCGCACTGCACACACTGTTCCGCTTCGCGGCTCCCTCGCTCGTGTTGCTGGGCTTGTGTGCAGGACTGGCCGTGCTCACCTGGGGCTGGTGCGAAGCGATGGCCGCGCTGCATCGGCCGCCAGCCCGCGCCCGGGTGAAGACTGGATGACACTCAGTGCGTGGTCGCTGCGGGTGTTGTGGTGGCTTGAGCTGTGCACCGTGCCGGCTTTTCCCCCAGCGCCCAGTGCCCGTAGGGGAAACGCCGCAGTGCCGCCGTCAGGGCGATGGAGCCGGCCAGGCCGGCCAGCAACCCTGCGACCAGCAGCGTGGGGATGTCCTGCACGCTCAGCGCCTTGAGGGTCATCCGCGCGCCGGCGGTGAACACCGGATGAAACAGATAGATGCCGAAGGACCAGGCCCCCACCCAGGCCAGCCAGCGCACTTCCGGTTTCAGACGCAGCAGCAGCAGACAGACGCAGACGCTCACCACCAGGCGCTGCAGCCCCGGGTGGTTGTCGGTGGGGGCATCCATCAGCGCCCACAGCAGCAGGATGCAGCTCATCACGGCGGCCAGTACCCCAGGCATCGCCCGAGGCCCCGCCTGATCCAGTTGAAAGCGTTGTGCCGCGATGCCAAGCAGGAAGAAGGGCGCCAGATGGACCGCGCCATTCAGTCCGAAATACACCGGCAGTTCACCCCAGCAGTGCAAGGCCGCCGCCACGAGCCAGACCGCCGAGAACCGTCCCGGTGTGGACAGCCATCGCAGGCGCTCAAGCACGGCGGTGACGATGAAGAGGATAAAAAGCGCTTCAAGAAACCAGTAATGCGCCACCGGCACGGTGTGCAGCAGCCACCAGTTGTAGTCGCCTTCCTTATTGGTGCCGTCGGTCAGGTTTTGCAGCAACGCAAAGCCGGTGCCCACCACCAGCATCGGCAACAGCAGGCGCCGCGTCTTGCCGATAGCAAACGGTGTGATGTCACCCGTCAAAGGCCTGCGCGCATAGACCAGCCCGGAGAGAAACGAAAACAGCGGCATTCGCACCAATGCCAGCCAGTCATTCAATTGGCTGGCAATGTGCTCGTCCGGCAGTCTCAGCCCGGAATTGCTGCTGTCGCCAATGACGTGGTAGCCCACCAGCAGCAGGCAGGCGAGGCCGCGAAGGGTGTTGATGGACAGGCCGCTGGACAAGGCGTGCTCCCAAGGAATCGAGTCGGTGAATGGGAACTCTCATCCTAGTGGCCCGTCTCTCCTTCCGACGATGAATGCAGGGGACAGCGGGTACGTCACGCGCACCCGTAAGCCGTAAAGTTTCTGTGGCGGCGCATTGAACGTTCGTTGGCGATCATTGCAATGTTGGGTGCCCAACATTGCAGAGGGCCATTCGGTCCGATTCGCTCAGATGTGTTCTGGGTCTTCTCAAAGCAACTCAGAAAGCGAGCTTGGCGCGAGCGTAGTAATAGGCGCCATTGATGCCGATCGGGGAGAGCACGTCATACGGGAAATTGCCGTAGTAGGCGATGTCCGCTGTGGAGCGGCTCGGATAGCGGTCGGTGGCATTGATGGCGCCGAGGCTCAGGGTGAGCGATTTGGTCACCTGCCATTGACCCTCGATGTCCAACTGCCACACGGCGGCATAGGTCTGCGTGGGGACGAAGCCGTCGCCAAAGTCAAAGACCCGCGTGGTGCTGCCATGACGCGTCGCGCGGCCCAGCAAGGTCCAGGCGCCACTTTGCCACTGTGCGCTGAAGATGTGTCGCTGGCGCGGGGAGGCATCGGTCAGTGTGTTGATCTCTTCCAGGCCGACATTCGCGTCGTCATGCAGATGCACGGTGGTTTTGTTGAAGGCGGCCGCCCAGGAGAGTTTCCACTGCCCACCCAGGCCCGCGCCGGTCCATTGGGTGACGAGGTCCGCGCCTCGGGTGCGTGTGTCCAGCGCATTGGTGAAGAAGTTGACCCCGTCCACGCCCACCACGCCAAATTGCGACGCCAGCTCTTCCGCCAGCGTATCGCCGCTGATGCGCTGCGACAGCGTGATGCGGTTCTTGACGCGGATGGTGTAGGCATCCAAGGTGGCGGACCATTGGGTGTTGGGTTGCCAGGTCAGCCCCAGGCTGGCGTTGCGCGACTTCTCGGCCTTCAGCGGTTGCGCGCCCAGATAACGGGCGACGGCGCTATCCGCCGGCACGGTCTTTAATTGGCTGAGCTGGCCCCCATCGCCCAGGTCCGTCACGGTGAAGCTGAACCCGCGCTGGGCCAACGACGGCGCGCGGAAGTTGCTCGACACCGCGCCGCGTAGGGCTACCTCACGATTCAGCGCTAGGCGGCTGGACAGCTTGGCTGTGGTGGCATTGCCGAAGTCGCTGTAGTGGTCATGCCGCAGGGCGGCTTCGGCTTCCCAGTCACGGGTGAGATGGGCGCTCAGATCCACATAGGCGCCCACCACCCGGCGGGACAGGCGGGTCGCATCCTCGGGCTGCAGACCTGGGCCGGCCTGCGCTCCCGCAGGGCCGCCGAAGGTGCCGACCGCGTACGAGGCGGCATCTCCGGCCTCCGTGGCGAACCGCTCTTCGCGGGCCTCCAGACCCAGGGCCAGCGTGGCCGGACGGGTCAGGCCCGGCAGGGAGACGGATCGGGTCAGGTCCAGATTCGCGCCAGTCAGGCGGCTGCCAAAATCACCCAGATGGAAACGGGTCGGGCTGGTGTCGCCGAGCGACACGTTGAGCGAGCGGCGCACGCCGTAGTCAAAGTCATTGCGACCATGGTTGAGCGAGAGGTCGTAGTCCCAATCGGCCCAGGCGCCGCGCAGGCCGGCAGCCAGTTGCAGGTCGCGGTTGTGGCCGGTGGTCTCTGGTCGATAGCCTTCCGGATAGACGCTTTTGAGGTTGGCGCTGCTGTCGGGGTAGCGGTAATAGGCCGCGCCCACCGAGCGCCGCTCCTGCCAGGTGCCGAAGGCATACAGCTGCTGATCGGCCTGCAGATCGACGGCGCCGTTGAAGAACGCTTGCCACTGGCGGGTGGCCGGATCGCCCGCTGCATAGTTGCGCTGACCGACGGTGGCCAGGTTGTCCGGCGTGCTGTCCTCCCAGGAGGGCAGTTCGTCCAGCCCGCTGCGGTTGGTGGCCTTGCGGTGCAGGCCCTCCAGCCCGGCGCGCAGGAAGCCCCGTTCCCCCAGGGCCCAGCCGTGTGTCAGGCTGGCGGACTGCGTCTGGCCGTCGTTGATGGTGCGGCCGGTAGGGGCGAAGTCCGTATGGAAGAGCCCGGCCTCGGTGGTGAGTTCGGTGCCACTGCGGCGGTCGTCCAGGATGATGTTCACCACGCCCGCAATCGCATCCGAGCCGTATTGCGCCCCCGCACCGTCCCGCACCACCTCGATGCGCTGGACGGCCGACAGCGGGATGGTGTTGAAGTCCACTGGGTTGGTGCCCTTGCCGGTCTTGGACTCCAGATTGACCAGCGCCGAGGTGTGGCGCCGCTTGCCGTTCACCAGTACCAGCACCTGGTCCGGCGACAGGCCGCGGAGCTGGGCCGCGCGCACGTGGTCCGCACCCCCGGAGTTGGACTGGCGCGGGAAGTTGAACGAGGGCAGCAGGGCCTGCAGCGCAGCAGCCAGCGTGCCGTCGGCGCCTGCGGCGCGCAGCACGTCGTCGCGGCTCAGTACATCCACCGGCACCTGGCTGTCAGCCAGGGTGCGGTCCTTGGCACGGGTGCCGGTGACCAGCACCGGATTCAGCCCCTGGGCCGCTGCCGCAGGGGCGCCGGCCGCCTCCCCGCCCGAAGCCGGGGGAGCGTCCACCGCGGCCTGGGGCTGGGCTTGAGCCTGGGCCTGGGCCTGGGCCTGGGCCTGGTCATGAACCATGAGCGCGCCGCCCTCCAGCAACAGGGTCAGGCAGGCGAGGGTGATCGGGCGAAGCTGGCGCATGGCGTCGTGGTGCATCAAAGAAGACAAGGGCCGCAAGCCTACCGATTCCACGCTCGAAATCCCGGGTTTGCCTTCAGATGCGTTGCTCATAAGCTCATGCCGTGGCGGCGCTGCGACGCTTCGCCGCGTGGAGGGCGGGCATTGCCGATAGGATCGCGCGTCCCTGGGGTGAGATGACACGCCCTTTGGATCCGCTCCTGGCTCCGCTCCCAGCTCTGCTTTCTCCCACTGTTTTCTCGATGACCGCTCCCGACCCCGCTGCAGTGAAATCCTCCGCCCCCGCCGAGCGGACCGCAGCGCAGACGGCTGCCCCGGTCTCCACGGACCCCGCGTCGGTCCTGCAGGAGAGTGCCCGCAGTGAGCGCAGCGGCCAGCCCCAACGCATCCTGGATGTGAAACATGCGGTGGCCCTGTGCGTGGGCATGGTGGTGGGGGCAGGCATCTTCAAAACCTCTCCGATGGTGGCGCAGGCCCTGAGCACGCCCGGGGAGTTGTACCTGGCCTGGGCCCTGGGCGGGTTGCTGTCGGTCATCGGCGGCCTGTGCTTTGCGGAACTGGCGGCCGCCTTTCCGGACGCGGGCGGCGACTATCACTTCCTGCGCCGCGCCTACGGCCACCGGCTGGGGTTTCTGTTTGCCTGGTCGCGGTTTGCCGTGATTCACACCGGGTCCATGGCGCTGCTGGGCTTCGTTTTTGGCGATTACCTGGCCCAGGTGGTGGACTTGTCGGCCTGGCTGGGTCCGTTTGCCAGTGCGTGGATGGCGGCCGGGCTGATCGTGCTGCTGACGGGCCTGAATCTGCTGGGTGTGCAGGTCGGGCTGGGCACCCAGTTGGGCCTGACCAGCCTGGTGCTGGCGGGCCTTCTGTTGCTGGGGCTGGGCGCGGGGGCGCAGCAATGGCATGGCCATGCGCCAGCCTTGCCGCACACCGGTGCGGCCGTGCCGGACTGGGGCATGGCCATGGTGTTTGTGTTCCTGGCTTATGGCGGCTGGAGCGATGCCGCCACGCTTTCTGCCGAAATGAAGGACGAGCGGCGCGGCATCGTGCGGGCGCTGCTGCTGGGCCTGGGGCTGGTGATGGGCCTGTATCTGCTGGCCAACTGGGCGTACGTGCGGGTGCTGGGCTTGTCCGGCCTGGCGGCCAGCCCGGCGCCTGCGGCTGAGTTGATGCGGGTGGCGTTTGGTCGTGGGGCAGAACTGGTGATGGTGGGGGTGGTGACGCTCACCGCCTTGTCGGTGATGAATGCCATCCTGATCGCCGGGCCCCGTACCACCTATGCCGCCGCCCGGGATTTGGCGTCCGAATGGCGGCTGGCCCGCTGGAATGCGCGTCGAGGTACACCCAGTGTGGCGGTGCTGGCCACCAGTGCAGTGGCGCTGCTGCTGGTCGCCTTTGGCGCCATCACGCGGGGCGGGTTCTCCACCATGGTGGACTACCTCTCGCCGGTCTACTGGTTTTTCATCACGCTCAGCGGAATGGCCGTGATTGTGCTGCGCCGCCGGGAGCCGGACCGGCCGCGCCCCTTCCATGTGCCGCTGTATCCATGGCTGCCGATCGTTTTCAGTGGGTGCAGCGCTTATGTGCTGTGGTCCAGCCTGGTGTATGTGAAGGCCGGCGCGATGGTGGGCGTGGTGGTGCTGGCCCTGGGTGCATTGATGCTGTGGGGGCATGGCCGGCGTCGATCGGGGCGGGCCTCTGCGCGGTAGCTCGCTGGAGCCGGGCGGATGGCGCATACGGCCCGCAGCCCCTTCGCGACGGGCACTGTCGTCCCCCTGAGCCATCGACCAGGACAATTTGTCCATGCGCGGATGCCGTGGCCGGGGCAGGGCGCTGCCTACAATGCCGCGCATGACTGCCCGGCGGCCCTTCTTCACCCGACTTGCATGGCTCGTGTCCGTCACGATCCTGCTGGGTGGGTTGCTGCCGTCCCTGTCCCAGGCCATGGCGTCACCAAAGGCCGGCGGTCTGGCGGAGATCTGCTCGGCCACCGGCGCCACGGTGCTGATGCTCTCCGGCCACCTGGCCAATGCGGACCCTGACACATCCGCGCCAGACGCGCCTTCCATGAAGTGCCCCTATTGCGCGCTGCACCACGGGGCGCCTGCGCTACCCGCGTCCTTGCTCCCATGGATGCCGGCGTTGGCATTGCGTTTTGAAGTGCCGCAGCGCTTTCTCCAGTCTCCGCGCCCGCTGTTCGCCTGGGCGGCGCCGCTCGCCCGTGCCCCGCCTGTGAAGGTCTGACAAGGTCTGACAAGGTCGGACGATGCCGTGCATGCACGGCGGTTCCTTCTCACCCGCCAGGCCGGGGTCACGACACCAACAGCGCAGCCAAGCACATGGTCGCTGCTGCTGGCCGCACGTGATCGGTCCCGGCGGGTGCCTGCTGGTACTTCACAGGATGTTTCATGCATGCTCCGCTGACAGTCGAGTCGGGCAAGCGCGCACGGGTCGTGTCGCTGCGCGGGTGGGTTCGCCAGCTTCATCTTTGGCTGGGACTGAGTCTGGGCGCGCTGCTGGTCTTGCTCGGGCTCACTGGCTCCGCACTTGTCTTCTACCAGGACATCGATGGCTGGCTGCACCCTGAGGTCCGCTCGCGGTCTGCCGGTCCCGGCCCTGGCTGGACCGACCCGGTCTGGGACCGGGCCCTGGCCACCGTTCGGGGTCGATGGCCGGAGCGCCAAGGGGCGTGGCGCTTCGAGGCGACCGATGGCGCCGGCCCCATCCCCGCCCGGTATCTGCCCTTGCGGCATGAGCACACCGACCGGATGGTCATGGTCTGGCTGTCACCGGACGGCCGCCAGGTGCTGCGTGAAGCAGAGTGGGGCACCTATGCAATGACCTGGCTCTATGACCTGCACATGGCCCTGCTTGCTGGCGAGACCGGCCAGACCGTGGTGGGCGGGGCCGGCCTGGTCCTGCTGCTGTTGCTGTTGTCCGGCTTGTGGGCCTGGTGGCCCAAGGGCCGCTTCCGGCCCGCGCTGCATTTCAAGCGGGGCGCCGCGGCCGTGCGCCGCCTCCACGATCTGCACAAGTGGGCAGGGCTGGTCTCGCTGCCATTGCTGCTGATGCTCACGGTGACTGGGGTGATGCTGGCGCTTCCCCAGCCCAGCAATGCGCTGTTGGTGGCCACGGTCGGGCCGGTGTCCCGCGTGGTGCCGCCTCCGGTGGTTGGGGCAGCGCAGCCGCCCATCCCGCTGGCGCAGGCGCTGCAGGCGGCGCACCGTGTCATGCCGCAGGCGCGGCTGGCCTGGATGGAAGCACCGGGGCCAGGGCGGGGCGCTTACATGGTGCGGGTGCAGCAGCCCGGCGACCCCAGTCGCCGTTTTCCTCACAGCTATGTCTGGGTACACCCCGCCACGGGCGCCGTGCTCGCAGTGCAGGACCGCGAGCGGTTCGGGGCCTCCAACGTGGTCAACAACTGGCTGCATCCCCTGCACGATGCCTCGGTCGGCGGCGGGCCTCTGCGAGCGTTGGTGGCGCTGACGGGCCTGTTCCCGGCCGCGCTCTTCGTGACCGGGCTGTTGCGGTGGCGACTGCGGCGCCTTCCGCGTCGTCATGACCGCTTGTCGGTCCGCCCATCCGGCCCGCTGACGATCGATCCGCGCGTCCCCTGATCGAGTGACTTCGGTTTTGCCGAAGCAGGTTTGCGGGGAAACCGATGGTCCGAATGAGCCGTTGTCACGGCCAGTTCATGAAGTCTTTCGAGACTGCGCCGCTTGGAAATAGTCCTTTGCGGAGACTTCACATGAGCATGCAGCCCGGTATTTGCCCAGCCCCGAATGAGTACGACGAAGACGCTGTCGTCAACACGTCCTCCAATCCGTCGTTCGACGACATCCTGACGGCTCGCCTGAGCCGTCGTGTGGCACTGAAGGGCGGCATCAGCACGACGGCTGCCGCGCTGCTGGGGACCTCCGTGCTGAGCGCCTGTGGTGGAGACGGTGGTTCCGATACCGATCCGGCCGCACCGGCACCGTCGCCCGCCACGCCGCCCAAGCTTGGCTTCACCGCCGTCGCCAAGAACAAGAACGATCTGGTGACCGTGGCCGACGGCTACAACGTCAGCATCCTGCATGCGCTGGGCGACCCCCTGCACTACGGCGACGAGTCCTGGAAGGACGACGGCAGCGAAACGGCCGACTCCTACAACCGCCGCATCGGTGATGGCCATGACGGCATGTACTACTTCGGCCTGTCCGACACGGGCACCTTCCAGGCTGACCGTTCGGACCGTGGGCTGCTGGCCGTCAACCACGAATACGTGGTGGCCCCTTATGTGTTGCACCCGGCTGGCCGCGCGGCCGGCACCGCCCGCAACGCCACCGAAGTGGAAAAGGAAATCTACGCCCATGGCGTCAGCATCGTGGAGGTGAAGCGGACGAACGGTGTGGTGTCGATGGTGCGCGGCTCCAGCTACAACCGTCGCGTGACCTCCGCCACCACGATGGACCTCACAGGTCCGGCCCGTGGCCATGCGCTGCTGGCCACCAAGTTCAATGCCGCCGGCCAACAGACCCGGGGCACCAACAACAACTGCGCCAACGGCTACACACCCTGGGGCACCTACCTGACTTGCGAAGAGAACTACCTCAACGTCATCGGCCGTGCTGCCGGTGATGATGCCCTGCGCAGTGCCAAGGACATCACCAGCCTGAACCGCTACGGCCTGCCGCAGAACCGCAAGAGCCCCTATCTGTGGGACACGGCCGGCACGGCCGACCTGTATGCACGCTGGAACTCCTCGGTGACCGGCGCCACCACCGCTGACGACTATCGCAACACCATCAACACCTTTGGCTGGGTGGTGGAAATCGATCCGTTTGCACCGTCTTCCACACCGGCCAAGCGCACCGCCCTGGGCCGTTTCAACCATGAAGGCGCATGGCCCGCACCGGCCGTGGTCGGCCAGCCGATCGTCATGTACATGGGCGACGACTCGCGCAACGAATACATCTACAAGTTCGTGTCCAAGGCCCTGTGGGATGCCGCCGATGTGGGCAAGGGCATGGCCGCCGGTGCCAAATACCTGGACGAGGGCACCTTGTATGTGGCCCGCTTCAATGCAGACGGCAGCGGCGAGTGGCTGGAGCTGACCTACGGCAAGAACGGCCTGGATGCGACCAACACGGCCTATCCGTTTGCAGACCAGGGCGATGTGCTGATCAATGCCCGTCTGGCCGCCGACAAGCTGGGCGCGACCAAGATGGACCGTCCGGAATGGGGCGCCGTGCATCCCTCCACCCGCGAGGTCTACATGACCTTGACCAACAACAGCAACCGGGTGGCCAACACCGCCACCCCGACCGGCAGCCAGCTCAAGCCGGATGCCGCCAACCCGCGCTATTACGAAGACCTGAAGGGTACGACCTCGCAGAAGGGCAACCCCAACGGCCACATCATCCGCTGGCGCGAAAACGGCACGGACGTGACCAAGCTGAATTGGGACATCTACCTCTTCGGCGCGCAGGCCGACGCCGCCTCCGACGTGAACCTGTCCGGCCTGACCGATGTCAACGACTTCTCCAGCCCGGACGGTCTGTACTTCGACAAGCGCGGCATGTTGTGGATCCAGACCGATGACGGCGCCTATACCGACGTCACCAACTGCATGATGCTGGCCGCTGTGCCTGGCAAGGTGGGTGATGGTGGCGTGGCGACCGCGGCCGGCGGCACCAGCACCATCAAGGGCGCGAATGCGACGGCGGATACCGTGCGCCGCTTCCTGGTCGGCCCGAAGGAATGCGAAATCACCGGCATTGCAATGACGCCGGACAACAAGACGCTGTTCTTCAACGTGCAGCATCCCGGTGAAGACACCACCCCGGACTGGGCGGCAGCCACCTTCGGCAGCTACTGGCCGGCCAACCAGGCCGATGCCACTGTGAAGAAGCGTCCGCGCTCCGCCACGGTGGTGATCACCAAAAAGGACGGCGGCGAAATCGCGCTGTAAGCCCTGCGCATCCGGCGTCAGCCCTAGCTGGCTGACGCCCGTCCCTTCAGGCTCACCCCTGCAACTTGCAAGGGTGGGCCTTTCTCTTTGTCATTGGCCCCCCGTACCTGTGATACATTCGGGGGCATAGATTCGCACAAGACCGTTCTTCCAAGGTCTTATCTGCAGCCCCGCCGAGCCTTCACTGGCTCCTTCGCGAGCGGCTCGCTACAGCTTCACCCCCTGCTGATTGCTCTTGAGTGTGTCTGTCTCCGCTACCGCCAGGTGGCGCGGCGGAGTGTTCCCATCCATTCCAAATCAATAAAGGAAACATCATGACGACTCAATCCGGCACCGTGAAGCGGTTCGACGACGGCAAGGCGACTCAAACCGGCACCGTGAAGTGGTTCGACGACGGCAAGGGCTTTGGTTTCATCACCCCGGCCGATGGCACGAAGGACCTCTTCGCCCACCATAGCGAAATCCGCAACAACGGCGGCTTCCGCACGCTGGCAGAAGGCGCTACCGTTGAATTTGAAGTCAAGGAAGGCCCGAAGGGCCTGCAGGCGGCCAACATCCGCCAGCTCTGAGCCTTCAACGGCGTCGCCGGGCGGGGCGCGGCTCATCGCCCCGGCATCTGAAACCGCGTTAGACGGTTCCAGCCGATCCAACGTTCATTGAATCGGTCCCCCTTCGCACTGGCAGTGCGCCCGCTGACAAGCGGGTGGCCGCCGCGATCGGTGGCCCAAACCAAAAAGGAACCCAATGGCAAAAGAAGAGCTGATCGAGATGCGTGGCACCGTGAATGAGGTGCTGCCTGACTCCCGTTTCCGCGTGAAACTGGAAAACGGTCACGAAGTCATTGCCTATACCGGCGGCAAGATGCGCAAGCATCACATCCGCATCCTGGCAGGCGACGCCGTGACCTTGGAACTTTCGGTGTACGACCTGTCCAAGGGCCGTATCACCTTCCGTCATCTGGAGCGCCGTGGTGGCCCTTCGGGTGGCAATAACAGCGGCGCACGCCACTGAACGAGTGGCCTGGGTTGCACCAGGCACCAAAAAAAAGCGGCTTGCGCCGCTTTTTTTTCGCCCGTACAGCGCTGCCACACGCTGTACGGAAGGGCATCAGAACGCCTGGTTGTAGCGCACCCAGAAGAATCGGTCGATCGGCATGTCCGGGTCCACCGACGACGACGACGATCCACCACCCGCCGTGTAGTTGGCATTCAGCATGATGCGCGGCTGCTTGTCGAAGACGTTGTTGGCGCCAACGATCACCTGACCTTTCCAGGGGAAGTCGTAGCCCACGCTGAGGTTGTGGTAGGCCATGGCACCCTGGCGGTTGTAGCCGGTGCCCCAGCTGGCGGTGCCATCGGGGTTGCTGCAGGCTTCGGTGTCGGACCAGCACTGGTCCTTGACGGCGCTGTAGTAGCGGGTGGAGAAGGTGGCACTCCAGGGGCCGCGTTTCCAGTTCAGCGACAGGTTCGACTTCATACGGTTGTAGCCGTATTCACCCAGGTAGCTTTCCCAATCGGAATCCGGAGTGCTCTTTTGGCGATAACGGGTGGTGAAGCTGGTTTCCGTTTGCACCGAGAACTGCCCGTAGACGCTCTTGGGGAAGCGATAGTTCAGACCGAGGTCAAAACCGGAGGTTTCCAGCGCGCCCAGGTTCAGGTAGCCACGCGAGAGCGTCTTGACCTGGCCGTTGGCATCCCGGGTGATGCTGCCGCAGAACTCGGAGACATTCTGCACATAGCACTGGTCCAGCACATAGTTGGCGCTGATGGCCGTGATCTGATTTTTCAGCTTCACGTTGTACCAGTCCAGCGTCATCTCCGCGCCGGTCAGCCAGGACGGGTTGTAGACCAGGCCCAGGGTGCGGGACCGGGACGTTTCGGGCTTGAGTTGGTCGTTGCCCACGCTGGCATTGAAGGCATACAGGCTCTGACCACCGGCCGAAGACGTTGCTGCGCCAGACTGGAGCAACTGGCGGTAGGTGGTGCTGGTGCCACTGGCGATGCAACGGGCCAGCACCTCCGAGTTGCCGGCTGCTTCCCCATGGGCCGTGTCGCAGGGGTCCACAAACGAGTCGAAAGACTGCTGGCCGCCGCCAAACGTGTTGCCGATCGGAGGCGCCCGGAAGCCCTGGGCAAAGGTGCCCCGGGCCAGCAGGTCATTGATCGGCTTCCACATGAAGCTGGCCTTGCTGTTGGTCGTGCTGCCGAAGTTGTTGTAGTCCGAATAACGCGTGGCCAGGTTGACGCTCAACAGTTCGGCCGCAGGCAGCTTCTTGAGCAGCGGCACATTCACTTCGGCATAAGCCTCCTTGACGTTGTAGCTGCCGAAGGTGGAATTGCCAGCCAAGTCGGTGGTCAAGCCTTGATGGGCCAATGCATCGGGAATGTCGTAGCCGGATTGCGAGCGGTACTCCAGACCTGCCGCCACGCCGATGTTGCCGGCGGGCAGGGTGTAGACATCGCCCGACACGTTGGCGGTGTAGCTGCGGGTGTAGGAGCCATAGGTCGAGCGCAGCTTGGCCATGATGTAGTCCAGCGCTGCCTGGGTGGAAGCCGAAGGGCCGCCCAGGATGTCGAACGGGACGCAATCTGCAATCGGGTTGGCGGCAGTGCCACACTGCACCACGCCGGATGAGTTCATGAAGGACGGGCCCAGGGCTGCCTTCAGGTTTTCCAGGTTGATGTTGCCGGTGCCCTTCACCACGCCGTCGATCTTGCTGTAGTTGAAGCCGACGTCCCAGCTCCATGGGTTGCCCAGCAGGTTGAAGTCGCCTTCCAGACCCGCATCGAAGTGGCTGGTCCGGTTGGTGTTCTCCGTCACACGAGGCACTTCGGTGATGCGGCGGTAAAAGAACAGATCCTGCCCGTTGCCGGCGCCCACGGCTTGATTGCCGTAGGGGTTGTAGTAGCTGTCCTTGTCGATGTAGACGGGGTAGCCAGCCTGGCTCAGGCTATTGAGCGGATAACCGGCCACCTGGCTGGTGCTCTTGCGGTCCGAGAACATCGCCGTGGCATTGGCGCGCAGCGTGGGTGTCAGTTCCAGGTAGCCCTTCGAGAAGAGCGACTTCTGCTCGCTCTCCGCCTGGAACATCATCTGGCTGCTGGAGTTGAACAGGTCGTCGGTGTTCGAGCTCTTGTAGGCGTGATAGTTGCTCTGCAGATTGGACGCTGCGCCGGTGCCATCGCCCAGGAACGCGCCGGTGTGATTGAGCATCTGGTCGAACCCGGTAGCCGTACCGGAGCTGCTCACCTGGCGGATGCGGCCCCACGGGCTGGCGCCAAACTCCGAGGTGTACCGGGACGGGTCCGGACCATAAGCGGCCGAGGTGATGGCCCGGTCCTTCGCCCATACGGGGTCGGTCTTGTTGGCGGTGATGCCCACCATCACCGACGCCTTCTCGGAGTTCCAGCCATAGGCAACGGAAGCGTCCTTGGTCTTGCCGTCGCCCTTTTCATTGGCGCCGTAATAGATGCTGGCCTTGCCGCCTTCCATCGAGCGGCGCAGGATGACGTTCACCACGCCGGCAATCGCATCCGAGCCGTAGGTGGAGGAAGCGCCATCCTTGAGCACGTCGATGTGGTCCACCAGCGCGGCGGGAATGGTGGAGATGTCGGTGTAGCCATCGACCGACTGCGTCCAGCGTTTCCCGTTCACCAGCACCAGCACCCGCTGCGAGCCCAGGTTGCGCATGTTGATGTATTGACCGCCTTGCTCGCGGTTGGAGGTGAGCACGGAGCCTTTGCTGAAGTCAGGCGAACCGGCCGAGGTCATGTTGTTGAGCACATCACCCAGCGTGACCAGGCCGCTGCGCTGAATGGCTTCTGCAGTGATCTTCTCGACTGGTTGCGCGGTCTCGGTATCGATCTGGCGAATGCGTGAGCCGGTGACTTCCACGCGCTCCAGTTGCTGTTGCTGGGCATAGGCCCACCCGCTGGTGCCGAGCAGGGCCAGCAGGGCGGCGCTGGACAGGGCGGTGCGGCACAGGTCGGAGCGATGCGGTGTGCGCAAGGATGCGCGCGAGGACGGGCGGCGAGCCCGCAGGGTCGAGGGCAGGGTACGGAAATGCATGGAATCTCCCAACGAGGTTCTGGGGCTGTAAACCCACGGAATGCCTGGTACGGACGCCGCCGCTGGATGGGAGGCGGTGTCGTAGGCACGGCATGGCGCGGATTGGAAGCGGCTCTGCCGGTGTGCGCCTGTTGGGGAAGATTCGGATCGGTGCGTCATCAGACGCCGATCTTGTTGAATATGTCAGTCGTGTTGCTTCACGTGTTGCGGCGTATGTGTGGAGTTTCCTCCTTGGGGACTTGTGGCAGCCACTTTGGCTGCCCGATGGAAGCATGGATTTGTAAAGAACTCTTCACCGTTTGGTGGGGTGTCAAATCGTTGTCTGTAGATTACAGGCAGTGATTTCCCTGATTTGTCGGGGTTGGAAAAATACCCCCTTTAGGCTTTATGCCTCAATATGGGCGACTGATGGCTAAAGCGTGTCATGAATATTGCCAGTGCGTCGATGAACTTTTCTAACTATATGATTCGTTTGCACTTGTTCTGTATCCGCAAAGGTGCATTCGCATTTTTGGGGCGTTACGCACAACAAAGAAGCAGGTTTGTGTCGTCAATCTATCTAATGTGGTGCGGTCGCCATCCTTGAATATGTCAGACCCAACAAATTCCCGACAAGGCGGTAAGGATGTTGTCACAACATCCCAGCCAACCGTATGTCGTACACGAGTTCGAAACCTGCGGGAAGTCTTCATCCATCCCAAATGACACAGGCCCTTCGACACATCGGTGATGAACACGGTGGCACCCTTTGCGAGTCAGGCGGAGGCGAGAAGCAGGAAGGTCCCTCCGGCCGCCAGCGTACGGTGTTGTGTTAAGGTTGCGGCTTGCAAGCGGCTCGTTCCGCTCCCCGCAACCCCCTCGCACTACTCGCGGATCTTCGAATCCCGTCGCGGTGCAGGAATTCCCGCCGCCGGGCCCCTGAGGTCCGGCACCTCTGGCCGGCCTTGTCTGGCCCCATGCCACGCCAGGCTCCTCCAGTCCGCGCCCCTTGACCAGGCCCGCCGGCTGCATCGTGAGTCCCAGCGGGTGCTGGTTTCGTTGCTTTCGTCGTCAGTGCCCGTCGGCAGCCGTCTAGGCCCGCCAGGCGCCGCCACGTGCGCGTTTGGCGCTGGATCTCGACGCAGGGCGTGATCGCCGCCGTGCTCCTGGAGCCGGCGATTGCTCATCACCGCACGAAAGGAGTCTTGGCCATGGCGAAAGGCATTCTGATCGACCACGTTTTCAAGGTGTTCGGAGACGCGCCCGAGCAGGCGCTGCAACTGGCCCGGGAGGGCTTGTCCAAACAGGAGATCCTGGCCCGCACCGGCCAATCGATGGGTGTGTTCGACGTCAGCTTCGACATCCAGGCGGGCGAGATCTTTGTTGTCATGGGCCTCTCCGGCTCCGGCAAGTCGACACTGGTGCGCCTGCTGAATCGCCTGATCGAGCCCAGCGCGGGGCGCATCGTCATCGATGGAGAGGACATCAACACCCATTCGCCACGGCAGTTGCGTGCCTGGCGCCGCAAGGACATCAGCATGGTGTTCCAGTCCTTCGCGCTCATGCCGCACATGACTGTGCGAGACAACACGGCCTTGGGCCTGGAACTGGCCGGTGCCGACCGGGCGCACCGCCTGGCGCAGGCCGATCTGGCACTGGCGCAGGTGGGTCTGGCGGGCTGGGGAGACAAGTACCCGGATGAACTTTCCGGCGGCATGCAGCAGCGGGTGGGGTTGGCGCGTGCATTGGCTTCGGATCCGTCGATCCTGCTGATGGATGAAGCCTTCTCCGCCCTGGACCCGATCATGCGCACCGACATGCAGTCGGAGCTGCTGCGCCTGCAGCAGGTGAAGCGCCGCACCATCGTATTCATCTCGCATGACCTGGACGAAGCCATGCGGATTGGGGACCGCATCGCCATCATGAAGGACGGTGAAGTGGTGCAGGTGGGCGCGCCCGACGAAATCCTGCGCAGCCCGGCGAATGACTTCGTGCGCAGTTTCATCCGCGGCGTGGACACGGCCGCCGTGTTCAAGGCCGCCGATATCGCCCGCCCGCCGTTGACGCTGGTGGCGGAGTACAGCAGCCGCGGCGCGCGCGCCGGCCTCAAGACGCTGGAGGATCAGGACCGGGACTTTGCCCATGTGGTGAGCCCATCGCGTCGTTACCTCGGTACCGTGTCGGCCGATTCGCTGCGCGCCGCCCTGGAGGGGCATGTCGGTCCGCTGGGGCTGCAGCACGCGTTCATCGACGGTCTGTCCACCATCCCGGCGGATGCGCCGGTGGCTGAGCTGTTTGGCCAGGTGGCGCAGGCGCCCTGCGGCGTGCCGGTCGTGGATGCCGAGGGCCGCTTCTGCGGGGCGATCTCCAAAACCACGCTGTTGAAGTTCATGGACCGCGACACGCCGCCCATCGAAGCGAGCGCCGATCGCGCGGCCGCTGAGGCTGCCCCAGCGGGCCCGGCCACCCACGCTGCGGCCACGCATTGACCCTGAGGAGGCGACATGAATCACAACACCCTGGCTCCCTGGACGGTGGCCCTCGCGCCGCTGTCGGCAGCCGCATCTTCACCCGCATCGTCACCCGCTTCCGAAACCCCGCTGCCCATGCCGGCGGCAGCGCAGACGCCTGACCCGTGGGAGGCGCTATCCCAAGCCCCGGACCCGCAGGCCGGCGCCGCCTGGCTGGATGCCGCCGCACCCGCACCCGCACCCGCACCCGCCGTCACCGCCACGGACCCGGAGACGGTCAGCTCGCTGGTCCATTCCCTGGGCGACAGCCTTCACCAATTCCTCAACGGCACGGTGCCGGTGGAGTCATGGATCAACACCGGCCTGAGCTGGGTGGTGGCGCATGGCCGCCCTTATTTTCAGGCGGTTCGCATGCCTATCGATGGGACGCTCCAGGCTGTTCAAAGCCTGCTGACCCAGCTGCCGGCCGTGGCCATGGTGACCCTGATCGGTTTGCTGGCGTGGCAGTTTGCCGGCCGCAGGCTGGCCCTGGGTACGTCGGCCGCGCTGCTCATCGTGGCGGCTCTGGGCATCTGGCCGGAGGCGATGGTGACGCTGTCACTCGTGCTCACGTCGCTGCTGTTCTGCCTGCTGATCGGATTGCCGCTGGGGATTCTGCTGGCCAGCAGTGAACGCGCGGAACGCGTCATGCGGCCGCTGCTGGACGCCATGCAGACCACGCCCGCGTTTGTATATCTGGTGCCCGTGGTGATGCTGTTTGGCATCGGCAACGTGCCGGGTGTCATCGTCACCATCGTGTTTGCGCTGGCACCCCTGGCCCGCCTGACCAACCTGGGTCTGCGGCAGGTGCGGCCGGACCTGATCGAAGCGGCGCGAGCCTATGGGGCATCCCCGCTGCAGATGCTGTGGAAGGTGAAGCTGCCCCTGGCCATGCCATCGATCATGGCGGGCATCAACCAGGCGCTGATGCTGTCGCTGTCGATGGTGGTGATCGCTTCCATGATTGCCGTGGGCGGCCTGGGCCAGATGGTGCTGCGCGGCATCGGGCGCCTGGACATGGGCCTGGCCACCGTGGGGGGGCTTGGCATCGTGATTCTGGCCATCACCCTGGACCGCCTGACGCAGGCGCTGGGCCGTCCGGCCCGAGCGGGCCGGGGGCGTTGGTGGCAACGTGGCCCGGTGGGCCTGCTGCTCAACGGTCTGCCACGTCGCACGCGGCAGGGCTCGCCGATGGAGGCGGCGCTGGTGGCCTCGGTGCTGGTGTTGTTCCTCTGCACGAGCGCGCTGGCGCAGCCGCCGGCCCTGCCTGGCAAGGGCATCACGGTGCAGCCGCTCAAAAGCTCATTGGCGGAAGAAACCTTCCAGACGCTGCTGGTGTCCCGCGCGCTGGAACAGCTCGGCTACACCGTCCTGCCGATGAAGGACCTGGAGCCAGCCACCGAACATCTGGCGATTGCCAATGGCGATGCCACCTTCATGGCCACCCACTGGCGGCTGCTGCATGCAGACTTCTACCGCAACAGCGGTGGTGACGCACGCATGGTGCGCTTCGGGCCCTACGCACAGGGGGCCGTGCAAGGGTATCTGATCGACCGTCAAACGGCGGAGGCCCATCACATCACCCGCCTGGACCAACTGCGCGACCCGGCCTTGGCCCGCCTGTTCGATACCGACGGGGACGGCCGCGCCGACCTCACCGGCTGCAATCCCGGCTGGGGCTGTGAAGGCGAGATCGAACATCAACTGGACGCCTATCAACTGCGCAGCACAGTCACGCACCGGCAAGGCAGCTACACCGCGCTGATGGCGGACACGCTGGCGCGCTTCAAGCAGGGGCAACCCATTCTCTACTACACCTGGACGCCGTATTGGGTGAGCGCCGTTCTGCGGCCTGGTACCGATGTGGTGTGGCTGCAGGTGCCGTTCTCGGCGGCCAAGGACGGGAAGACCAACACGCGCCAGCCGAACGGCAAGAACTACGGCTTTGCGGCGGACCAGCAGGAGATCGTCGCCAATCGCCAGTTCATCGAACGCAACCCGGCCGCCGCCAGGCTGTTCGAGCTGATGCGTCTTCCCATGGCCGATATCAATGCGCAGAACCAGCGGATGAATGAAGGCGCTCATTCGGAGCGTGACATCGCCCGCCATACCGACGGTTGGATTCGTGTGCACCAGCAGCAGTTTGACGGCTGGATCGCCCAGGCGCGGGCTGCGGCGGATGGTCAGGCCGCCCAGTCCCCATCCTCCAGCTTGCGCGCATACACGGCCAGCACGATGCGTTCGGAGTGAACCAGGTAGTCATGCAGCCGCGCCGAGGCTTTGGCGAAGTCGCCTGCCTCGGCCAGTTCCAGAATCTCGCGGTTCATGTCCACATACGGCGCATGCAGGAACTCCGCATCCCGCAGCAGCCCGAAAGCCAGCCGCAGTTCTGCCAGCACCTGTGCAAACAAGGTGTTCAGGCGTTCGCTGTCGGCCAGTTCCACGATGCCCATGTGGAAGGCCATGTTGGCCGTGCCCACGCTCACCCAGTCGCTGCGGTCGCGGGCGGCCCATGCCTGCTCCACCGCCTGCCGCATGTGCTTCTTGGCTGGATGCCGTGGATAGGCCTGCGCCAGTGCCTGGCATTCGATCAGCCGCCGCACGCGATAGATGTCGATGATGGCGGCGATGCTGGGCACCGACACAAACACCCCCCGGTTGGGTTCATGCCGCAGCAGGCCGTCCTTGGTCAGCACCCGGAACACTTCCCGCAAGGTGTTCCGCGAGATGCCCAGATGCTCCGCCAAAGCCTGTTCGGACAGCCGTTGCCCCGGCGCGAACTCGCCGGCGGTCACCATCTGGCGCAGTTGTTCCGAGATGCGGTCGGTGAGGGTGAGTGCGGCGGATGACACGGCAGCGGAGGCTGTGGTGGCCTTCGCTGGCGCGGGCGCCGGTCGGGGCGCGGTGCTTGGGGCTGAACTTGGCGCCGGGCGGCGTGATCGAGTGGCAGGCATAGAGCTCGCATTGTCTCTGCGTGCAGTGGCTTGTCAGGCAGGGTTGCGGGTTTGCACCAAGGCGCGTGCTTGGATGATGGGGCAGCATATTGCGGATTGTTCAACAATTCATGTGAATTGCCCTTCAACAGGAGCCCGCGCGCCATGACTCACGACCCCTCCTTATGGCCCCTCATCGGGGTGGCGGTGATCATCCTGGGCTTTGTGCTCCGCTTCAATCCGATGGTGGTGGTGGCGGTCACGGCGGTGGCGACCGCAGTGGCGGCGGGCTTCCCCGTGCAGAAAGTGCTGGCCGTCATCGGCACCGGGTTCGTCAAAACCCGCAACCTGCCGCTCATCCTGCTGCTGCCGCTGGCGGTGATCGGGCTGCTGGAGCGCCACGGCCTGCGCCAGCATGCGCAGCAGTGGATGGCCCGCTTTCAATCGGCCACTGCCGGCCGTTTGCTGATCGTGTACCTCGCGGCCCGCCAACTCACCGCCGCGATGGGGCTGACCAGCCTCGGCGGCCATCCGCAGATGGTGCGCCCGCTGCTGGCCCCGATGGCGGAGGGGGCCACCGAGGCCCGTCTGGGCGCGTTGCCAGATGCGCTGCGGCACCGGCTGCGGGCTTATGCGGCGGCCACCGACAACGTCGGCCTGTTCTTCGGTGAAGACTTGTTTGTGGCCTTCGGCGCGGTGGTCCTCATGACGACCTTCCTGCATGAATCCGGCATCGATGTGCAACCGATGCATGTGGCACTTTGGGGCATTCCCACCGGCATCTCGGCCTTCCTGATCCATGCCTGGCGGCTGCGGCGGCTGGATACCGCCCTGAAGCGTGAACTGGACCGCCCGCGTCCCCAGCCTGCTGCTCAGCCGGCCCATCAGGAGTGATGTGATGACCCTCTCGCTGGATCTTCTGTTCACGCTGGCCGGCCTGCTGCTGGCCGGTATCGCGGTGATGACGCTGCTGGATCGCAGCCATTCCAAGCGCTGGACGACCGGTTTCTTCTGGGGCCTGTATGCCGCCATGTTCCTGGTCGGCCACCTGCTGCCGCCGGAATGGGTGGGCGCCGGGGTGCTGTTGATGGCGCTCATGGTGGGGGTGAAGGGCGTCGGCGCGGGTCGGCTTCAGCTGCCGTCGGCCGAGGTGTGTGCGGCGCATGCCCGGCGCCTTGGGCACCGGCTGTTTGTGCCGGCGCTGGCCATTCCGCTGCTCACCATGGTGGGCACCTTGTCCGCCAAACATCTGGTGGTGGGGGAACTGCCGTTGATCGATCCCAAAAACGCCACCTTGGTGAGCCTGGGCCTGGCCTGCATCGTGGCGCTGGGCCTGGCCTGCTGGCTGACCCGCGAGACGCCGGTGCAAGGAGTGCGTGAGGCGCGCCGGCTCATCGACGCCCTGAGCTGGGCGCTGGTGCTGCCGCAGATGCTGGGCATGCTGGGTCTGATGTTTTCCGATGCCGGTGTGGGCAAGGCGGTGGCGCATCTCACCATCACCTACATCAACATGGACCTGCGCTTTCTCGCTGTGGCCGTCTATGTGGTGGGCATGGCGCTGTTCACCGTCATCATGGGCAATGGCTTCGCCGCCTTTCCGGTCATGACGGGCGGTGTGGGGGTGCCCGTGCTGGTCGGCGTCTACCATGGAGACCCGGCCGTGATGGCAGCCATTGGCATGCTGTCGGGCTACTGCGGCACGCTCATGACGCCGATGGCGGCCAATTTCAACATCGTGCCCGCAGCACTGCTGGAACTGCCGGACAAGAATGCGGTCATCCGGGTGCAGGTGCCCACGGCCTTGACGCTGCTGGCGGTCAACGTGGTGCTGCTCAACCTGCTGATGTTCCGCTGACGCGCACGCAGACGCATGATGCTCCCGGCACGTCGCGCCGCTCACTCCTCACTCCTCACTTCCAAGCTTTCATCGCCATGAACATCGATCTCAACAGTGACCTCGGCGAAAGCTTCGGCGCCTGGCATATGGGCGACGATGCGGCCATGCTGGCCGTGGTCAGCAGTGCCAACGTCGCCTGTGGCTTCCATGCCGGTGACCCGGCCGGCATCCTCGCCACTTTGCGGTCTGCCGCGGCGCATGGGGTCTGCGTTGGCGCCCATGTGTCCTATCCGGACCTGGTGGGTTTTGGCCGACGCAACATGGACATGGCCAGCGCCGACCTGCAGGCCGCCGTCATCTATCAGATCGGTGCCTTGCAGGGCCTCGCTGTAGCGGCTGGCACGCGGGTGCGCTATGTGAAGCCGCATGGAGCGCTTTACAACTTCATCGCCCATGACCGTCGCCAGGCGCAGGACGTCATCGCTGCCGTCAAAGCGGTGGATGCCACGCTCGGCCTGGTGGTGCTGGCGGGGGCGGCATTGGCTGCCTGGGCGCGAGAGGCGGGTCTGCACACCATAGAAGAAGCCTTTGCGGACCGCGGCTATCAGGCGGACGGCAGCCTGGTGCCTCGCCACCAACCCGGCGCGCTGCTGCACGACCCTGAAGCCGTGGCCGCGCGCATGCTGCAGTTGGCCAGGGAGGGCACGCTGACGGCGGTGGATGGCAGTGTGGTGCGCATCGCAGCGGACTCCATCTGCGTGCATGGCGACAGCCCCGGTGCGGTGGCCATGGCCCAGCGGGTCCAAGCGCGCTTGACGGCCGAAGGCATCACCATCCGTTCCTTCATGGACGCTGCGGAATGACGCCGCCGGACGCTGCTGGCTTGCGACTGCTGCCCGCAGGGGATGCGGTGCTGGTGGAGCTGGCGGATCTGCCGCAGACGCTGGGCCTGCTGGCCTCGCTGCAATCGGACCCGATTGCTGGCGTGCGGGAGATCGTGCCCGGCGCCCGCACGCTGCTGCTGACGCTGGACCCGCTGGTGCTCTCGCGTGAGGCCCTGGCCGCTGAACTTGCGCGGCGGCCGCTGGAGCTGCACAGCGCCGAGGCCGGGCCACGGGTGGAGATCCCCGTGCATTACGACGGGGAGGATCTGGCCGAAGTGGCGGCCCTGCTCAAGATCACGCCACAGGAGGTGGTGCGCCGCCATACCGGCAGCGACTGGTGGGTGGCCTTCACCGGCTTCGCGCCCGGGTTTGCCTACCTCACCGGGGGCGATGAGCTGCTGCGCCAACTGCCTCGCCGCAGTTCGCCGCGCACACGCATTCCTCCCGGAGCCGTGGCGGCGGCGGGTGGGTTCAGCGGGGTCTATCCCAAGGCCAGCCCCGGTGGCTGGCAACTGCTGGGCCAGACGCTGATGCCCATGTGGGACTTGCAGCGGGACCCACCCGCGCTGCTGCAACCTGGGCAGCGCGTGCGGTTTGTTGATGCAGGGCCCCGAAATGCGGCTTCGGCGGCATCGGCAGCTCCGGCGGCTTTGGCGACTCGGGCTGTCTTGGCGCCTTCGCCCTCGGTCGCCCCGGCAGCGATCGAAGCAGCGCCGCACCAAGGGTTGGCGCCAGATGCTCATCGCGCTCCGGGGGCGCTCACAACCCTCCCAGATGCGGCTGCCATCGACATTCAGCAGCCCGGGCTGCAAGCCCTGCTTCAGGATCTTGGCCGCCCAGGCCAGGCCGGGCAGGGCGTGGCCGCCTCCGGAGCCATGGACCGAGGCTCGTTGAAGGCCGCCAACCGGCTGGTGGGCAACAGGCCGGACGAGGCCTGCATCGAAGTGGCGCTTGGGGGATTCGAGCTGATCTCACGCGGCGACACCGTGGTGGCGGTGACCGGTGCGCAGGGGCCGCTGACGCTGATCGCGTCGGACGGCCGCGCGTTTCCGCTGGACCACCATGCACCCATCGCGTTGTCGGACGGCGACCGGCTTCGCATCGGAGACCCCACGGCGGGTGTGCGCAGCTATGTCGCGCTGCGTGGTGGTGTCACGCTGCCGCCGGTGCTGGGCAGCCGCTCCCATGATTCGCTGGCCGATGTCGGCCCACCGCCGCTGAAGGCCGGTGACCGTCTGACCCTGCGTCCCGCCCGGCCTGGCGCGGTGGTCGGCCATGCCGAAGGCCCTCTGGCCGCCTGGCCCAGGGCCGGTGACGAAGTCACGCTGGACATCCGCCTCGGCCCACGCGCGGACTGGTTCACCCCAGAGGCCCTGGATGTGCTGGTGACCCAGACCTGGACCGTCACCCCGCAGTCCAACCGCGTCGGGCTGCGGGTGCTGGGCGAGGTGCCGCTCACACGCGCCGTTACGGCCGAGCTGCCCAGCGAGGGCACCGCGCTGGGTGCCATCCAGGTACCGGCCAATGGCCAGCCGGTGCTGTTCCTGGCGGACCATCCGCTCACCGGCGGTTATCCCGTCATCGCCTGCATCGCGCCCTGGCATCTGGATCTGGCCGGCCAGATGCCGGTGGGCACCCGCCTGCGTTTTTCTGTCGTGACCGGCTTTGAGCCGGTTCTGCTGCCCCGATGAAGTTGGAGCCTGAGGTTCGCCCATGTCCATGAAGAAGGTCCTGATCGCCAATCGCGGCGAAATCGCGGTGCGCATCATCCGTGCCTGTGCGGACTACGGTGTCCGCTCGGTGGCGGTGTATGCCGACCCGGACATCGATGCGCCGCATGCCCGCCTGGCCGATGAAGCCTATGGCCTCGCCGGCCATCGGCCGGTCGACACCTATTTGCGCATCGACAAGCTCATCGACGTGGCTCGGCGCAGCGGCGCGGATGCGGTGCATCCCGGCTACGGCTTTCTGTCCGAAAACGCCGCCTTTGCCCGTGCCGTCCTGGACGCGGGGCTGACCTGGATCGGCCCGCCGCCGCAGGCCATTGAGCAACTGGGCGACAAGGTGTCCGCACGCCGTCTGGCGCTTGAAGTGGGCGCACCGTTGGTGGCGGGTTCACCAGGGCCGGTGGCTGATGCCGACGAGGTGCTGGCCTTCGCCCGGCAGCATGGGCTGCCCATCGCCATCAAGGCCGCCTTTGGAGGCGGTGGGCGCGGCATGAAGGTGGTGTGGAAGCTGGAGGAGGTGGCGGAGCACTTTGCCTCCGCCGTCCGCGAGGCCACTGCGGCGTTTGGGCGGGGCGAATGTTTTGTGGAGCAATTCCTGGACCGTCCCCGGCATGTGGAGGCCCAGGTGATGGCCGACACGCTGGGCCAGGTGGTGGTGCTGGGTACGCGGGACTGCTCACTGCAGCGGCGCAACCAGAAGCTGGTGGAAGAGGCGCCCGCGCCGTTCCTGACCGATGAGCAGCGTCAACGCATCCATCAGGCGGCCAAGGATGTCTGCCAGCGGGCGGGATATGTCGGTGCGGGAACGGTGGAGTTCCTGCTGAGTGCGTCCGGCGCGATCTCCTTTCTGGAGGTCAATACCCGGCTGCAGGTGGAGCATCCGGTCACCGAGGAAACCTGCGGCCTGGACCTGGTGGTGGAGCAGCTGCGCATCGCGGATGGGCTGCCGCTGACCCTGACGGAGACACCGGTGCCAAGGGGCCATTCCATCGAGTTCCGCATCAATGCGGAAGACGTGGGCCGCGGCTTCCTGCCCGCGCCGGGCGCGGTGCATGTGTTTGAGCCGCCGTCGGGGCCCGGCGTGCGGGTGGACAGCGGCGTGGTGGCCGGTTCGGCGGTGGCCCCGGCGTTTGATTCATTGATGGCCAAGCTGATCGTGACCGGAGCCACTCGCGGCCAGGCGTTGGCGCGTGCCCGACGTGCGCTGGCCGAGTTCCGCATCGAAGGCGTGCCGACGGTGCTGCCCTTCCACCGTGAGGTGCTGCGCCATGCGGACTTCACGGCGACGAATGGTTTCAAGGTTCACACCCGCTGGATCGAAACCGATTTCGCCACCGATCTGGCCGCTGCCACGCGGGTGGAGCCTTGCACCCCGGAGCCGCTGCAGCAGGTGAGCATTGAGCTGGATGGTCGGCGTGTGCGCCTGGGTCTGCCCGCTGGATGGCTGCAAGGGTGGGCCAGTGCGGGCCGTCATGGTGCGGCAGGGGCTTTCCCCGCCGATGTCCCCGCCGATGGTGCAGGGGTGGCAGGCCTTGCCTCCGGTGAGCGACCGGACGACCCGCATGACGACACTGCGGTTCGCTCCCCCATGACCGGCCTGCTGCAGGCCTGGAAGGTGGAGGAGGGCGCGTCGGTGGAGCCGGGGCAGCTCATCGCCGTGCTGGAGGCGATGAAGATGGAGACCCAGGTGGTGGCGCACAAGGCCGGGCGCATCGGCCGGCTGGCGGAAGCGGGCACGCAGGTGTCGTCAGGCAGCCTTCTGGCCCGCATCACTTGACTCAAAGGGTGCGCAGGAACGCTTCCAGGTCCTGCAATTCCTTGCCGCTGAGCTGAATCGGCTTGATCAGCGGTGACGGTGGAATCGCCATCAGCCCCTGCGCGTTCTTGGGCGGCTGCGGCATGCCGGCGTTGTAGCTCTCCAGCACCCCTCTCAGCGTGGGTGTGACCCCGTTGTGGAAGTAAGGTGCGGTGCGCGCAATGCCGCGCAGGGACGGGGTGCGGAAGGCCCCCACATCTTCCGGGCGGCCCGTCGCGCCCTGGCGCCCCAGGTCTTGAAGACGGCGGCCCAGCGCGCTCATGCCAATCTGGTGGAACTCGTGCTGGGTGAACTGCGGTCCGCTGTGGCAGTTCATGCAGCGCGCCTTGGTGCGGAACAGGTGCAGGCCACGGATCTCCTGATCGCTCAGGGCGGAGGGTTTGCCCTCGATGAAATCGTCAAACCGTGAGCGTGGTGCTTCAATGCGCCGCTCAAAGGCCGCCAGCGCCTTGCCCAGCCGGTCCAGCGTGACCGTGTCATCGCCAAAGACGTCCTTGAACCGTCGGGGATAGTCCGTCTCCCGGCTGAGCCGCTGCTGCAGGGCCGGCAGGTCCATCGCCATCTCCACGGGGTTGGCGATCGGCATCAAGGCCTGGCTCTCCAGGTCGGCAGCACGGCCGTCCCACATCAGTTGCGGCACGAAGGCCACGCCCATGAGATGGGGCGTGTTGCGCGGCCCCGCCTGGGCTTCGTGGCCCAGGGCGAGGCGGCGCCCGTCGGAGAAACCCAGATGAGGGGCATGGCAACTGGCGCAGCTAAGGGTCTGGTCCCGCGACAGACGGGGGTCGAAAAACAACTGCTCCCCCAGCTTCATCAGCGCGGCCGGTGGTTGCGGCAGGGCGGGGCGGGGGCCCAGTTCTTCCCACTGGACGCCCGGATCCACCTGCGCCGTCGGCCATCCGCCACGCGGGCCGCGATAGGCCTGCATCAGGCAGTCGCGGTCGCAGTCGGAGGTCTTGTCGGATGGTGTCGGCGGTGTCTCGATGGTCAGAGGGCCCGAGGCCGCAGCCCCCGCCACGCCGGCCACCGCCAGCAGCGCCGCCACCACCACGATCTGGATCCGCTTCATGCGGCGCTCAGAAGTCATAACCCACCTCCAGCGCCACGCTGCGGCCCCGCTCATAGGTGGCATAGGTCTCGCTGACCGTGCTCTTGTTCTTGCGGTTGGTGAGGTTCTCGATCGTCAGCTTGACCTGCAGCCGCTGATCACCCCGCACCCGGGGTTCCCAATGGATCACCGTGTCCACCGCCAGCGAACGCGGCAGATTCGTGCGCTCGTAGACATCGACCGTGCTGCCTTGGTAGTCCGTGGTGCCATTGAGCAGCACCTGCTGATAACGATCGCGGATGCGAAGCAGGTTGCTGATGGTGAGGTGATAGGCCGGCAGGCTGCTCATCGCCCCCAGTCGGAGGGTCCACGGGCGGTTGTAGTTGTCTGCAGGAATGTCGGAGTAGCGGATGAACTGGCCGTTGTAGCGAATGATGACGTCGTCGACCTTGTCGGTGGAGTAGGTGTCGCCGTAGGTGCTGTAGTTGGAGCGGACATCGCTTTTGTTGACCGCCAGCCACCAGCGGGTGGCCACGGGCCCGGTCTTGATGGCGGCAGCGTTGGACCAGCTCAACGTCCAGTCCTGAGTCTTGGTGCGGCCGGCGTTGGTGTAGATGTAGCAGCTGTTGCCGTTGCAGTCGGTCTGTTTGGTGACCACCCGCTTGACGACCTGGTCCTTGCCGTCCCGCTGCGTCACGCGCAGACTGAGCGGCCCGCCCAGCCAGGCCGGCGCAAACACCATGCCGGCCGTGAGTTCGTCGTCATAAGGCGTTTTCATGGCCTCCAGACGATTCAAGGGAAGGGCCTGCGTGCCAGTGCCCCAGGTCAAGGTGCCGCTGCGGGTCTGGGTGACCAGCAGGGTGTGGATCTTCTCCTGCAGCGCATAAGCAAACAGACTGCGCCCGTAATACCGGTTGGCGCCGGCATCGATCAGCCAGGTGTCGCTGGGCTGCCAGCTGAGGGCCAGCCGGGGGCCGACGTTGAGTTTGTCGGTGAGTGTGTCCTGGTCCGCTCGCAGACCCGCGCGCAGATTGAATTCGCGCCAGCGGATGTCGTCTTCCACAAACGCGCTGTAGGACTCTGCATCCAGTGCAAAGCTGCCGGCGTTGTAGGTCATCAGCCGCGTGAAGTATTGGCCGACAGCGCGGTTGATGGTGGGGGTCACCGAGCAGGCGTCGGTGTCCTGGGTGCCGTCGGCGCGCTGGCAGCGCGAGATGGCGCCGGTGGTGGGCAGGTTGGCGACGGTCAGGTAATAACGCTGCGCTTTCAGCCGGTCATAGCTGGCGTCCTGATGGCGAAGCTCCACGCCGGTGGAGACACGATGCTGCGTTGCTCCCAGCGACACGGCCTTGAACGCCCCCTTGACCTTGTAGGCCAGCGTCTTGAGGGTCTGGTCCACGTCACCCCAGGCGCCTTCACCGCTGGTGGCGGCGCTTTCGGTGCTGTCGCCCCAGTTCTTGTCGGTGGACCAGCGCCAGTTGCGGTAGTAGTCCGCATCGCTGCGGCGGGACTGGTCCGAGGTGCTGTAGGACAGCTGCTGCGTGAGCAGCACCGGCTGGAACCGCGACTCCCAGCGGCCAGACAGCGTCAATCCGCCGCTCTGGATGGTGTAGTCGCTGTTGCGGTAGTCCTCGATGAAATAGCTGTTGTTGGCCGGCGCGTAGACCAGGCTGAGGTCCGCCTTGTGGATGCTGGCGGTGGGCGTGAAGTCGGTCTTGAGCACCAGGGTGTCCTGGCGCCGCTGCTGGGTGACTTCGCGGCTTTCGGTGGTGCCCTCATTGTCGGAGGTGAAGCGGCGCAGCGGGATGTCCGACTGCCGGCGCACGGCGCTCAGCAACACGCCCCATTCCTCGCTGGGCCGCATTTCCAGCATGGCCTTGTAAGTCCATTTGCGAAAACGCGGCTGCATGTCCGCATTGGAGGAGGCCTCGAACTCTTCCCGGCGGGCCGGATCGATGAAGACATGGGTCCAGTCCGATGAGGAGTACCCGACCGCCACACTTCCCCCAAAGCGCTTGCGAGCGGAGCAAATGCGGGCATCCACCACGCCGCCGGTGAACCGGCCGTGCTCGGCGGAGACGTTGGAATCCCGGACCTCGACCTCGCACAGGATGCTGCTGTCCACGGCCAGCGCCTGCGAGGAACCCGGAACGAATTCCGGGCTGGTGGTGGTGATCTTGAGCCCAGGGTCCAGGTCATTCATCGCCGAGACGCCGTCCAGCAGAATCTGGTTCTGATAGGGCTTGGAGCCGTGAATCGAAATCTCGGCTGGTGCGATTTCGCCCCCGGTGTAGGACGACAGCTGCGACTCGCTGTACTGGATGTTCGGATTAAGCTTGAGCTGGCTGGTCAGGTCGCCATTCAGCGCCGGCAGGTTGCGGATCATGGCGCGGTCCAGCCGGTCCACGGTGGGCAACGGGCGTCCCTGTACTGCCACCTTGGGCAACCGTTGCAGGCGCAGTTCGGGCAGGTCCTCGTCGAGCGCACCGTCTTGGGCGGGCACCGGTCGGCGGCGGATCATCACGCCGCCCGCATGCGAGGAGAGGGCTTCCAGCGGCGTGCCCGCCAGCAGCACTGTCAGGCCGGCCATCACTTCATATCGGCCGTTCAAACCCTGGCTTTTGAGTCCACGCACCAGCTCCGCGTCAAATACCAGCACCACGCCGGCCTCCGCTGCAAATCGGTTCAGGGCGTCGGCCAAGGGCGAGGCAGGGATGTCGTATTGACGCGCCAGGGCGGCGTTGGTGCTGGCGGTGCCGGCCTGCTGGGCCGCTGGAGCGCCTGCGGCCTCCACCGACAGCCCCGCCGTTCCCAGCATGGCCGCGAGCAGGGGCGGGGCCAGGCGGGCGGGGCCGGTGCGTCGCCCGTGGGCGACGTGGCTGCGGGAGCCCTGGGAGGAAAGGGGCTGGGACAGGGGCAGGCGACGTGGTTTCATGGTTCGGTGCGTATCACTGACCCATGGAGGCCGAACGAGATCGGCAAAAGGACAATGGAATGGCCGACGAAATCGAAAATTTTTTCGATCAGCGTGGCCGTAGCACCCATCCCTGGCCCTGCCGCTCCAGGCGAAGCCCCCACTGATCGGCCACGGTGGCCAGCGATCGCTGGGGGTCGGCGGTGATAAAGCTGCCGGAGATGCGCAGGCCTGCAATCGAGGCGTCGCAAGACAGCGCCATGCCGGACTGGGTCTGCAAGGTCTGGAGGACCTGTGCCAGCGGCTGGTCCATCACCACCAGCATGCCGCGGGTCCAGGCTTCGTCGGCGAAACCAGCCACCCCCACGGGATCATGGCCGCCTGGGAAGAAGCGCAGGCGCTGGCCGGCGTTGACCCGTGACGGGAAGGTGGCGCCGGTCGGCAGCACCGACACCGCATGGGCCTGGACCGCGACCACCGTGGCCTGGTCCTCCTGCGCCAAGGTCAGCCGGGTGCCCAGCGGGGTGACTTCACCGTCACGGCTCAAGAGGGTGATCGGACGATGGCGGTGGTCGGGGGCTGTCTCCAGTTGCACTGCGCCCTGCGCCAGATGCAGCGTGCGCCGGGCGGGGCTGTAGTCGATGCCCAGGCGCGTGTTCGGCCCCAGCAGCACATGGCTGCCATCGGGCAGGGTGAGTTCGCGGCGTTGCCCGGCGCGGGTCGCCACCCATTCCACTGGCGCGGCGGCAGGCGTCCAGGCACGATAAAAGAACCCTCCCATCACCACCGCACCCAGCGCGCCCAGGCCCGTCAACGCGCGGCGGCGATCCGTTTTGCGTGGCGCCGGGCGCGCTGCGCTGGAGCGCCGCTCGGGTCTTTCCAGCGTCTCAGGCATCTGGGACAAGGCTCGTCGTGCCTGGGGCGGCGTGTGCGCCAGCAACTGCTGCAGACGCTCCACCCGCTGCCAGGCCGCACGGTGTTCATCAGAACGGTCGTACCAGTCCTGCCAGGCGCGGCGGTCGACATCAGAAGGGCTGCCGTCGTTCAGACGCAGGTGCCAATCGGCCGCTTCCGACAGATGCTCCGGCGTCACAACTGCATCAGACACTGGACCACCGCCTTGTGCATGTACTTCTTGACGCTGCTGACCGACACGCCCAGATGCTGGGCTATCTGCGCATGGTCCCAGCCCTCCAGTTGCGCCAGAAGGAAGGCTTCCCGCACCTTGGGCCCCAGGCCGGTCAGCAACCGGTCCAGGGTGAGCAGGGTCTCCATCAACACCGCGCGCTCTTCCGGCGAGGGATGCAGGTCCGGGGGGAGGGCGGCCAGCTCCTGCAGATATGCCCGCTCCAGGTCCTGGCGGCGGAAATGGTCCACCACCAGGCCGCGGGCGATGGTCGTCAGGTAGGCACGGGGCTGGGCCAGCATGGGCGGGCGGTCGCCGGCCTGAAGCAGCCGCACGAAGGTGTCGTGCATGAAATCCGCCGCCCGGTCCGAGCACGGGCCCAGGCGGCGACGCAGCCAGTCCGTGAGCCAGGAGCGGTGCGCCCGATAGAGGCCCTCATGGCTCAGCACAGCGGGTTCGGCGCCACTCATGGCGCGTGTCCCCCGTGAGGGCGGTCAGCGCGGAGCGCGGCGGTGAGGCAGTGACACAACAACGAACCGGCGTGAAGCCGGCCCGGCAGGCGGAGGCAGGACATGACGGGACCCGAAGTGGCAGATCAAGACGAGGCCTCCGGCTGGTCCGATCTGCAAATGCAACGGCTGGCTGTGCCCAATCGGCAGGATTGTAGACGAGAAGATAAGAACTGTTCTCATCTTCTGGGCAAGGCCCGCAGCGCTGTGGTTCCACAGCGGCTCGGACGCAGCGATGCGTACGCGGCGGTCAGCCCGCAGCCGGATTCAAGAGCCTCGGCAGCCACAACGAGAACGCCGGCACATAGGTCACCAGCAGCAAGGTCACACCCAGTGCGCCGTAAAACGGCAAGATCGACCGCATCACCTGCCCCACGGACACCCCCCCGATGGCGCAGCCCACAAACTGCGTGACACCCACGGGTGGGGTGTTGAGGCCCAGGGCGCAGTTGATGAGCATGACGATGCCGAACTGCACCGGGTCCATGCCGAAGTGCGCCGCAATCGGCAGAAAGATCGGCGTGCAGATGAGGATGGTGGCGGCCATGTCCAGGAAGGTGCCCAGCACAAACAGCAGCACATTGATCATCAGGAAGATGATCCAGGGCTCGGAGCTGACGGCCTTCATCAGCTCGCCGGTCTTCTGGGGCACCTCATACAGCGCCATGAAGTAGCCGAAGGCCGAGGAGATGCCGATGAGGAACAACACCACCCCGGTGGTTTTGCAGGCCTTGGCACAGGCCTTCAGAAAGTGCTCCCAGCTCAGGCTGCGATAGGCCAGCACCGTCACCAGCAGCGCCCAGAACACGGCGGTGGCTGCGGACTCCGTGGCAGTGAAGATGCCCGACAGAATGCCCGCCAGGATGATCACCACCACCAGCAGGCCCGGCAAGGCGCCCAGCAGGGCCAGCAGCACTTCCTTCCATCCGGGGAACCGGCCGTGGGTGCTGTAGCCGCGCTTCACGGCCACGTAATAGGCAGCGGCGAGGTTGCAGAGGGTGAGCAGCAGCGCGGGAATGACACCGGCCAGAATCAGGCTGAACACACTCACCGAGGCAATGCCGGTGGTGGCCAGCGTGAAGATGATCAGGTTGTGGGACGTGGGCATCAGCGCACCCACCAGCGCTGCATGGGTGGTGACATTCACCGCATAGTCGGCGTCGTAGCCCTCCTTCTTCATCAGCGGAATCATCACCGACCCCATGGCCGACACATCGGCCAGCGGAGACCCTGCGACGCCGCCGAACAGGGTGCAGCCCAGCACGTTGCTCATGCCCAGCCCGCCGCGCACATGGCCGACGAGGGAATTGGCAAAGCGCACGATGCGGTCGGCAATGCCGCCGTAGAGCATCAGCTCACCGGCGAAGATGAAGAACGGGATGGCGAGGAAGGAAAAGACCTGCATGCCGCCGACCATCTTCTGAAACACCACCGCAATCGGCAGGCCCGCCGCCACGATGGTGGCCACCGAGGCCAGGCCGATGGAAAAAGCCACCGGAACGCCCATCACCAGCAGCACCGCAAAGCTCACAAGCAGGACCGTCAGTTCCATGAGGGCACCACCTCTTCATGGCGGATCAGCGCCACGATGTGTTCAATCGAGAACAGCACAATCAGCACGCCTGCGATCACCAGCGCGAGATAGTCCAGGCCCACCGGCACGCCGAGCATCGGGTCGAGTTCATCCCATTTGAGGCGGGTCCAGGTCCAGCCGCTCCAGGTCATGAGCGCGCCAAATGCTGCCACCAGCGCGTGGATGAGCAGTTCCAGCCGCTGCCGCCACGCCTCGGGCAGCAGCACCGCCAGCGACTCCAGGCCGATGTGGCCGGCATCGCGCACGCCCACCGCCACCCCCAGCGCGGTGACGTACAGCACCAGTTGCAACGCCAGGCCTTCGGCCCAGGTGGGTGTGTTGTTGAACAGGTAGCGGCCAACCACCTGCACCTGTACCGCCACGATGATGCCCACCAGCATGACCACCGCCGCCATCAGGCTGATCCGGGACAGCCAGGCGCAGAGTCGGGTGTAGGGATGCGCCACCGGGCCCAGGGCCGTGATGGAGGCGCTCATGGCGTGTCCTGAACGGCCTTGACCAGGCGCTGCAGGTCCGGGGTGTTGATGAACCTGGCATACACCGGCGCCATGGCGGCCTTGAACGCGGCCTTGTCCACATCCGTGATGATTTGCGAGCCGGCCTTCTGCACCAGGGCCTTGTCCTTGGCCTCCTGCTCATCCCACCGCTGGCGCTGGAAAGCGACCGACTCCTTGGCGGCGGCGCGGAACAGGTCCTGATCGGCCTTGGGAAGCTTGTCCCACACCAGCTTGGACATGAGCAGCACCTCGGGCGCCATGGAATGCTCGGTCAACGAGAACACCTTCACCGCTTCGTAGTGTTTGAAGCCGGCGTAGGAGGGGATGTTGTTCTCCGCCGCATCGATCAAACCGGTCTTGAGCGCGGTGTAGATCTCGCTGGTGGGCATGGGGGTGGCGTTGGCGCCAATGGCGGTTGCAATGGCCACCCACAGCTCCGACTGCTGCACGCGGATCTTCAACCCCTTGCTGTCGGCCGGCGTGCGGACCGGTTTCTTGGCGTAGATGGAGCGCGAGCCGCTGTCGTAGAACGCCAGGCCGATCATGCCCTGCGACTCACAGCCTTTGAGAATCTCCTCGCCCACCGGGCCGTCCAGCACCTTGCGCATGTGGGCCACCGAATTGAACAGGAAGGGCATGGTCGGTACCAGGCTCTTCGGGCAGATGGAGTTGAGGGAACTGATGTTCACCCGGTTCATCTCCAGCGCACCGATCTTGAGCTGGTCCAGGGTCTCCTTCTCGGTGCCCAGCGCACTCTTGTTAAAGACCTTGATCTTGAACCGCCCGGCGCTGCGCTGGCTCAGCAGCTCGCTCATGTGCTTGACGGCCGCGACGGTGGGGTAGTCGTCGCTGTTGTGGACATCGGCCGAACGGAACTCCGCCGCCTGCGCGAATGGGGTGGCCATCAGCGTCAAGATCAGCGCAAGGGTCAGTGCCAGGTTCGGCGCCAGGGGCCGGGCGAGGCACGCTTTTGCAGGCCTGCGCAGGGTCAGGGTATTGGGCATCGTCGTTGTCTCCGGAGGTCTTGTTGGAATGGATGCGAGGATGACGGGGGGTGGAGGGCGCCGCGCGGGGCTAGCCTGGCGGATCGAAGGGGCCGATGCCCAGGAAGCTGCCCCCTTGCAATCGCGCCATCAGGCTGCCCTCCGGAAACACCACATCACCCACCTGGCTGCGCCAGGGTTCGGCACTGTCCTGGGGCTGGTAGCCGAGTTGGGCCCATCCGGCCTCGGTGTACCAGCGGGCGGGGTTGCGGGAGATGGCGTAGGTGACCAGGCAGCCAACGCCCGGCGTGGTGATCGACGCCTCCACCAGGCTGAACAGATCACGCGGGCTCAACCAGGTGGAGAGGGCGCGGCGGTCCGGCGGCTCCGGCAGGCAGGTGCCAATGCGCAGGCAGACCGATTCCACCCCATAGCGGTACCAGTACAACTGGGCCATGCCTTCACCAAACAGCTTGGTCACCCCGTAATAGCCATCGGGCCGCGCCGGGTCGGAGGGGTCCAGTAAGTGGCCTTGCGGATAACAGCCGGTCACATGGTTGGAACTGGCAAACACCACCCGGCGCGTGCCGGCCAGCCGGGCGGCTTCATACAGGTGGAAGACGCCGTCCAGATTCGCGCGAGCCATCTGCTCAAACGGCGCTTCGACCGAACAGGCGCCCATGTGCACCACGGCATCCACACCTTCCAGCAGGCGCTGGACGGCCACGCGGTCGGTCAGGTCACAGGGGTGGTCTTCTTCATGGGCCGCCAGCGACAGGCCCAGGGGATGGCGATCGCTCAGGATCAGCCGGCGGCAGAGGCGGCCCAGCGGCTCGCGCAGCATCTTGCCGATGGTGCCGGCCGCACCGGTCAGCAACAGGGTGTCCAGCATGGGTGCGTCAGCGGAGGAGGGCGTCATGCGTAAATTTTTAAAACAGCGTTTCGGGCGAGTGTCCAAAAGCGCGATCATGCAATCCAGTGCTTTTTTTGTGGGTCTTCAATACCCAATCGGTAATGCGCATCGACATTCGCCAGCTCACCTACTTCGTCGCCGTGGCGGAGGAACAGCATATTGGCCGGGCGGCCGAGCGGCTCAAGCTGTCGCAGCCGCCACTGACACGGCAGATCCAGCAACTGGAGAGTGCGCTGGGGGTGAGCCTGTTTCGGCGCACCCCGCGTGGCATGGAGTTGAATGCGGCGGGGGAAGAACTGCTGCGGCACGCCCGAGGCCTGCTGGGGCAGTTGGATCAGGCTGCGGAGCAGACCCGTCGGGTGGCGCAGGGCCAGATCGGCCAGTTGCACGTGGGTGTGTATGGGTCGGCAGTGTTTGGGCTGGTGCCCGAGGTGCTCCGGGCGTTCCGCCGGTCTCATCCGGAGGTGGAGTTGCTGCTGCACCATGCTCAGACCCCCGCCCAGATTCCGGCCCTGCGCCAGGGGCGCGTGCAGGTGGTGTTCGAACGGCTGTTGCCGGAAGAGCCCGACATCGAGGTGAAACGGGTGGGCAGCGAGCCGCTGCTGCTGGCGCTGGCGTCGGACCATCCACTGGCGGCGCACCGGCGCATTGACGTGGCCGCACTGAGGGACCAGACCTTTCTCACCGGCAGCGCGCCTGCCGCCGTGGCCACCGCGCTGGACCTGTGCCGCGCCCATGGCTTTGAGCCGCGCTTTGCGCCGCCGGCCAGCGATGTGGTCACGGCCACCTTGCTGGCGTCGACCGGTGCAGGCGTGTCCCTGGTGCCGGCCTCGATGACCAACGTGCATTTCCCCGGCGTTGTGTACCGCAAGCTTGCATCGCGTACACCGGCCACGATGGAGCTTTATTGCTTCTACCTGCGAGAAGACACCTCCCCACTGCTGCGCCAGTTGCTGTCCACCATCGAAGAGTTGCAAGCGGCGCCGGGTGCGGGGCCGATGTCCCAGCAAATGGGGGGGTAACGCTTGCTGCGTTGCAGCAATGAAGGTGCAAGATGTGTCCTGCATCTTTGCAATGTGTCCGCAGGGGCGGTGCTGCCGGGGTGCATGCAGATGGGCGTGGGCCCGTCTCAGGCTGCTGGGAGGCATTGCCCATGCTGGATCAGGACACAAAGCGGTATGTGGTGCTCGATGGCATGCGTGGTGTGGCCGCGCTGTGCGTGGCGGTGCTGCATGCCAGCCAACTGCTCAAGCTGGGCTACAAACCCTTTCATGCCTCTCTGGCAGTGGACTTCTTCTTCTGCCTGAGCGGCTTCGTGGTGGCCTTTGCTTATGACCGCAAGCTGCCTGGCATGTCGATCCAACGTTTCTTTGCGGTCCGGCTGATTCGTCTCTACCCGATGATCGCGCTGGGCATTGCCTTGGGGGCCGGGGTGCTGTTGCTGGCGCTGCTGCGCGGGGATCTGGCCTGGAAGCAGACCCTGGTGCTGATTGGCTCCGCCTTCGTGCTGCTGCCCGCAGGGCTGAAGTATCAGTTCCAGGCGTATCCGGTGAACAACCCGATCTGGTCGCTGTTCTTCGAACTCTGTGCCAATGCGGCTTACGGCTTGCACACCAAGTACGGTCAGCGGCTCAAGCCCGGCGCTGTGACAGCCGTGGTGGGGGCTTTGGGTGTGGCGCTGGCAGGGGCGGTGCTGTTGCAGCACGGCGTGGACCCCATCGGCTTTGACGGGCCCCGCAATTTCGTACTGGGCTTTGTACGGGTGGCTTTCCCGTTTGTGGTGGGGATGTGCATCTGCCGCAGCGGCATCCACCGTCGGCTGCCTCAAGTGCATTGGATGCTGCCGATGCTGGTGCTGCTGGCCATCCTGATGTGTCCGTGGTGGCGGCATGAACCGGTGTTCGATCTGGTGTGCCTGCTGGTGCTGCTGCCGCTCATCGTGGCGTTGGGTGCTGCCGCCGAGGTGCAGCCCCACGGCGTCATTCTGCGCGGGCTGGAGTGGTTGGGCGCGATGTCCTACCCGTTTTACCTGCTGCATGAGCCGCTGCTGCGTCTGGCGCGGGACCTGAACATCACCGATATGCCAAGCCTGTGGGTGGCGGTCCTGGCCTTCCTGCTGGCCGGTGTGCTCGCGCAACTGGCGTTGAGCTTGTATGACGAGCCGCTGCGAGCTTCTCTGATGCGCCGATTGCGCCGGGCACCTCCGGCCATCGGGGTGCCAGCACGGGCATGAACGGCTGATGCGGTAACCGCCCACGGCGGCAACTCACCGAACCGCGTGTGTGAACAAGCATGGCCGCTGCGTGTCCAAGCGTACTGGCGCGGGTTGCCCTCGCACATCCAGCGCTGTTGGGTGGAGTCTTTAGGTGGAAACCCTTGCTTTCAGGAGATGTCAGGCCCATGACGGACTGGGACAATGCGCGCTGTTTTTTTGTTTCAAAAGAACGTCCTTTCTGGTCACGAGCCTGAACAGGGGCGTAACGAAGGATCGAGCAGCATGGCGCTACAGCACTTGACGGACGAACAGGTCCGCACCTGGACGCGGGCCCAAAAAGACGAGTGGTGGTTCAAGAACGTCTTCCGCGGTGACATGGCGCAGCTCTCGCTGCGCTCCGGCCTGACCGGTTTCATTCTGGGCGGTGTGCTGGCGGCGACGTCGCTCTACATCGGCGCCAAGACTGGCATCAGTGTGGGCGTGGGGCTCACGTCGGTGATTCTGGCTTTTGCCATGTTCCGCCTTCTGAATCAGATGGGCTGGGCGGATGACTACACCATTCTGGAGAACAACTGCACCCAGTCCATCGCCACGGCGGCCGGTTATGTGACGACCCCGCTGATCTCCAGCCTGGTGGCCTACATGCTGGTGGTGGATCGCATCATCCCGTGGTGGCAGATGATGATCTGGATGGTCCTGATCTCGGTGACCGGCGTGCTGGTGGCCTTCCCGATGAAGCGGCGCTTCATCAACGAAGATCAACTGCCGTTCCCGGAGGGCCGCGCCTGTGGCGTGGTGCTGGACTCGCTCTACACGGGCCAGGGCGGCGAAGGCCTGTACAAGGCGGCACTGCTGGCCAAGGTGGCTGGGTTGGCCGCGTTCTACCAGGCCATCGTGAGTGATGGCTGGATGAAGCTGATCCAGTTCAAGCTGCTGCGCATGGACCAGTGGGCCGGCATGAAGGAACCCTGGGTCTTCCATGACCGCCTGGACCAGTACTACTACAGCTGGGCCGTGAAGGTGGACGCGTGGATTCCCAAGATCATGGGCGTGGACTTCCGTGTGCTGGGCCTGCGCCTGACGCTGGATGTGGCGATGCTGGGCGTTGGTGGCCTGATGGGCATTGCCGTGGCCACCAGCTGCCTGCTGGGTGCCTTTGTGAACTTTGCGGTGCTGGCGCCGATCATGATCAACGCGGGCGACATCGTTCAGCGTGTGGGTCCCACTGGCACGGTGATCCCCATCTCGCGAGTGGAGATCGTGAACCAGTGGTCGATGTGGTGGGGTGTGGCCATGATGGTGGCCGGTTCGGTGACCAGCCTGCTGGCCAAGCCCGACATCTTCACCAATGCGTTCAAGTCGCTGACCCATCGCAAGAAGAACAAGGACAACGGCCCTGACCTGCTGGCCAACATTGAAGTGCCGCTGTGGATTTCCTACGTCGGTGTGCCGGTGTTTGGTTTCCTGTCGGCGTGGACGGGGCACCTGTTCTTTGGCGTGCCGATGACGCTGGCGCTGGTGTCGCTGCCGCTGATCTTCGTGCTGACGGTGATCTGCACCAACTCGATGGCACTGACTTCCTGGACGCCGACGGGCGCGCTGTCCAAGATCACGCAGTTCACCATGGGGGCGATTGACCGCAGCAACCCGGCCTCCAACCTGGTGCCGGCGGGCATGACGGCGGAAATTGCCTCCAACGCGGCCAACCTGCTGTCGGACATCAAGCCGGGCTACATGCTGGGCGGCAAGCCGCGCCACCAGGCCATTGGCCACGTGATTGGGATTTTTGCGGGTGTACTGGCCTGCGTCCCGCTGTTCTTCCTGCTGTTCGTGCCGAAGAACGCGGAAGGCGTGCGCAGCACGGCCACCATCATTTCCGACCAGTTCGCCATGCCGGCGGCGGTGCAGTGGAAGGGTGTGGCCGATATCATTGCCAACGGCCTGCACAGCCTGCCGGCTTCGGCGCTGATCACGATGGGCCTGGCCGCTGCAGCGGCCGTGGTGATCGAGGTGCTGCGCCTGGTGACGCGCGGCAAGTTTCCGCTGTCGTCGGTGTCGATCGGCCTGGGCGTGGTGCTGCCGCCGGAGTCCACCTTCGCGATGTGGATCGGCGCGATGATCTTCTTCGTGGCGGCCAAGATCTACAAGACGCCGGGGACGGCGGGCTGGCGCCGCTGGGTGGACGGCTGTGAGCCGATCTGCGCGGGTCTGATTTCCGGTGCGGCTCTGATGGGCATCGGCAATGCGATCGTGAACGTGCTGATCTGATCCACCAGCCGCCGGCTGACCGCTGGCGGCATGGCACAATTCAGGCCCTCTGCCGGCATGGGAATGCCGGGGAGGGCCTGATTCATTTCAGGCACTGGTGTGTCTGTCTGCCCGTAGCTCAACTGGATAGAGCAGCTGCCTTCTAAGCAGCAGGTCGGGGGTTCGAGTCCCTCCGGGCAGGCCAATAAATGATCAATAAGCGATCAATAAGTCATCAGTCGGGGAGGACCAGAATGACGGTATTGAACCAGTCTGACCGCTCGTTGCCGGTCTGGGGGCTGGCTGCGGTGGCTTTGCTGGCCGCTGGGTTTTTACAGTTCATGCTGCTGGTGCCGTTGGCCCTCTTGCTGGGCTTGCCGCTGTTTCTTTTCGGCTTGGGAAGCCTGACCGGGGTGGCCATCCTGGCCTTCCTGATCCTCGCTTGGATCATCCAGCCCGATTGGCGTCTCCGAGTCCGCGTGGTGCCTCGGGCCACGGTGCCTGAGTTGTATGCCCAGGTGGATGCCATTGCCGATGCGCTTCATGCACCGCGAGTGCATGTGATTGCGCTGGACGACTCGCTCAATGCAGGCGCTCTGGAGCGCCACCGCGGTTTGTCATTTCGGCGGACCCAACGTGTCCTGATTCTCGGTCTGCCCTTGCTGCGTCTGCTGGATACCGAGGCGGCCAGGGCCGTGATTGCCCATGAATTGGGACATTTCTCGCGCGAGCATGGGCGACTTGGCCATTGGCTTTATCGCACCCGTCAGGCCTGGACCGACTGGGCGCAAATGGAGGGCTATGGCGATCCGGCCGATTCCAGCCCCTGGGAGCGGGCTGGCCATGCCTTTGCCAGGATGTTCCTGCCCTGGTTCCGGGACGTGACCGATGCTCACGCCCGCCGCTGCGAATTCGAAGCGGACGCAACGGCTGCACGTTTGGTGGCACCTCAAGCCCTGGCGAGGGCCTTGCTGCTGTTGGCGCGTGCGACATCGGCAAGGGCAGTGACCGGCGATTCGGCCTTGCTCGAACAACTGAAACGGAGCGCCTCTGCGCCGGAGGACTGGGCCGAGTGGACCGCTCTCTCCATCCCCCACGAACCGCCATCTCCGGAAGAGCTGTCCGACTGGCTGAAGGCGCATCAGCCTCGAGGAACGCATCCCTCCCATGCTTCGAGATTGAGCGCCTTGGGCTGTGCGCCAGGCGCGCTGGATCTCCGTGCGGCGAGTTTTGAGGAAAGCGCAGCACGGGCCTGGCTGGGTGGGCAGTGGGGGACCGTCTGCAAGGCGTATTCGCCCTGGGCCGATGAGGGACGGAGTGTTGCCTGGGCAATGGGGCATGCGGCGCTGAGTGTCGCGGGCAACGTTCCACAAGACGTGGCCTCCGCAGCGCCCCTCCAGCCGTCAAGGCCCACATCGGCGGCGGCGCGGAGAAGGCGGCGACAGGCGGCATTGGAAGCGCTGGAGCAACGGCCTGTCTGGCCGACAGGACGCCCCGAGCACGAAGTGGCTGCGTTGTCGGCGGCCTTGGCTGCCCACCCGGCCGTGGCACAGGCATGGGCCTTCGATGTCCCCATGACCGACGTCTTGGGGGGTGGGGCGGTGCTTGTACTGGTGATCCGTTTGGACCCGGATCAGTTGCAGGCCATGGGGATCCATGAAGACCACGTGGGGGAGGCGCTCGACGAGGTGCTTGGCTGGCTCTGGGGCAAGCACGTGGAATGGGTGGCTCGCTTCAGCTATATGAGCGAGGGCTTCCCACCGGAGCTGCATGCGAAGTTGTCGGCGTCCAACGGGCTGGCACTGTCTCGCTGACGAACTTGCGGGGCAGCACACTAGCTCAGCTGCAAGGCTCATCCACAAAGTTGATGAGGCGTCGATACAAGTCCTGATGCGTCCAGCCTCGGGGGCATTGACAAACCGTGACAGGGTCCAATCACTGTCCGGAGAGATCAATGTCCAACGCTCGTGCCCGCATCGCCGGGCTGGATGGTGTTCGCGCGCTGTGTGTGATGCTGGTCTTCGCGGAGCACTTCATTCGCGGCGATCTCCACCTGGGCAGCCTCGGTGTGAATGTCTTCTTTGCGCTCAGCGGATTCCTGATCGTGGGCATCCTCCACGGGCAGCGGGTCAAGGTGGAGCAGGGCAGCAGCACGGCCGCCCGAGAGCTGCGCAGTTTCTGGATCAGCCGCTCCCTGCGCATCTTTCCGCTGTATTACCTGGTGCTGGTGATGATTGCGGTGGTGCTGCTGGCGCAGGGCCGTAGCCTGAAAACGGACGGTCTGCACTACTACTACGTCTTCCTGGGCAACTACTACATTCAGCACGTTTCCCATGTGTGGGGCGGCATCTCCCACCTGTGGAGCCTGTCGATCGAGCAGCACTTCTACATGCTGGCCTCGCCCCTGCTGCTGTGGGTGTCGGCTGGACGGCACGCGTGGGTCCTGCTGGCGCTTCTGGCCGTTGCCATGGGCTCGGCCCTCTGGGACTTTGCCAGTTTCGACGCCGTGCCCAAGCCCTATCTGCCGGACCTGCCGTTCTTCTCATTCATGGCCTGCGGCGGGCTGCTGGCCTTGGGTCTCTTGTCGGGGCAGCGCATGCCTCCTGCCCCGGTGCTGGCTCTCACCTTCGTCATCGGTGCCATGCTGTACGCCGACGCCTCCGGCCGAGTCTTCACCATCACCTCACCGGGGGCCGTTCGCGGGTTACGCGAGCTGGGTGCGCTGCTGATCTGCTTGTCGGTGCTGGCCTATATGCCGGCCGCGCAGGGGAGCCTGCTGGTGCGCGCACTGGAGCTATGGCCGCTAAGGTATCTGGGGACCATCAGCGATGGCTTCTATGTGTATCACTTCTTTGTTCCGGCCTTCTCCAAATACGCCGACCAACTGCCTTGGTTGCCTCACGGCCGACAGGTGTTGATCGTGGCGCAGTTCTTGGTGACCTGCGGCCTCGCCGCACTGTCATGGGAGTTTCTGGAGCGGCGGCTGATGAAGCTCAAGCAGCGGCCTCGCGTCAATGCAGACGCCCGGCCGGCAGCTGCTACTGCGGGCTGATCTCGAAGCTGGCCCCTTCAGAGCTCATCCTTCGAAACCAGCCCACCCCACTCGTCCGAGTAAACATACTCCCCGGCAAGCACGCCTGAGGCAGGTCGACGATGCCCTGCGGGAGTTCAGTGGCGGGCGGGTTCAATGCCGCCAGCCCGTCTGGCATCAGAACGACGCCCACTGATCGCCCGCGTCCGGTGCCTCGGTCGCCAACGCCATGGGCTGCTTGGGTGGCGTCGAGGTCTTGGCTGGCTGGCTGACCTTGCTTGCCGCGCTGGCCACCTTCGGTTTGGCAGCCTTGGCCAGCGTCGTCGCCGTCTTGGCCACCGGCTTGACGGCCACCGGCTTGACCTTCGACGTCAGACTTGCCTGCTTCGGTGTTGCCACCGGGCTGCTGTGGTCGGCCCGGCTCCGCGCCGCCAACTTGAAGAAGTCCACCGCTTCCAGCAGCTGTTGCGCCTGCACCTTCAGGCTCTCGGCCGCCGCCGCGCTTTCTTCCACCAGCGCGGCATTCTGCTGCGTCACCATATCCATTTGCCCCACAGCTTCACCCACCTGATGGATGCCGTTGCTTTGCTCCACCGTGGCCGCCGTGATCTCGCTGACGATGTCGCTCACCCGTTTGATCGAGCCAACGATTTCATCCATGGTCTTGCCAGCGCCCTCCACCTGGTCGTTGCCGCGTTCCACCTGTTCCACATTGCTGGTGATCAAGGCCTTGATCTCCCGGGCCGCCTGCGCACTGCGTTGCGCCAGGGTGCGGACTTCCCCGGCCACCACCGCAAAGCCGCGCCCCTGCTCACCAGCGCGAGCAGCTTCCACGGCGGCATTCAACGCCAGGATGTTGGTCTGGAAGGCAATGCCGTCGATCACCCCGATGATGTCGCCAATCTTGCGGCTGCTGTCACTGATGCCTTGCATGGTGGACACCACATGGCCCACCATGGCCCCGCCGCGCGAAGCAATCTCGGCGGCATTGCGGGACAGCCCGTCCGCCTGCCGCGCGTTTTCCGCATTGCTTTGCACCGTGCTGCCCAGTTCTTCCATGGTGGCAGCCGTCTGCTCCAGTGCGCTGGCCTGCTCTTCGGTGCGTTGGCTCAGGTCTTGGTTGCCTTGAGCAATCTGCGCACTCGCTGTCGCGACGCTCTCCGCATTCGATCGCACCGCGCTGACGGTCTTGATCAGCGCCTCACGCAGCCGGTGAAGTCCCTTCTGAAGCTGTCCGATTTCGTCGTGACGGTCCACGACCACTTCCGGAACAAGATCGCCATTGGACAGCGTGTCCAGGGAGTCCACCAACTTGCGCATGGGCTTGGTAATGCTGCCAGTCACCAGCAAGGCGGCAAAACCGGCCAGCGCCAGCCCCACCACAGCAGTGACGCTGATGGTCAGCGTCGCGGCCTCAACGGACACTTGACTGTTCCTGGCGTCCTCCGCCATCAGCTTTTCCTGGAACTTGGAGAGTTCTTCAAGCTTTTGGTCATACGCCAGCTGTGCCGGTCGAACCTGCTTCAGCAGCGTGTCGCGCATGGCGGGATCGTTCGCTTCCGCTTGGGCAACAAATACATCCAGTGCCTTTTTGTAGCCTTCACGGGCTTCCAGGGCAGAACCTATCACTGCCTTGCCCTCGGGACTCTGGATCAGGTCCGCCAGCTTGTCGTAGATTTCCCGCGCGGCCTTTCGTGAGGTCGCCAATTGATCCAGCTGGGTGCGACGTTCCTTGGCGTCGTCAAAGATCACAATGTTGCGTGTCTGTCGTGCCTGCTGGTTGAGTTCGCTGTCAATGTTTCGAATCATCATCACCTTGACGTAGCGATCTTCCACAATCAAATCGACCAGCCGGTCCACCTTGGTGAGCGCCATCCAGGCCGCCACTGCCAACAGCAACAGCAGCAGTCCCACAACTCCAAAGCCCAGGCTCAACTTCCAGGCCACCCGAAGATTCTTCATGATTCCCGTCCTTCCCTCGTTGATGGGATCGCTAAAGAGGGCCCTGGTCATGGGCGATCGTGAACGATCGACGCAGCCTCAGAGCCATTGACCAACATACTGAGTGTGCGGTGCCAGTTCAAACCAAAATGGTAGAAAAGGCAGGATAAATCGGCGTTATGCGTTTATCCGCCACATGCTTCACGATGCGCATCACCAACGTCATGGAAATCAGCTTCAAGCGGAGGCTTCGATGTGCAACCTCTACCACCTGACCCCAAAAAACGATCTGGAGGTGTATGTGCGCCGCCATCTGGGGATCTGGTTGCCCGAGCAAGTGCCGGACAAGCCGTTTGTGGGCCCGTTTGACACCGGGCTCTTCCTGCGGCCGGCCGGTGGCGACGCAGTGGAAGGCGTTTGGGGGCAGTGGGGCCTGATTCGTCCCGGTGCGCCTGCACGCACGGACATGATCCAACCCAAGACCATGCCCGGCCGCAAGACCCCGGCACCCCGGCCCCGGACCACCAACAACGCACGGCTGGAAACCGTAGCCACATCGCCCACCTTTCGGGCGGCGTGGAACGAGGGGCGGCGGTGCCTCATTCCTGCGGCCTGGTATCAGGAACCCAATTGGGAAAGCGGCAAGAACCGCTGGTGGCAATTGCGCCGAGCGGACGGACTGCCCTGGATGCTGGCGGGTCTCTGGAATGAATGGGTGGATCCCGTGACCGGGGAGGTGGTGCCCAGCTTCACCATGCTCACCTGCAATTGCGATGGCCATCCCCTGCTGGGCCGTCTACACAAGCCCGACCCCTCACTGCCAGCGCAGGCGCAAGACAAACGGGCGGTGATTCACATCGAACCGCAAGACTGGACCGCCTGGCTCACCGGCGCGGTGGCGCAGGCGCAGGCCTTGCTGCACCCGCAGGCCTCGGGGTTTTTCGATCAGGCCGATGCCCGGTCCACCGATGAGGCATTGGCCCTGCGGGCCGTCCAACAGCAGCGTTGATATCGCTCCGGCCACGCGGACATGCGGCAGAGCGGCAGAGCGGCAGAGCGGACGCTCCAACGAGCTGAAGCGTGCGCACGGAGGGGTATTGGCAAAAACACTGTATGCGCATACAGTTGCCTCATGTCTCCCCAATACCTCGGTCAGGCTTGAGAGAAAGTCTGAGAGAAAGCCTCGGGGAAGGGGCCTCGGGAAAGGGGCCTCGGGAAAGGAACCAACATGCTGCTTGATCTGAACGAACCCAAAAGCATCGTCGCCTGGTGGGAAGTCTTCCCGGAACGGCATGGGCCCTTGTTGGCCGACTGGGCGCAACGGCGGCCTGAGGTGCGCGGCGCCATTGCGCTGGCGTCCCAGATGATTCGGGCCAATCCCCGCACGTCGGTATTGCTGCGTGAGGCGGAGCTGCGCCGTGCCGCGGCGGAAGTGCGCATGGTGCAGCCTGCGCCGCCCTCGCATGATGAGCAACTGGCTCAGGAAGATGGGCGAGATGCCTGGGACAGTTGGGCAGGCTGGGACAGCGCTGAGGGTGACGACCTGCAGGCGCGCCAGGGCAGCCCGAGCGAGGACATCCGCGAGCTTGAAGCGCTGGAAGCGGTGGCCTGAAGTCGATGGCCTGAAGGCGGTGTCCGGAAGTCGCGGGGCGTGATGCGTGTGCCAGGGCCGCAAGCCCGCCAATCCCTGTCGCAGGCGTCAAGGCTCCTGGCCGTACTGGTCCCGATAAGCCCTGCGCAAGGCCTGGCAGTGGGCCCGCGCCTGCTGCCGGTTGTCTTCGCCCAGGTCGTTGCGTGCTGCGGCGAGGTCACACTGGTGAATGGCTTCAGCGGCGGCTGACACCTCGCGCCGACGGGAATCCGGGTACACCAAGGCCATCACCGCCAGGGCGGCCATGCCCGCCACCAGCATCTTCATCGGCACACCCTCCAGCCAGTCGGCGAGCCCGGGTGAGCGCTCAACCATGGGCCACCTCGCTGAAGCAGCCCATTGCGCGTGATGAGCCTGCGTGGCCCCATCGTCTTGTTGCTTTCATCCCACCCTCGTGATGCTGCTGTGGCGCAGCTCTTTTTTGCCCGAGCCAGCATTCTCGGGCCATCCAGGTTCGCATCGCGCCCCGGAGATGAGGGGGAAGCCGCTCAGGTGTGCAACCTGGCACAGGGAGGCGTTCAGTCTTGGCATACTGCGGGCCGTTCCTTTGGCTCCGCAGTCCGATTCAGATGTCTTCCACTCCGTCCACCCCCGCAGAAGTGCCTGAAGAAGGGACGCCCCTGGTCATCACTCCCGAAGAGCGCGCGGCCCTGTATTTCATCCCGCAGGCGCCCGGCGGCATGATCGTCAGCGAAGAGATGCAGCAGCGTTTGCAGGACAAAGGCCTGGCCACCGGCATCCGGGAGGATGGCCGGCGGTGGCTGACCGAACTTGGTGATCGCGTCCGGTTGGGCAAGCTCTGATCAGCGCCGCTGGTATTGCGCGGAACCGAAGAGGTTCTCCCGCGCCTTGTCGTCCACCAGCGGCTTGCGCCGGTCGGCCAGTACGTCCACCGCCCGCTTGACGGCGGGCCGCGCAGCGATCTCGTCGAACCAGCCTTTGAGGTGGGGGTAGTCGCTCAGCTCCACGCCCTGGTTCTTCCAGCTGCGCAGCCACGGGAAGATGGCCATGTCCGCAATGGTGTAGGTGTCGCTTGCGATGTAGCGGCTGTGCGCCAGTTGCTTGTCGATCACGCGGTACAGCCGCTGCGCTTCGTTGGTGTAGCGGTCGATGGCGTATTCAATTTTCTCGGTTGCGTAGATCCGGAAGTGATGGGCCTGACCCAGCATCGGCCCCACGCCGCCCATCTGGAACATCAGCCACTGCAGCACGTCATACCGCGCACGGGTGTCTTCCGGCAGGAACTGCCCGGTCTTGCCGGCCAGGTACAGCAGGATGGCACCGGACTCGAACATCGACATCGGCGCCCCATCCGGCCCTTGCGGGTCGACGATGGCTGGAATTTTGTTGTTGGGGCTGATGCGCAGGAACTTGGGGTCGAACTGCTCCCCCGCCCCGATATCCACGGGAATCACCCTGTAGGGAAGGTGGCATTCCTCCAGCATGATGTGCACCTTGTGCCCATTGGGCGTGGGCCATGAATACACTTCGATCATCTTGCGTTCTCCGTTGGGGCGCAGGGCTTCGGTAGGGTCGGGCATGCGCCTTTTGCAAAAGCGCAGGGGCCGGCAGTGCTGCGGCCCTTGCGCTTCCCCAGCCTCATGGTAATCAAACAAATCAAACAGTGGTTCACCGTCCGTGCCAATGCCGCGCGTTGGCGCCCGCTGATCGACTGGGCCCAGGAACGTGGTGGCGTGTTGCGCCATGCGCGCGACGGGCGCGGTTTTGTCATCGACCTGCCGCGCACCCTGCCAGGGCTCACCCGCATCGAATGGGGCCCCTCACAGCGCAGTTACATCAATGGCTATGAACTGCGCATGCGCTGCGAGCTGAAGCTGCATCACGACCTGCAGATGATGCTCATCGAGCGCCAGCTGATGGATACGCTGGAGAGCAGCGTCTTTGAGGCTTACACCGACACGCTGCGCACCCGCGTGGACACCGACACCCCGGAAGAAATGCGCTGGCTGGTGATGTTCCCGAAGCAACCGGTGCAGGACTCCAAGCTGGTCAAGCAGCGTTTTGGCTCCGTCAGCAACAGCCGGGAACTGTCCAATGCCTGGCTGTCGCCCGAGTTGTGCTCGCGACTGGCGCAGGCCAGCCAGGACATCCTGGTGGAAGGGCGGCCGTTTGTGCTGCTGAGCCTTCGCGGCAATGTCTACCTGCGCACGGCCATGCCGGACCCGTCGCTCAACGAAGTCCAGGGCTTGGCCAGCGTGCTGGAGGCTGCTGCCCACAGCGCGCAGGACGTCAGCCATCGGCTGGGCGATGGCGGCTCCTGGCCCACCACCACCTCGGTCGCGTGGCATAACCGCGCCTCGGAGGGGGATTACGGCACGCCCCACTGAGTGGTGTTCACGGTGGCTGCGGCGCTGAGAGGTGCTGCGGCCCCACGGGCTCAGCGGCGACCTTGCAAGCAAGGCGGGCGCTGACCTCGTGCCCCGCCACCCTCCGGTCGGCGGGCGCCGGTTCAGCGCCGTGCCGGCTTGTCAGGCCTGCTGCGCAAACTGCCAGCCCAGTGTCGCCATCGGCACGGCGCCTGCGGCAGCCTCCCGCGCCCGTGCGCTGGAGGCGGTGCCGTCTTCCACTCGTTTGGCAATGCCCTGCAGAATGGCCGCAATCCGGAACAGGTTGTAGGCCAGGTAGAAGCTCCAGTCCTTCATCACCGTGGCCGCGTCGCCGCGCCCGGTGCGCTCGCAGTAGCGCCGCACATAGCTCAACTCATCCGGAATCCCCAGCCCGGCCAGGTCCACGCCGCCCAGCCCCCGGGCGGCACCGCTTTGGCGAATGTGCCAGGACATGCAGTGATAGCTGAAGTCCGCCAGCGGATGGCCCAGCGTCGAAAGTTCCCAATCCAGCACCGCGAGCACGCGGGGTTCGGTGGGGTGGAACACCAGGTTGTCAAGCCGATAGTCGCCGTGAACGATGGACACGTCGCTCTCATCCCGTGCCGACGCTGGAATGTGCTGCGGCAGCCAGTCGATGAGCCGGTCCATGGCGTCGTTGGGCCCGGTGATCGAGGCCTGATATTGCTTGCTCCAGCGGCCGATCTGCCGCTCGAAATAATTGCCCGGCTTCCCGTACTGCGCGAGGCCCACGGCCTTCACATCCACCTGGTGCAGCGCGGCAATCACCCGATTCATTTCGTCGTAGAGGGCCGTGCGCTCCGCATTGGAGGCGCCCGGCAGCGACTGGTCCCACATCACCCGGCCCTGGATGAACTCCATCACGTAGAAGGCGCGGCCGATGATCGACTCGTCCTCGCACAAGGCCAGCATCTGCGGCACCGGTACGTCCGAGCCGGCCAGCGCCCGCATCACGGTGAACTCCCGTTCGATGGCATGGGCCGACGGCAGCAGCTTGGCCACCGGCGCCGGCTTGGAGCGCATGACGTACTGGGCCTGCGGCGTGATGAGCTTGTAGGTGGGATTGGACTGCCCGCCCTTGAACTGCTCGATGCTCAGGGGCCCGGCAAAACCTGGCACCTCGCGGCTCAGCCAGGCCTCCAGGGCGGCGGTGTCCATAGGGTGGGCAAGGGCCCGCGTGCCGGTGAATACGTCGTCCACGATGTCTCCTGGTTTTTTTGGGATGGGTCTTGGGCGCCGCCCAGGCCCCTCTCAACGGGACAGCGGGCAGCGTTCAGCGGTTGGCAATGGCCAGCAGCTTGTCCTTGCTCAGCAGCACCAGCCGGGTGGGCTCCACGCGCACTGCGCCTTCGCGCTCGAAGCCCTTGAGCTCCTGATTGACACGTTGGCGCGACGCGCCCAGCAACTGCGCCAGGTCTTCCTGGGCCAGTTGCAGGCCGATGCGGATTTCTTCGTTGCCCTGCGTCCCCTGCGAGACGCCATAGCTGCGCGCCAGCAACAGGATCTGCTTGGCCAGGCGTGAAGCCAGCGGCCGGGTGTTGAGGTCTTCCACCACATCGAACATCAGGCGCAGCCGGCGGCAATTCAGGCGCAGCAGGGCTTCGTAGAGTTCGGTGTGGCGTTGCAGCAGGTCCTTGAAGTCGGGCTTGCGCACCACCAGCAGCGTGGTCTCGCCATGGGCGCTGGCATCGTGGGTGCGGGGCAGGCCGTCGAACAGGGCGATGTCGCCAAACCAGGTGCCGGGCTCGACATAGGTCAAGGTCACCTGCTTGCCGGACAAGGACACCGAGCTCACCCGCACAGCCCCCGTGGCCACTCCCACCCATTCGACGGCGGGTTCGCCGCGGACCGACATCAGAGCACCGTCGGACAGGCGCCGGACCATTGCGCGCGCCAGGATGTCGCTGCGCAAAGGCAGAGACAGTTTGGAAAACCAAGGCCCCGACTCGATGTTGTTGCGTTCGGAAATTGTAAGAACCGAGCTGTTCATGCTTTGTCGCTGGCGTGACAGCGCCAGTCGTCTCCTGATTTGTCCTTTCTATTGTGCACGCGACGCGAAGTCGTCGGTAAGAGCTGCGCCCCGTGGGGCGCCGTCGCCGTTTTGAGCCTGTTTTGTGCGTCAGTCGCTCACCCGGATCAGCACTTTGCCAAGGTGGTGTCCGCCGAGAAGGTGACGATAGGCCTCCGGAGCCTCGTCAAAAGATAACTCCTTGTCGATCACCGGTTCGATGTTGCCCACCGAGATCGCGTTGACCAAACTCTGGAGCATCCGCCGATTTCCTGCGGTGATGCCCCGTAGCGTGAGGTTCTTCCCGACGATGCCGAACAGGTTGTCAAGCGTAGGCGCTCCCTCGGCGGGCGTAGCGGCCAGGGCCCCGATCAGGGCCAACCGTCCGTTGGGCGCTGCTGCCGCAATGGAACTCGCCAGCGTCGCCAGGCCGCCGGTTTCCACAACGATATCTGCGCCGCGCTGACCATTGGCATTGAGCAACTCGGCAGCCCAGTTGGGGTGAGTGCGGTAGTTGATCGTGATGTCTGCTCCCAGCTTGCGAGCCTGAGACAGTTTCTGGTCGCTGGAGGAGGTGATGGCGACCCGGGCACCGTGCAGCTTGGCGAGCTGAAGCGCGAAGATGGAGACACCCCCGGTGCCGAGTGCCAGGACAAGGTCTCCGGCCTTGATCTGTCCCACATCAACGAGCGCATTCCAGGCGGTCAGCGCAGCGGCGGAGAGCGCAGCGGCCTGAGAGTCGGTCAGAGCATCCGGGACTTTCACCAAGGACTGAGCCGGCACCACGATCTGTTCGGCCAGCCAACCGTCCTGGGTGATGCCCAGGTCTTCACCAAAATAGCGGAGGTCGAAGGCCCCATCGAGCCAAGTGGCGAAGTGCGGGCAGATCACCCGATCCCCAACCGAGAAGCCCGCGACCCCCGCACCCACATGGAGAACTTCACCGACACCATCCGACACCGGGACACGGTGCTCCGGGCGCCGAGGGCCATAGGTGCCCTGGATCATCAGCAGATCCCGATGGTTGAGGCACACCGCGCGCACCTTGAGCACGATCTGCCCGGCGGCGGGTGTGAGGCTCGGGCGATGAGCGATCCGCAGGGATGACAAACCCTGCTGATCGCCGATTTCGTAGACCTTCATGGTGTTCCTTGTAGTCGTCGAGAAAATGGGGAGGCGCTCAGGCGTCCTGGCAGCGGAACTTCATCTGCAGGTAGTCCACCAGGCCGTGGCGCGAGCCTTCCCGGCCGTAGCCGGAGGCCTTGATACCGCCAAAAGGCGCCGCTTCGGAAGCCAGGGCGCCTGCGTTGATGCCGACGATGCCTGCTTCCAAGGCGTCCGAGACCCTCCAGCATCGGGCGATGTCCTGGGAGTAGAAGTAGGCGGCCAGTCCAAAGGGCGTGGCATTGGCGGCTTCAAGTACTTGGTCCTCGGTGTCGAACACCGAGATGGCGGCAACTGGGCCAAACGTCTCTTCGCAACTGCAGGCCATGGTCGATGTCACCTGCACCAGCACGGTGGGATCAAAAAAGTGCCCACCGGCCGGATGGCCCGAGCGATGTCCGCCAAGCAGCAGTTGCGCACCGTTCGCCACGGCATCCGTCACATGGCTTGTGATCTTCGCAATCGCCCGGTCGTTGATCATCGGCCCGATCTGCGCGGAAGGGTCGGTGGCCGGCGCGACTTTGAGTTGTTGCACGCGTGGAAGCAGTTGGTTCACAAAGTCGTTGTGAACCGATCGATGGACAAAGATGCGGTTGGGACTCACGCAGGTTTGGCCACCATTGCGGAATTTGGCGGCCATCAGCCCATCGACTGCCGCGCCGATGTCCGCATCTTCAAAGACCAGGAACGGCGCATTGCCCCCCAGTTCCAAGGACAAGCGTTTCAGCGTCGTCGCCGATTCACGCGCCAGATGCTGGCCCACCGCGGTGGAGCCGGTGAAGCTGAGCTTGCGGACCCGCTCATCACGCAGCCAGAGGTCCACCACCAGATGGGCCCGCTCGCGCGAACACACCACCATGTTGATCACGCCGGCCGGCAGCCCCGCCTCCTCGGCCAGTCGAACCAGCGCGAGGGCGGTCAGCGGAGTGTCTTCCGCCGGTTTGGCGACGACGGTGCATCCCGCCGCAAGTGCCGGGGCCAGCTTGCGCGCAATCATGGCCGCAGGGAAGTTCCACGGCGTGATGACGGCAACCACACCGACGGGCTCCCATTCGGCCGTCATGCGTCTGCGGGCGTGGGGTGTCGGGATCACGTCTCCATGGAGGTGCGCGGCCTCTTCAGCGAACCACTCCACATAGCTGGCCGCGTAGGCGACCTCGGCACGTGACTCCACCAGAGGCTTCCCCTGCTCACGACTGATCAGGCGGGCAAGGTCCTCCTGGTTGGACAGGAGCAAGGCGTGCCATCGCTTCAGCACCGCCGCACGTGCGCGCGGGGCTGTTCTGCGCCAGGCGGGCAGGGCGGATGAGGCCGCCGAAAGAGCGGCTGCGGCATCAGCGGCGCTGCTATCTGGAACGCTTGCGAACGGCTGGGCCGTGGCGGGGTCTTCCACCAGCAGGGTGCGGCCGTCCATGGCATCGCACCAGCGGGCGTTGATGAAATTCTGTGTGCGCAGCAGGTCGGCGCGGTGTGGAAGCAGACTCATGGAGAGGGGGCGAGAAGGAAGCCGGGCGTGAGCAGGCGCACGAACAGCGGTATGAACAGAACGGTCAGTGGGGTTCCTCACCACCGGAGACGTTGAGTGACTCTGCGGTGATGTAGCTGGCTTGTTCTGAGCACAGAAAGGCCACGGCATTGGCCGTATCCGCAGGCAACCCGGTGCGGCCGAGTGGGATCCGGGCGCGCATGGCCGCCATGTATTGATCCAGCGTCTTGCCTTGCTTGGCCGCAAAATATTCGTTCTGCCAGGCGCCGAGCCCCGTGGTGACGTGGTTGGGGCAGACGTTATTGACGGTAATGCCCAGGGGCCCCAGTTCGATGGCAGCTGAGCGGGTGAGCCCAACCAGCCCATGTTTAGAGGCCGTGTAGGCCTGTGCCTGGGCAAAACCTGACTTGGCGGCCTGGCTGGCGATGTTGACGATGCGCCCCCCGCGGCCTTGTTCCGCCATGACCGCTGCCGCCGCTTGCAAGCCGAAGAAGGCACCGGTGAGATTGACGTCAATCACGGCCGTCCAGTCTTCCGGCGAGACGTCCAGCAAAGGCTTCATGATGTAGCCAATGCCAGCGTTGTTGACCCAGATATCGAGTCCGCCGCGGCTGCTGACGGCATGCTGGGCCAGCGCCTGAACCTGTACCCATTGGCGTACGTCGCAGCTGAAGGTGCTGATGTCTGCACCGGTGCGCTCGCGTATTCCCTGCGCCACTGCCAACAACTCCTCTTCGCCACCGATCATGCGATCTGGGGTGGCCGCATCCACGGAGCGACCAATGTCGGACAGTACAACCGCCGCACCATCCTCTGCCAGGCGCAGAGCAATGGCTTCTCCAAGCCCATGGCGCCGGCCGGCACCGGTAATGACCGCCGTCTTTCCCGCCAGTGGGCGGGCGTGAGTCTGCCCCATGCTTACGCTCCCACCGGTTCTGTCACCAGGAAAACGGGGTCTGCCCAGGTCTGGAATTCAGCAGCCACGCGGGTCATCGTCTCGCTCTGGACGTCTTTTCCGAAGCTTTCCATGTCCTTGATGTCGATGATCTCGATGTATTGATATGGAGGCGTGGCATCGCTGCCGAGCATGCCCGAGAAGCGGTAGACGGAAAAATCGGCAATGGACCGCAAGGCCTTCACCGTTGGCAGATCGGTGGTGAGGGCCCAGTGTTCGTAGTCCTTCAAAGATCGGCCAGGCTTCAGGTTGAACAGCACGATCAGTCGAGTCGCAGCCATGAGGGGTCCAGGGACGTGATGAGATGCCGCAACGATAGGCAGCTCGTCACCGGGGCCCCAGTTGCAAGCTGCCTGTGTTCACCCCGCGAGAACTGCTGCGGCGCCGTTGAGCTCATGAGCACTTGGCGCGCATCCTCGATGCTTCGCATAGTCATAGGAGATGGCATGACGGCCTCCGCCCCCGCTTCTTCCGAGGCGCTCCCTCGACCGGACGGTCCACCCGACTATCGTCTGGTGGGGCGTCACGGTGTGTTTCCGGACACCACACATGATGAAATCGAACGCATCAATTTTCTGGCCCAAATGAACCGGCATCTGGCCGCCCGCGTGGTGCCAGGCGTTGCTCAGGCGTATGAGTCACGGGTTCGTCCTGCACTGCGCCAGGCGCTGGGCCGGGAGCCTCAAGATCGTCATGAGGTACGCCATGGGCTTCTGGCGGATCCGGCGTTCCAGACCTGGTCCGCGCTGCGTCGACTGACCATGGAGCAGCGCCAGCAAGCTGGCCTTTGGACGACACTGCGGCAAGCCGAGGGGCTTGCACGGAAGGCCGCAGCCCTGGTGGCGGCGGATCGGTTGACCCTTGACCCTCCATTGGCAGTACCGCGCTATGTGAAGGCGGTTGATCATCACTGCATGCCCGGTAGTTATCACCAGGAGCGGTTCGAGGGCGACGTGGTCGCAGGCGCCAACTATGACCACGCCGGATTCGTTACGACCGGCGGTCTGCTGGGGCGGTGGGCGGATGGCGGGGGTCAGGCCGTGGCGCGCTGGATTCGCCGACATCATCCGGATTTCCGTCCTCGACGCATCCTGGACATCGGGTGCACGGTCGGGCACAGCGTTGTGCCCATCGCACAGGCGTTTCCCGAGGCGGAAGTGGTGGCCATTGATGTGGGTGCTCCTGTGCTGCGCTACGCGGCAGCTCGAGCCGCATCGCTCGGTGTGAGCAACATACGGTTTGTGCAGGCCAATGGTGAAGACCTCTCCCGCTTCGACGATGGCAGCTTTGACTGGATCCAGACGACGATGTTCCTTCACGAGCTCTCCACCACTGCCCTTGGGGCGATTGCCCGGGAGAGCCATCGCCTGCTGCGAGCAGGTGGTGTCGTGCTGCATGTCGAGCAGCCACAGTACGGCAAGGACATGCCCTTGTTGGAGCAGGCGTTGCGCGACTGGGATGCGTTCTACAACAATGAACCGTTCTGGAGTCGGCTTCATGAGTTGGACTTGGGGCAACACCTGGTCGCAGCGGGATTCGACGCAGAAAGGCTGATTCACGCCAATGTGACGGCGGTGGTGGACACTGAATTGTTCCCCGACGCCGCCGAGGACGACACCGAGGACTACGGTCGCAAGGCGGCCTGGCATGTGACTGGGGCATGGAGATCCGCATGAGTTGGGAAGACGCACTGAAGGGCGCGGGCTCCAAGCCCGCAGGAAAACGCCCCTATTTCTTAACGCCGGAAGTCGAGCGCGTGCTGGCCATCACCATGGCTGCGGTGCAGGAGTTGGCCGTGGCGCGCCAGCGGCTGGACACGCTGGAGCGCGTTTTGGAGGCGCAGGGTGTGCTCTCCCGCGCGGACATTGAATGCTTCCAGCCCGATGCTCAGGCGGATACGGAACGCACCCGATGGACTCAGGAATATTTGTCGCGCGTGCTTCGCATCGTCCAGCAAGAGAACGAGGCTGCCAGCCTCGTGGGTGAGCCGGCATCGGAGGATGTAGCGGTGGAGGTGACGCGTTCCGCTGCGGAATGAGTCACCGGATGGCGAGGGCCGATGTTGGCATGGAAGCCCCGATCGAGCGTCTCGACGGGGCTTTTTCAATGGGCCGGCTGGCAGGTGTCAGCGAGCGGGCGTCGTCAGACTGTTGGGGGAGCTGTGAGCCGCCAGGGGCCTGGCCGGAGAGACCGCAGCGGGCACGCGATAGCGGCCAAGGGCAAGGAAGGACGCCGCCCCGAGCACCAAGCCCAGCGCGGAGGCAGTCAGCACCGCTTGATAGTTGCCCGTACGGTCGAAGCTCCAGCCGAACACGGCGGGTCCGAGGCCTGCCCCGATCGAGAAGCAGACGTACAGCAGGGAATAGGTCTGGGTGTAGCTCTTCATGCCAAAGTAGCGGGCGACGAAGAATGCCATCAGGTCGTATTCGACGCCGACTGCGAAGCCAATCAGGAAGATCGACAGCAGAGCAGCCTCGAAGCTGAACTGGCTTTGAGCAAGCAGGAGGCAGGACAGGCCCGGCAGGCTGAGGATGATCAACGCCACCGCTGGCGCCCAAAAGCGATCCACGAGCCATCCACCCGCGATTCTGCCAATCAGGGCCGACAGTCCGATGAAAGGCGTGAGACGTATCACCACCTCGGGCGCGAAGCCGTTGGCCCGCAGGATGTTTTCCATGTTGGGAATGGGCCCGCCCAGCGCAAACGAGATGGGGATGAACGCGGCGCCCATCAGCCACAGTCGCCACGATCGGAGGGTTTCGGAGAAGCTGAGCCCATCCGAGGGGCGACTTGTCGCCGTCGAGTGTGTGTCGTCGTCAGTATTTCGAAACAGCGCGAAGGCGACCGGAAAGGCGATCAGCAACGGGAGCAGGCCCAGGCCGATATAGGCGCCTCGCCAACCGAAGTGCGTGATCATCCAGGCGGTCATTGGCTTGGCGAAGATTCCGAACACCCCCGTGCCCATCAGCGTCAGGCCAAGGGCAAGTCCTTTGCGCTCGTCGAACCAGTGATTGACGCCGCGTGTCCAGGTGATGGGCAGTGTGCCCGCACCCAACAGCGCAATGGCTCCCCAGGTCAGGTAGTACTGTGGCAGTGATCCATTGGAGAACGCCAGCGCCATGAACGCCAATGAGAACAGCAGAAGGGACCCCAGGGCTACAGGTCGGGTCCCCCACCGTGCCGCGAGAAAGCCGGCCAGCGGACCGGCGAACAACACAACGAATGTGGTGATCGTGATGCCGAAGAAGATCTGGCCCATCCCCCAGCCAAACTCCGCATGCAAATGCGGGGCTAGCACACCGGTGGTGTAGAAAGGGAGAGGGGAGAGACCCAATCCGACGCCCAGCATGGATGCGAGCACGATGGGCCATCCACGGCGGAACTCTGTGTAGCCTTGGGGGCGTTGTGACATGGTCAAGTCCTGGGGCGTGCCTATGCACGATGCGCCCATGAAACGCCAACCTGGGCGACGCCTCAAGCCTCGGTCCGGGCTCATCCGCCACGTGGATAACGGGTGGACACAGCCTGCCTTGCGTCACACCGCCCCCTATGCTCGTGTTGATGAATCCCTTGCGTTGCGCCACCGTGGTGGTCAAGAGCGCGGACGAGGCAGCGGCTGGCTACGTGGAACGCCTCGACTTCCGCATCATCGAGAGTGGCCCCCTCGACCACGACCTTGCCGCCCATTGGGGGGCGCCACAGAGCGCCGGCCGCCAATGTGTGGTGGTGCGGCCAGCCAGCGGGCGTCCGGTGGACCTGCGGTTCATTGAGGGCGACCCCGTCCCTGGCTTGCGCCCGCTGCGGACGTTTGGCTGGGCTGCGCTGGAGCTGTGCGTGGAGGACGTCTTTGCGACGCAGGATCGACTGATAGGGAGCGCGTTCGAGATCATCGGGCCTCCGACGGCCAATCCCAGCCTGCCCAGCATTCACCCGATGCAAGTGATGGGACCCGATGGCGAGGTCCTCTATCTGACGCAGGTGCTGCAAGGTGGTCCAGGCAGTGGACTGCCGCAGGCCCAATCGCCTGTGGATGTGCTCTTTATTGCCGTGCTGGCCTGCCAGGATCTGGAAACGAGCGCGCATTGGCTCTCCAGGCAGTTGGATTTTCCGCTGCAGGACCCTCTGGAGATTCCCTACCGGATGCTCAACCGGGCCTTTGACCTGCCCCCGACACATCGCCATCGGATCGTCTGTGCGACGGCGAATGGCCACATCTGCCTGGAACTGGACCAATATCCCCCAGGTGCCACCCCGCGGCCCGGCCTACCCGGACAGTTGCCTCCGGGCATTGCCATCGTGACTCTGACCCATCCTGATCTGTCTGCCATCCAGGGGCCGTGGATGACGCCGCCCATGCCGCGACAGGGGGTGGTCTATGAAGGTCGGCGCGCCGGGGTGTTGCGTTCGCCGGAAGGTACGTTGATCGAGCTGGTGGAGTCACCGACATGAGCGGAGATCCTTCGACGTTCTCGAAGCAAACCGAAGTCAGCGCCACCGACCGGATCCTCGATCACGCGCTGAGCGTCGAGTGGGCGGCCCTGCCAGCCCAAGTTCAGCAGGCTGCCACGACCTTCCTGCATGACACGCTGTGCGTTGGTGTGGCCGGCCGTGCTGCCCCGGATGCCGATGCGGTCTGGCGAGCTGTCCAGGGATGGTGCGGCGGATCGGGACCCTGCCAGGTGCTGGGTCGACCGGGGGAGGGGGCTTCCGCACCGTATGCGGCGTTTATCAATGCTTACCAGATTCATGCTCAGGAGTTTGACTGTGTGCATGAGCCAGCCGTGGCACACCCGATGGCCACGGTGGCGTCCGCCGTTTTGGCTGATGCCGATCGTACTGGGCCCCGCGCCGGGACGGAGCTACTCGCCTCGCTGGTCGCGGGTGTTGATGTGGTCGCGACGCTGGGCGTTGCAGTGACCACTCCGCTGCGGTTCTTCCGGCCCGCCACGGCGGGCCTGTTTGGATCAGTCGCAGCGCTCTGTCGTCTGCGCGGATTGCCGCTGGAGGTGGCGCGTGCGGCCTTTGGCCATGCGTTGGCCTATGCAGCCGGCACCATGCAGGCGCACCTGGAAGGCAAACCTACGCTGGCATTGCAGGTCGCGGGCGCTGCTCGCTCTGCCTTGGTGGCCTTGGATCTGGCATTGGCGGGGATTGATGCCCCGCACCACGTCATTGATGGTCCCTTTGGGTATTTGCCGCTGTTTGAATCGGGCTTTGAACTGGACGCAGCGCTGGCGGAACTTGGGCAGCGATGGCGCATGGCGGAGCTGAGCTGGAAGCCCTTTCCCACGGGACGCGCCGCTCATGGGGCGATCGTTGCGTTGCGTCAGCTGATGGACCTCGGGCTCACCGAAAGTCAGGTCGAACAGGTCATCTATCACGCGCCGCCGCTGATCGCCCGCCTGGTGGGTCGGGCAGCCGTCGCCGACATGCGGCCCGCGCATGCGCGGCTTTGTTTTCCTTATCTAGGGGCCGTTGTGTTGCAGCGACGTGAGGTGGGCTTGGAGGATTTCACGGTCGACCGGCTGTCCGATGAAAAAACCCTCGCCCTCGCGCAGCGGCTGTCGGTGCGTGCGGACGGTCATCCTGATCCTGCCGCATTCGTGCCCGCATTGCTGGAAGTCCGTCTGGTGGACGGGCGTTCCCTCCACCAGAGGGTAGAACGCCAGTTCGGCGCTCCCGAGTGGCCGTTATCCCGGCAGCAGCATCTTGACAAGGCGCAGGCTTGCCTGGCCTTCGGTGGGCAGGCCCATCTGCATGATGCGCTGAGTGCCTGGATCACGAGCCTGCCGGTGCAACGTGACGCCGCTGGTTCCCTGCGCGGCATTTTGTCGCGCTGAGAACGATTTCAAGAGGGGCGTACAGCCCCCGGAGGTCAATTCTTCGGCGCGGTGGGGTCGTTGAAGTTCTGCCAATCCGCCGTGACGAATCGCTCGTCGATCAGCGTGCGCTGGAAGCAAACATCGTTGCGGAACCAATGCCAGGTCCGTGCGCGGTTCTTGCCATCGGCCGAGAGCTGAATCATCTCGTACAGATAGAGGTCGGGTTCGCCCTTGCGTGTCCAATTGAGGCAGGTGGAGCGATGATGGTCGTCGGGCTGCATGGCTGCGGCCCAGCCGGTGATCAGATCGTTGTCCCACCAGATGCGGCCCTTCTCATACCAGGCCGGGAAATCACGAACATCCACGCGGCCGTCTTCCCAGAAGTAGTGGTTGGTTTGGTGGTAGTTGCCGGCATGCGGTCCAGACTGCGGCAGACGGCAGATCAGGCGCGAGCGGTGTTGATCGATCAGCTGGCCGGTGGCAGCGTCATAGTAGCGATACCAACCCTCCCAGACGCCTTCATTGCGAGCCAACAGAGGCATCGCTTCGCGGATGTTGGAGGGGGTTTCAGTGGTGGAGCTCATGGTTATGTCTCAGGTTGGTACAAGGAATGCACCGCCAATGGCGGTGCCAGGGAAGAAAGCTGGATGGGGCCCAAGCCCCCGGTGAAGGCTTAGCGGTCTGCAGGCACCACGCCCTGGCGAGCGGCCTGTGCCGCAGCCTGCTGCCCTGCGAGGCGGCCGAAGGTGACGGCGGCACATAACCCCATCGCTGGCAGGTAGCCCCAGAACGACGGGCCGGAGACGCCGCGGGCACTGCCGCCACCCGCAAACAGATTGGGCAACGGCTGGCCATCGGGGCGTAGTACGCGCGCGCTGCCGTTGATCTGCAGGCCGCCTTGTGTATGGAAGAGGGCTCCGCCCACCTTGAGGGCCCGATAAGGAGCGGCCGGCGGCGGGCCATCCAACCAGCACCGCCCCAACCGGTCAGCCGTGCCTGCTCGCCAGGCCGCCCAACTCGATGCCAGTTCATCGGCGAGCGATGCTGCGTCGACACCGATGGCCTGGGCCAGGGTTGTCAGGTCGGGGGCTTCACGCATGGCACCCAGTCCCCTCAATTGACGGGTTTCCAGCACGTAGGTGCAGCGCGTTTCGATCGCCTCGTCGATCACCACCCAGGCCATGCTGTCAGGCTGAGCCAGTACCGGGTGCACCATGCCCGAAATGTCTTCGGTCTCGTGGACAAAGCGTCGGCCCGCTTTGTTGATCAGCAGCCCACCCTCGACCAGGAAGCCAGGGGGCACCGGGATCGTCTGCGGATCGGCGAGCATGCCGTAGCCCTGGTAGGAGCCCATGTCGCCCACCGCAGCGCCCATTGACTGGCCAACGCGTATGCCATCGCCGCAGTTGCCTTCATGACCGTTGCAACGGGCGAGGGAGGCGTCCGGAATGTATTGGCGGACCATCGCCGGACTGGCGGCGAAGCCACCGGCTGCCATCACCAGTGTGTCGCAGCCAATGGCCTCGCGCGAGCCGTCGGGACGTTCCACCCATACGCCTCGGGCAGCGCCGCTGGCATCGGTCACCACATCCACCAACTTCGCCTCGGTCAGTACATCGACGTTCGCCGCCGCGAGGCGTGCATGCAGCAACTGCACCATGTCGATCCCGGTATGGTCCAGCCAGCCGTGCACGCGGGCCCGGCTATGCCCATAGCTCGGTTTGAAGCGAAGGTCGAGGTCCCAGGGCAGATCGTGTTGTTGGATCAACCAATCCATGGTGGGGCCGGCATGATCGGCAATGGCACGTGCCAGCACGGGGTCGGTCAGTCCCCGGGTTTTGGTGAGGATGTCTTCATACAACTGATCGGGGCTGTCGTCGATGCCATGCCGGCGCTGTGCAGCAGTGCCTGCTGCACAGACGAGGCCCTGGGACATGCCTGTGGTGCCCAACGGCTCTGCATCGCGCTCCACCACCAGGACAGAAGCGCCCGCATCCTGAGCGGCCAGCGCTGCGGTGGCACCACACGCGCCGCCGCCGATCACCAGAACCGGAACGGTGAACTCGAAATCCATCGGGCTCATGCGTAGCACCTGGCGCAGTCCGTCGTGCAGGCGAGGGCATGAACGTGACAATCGGTCGAGAAGTCCGTGAAGGCCTCGTTGGTGCCAGGCGGCTGAACCCGAGATGCATCGGTTCGGAGCACCAAGATCAAACGGGGCGCGAGCAAGGCCAATGCTCCGATGGTGGGTAGAGCAATAGCCGCCCAATATTCGCTATAGGCTCGCATCAGGTGAGTCAGCGCGGAGATGTCCATACAAGGCCCCGATTGCAGTAAGGGCTTCATGGTCCTAGCCCCAAGGGCTGCGAGCCAACGCAGAGTCCTCCGCTATTCGCATAGTGGATGTGGGGGCTCGTCACTGCGGTCAACGATCTCTATTCGACTGGTGAATCGAAGCACTCGATGCGCTTGTCGCTTCCTGCGTCCCGCCGGATGCTCCAGGGATTGCTCATCACCATCGCCCGGAATCTTCAACGTGACCCGTCCTTCGACCGATGCTCTCGACCTTACAGCGGACTACCAGCGTGCGGGCTTTGGCGCCCGTCTTCCATTCGGGCAGCAACCCGCCTTGGTGGTCGTGGATGTGGTGCAGGCCTACGTCCAACCGGGCAGCGGTCTCTATGCCCAGGGATTTGTGGATGCGGTAGAACCCAACCGTCGTCTCGTTGCTGCGGCTCGCGCGGCGGGTGTGCCGGTGATCTTTACGCGGGTGGCTTATGACGCCCTTGGTCGGGATGGGGGTCTCTTTTTTCGTAAGGTGCCGGCCTTGCGCTCGTTTGTGCCTGGTTCACCACTGGGCGCATTTGTGGCCGGTGTCGAGCCGGAGGCGCACGAAACCGTGGTGACCAAACAATACGCCTCGGCCTTCTTCGGCACGTCGCTGGCCTCGACCTTGACCGCCTTGAAGGTCGACACCGTACTGGTGACTGGCTTCTCCACCTCCGGCTGTGTTCGAGCGACGGCACTTGATGCGCTCCAACATGGCTTCGCCCCGTTCGTGGTTCGGGAGGCTTGTGGCGATCGGGACGAGCGTCCGCAGCAGTCCAACTTGTTCGATCTTCAGGCCAAGTATGCGGAGGTCGTAAGTGTGGAAGAGGCGATCCAGGCACTGCGGCCGGTGGACGATGCCAAGTCTGATGCTGTCCTCCAGGCGTCCGATTGAATGGCCATGAAAACGATCAACATCAATGGCCGTGCGGTGGCAGTGGATGCCCCTGACGAAATGCCGTTGCTCTGGGTGCTGCGAGACCAACTGCACCTGTGTGGGACCAAGTTCGGTTGCGGGGCAGCCCAGTGCCGGGCGTGCACGGTGCATGTGGATGGCGATGCCATGCCGTCCTGCGTGCTACCGGTCGGGGCGGTTCAGGGGCGTCACGTGGTCAGCATCGAGGAGATTTCCGGACCAGTGGCCGACGCGGTGCGGCGGGCCTGGGTGGAACTGGAAGTGCCGCAGTGCGGGTATTGCCAGTCTGGGCAGGTCATGGGGGCCGTCGCGCTGCTCAGGCGCCATCCCAAACCGGATGACGCTGCGATTGACGAGGCCATGTCGGCTCACCTGTGTCGGTGCGGCACCTATTCCCGAATCCGCCAGGCCATTCATCGGGCTGCGGCTGCGTTGAGCGAACGCAGTGATCCGGACCCTTCCCAGCGGTGATTCACGTCTGCACCCTCGTCCGTCAACCTCTCGCCTGCAAGGGCCTTCCCGCTTATGAAACACCTTCTCGCGCAGCTGTTGATGATCGCTGTGATGGCGGTCTCGCCGGTCCCCTCACGTGCCGCCGAACCTGCGGCGGCCTCCGCCGTCCCTGCGCCATTGGCCTCATCGGCCCCGGTGGCCACAGTTCTGCCGCCTCCACCAAGGGATGAAGCCAACGCGGCCTTCTGGTGGCGCATGGACCATCCGGCGGCCAATCCCCTGGAAGCCCCCTACAGCTCCTACTGGCCCCTGGTTCCGCTCAAGGGCGAACCGGGCCCCTTCCTGCCATCGGCACCGCAGGGCCACACGACCGTGCCCGCCAGTGCTTTGGAGGAAGCCTCCAGCTACGTGGAGGGCAGCAGGGGCATGGCGCTGATCGTGGTGCACCGCGGTGTGGTGCAGTTGGAGCGCTATTTCAATGGATTCGATGCTGAACAGACGTTCAGCGCGCACAGCATGGCCAAAACACTGGGAGCCATGGCGATTGGTGTCGCGCTGCAAGAGGGGCGCATTCGGTCGCTGGATCAACCGGCATCCACCTGGTTGAAGGAATGGCGTGACGCTTCACGCGCAGCAATCACCCTCCGCCAACTGCTGACCATGAGCGGAGGTTTTCGCAATGAGCCCAACAAGGTGCCCGGCAGCCACTACATCCAGTTGCACTACGGCGCCGACGTCGAGGCCATCGTCCGCGAAGCGCCGTTGGCCTATCCGCCGGGCACCGACTTCGCCTGGGACAACGACAACTCTCATGCGATCAGCCTGGTCGTGGAACGTGCCACCGGACAGTCTTATCTGGACTTCGTCAGCACACGCCTGTGGAAGCCCTTGGGGGCGAGCGATGCGGAACAGATGTTGGATCGCCCCGGCGGACGGGCGATGGCGTATTGCTGCATCTGGTCACGCGCACGTGACTGGGTGCGGATCGGGCAGATGTTGCTGGACGGAGGACGATGGCAAGGCAAACAGTTGCTCGATGAGCGGTTTGTCCGGGAAATGCGGGCTCCGGCCCCCACAAACCCGGCATTCGGCTATCAGGTTTATCTGGGCGCTGCGTGGAAGGACCCACGACTCAATCGACGCGCGATCGCGTTGGGCGACGACAAGGTCGAAGCGGTGGCACCGGATCAGTTCTATCTCAGTGGTGTGGGCGGCTTGCAGTTGATGATCGTGCCCAGTGAGCAACTGCTGGTGCTGCGCGTCGGCAAGTCTTCCCCAGCATGGCGGGAGCCGACCTTGTCCAATTTGCTGGTTGGCGCCTTGCGGGCCGTCAGGGCCGGCCCCACCGAGGCCCGGTAAGGGCGTGGCGCAGGAGGCAGGGGGGGCGAGAGGGCCTCAGAGATCTCGTGCCACTCGGAACCCGAAGACATTGCTGCGCGTCTGCGGGGCATAACCTCCGCGATAGGCCGGGCGGGTCCGCGCCGGGCCGCTGATCCATGCGCCGCCCCGAAGCCCACGGGCTGGGCAGTGGGCCGTCTCTCTCGGGGACCCGTCACGAGGCATGGAGCCGTCCGCATACGCCTCGGGCGCGTAACAGTCCTGCACCCACTCCCACACATTGCCGATCATGTCCTGCACCCCGAACCGATTAGGTTCCAGCCGTCCCACCGGGGCTGCCTGGAAGTGACCATCGCTACAGTAATGGTGTTCCGACCAGTGGAAGCCGTCGCTTGCCTCGGTGGTGTCGGCGACATTGGCAAATCGACAGGCCGGAGATCCCTGGGGGGCCTCCTCGCCGGCGTCGTCGTCGTTTCCCCAGGGCCAGTGGGTGTGGCTGCCCGCTCGCGCCGCGTATTCCCATTCGGTCTCGGTGGGGAGCCGGTACAGCTGCCCCGCCACGCTCCCGAGCCATTGCGTGTAGGCCCGAGCATCATTCCAGCTGACGCAGACCACCGGATGTTGTGGCGTCTGCGCGTAGCCAGGTGACCGCCAGCTCAAGGCGGGGCGAGGGCCAAGGGCATGGTCGGTGGGCAGCCAGGCCAGGCAGCCTTGCGCGGGGGCGCGCTCGGCGTCCGTGACATAGCCCGTGGCAGTGATGAAGCGTTCAAACTCCTCCACCGTGACCTCGCGTCGGGCCAATGCAAAGGACCGCGACACCTGCGCCTCATGCGCCGGTTCCTCGCGACCGTCCTTGGCGCGCCGTGGGTCGGACGCGTCGCTCCCCATCCGAAACGTGCCAGCGGCGATCACGACCAGGTCCGGGCATACCGGACAGTCGCGACGCCCTGTCTGCTGCGCGGCTGGATCGCCGACGCTTGTACAGCCCAGCAAGACGCTTCCGGTGAGCGCTCCGTAGAGTGTCCACCTGGCGACGCGGAGGCGCTCGGCATGGGCAAGCCCGTGGGCGGCGAAGCGGGTCATCCCAGGCGATCCAGCACGTCCATGACCGCATGCTCCGAAGCCTCACAGGCCGCTTCCAGACCCACATGGGTCCGCCCGAGATGATCGCCAGCGAAGTAGAGCGCCCCGATCGGGCGCCGCACGACATCTTCATAACGGCCGATGTCGCCTGGCGCCCAACTGGCGATGTGCCCGAGCGCCCCGGGCTGAGCGCCCCAGTGATGCACATGGGTCACCTGGACGTGGCCGCGCGAGGATGGTCGCAGTCGATGGAGCGTCTCCAGCGCATATTGGCCCATGGCCTCCCGGGTCAGCCCCCGGACTGCATCCACCCCATCGCCGCTGATATAGGCTCCGATGATGCCGTAGGGCTGATCCTCGGCGGGAAGGTGGAAGAAGCGCTCGATCGGGCCGTCGGTCCACATCTCGGCAGCTGCGCCGTCCTGTTGCCAGAACGGGCTGTCCACGGACATGAACACCTGAACCACGTCGGTGTGGCGAACCGCCTGCCAGCCGGCACGCTGCAGCGTAGGCACCGGACCGTCGATGCGAAGCTTTCGAAGCACCGCAAACGGCAGGGTCGAGATGCAGGTGCGGCCACGGTGGACCGAGCCGTCCCGACACCTCACCTCCACCCCATGGGCACCGGTATGGATCTGGGTGACGAACTGGTTCAGCAGCACGGGTCGCTGCAAGGAAGCCGCCATCGCGTCGGTCAGGGCGCTTGTGCCGCCCTTGACGCGAGCGCTGCGACCAGCACGTGCTTCCCAACCGTAGTAATACGTGCGACGGACGAAGTGCAGCGCGTTGGCCTCGTCCAGATTGGTCCCCGGGGCATGAACATCCATCAGCCGGAGGGCCTCGGGTGAGGCACCGAGTCGGGTCATGTACTCACGCAGTGACAGGCGATCCAGCCAGGAAAATTCCGGCTTGAGCCAGTCATTGAGGTCCTTGAAGCCGACGTCCTGGTTGAGGAACCAGGAGATCAACTGCGACGGGGTGCGCGAGATCTCCTGGCCTCGCAGGCGGTTCAGCGGCGACTGTGCCCACGGGGGGGCTGAAACGGGTTGGCCATAGACGCTGTAGGCCGCCGAGGCGCTGCCGACGATGTCTCGCGAGCCAGGCGGGGGCGCGATCAATTCCACGCCCAACTCGGCGGCATTGCCACGCACGCGGCCGTAACCCGCACCGACCGTGCCGGCGCCCAATTCGGGGCGACCCGGGACATCGCGCGCCGTCCAGCAACGGCCGCCGACGCGGCCGCTCCCTTCCAGCACGGTGACCGACTTGCCGGCGGACTGAAGCAGTCGCGCAGCATGCAGCCCGGCGATGCCCGCGCCCAGGATCAGGACGTCCGTCGGCGCCTGCGATGCTGCGCTCAAGCGGCCCGGCAGGGCCACCAGGGCCGCGCCAGCCAAACCACCCGTCAATAACGAGCGGCGCCGTGGACCGGCACCTGCGCCGGTCCGTTCAGTGGTGGCGGCGCTGTTCATCAGAACGAGTAGCTGGCACGCACGCCGAAGGCACGTTCTTCCTGCGCCATCGCGGTCAGCCCTTGCTGAGAGAAGCTGGTCAGCGGCGACAGGCCGAGGTTGTTCACACGCGAGACGGTGGTCCAGCTGCGATCGTTGGCCAGATTGCGGACGTAGATATCGAAGGACATGTCGTTTTTGTCGAAGCCTAGACGAAGGTCGATGCGGCTGTAGGGATCCGTTCGAGCGAAGTTGAAGTCGCTTTCCCACATCCGTCCCACATACAGAACATCGGCACGCAGCCATGGACGCCACCCGTTGGAAAGCGGATTGAATCGGTAAGTGGTGTTTGCATTGACCTGAATGTCGGGGACGCGGGCCACGGTGTTGCCGTCGAAGGAGACGGCATAACCCGTGAGTGCGGCCGTTCCGTAGCTGCCGTAGCGCGATTGCGAGGAGCTGTCGTAGCGGGTCCAGCGGGCGCGTTTGTAATCCACATAGGCGCCGACGACCCAACTGGGCGTCAGTTGGGCATCGACCGACAGCTCGATGCCGCGGATGCGAGCGTCATTGCCGCTCTGGATGCCGGTACCCGAGGCCGTGAGCGGGCATTCCGCCGTGCCCGAGGTCGTGCCGCAGCTGGCCGGGTTGAAGATGGTGGTGCTTGTCAGGCGATGCTTCCATTGCATGTCATACAGCGCGAGTGCGTACTGGAAGTTGTTGCCAACACGCTGCTTGAACCCCAGTTCGAAGGAGGTGAGGGTGGGTTGTTCTGTGAAGTCGCTGGCTGTGGGGACCTGCGTGAGGATGTATGCCTTGGCCGCCGCTGAGGCACTCGAGAATCCGGAGTTCACTGTCAGCGGTTGCACACCCTTGGCAACGTTGAAATACGTGGAAATGTTGGTGGTAGGCTTGTAGCGAAGGGTCAACCTCGGCAGCACGTTGGAGGTCCGGTTCTCCTGTACGGCCCCAGCGCGACTGTAAGACTTGATCTGGTCGCGTTGATACCGGGCTTCCAGTGAGCCCGTGATCTGAGGCGTGAAGTCGTATTCCACCGATCCATAGACAGCCGGGACGGTCGAATCAAAATTGCTGAAGTTGGTGGAGATGCCAGCCGCCGTCCCGCCGAAACCCGGGCTGTAGTCGATCTGTGAATAGACGTAGGACGACCGGAAGAGGCTGGCTCCGACGACGCCACGCAGGCTTTGGCGGGCATCGGTGGAGAGGCGGGTGTCCACCGTCAGGTCATGCGTCGGATTGATCTGCGCTGAAAAGAAGTTGGCGGTACCGGTTTTGTCCAGGTCATAGATGCTGGTGGTGTTGGCTTCGTTGTAGCCGAGGTTGAAGGCCAGCTCCATGTCCTTCGGAAGTTCATAACCGGCTTGGAGAGAGGCCTGCTTGACTTCACTGCGCATGCCCATGTGGTCCAGACGTGGCGTCTTGGCCAGATAAGGGTCGTTGAGCGAGTTGTTGACGAAGGCGTTGTAGGCGGCGGCAGGAATCGTGGTGTTGGCATTGATCACGCCGCTGCCCAATTGCTTCAGATCGGGGATGCTGCCGCAGAAGTAGGCGGTGCCGGGGGTGTAGCTGACGGTCGCACCATCGCGGCCGGTGCCCGTGTAGGTCCTGCCCGTACAACTCGTGTTGTTGGTCGCCGCGAGATAGGCCACGGCGGGCAGACTGTCGTCGTTTTCCTGATAGCTCCCGCGCAGGCGCAGCCAGAGCTTCTCTGTGGGAGTGACATAGAGCGTGCCGGTGATGGTGCGCGAGTTCTCGGCCCCAAGTTCGCCCCCGTCGCTGGCATGCTGCTCGGCGACCTTGTTGTGGCTGGCCACCATCAGGCGGCCCTTGAGAAGGCCGGCGATCAGCGGGCCCTCCATACTGGCATCCACGTCGGACGAGCCATGGTGGTTGATATTGGTGTTGACCGTGCCACGGAACTCGTCTGCCGGGACCTTGGTGATGAAGTTGACCGCCCCACCAAAGGTGCTGCGCCCGAAGAAAGCGTTCTGTGGCCCCTTGAGCACTTCCACACGGGCGATGTCGCTCATGCCGAGGGTGGAGATGCCGTTGGTGATGGCCACACCGTCTAGGAACACGCCACCGGAGGCGTCGTTGGGGCGCCCTAGTTCCCCCTGCAGGCCCCGGAAGGTGACCATGCCTGCAGAGCGGCCATAGGCGCCAGTGCTCTGGGCCGAGGTGAATGTGAAGCCGGCCTGGCTGCTCAGGTCCGAGACCGAAGTGGTTCCAGAGGCTCGCAGGTCCTTATCGGACATGGTCTGTACTGATATCGGCACATCGATTTGCAATTCGGCGCGCTTGCGGGCGGTGACGTAGACCGTGCCAAGCCCTGATGCCGCCGATGCAGCGTCGGGTTTGGCGTCGGAGGCGGCGTCGGCGGGCGCATCGGCTTTGGCTGCGGCCTTCGCCTCGGATGAAGGTTCCGGGGATGCCGGTGCCGTGGACTGTGCCAGGGCGCCCAGCGGCAGCAGGGTGACCGCGCTCAACCCCCAACCCGCAAGGACGAGGTGGACCAACGGGTGGCGGCGGAAGCGAAGAGGTAGGACCGGGGGCAGAAGGCGATTCACTTTGAAGAACTCCGAGACTTTGATTGGGGGGGGAGACTGGCGCGGCTGGCTGGGGCCCGAATGCGGCGCTCAGAGCGGGACTTCAGAAACGGACTGCGGATACGGGAACTGCGGATGGGGGAGCGGCTCAGGTCGTGAGAGGCCGGTCTCGTGGACCTGCGTCATGAGCCGCTCTGGTGGCACTGCAATTGATCAAGCAGGGCATTGAAGGAGGCCGCTTCGTCGAGGAACACCGCGTGTCCGGCGCTGGGGAAGTCAACGAAGCGAGCCTCTGGAAAGAAGTCTTTCAGTCGCGCCAGGGTGGCCGGACTGATGATGGGATCGCGGCCGCCCGTAGCGAAGGTGATGGGGGCTTGAACGTCGATCTTTCCGGTGCGTGCCCGACCTGCGACGCCCTGGTCCACCCATGGCCCGACCCGCATGGCCGCAGCCTTGAACTGAGCGCGCAGGGTCGGGTCCAGAGGTGTGGCGGCGGTGGTGGGGAATAGCAGGTCCATGGAGGCCTCCACCGCCTGGACATTGCGCTGAAGGTCAGGCAGTTGTGTCGGTCCGGGTGTGGGAGGGGCGGGCGGTGGCGGGGATGCGGCGGTGCCAGCGGCCGTGCCGATCAGCAGATATCCAGCGACAGGAATCTCTGGATGCAGGGTCGCGAAGTCCATGGCCACTGTGCCGCCGAAGGACCATGCCGCGATGAGCGGCCGACGCAGATTCAAGGCTTGAATGACGCTGGCGACGTCTTCCGCCCAGGGACGAGCATGGTCGTAAGCCGACTTCTGCCATGGGTGGCCGGAGTTGCCATGACCCCGCAGGTCGAAAGCGACCAGATGACAGCGATGGTCGAGGTCACTGCCGAACTGCAGCGCCCAGCTCAGGTAGCTTTGCCGAAAGCCGTGGATGAAGAGTACCGGAGGCAGGGACGGGTCCCCCTTCTCCACCACGTTCAGGGGCACCCCGTCGGCACCTTCGACCTGACGAAACCGGGCTCCTGCGTAGTGAGGATTGAGGGCCGCTGTGGAGGCGCCGTTCGGTGGAGCTGACCTTGTTGCCGAGGTCTCCTGCGCTGGCTGAGCGGCCCAAAGACTGCCGCTCACGGCCAGCCAGACGGTCAGAGCGATCCAGCGGCAGGGGACGTATACGGCACTCATGTCTTGCCCTCCGAGGACAGCGTTACGAGTACCTTGCCCATGGAGCTCCCGGACAGCAGATGGTCGATGGCGTCCGGCACCTGCTCGATGCCGCGCAGGTCTCGGGCGTCGAAGACCACCCGCAGTCGTCCGGACTGATACAGCGGAAACAGCGCTGCACGTGCGGTGGCCCAATGCTCGGTCAGCAGTCCGTTCATGAACCCCCGTACCGACGCGCCCTTGTAATAGAGCTTGTGAACGATGCGCGGCGCGGTGATCACTTCGGGGCGTCCATCGAGGTCTTGGGCCGCACCACCGACCACCAGCCGACCATGGGGCGCCAGTTGGTCGACCATGGCGTCGAAAGTCGCACCGCCCACGGTATCGATGGCCAGATTCAGGGCCCCGGGGAAATCCCGGGCGAGTGCTGCGGCGACCGGCTCGGTCTTGTAGTCGATGACATGGTCCGCGCCCAACGAACGTACAAATGCGGCCTTCGTCGCACCGCCGCAGATGGCCACCACCCGACAGCCCTGCAGCTTGGCGAGTTGAACCAGCAGGTGACCGAGCCCCCCCGCTGCAGCCGAGATGGCGACGGTTTCTCCTTCGCACGCCTGACCCGTGTGCATCAGCATCAACCATGCCGATACTCCGGTGGACGCCAGCGCCAGCCATTCCGGGCGTACTGATGGCACCCGAATGAAGTCGTTGGCCGACCCGACGTTGCCCTCGCGATACCCCCCGCGAAAGCGGACGGTCACTGCAGCATCGCCCGGTTGAAACTGGAGTACGCCTTTTCCAACCGCCTTGACAATCCCCAAGGCCTCGACGCCCATCACCGTCGGCAGCGCGACCTTCATATAGTCAACGGCATTGCGCGCGATCTGTGTGTCGAAGATTCCGTTGACGCCGCACCAAAGGTTGCGAACGGCGATCTCGCCCGGACCTGGTTCGCGCCAGGGCATTTCAACGAGTGCAGCGCCGTGACGCACATCGGTGGCAAAACGTTGCAGTTGCAACGCTCGATAGCTACTCATGGGAGCCTCCGGTCCTTCAGTGTGAGGGAAGGTCGAAACCGAGCACGCCAGGATTGAGGCGGCCGTGGGGGTCCACGTGTTGCTTGATGGCGGCCAGCAGCGCCCAACTGTCCGGGTCCCGACTTTCACGGTAGGGATAGGTGCGGCCAATCTGGAAGTGGCCGGCGCCTTGTTGGCGGAACACCTCGATGATTCGTGCCTTGGCCTGAAGCGCGACTGCGTGGGCCTCATGGTTGGCACTCAGCACGGGCAGTCGGCTCAGATGGGCGGGCTCGATGTGGGCCTCGTGGACTGGCAGCCGCTCGTCCGGCCAGTACAGAACGGGTTCCAGGATGATGGCGTTCGTCGACATGCTGGTGAAGAGGAAGCCATGCTGCATGCCATGGCGTTTGAAGGCTCCGGCCATGTCCGCGAAGATTGCCGTCAATGCCGCGAGCACGTCCGGCGCAGCGGAGAGCGGAACCTGCCCGTGGATGGGCAGCCAGCGCTCTCCGTCGGGGCCCAGAATGCTGTTGGCCGGGGGGAACGGCACGGCACGAATGACCTTGGCGATGGTGTTCGGGATTTCCCGGCCACCTTCCTGGGCAGCAACACGACGAGCGGCTTCGAGATCGAACTCAACCGCCTCCGCGCAGCGCCCTTCGGCATTCAGGTGCAGCGAGAATGCCTCGACGTCGATGAAGTCTCGGCCGGCGAGGGCCATGCGTCCCACCTCGACCAACCCCTTGAGCAGCGACCGCTGTTGTCCTGCGACGGCGACGGCCTTCTTGAGATCGCTGGCCATGGATTCACGCCGCATGCGCACCCGTGTCAGACCCGGATCAAAGGCGCACATTTCAGCAGCCAGGCCCTGGCGGGCGATCTCACCCATCGCCCGCATGAGTGATTCCCCCGTGGGGAAGGCGAAGGACACGTGCCCCTCCACCGCCGGCTTGCGCATCAATCGCAGGGTGATCTCGGCTTTGACGCCCAACGCGCCGCAGTCACCACAAAACAACCCGGCCAGGTCGGGGCCGAAATGGCGGTAGAACGGAGACTGCCCGTTGGGGCCTCGCGCACCCGTGCGGATCAGGCGACCGTCCGCAAGCACCACGGTCAGTGCCACCACACTCTCGCTGGAGGTTCCATGCTGACCGGCCCCCAACATGGCGTTGAGCTGGGAGAGACCGCCGCCGACGGTTGAACTGATGCCGGACATCGGTCCAAAGAATGGCGTGCGGAGCCCCAAGGGCGTGAGCGTCGCGAGCAGGTCAGCCCAGGTGCAGCCGGCTTCGACGGTCACTGTCATGTCCTGCGCCGAGACCGACAGCACCCGGTTCATGCGGCGCATGTCGAGCATCATGGTGGCGGGGGTTGCCGGCACATATCCCGCCGTATAGCTCATGCCGGCGCCGCGCGGAGCGACGTCAACTCCCGCCTCGTTGGCACTGGCCATGATCCTGGAGAGTTCCCCGATCGATCCGGGTGCAACGACCAGCACGGGCCGGTGAGGGCCACGATCGCCGATGTCATGATCGAACTCACGCAGCGCATCGATGTCCTCCCGGACATTGTCAGGGCCGACGATCTGGCGACAACGATCGGCAAAGTCGAGCAGGCACTCGGCCGAGGCGGGGGGCATCACAACACTCATGGGAACCAACTCCGTTGCGCAATCTCGCCGTGACCGCTCGAACTGCGAAGCGGGGCGAAATTTCTTGACAGAGATATTGCGATTTCAAGACGTACGCCACCAACCTTGCCACGAGGGCTGACCGCAGAGCGAGCATCCCTGTGCTGGTTTATCCGGAGGTGATCATTCCGGCTGTTGTGCCGCCTGCGGTGTTGCCTGCGGACCCGAGCTCACCCCACCTCACCAAGCGCGTCGATAGATATCCAGTGCCGCCGCTTCTGTCATCTCGCGGGGATTGTTGGCAAGCAGGCGTGTCTGCTGCATGGCGTCTGCCGCGAGTTGGGAAAGATCTTTCTGGGCGATCCCATGATCCCGAAGGCGGTGCGGCAGGCCGGTGGCGGCAATGAGTGCCTTCAACTGGCGGATGAAGGCCGTGGCACGCGCCTTGGCGTCACCAGTCAACTCGGGAAGGAGTCGTGTGGCTAGCTCCGCATAGGCCTCGGTGGCGGCCGGGACCTGTGCATTGAATCGAAGGACCTCCGGAAGGACAAGCGCATTACTCAGGCCGTGAGGAAGATGGAAGCGGCCGCCGAGGGGATAGGCCAGCGCGTGAACCGCTGCCACAGGGGCATTGGCGAATGCCTGGCCTGCCAGCATCGCTCCTAGCAGCAAGGCTTCCCGCGCGTCGAGATCGGTGCCGTCTTCGCAGGCGCGTACCAGGTGCGCGGCGATGAGTGCCAGGGCTTGCAGCGCCAGCATGTCGGAGATCGGATTCTTCAAACGGCAGCTGGTGTAGGCCTCGATGGCGTGAACCATCGCGTCAATGCCAGTGGCCGCAGTGATGGCAGGTGGAAGGCCGAGCGTCAGTTCGGCGTCCAGCAAGGCCATGTCCGCATACAGGGAGGATGAGACGATGCCGCTCTTGGTGGTGTCGCCGGTAGTGACGATCGCGACCGCCGTGACCTCCGATCCGGTGCCAGCGGTGGTAGGTACCTGAATCAGCGGCCGGCGAGCTCCCCGGATCTTGTCCACACCATACATGTCGCTCAGCGCCTGGGTTCCGGCCAGCAGTACTGCCACGAGTTTGGCGGCGTCCATGGAGGACCCGCCGCCAAATCCGATCACGAGTTCGGCGCCAAATTCCCAGGCTCGCACGGCAATGGCTTCGATGACGTGATCGGGTGGATCCGGCTGCACGTCGTCGATAACCAACACCTCGAAGCCCGACGCGCGCAGGCTCTCCAGTGGCGCGGACAACAGTCCGCTGCGATACAGGAATGCATCGGTGATGAGGCAGGTCTTGCGCGCACCGAAGCGAGGCGCCACCAGTGCACCAAGTCGGGTGGCGCCACCCCGTTCGATGATCAGGTGGGGGACGGTGTGAAAGGAGAACGGTTGCACGATGGTTGGGCTGATGGACACGGTGGAGGACGTCGCCTCCCGCAAGGGGAGGAAACAACTGCAGAACCAGTTTGGTGCTCAGGGCCGCAGGGCTGCCAGCCAGAGCAGTGATGTTTTCGCGCTGTGAGAACAGCGCATGTCAGAGTCCGGTGTAGCGCTGTTCCACTGCCCGCATTGCGGGCAACGCGCGTGGACTGGGGATTTCGTCACCCCCCAGGGCATAGCCCTTGCGACACATTGGGAAGTACCCCCCCAGAGGTCGCAGCCCCAGACTTGGTCTGGTTCTCGGCTCCCCCCCGTCTTCAGAGGTGCCCCATGGAAAGAAGTGTCCCGATCCGCTCCGTTAGTCGCAGCATCGCGGTTCTGCAGGCCATCAACAGAGGTGAATGGCTGACCGTGATGGAAATTTCCAAAGCAGTGGGGCTTCCGTACCCCACCACCTTTCGCATCATTCAGACCCTCATGCATGAGGGGTTGGTGGTCTGCGAGGCCAGTTGCAAGCGGTATCGGGTCACCGCGCTGGTTCAGTCTCTGGCGCTTGGTTATGCGGACCGTGGAAGCCTGATCGAACAGGCCCGGCCTCGCATGGTGTCGCTCACCCAGACGCATGCCTGGCCGGTGTCCCTGACCACCCGTGTCGGCCGTAGCATGATCGTGCGGGACTCCACGCATAC